>NZ_FCOB02000059.1 GCF_001545075.1 Caballeronia ptereochthonis
CGTCCGGAGTTGACGAGCGCGAACATCATCGTGTCGGGCGGGCGTGGTCTGGGCAGCGGCGAGAACTACACGAAGACGCTGGAGCCGCTGGCCGACAAGCTGGGCGCGGCGCTGGGCGCATCGCGCGCGGCGGTCGACGCGGGCTACGTACCGAACGATTATCAAGTGGGCCAGACCGGCAAGATCGTCGCGCCGCAGTTGTACGTGGCGGTCGGCATCTCCGGTGCGATCCAGCACCTGGCCGGCATGAAAGACTCGAAGGTGATCGTCGCGATCAACAAGGACCCAGAAGCGCCGATCTTCAGCGTCGCCGATTACGGTCTCGTCGGCGATCTGTTCGCGGTCGTGCCTGAACTAGTCGGCGAACTGGCCTGAGGCCCGCGGAACCATGCTGGCGATTACTCGCGAGAACGTTCGGAGCGAAGCTGCGAAGCTCGCCGACAAGGAGGATGCCACGCTCTGGCGCTGGTTCTCCGAACTGTACGAGGAGGGAAGAATCCGCTGGTGCCGATCCGCGCACGGCTGGCTCGTCAGCGTGGATCATCGGCATCTCGCGACGGAGCCGGATTTCGATGCCGCAATCCGCGTGTCGCGCGAGCGCTATTACAGCGGCCGACTCAAGCGGGCGGAGCTGCGTCGCTGAAGCGCGTTCATCGGCGCTATCCGCGAAACGAACGCGGATAGTTGTCGATGCTCCGGAGCGGACTCGCTGGGTCAGTGCCTGCAACTAACCGTCTTCCGTCAAACCATCCACCAAAATGTCCAGGCGCCCGCGCAAGCACAGGCGCTATCCCGCACTGAGCCGTTAGATCCTCAGCGCCACGACCTCGCCCAGCTTCCCGCGATACCGCCCCAGCCCGACGATCCCGATCAGCGAGACGCACGACAGCAGCGTGAAGAACGCCGCCAGCGGCAACCACTGCCCGTGATAGTTCTGCGCGAGCACGGTGCCGATCATCGGCGTGGTGCCGCCCGCGATCATCGCGCACAGCTGATAGGCAATCGAGATACCCGAATAGCGCACGCGCGCCGGAAACGCGGGGGTCATGAAGCCCGAGATCACGGCATACACGGCCGACAGCGACACCACGGCGAGCGAGATCCCGACGACGATGGCGACAGGCTGCTGCGTATTGACGAGCAGGAACATCGGATAAGGCACCACCATGCACAGCGAGGCCGCCCAGATCAGAAAGCGCGTCTCGCCGAAGCGCTGCGCGAGCAGGGCCGACACCGGCTGCGACAGCAACTGGATCACCGTGACGACGAACAGGCAGTCGAGAATGAACGGCTTGGGCATGCCGAGATAGGTCGTCACATACGAGATCATGAACGTATTGGTGAAGAAGAATCCCGCCGAGCCGATGGTCGTGGCGGCCGCGGCCATCACGATCGGATACCACGACGTGCGCAGCACCTCTGCGACGGGAAACTTCGCAACCGCGCCGTGTTCGCGCACACGCTTGAACTCGGGCGATTCGTCGACCCCGACACGCACCACGACTCCGATCAGCAAGAGCACGAAGCTCGCAAGGAACGGCAGGCGCCAGCCCCACGCGACGAAGCTGTCGTGGTCGAGCGAGGTCACGAGGCGAAACGCGATCAGCGAGAGGAGCAGTCCGGCGGGGCTGCCCATCTGCGGAAACGAGGCGAAGAAGGTCCTGCGTCCGGCGGGCGCGTGCTCGCTCGCCATCAGCACCGCGCCGCCCCATTCGCCGCCCACGGCGATGCCTTGCAGCACGCGCAGGAGAACGAGCAGCACCGGTGCCCAGATGCCGATCTGCGCATAGCCGGGCAGGAGGCCGATGCCCGTGGTGGCCACGCCCATCAGGAACATCGTGAGGATGAGCATCTTCTTTCGGCCGATGCGGTCGCCGAGGTGCCCGAACACGGCGCCGCTCAGCGGCCGCGCCACGAAGCCGACGAAGAACGTGCCGAACGAAGCCATCGTCGAGACGAAGTGATTCGAGCTGGGGAAGAACACGTCGCCGAGAATCAGCGCGGCGGCCGTGGCGTACGTGTAGTAATCGTAGAACTCGACGGCGGTGCCGATGAACGCGGCCAGCGCCGCGCGCACCGGCTGGGAAGCATGAGCTGAAGTTGTCGACATGAGAGGTCCGGTCAGGCGTTGCGTTCGATTGTGAGGTTTGACGTTTTACTGATTGCGCTCGTCTTGCAGCCGCTGACCAAGTGCATGGCGCTCCAAAATACGCCGCGCGTTATTGGCTTCGGGCGCATCGATCCAGTTCTCGTCGAAGCGCGACGATGCAGCGGCGCTTTGTGCGCGAAACGCATCGAGCAGCGCTTGCGCGGCCTGCGCATCGCAAGCGGAGGGCGTGAACGCGCGATGAATCGCATCGACCTGTTCGACGAACACTGCGCACTTCGAGCGAAAGCCCAGTTGCTGCGCGATTGCCAGATCGTGATCGAGCGTCGCGGGCGATCGATACGTGCAAGGCAGATCGATCGGACGGCAGCCCGCGCCGAGCGTCTCGATCAGAAAGCGGCTGCGCGCGTAACGCAACTCGTCGCCTTGCGGCGTGCGGCGCGCACCGAGGCTCGCCGCAAGGTCTTCCGACGCCAGCATGCAGTAACGGATGCGCGGGCTCGCCGCCAGCAGCGAGGCGAGCCGCGCCAGTCCGCGCGCGGATTCGATGGTCGGCACGATGGCCGTCGTTCCCGGCGCGATGCCGAAGCGCGCTTCGCATTCACCGAGCGCCATATCGAGCGCGATCAGCTGCTCCGGCGTCTCCGCGTGCGGCAGGAACACCGCGTCCGGACGGCCCCGCATGATGCCTTCGAGATCGGCGGCACCGTCCTCTTCCATGCGGTTGATGCGCACCGCGCCGAACGCGCCGCACGCGCGCGCATTCGCGAGTAACGCGACGATCCGCTCGCGCGCCGATGGGCGATCGTGCGGCGCGGTCATTTCTTCGAGGTCCGCGACGATGACGTCGCACGACGAGTCGAGCGCCGCCGCATGCGCCTCGGAACGTGCGCCCGGCACGAACAACCATGTGCGCTGCAAGGCCGCCAATGTGCGCGTGCGATGGGTCGTCATTGTCTGCATCATTCGTTTTCCTGAGCGTGTCTGCTGTCGTTGCCGGCGAGGCGAGCCTCGCGCGATCCCGTCTTTATCGCGAGATCAAAATAATTCGTCCAATTTTCAATGCTTATTCTGAGTATGATTTCGGCTAATCCTTCCGATTCGAGATCCGCATGAGCAAAGACCGGCCCGACACTTATCTGAACGACCGCCTCGACTGGAACCTGCTGCGGACCTTTCTCGCCATCGCGCGCGAGAAGAGCGTGAGCCGCGCGGCGACGCGCCTGCATCTCACGCAGCCCGCGGTCAGCCAGGCGCTGCGCCGTCTGGAGGAGCAACTGGGCTTGAGGCTCGTCGACCGGCACGGCCCGCGCATCGAAGTGACGCAGGCGGGCATCGAGGTGCAGCAGATCGCGGAGGAGATCTACGGCACGATCTCGCGCCTCTCGCTCGCCGACGTCGACCGCGATCACGACATCTCCGGCACGGTGCGCATCGCGATCGTGAGCGGCATCGACTTTCCGGCTTACGACGAGTTTCTCGCGCAGTTTCATCGCACCTATCCGCGCATCGACTTCGAAAGCCAGGTGATGCGCAGCGCCGATGTCGTCAACAACCTCCAGCAGAAAGCCTCCACGCTCGGCCTGTCTCCGCGGCGCGCGTTGCCGCGGCGCGTCGAAGCGCGCGTGTTCCTGCGCCAGCGTTACGCGCTCTTCTGCGGGCGGCATCATCCGCTTTTCGGGCGCGACGAGGTGCGTCTTTCCGATCTCGCGAGCCAGCAGTTCGTCTCCTTCTCCGGCGACAAGGTGGGCGATCACATGTCGCCGCTCACGATCTTTCGCGACGAGAAGGGCTTCACGGGGCGGGTGATCGCATCGTCGTCGAGCATGTCGGAGGTCAAGCGCTTCATCTTCGCGGGGCTCGGCATCGGCTGCCTGCCCGCGCATGTGATGCGCGACGACATCGAACAGGGACGCTTCAGGCGATTGCCGCCCGAGGAAGGCGTAGCCGACCTCGACGTCTACTTTCTCTGGTCGCAGGACCGCAAGTTCAGCGCCGCGGAGACAGCCTTCATCGATGCGCTGCACGCCTTCATCGATCAGCACGAAGGCCGTGAAGCGGCGACCGGGAATCAGTAGCCGCGCCGCACATCCACCACGTTGTGCAGCGGCTCTCCGCGCAGGAGGCGCTGCACGTTCTGCGCGACCTGCAGCCCGATCGTCTCCGAACTCGCGACCGAAGCCATGTGCGGCGTGACGATCAGATTCGGCACGTTCCAGAGCGCGTCATCCACGGGCAGCGGCTCGACGGGAAACACATCGGCGATCGCGCCGCCCAGTCGTCCGCTCGCAAGGGCATCGGTGAGATCGGCCGTGACGAGATGCTCGCCGCGCCCGACGTGAATCAGCTTCGCGCCCGGCTTGAGCAGCGCGAAGGTGCGCGCGTTCAGGATGCCGCGCGTTTCGCCGGTGAGCGGCAGCAGGCACACGAGCACGTCGGTGCCTTCGAGAAACGCTTGCAGCGCGCCGGCGCCTTCGAACAGCTCGATACCCGGCAGCGGACGCGGCCTGCGCGCCCAGCCGCGCACGGTGAAGCCGAGACGTTGCAGATCGTTCGCGACGCGTGACCCGATCTCGCCGAGGCCCATCACGCCGACGGTGCACATCGCCGGATGCGCCTGATCGAAACGTTCCCAATGGCCGCGCGCCTGATTGACGAGCACCCGGTCGAGCCGCCGATGAAAATGCAGCACGCCCCATGTGACGAACTCGCTCATGCCGCGCGCATGCTGCGGATCGACGACGCGACACAGGGGCAGCGCGGGCAGGGCCGGATCGGAGAGGATGTTGTCGACGCCCGCCGCGATGCTGTGAATCAGCCGCAGATTCGGCATGCGCGCCATGGCGCCGCGTGGCGGGTCCCAGCACGCGGCGACTTCCGCGTGGGCTGCGCGCGGATCGTCGTGCATGACGACATCGAATTCGGGGGCGGCGCGCCTGATCGACGCCACCAGATGAGACATGTCGTAACTCTGGCTCAGAAGGGCGATGGTGGTCATGCGCATCACGTGCGGTAGTCGGAATCCGGATCGTCGATGAGGCGCAAGGCCGCGTGCCACGCCGTTTCGGTGATCTCCGCGGAATCGTCGCGCAGGAACTGCCGCGCCGTGCGCTCGCGGACTTCGGCGGGTGGAATGATCAACTCCGCGCCGCCGGACGTCGCCTGAACCTGCGCCTGACAGGCGCGCTCCAGAAAATAGATTTCATGAAAGGCTTCGGCCGCGCTCGCGCCGCCCGCGATCAGACCGTGATTGCGCAGGATCATCGCCTTGTGCGGACCGAAGTCGCGCACCAGCCGCTCGCGCTCGGAGAGATCGAGCGCGATGCCCTCGTAGTCGTGATAACCGAGCTTGCCGTAGAACTTCAACGCGTGCTGGCTGATCGGCAGAAGGCCCCTTGCCTGTGCCGATACCGCGATGCCCGCGGCCGTATGGGTATGAACGACGAAGCGCAGATCGTGGCGCGCCATGTGAATCGCCGAGTGAATCGTGAAGCCCGCCGCGTTCACGCGAAAGCGCGCGGGGTCGGCTTTCGCGCGCTCGTCGATCACGTTGCCGGCGTGATCGATCTTCACGAGGTCCGACGCGCGCATCTCGTCGAACAGGAGGCCATAGCGGTTGATCAGGAATGCGGGTGCTTCGCCGGGCTTCGTCGGCAGACGCGCGGAGATGTGCGTGTCGATCATGTCCGTCATGCGGAAGTGCGCGACGAGCCGGTACAGCGCGGCGAGATCGGTGCGCACCGCCCATTCATCGGGCGGGAAGAGCGACTCGCCGCTCGTGACGATTTGAAGCTCGGATGAACCCATCTGACTGTCTCCCGGGATTTGCGAAGGTGGCGCGCCAGTGTTCGACGAAACAGCGGGCACGGTCAATTTCATTGTTTTGATGCTGAGCATTAGCGGCGCGAATGCTTGCCTTACCGGACGACGCCGAGCACGCTTTCGACCGGCTCGTTCGCCCGCAGACGCGCGAGTATCGCGGGCTCGGCGCGGTCCGATGCAAGCGCCGTTTCGATCACCTCGTGAAGCGTCGAGGCATGCGCGAAGAGCAGGCCGTTGTCGTCGCCGAGCGCGATCATGCCGGGCTCGACCCGCACGCCGCCGCAGCGCACGGGCACGTCATGACGGCTCGTGTCCAACCCGTGCCGCTTGGTGGTGAGCACGCTCGTGCCGCGCGCGAACACCGGCAGGCCGATGCCGCGCAGCTCCGGCACATCGGTCGCGACGCCGTCGATCACCACGCCCGCCGCGCCTGCCTGACCCGCCGCCGTCGCGGTGACGGCGCCCACCGGCGCGTGCGCATGATCGCCCTGCATGTCGATCACGAGCACGTCGCCCGGCACGATGCGCGCAAGGGCGCGGTTCACCGCGATCGCGTCGGCGTCCGCGAGCTGCAGCGTGATGACGCGGCCGATCATCCGCACGTTCGCGAGGAGCGAATGCATGCCGTGATCGGCGAATCCGTCATCGAGGAAATGGCCGAGCGTCGGAAAGCTCACCCGCGCCAGTTGTTCGAGCAGCGTCGCATTCATGCGCGGTCACCCTTGCTCGCGGCGAAATCGGTGCGCAGCGTTTCGGTCAGCATCACGAGCGCGATGGCTGATATGACGGCCGAGCCGATCATGTACCACGCGATCGACGAGCCGTGGCCCGTGGCGGACAGCAGCGCCGTCGTGACGATCGGCGTGGCCGCGCTGCCGAGCAGACCGGAGAGCATGTAGCTCACCGAGAGGCCGGAGTAGCGCACTTCGGTGCCGAAGAGCTCGGCGAGGAACGTGGCGATCGGCCCGTAGTTGGCGGCGAAGGCGCTCATCATCAGCACGTAGCCGAGCAGGGCGAAGGAAAAGTCGCGCGTATCGAGCAGCCAGAAGAGCGGGAACGCGAAGAGCGCTTCCGCGACGATGCCGCCGATGATCACCGGCTTGCGCCCGATCACATCCGACAAGCGGCCGAAGAGCGGCAGCATGACGATGCACAGCGCGCAGGAGATCAACGCGATGGAAAGCATCGCGTTGCGCGAAAAGCCGAGCGTCTGCGTGCCATAGGTGAGGCCGAAGGCGACGATCAGGTTGAACGACGTGCCGGTGGACATCGTCGCGATGCCGCCGAGCAGCACCTGCTTGCCGTAGCGCGAGAGCACGGCGGCGAGCGGCAGCTTCACTTGCGCTGCGGCGGCCTTGACCTTCTCGAACGTCGGCGTCTCGGACATGTTCAGGCGGATGTAAAGTCCGACGCCGACGAGCAGCGCGCTCGCGAGAAACGGCACGCGCCAGCCCCACGAAAGCAGCGCAGCGGGCGAGAGCAGGGAACTCGTCACGAGAAACGCGAGATTGGCGATGAGCGTGCCGGCCGGCACGCCGATCTGCACCCATGAGCCGTACAGTCCGCGCTTGTTCGCCGGCGCGTGCTCGACGGCCATCAGCACCGCGCCGCCCCATTCGCCGCCGAGCGCGAGACCCTGCACGATGCGCAGCGCGAGCAGCAGAATGGGCGCCCAGATGCCGATCACGCCGTAGTCGGGCAACAGGCCGATCGCGAAGGTCGCGACGCCCATCAGCAGAAGCGAGACGAGCAGCATCGACTTGCGTCCGAGCCGGTCGCCGAAATGGCCGAAGAGCGCGGCGCCCGCGATGCGCGCGAGATACGCGGAAGCGAACGTGCCGAACGCGAGCAGCGTGCCGATCAGCGGCACGAAGCCGGGAAAGAAGACCTTGTTGAAGACCAGCGCGGACGCGGTGGCGAACACGAACAGGTCGTACCACTCGACGGTCGTGCCGATCACGCTGGCGACCGCGATCTTCTTCATGTCGTTGGGCGCCGCATGCTGGACGGCTGAGGCGGGCGAGGAGGCGGCGGGACGGACCGAAGCCATGGGCATCTCCGAACGTTGACGGTGAGGGAGCCGCGTCGACTGCGCGGGCATGCCGCCTTTATCGGGAGCCAAAATTGATAAGTAAAAGTCTCTTTTCTGATCCTTTGTATTAATGGCGTTGATGCTCGGGCATCGCAACGAAGGCTAGGCCGACTCGCGCACCTGCTGTTCGAGCCAGAAGACGAAAGCGGAGGCGAGCGGCGAGTCGGCCAGTTCCGGCGGCCGCACGATATGGTAGGGATGCCGCGACGGCACCGTCGCCTTGAACGGCCGCACGAGCGTGCCTTCGACGAGATCGTCGCGCACGGAGATGCTGTCGCCGAGCGCCACGCCCTGACCATGCAGCGCGGCTTCGATCGCGATGTGCGCGTTGCCGATTTCCAGAATGCGCATGCGTTCGGGATGCTCCACTTTCGCCTCCATCAGCCAGCGCATCCACGATCCCGCGTGCTCGCAGAAGAGCGCGTAGTGGCGCAGGTCGTCGGGCGAGCGGATCGCCTTCGGGCCGTTCATGAGCGCCGGATTCACCACCGGATAGAGCGCCGGATGTTCGAGCAGCGTGACGGAGCGGTCCTTCCAGTGCGCTTCGCCGTAGCGCACGCAAACGTCGACACCCGGCGAATAGACTTCCTTGTCGTCGTTCGACGGGATCACTTTCAGCTTGATCGCCGGATAGCGATGCAGAAAATCGCCGATATGCCGCGCGAGCCAGCGCGACGTGAACGACAAGGGCGCCGACACGACGAGGTCGCCCGCGACGACCGTTTCGCCCACTTTCGCCACGGCTGTCGCGATCATCTCGAACGCGCCGCGCACCGAAGGCAGCAGTGCTTCGCCGGCCGGCGTGAGCTTCAGGCGCGCCCGCGAGCGCACGAACAGATCGACGCCGAGCGAGTCCTCCAGCACGCGCACCTGATGACTGACCGCGCTCGCGGTGACGTTGAGTTCTTCGGCGGCTTTCGCGACCGTGGCATGGCGCGCCGTCGCCTCGAAGGCGCGCAGCGGATTGAGGGGCGGCAGTCGGCTACGCATGGTCGTTCGATGGGTTCACGAGCGAGATGCTGAGAAAAATTTCATTAAAGCAGGTTCAAAATCTCGCTACAAACAAAAAAATTGTAGGCCTATGCTCGTCATGAACTCAACGTGACGAGGAAGAGACATGAAGGTGGCGGAAGGTACCGAACGGCTGTGGGGCGGACGTTTCAGATCGGCTCCGGCGGCGGAACTCAAGGCGCTGTCGCGCTCCGAGGAAAGTTTTTTCAGGCTCGCGCCTTATGACCTGGCCGGCTCGAAGGCCCATGCGCGCGAGCTGCGGCGCGCGGGCGTGCTGAACGGCGGTGAGCTGGAGCGCCTGCTGGACGAAATGGAGCGCGTGCGCGCGGAATTCGTCGAAGGCCGGCTCGCGCCGTCGCCGCATGACGAGGACGTGCACACGTTTCTCGAACGCGTGCTGACGGAACGCCTTGGCGCGACGGGCGCCAAGCTGCGCGCGGGACGCTCGCGCAACGATCAGGCCGCCAACGATCTGCGGCTGTTTCTGCGCGACAAGGCGCGCAAGCTGGCGCGCGACGTGATCGCGCTGCAGGACGCGCTCGTGGCGCAGGCGCAGACGCATCTGCGCAGCTACAGCACGGGTTTTACGCACTTGCAGCCGGCGCAGCCGGTGGTGTTCGCGCATCAGCTGCTCGCGCATGCGCAGGCGTTCTATCGCGATGTCGATCGGCTGATCGACTGGGATCGCCGCAGCGCGCGCTCGCCGCTCGGCGCGGCCGCACTCGCGGGCTCGGCTATCTGCGTGAATCCGGCGCTCTCGGCCGAGGAACTGGGCTACGACGCGCCGTGCGAGAACTCGATCGACGCCGTCGCGGCGCGCGATCACGTCGCCGAATTCCTGTTCGTCATGAGCATGCTGGCCGTCGATCTGTCGCGGCTGTCGGAGGAAGTGATTCTCTGGACCTCCCGCCAGTTCCGCTGGGTCGAGCTCGACGACGGCTACGCGACCGGCAGCTCGATCATGCCGCAGAAGAAGAATCCCGACATCGCCGAACTCACGCGCGGCAAGGCGGGGCGGCTGATCGGCAATCTGGGCGGGCTGCTTGCCACGCTCAAGTCGCTGCCGCTCGCGTACAACCGTGATCTTTCGGAGGACAAGAACGCCGCGTTCGACGGCATCGACACGCTCGCGCTCACGCTGCCTGCGATGGCCGGCATGATCCGCACGATGCGCGTCGACGTGGACGAATTGCGCAGGCAGGCGCCGCTCGGCTTCACGCTCGCGACCGAAGTGGCCGACTGGCTCGCGCTGCGGGGCGTGCCCTTCAGCGAGGCGCACGAGATCACCGGCGCGCTCGTGCGCGCGTGCGAGGAGCGTGGCATCGAGCTGTCGGATGTGACCGCCGAGATGCTCGTCGCGATCGATCCGCGCCTTCACGCCGACGTGCTTCAGCACCTCACGCTGGAAGCCGCCGTCGATGCGCGCAGCGGCTTCGGCGGCACGGCGCCCGCGCGCGTCGTCGAGCAGATCGACCGTTTGAAGCTGGCGCTCGCGCGGCAGAGCGCGTGGGCGAACGAATACGGAGGTCCGACATGTTGAGCGCAGCCGAGCAGGCGCAGCATTCGATGACGACGGGGCAGACCACGCTCGAGCGCGTGCGCCGCAAGTACTGGGGGCGCTATGTCGCGTCGGCGGCGATCATTGTCGTGATCGGCTATATCGTCGCGGCGTTCGCGCGCGGGCAGATCGAGTGGCAGACCGTCGGGCGCTTTCTCACGGCGCGCACGATTCTCACGGGCCTCGGCAACACCATCGTCATGACGATACTCGCGATGGCGCTCGGCATCGCGCTCGGCGTCATCACGGCGGTGATGCGGCTCTCCAGCAATCCCGTGCTGAGCACGATATCGCAAGGCTACGTGTGGCTCTTTCGCGGCACGCCGGTCATCCTGCAACTGCTGCTCTGGTTCAACCTCGCGCTCGTGTTTCCGGTGATCGGCATACCGGGCGTGTTCACGCTGCGCACCGTCGACGTGATGACGCCGTTTCTCGCCGCGATTCTCGGGCTCGGCATCAATCAGGGCGCTTATACGTCGGAGGTGGTGCGCGCGGGGCTGCTCTCGGTCGATACGGGGCAGTACGAGGCGGCCAAGTCGATCGGCATGCCGCGTCTGCAGGCCCTGCGCCGCATCATCCTGCCGCAGGCGATGCGCGTGATCGTGCCGCCCATCGGCAACGAGCTCGTCGGCATGGTCAAGCTCACGTCGCTTGCGAGCGTGATCCAGTACGCGGAGATGCTGCACAACGCGCAGAACATCTATTACGCGAACGGCCGGGTGATCGAACTGCTGATCGTCGCGGCGATCTGGTATCTCGTCGTGGTCACGGTGCTGTCGTTCCTGCAGACGCGCGTCGAGCGCCGCTATGCGCGCGGGGCGGGCAGGGCGTCGAGCCGTCAATGAGGAGACACGGATGAATCCAATCGTACGCGCCGTGGACGTGCGCAAGTCGTTCGGCGAGTTTCAGGCATTGAAGGGCATCACGCTCGATGTCGCCGAGGGCGAGGTGCTGTGCATCATCGGACCTTCGGGATCGGGCAAGAGCACCTTCCTGCGCTGCATCAATCAGCTCGAAACCATCAGCGACGGTTGGCTCTCGGTGAAGGGCGAGCTGCTCGGCTACCGGCAGGCGGGCAACAAGCTCCACGAGCTCTCGGAGAGGCAGATCGCGCGGCAGCGTCTCGCCACCGCGATGGTCTTTCAGCGCTTCAATCTCTTCCCGCACATGACGGCGCTGGAGAACGTGATCGAAGGACCCGTGCACGTGTTGAAGCGTCCGCGCGCGCAGGCCGAGGAGGAAGCACGCGTGCTGCTCGAGCGCGTGGGGCTTGGTCACAAGTGCAACGCGTTTCCCGTCGAGTTGTCGGGCGGGCAGCAGCAGCGCGTCGCGATCGCGCGCGCGCTCGCGATGCATCCGCAACTGCTGCTCTTTGACGAACCCACGTCCGCGCTCGATCCCGAACTCGTCGGCGAAGTGCTCGCCGTGATGCGCGGCCTCGCCGAGAGCGGCATGACGATGATCATCGTCACGCACGAACTGGGTTTCGCGCGCGAGGTGGCGAACCGCGTGGTGTTCATGGATCAGGGGCAGATCGTCGAGGCGGGACCGCCCGGGCAGGTGCTGTCCGAACCGCGGCAAGCCCGCACGCGTGATTTCATCTCCGCCGTGCTGGCCTGAAGTTCAATCAAACAATCATCGAATCAGGAGCGAGTCATCTCATGAAAGCCACTCTTCGCTTGCGTAGCCTCTGTGCACTGACGTTCGCCGCGGTGCTGCTGCATGTCGATGCCGCCGGCGCGCAGGCGCCCGCGCTCGGCAAGAAGGAAATCGTCGCGGCCGTGGTGCCGAACTATCCGCCCTTCGAGTTCAAGGACCCGGAAACCGACAAGCTGACGGGCTTCGACATCGATCTCGGCGAAGCGCTCGCCGCAAAGATGGGCGTGAAGATGGTGTGGCAGGAGACGAGCTTCGACCAGATGCTGAGCGCGCTCGCGACGAAGCGCGTCGACATCATTCTCTCGGGCATGACGGACATTCCCGAGCGGCGCGCGTCGGTCAATTTTCTCGACTACCTCAAAAGCGGGCCGCAGTTCTATGCGCTGAAGACGCGCGCGGGCGATTTCCCCAACATGGATGCGCTGTGCGGCAAGAACATCGGTTCGAGCCGCCGCACGTCGTTTCCGACCAACATCAAGGCGTGGAGCGACGAGCATTGCGTGAAGGCGGGCAAGAAGCCGATCGCGGTGGTCGGCACCGATGGCTCGTCGGATGCGCGCATGCAGCTGCGTCAGGGACGGCTCGACGCGGCCGTGCAGGGCGGCGAGACCATGCCCTATCAGAACAAGATCGATCAGAACGCGTATGTGACGATCGGTGCGCCGTTCATGTCGCAGTACATGGGCGTCGGCATGGCGAAGGACAACACGGCGGTCAACGACGCCGTGACGAAGGCTTTCGATCAGTTGATCGCCGATGGCACGTATCAAAAGATTCTCGCCAAGTGGGGATTGCATGAACAGGCCGTGCAGAAGGCGCTGATCAATGCCAGCAACTGAGACGACGCGCCCGCGCTGGCCGCAGGGACGACGTTCGTGCGTCGCGCTCGCGTTCGATCTCGACGGCCCCACCGGCGGCGCGATGCTCGACGGATCGATCTGGCGCAACCCCGCGTACTTCACGCTGGGCGCTTACGGGCCGTGGCGCGCGCTCGGCAGGATTCTCGATGTGCTCGGCGAACGCGGGGTGCGCGCGACCTTCTTCGTGCCCGCGTGGGTGATAGAAAACTGGCCGTCGCAATGCCGCGAGATCGTGCGCCGCGGACACGAGGTCGCGTGTCACGGCTATCGGCACGAGGCGTTCTGGACGCTCACGGCGGATCGCCAGCGCGAAGTGATGGCAATTTCGACGCAACTGTTCGAGCGTCATCTCGGCGTGCGGCCGGTGGGCTTTCGCACACCATCGGGCGACTGGACCGCTGAAACCGCCGGCATTCTCGCGGAGTTCGGCGTGCGCTATTCGAGCTCGATGCGCGGCGACGATCGTCCCTACGTGCTCGATGCGAAGAGCGGCCTGATCGAAATTCCGGCGCGCTGGGAACTGGACGATTACGCGTCGCTTGCTTATCACCGCAGGCCGGATTTTCCGGCAGGGCTCGACCGTATCGCGAGCTACGAGACCACGCTCGACAACTGGCGCCGCGAGTTCGACGGCTCGCACGAAGAGGGACTCTGCATGACCACGCTGTTTCATCCGAAGGTGTTGGGCAAACCGGGGCGCATCGCGCTCATCGAGGGCTTCGTCGATCATATGCTCGCGGCCGGCGACGTCTGGTTCGCGACGGGAAGCGAAGTCGCCGGGTGGTGGATCGAAAGCGGGCAGGCAAACGCATGACGCAAAATCCGAAATGGCCTGGCGGCGCTCGCTCGGCCGTGATCCTCACGGTCGATTTCAACGACGATCTCGGCATTCGCACGCAGGCGCCCGATATCGCGGGCCGCGAGAAATCGCTGTCCGTGTGGCGTTACGGCGCGAAGCGCGGCGTGGATCGCCTGCTCGCGACGCTCGCGGAATTCGAGGTCCCTTCGAGCTGGTTCGTGCCGGGACAGGTCGTTCGAGCGCATCGCGATCTCGTCTTGCGCATCGACGCGGCCGGTCATGAAATCGGCGTCAGCGGCGATGCCTGCGAAGACTTCGACGCGCTCGATCCCGCACAGCAAAAGCATGCGTTCGATCAGGGCCATGCCGCGCTCGCCGAAGCGTTGGGCCGCGCGTTCGAGGGTTTTCGCCCGTTTGCCGGAAACTGGGCGCCGGGCTTCGGCCGGCATCTGCACGCGCGAGGCATCGCATGGACCTCGGCATGGCACGGCGACGATCTGCCTTACTACCATCGCGACGCCCCGCTCATCGAACTGCCGCTGCACCCGGAGCTCGAAGACGAGCCTTACTTCGCGTTCAATCTCGCGCCACCTGTGCCCATCGGCCAGTCGCGCATCGCGTCGTATCGCGAAGTGCTCGGCAACTGGACGCGCGATTTCGAGGCGTTTCATCGCTTCGGACTGTGCTTCGTCATGCGGCTGCATCCGGAGATCATCGGAACGGCGGGGCGAATCGGCGTGCTGCGCGCGTTGCTCGCGACGATGCGCGAGCGCGGCGATGTCTGGTTCGCGACCGGCGCGCAGGCCGCGGCGTGGTGGCGCGAGCGGCGTGCCGCCAATGAGCCCGGACATCCGGTCGAGATCTTCGAGCATCACAGGAGCGCGGTCCGATGAACATGAGAGAGCGCTTTTTATCCGAACGACTCGCGGGCTTCGTCGCCGATACGTCGTTCGACGATTTGCCGCATGAAGTCGTCGCGAAAGCGAAGCGGCACCTGCTCGATACGCTCGGCGCGGCGCTTGCGGGCGCGCGCACGGAGTCGGCGCGACACGCACGATCCGTGATGGACTCGACCGGAGACGCCATCGTATGGGGCACGTCGCGACGCGCGGGCGCGCGCGATGCCGCCTTCATCAACGGCGTCGCGGCCCATGCGCTCGAACTCGACGACTCCGGCGGCTGCGATCACTCGGGCGCGGTCGTCGTGCCCGCGGCGTTCGCGGCGCTCGGCCGCGTCGAGCGGCCCGCCTCGGGCGCGGAACTGCTGCATGCGATCGTGCTCGGTTACGACATCGCGCGGCGCGTGCTCGAAGCGTGCGGCGGCTACTCGGCGCACAACGGACGCGGCTGGCATTCGACGATGACCTGCGGCGTATTCGGCGCGGCAGCCGCGAGCGCGCGCGTACTCGGTCTCGATGCGCGCGGCATCGGCGCGGCGCTCGGCCATGCGGCGAGCTTCGCGGGCGGACTGTGGGGTTTCATCCATGACGGATCGCAGACCAAGCGCCTGCATTCCGGACGCGCGGCGGAGGGCGGCCTGACGGCTGCGCTCCTCGCGGCAGGCGGCATGAGCGGCGCTACCCGCATTTTCGAAGACGTGTGGGGCGGATTCCTGCGCACGTTCGCGCCCGAATCGGCATGCGCCGAGGCGCTCGTCGCGGAGCTCGGCACGAACTGGAAGATCATGCGCTGCTCGATCAAGCCGCATGCGTGCTGCCGCAGCATTCATTCGGCCCTCGACGCGCTCATCGAACTCGCGGGCGATGGCCCGGTCGTCGATGTACGCGTGAGGCTCAGCGCGTTCGTCCATGCGATGTGCGGCGACCGCAAGCCGGTGAACCTGGCGTCGGCGCAGATGAGCATGCCCTATGCGCTCGCTGCCGCGCTCGTGTTCGGGGACGCGGGCATCGATGCGTTCGTCGAAGGCGCGCGCGGGGATGAACGCGTCGTATCGATGATGGAGCGGATCGTGCTCGAACCCGATGCGACGCTTGGCGATCTCGACGAGCCCGAAGTCACCGTCACGTATGCCGATGGCTCGGTGCGATCATTGCGCACGACGATCGCGCTGGGCGACCCGCGCCGTCCGCTCGACGACGCGCGCCTGCTGGCGAAGTATCGTGGCCTTGCGAGCGGCGTGACCGGAAGCGACGCCGCCGACGCGCTGGCGCAAGCCGTGTTGAACATGGACGAATGCCCGGACGTGCGCGAGCTCGAACGCTTGCTCGTGGGTTGCGCAGGTTCGGGCATGCACGAAATCAGCTAGCCGGACGGCGCTCCTGCCTGTTGTCGCTCAGCGCGTTCTCGAGCGACGCCAGCAGTGCCCGCCAGTGATCCACTTGCCGTCGCTGGAACAACAGGAGCTCGAAGCCATGCCGGGCGACATGACGTTGCGGGATGGTGTCCCATCCGCGATGTTCCACGGTCACGCGCGTCTCGTCGCCGATCGCTTCGAAACGCACGTCGAGATGCGTCGACTGTTCCGGCGTGAACGTCGCTTGTCGCCATGTCAAAGCGAGTCGCTCACCCGGCTTCCACACGGTGATGCGGCCAACCTCGAACTCCGAGCCGTCCGGCAGGGTCGTGACCAGCCTGCCGCCTTCGCCCGGTTCGAAACGCAAACGGCCGTCGCCTTTCGGAGTCAGCATGAACAACGGGTCGTGCACCCACCATTGGCCGATGTCGTCGGTGAACGCTTTGAACGCTCGCATGGGCGACGCGCCGACGCGCAGCGAAACCATGACCGAGGCCGTCATCGATCCTCCTTTTCCACATGAGCCTTGAACGCGGACAACTGCGCCGTCCACATCGTTTCGGTGCGGGCGACCCATTGCTTCAGGTCGGCCATGGCGCCATCCTTCAGCGCATAGATGCGCACGCGCGCGTCGAACTCCGGATGACGCTCCTCGACGAGTCCCGACGCTTTCAGGAGCCGCAGGTGACGGCTGAGCGCCGGCGCGGGCAGATCGAGCGCGCTCGCCAGTTCGCCCGCGCGGCGCGGACGCTCGCCCAGCAGCTCCACCGCGCGTCGGCGATGCGGGTCGGCCAGCGCCGCGAGGATCCTGTCGACCGAGGCGCTCAATCGAGGCGCGTCCGGGTGGTCAGTCCGCTTGCGTTGTCCCACTGCTCGGGCGTCATTCTTTGCACGGTGACGCCGAAGGTCCAGATATGGCCCTCGGGGTCTTTCGCGCGATAGGTCCGGTCGCCGTAAAACTGGGTTTGCGGCTCCATCAGGATCGACGCGCCGGCCGCGCGCGCATGAGCGCAATGCGCATCGATGTCCTCGCCCTCGGCGAGCTGGACATGAACGGACTGCGTGTTCTTGCCGCCGACGAAACGCGGGCTCTTGTGGTCCTCGCTCCATTCGCTGCCGATCATGACCACGGAAGCGCCGTAGGTCATTTCGGAATGGGCGAGATTGCCGTCGGCATCGAGGATGACGAATAGCGGCTCGAAACCGAATGCGTCTTCGAGCCAGCGAAACGCGGCCTTCGGATCCTGGTAGGAAAGCGCGCTGGAAAGCCCTTTGCTGCGATAAACATCAGTCATTTCGATTCTCCCGGTTTCCTTTACTGGAAAACACTTGTCGAGTATCGAAATATTTAACAGAAAACGCAAGTAAATTTCCGCGTGCGTACGGTGTTCGACATACGCCGGAAACGAGCCGAAGCGCGCTTCGGGCACGACGCGACCCGGACGCCGCACGATGTGCCGCACCTTCCGCCCGGCACGGTTTCGACATCAGCCGCGAATGCCGCGCACTTTCGCGTGATACTGCGCCGCGATCGCGCCGACGTTGCTGCAATCGTCGACATAGGCTGTTTTGGCCGGGCGAAAGCTTCCTTCCTCGCGCGCTTCGCCCGGCGCGCAGTCGAAACGCTCCTTGAACGCCCGGTTGAACGTCTTTTCACTCCCGAAGCCCATCGCATAGGCAATCTCGGCGATGCGTTCCCGGCCGTGGCGCGGCGAGACCAGCCGCCGCATCGCCTCGTCCAGCCGGCGGTCGCGGATATGGCGGGCGACGCCGCCCGTCTCGTCGAACAATTCGTACAGCGCCGTGCGCGAGATGCCCAGCGCGCGGCGCAGGGATTCGGCATCCAGATCCGGATCGAGCAGGTTCTGCTCGATGTGGGACAGCGCGCGTGCGCGCAGCATCGGCGCGAGACGCGGATCGTCCTTCTTCGTATCGAACCTGGTCTTCGGGACGAGGCACGCGCCGAGCAGGTCCAGCGTCGCCCCGGCCGCGAGGGCCGCCTGCTCGTCGCTCATGTCCGTCGCCAGCCTGGCGAGAGAGCAGATATGCGAGGCAACCATTCCACCGATGGGATCGCTCGCGTCCCAGCACGCGCCGTGCAGCCGCGCGCCGACCGGCATGCGCCTGTCGAGTGCCGCGCGCGGAATGCTGAGCGTGATCATCGGCGCGTCGCGGGCGATGCCCACGTTCTCGACCGCCATGTCCCGGATCACCACGCTGTTGACCGGAACGCGCTGCGCGCCTTCCGCGGACTCGGAGGTCAGCGATCCGCCCAGCAGGCAATGAAGCAGATAGTGGTCGACGCCGCTCGTCGCGATGCGCCGCCGCGTCCGTCTGAACTGGACTTCGTCGCCCGCGCCGTGAAGCGTCATCAACATCGCGCCGCCCATGTCCCAGGTCCGGATCGTCGCTCGAAACGCCGCGCCTGCCAGGCGATGGATTTCGTACATCGGCCTGAGACTCTCGCGCCAGATTTCCTCGGCGGCGTCGGCATCGATGAAGGCACTGTCGAAGTAGAGCGGTTTCGGCATGGGATAGTCGCGTGCGGCCCGGTCTGCCGGGTTCGGCCTGGTTGCCGTGTTAACGGCGGTTTTAAGCTGAAGCTTAAGCGCCGTGTCGCGCGTGGTCCGGCTCGGACGATTCGAGAAGTTTTTCCGGACGCGTTGTCCGGCGCCGCGCCTGCCGCCGGGCGATCATGCGTCTGCGGCGCGGCAGGGCTGCGGCCGGATCCCACGATGATTTCGCTCACTCGCCGCCGCGCGCCGCGCCGGGCGAAGAGGCAATGAGCGGACGCCACGAGGGAAGAAGATGAAGAAGGCATTGGTCGCAGTGTCGGCGCTGGTTGCGGCGGCAGCGGCGGCTCGCTTGCCTGCCTGGATGATCGCCAAACGCGCCGGGCTCGGTCTATGTGCGTGCCTTGTCAGCCGTTGACCGCCAACGCGTACTACAAGGTCACGGTGACCGGTTCGCTGGCGAACACCTCGATCACGACGCCGACGATGTGCTCCGTGAGCTGCTCGTTCGCGACAGGTTCGGCGATCGCCGCGACGAGCAAGGCACCCGGGCGCTCGCGCCTTCCCCCGGTTTTCAACTGAGCGGACGTCGATACCACTGGAAACAAGATCTTATGTGTTTTCGTTCACTGATCCGGGCGACGATCCGGCGGCGAAGAAGCGCCGATCCTATCGACGTGAACCTCGTCCCGCCGGTCATCGGGCCTTCGTCGATCGAATACAGGGAATCTCATCGCGGCTTTCTCTTGCGAGTGAGCGCCAACAGCGCGGGATTGTTTTCGCTTTTCATCGAAGACCCGCACGGATTGGAGCCTTGCCCGCTTCAGAGTCTGCCGGACGCGGACCATCCCTTTCCGCCCGATGGCTTCAGGGATCTGGTGGAAGCGATCGCCGCGGTGCCGGCGGCGAAAGTCGCCATCGACGCTTGCTTGAACGGCAAGCGGGCTTCGTAGCGCCGATGCGGGTACTACGTCACGCGAGACGGATCGCTCAGGCGGCCAATGCTTCAGCGTCCGCTTCCGCGTCCGCGACGGCCGCAGCGTGCTCCCTGATCAGACGATAAACGGTCTCGCCCGGCACCGTCTCCGATTCCAGCAACTGTCCGGCGATTGCACGCAACACCGGCTCGTTCGCCTGCAACAGCGCCAGACACGCGTCGCTCAGATCGTGCAGAAGCGCGTTGGCATGCTCGATCGAATTCTTCAGTTGCAGGCCCGCGTACTGCTGCGGCAAGGCCGCGAGGCTGAACAAATTGCCGTCCGCGTTGAAGCCGTGTTTCGACACCATGTCGAGACTGATGCGCGACGCTTCCTGAAGATCATGCGCCGCGCCGCTGGAGGCTTCGTCGAACATCAGCAGTTCCGCATTGCGCCCGCCGAGCAGCACCTGGATCTCGTTGCGCATTTCCGTCTCGCGATAGAGATGCTTGTCCTGCATCTTCGTGATCAACGCGACGCCGAGCGCGCCGCCGCGTGGAAGAATCGTGACTTCCTCCAGCACGCCGGTGTCGAGCAGAGCGGCGACGAGCCCGTGACCCGCTTCATGCACCGCGATGCGCGTGCGCTCGTCGTCCGACAGCGCGCGCTCGGCGCCGTTGATGTCGCCGATGCGGGCGATCTTGATCGCTTCGAGAAAATGCGTGGCCCCGACTTCGCGCGCGCCGGCCTTGCGCGCGACGAGCCCCGCCTGATTGGCGATCATGGACAGCGTAGCCGGCGAAAGGCCGGTCGTCAGACGCGCGAGCTGGTTGAAATCGATGTCGTCGGCTTTCGTTTTCAGATTGGCGGCATAGAAGCGCAGAATTTCCGCGCGGTCTTCGAGGCCCGGCAGACGTACCTGCACCGTCCGGTCGAAACGGCCGGGGCGTCGCAGCGCGTCGTCGAGATTGTCCGGATGATTGGTCGCGGCGACGATGATGACGCCTTCGTTCGATTCGAAGCCGTCCATTTCCGCGAGCAGCTGATTGATGATGCGGTTGCTCTCCGCTTCCACTGGGCCGCCGCCGCTGTCGGTCCGCTTGCCGAGCCCGTCCGCTTCGTCGATGAAGATCACGGTCGGCGCGTTCTTGCGGGCGAGCTCGAACAGATGCTTGACCTTCTGGATGCCGACGCCATAGTACTTCGCGCTGAAGTAGCTGCCGGTGATCGCGATGAAGTTCGCGCCGCATTCACCCGCCAGCGCCTGCGCGAGCCGCGTCTTGCCGACGCCCGGCCCGCCCGTCATCAGGATGCCGCATGGCGCGCGCACGCCCATGCCGGTAAATTGTGCCGGTTCAGTCAGCCATGCACGCACATCGGCGAGTGCCGCTTTCGCTTCGCCTGCGCCGATGACGTCGTCGAAACGCAGCGCCGGCGACTCGCCGAGCAGCCGGGCTCCGCCCCTCATCTCACGGCGCATGAACCAGAAGATGCCGCCGATCATCAATACCGGCAGCAGCAGGCTCAGGACATCGCGCGTGCGGTCGAACATCTCGGTCCAGCGCGCCATCCCGGTCCGCACGTCGGCGTCCGGCAGCCAGACCAGTTGATAGGAGGCGGCGCTGCCCGGCTTGAGATCGCCCAGCAGCAGTGCATTCGAGAACGCGCCGTCATGATCGGCCACGTAGTACCTTTCGCCCTTCAGCGTCGAGACCAGAATCGCATCGCGGCTCACGCCGATCGCGGCGACGTTCTGCGCCCGAATATCGCGCAGCATCTCCGAAGCATCCTTTTCCTGATGCGTCCACGCCGATGCGTCATGCCGCATCTGATGGGCGACGCCAGTCAGCGCCGCAGGCTCGGGTCGCGCGAAACGCAGCTCGTGGCGCCAGTGAAGAAAGCCCACGGTTGCCACGAGCGCGGCGGCGATCACACCGCACGCGATGTAGCGGCCAAAGCGCGACCGCAGCGAATTCCTTGCCGGTTTCATCAATTCATTCCTAATGGGGCCGTAACGGCGCCGCATTCAAATCTATTGTCGGAACAATGGACATACGAACGTGTCGCGTTCGTGCTTTCGGTGGTGGGATGCCCGCCGCATGCGGCTCGATGGTCGAGCGGGCGAGGCGATCGACCTTGAACCGCGGATCGTCAACCAGGCGAGCATGGCCCTTTTTCAGGGATAGCACCGCTGGAAGGGTGCCCGTATTGCAAGACCAGTCAATAACGCGGAACGACGAGCGAACGAGAGTCAGCCCGTGCCGTGTCTATTTCACGTCCTTTTTGATTAACGGCAGACGGCGCGCGTTTTTTAACGGCCGTTCACAGGCGGGTGATTCGCGCTCGCAATGCGATACGGGTTCGATGGTGTACGCAGGGCGAGGGGCAAGGATATCACGGCAAAACTGTCCGCTCCATCCGGTAAGGAATACTGCTTGCTTCCGCGTGGGCACGGTCCGTGCGCATGCTTTGCGCGGACATTCGATCCCAAGGAGATAACGTCATGCTCTATTACGCGCTGGTCTTCTTCATCGTCGCGATCATCGCCGCGGCGCTCGGTTTCGGCGGCATTGCGGCTGGCGCCGCCAGTATCGCGAAGATTTTGTTCTTCATCTTCCTCGTCATTTTCCTCGTTACGCTGGTCATGGGCCTCATGCGACGGTGACGGACTCGATGCCCGGCGTCGTGCCCGGGTGTATCGACACGACGCCGTTTTCGGGCGAACCAGCCGCCCATCCAGCCGATGCGATGCTCGACCGCCTCATCAAGTGTGCGCGGCGCGTACATTGCTGCGAGGTCGGACTGAAACGCACTGAACGCAAAAGGACTGCCTGCAGCCACGGCGCTCGTTGCCCTGATTGGTGCCTCCGCGGCGCTTGCCGACACGCCCGGTTCAGACTGGATGCCCAAAGAGCAGGCCATACGGAAACTCTCTGACCAAGGTTACGCGAATGCCTATCTGAAGGCCGATGACGGTCATTGGGAAGGCGAGGCGACCAAGGGCGGCAGGATCTACGAACTGCACGTCGATCCTCACAACGGGGCGATCACGAAAAACGAGCCGAACCATTGACGCTTTCGAAGACCCTCATCGAATGCGCAGCGGCGGCGCGCGCAAGGCAACCGGCGTGTCGACCATACGCGAGGAAGCGGGCCGATGCTTGTGATGCCGAGCTTCGTCACGAAGCCGTTCTTACCCGTGATGCGATGACATTCGACCGTTTCCGGCGTCTCTTGCGCGAACCCGACTTGCGACCTTGGTCCCATCGTCGATATCCACGCTCCCGGATCGGGCATCGGATCTCGAGTGCCGGCGGGACCGATCGCTTGGGCTTGTCGATGCTCTTCACGATGATTGCCGCGCTGCCCTTCGGCATTCACGAAGCCCGTCCCGCGTTCGGCGATTTCAGACTGCTGCCAGCGGCAGCGGCTCTCCGGTTGCCGCGCGGAGGCTTCTGCTTGCGCACTCACGCGTGGATGCGGTAGCGTGACACCTCGGTCCGCATTTCGCGGACGCTTTCAGGAACCCATCGTGAATAAACAAGAACTGATCGACGCTGTTGCAGCAGCTACAGGTGAAAGCAAGACCAGCACGGGGGCAACAATCGACGCCATCCTGGAAACGATTGCGCAGGCGGTGACACGGCAGGATGCGGTCCAGCTGATCGGCTTCGGCTCCTTTTCGACGGGAGCGAGATCAGAGCGAACTGGCCGGAATCCGGCGACAGGCGAGGCCATCACCATTCCGGCGGCAAAGACGGTCAAGTTCGCGGCCGGCAAGGCGTTCAAGGATATTGTTAATTCGTGACAGCCGGCGGAAGGAGACAAGAGACGACGGTTGAAAGGTCAAGACGCCTGACTGCACGATCAGGCTCGACACACCGTTGGTTTCCAATGACAACAACCGCTGCAAGTCTGCCATGACTTGTCCGCAACCTGCGCAGACAAGCATGGACGAACCGCAGCGAATGACGCGCCTGCCGCGCTCCGTTAGCCGGCCGACGCTTCTCGATTCGCGATCCATGTTTATCGACAGGCAGTCGGGCGTGCGTCTGCTGCCATCAAATCGTCGACGCGGCTATCTTTGACGCGCCGCACGCCGCAGGTCTTCGCACTTCCTCGCTTTGGCTTTGGCAACCCGACTTTCAACCCATATACTGGAACGTGCGATCCACGGATCCAGCGCGAAGCCACTGCTTCGCCGACTCCACTGCCAAAGACAAAGGCCGCATCCAGGCCGCGCCAGTCCACACTCTCGGCCTATCCGATACTAAGCATCGGAGAACCAAAATTTATCGTCATGCCCTAACGCTGTCGTAGGATCTGCCTGCTAAGTTTCTATTTTCGGGTCGGCCACGCGCGAATGGGGCACGACTTGCTTTGGCGACGAAATCCAGCACCGTTCCAGGTCTTTTGCGGTCCGCCCTTGCGTGAATGTCGTCCTGGCTCCTCGGTTGAGCGAGTTGCCTGACGCAATCGAATAAATTTCAGATGCCCAACAACACACAAGAACCACAAGCCGTCTGTGATCCGATATCCCGA
>NZ_FCOB02000060.1 GCF_001545075.1 Caballeronia ptereochthonis
CTGCCGAGCTAGAAGTTTAAGGGCGCTGGTTCAGCCCCAAAGCGTTCCGGCACAGCGCTACGCGCTGCCGCAGGGTAGGCAAGGGAAACCAACCTTTAGCGGATGCGGTGAGATGGAGGCGTTAGCACGGAAGCGTGCGCAAACCCGATGGACGCTTCGGCCGCGCAGCGGGCCGGCGCTCTTTGGTGCTGAACCAGTCCGTCTTGTGGTGCGATGGAGCAGACCGTGCGCGAGCCAAGCGGCGTGAGTCCTTTGAGGGCGACACTTAGGGGCGGGGCCACTCCGAACCATGACGACGAGTCTGCCTCCAGCACTCCGGGCCCAAAGCTGCTTTCTTTGGTTACTTTCTTTGCAGCAGCAAAGAAAGTGACTGCCGCCCCGCACAGGGGCAGTGCGAATAGACCACTAAGAATTCAGGATTCCACGACACGAAAGAACAAGCAAGCGAGCGAACAACCCACCGCACCCAAACCCACTACCATGTAAACCAGCCACTCAAAAAACACCAGCCTTGCAAGCAAATGCACGAAGCACTCTGGCTCCTCGTACTGGCGATAGCATTGATCTATGCGATAGCCCTAGCAGGGCTGTATTGGCTACAAGGGCGCCTCGTCTATCCACTAGAACAAATTCAGGCGCTAAAAAACGCCGACTTGGAAGAACACACAAACGCCGTCAGGATAAAAACCGAAGATGGCCTCGAGCTGACAGTCCGCTACAGGGCAGCGCCCAAAAAAACCACCCCGACCATAATCCTCTTCCACGGCAACGGCGAAGACCTCACCCAACGCGGCCACATCGCCCTGGAGATGATCGAGGCAGGCTACGGCGTGCTGCTCGCCGAATACCGCGGCTACGGCCGCAACCCCGGCAAGCCCCACGAAGCGGGTCTCTATGCCGATGCACGCGCCGCCTACGCCTACGCATCCACACGTTCAAACGCAATCGTGCTTCATGGCTATTCGCTAGGCTCCGGCGTCGCCGTGCAACTCGCAAGCGAAGCAAGAATCGAAGCGCTCATCCTCGAAGCCCCGTTCACGAGCATCGTCGATGTAGCAGCAAAACGCTTCCCGCTCTTCCCCGTCCGCACGCTCGCGCGCGACCGCTACG
This sequence comes from Caballeronia ptereochthonis, assembly GCF_001545075.1. GTDB lineage: Bacteria > Pseudomonadota > Gammaproteobacteria > Burkholderiales > Burkholderiaceae > Caballeronia > Caballeronia ptereochthonis. Next base: position 1,111 of record NZ_FCOB02000060.1, read on the forward strand.
AGAACCTCGCGAAGATCGGATCGGTAACCGCGCCGCTCCTGATCTACGGCGGCACCGCCGACGGCGTGATCCCGCCCGCGCACTTCCAGCGCCTTTTCGATGCCGCTCGCGGCAACAAGCGCCTCGCGCTCATCGAAGACGCCGACCACCTCGACGTCTGGACGACGGGCGGCCGCGAGCACGTCATGCAATTCCTCGCCTCGCTACAGGCAGCCCGCGACACGATACGAGCCTGAACGCCTACGCATCCGCCGCCTTCTTCCTGCTGCGCCCGAGCTTCAGCGTCACCCACGTCGGCGCATGATCGCTCGCGTGCGGCTCGCCACGCACCCATTTGTCGACACCCGCATCCTCCAGCTTCTTCGCGAGATCCTTGCTGAGCAGAATATGATCGATGCGCAAGCCCGAATTGGTCTGCCAATGCTGACGAAAGTAATCCCAGAACGTATAGATGCGCTCAGTTGGAAACTTCTTGCGCAACGCATCCGTCCAGCCCTGAGCAAGCAGGTCCGCATACGCCGCGCGGCTCTCGGGCTGCAAGAGCGCGTCCTTGAGCCATGAGCGCGTGTTGTAGATGTCCTCGTCAGTCGGCACGACGTTGTAATCGCCCGCGAGCACCACCGGATGACCGGCGTCGAGCAAAGTCTTCGCGTGCGCATTGAAACGCTCGAACCACGCGAGCTTGTAATCGAACTTCGGACCGGGCTGCGGATTGCCGTTCGGAAGATAGAGACAGCCGATCAGCAAGCCGCCCACGGCCGCCTCGATATAGCGGCTGTGCGTGTCGTCCTCGAAGCCGGGAAGCCCCCGGCGGCTCAGCACCGGCTCGGCATCCTTCGCGAGAATCGCCACGCCGTTCCACGATGCCTGTCCATGCCATAGCGCGCCGTAGCCCGCGTTCGCGATCGCGTCGGCGGGAAATTGCGCATCGGTCGCTTTCAGTTCCTGCAGGCAGACGATATCGGGCGACTCGCGTTCAAGCCATTTCAACAAGGCGTCGAGACGCGGACGTATGCCGTTGATGTTGAAGGTCGCGATTTTCACTCGGCGTCTCTCCGTCGGTGGGCCAGGATCGATCGTACACGCGTCGCAGTTTGCGTGCCGCGTCGAGCCCGAGCAAGCCGGCCGAAAATCTGCGACAGTCACGCGAAACCGACCTCTCGCACTCACCCATGTCCGCCCCGCCCCATTCCGAAGGCTCCGCTCACTGGCAACGCAATCTCTACGTCTGCGTATTCGGCTCGTTCACGACCATCATGGCGATGACGCTGCTCCTGCCCTTCCTGCCGCTCTACGTGCAGCAACTCGGCGCGTCGTCGGTGGAGGCGGCCGTGCAGTGGTCCGGCATCGCGTTCGGCGCGACGTTTCTCGCCGCGGGACTCGTCGCGCCGCTCTGGGGACGACTCGCCGACCGCTACGGCAGAAAGCCGATCCTGATACGCGCGAGCCTCGGCATGGCAATCACGATGTCCTTGCTCGGCGTCGTGCAATCGGTCTGGCAACTGGTGGCGATGCGCTTTCTCGCGGGACTCGTCGGCGGCTACGCAAGCGGCGCCATCGTGATGATCGCGACGCAGACGCCCAGGCATCGCACCGCATGGGCGCTTGGCACGCACGCGGCGGGCATGATGGCGGGCAATCTCGTCGGGCCGCTCATCGGCGGGCTGCTGCCCGGCTTGATCGGCATACGCGCGACGTTCTTCATCGCGGGCGGCGTCATCTTCTGTTCGTTCATCATGACGACGCTCCTCGTCAAGGAAGAACGCCGCGCGCCGGACCGTGCGAAGGGCAAGCCGCGCGGCGGCTGGCGCGACGTGCCGCTGCTCGCGCCCGTCATCGCCATGCTCGCGAGCGCGATGCTGCTCATGTTCGCCAACATGTCGATCGAGCCGATCATCACCGTGTATGTGTCGCAGCTCGTGAAGGATCCGAAGCAGGTCACGCTGGTCGCGGGCTTCGTGATGTCCGCCGCCGCGCTCGGCAGCGTGCTCGCCGCGCCGCGCGTCGGACGTCTCGCGGATCGCATCGGCGCGCCGAAGGTGATCATCGCGTGCCTGGCGGTCTGCGGCGTGCTGCTGATTCCGCAGATGTTCGTCACCAACGGCACGCAGCTCGTCGTGCTGCGCTTTCTGATGGGCCTCGCATTGGGCGGCCTCCTGCCCGCGATCACGAGCGTCGTGCGCCACAACGTGCCGGACAGCGCGGCCGGCTACATCCTCGGCTACGCGACTTCGGCGCAATACATCGGCCAGGTGACGGGGCCGCTCGCCGGCGGCTTCATCGCGGCGCATTCGGGCATGCACTCCGTGTTCGCGATGACCAGCGTGCTGATGTTCGCGGGCGCCGCGTTCAACGCATGGGTGTTTCTGCGCAAGGGCCACGCGCAGGGCAAGGACGCCGTGCGCGCGCCATGAGCGTTTATTTCCGCTCGCTGTCGAGGTGGGCCATCTGCACGGCCTCGTAACGGTCGCCCGCCGCCGCGCCCTTCGGCACCGCCGCTTCGATCGCCGCGAGATCGTCCTTCGTGAGCTTCACGTCGAACGCGCCGAGCGATTCCGTCAGGCGATCGCGGCGACGCGCGCCGACGACCGGCACGATGTCGTCACCCTGCGCCAGCACCCATGCAATCGCAATCTGCGCGACGCTCACGCGCTTCGCATCGGCGATCGTGCGCAACGCGTCGACGAGCGCGAGATTGCGTTCGACGTTGCCTTGCTGAAAGCGTGGGCTATGCGAGCGCCAGTCGTTCGACTGCGCAGCCTCCTTGCTCCAGTGTCCGCTGATCAGTCCGCGCGACAGCACGCCGTAAGCCGTGATGCCGATACCGAGTTCGCGGCAGGCCGGCAGAATCGAATCCTCGATGCCGCGCGAGATCAGCGAATACTCGATCTGCAGATCGCACACGGGGTGCACGGCCGCGGCCTTGCGGATCGTCGCCGCGCCGACTTCCGACAGCCCGACGTGACGCACGTAGCCCGCCTTGATCATCTCGGCAATGGCGCCGACGGTGTCCTCGATCGGCACGTTCGCATCGAGCCGCGCGGGCCGATAGATGTCGATATGCTCGACGCCCAGGCGCTGCAGCGTGTAGGCGAGGAAGTTCTTCACCGCAATGGGACGTCCGTCGAAGGCGACGAAGTTGCCCATCGGGTCGCGCATGCCGCCGAACTTCACGCTGAGGATCGCCGAATCGCGGCGCGACGGCGGCGCGCTCTTCAACGCCTCGCCGATCAGCATTTCGTTGTGGCCCATGCCGTAGAAGTCGCCGGTATCGAGCAGCGTGATGCCCGCTTCGAGCGCGGCGTGAATCGTGGCGATGCTTTCGGCGCGATCGGACGGACCGTACATGCCCGACATGCCCATGCATCCGAGTCCGATGGCGGACGATTGCGGTCCGGTCTTGCCGAGTCTGCGTTGCTCCATGATGGTTCTCTCCTCGAGGACTTGCGCCCGCGATTGCCGGCGTTGGAGAGGATTATGGGAGCAAACCTCGCGTGCGATAATCCACCTCAATTCGAATGGGCTGTGCGCCGAGGCGAACAATGAGCGAACCGGATCTGTCGGATCTCAACGCGTTTCTGGCCGTCGCGCGCTCACGCGGCTTCAGGCAGGCGGCGCTGTTGCGCGGCGTGTCGGCGTCGTCGTTGAGCGAGGCGATTCGCAGGCTGGAGGCACGTCTCGGCGTGCGGCTCCTGAATCGCACGACGCGCAGCGTCACGCCGACCGAAGCGGGCGAGCGGCTGATCGAGCGCCTGGCGCCCGCGTTCGCCGAAATCGCGGGCGCGCTCGATGCCGTGAACGGCTTTCGCGACAGCCCGACCGGCACGCTGCGTCTGAACGTGCCGCGGATCGTCTCGCGCGAAATCCTGCCGCCGATCGTCGCGCGCTTTCTGGCCGCGCATCCGGGCATCACGCTGGAGATCAGCGCGACCGATACTTTCATCGACGTGCTCGCAGCCGGATTCGATGCGGGCATCCGCTACGACGAGCGCATCGAGCGCGACATGATCGCGGTGCCGATCGGGCCGCGCACGCAGCGCTTCGTTGCGGTTGCGGCGCCCGCCTATCTCGCCGCGCACGGCGAGCCGAAGCATCCGCGCGATCTGGTGGATCACGCGTGCATCGGGCATCGTTTCGACAGCGGAGTGTTGGCCGCGTGGGAATTCATGCGCGGCAAGGAGGTGATACGCATCGCGCCGCAGGGACCGCTCGTGACGTCGTCGATCGAGATCAGCCGGAGCGCGGCCATCGCCGGTCTCGGCCTCGTCTATACGTTCGACGAGTTCGTGCGCGGCGCCATCGACAGCGGCGCGCTCGTACCGGTGCTCAAGCCCTGGTGGCAGAGCTTCACCGGCCCGCGGCTCTACTATCCGAGCCGCGCGCACATGCCGGGGCCGTTGCGCGCATTCATCGATTTCATCCGCGCCGAGAACGACGCGGCGAAATAACGCTTGCTCATTGCTGCACGCCCCAGCGCCGCACCGTCACGCGCTCGACGGTGTCGAAGACGAGATGCTCGACCGCGAGCCCGATCACGATGACCGCGGCAAGACCGGCAAACACGCGGTCCGTATAAAGCTCGTTGCGGTTCTGGAAGATGTACCAGCCGAGACCACCCTTGCCCGAGCTCGCGCCGAACACGAGTTCCGCCGCGATCAGCGTGCGCCACGCGAACGCCCAGCCGACGCGCAGGCCCGCGAGGATCGACGGCAGCGCGGCGGGCACGAGAATCAGCATCACATGACGCAGGCCGTTCAGGCCGTAGTTGCGGCCCGTCATGCGCAAGGTCGCGGGCACCGCCTGAAAACCCGCATACGTATTGAGCGCGAGCGGCCACAGCACGGAATGCACGAGCACGAAGAGCAGGCTGCCGGTGCCGAGGCCGAACCACAGCAGCGCGAGCGGCAACAGCGCGATGGACGGCAGCGGATTGAACATCGCGGTGAGCATCGAGAGGATGTCGCGGCCGATGCGCGTCGACACCGCGAGCGATGTCAGCGCGAACGCGAGCGCCGCGCCGAGCGCATAGCCGCGCAGCAATACCGACATCGAAATGCCGATCTTCTCGATGAGCTCGCCCGACGCGATGCCCTGCGCGAACGCAATGAAGGTCGCGCTGAACGTCGGCAGCAGCAGATCGTTGTCGACGACGCGCGCGGCGATTTCCCACAGCGCGATCAATACGAGGGCGATGATGGTCTTGCGCAGCCACGAGCGGTCGGCGAGACGCTTCGAGAGCGGCAGCGGCGCCCCGTGTTCGAGGCTAGCAGGCGCCGCGGCGGGCGTGACTTCGTATTCGGGCCGCACCGGCGGCACGATCAGATGCGGCGTGCTCAAAGTGCAGCCTCCTCTTCGAACAACAGACGATGAATGCGCGCCACGCTCTGCTGAAACTCTCCGCGTCCCATGCTTTCCTGCGTGTATTGATGACTGTTCAGCTCCGCGCGCACGCGCCCCGGATGCGGCGTCAGAAGCAGAATGCGGTTGCCGACGATCAGCGCCTCCTCGATCGAATGCGTGACGAACAACAACGTGAAGCGCTCGTCGCTCCACAGCCGCAGGAGTTCTTCCTGCATGCGGCGTCGCGTGAGCGCATCGAGCGCGGCGAACGGCTCGTCCATCAGCAGGACGCGCGGCTGCATCGCGAGTGCGCGCGCGATGGCGACGCGCTGCTTCATGCCGCCCGAGAGCGTATGCGGATAGGCATCGGCGAATTTCGCGAGACCCACCTTGTCCAGATAATGCAGCGCGCGCTCGCGCGCTTCGGTGCGTCCGAGCTTGCGCGCGGCGCGCAGCGGAAAGGCCACGTTCTGCACGACGGTCTTCCACGGCGGCAACTGATCGAATTCCTGGAACACGACGATGCGGTCCGCACCCGGCCCGCGCACGCGCTCCCCGCCGATCTCGATGCTGCCCGAAACGGGCTGGATGAAACCCGCGGCTGCCTTGAGCAAGGTCGACTTGCCACAGCCGGAAGGCCCGAGCAGCACGAAACGGTCGGCGCCATAGACATCGAAGCTGACATCGTGCGTCGCGCGGACGAGCCGCTCAGGCGTGCGGTATTCGAGCGTGACGTTCTTCGCGCTGAGAAGCTTGCCGCTCGTGGACGCGTCGCGGTCGGCTTCCGGCAAATAAAGCGCTTGAGGATTGGCGGCCATGTCGGTGAGCTGAAGTGCAAACGCACAAGATACCGGTGCGCGCCGCCCAAGCGAACCAATCATTGCGCATATCCAATCCGCGTTCGCCGATAAGCGCGTTCTTCGGCTCAGCTGCCGTCCCTGGTCGCCGGATCGCTGAAGAAGTAGTCCTGCCACGAGTTCGGCTCGTTCTTGATGACGCCGACGCGGTGCATGAACTGCGCGAGCGCGAACGTGTTCTGCGGCGCGACCTTGAACTGCACCGACGGGTCCTCGATGACCTTGATGAGCAGTTCGCGGTCGATCTTCGCATTGTTCACGCGCAGATAGATATCGGCGGCCTGCTCGGGATGCTGCGTGACGAAGCGCGCGGCATCGGCGAGACCGGCGACGAAAGCGCGATACGTCTTCGGATTCTCGTTGCGGAATTTTTCGGTCGCGTAGAGCACCGTCGCGGAGCTGGGGCCGCCGAGCACGTCGTACGAATTGAGCACGACATGCGCCTTGGGATTGCCCGCCAGCTCCTGTTGCTGGAACGGCGGATTGCCGAAATGCGCGTTGATCTCCGTGCCGCCCGCGATGATCGCCGCCGTCGCGTCGGGATGCGGCACGGCCTGGGTGAGCTTGTCCAGGCGGTCGTATTGCTTGTCGCCCCAGGTCTTCGCGGCGGCGTATTGCAGGATCCGCGACTGCACCGAGACACCGACCGCCGGCACCGCGATGCGGTCCTTGTCGGTGAAATCGGCGATGGTCTTCACACGCGGATCGTTCGAGACGAGGTAGTACGGGAAATTGCCGAGCGATGCCACGCCCTTCACGTTCTGTCGTCCGTGCGTGCGGTCCCAGATCGTCAGCAACGGACCGACGCCCGCCGCCGCGATATCGACCGAGCCCGACAGGAGCGCATCGTTGACGCTCGCGCCGCCCGAGAGCTTGGCCCAGTCGACCTTGATATCGAGGCCTTCCTTCTTGCCTTCCTGCTCGATGAACTTCTGATCGCGCGCGACATTGAGCAACAGATACACGACGCCGAATTGCTCGGCGATGCGCAACGTGCCTTCGGCCTGCGCGCTCGCCGACGTGATGCCGAGCGTGACCGCGAGCGCGGCGACAAGCGCGCGTGCGGCGCCCTTCCCCTTTCGAGAATGCATTGCTGAAACCCCGTGAATCAAAGGATGTTGTTTGTATTTAGAAAGGCGCGTCGCCTTCGATGGTCGTGCGATACAGCTTGCGGCGCTGATCGTCGGGCGTGCCCGCCGCGAGATGCATGACCGAGCGGTTGTCCCAGAACACCATGTCGCGCTCGCGCCATTGATGCCGATAGACGAACTCCGGCCGCGTGCTGTGCGCGAACAGTTCCGCGAGCAATGCGCGGCTTTCGTCTTCCGGCAAGCCGATCACGCGCGTGGTGAAATGCTCGCTGACGAACAGCGCACGACGCTTCGTCTCCGGATGCGTGCGCACGACCGGATGCGTCACCGGCTTGACCTGCGCGACCTGCTCCGCCGACAGATTGGGCCGCCACGGGCTGCGTCTTTGCAGCTCGGCGTATTTGGCGAGGTAGGTATGTTCGGCGACGCGGCCTTCGACCGCATTCCTCAGGTGCGCGGGCAGGGTGTCCCACGCGAGATGCTGATTCGCGAAGAGCGTGTCGCCGCCGGTCGCCGGCAATTCCTGCGCGTGCAGCAGCGAGCCGAGGCTCGGCCTTTCCTTGTACGAGAGGTCGGAGTGCCAGAAGTGGCCGGCGTCTCCGAGGCCGATCGGCTTGCCGTGCTCGACGATGTTGGACACGATCAGCACTTCCGGATGTCCCGCGAGCCCGAACTGATGCAGCACGTGAATCTGCAGCGGGCCGAAGCGCTTGCTGAACGCGACCTGCTCATCCGGCGTGATGCGCTGATCGCGAAACACGAGAACGTGATGATCCAGATGCGCGCGATGAATGCGCGCGAAATCGGCCTGCGAGAGCGGCTTCGACAGATCGAGCCCGATCACTTCGGCGCCGAGCGGCGCGTCGAAGGGATGAATCTCGATGGGTTGATCGGGGGCTTCTTCGCGTGTTTCGGGTGAAGCGAGAGCGGGATTGAAGGCAGTCTGAATCGTCACGGTCGAATCGATCACTTCGGGAAGCGGTCAATCTAACGCGTGACGATTCGGCGGGCAACGAAGGATCTGCGATTTGGTTATCTGCCAGAGCAATAAGGCCCGCGCCCCACGATCCCCATGCTTCAGAAGCGGTACGACACGCCGATCTGCACCACCGGATACCAGCGATAGCGCCACGCCTTGTCGCTCAGCTCCTGCGCACCGGTGCTCGCCAGCAAGGCGCTGTTCGAGCCCGCGAACTGGGCGAGGATCGGCGACAGGGTGTAGCTCGTTTTCGGCACCCCCATACGCGACGCCGATATCCGCGACGAACCCGAAGCCCTTGCCCACCGGCTTGTGGCCGAAGCCCACGCCGAAGTACGGCATGGCAAGCGGATACGCCGCCTTTGCCGTGGCGTACGCGCCGGGCGGCACCGCGAAGCGCTTTCCCGCGAAAACATAGGTGCCGTTATCGGTCTGCGATACGGCGGTGAGCGAGTCGTCGTTGAATCTCACGCCCGCCGTGATGCGCCAGCCCCTCCAGACCCATGCCCGCATGTTCATTCTTGTTCTCCCCGGGTGCATGCAAGATGACCCGCGAGTGCGGGCCGATACGATGCGTCCTCAAGCGTGACCGTCGATTGAGACGGTCAAAACCTATCGGTGAGACTGAATTGAGTATGTGTGGCGCTGAACCAAGCCCGAATGCGCTGCGTGCGTGATCAGACGAATGAATGCCTGGCGGCGATGCTCCATAGGGAGAAACGCCGGGCTCAGTCGTCCGCCGCGCCGAACGGCAATTCGACCTGGACGGGCTCGACGAAGCCACGCTCGTCGCGCCCGGAAAGCGTGCTGACGCGCACCCCGAGCAGCCTGATCCGGCGATCGAGCACGATGCGCTTCAGGCATTCGGTCGCCGCGCGGCGAATCTCGACGGGGTCGGCCGTGGCGACCGTCACCGTCAGATCGCGCGTGACGGTGCGGAAGTCGTCGAAGCGCAGCTTGATGCCCACCGTACGCCCGACATAGCCCTTGCGCTGCAGGTCTTCGGCGACGCGCGTGCAAAGGCCCGTGAACTCCGCCGAGAGCGTCGCGCGATCGTGCTTCGGATGGAAGTCGCGCTCGAAGGTGGTCTCGCGGCTCATCGACTTGGGCTCCGAGCTCACGACGACCGGCCGCTCGTCCTGCCCCAGCGCGATGCGCGCGAGCCAAGCCGCGTAGGTGTGGCCGAAATGCGTCTGCAGAAGGCCGGGATCGGCGGCGGCGATGTCGCCGATCGTGACGATGCCGAGCGTCGCCAGCTTCTCGTTCGCCTTCGGGCCGATGCCGTTCACCTTGCGCGCTTCGAGCGGCCAGATGCGCGTCTCGAGATCGTCCATCGTGAGAATGGTGAGGCCGTCGGGCTTGTCGAGCTCGGAGCCGATCTTGGCGAGCAGCTTGTTCGGCGCAATGCAGATGGAGCACGTCAACCCGGTCGCCTCGCGCACGGCGTCCTTCATGCGCCTGCCGATGTCGGCGGGCTCGCCGGGCAGATCGCTCACGTCGATATAGATCTCGTCGATGCCGCGATTCTCGATCTGCGACGTGAAAATGGCGATCGCCGCCTTGAAGAGGCGCGAGTAATGGCGATAGGAATCGAAGTCGGTCGGCAGCAGGATGGCGTCGGGCGCGAGCTGCGCGGCCTTCATCATGCCCATCGCGGAGAACACGCCGAACTTGCGCGCTTCATAGGTGGACGTCGTCACGACGCCGCGGCCCGCATATTCGCGCAGCCGCCTGAAACGGCGCGTGCCGTCGGGAAGCGTTTCGGGCGTGGCGCTGCGGCCGCCGCCGACCACCACCGGCATGCCGCGCAGCTCGGGATAGCGCAGCAGCTCGACCGATGCGAAAAACGCATCCATGTCGAGATGCGCGATGCGGCGCGGCTTGGGTTGAGCAGGAGCGTCCATCGCCGCGATCACGCAGGTTCGCCGGGAACGCGTGCGCGGGCTGCGAGAACAGCCGCAATCGAACCGCAATCGACGGAGACGAACACGCGAAACATGCCTGGGCGCGATGGACGGCGGGCATTGCGCAAGCCGCCGGGACGAGAAAATGGCTTACTGTACATTCATACAGTAATTCGCGCTAGAGTCAGCATGCGCGCCCTTTGCCGATTCACTCCGGCGTGCGCTTTTCCGCGAGCGCGCGGCGGCAATCGTCGAACACCTGCCGCACCACGTCCGATTGATAGTTGAGGTCTTCGCTGTCGAGAATCTCCTCGACGGCATCGCGCGCCCAGTCCGCTTCGAGCAGCGCGCAATGTTGCGTCGCGATCTCGCGCGCGATGGCCGCGAGCTTCGCTACCGTGAGCCAGTCCGCGACCCGCTGATGCCGGTCGAGCCACTTGTGTGCGGCCTGCACGTGAAAGCCGGCCGCCGGCCAGTCGCCGTTCAGATAGTACGCACCGAGACTGCCGCACGTCAGCCAGCAGAGCAACTCGACGCGGTCGCGAGCACTGAGGGTACGAGACACATCGTTCATGGCGGTCTTCACGAGAAACGATCGACGAATGCGGAAAACGCACGGCATTCCGTATGAAATCCGTATGAAACACGATAGCACGGATGGTGCGGCGCGGCACTGCCTTCACCGCCGCGCGCCCGGCTTCACGGTGCGCTGGCGAACGGTTCGTCATGCCGAAGACAGCGCATCGCGCGTGCCGCCAGTTCAAGCCGCTCATTCGAAGCTAATTCGCGCGGCATAACCTGCTTTGCGTCGGCCCAACACATCGGCCATTTTTTAATGACGGGAGCACATCATGTTTGAACGTCTTTCGAAATCCCTCGGCAGCCTTTTCTCCGACCACGACGTCGCCCGCGACGATTACCTCGCATCGTCGGGCGATCTCGCCGATCTCGAACGCCGCATGCGTCAGATCGACGAAGAGGATCACGCGTACAGCATGCATTTCTGCGGCTCGGTCGGCCGGCAGCACGACGCGGGCTGAATCCGGCTCCGGAACGCATCGCTCATGCAGCGCGCGCTACTGCGTCTCCTCGCGGCCGGCCTGCCCCAGCATCACGGTCCAGCCGAGGCCGCGCACGTTGCGAATGACGCCCGCGCCGAACTTCTTGCGCACCGAATGGATGAGCACGTCCACCGCGTTGCTCTCCACTTCCTTGCCCCAGCCGTACAGGCGGTCTTCCAGCTGATCGCGCGAGAAGATCGTGCCGGGACGTTCGAGCAGCGCGTGCATCAGCGCGAATTCGCGCGCGGACAGCACGCCCGAGGTCTCGCCGCACGTCAGCGTGCGCTGGTCGAGGTTGAGGTTGATGGAATCGTCGCCGAGACGCGAGACCGCGTAGCCCGCCTTCCTGCGCAGCACCGCGCGGATGCGCGCGAGCAGCTCGGGCATGTCGAAGGGCTTGAGCAGATAGTCGTCGGCGCCGAGATCGAGGCCTTGCACGCGCGTGTCGAGATCGTCGCGCGCGGTGAGGATCAGCACCGGTGTCGCGTTGCCCGCCGTGCGCGCCTGGCGCAGCAGCTCGATGCCGCTCATGCCGGGCAGGCCGAGATCGAGCAGCACCACGGTGTAGTCGGCGGCGGCGAGCGCCTCGCGGCCGGCGTTGCCGTCACGCACCCAGTCGACCGCGTAGTCGGCATCCTTGAGCGCACGCATGAGGCTCGTGCCGATCTGCACGTCGTCTTCGATGAGGAGAATTCGCACGTTCCACCCCGCACCAGCGAAACACAGCGGTCCGCACGGCATCGCGCCGCCGTGCGGACGAGAATGGCGCGCGCTTTGCGCCGGCATTGCGGCGCAAAGCGAAACAAAAACGCACGGTCGGTCTTTTATGGATTTTTTACTGACCGATATCGATCGATTCGCGCCACGCAGTGAATGCATTGTAATCGGCCCAAAAGCGCCCGCAAATCCCCGTGGGTTTCATGCGGACGCGGGCGCCGCCGCGCTTTCGTTCACTTCCTCGACCGGAAAGCCGATCGAAGCGACGATGCCCGAGCGCCCGTCGTCGCGGTTGCGCAGCGTCACGTCGCCGCCATAGCGCGCGGCGATTGCCTTGACGATGGAGAGGCCGAGGCCGCTACCCTCCACGTCCGGATTCGCGCGAAAGAAGCGGTCGAACACGCGCGGCAGCAACGCCTCGTCGATGCCCGGCCCGGTGTCGATCACTTCGACCCGGACCATGTCGCCGTCGCGCCGCATGCGCAGGTCGATGGTGCCGCCATCGGGCGTATAGCGCACCGCGTTCGATACGAGGTTCTTCACCGCCATGCCGATGTCCGTCTCGATCGCGCGCACGTGCGCGCTCACCATTTCCTCGGCGCCGATGTCGAGACCGCGCGCGATCGCGAGCGGCAGCACGTCCGCGACCGCGCCGGTCACGATCTCGGAGAGGTCCACGCGGGAAAGCGGCGCGCCGTTCACCGGCGCATCGGCGCGGGCGAGCCGCAAAAGCTGAGCGATGAGACTTCCGCTGCGTGCGATGCCACGGCGCAGCTCCTGAAAGCGCTCCTGATTGCCCCGAACGATATGCGGCGCGAGATTGTCCGCCTGAAGCTGAAGCGCGGTGAGCGGCGTGCGCAACTCGTGCGCGGCGTCGGCGATGAACTTGCGCTCCTTCTCGATGGACGTCGCGAGGCGCCCGATCATCATGTTGATCGAATGGATGAACGGCGCGATCTCCGTGGGGACGCCCACCGTCGGCAGCGGCTGCAGATTGCCCATGTCGATGGCCTGCACTTCCGCGCCGAGCTGCGTCAGCTGCCGCAGCGAGCGCCGCACGACGAGCACGACCGCGATCCACACGAGCGGCAGCAGCACGGCGATCGGCCAGAGCGTGAGCGTCGCGGCTTCCGTCGTGAGCTGGCGGCGCACGGAGGAGCGCTGCGCGACCTGGATCGTCATCGTCGGCTCCTGGCGGGTGAAGATGCGCCAGTGCTCGTCGTTGACGTCGACGCCCGAGAAGCCGGGCTTCGCGTCGCGCGGAAAATGCAGCGACGGGTCGGTCGTGCGGAACGGGTACTGGCCGTCCGGTTTCCATACGACCACGACCACATCGCGGTCGTCCTGCGAGCCGCGCGCCGGATTTTCCGGAATGCCCTCGGCGTAGCCATCGCGCATGCGCGCCGCCACCTGCTCCAGCCGCAGGTCGAGCAGCGCGCTCGTGCCGGTCCTGCTCAGCTGATACGAACTCACGCCCTGCACCACGCCGATCACGCTCACGAGTAATCCCAGCGCCACGACCAGTTGATTTCTCAGTGATTTGATCATTCGAGTCTGCCGCTTCGGAAAGGGACGAGGCGAGTCGGGGGACGCATCGTTTGCCCGTTCGATTCTAGGCGACATTCCCGGAGATTTCGGTCTGAAAGACGACATGTACGTGACAGATGCGCCGTTGCGCTCATGCGAAAAAAAGCGCGTCGGTCCGGCCGGGACCGACGCCAAGGTGCTGAGGAGTTACGAGGTCGTGGAACGGACCTGGAAAGCGCTCGGGGAAGGGCGCCGTCCGTCCACATGACCGAGCGTAGCGCCGAAGAATTGGCGTTGAATGAGGGCGCGGTCAGCAGCGTTTCCGGCATCGGGATAACATTGCATGCGGCGCTTCTTCATCGGCGACATTGCTCGGGCTGCAAGGAATCCGCAAGCCTGGGCGTCGCCGCCGCAACTTCACTGTATCGTGCATTGCCCGCTCGCGCGCGTCGTCACGGCTTGCGCGGCGGCGATGCACCTTTCAAGAACCGCATGTCACAGACCAGAAAAACAGCCCGTCCCCTCGTCATTGCCGCGGTGATGGCCTCGATGGCCATGGTCGCGATCGAGGCCACCATCGTCTCGACCGCGATGCCGCAAATCGCCACGCAGCTCGGCGGCCTCAATCTCTACAGCTGGGTCTTCTCGTCGTTCCTGCTCACGCAGACGGCGCTCACCGTCGTATTCGGCAAGCTCGCGGATCTCTACGGACGCAAGCCCGCCATGCTCGCGGGCATCGCGATCTTTCTGATCGGCTCGGTGCTCGCAGGCTTCGCCTGGTCGATGCCCGCGATGATCGTCTTCCGGCTTGTCCAGGGCGTCGGCGCGGGCGCGATCCTGCCGGTCGCGCTGACGGTCGTCGGAGATCTCTATCCGGCGCGCGAACGCGGCAAGGTGCAGGGTTATCTGGCGAGCGTATGGGCGGTGTCCGCCGTGCTCGGACCGATGGTCGGCGGCCTTTTGATCCGCGAGCTCTCGTGGGGGTGGATCTTCTGGATCAACGTGCCGATCGGCATTCTGGCGGCGCTCCTCTTCACGCTGTTCCTGCACGAGGAAAAGCGCCACGACCGCCCCGCCATCGATCTCGCGGGCGCGTTGCTCTTCACCACCGCCGTCGCGGCGCTGATGATGGCGCTCACCGATGCGGGGCACGCCGGCAATGCGCGGGTCGGTATCGAGATCGCGGTGCTGGTGCTGAGCTGCGTGCTCTTCGCGCTGCAGGAGCGCCGCGCCGCCGATCCGATGATTTCGTTCCGCCTGTGGTCGCATCGCCCGATCGCGGCGAGCAACGTCGCGACCCTGCTCGCCGGCATGGCGATGATGGGCCTCACCACCTTCCTGCCGATGTACGTGCAGGGCGTGATGCATCGCACACCGGTGGAGGCGGGCCTCGCGCTCACGATGATGATGATCGGCTGGCCGAGCGGCGCGACCTTCACCTCGCGCTCGTTCGCCCGCATCGGCCTGCGGCGTCTGCTGATGATCGGCCCGGTGTTCATTCCGCTGGGCGCGCTGCCGTTCGTGGTGCTCAACCCGCAATCGAGCCCGGTATGGGCGGGCGTCGGCTCGGCGGTGCTGGGCTTCGGCATGGGCATCACGAGCGTGTCGTGCCTCATCCTGATTCAGGAGATCGTGCAGCCGCTCGAGCGCGGCAGCGCCACCGCGTCGAACCTGTTCTCGCGCAATCTCGGCAATACGCTCGGCGCGGCCGTGTTCGGCGCGGTGCAGAACTACGGGCTCACGCACACGAGCGGCCTGCCGCCGGTGCATGCCGATCAGCTCAGACAATTGCTCTCGGCCGTGCCCGGAAACTTCGCGGCCAATGACGAGATCCGCCTCGTGCTGCATCACTCGCTGCATCTCACTTTCACGGCGATGTTCGTGATCGCGCTCGGCGCGGTGATCTCGATGATGTTCATGCCCGCGATCGAAATCGGGCGCGCGAAGGAGACCGTCGAGAAGGTCGCCGCGGGCGATGCGCGGAAAGCCGCGGAATCCGCGGCGAACCAGGCGTTCCACTGACGCCCTCGATGCTCTCGAACCAGTACATCAGCCGCATCACGCTGCTGCGCGACAAGGCGCCGTCCTTCGACGCCTATCCGTTCTCCCTGCCCGCCGTGCGCTCGCTCGACACGCTCGAGCCGCATCCGAAGGTCACGTTCCTCGTCGGGGAGAACGGTGCGGGCAAGTCGACGCTGCTCGAAGCAATCGCGGTCTCGATGGGCTTCAATCCCGAAGGCGGCACGAAGAACTTCCGCTTCGGCACGCGCGCGTCGCATTCGCCGCTGCACGAATACCTGCGCATCGCGAAGGGCGTAAGAAGGCCGCGCGACGGCTTCTTCCTGCGCGCGGAAAGTTTCTTCAACGTGGCGACGGAAATCGAGCAGCTCGACGACGAACCCGGCTTCGGCCCGCCGATCATCTCGTCATATGGCGGCAAGTCGCTGCACGAGCAGTCGCACGGCGAATCGTTTCTCACGCTCCTGATGGAGCGTTTCGGCGGACAAGGACTGTATTTGCTCGACGAGCCGGAAGCGGCGCTTTCCCCGCAGCGACAGCTCGCCGCGCTCGCGCGCATCCACGATCTCGTCGACGACGACTCGCAGTTCATCATCGCCACGCATTCGCCGATCCTCATGGCCTACCCCGATGCGTGGATCTACGCGTTCACCGGGGACGGCATCGTGCGTGTCGCGTATGAAGATACGGAGCACTTCAAGGTGACGCGCGCATTTCTTGCGAACCCCGAGCGCATGTTGCGCACGCTTCTCGAAGGCGAACGCTGAACACACGCTGCATCCCGTACGGTGCCCGACGCCCTGCCGGGATGATCGGCAGGGCGTCGGGCGATGCCGGCACACTCAATCCTGAGCCTGAATGAGCGGGCTGTCCTGCTTGGACTTGTCGACGCTCGCGTCGCCGGTTGCCTGAGCGCCTTGCTGCGCGATGGTCTGCATGTTCATGCCTTGCTGAGAAACGGGCGCGCCGTCCATCGGCGAATAATACGGCGCGGGGCCGTAGCCGCTTGCAAGTGCATAGGAAGCGCCCGCGAGCGCCGCGACGAAGATGATGCCTTTGAGATTGCCGATCATGATAGGGCTCCTGATGGTTTCACGTATCCACTTCATAGGCCTCATTGCACTGCCTGCCCCAGCACCCGACCGTTTGAAATGTGCACGCAGTCTACGTGCATGGATCAGCGTTGAAATCCCCTCAGAAGCAAGGATAGGAACGGATGGGTTCGCTGTGCCTGTATGAAGCGGTAGCCGTGACTTTCACGCGGATCGCCGCACGCGACGCTTGCGCAAAACGCGCGCGCCTGACGGCGGGTCGTTCCCCGCTGCCCGGATTCATGGCGTCATCGTGATCGCGTCAGCCGGGAAATCCGATGGCCGGGCGCGGCGCTCCGCCGCGATGGCATACCGCACGCCGCTGCATGTTACAAAGGCGTGGCCGTCGGGCAGGGACAGCGAGTAAACTGTGAAATCGACGGCTTTTTTCAGGAAACGTCCGCTTTCATGCTCAGGTTGCACCGAATTTCGATCCACGCTCACCCGCTGCGCTGATTATCAGAACCATGACCAGATCGAGAGCAGGAGCCCCCACGCTCGACGCCACGCCTCCGTCGCTCGACCAGCACGCGATGACCGACGCGCAATATCATGCGCTCGTCGACGCGGTCGAGGATTGCGCCATCTTCATGCTCGACCTGAACGGCCGCATCATCAGCTGGAACAAGGGCGCGCGCAAGATCAAGGGCTATGAAGCGCACGAGATCATCGGCCAGCATCTGTCGCGCTTCTACCCGGCGGAATCGGTCGCGCGCGGCTGGCCCGAGTACGAGCTGAAACAGGCCTACGCGACCGGCCGCTTCGAGGACGAGGGCTGGCGCGTGCGCAAGGACGGCACCTTATTCTGGGCGAATGTCGTCATCACGGCGGCGCGCAATACGAAGGGCGAGATCATCGGCTACGCGAAGTGCACGCGCGATCTCACCGCGATGCGCGCCGAGGAAGAGAAGCTGCGTCTTTCGGAGGAGCGCTTTCGTCTGCTCGTGGAAAGCGTCAGCGATTACGCGATCTTCATGCTCGACCCGAGCGGCCATGTCGCGAGCTGGAACACGGGCGCGATGCGCATCAAGGGCTATCAGCCGTCGGAGATTCTCGGCAAGCACTTCTCGACATTCTATTGCCCGGAGGACCTCGCCGCGAACCTTCCGGAGATCGAGTTGCAGACGGCCATCCGTACGGGCCGCGTGGAGAACGAGGGCTGGCGCGTGCGCAAGGACGGCTCGCTCTTCTGGGCGAACGTCGTGATTACGGCGGTGTACGACGAACATCGTGTGCTGCGCGGCTTCGCCAAGGTCACGCGCGACATGAGCGAGCGCAAGCGGCTCGAGCAGCTCGAGGTTTCGTCGCGGCGCATCAGCGAGTTTCTCGCGACGCTCGCGCACGAGCTGCGCAATCCGCTTGCGCCGGTGCGCAACGCGATCGGCGTGATGCAGATCGAGCCGGACATCTCGCAGCGCGTCGCCGCGTGCCGCGACATCATCGACAGGCAGACGGCGCACCTCGGCCGTCTCGTGGACGATCTGCTCGACATGGGCCGCATCACGACGGGCAAGATCGATCTGCGCATGGCGCGTGCGGACGTGGGCGATATCGTCGCCCGTAGCATCGAGCTCGTGCGTCCGTTTACCGACGAGCGCGGGCAGACCATCGTGACGAAGCTGCCGGCGGAGCCGGTTCACGTGATGGGCGACAGCACGAGGCTCGTGCAGGTGGTGCAGAACCTCCTGAACAATGCATCGAAGTTCTCGCCGCGCGACAGTGCGATCACGGTGGAAGTCGAGCGCGAGGCGAGTGCATTGCGGCTCAAGGTGATCGATAAGGGGCGCGGCATTTCGCAGAAGGGGCTCATGTCCATCTTCGATCTGTTCGTGCAGGAAGACCACTATCTCAACCCGGGCGAGGCTGGGCTTGGGATCGGGCTCACGCTGTGCCGGTCGATCGTCGAGTTGCATGGCGGATCGATTTCGGCGGCGAGCGGCGGCCCGAATCAGGGCAGCACGTTCACGGTGCGCCTGCCCTACGCTTCGGTCGACGATGCGCCGCGGCCGCATCGGGTGCTCGCGCAGGATACGGCGAATAGCATCGGGAGCGGCTTGCGCATCGTCGTGATCGACGACAACCGCGATTCGGCGGATAGCCTTGCGATGCTCCTGCAGATGAAGGGACATGACGTGCGCATCGCGTATCACGGCAAGGAGGGGCTCGATGTCATCCGGCATTTTCCGCCGGAGCTGATTTTGCTCGATCTGGCGTTGCCGGATATCGATGGTTATGCGGTGCTGCGCGCGCTGCGCTCGCGAAGACTCATCGGGCGGGCGACGGTGGTCGCCATGACGGGGTTTGGGCAGAGTAGCGACAAGGAGCGCTCCGCGCAGGCGGGGTTCGATGCGCATCTCGTGAAACCGGTGGATTTTGAGGAGCTTGATCGGTTGCTGGAGAGGGTTTCGGTTCGTTGATGATTGCCCTTGGGGTTTCGTTCGTTGATGATTGCCCTGGGCTTTCGTGGAATCCTGAGTTCTTAGTGGTCTATTAGCGTTGCCCCTGTGCGGGGCGGCAGTGTCATCGCACCGTTTAACTGGCTGGTACAGCACCCGCTAGCTCCGGCCCGCTGCGCGGCCGAAGGGGAAAGCGGGTTTGCGTGTGCTTCTTTACTAAAGCCTCCATCTCACCGCATTCGCTAAAGGGTGGTTTCCCTTGCATGCCCTGCGGCAGCGCGTAGCGCTGTGCCGGAACGCTTTGGGGCTGAACCAGCGCCTTTAAACTTCTAGCTTGGCAGACCGTGCGCGAGCCAAGCCCGATTGGACCTACGAGGGCACTCTTTAGGGGCTGAGCCACTCTGAACGATGACGACGAGTCTGCCTGGGCCCAAAGCTGCTTTCTTTGGTTACTTGTATATTGCCTTCAGCGTTCGGAAACTGATCCCTTTCGCTCGCTCGAAGCGGTAGCCCGTTTGTGTTACAAGGGCTCGCAGCCCGAAAGAAAGCTGGTG
>NZ_FCOB02000103.1 GCF_001545075.1 Caballeronia ptereochthonis
CCCACCGACACCGTGCTCGTCGCGTTGCTGCCTGCGAACGTGTACGCCGTACCGCCGATCGTCGCGCTCGTGGTGTTCACCACTGCCGCCGTCGTCGAACCCGCACCCAGCGCCACGTCGCCCTTGTTGGTCGACACCGCACCCGAGCCGATCGCCACCGAATCCACCCCCGTGGCCGTCGAATCTACCCCCGTGCTGTTCGCATGGAAGTACTTCGTGCCCGTGTTGTACACGTTGTTGATCTGGTTGCTCAGGTTGGTCACGTTACCGCCGATGTTGGTCACGCTGCCCGCCACGTTCGAGATATCCGACGTGTTCTGGTTGATCGCCTGATCCGCTGCGTACAGCTGTGAGCCGTTCACCGCATCGGTTGAAGTCGCCGAGAGACGGCCTGCCCCAACGTTGGTGATCGTGCGCTCCTTGCCTGCCGCGCCCACCGACACCGTGCTGGTCGCGTTGCTGCCTGCGAACGTGTACGCCGTGCCACCGATCGTCGCGCTCGTGGTGTTCACCACTGCCGCCGTCGTCGAACCCGCACCCAGCGCCACGTCGCCCTTGTTGGTCGACACCGCACCCGAGCCGATCGCAACAGAATCCACACCCGTGGCCGTCGAATCTACCCCCGTGCTGTTCGCATGGAAGTACTTCGTGCCCGTGTTGTACACGTTGTTGATCTGGTTGCCCAGGTTGGTGATATCACCCTGGATATTGGTGATCCCACCGCTGATGTTGGTGATGCTGCCCGCCACGTTCGAGATATCCGACGTGTTCTGGTTGATCGCCTGATCCGCTGCGTACAGCTGCGAGCCGTTCACCGCATCGGTCGAGCTGGCCGAGAGACGGCCCGCTGCCACGTTGGTGATCGTGCGCTCTGCACCCACCGAACCCACCGACACCGTGCTCGTCGCGTTGCTGCCTGCGAACGTGTACGCCGTGCCGCCGATCGTCGCGCTCGTGGTGTTCACCACTGCCGCCGTCGTCGAACCCGCACCCAGCGCCACGTCGCCCTTGTTGGT
>NZ_FCOB02000079.1 GCF_001545075.1 Caballeronia ptereochthonis
CCATCACATCGCCCATCTCAGACAGCGCGGCGCACCATCAATTCCTTGATCTTGCCGATCGCCTTGGTCGGATTGAGCCCCTTGGGGCACACGTCGACGCAGTTCATGATCGTATGGCAACGGAACAGACGGTACGGATCTTCCAGGTTGTCGAGGCGTTCGCCCGTCGCCTGATCGCGGCTGTCCGCGATGAAGCGATAGGCTTGCAGCAAGCCCGCCGGTCCCACGAACTTGTCCGGGTTCCACCAGAAGCTCGGGCACGACGTCGAGCAGCTCGCGCACAGAATGCACTCGTAGAGGCCATCGAGCTCATCGCGCTCCACGGGCGACTGCAGACGCTCCTTTTCCGGCGGCGGCGTATCGTTGATCAGGTACGGCTTGATCGAATGATACTGGTTGAAGAACTGCGTGAAGTCGCAGATCAGGTCGCGCACCACCGGCAGACCCGGCAGCGGGCGCAGCACGATCTTCTGCGGCAGCTCGTTCAGGTTCGTCAGGCACGCGAGCCCGTTCTTGCCGTTGATGTTCATCGCGTCCGAGCCGCACACGCCTTCGCGGCACGAACGCCGGAACGACAGCGTCTCGTCCACCGACTTCAGCTTCACCAGCGCGTCCAGCAGCATGCGCTCGTGCTCGATCTCGAGCTCGTAGGTCTGCATGCGCGGCGCCGCGTCCTTGTCCGGATCGTAGCGATAGACTTCAAAAATTCTCTTTGCCATTTCGATATTCCCCTGTGCCTTAGAAGGTCCGTGCCTTCGGCGGCACCGATTCGACCGTCAGCGGCTTCATCTGCACCGGCTTGTAGTCCAGGCGATTGCCCTCGCTGAACCACAGCGTGTGACGCATCCAGTTCTCGTCGTCGCGATGCTCGTAGTCGCTGTGCGCGTGCGCCCCACGGCTTTCCTTGCGCGCCTCGGCCGACACCATCGTCGCGCGCGCCACCTCGATCAGGTTCGCCAGCTCCAGCGCCTCGACCTTCGCGGTGTTGAACACCTTCGATTTGTCTTTCAGGTGCACGTGCTTCACGCGCTCGGCCAGCTCGCCGATCTTGTCGACCCCTTCCTCGAGCAGCTTCGAGGTGCGGAACACGCCCGCGTGCGCCTGCATCGTCGAACGGATGTCGTTGGCGATGGCTTGCGTGTATTCGCCCGAGGTCGATTTCTCCAGCACCGCGAGACGCTCCATCGCGAAGTCGGCGGCATCGGCCGGCAGCGGCTTGTGTTCCTTCAACTCGCGCGCATGCTGGATGATGTGGTTGCCCGCGGCACGCCCGAACACGACCAGATCGAGCAGCGAGTTCGTGCCCAGACGGTTCGCGCCGTGCACCGATACGCACGAGCATTCGCCCACGGCGTAGAAGCCGTTGACCGGATCGTTGTAGCCCTTCGCGGTGCCCACGACCTGACCGTGCATGTTCGTCGGAATTCCGCCCATCTGATAGTGGATGGTCGGCACGACCGGTATCGGCTCCTTGATGCAGTCGACGTTCGCGAACTTCAGCGCGATCTCGCGAATCGACGGCAGACGCTTCATGATCGTCTCTGCACCGATGTGCGACAGGTCCAGCAGCACGTGATCCTTGTTCGGACCCACGCCGCGGCCTTCCTTGATCTCCTGGTCCATCGAGCGCGAGACGAAGTCGCGCGGCGCCAGATCCTTCAGCGTCGGCGCATAGCGCTCCATGAAGCGGTCGCCGTTCGAATTGCGCAGAATGCCGCCTTCGCCGCGCACGCCTTCGGTGATCAGCACGCCCGCGCCGGCCACCCCCGTCGGGTGGAACTGCCAGAACTCCATGTCCTGCAGCGCGATGCCCGAGCGCGCCGCCATGCCGAGGCCGTCGCCCGTATTGATGAACGCATTCGTCGAGGCCGCGAAGATGCGCCCCGCGCCGCCCGTGGCGAACAGCGTCGTCTTGCCCTCGAGGATGTAGACGTCGCCCGTTTCCATCTCCAGCGCCGTGACGCCGAGCACGTCGCCGTCGGCGTCGCGGATCAGGTCCAGCGCCATCCATTCGACGAAGAAGTGCGTCTTGGCCGCCACGTTCTGCTGATACAGCGTGTGCAGCAGTGCGTGGCCGGTACGGTCGGCCGCCGCGCAGGCGCGTTGCACCGGCTTCTCGCCATAGTTCGCCGTGTGGCCGCCGAACGGACGCTGATAGATCGTGCCGTCCGGGTTACGGTCGAACGGCATGCCCATGTGCTCCAGCTCGTACACCGCGTTGGGCGCCTCACGGCACATGAACTCGATCGCGTCCTGGTCGCCGAGCCAGTCGGAGCCCTTGATCGTGTCGTAGAAGTGGTAGTGCCAGTTGTCCTCGCTCATGTTGCCCAGCGAGGCGCCGATGCCGCCTTGGGCCGCGACCGTGTGCGAGCGCGTCGGAAACACCTTCGAGAGCACCGCCACCGAAAGCCCCGCGCGCGCGAGCTGCAGCGATGCGCGCATGCCCGAGCCGCCGGCGCCCACGATGACCACGTCAAAGCGACGACGCGGCAGGGAAGTCTTGATTGCAGCCATGTTCTTTAAACTCTCCAGAGAATCTGTGCCGCGTAGCCGGCGCATCCGATGAGCCACAGGATGGTCAACACCTGCAGGAACAGGCGCACGCCCATCGGCTTCACGTAGTCCATCCAGATGTCGCGAATGCCGACCCACGCGTGATAGAACAGGCACAGCAGGGCGACGAAGGTGGCGAGCTTCATCCACTGGGTCGCGAAAATGCCCGCCCAGCCTTCGTAGGAGAAGTTGTGCGCGCCGAAGAACCAGAAGAGCAGAATGACGGTATAGGCGGCCATCACGACCGCGGTGATGCGTTGCGCGAGCCAGTCGCGCAGGCCGTAATGCGCACCGACGACCAGGCGCTTCGGGCCGACTCGATTGTGGGTTGCCATGTTCTTAGAAGGCTCCGAAAAGTTTGAGCGCCATCGCCAGCGTGAGCAGCAGCGAGACGACCAGCACGATGAGGGCGCTCTGCTTGCCGCCTTGCTTGCTCACCGCGACGTGGGTGTCGAGCAGCAGGAAGCGGATGCCTGCGCAGAAGTGATGCAGATACGCCCACGACAGCACGAGCGTGATGATCTTGACGATGGGGTTGGCGAGGAAGCCCTTGAACGCCTCGAAGCTGATTTCCGAGGTGAGGCTCTGATCGAGCAGGTACAGGATGAACGGCAGACACACGAACAGCAGCAGGCCGCTGATGCGATGCAGGATCGACACCTTCCCTGCCAGCGGCAAGCGATACTTCGCGATTTGGCCGATCCCGATGTT
>NZ_FCOB02000061.1 GCF_001545075.1 Caballeronia ptereochthonis
CAGCACCTGGCCGGCATGAAAGACTCGAAGGTGATCGTCGCGATCAACAAAGACCCCGAAGCGCCGATCTTCAGCGTCGCCGATTACGGTCTCGTCGGCGATCTGTTCGCGGTCGTGCCTGAACTGGTGAAAGAGCTCGGCTGAGTTCGCGCCGGGTGACTCGCACTCGCCATAACAAGAAGAAGGGCGCGACAAACGTTGCGCCCTTTTTTTCGGCTATCTAACGGAGGAGACAGGACAATGAGCTACAACGCCCCGGTCAAGGACATGCTGTTCGTGATGAAAGAGCTGGCCGATATCGACAGCATCGCCGCTCTGCCCGGTCACGAGGACGCAGGCTTCGACACGGCTCAAGCCGTCGTCGAGGAAGCGGCGCGCTTTTGCGGCGAGGTCGTCGCGCCGCTGAATGTCGCGGGCGATCGCAATCCGAGCGCCTGGGCGAACGGCGAAGTCATGACGACGCCTGGTTTCAAGGACGCGTTCCGCCAGTTCGCCGAAGGCGGCTGGCAGGGCGTCGTGCATCCGGCCGACTTCGGCGGCCAGGGCTTGCCGAAGCTCATCGCGACGCCGTGCATCGAGATGCTCAACTCGGCGAATCTCTCGTTCTCGCTCTGTCCGCTCCTGACCGACGGCGCGATCGAAGCGCTGCTCACCGCGGGCAGCGACGCACAAAAGGCGCTTTACCTGCCGAAGTTCATCTCCGGCGAATGGACCGGCACGATGAACCTGACCGAGCCGCAGGCCGGCTCCGATCTCGCGCTCGTGCGCACGCGCGCCGAGCCGCAGGGCGACGGCACGTACAAGGTCTTCGGCACGAAGATCTTCATCACCTACGGCGAGCACGACATGGCGAAGAACATCGTGCATCTCGTGCTTGGGCGCACGCCCGATGCTCCCGAAGGTGTGAAGGGCATTTCGCTGTTCCTCGTGCCGAAGTTCCTCGTGGCGGAGGACGGCTCGCTCGGCGCGCGCAACGACGTGCATTGCGTGTCGATCGAGCACAAGCTGGGCATCAAGGCGAGCCCGACCGCGGTGCTCCAATACGGCGATCACGGCGGCGCGATCGGCTATCTGATCGGCGAGGAGAACCGCGGTCTCGAATACATGTTCATCATGATGAACGCGGCGCGTTTCGCGGTCGGCATGCAGGGCGTGGCGATTGCCGAGCGCGCGTATCAGCAGGCGGTGGCCTACGCGAAAGAGCGCGTGCAGAGCCGTCCCGTCGACGGCAGCGCGAAAGAGCCGGTGACGATCATCCATCATCCCGACGTGCGCCGCATGCTCGCGACGATGCGCGCCTACACCGAGGGCGCACGCGCGCTCGCGTATGTCGCGGCGGCGCACAGCGATCTCGCGCACGGCCATCCCGACGAAGACGCGCGCGCGAGCCATCAGGCGATCTACGAATACCTCGTGCCGATCGTGAAGGGCTTCAGCACGGAGATGTCCGTCGAAGTCGCGAGCCTCGGCGTGCAGGTGCACGGCGGCATGGGCTTCATCGAGGAGACGGGCGCGGCACAGCATTATCGCGATGCGCGCATCCTGCCGATCTACGAGGGCACGACGGCGATCCAGGCCAACGATCTCGTCGGCCGCAAGACGGTGCGCGACGGCGGCCGCGCGGCGCAGGCGCTCCTCGCGCAGATCGATCAGACCATCGCGGCGCTCGCCGAGGCGGATGGCCAGCCGTTCAGGTCGATGCATCGGCACCTGAGCGCGGCGAGTCTGTCGCTGGCGCGCGCGATCGAGTTCATCGTCGCGAAGTTCAAAAGCGATCCGAACGCGGTGTTCGCGGGCAGCGTGCCGTATCTGCGGCTCGCGGGCATCGTGCTGAGCGGATGGCAGATGGCGCGCGCGATGCTCGTCTCGAACGCCAGACGCGCGGAGGACGAGCGCTTCCATTCGGCGAAGATCGCGACGGCGCAGTTCTTCGCGGAACATATCCTGTCGTACGCGCCGGGCATCGAGGCGTCGATCATCAGCGCGAACGGGAAGGAAGGCGTGCTCGCTTTGAGCGAAGATCAGTTCTAAACGCGAAAACGGCGCCCTTGGGCGCCGTTTTTCATCAGCCGTCGCGGAATCAGGCGTTCGCGTAACCCGGGCGCGTCTTCACGTCGGCATCGCCGAAATAGCGATGCACCGACAGATCGTCCGCGCGAATCGCGGGCTGCTTGCCCGACATCAGATCGGCGAGCAACTGGCCCGAGCCGCACGACATCGTCCAGCCGAGCGTGCCGTGGCCCGTGTTCAGGAACAGGTTCGGCACGGGCGTGCGGCCGACGATCGGCGTGCCGTCCGGCGTCATCGGGCGCAGGCCGGTCCAGAACGTGGCGTTCGCAGTGTCGCCGCCGCCCGGGAACAGATCGTTCACGCACATCTCCAGCGTCTCGCGGCGCGCCTTCTTCAGCTTCTTGTCGTAGCCGACGATTTCCGCCATGCCGCCCACGCGGATGCGGTCGTCGAAGCGCGTGATCGCGATCTTGTAGGTCTCGTCGAGCACGGTCGAGACCGGTGCGCGGTTCGTGTCGACGATCGGCGCGGTGATCGAATAGCCCTTGAGCGGATAAACCGGAATCTTCACGAGATCGCCAAGGAGCTTCGGCGAATAGGAGCCGAGCGCGACGACATACGAATCGGCCTGCACGAGTTCCTTGCCGCACTGCACGCCCGCGACGCGGCCATTGCTGATGGCGAGTGCGTCGATCGGCGTGTTGTAGCGGAACTTGACGCCGAGCGCTTCGGCCATCGCGGCGAGGCGCGTCGTGAACATCTGGCAGTCGCCGGTTTCGTCGTTCGGCAGACGCAGGCCGCCCGTCAGCTTGTGCGAGACGGCAGCCAGCGCCGGTTCGGCTTTCTTCAGCTCATCGGCCGTGAGCAACTCGAACGGCACGTTCGCGTCCCTCAGCACGGCGATGTCCTTGCCCGCGCCATCGAACTGCTGTTGCGTGCGGAACAGTTGCAGCGTGCCGCCGGTGCGGCCTTCATACTGGATGCTGGTGTCGGCGCGCAGCGCCTGCAGGCAATCGCGGCTGTATTCGGCGAGGCGCACCATGCGGCCCTTGTTCACCGTGTAGCGATCCTGCGTGCAGTTGCGCAGCATCTGCCACATCCATTGCAGCTGGTTCATCGTGCCGTCGAGGCGGATGGCGAGCGGCGCGTGCTTCTCGAACATCCACTTCACGGCCTTGAGCGGCACGCCCGGCGCGGCCCACGGCGATGCGTAGCCCGGAGAGATCTGTCCGGCATTGGCGAAACTCGTTTCGAGGGCGGGGCCGGCTTCACGATCGATGACCGTGACTTCGTGGCCGGCGCGAGCAAGGTAATACGCGCTCGTCACGCCGACGACGCCGCTTCCGAGAATAACGATTCGCATGTGATCTCCATCGAAAATTCGAGAAACTTCCGCGCTCTTCATCTGAGAACCGCCCGAAAAGTCGATCGAGTGGGTCAACGGAAGTTCGTGTAGTGTTATCGCCTATACTATTGATATGCAGCCAGTTTTAGTTATTGTATTTGGTCGATTTTCAGGAAAAACCAATGCGAACACAGCGAAATCCGGTCCGTGCGCTCGACAAGCTCGATCACAAGATCCTGAACCTTCTCCAGGAGGACGGCCGCATCGCGATGAAGGACCTGGCCGAGCGTGTCGGACTGTCGGTTACGCCCTGCATCGAGCGCGTGAAGCGCATGGAGCGCGATGGCGTCATCACCGGCTACTACGCGCGCGTGAATCCGGCCGAACTGGGCGCGGCGCTGCTCGTGTTCGTCGAGATCACGCTGGATCACAAGAGCGGCAACATGTTCGAGCAGTTTCGGCGCGAAGTGCAGAAGATTCCGGAGGTGCTCGAGTGCCATCTCGTGTCGGGCGATTTCGACTATCTGATCAAGGCGCGCATCGGCGAAATGGCGGACTATCGCAA
Organism: Caballeronia ptereochthonis; assembly: GCF_001545075.1. GTDB lineage: Bacteria > Pseudomonadota > Gammaproteobacteria > Burkholderiales > Burkholderiaceae > Caballeronia > Caballeronia ptereochthonis. The sequence continues at coordinate 3,921 of NZ_FCOB02000061.1, forward strand.
GCTGCTCGGCGACATCCTGTTGCAGTTGCCGGGCGCGGTGCAGTCGAAGAGCTACGTGGTGATGGAGGAGATCAAGGAGACCCTGAAGATTCCGGTCGAGGTGTGATTTTTCCCTTGCGGCGATACGTCGATACTGTATATTTATACAGTATAAATTGTTGGATTTCGTCGCAATGTCATCGCCCGACCGTGAATATCCCGTCGCGCCGCCCGCTCCCCTGAAAGGGCGCGGCGCGGTCACGAACATCCAGGGCCGCTACGAGAAGGACGAGCGCGAACGCATCGACGACGGCTGGCTGCACACCGCCGGTCAAGGCGAAGACGAAGGCGCGCCGCCGCTGCGCACGCAGGTATTCGAGGAACGCGCGAAAACCATCCTCACGCGCAACAGTTCGCCGGACATTCCCTTTACGACCTCGCTCAATCCCTATCGGGGTTGCGAGCACGGCTGCATCTACTGCTTCGCGCGTCCGACGCACAGCTATCTCGGACTTTCGCCGGGGCTCGATTTCGAAAGCCGCATCTACGCGAAGATCAACGCGCCCGAACTGCTCGAGCGCGAGCTCGCGAAACCGGGCTACGAGCCCGATCCGATCGCGCTCGGCGTAAATACGGACGCCTATCAGCCCGTCGAGCGGGATCTTCAGCTCACGCGGCGCGTCATTCAGGTTCTGCACGATTGCGGGCATCCGTTCGCGGCGATCACGAAGTCGTCGCTGATCGAACGCGATATCGACCTGCTCGCGCCGATGGCCGCACGTGGTCAGGTCATGGCGGCCATCACGGTCACGACGCTCGATGCGGACATCGCGCGCACGCTCGAGCCGCGCGCGGCCACGCCGTCGCGGCGCCTGCGCACCATCCGCACGCTCGCCGAAGCGGGCATTCCGGTGGGCGTCAGCATCGCGCCGGTCATTCCGTTCGTCACCGAGCCGGACATGGAGCGCGTGCTGGAGGCCTGCGCCCAGGCGGGCGCGACGAGCGCGAGCTATATCGTGCTGCGCCTGCCTTGGGAAGTCGCGCCGCTCTTCAAGGATTGGCTCGCCGCGCATTTTCCCGATCGCGCGGATCGCGTGATGGGCCGCGTGCGTGACATGCGCGGCGGCAAGGACTACGACTCGAACTTCTCGACGCGGATGAAAGGCGAGGGTCTGTGGGCCGACATGCTCAAGCAGCGTTTCCGTCAGGCGACCAAGCGCCTCGGACTGAATGCACGGCAGCATGGCATTCTCGATATGTCCGAGTTTCAGCGGCCGGCCAAACGAGCCGCGTCGCCGATAAACGCGCAGCTCGATTTGTTCTGATGTTTTATTGCGACAGCGTTTTCGCCGCTTCGACCTGACTCTCGAAATAGGTCTGGAAGGTGAGCGCGAGACCGGTCATCAGCAAGAAGGCGCCGATCAGCAGCGAGAACATCACGACGAAGATGACAGTCCAGCCGGAGCGGCTGGTGCGGCCGGTGTGGGCGTTGAATTGCGCGTCCCATTTGGCGTCGGGGCGCAGACCATAGACGATGGCGGAAAGAAAGGCCGCGAGCAGCGAGATGGCGCCCGGGAACGCCAGCACCCAGCCGAGAGTCGACGTGCGCTCCGATTCCGCGAGCAGCAGATAGCCGAACGCGCCCAGAATGATGCCGACGATATGAGCCCAGCCGTACTTGTCGCGCATGCCGTACAGATAGAAGCGATGCAGGCCGATGTAGCCGAACAGGAACGCGAGCGCCGCGGTGAGCGTCTTCGAGCGGAAATAGGGCGGAGCTTGCTTGCCGGCCGGCTTCGGGCCGGATTGCGTGGCGACGGACGAGGAAGTCATCAGCGAAAGCGGTGGTGAAATGGAGGCGGACGCCGAATCCGAACCGACGCCAATCCGCCATTTTACGCCGACGAGCGAGCGCACCACCAATGTCACGTTGCCGCACGAGCGTGATTCCCGGTATCCGAAAACGGCTGGGATCGACCGTGAGCGCGCTCTCAACAACGCCTCGCATCCAAAAAAAGCGTTAAGTGTTTGTTAGAGCTTCGGAATCCAGCTATAATCGCCTGTTCTCGTTGTTCCGAACCCCCGGTTTTCAAGGATTTCAGCATGGTCATCATCCGTCTGGCTCGTGGCGGCTCGAAGAAGCGCCCGTTCTACAACATCGTCGCAACCGACTCGCGTAGCCGCCGTGACGGCCGCTTCATCGAGCGCGTGGGCTTCTACAACCCGGTCGCCACGAAGGGCGAGTCGCTGCGTATCGCTCAGGATCGCCTGACGTACTGGCAAGGCGTTGGCGCGCAACTGTCGCCGACGGTCGAGCGCCTGGTCAAGCAAGCTCAGCAAGCCCAGCCGGCTGCTTAAGCTCGCTTCGTCGACGCTGTACAAACCGCTCGAAAACTGCCCGAAGGTTCGCTGATGTCCGCGCGCGATTCAGAATCCGGACGCGCTTCCGGAAACATCGGCCGGCCGAAGCCGGGGCAAGATGAAGGTTCCGCCACGTTTGGCGCGTTCGTCCGCAAGCCGGGCGCGCGTCGCGTGGCGGTCGACGTTTCGAGCAGTATTTCCAGTGGTAGCAAGCCGGAAGACGTAATCGAGCCGGTCGAGGCTTTGCCGGAAGATGCCGTCGAGGTCGGTTTCATCGCCGATGCGTATGGTCTCAAGGGCTGGGTCAAGATCGTGCCGCACGCGAACGGCAAGCAGGGCGGCGACGCGCTTCTGAGCGCGAAACGCTGGTGGCTCGTGAAGGGCCGCGAACGCAAGTCCGCGCGCTGTCTGCAGTCGAAGGTGCATGCCGATACCATCGTCGCGCGCCTCGCCGGCTGTGACGACCGCGATGCGGCGCTCGCGCTGAAGGGCCATACGGTGAATATCGCGCGCAGCGATTTCCCGAAGCTCGACAGCGAAGACGAATTTTACTGGGTCGACCTGATCGGCCTGGATGTCGAAAACGAAGCGGGCGTGGCCTTGGGCCGCGTCGCCGATCTCATCGACAATGGCGCGCATTCCATCCTGCGGATCGAGTATCCGGGTACGGACAAGGATGGCAGGCCCGTCACCGGCGAGCGGCTGATTCCGTTCGTCGGCGTATATGTGAAGACGGTGGACCGCGCGGCGAAGCGTATCGTCGTCGACTGGGACGCCGATTATTGAACATCGGCACGTTATGGAGAGAGCGATGCAGTTCGATGTCGTGACGCTCTTTCCCGAGATGTTTCGCGCGCTGACCGACTGGGGCATCACCAGCCGGGCGGTGAAGCAGGAGCGGTTCGGTCTGCGCACGTGGAATCCGCGCGATTTCACGACAGACAACTATCGCACCGTCGACGATCGCCCGTACGGCGGCGGCCCAGGCATGGTCATGCTGGCGCGCCCGCTGGAAGATGCGATTCACGCGGCGAAAGCCGCGCAGCGCGAGCAGGGCATCGCGTCGACGCGCGTGGTGATGATGTCGCCGCAAGGTGCGAAGCTGGACCACGACCGCGTGATGCGGTTCGCGCAGGAACCCGGTCTGGTGCTGCTGTGCGGCCGCTACGAAGCGATCGATCAGCGCCTGATCGAGCGCGAAGTGGACGAAGAAGTGAGCCTCGGCGACTTCGTGCTGTCCGGCGGAGAACTCCCTGCGATGGCGCTGATGGACGCGGTGGTGCGCCAGTTGCCCGGCGTGCTGAACGACGCGCAGTCGGCGGTGCAGGACAGTTTCGTCGATGTGCTGCTCGATTGTCCGCACTACACGCGGCCGGAAGAGTACGAAGGCATGCGCGTTCCCGATGTGCTGCTGGGCGGCCATCATAAGGAAATCGACGCCTGGCGCAGGCGCGAAGCGTTGCGCAACACATTCAACAAGCGGCCCGATCTGATCGAGCGGGCGCGCGGAAGCAAGATGCTGAGCCGTGCCGACGAGGCATGGCTCGCGGAACTCGCGAAGGACGCGTCGAAGCCTGCATAGGTTTCGAGCCGACGAGCGGGACAAGGGGGCGCCGACTGAACATCGGCGCCTGAAGCAAACCCATCCTCTACCGAGGCCTCATCACAAGCGAATTTCGCGAGGCACGCAACTTCGGCAAGATGGCACAAGGAGTCAGTAATGAATCTGATTGAGCAACTCGAGAAGGAAGAGATCGCACGCGTTCTGGGCGAGAAGAGCATCCCCGACTTCGCGCCGGGCGATACCGTCGTCGTCAACGTGAACGTGGTCGAAGGCACGCGCAAGCGTGTCCAGGCTTACGAAGGCGTCGTCATCGCGAAGCGCAACCGTGGCCTGAACTCGAACTTCATTGTCCGCAAGATTTCGTCGGGCGAAGGCGTCGAGCGTACGTTCCAGACCTACTCGCCGCTGCTCGCCAGCATCGTCGTGAAGCGCCGTGGCGACGTTCGCCGCGCGAAGCTCTACTACCTGCGCGAGCGTTCGGGCAAGTCGGCTCGAATCAAGGAAAAGCTGTTCACGAAGGATCGTGCAGCCGCCGCGGAGTAATCTCCAACGCAGCGTCGCACCGGAAAAAGCACCCCTTGCGGGTGCTTTTTTCTTTGGTGTGTTCAAATCATATCTTCGACACCCAACCTGCCTAACTGTGTCCACCGGCAAGACCTCGACTCCGCGCATTCTCGAACCCGAACGCATGCCCGTGCTCCCGACGGGCGAATCGCTGCCACCCGTCCCGCCCGAACGGCTCACGCCAGACGGCTTGCGCGCGCGCTTCGGACAGACGCTCGAATGGACGCGGGAGCCTCCCGAACAGCGCATCAAGGCGATCGGCGGCGATCCGCGCGTCGCGGCCGTGCTCGTGCCGCTCGTCGTGCGCGAAGGCGGGTTGACGGTGCTGCTCACGCAGCGGGCCGATCATCTTTCCGATCACGCGGGCCAGATCAGCTTTCCCGGCGGACGCCACGAGCCCGAGGACGTGGATGCCACCGCCACCGCGCTGCGCGAGGCGAAGGAGGAAGTGGGCCTCGGTGCCGAGCACTGCGAAGTCGTCGGGGCGATGCCGGACTATCTGACGGGCACGGGATTCCGCGTGACGCCGGTCGTCGCGCTCGTTTATCCGCCGTTTTCACTGAAAGCCGACACGCGCGAAGTGGCCGACATTTTCGAGGTGCCGCTCGCCTGGCTCATGAATCCGGCCAATCACGAAGTGCGCGTTTTTCGCTGGGAAGGCGGCGAGCGTCGTTTTTTTGCCATGCCCTACTCGCCGGGCGAAAGAAAGGCTCCTTATTTCATCTGGGGCGCAACGGCCGGCATGTTGCGCAATTTCTACCGCTTCCTCGCGGCTTGAGCGTGACGGCGCGAAAAGTCCGCGCGCTCGCGCCGGCGCGCGCAATTAGCTCGCGCGCTAAACGCGTCAGGCGCTGTGCTATCGTTACGCGAAACTCGAACTAAACGGACTGTTCCGGCGCTTCGCATGACTTTTTTCTCTGTGTTGCTGGCTCTCATCATTGAGCAGGTGCGCGCGTTATCGCCGCACAATCCGATTTCGGCGTTGCTTCAATATCATGCGGAATCCACCGCGCACGGCTTCGACGCCGGCAAGGAGAAGCACGGCATCGTCGCCTGGCTGGTCGTCGTGCTGCCGTGGACGCTCGTCGTCGGGCTCGTCTATTACGTGCTGTACCGGATCAATTTCGTGCTGGCGTTCCTGTGGAACGTCGTGATCGTCTATTTCACGCTCGGCTTTCGCCAGTTCAGCCACTATTTCACCGACATCCATCTCGCACTCAACAACGACGACGTGCCCCGGGCGCGCGAGGTGCTGACCGAATGGACCGGCATCGACACCGTCGACATGCCCGTCAGCGAAATCGTGCGTCACACGCTGGTTCATGCGGTGATCGCATCGCATCGGCATGTGTTCGGGGTGTTCTTCTGGTTCCTGATTCCGATCGGCCCGGCGGGCGCGGTGCTCTATCGCATCGCCGAGTATCTGGCGCGCGCGTGGTCGAAGCCGAATCCGGAGCGCACCGCCGCGTTCTCGTCGTTCGCGCAGCGCGCGTTCTTCATCATCGATTGGGTGCCCGCGCGCCTCACCGCGCTCGGCTTCGCGATCGTCGGCAATTTCGAGGATGCGATCTACGCGTGGCGCAATCACGCGCGCCAATGGCCGGACGTCAACGAAGGTGTCCTGCTCGCGGCGGGCAGCGGCGCGCTGGGTGCGCGTCTTGCCGGTCCGCTCGCGGAGCCGCTGTCGGTCGAGGCGCTCGCCGTCGGTGAGGCGGGCCCGCTGCCCGTCGGCGACGACTGCACGCCGCGCACGCTGCAATCGGCGGTCGGCCTCGTGTGGCGCGCGGTGATCCTGTGGATGCTGCTCCTCCTGATGCTGACCATCGCCGTGTGGCTGGCGTAGTCAGTCGTCCAGCGGATCGCGCTCCGTCTGACACTGCCAGCACACGGTGAATTGCGCTTCCAGCCATTCGCCGCAGTGCCTGCAGCGCCACGGCCGGGCATCGGCGTCCGGTCCTTTCCTCGCGCGCTCGATCATCCGCAAGGCCAACGCTTCGTCGCGATCGTCGACGATCCAGATTTCCGGCGCGCACTGATCCGCCGGAATCTCTCCCAGCGCGCCGTTCAGATAGCGGTTGTGCAACTCGCACTGCACGCCCGCGGTCGCCAGCACGTTCACCCAGTGCTGCGCCGTGATCAGGTTGGGGGCGCGCGTGAGCCGCTTCATCGAACGATCTGGCTCGCTTCGTGAACGAGTTGCGCGTAGAGCGCGTGACGCTCGGGCCTGATCTTGCCGGCCTCGACCGCTTCGAGCACCGCGCAGCCCGGTTCGTGCAGATGATGGCAGTTGTAGAACCGGCAATGCCCGAGGTACGGCCGGAAATCGGCGAAGGCGCGCTCGAGCTGGCCTTCGGTCAGATGGTGCAGGCCGAACTCCTGGAAACCCGGCGAGTCGATGAGCGCGCCGCCTCCGGGAAGACTGTACAGACGCGTGAACGTGGTCGTGTGACGGCCGCTGTTGAGCGCCGATGAAATCTCGCGTGTGGCGGCGTCCGCATCGGGGACGAGCAGGTTTACGAGCGTCGATTTGCCCATGCCGGACTGGCCGAGCAGGATCGTCGAGCGGTCTTTCAAACGCGCGTCGAGTTGCGGATGGACGTCGCCGGGCGCCATCTTCGCGGACAGCTCGATCACCGTGTAGCCGAGTTCGCGATACGGCGCGAGACGCTCGCGCGCGAGCGGCAGCGCGGCTTCCACGTCGATCTTGTTGAGCACGATGAGCGATTCCAGCCCGTGCGCTTCCGCTGCGATCAGCGCGCGCCCGAGCAGGTCCTCGCTGAAATGCGGTTCGGTTGCCAGCACGATCAGCAACTGATCGAGGTTCGCGGCAAAGAGCTTCGACTTGAACTGATCCGAGCGATAGAGCAGATTGCGCCGCTCGCCGATCTCGACGATCACACCCTGATCCGCCGACGATTGCTCGTAGATCACGCGATCGCCGACGGCCACGTCGCTTTTCTTGCCGCGCGGGAAGCACTGGAGCATCGGTCCGCCGGTTTCCGGCGTGACGAGATAGTGCCGCCCGTGCGCGGCGATCACCGTGCCTTCGATCCGATCGCCGGCCGAAGCGCGACGGCCTCGCGGTGCGCCGCCCGTCATGCGGCCTGCTGCATCAGACGGTCGATGCGCTGCGAAGCGGGCGGATGCGAGTAATAGAACGCGGTGTAGACGGGATCGGGCGTGAGCGTCGACGCATTGTCCTCGTAGAGCTTCACGAGCGCGTTCACGAGATCCTTCGGATCGGTCTGGCTCGCGGCGAAGGCATCGGCTTCGAACTCGTTCTTGCGGGAGGTCAGGCTGCCGAGCGGCGTGATGAAGAACATGAACACCGGCAGCACGAGCATGAAGAGCACGAGCGCGAGCCCGTTGTTGCTGCCCACGAGCGACGGCCGCACGCCGAGGCCTTCGTAGAACCAGGTCGTCTGCACGAGCCAGCCGAGCAGGGCGAGCATCGCGAGGCTGATGCCGAACATGACGATCATCAGCTTCAGCACGTGGCGGCGCTTGAAGTGGCCGAGCTCGTGCGCGAGCACCGCTTCGATCTCGCTGCCGGAAAGGCGCGCGAGCAGCGTATCGAAGAAGACGATGCGCTTGGCTGCGCCGAAACCCGTGAAATACGCGTTGCCGTGCGCGGAGCGGCGGCTGCCGTCCATCACGAACAGGCCCTTGGCCGCGAAGCCCGTGCGCGACATCAGGTTCTGGATGCGCGCGACGAGTGCTTCGTCCTTCAGCGGCTCGAACTTGTTGAAGAGCGGGGCGATGAAGGTCGGGTAGATGATCATCGCGAGCAGTTGGAACGCGACCCAGACCATCCACGTCCACAGCCACCAGTAGGTGCCGGCGCGGTCCATCAGCCAGAGCGTGAGCAGTAGCAGCGGCGCGCCGATCACGACGGCCAGCACCGTGCCTTTTACGAGATCGACGAAAAAGAGCTTCTTCGACATGCGATTGAAGCCGAACTTCTCTTCGATCACGAAATGCCGGATGTAATCGAATGGCAGGTCGACGACGCTCGTGATCGCGACGACCGAGGCCACCAGCGCGATCTGTCCGAGATAGCCGCGCCCGAGCCACTCCGTGATGGCGAGATCGAGCGCCTGCACGCCGCCGAGCAGGGTCAGCGCGACGAGCACGACCGCGCTCGTGACGACCTCGATCATCGTGAGCCGCGTGCGTTCGACAGTGTAGTCCGCGGCGCGCTGATGCGCGGCGAGCGGGATCGTCCCGGAAAATTGCGCCGGCACGCCGTTGCGGTGCGCGGCGACGTGGCGAATCTGGCGCGACGCGAGCCAGAGCTTGGTCGAGACCATCGCGACCAAGGCGACGACGAACACCGTCGAGAAAGCAAGAGTGAAATTGGTCATCCGGGTATTCCGATTGAACTATGCGAGAATTATAGGTTCTTGACCGTGCCGCCGCGCAGCGTTCAAACGCGGCATCCTGCTATCGGATCGATCGTGAGCGGGCATGGCTTTTCCACCTCTCAGGCCGCTTTCATGACCGATATCTCCGCCGCTTCGGACTCCGCGAACCCCGCTGAAGAAAACATCCCCGTGCGCAGCGACATGAACCTCGTGTGGCTCGACATGGAGATGACCGGACTCGACCCCGACAACGATCGCATCATCGAAATCGCGGTGGTCGTGACGAATTCGACGCTCGACAGGATGGTGGAAGGGCCGGTGCTCGCGATTCATCAATCGGACGAAACGCTCGGCCGCATGGACGAGTGGAACCGCAACACGCACGGCCGCTCCGGGCTGACCGAGCGCGTGAAGGCCTCGACCGTGGACGAAGCCGAGGCGACGCGCCAGATTCGCGATTTCCTCGGCCAATACGTGCCGCCCGGCAAGTCGCCGATGTGCGGCAACTCGATCTGCCAGGACCGCCGCTTCATGGCGCGCTGGATGCCCGAGCTGGAAACGTTCTTCCATTACCGCAACCTCGACGTCAGCACCCTGAAGGAACTGTGCCGCCGCTGGCAGCCGGCGATCTACAAGGGCTTCCAGAAGCGCGCGATGCACACGGCGCTCGCCGACATCCACGAGTCGATCGACGAGCTCAAGTACTATCGCGAGCACTTCCTGATTCCGTCGGCGCCTGTCGCGGACGCGTCCTGAGCGTATTTCACGCCTTCGGCGGACGGATCGCGCTCTTCGGGCGGAACGCCGCGACCACATCGGGCCGCGTTTCGATGTACGGCCCGCCGATCAGATCGATGCAATACGGCACCGCAGCGAAAATGCCGGGCACTTTCGTCTTGCCGTCCGTGTCCTTCAAACCCTCGAGCGTCTCGCGGATCGACTTCGGCTGACCCGGCAGGTTGATGATTAGCGCGGCGTGATCCGCCGTTTCCCGAATCACCGCGACTTGCCGCGAAAGAATGGCGGTCGGCACGAAATTCAGGCTGATCTGGCGCATCTGCTCGCCGAAGCCGGGCATCGGCCTGGTCGCAATGGCGAGCGTCGCCTCGGGCGTCACGTCGCGGCGCGCGGGGCCGGTGCCGCCGGTTGTCAGCACGAGGTCACAGCCGTGTGTGTCGACCAGCTCGACGAGCGTCGCGGAAATGGTCGCGGCGTCGTCCTGGATCAGGCGCGACTCGGCGCGAAAGGGCGTCGTGAGCGCCTCGCCGAGCCACGCCTGCAGCGACGGCAGGCCTTTGTCCTCATACACGCCTTGCGATGCGCGATCGCTGATCGACACGAGCCCGACGATCAGCTCATCCGGATGATTACGCTTCGGTTTCGTCACGATCGTCCTCGTCGCCTTCGATGTTTTCGTCGTCTTCCACGCCCGCCGCGTTCTTGATCCACTGGAACAATTCCCGGAAATAGCGCGGCGGCTTCTGCTGCTCGCGCTCCTTGCGCGCGTTGCGGATCAGCGTGCGGCCTTCCTGCGCGTCGACGCCCGGGTGAGTGCGGATGAATTCGGTGAGCGCGGCGTCGTCGGCGAGCAGTTTCTCGCGCGTGCGCTCGATCCAGTGCAGGCGCGCGGTTTCGCTCTTGTTCACGCCGCGATGCGTTTCCAGCGCCGTGCGCAGCGCTGCGATTTCGTCATCGGTCAGCGAGCGCATCAGCTTGCCGACGTATTGCGATTGCCGGCGCTTGCCTTCGTGATCGGTGATGCGGCGCGCCTCGCGCACGGCGTCGCCGAGATCTTCGGGCATCGGCATGCGTTTCAGCGCATCCTTGGGCAACGCGATGAGCGCTTCGCCCAGCTCCTGCAGCGCGTGCATTTCGCGCTTGAGCTGGGATTTGCTCGGACGGTCGTAGCCGTGTTCGTCGGCGTCGCGCTCGTCGTCGCGGCCGGCATCGATCGGTTGAATGCGGGTTTTACGGTTCATCCCGACATTGTATCTTGCGGCGCCTGTCGCCCGAGCCCGCGACGAAGCTTGGCGGGTGAATGCACGCCGTCCTTGCTATGATCGCGAGATACGCCAATCCCGTTATTCGACGCTCGCGTGGCGAGCGATTCGGGCCGGGAATTCCGAAGCAACCACGACATGCGCGGGCGCGCGACGCCCGGCTTCCAAAGGCAACCAAAAATGGCCGCAGACATGGACGTCAAGCAACGCTATTTCCCGCATACGCAGGACGAGCTGAAGGAGATCGCCTCCGACATCCTGCGCTACGCGAGGGAACTCGGCGCGACCGATGCCGCCACCGAGATCTCCGAAGGCGACGGCCTGTCGGTGAGCGTGCGGCGCGGCGAAGTCGAGACGATCGAGCACAATCGCGACAAGATGGTCGGCGTGACCGTGTTCATCGGCAAGAAGCGCGGCAACGCGAGCACCGCCGACTTCACGCGCGACGCGCTGCGCGACACGGTCGCCGCCGCGTACAACATCGCTCGCTTCACCGCCGAGGACAGCGCGGCGGGCCTCGCCGAAGAGGATCTGCTGGAGAAGGCGCCGCGGGACCTCGACCTCTATCACCCGTGGGACATCGACGCGGAAGAGGCCGCCGAGATCGCGCGCCGCGCCGAGGCCGCGGCCTTCGCCGTCGACCGGCGCGTGACCAACTCGGAAGGCGCGAGCGTGTCCGCGCAGCATTCGCAATTCGTGCTCGCGACTTCGCGCGGCTTCATGGCGGGCTATCCGTACTCGCGTCACTACATCGCGTGCGCGCCCATCGCGGCCGCCGGCCGTGACATGCAGCGCGACGACTGGTACACCTCGAAACGCGACGCCGCCGGTCTCGCCGCGCCGGAAGCGGTCGGCCGTTACGCCGCCGAGCGCGCGCTGGCGCGTCTGGGTGCGAGAAGCCTCGACACGCGCAAATGCCGTGTGCTCTTCGAGGCGCCGCTCGCGGCCGGCATCCTGGGCGCGTTCGTGCAGGCGGTGAGCGGCGGCGCGCTGTATCGCAAGACCACGTTCCTCGTCGACAGCCTCGGCAAGCCGGTGTTCGCGCCGCACATCCAGATCGTCGAGGATCCGCACGTGAAGGGCGGCATGGGCAGCGCGCCGTTCGACGAGGAAGGGGTGCGCACGCAGCGGCGCAATGTGGTCGAGGACGGCGTCGTGCAGGGCTATTTCCTCTCGACGTATTCGGCGCGCAAGCTCGGCATGCAGACGACCGGCAATGCGGGCGGCTCGCACAATCTCACGATGAAGAGCACGCACACTGGGCCCGGGGACGACTTCGAAGCGATGCTGAAGAAGCTCGACACCGGCTTGCTGCTGACCGAGCTGATGGGGCAGGGCGTGAACTACGTGACGGGCGACTATTCACGCGGCGCGTCGGGCTTCTGGGTCGAAAACGGCAAGATCGTGCACGCGGTGGAGGAAATCACCGTGGCGAGCACGCTGCAGGAGATGTTCCGCCATATCGAGGCGATCGGCGCGGATACGGTCGTGCGTGGCACGAAGGAAATCGGCTCGGTGCTGATCGAGCGGATGACGGTCGCGGGACAATAGGCGTCAAAGCGTTGCAAACGGGAAGCCCCGGCGTGTCCGGGGCTTTTGTCATTCCGGTGCTCGTTTGCGCTCGTAAGTGACGAACGCGAAATCGAACTCGTTCGGCGGCGCGGCGCGATGCGTTTCGCGCGACACCTCGCGCCAGCGCGCCGGATCGGGGGCCGGAAAACGCGTGTCGCCGTCGAAATCGGCGTCGATCTCGGTGACGATCATCTTGTCGGCGCGCTCGACGGCATCGCGATACAGTTGCGCGCCGCCGATCAGAAACGCTTCCTCGGCCGGCGCGAGCGCGAGCGCCGCCTCGAGGCTCGTTACGACGTCGCAGCCTTCGTAGCGCCGCGTGGCGTCGCGCGACACGACGATATTGCGCCGCCCCGGCAGCGGCCGGCCGATCGATTCGTGCGTCTTGCGGCCCATGATGATGGGCGCGCCCATCGTCGTGCGCTTGAAGAAGGCGAGGTCCTCGGGCAGGCGCCAGGGCAGTTGGTTATCGCGTCCGATCACGCCATTGCGCGCGCGGGCGACGATCAGGGTCAGCGTCGTCATGTGGAAGGATGAGGTCGAGGCAAACTGGCGCGCGCGGGCCGCGCCGCCGGGGCCTCGATTCTAACCGACGCACGCGCGCCGTCCGTGCCGCATTACAGGCCACGCCCGGCGCCGGCTCACGTCTCCGGCGAGTCGTCGGCCAGTGGCGGCGGCGTTCGGGGCAGCGCGGGCGCGACCTCGTCCCACAAGGTCACGCTGATGCCGGAACCGGTTGACCGTATGGCGGGCAGGCGCGTCCGGACGAATTCGTCCGCGTCGTCGCCGCCTTGTTGCGCGTCGGATGTTTCGTCGCGCCTGAATGAACTATCGAGTGCCATCTTGACGACATAACCCAAGGTAACTATTCCCGGATATGAAACACCCGGAAATAAAGTAATCGTTCCGCCGGTATGGATGGAGGATTATCTGGAGAATGAATGCTTTTGCGGGATTTGAACGTGCGTTCGACAAACGGTATTTCTTACCTTTGCGTCAGGACGAGAATTAGCGAATTACATGCCATCGGCCGCGATCGATTGCCCCGCAAAGAATGCCGGAAAGCGCGCGGGACAACGATTCGGGAAATCGCAGGAAAACGTTTCAAAGCTGAAACATGAAGGCAGAAAAGCAGGAAGTTCCCGCGAAATCGGTATAAGATTTTGTCTTATTAAATTGTGCGGAAAGTTTTTAATAATTATGTGAAAAATTCTTTCCAAGCCCGTCCCATCAGGGTTTTGTGGCTAATCTGGCGCCTCTGCCGATATTTGTTTTCGCGGGTTTCCGGGTTATAGTAGTCTCTCAAAAACAGCACAGAATCAGACATAAAGGTTTCGTGGAAGGGTGCGAGGTGTATCGCGCCGTGTACGGGGCGAGGTATCGAATTGCAAAAGTCCCTCTGCCGATCGTCTCGGCAAATGTGCGGGACAGGAAGTCTGCGATCTAGCGCGAGCCTGAACTACGTGACCTTTTCAACGAACGTTGAACAAAGGATCTGAATAATGGACGTCGCTCGGCGGCAACTCATCTATGTGACTCGCGATCCAAGCGAGACGCTGTGCGCGCGATTCGAGGAGCGCGGCTGGCACATCGAAATCGTCGCGAGCGCGCGCGAGACGCGCAAGGCATTGCGCAGCGACCTGGCAATGGGCGGACTGCTCGACCTGTCGAGCCATTTCGAATCGCATGAACTGGCGGCGTTCGAATCGTCGCTGACGATGACGAACGTGGGCTGGGTCGCGGCCACCGTTGCGGGACAACTGGAAGACGCCGCCGTGCGGCGGCTCATTCGCGACTATTGCTTCGATTACGTGACGCTGCCGACGTCGAACGACCGCGTCGTCGATTCCGTCGGCCACGCCTATGGCATGGTCGCGCTGCACGACGCGGCGTCGAACGACGCGCGCAGCGAAGGCCGCGCCGAGGGCGAGATGGTCGGCTCGTGCGACGCGATGCTCGCGCTGTTCCGCTCGATCCGCAAGGTCGCGATGACCGACGCGCCCGTGTTCATCTCCGGCGAGTCGGGCACCGGCAAGGAGCTGACGGCGGTCGCCATTCACGAGCGCTCCGCGCGCCGCGATCAGCCGTTCGTCGCGATCAACTGCGGCGCGATTCCCGCGCATCTGCTGCAATCGGAGCTATTCGGCTACGAGCGCGGCGCGTTCACGGGCGCGAACCAGCGCAAGATCGGCCGCGTGGAGGCGGCCAACGGCGGCACGCTGTTCCTCGACGAAATCGGCGATCTGCCGCTTGAGAGCCAGGCAAGCCTGCTGCGCTTCCTGCAGGAGCGCAAGGTCGAGCGCCTGGGCGGCCACGGCTCGACGCCGGTGGACGTGCGCATCATCTCGGCGACGCACGTCGACATGCAGACCGCGATGATCGAAGGGCGCTTCCGCGCGGACCTGTATCACCGCCTGTGCGTGCTGCAGATCGACGAGCCGCCGCTGCGCGCGCGCGGCAAGGACATCGAGCTGCTCGCGAAGCACATGCTCGATCGCTTCAAGAAGGATGCGAGCCGGCGTCTGCGCGGCTTCTCGCCGGACGCGATCGCGGCGATCCACAACTACGGCTGGCCGGGCAACGTGCGCGAGCTGATCAACCGCGTGCGGCGCGCGATCGTGATGTCGGAAGGGCGTCAGATCACGGCGCGCGATCTCGAACTCGGCGAGTACGTCGAGGTCGCACCGGTTTCGCTCGCGCAGGCGCGCGAGGCGGCGGAACGTCAGGCGATCGAGCTCGCGTTGCTGCGGCATCGCGGGCGGCTCGGCGATGCGGCGCACGAACTGGGGATCTCGCGCGTGACGCTGTATCGCCTGCTGAGCGCGCACGGCATGCGTCACATCGAGGTCGACGCGCCGCCGGAGCACGCGACGCGCGGCTGAGCACCCGCCTTCGACATCGCTGAACGGGCGCTTTCGGGCGCCCGTTTTTCGTGCTGCCGCACTAGAGCACGGGCACTCCGTGCTTGGTAAAATCAGTGCTTTACGCCATCCGTTCGTGACGGCGCGCAGCACACCAAGGAACATCGAATGAAACAGTATCTCGAGCTCGTCCAGACGATCCTCGATACCGGCACCTGGCAGGAAAACCGCACGGGCATCCGCACGATCAGCATTCCCGGCGCGATGCTGCGCTTCGATCTGCAGCAGGGCTTCCCGGCCGTGACGACCAAGAAGCTCGCGTTCAAGTCGGCGATCGGCGAGCTGGTGGGCTTCCTGCGCGCGTCGAAGAGCGCGGCGGACTTCCGCGCGCTCGGCTGCAAGGTCTGGGACGCCAACGCGAACGACAATCCGCAATGGCTCGAGAATCCGTACCGGCAAGGGCCGGACGATCTCGGCGACGTGTACGGCGTGCAGTGGCGCAAGTGGCCCGCGTACAAGCTGATCGACGCCGGCGCGGGCGACCAGCTCGCCGATGCCACCAATCGCGGCTATCAGCTCGTCACGAGCTTCGTCGAGAACGGGCGCGAGCAGGTCCTGCTGTACAAGGCCATCGACCAGTTGCGGCAATGTCTCGACACGATCATCGAGCGGCCGACCGACCGGCGCATCCTGTTCCATGCGTGGAATCCCGCGAAGCTCGACGAGATCGCGCTGCCCGCGTGCCATCTGCTGTATCAGTTCATCCCGAATGCGGTGACGCGCGAAATCTCGCTGTGCCTGTACATCCGCAGCAATGACGTCGGGCTCGGCACGCCGTTCAACCTGACCGAAGGCGCGGCGCTGCTGCATCTCGTCGGCCGGCTGACGGGCTATACGCCGCGCTGGTTCACGTATTTCATCGGCGATGCGCACATCTACGAGAATCAGCTCGACATGCTCAACGAGCAGTTGAAGCGCGAGCCGTATCCGCTTCCGCAGCTGATCATCTCGGACCGTGTGCCGGATCATGCGGTCACGAAGCGCTACGAGCCGGAATGGCTGGAGAAGATCGAGCCGAAGGATTTCGCGCTCGAAGGGTACAGGCATCACGACGCGATCACGGCGCCGATGGCCGTCTGAGCGCAGGCTTGCAGCTTCACACATGAAAACGCGCGGCTTCTGCCGCGCGTCAGACTGCTGACAAAGCCCTGGCTCTGCCCAGGGCTTTGTTCTTTAATAGAGGTCATGCTTAAGAAGCCGACACC
>NZ_FCOB02000064.1 GCF_001545075.1 Caballeronia ptereochthonis
CAAGGCGTTTTGCGATCGGCTGCGTGCCAAAGGCAAGAAGACCAAGGTCGCCTTCGTCGCCGGCATGCGCAAGCTCCTCACCCAGCTCAACGCCATGATGCGCGATGCCACGCCCTGGAACCCACCCAAACCATGATTCCTTGTGCCTTTGCACTTGACCTTCAATACAGTTGCTTTCTTTGCAGCAGCAAAGAAAGTGACTGCCGCCCCGCACAGGGGCAACGCCAATAGACCACTAAGAACTCAGGATTCCACGACACGAAAGAACAAGCAAGCGAGCGAGCGAGCGAACAAACAAACCAAAAACCATCACCTCCTCACAACCCGCAAGGGAAAAACGACCCTAGCCGCAACGACCCCCAAAGCCCCCCCAAGCAACGTCTCCCAAGCCCGCGCAGCGAGCAACGAAACCGAATGCACCCCACTCGCAGCGAGCGTCACGATCAACACAACCGCAAACGCCCCACACGCGATGTCATACCGCTCCGGCAACGCCATCGCATAAACGATCATCCCAAACGCAGACAGCGCCCAGACAACAAGCGGCCAATGCTCCGCAAGCGGCAGAAGCGCGATCCCGATCGGCACCCCGACGAGCGTCCCGTAGATCCTCCGCCGCACACGCTCCGCGGTCCCGATCGCCGAAGTCGCGACGACATAAACGCAAGCCGTAATCGCCCAAGCCGATTCCGCGAGACCGAACGCGCGATTGAGCATCACCACGACGAGCGCGCCGCATGCCGCCTGCAGGCCCATTGCCAATGCCGGCGAAACGACATGCCGCCCATAGGCCGGCTCGGACGCCAGCGCCGGCAGCACGGCCGGATGCTCCGCCGGCCCGGAAAGCACACGCGGCACGATGGCCGCAAGCATCCCGATCAGCAACGCGAGCACGATCGCCCATGAATCCCCGGGCGAGAGATTCATCCCGTATGCAAGAAGCTGCCCGATATAGAACTGAGAGCCGATGCCCGCGCCGATCAACCCGAAACGCTTCAGATAACCCGCGAGAAACGCGCCCGTCACGAGAATGAGCTCCGCGCCACCACGTCCCAATTGCCGAAACAGCGGCTCGAACAAGGCGAAAGTGAGCGCCCCGAACGCCGCGGCAACACACAGAATGACGAGATCGCGACTCGATTCGTAGCGCGTCGTGCGCGCTTCCGAGACGCTCGCCCACAGCGCGAATCCGCCCGCGAGCGCGCCAACCGACACACCGGCAGGCGCGCTCTGCGTCACGTCCCGCAATGCGCCGAGCGCCGCCGCGAGACCATACGCGGTGACGAGCCGCAAACCCTTGATGCGCCGATGCGTGCCGGGATCGACCCGGTCCAGCCACGCAAGCGCCGCGCGCGCCACAGTCCGCGACGAATGCCCGAGGCGCGCGTTGGAGTCGCCGAAGTGCTGCTCGTCGTCCATCGAGATTCACCGGAGGAAAGCGCGAAGGCCGCGCCTGCAACGCATTCTAGGCGATGCCGCGCGCCACGTTCCGCCTGCGCGCACGCTTCTTCGGCGCGGGCGCCTCGTGCACGCCCCGCCGCGCCGCCTCGACGATGCAGTCCGCCAGCCGCGCCGCCGCATCCGGCCCGTCCGAACGCACGCGCCGCGCCCGTTCGACGAGTCCGATCTCGCGATGAAACGTATCGTCGCCGAGATCGAGCGCCGTGACGCCGCGCGGCCACGAACCAATGCCGTCCGACACCGGCAGCAACGCCACGCCCAGCCCGCGCGCCACGAGCTGCGCGATGCCCGGCAGCTCGTCGGCTTCGATCGCGTCACGCACCGCGATGCGCCGCTTGCGCAGGAACAGATCCACCTGCCGGCCGCCGAACGAGCGCCGGTCGTAGCGGATGAACGGCTCCGTCTCGATCAGCTCGCGCCAGTGCGCCCCCTTCTTCGCAGCGGGCGCGAGCAGCACGAACGGCTCGGCGACGAGCATGCGCCATTGCAGCTCCGCCGGCAGCGAAAACGGCGGACGGATGATGACGGCCATGTCCGTCTCGCCCGCATCGACTTGAGCGAGCAGATTGAGCGACACGCCCGGCACGAGCCGGATGCGCCACGCGGGCAGCTCGCGCCCGAACGCGTCGATCGCGTCGGGCAGGAGCGCCGCATGCGCCGACGCGATCGCGCCGACCGACAGCGAGCCCCCGCGTCCACCCTCGCCCTCCGGCTCGGCGAGGCGCGCGTACAGCGCAATGAGCTCATCGGCGAGTTCGAGCGTTCGCCTGCCCGCCTTGTTGAGTGTCGCCGAGCGGCCCGTGCGATCGAACAGCGCAAAGCCGAGATGCGCTTCGAGGCGCTGCATCTGCGCGCTCACGGCCGACTGCGTGAGCCCGATATGCGCGCCCGCGCCCGCGAAAGTGCCGTGGCGCGCCACCGCGATGAAAGTCTGAAGTTCGCGCAGCATGTCGATTCATCGAAAATATTGGATCTGACTCCCGCAATATATCGTTTTTCAACATAATTATTCATCAATACACTGTGGCCTTCGTTCCCGCATCCATGTCGCACAGAAAGGATTCGCCACTATGAGCACGACTCAGCACGCCATTCCGCCGTTTCATCTCGCGTTCCCGGTTCACAGCCTCGCCGCCGCGCGCGAGTTCTACGGCGAGCTGCTCGGCTGCCCCGAAGGCCGCAGTTCCGACGCCTGGATCGATTTCGATTTCTACGGGCATCAGATCGTCGCGCATCTCGCGCCGGATGAAGTCGGTCATCGTGCGACGAGCGCCGTGGACGGCGACGCCGTGCCGGTGCGTCACTTCGGCGTCGTGCTGTCGATCCCGCAGTGGGAAGAGCTGGCCGACAAGCTGCGCGCCGCGGGCACGCGCTTCATCATCGAGCCGCATATCCGCTTCAAGGGCGAAGTCGGCGAGCAGGCGACGATGTTCTTCCTCGATCCGTCGGGCAATGCCGTCGAGATCAAGGCGTTCGCCGACATGTCGTCGCTGTTCGCGAAGTAACGCATCATCGTCTGAAGTACGAGAGCGCGAATCCCGGGATCATCCCGAAGACGTCCTTCTCGAGCGATCGCGTGACGCTCCCTCGGAACGTCCAATGCAAAAGGGACGCCGCGCGGGCGTCCCCTCTTGCCGGATCGAAATGTTACTTGCCGGAGCCGCTCGCGCTCACTGGCGCGCCCGGACCGCTCGGCGTCGCGGTGCCGCCCGGTTCGGCGGACGGACCCGCGTTCATCGAACTCTTGTGCATCTTCTTCGAATGCGGCGACTTGTGCGACTTCGACTGCGCGGGCTGCGTCGTCGTTTGCGCGTTGTCGCCAGCCTGCATGCCCGTGTTCGAGCTCGGCGGATTGTCCTGCGCGAAAGCGGACGCACAGACGAGAGCAAAGGCGCCGGCAGCGGCGGAGAGGGCGAAATGTTTCATGTCGAAAACTCCTGTTGGCGGTTTGCGAAATGCGATTCGTGCGGCTTGTCATGCCTGCTGGCCGCGATGCTTGCGCATGGCGGCCGGTTCGCACGATACGAGTCAGCACGTGACATGCCACGGTCTGACGATTCGCAAACGCCGGGGTCTTCGATGAAAAGCGCGTCCCTGCCGGATGTTCAGGTTTTGAACACCGCGACCGTGCGCTTCAGTCTTCCGCCTGAACCGCGAGCGCGGCCGCAGGAGCCGTCGCCTGCTCGACGAGCGCGGCGTTCTGCTGCGTCGAAGCCGACGGGATCTCGTTCATGATGTCGGTCACGCGCGTGGCGGACGTGAGAACCTGCTTAGGCGGCGCGCGCATCTAAAACAAAAAACCCCGCATGACCCAGGTCACGCGGGCAACATCATCTGCCACATCGAACACACGTCAAATCAATGACCGAGCGGCTCCGTCTCGAGGTCGCTCGCCATGGCCGTCTGCGGATGCGCCGCTTGCTTGATCAGCAGCGCGACCGCCGAAATCAGGCCCGCCACCGCGATCACCGCGAAGATGCCGCCGAAAGTGAAGTGCAGGCGCGTGAGTTCGGCGACGAGGAACGATCCGGCAATGCCCCCGAAACGCCCGATGCCCAGCATCCACGCGACGCCCGTGCCGCGTCCTTGCGTCGGGTAGAACGCGGCGGCCAGCGCGGGCATCGACGATTGCGCGGTGTTCATCAGCACGCCCGCCAGGAACACGATGAGCACCAGCATGCCCACGTTGCCCACCGCCTGGCCGATCAGATACACGCTCACCGCCGTCAGCGCATAGCACACGGCGATGATGCGGTTCGCGTTGAACTTGTCCATCAGCACGCCGCACAGCACCGCGCCGACGCCGCCCAACGGGAACAGCGCGGAGATCAGCGTCGCGGTTTGCGGCGCGAGGCCCGATTCCTTGAGCAGGATCGGCATCCAGTTGATCGAGGCGTAGAAGATCACGAGGCCCATGAAGTAGGCGAGCCACAGCATGATCGAGCCGACGATGTACGAGCGCGACAGCACCACGCTCATGCCGCTCTGCCCCGCGACGGCCGGCGCCGCCTCGGTCATGAAGAACGAGCCCGCGTGCATCGCATCCGCCGAGATGCGCGCGAGCGTCGCGCGAATCTTCTCGACGGGCTTCGCCTTCGCCACCATGTAGCGCACCGATTCCGGTAGCGTGGCGATGAGCAGCACCGACAGCACCAGCGGCGCGATGCCGCCCAGCATCAGCACGCTGCGCCAGCCGAAATGCGGAATCATCCACGCCGCGAGAAAGCCGCCGAACGCCGCGCCCAGCGGGAAGCCGCAGAACATCAGGTTGATGAGCGTCGCGCGGCGGCTGTCGGGGCAGAACTCGCTCATCATCGTGACCGCGTTCGGCATCGCGGCGCCGAGGCCGACGCCGGTGACGAACCGCAGCGCCGTCAGTTGCGTGATGTCCGCCGAGAACGACGACGCGAGACACGCGACGCCGAAGAGCAGCACGGACGAAAGCAGCATCGCGCGGCGGCCGAGCTTGTCCGAAAGCGGCCCGGACAGCAGCGCGCCCGCCGCGAGCCCGAACAGCGCGGCGCTCAGGACCGGGGCCAGCGCCGGACGGCTGATCTTCCATTCGGCAACGAGCGACGGCGCGATGAAGCCGATCGCCGCGGTATCGAAACCGTCCAGCAACACGATGACGAAGCACATCACGAAGATGAGCCACTGAAACGGCGAGAACGGATGCTCGTTGATGAACGTCTGTACGTTCACGGCAGGACTTCTACTCACTTCATTCCCTTTTCGAAAATGGGCGCGCGCACGGCTTGCCGCCGTGCGAGGTTCGCATCCCGGAACTGAAAACCGCTTCCCGCCGGCGTTCTTTTATTTCGTCGCGCCAGGCCGGCAAAGCCGCAGACTTCCTCGTCTTGTCGCATGAAAATCGGTCCAAAAGTTCGTTAGACGAACATCGATTCACATAGCGAACTCGCGTGTGAGGGTACTGAACAAGCTTGCGCTTCGTCAACGCGGGCTTACCCGCGTATGACGAAGGGCTGACGTATGGCTATCGGGAGCGGTGGGAATGAAGCGCCGTCAGGTCAGGACACGCGCCGCCCCGCGCGATAGGTCTCGCGCGGCACGTGCACGCCGTCCGCCGAGGCGACGCGCACGAAATCCGCGCGCAGACCCGTCGCGATGGCGCCGCGGTCCCTGAGGCCCGCCGCATGCGCCGGCGCCCACGAAACGGTGGCAACCGCGCGCGGCAGCGACCAGCCCGCCTTGGCGACGAGATCGAACACGGCGATCAGCAGACTCGACGGCACGTAGTCCGACGACAGGATGTCGAGCAAGCCCGCGTGCGCCAGCTCGAGCGCCGAGACGTTGCCCGAATGCGAGCCGCCGCGCACCACGTTGGGCGCGCCCATGATCGTCGCGATGCCGTGCTTGCGTGCCGCGCGCGCCGCTTCGAGCGTGGTCGGAAACTCGGCGAGCGCGATGCCGTCGCGCGCCGCTTCCTCGACGTGTTCGACGAGCGTGTCGTCGTGGCTCGCGAGCGAAATGTTCAAGCCCCTGCAACGCTCGACGATATCCGCGCGATGCTTCGCCGCATAGCGCTGCTGATGCTCGGCCAGCTCGGCGAGGATCTGGTTCGCGTGCTCGTCGCTCCATTTGCCGTGACGCTCCTGATACTTGCGCCACTTCTCGTGGTCCTGCCATTGCCGCTGCCCCGGCGTGTGATCCATCACCGATGCGAGCTTGAAGAGCGAATGGGAAGAAAGCGAATCGAACACTTCGACGACATCCGTCGTGCCCACTTCACAGCGCAGATGCAGGAAGTGATCGGCGCGCAGAAGCCCGCGCTCGACGAACTTGCCGATCGACTGCGCGCACTGCACCTGCAATTCGCGGCCGCGCACGCCGTCTTCGGGACGCGAGCCGACGCCCAATGCATCGAACACGGTCGTGATGCCCGCGGCCGCCACTTGTGCGTCATGAACGATGATCGCCGCTTCGTGATTCCACAGCACGCCCGGACGCGGCGCAAGATGCTTCTCGATGTTGTCGGTGTGCAGTTCGACGAAGCCGGGCAGCAGATAGTCGCCGCCCCAGTCCTCCGCTTCGCGCGCGGACGTGTTGCCCGGCGCGATTTCCGCAATGAGCCCGTCCTCGATGCGCACGGTGCCCACGAAGTCTTCATCGCGCGTCACGATGCGCGCATTCTTGATCAGCATGTCTGCAACACTCCGGAATCGGTTTGAACGGCGGGTTCGACCGTCGCGGCGGCGCTTTCAAGTCGCACGATGCGGGTCGCGACGCGCTCGCGCGTGTCTTCGTCGTGAAAGATGCCGACGATCGCGGCGCCGCGCTCGCGCGCCTCGACGATCAGATCGGCCACCACGTCGCGGTTCTCGCCGTCGAGCGACGCGGTGGGCTCGTCGAGCAGCAGAAGCGGATGCGCCGCGATCAGCCCGCGCGCGATGTTCACGCGCTGCTGCTCGCCGCCCGAGAACGTCGCGGGCGCGAGCGTCCACAAGCGGCGCGGCACGTTGAGGCGTTCGAGCAGTGCGCTCGCGCGCTCGCGCGCCTCGTCTTCGTTCACACCGCGCGACACGAGCGGCTCCGCGACGAGATCGAGCGACGTCACGCGCGGAATCGCGCGCAGGAACTGGCTCACGTAGCCCATCGTCGTATTGCGCAGACGAATGATTTCGTGCGGCGCGGCTTCGGTCAGCATGACATGGCGCGAAGCACGGCTGTCGTCGCGAATGGCGATCGTGCCGCGTGTCGCGAGATAGTTGCCGTACATGCAGCGCAGCAAGGTGCTCTTGCCCGCGCCCGATGCGCCCGCGAGCACGACGCATTCGCCGCGTTCGACATCGAGCGATACGCCCGACAGCGCAGCAATCCGCGCGCCGCCCTGCTGATGCAGCGTGAAGGTCTTCTCGATGCCGCGTGCCTGCAGCATCAGCTTGTCGTTGGCGACGAAGGCCTGGTCGGAATTCATGGTCATCTGTCGCACCTCAAACGGGCAGCACGGACGCGACGAGCGTCTGCGTATAGGGATGTTGCGGATCGTCGAGCACCTGGTCCGTGAGGCCGCTCTCCACGACGCGCCCGTCCTTCATCACCATCAGCCGATGCGCGAGCAAACGCGCGACGCCGATATCGTGCGTGACGATCACCGCGGCCAGATGCAGCTTGCTCGTCAGCGTGCGCAGCAGGTCGAGCAGGCGCGCCTGCACGGAGACGTCGAGACCGGCGGTGGGCTCGTCCATGAACACGAGGCGCGGACCCGTCACCAGATTACGCGCGATCTGCAGACGCTGTTGCATGCCGCCGGAAAACGCGGAAGGCAGTTCGTCGATGCGCGCGGCATCGAGCTCGACGCGGCTAATCCAGTCCGCCGCAGTTTCGCGCAGGCGCCCATAGTGGCGCGCGCCGATCGCCATCAGCGGCTCGCCGATGTTCGCGCCGGCCGAGACGTTGCGCCGCAGGCCGTCGCGCGCGTTCTGATGCACGAAACCCCATTCGGTGCGGGACAGAAGGCGCTTCCTCGGCTCGGCGAGCGTCCGCAGATCGAGCGTTTCGCCTTCGCGGGTGGTGTACGCGAGCGCGCCGCCGTCGATTCCGCTGCGCAACGCGAGCGCGTTCAGCAAGGTCGACTTGCCCGATCCCGATTCGCCGACGATGCACAGCACTTCGCCCGGACGGACATCGAGGTCGATATCGACGCAGCCGCCGCGCCCGTCGTAGCGCTTCGTGAGGCGCGTGGCTTTCAGCAGTGCGTTCATCGGGTCACCTCTTCGTCATCGCGCCGGCCATGGCAGTAATCGCTGTCGGAACAGACGAACATGCGCGCGCCCTGATCGTCGATGATCATCTCGTCGAGAAAGCTCTCGCGCGAACCGCACAGCGCGCACGCGTGCTCCCACTTCTGCACGCTGAAGGGATGATCCTCGAAATCCAGGCTCTTCACTTTCGTGTAGGGCGGAATGGCATAGATGCGCCGCTCGCGGCCCGCGCCGAAAAGCTGCAAGGCGGGGTTCATGTGCATCTTCGGGTTGTCGAACTTCGGGATCGGCGAGGGCGACGTCAGATAGCGGTCGTTCACCAGCACCGGATAATCGTAAGTCGTCGCGATGCTGCCGTGCTGCACGATATCCTCGTAGTATTTCACGTTGATGAGGCCATAGTCCGCGAGCGCGTGGAGCTTCTTGCACTCCGTCACGCGCGGCTCGAGACGGAACAGAGGCTCGGGCATCGGCACCTGGTAGACGATGATCTGCCGGTCCGTCAACGGCGTCTCGGGAATGCGGTGACGCGTCTGCACGATGCTCGCATCGGCCGTGCGCGTGGTGATCGCCACGCCCGCCGTGCGCGCGAAGAAGCGGCGGATGTTCACCGCGTTCGTGGTTTCGTCGGAGCCTTGATCGATGACCTTGAGCGTATCGGTCTCGCCGATGATCGCCGAGGTCACCTGCAGGCCGCCCGTGCCCCAGCCGTAAGGCAGCGGCATTTCGCGCGAAGCGAACGGCACCTGATAGCCCGGCACCGCCACGGCCTTGAGCAGCGCGCGGCGGATCATGCGCTTGGTCTGCTCGTCGAGATACGCGAAGTTATAACCTTCGGTGAGTGCGTTCATGCCGCATTCTCCTTGTTATCATCCGAGCCATGCGCCGCACGCAGACGGCGCAGCAATTCGAGCTCCGACTGGAAGTCGACGTAATGCGGCAGCTTCAGGTGTTGCACGAAGCCGGACGCTTCCACGTTGTCGCTGTGATACAGCACGAACTCCGGGTCCTGCGTCGGCGAGCCGACCGTCTCTCCGAGTTCTTCCGCGCGCAAGGCGCGATCGACCAGTGCCATCGCCATCGCCTTGCGCTCCGAATGGCCGAACGCGAGTCCGTAACCCTGCGTGAACGCGGGCGGCACGTCGCCGCTGCCCGCGAACTGGTTGATCATCTGGCATTCCGTGATGTCGATATCGCCGATCTCGACCGCCAAGCCCAGCTCGTCGACATGCATTTCGACCGCCACTTCGCCGTGACGGATCTCGCCCGCGAACGGATGGCTGTGCGCATAGCCGCGCTGCGTCGCATAGCCGACGGCGAGCAGAAAGCCTTCGTCGCCGCGCGCGAGATTTTGCAGGCGCGTCGAACGATCGGCGGGAAAGGAAAGCGGCTCGCGCGACAGGTCGCCCGGTTCCGGCGCATTCTCTTGCGTCCGTTCCTGCTCGATCAGGCCTTCCTTGTCGAGCATGGAAAGCACGCGCGGCATCGCGGCCGCTTCCTGCTCCCTGCTCGCGATGGTTGCATCGCCAACTTGTTCGCCTTCCGCGAGCAGGCTGAAATCCAGCAGGCGCTGCGTGTAATCGTATGTGCCACCCAGCATCTGGCCGCCGGGAATATCCTTGAACGCCGCCGAGATGCGCCGCTCGACGCACATCGCTTCCGTATCGATCGGCAGCGTGTAGCCGAAGCGCGGCAGCGTGGTGCGATAGGCGCGCAGCAGGAAGATCGCCTCGACGAGATCGCCCGCCGCCTGCTTGATCGCGAGCGCGGCGAGGTCTTCGTCGTAGACGGAGCCTTCCGTCATCACGCGCGCGACGGCAAGACGCATCTGCTCCCGAATCTGCGCGACGGAAAGCTCCGGCAGCGAGATGTCGCCGCGGCGCTTCTTCGCGAGCACGTCCCATGAACGTTCGATGGCGCGTTCGCCACCCTTGACCGCGACATACATCAGTTCACCTCCACTTGCGTCGTGCGCGGCAAGCCGACGAGCGAGCCGCCCGCCACGAAGTAGCAGTCGATGCCGCAGGGGAAAAGCGCGGTGAGCGCCGCACGCTCGCGCCAGAACTCGCGCGAAAGCCCGGCGATGGCGACCGTGCGCGACTCCGCGATACCCGGGCCGCGCCACGCGAGCGGCTCGCCTTCGGTCAGCGACGGCACGCGGATGAACAGCGTGGCCGAATCCTCGGGGTTTTCGGGCTCGCCGTGCGAGAAGGCATCCAGCGGCGGCAGGCGGCGCGCATCGTCGATATAGGCGAAGGCGGCCGCGCGGCGATCGCGCGTGACCGGCGCGCTCGCATGAAAGCGCAGTGCGTCGCCGAGGACGTCGGCTTCGCGCTCGATGCAGACGGGCGTCGAATAATCCGTCAATGCAAGCAGCGACGCGAACGCCGCGAGCGGCACGCGGCCGGCGAGCGCGTCGCGCATCGCGTGGTTGTTCGGCAGCGCGGCGTCGATCGCGACGATGCTTCCCGGGCGCGACAGCGCGTCGAGCAATGCACGGAACACGCGCTGCGCGTCGTGCACCGTGTCGTTGAAGCCGGGCACGAGCCGGGTCATGTCGATCTGCATCATTCGCCTCTCACCATCGTGAAGAATTCGACCTTGGTCGCGGCCGCTTCGGCTTCCTTGCGCCGCCGTTCCTCGGCGATGCGCGCGGCGAGCGGCGCGATCAGTTGCGCCTGCAGGCTCTCCGCATGACGCGGCATCTGCAGGAGCGCGTCCGCGAGCGCGGCGAGCGTCGCGCGCTCCTTGTCGCGGCCCATGTGCACCGCGACGCCCACCGGCGCGCTGCCGTCGTCGGTACGCAGACGCAGCGTGGCGCGCGTGACGGTTGCCTCGCCGAGATTGAACGCAGCGCCCGTGCCGCCGATGCGGCCGCGCACCATTGCAAGCCCGATGTCCGGCGCGCGCAGCCACTCGTAGGCGGGCAGCTTCGCGCCGTCGAGCGCCGCGTCAAGCGCGGCTTTCAGCGCGTCGCGCGGCGTGCGGGCAAGCACCGCCATCCATTCACGGCGGGCCGCCGCGTCCTGCGACTCCAATGAAGTACTCATCGCTTTCCCTATGTCTGAAAGGATTCGGCCATCGTATGCTACTCGTTGTCTTATCTAGTCGTCTAGACGTTTGGTCATGTGGTGAGGCTTTCACATTTCCATCACGAGTTGCGCACTACAATCCGAGAGAACGATATTCAAACCCATCGGAATGACAGCGAAATGACATCGAACGCATTGAACGAAAACGCTGCGCCGCTGCACGCCGTCGAGCGCGGCGCGGGGGTTGCGGTCTGGCGGCAGATCGAGCAGATCCTCGCCGCCGAGATCGCCGCGAAGAGCTTCGGCGAGGAAGGACGCCTGCCGAGCG
This sequence comes from Caballeronia ptereochthonis, assembly GCF_001545075.1. Taxonomy (GTDB): domain Bacteria; phylum Pseudomonadota; class Gammaproteobacteria; order Burkholderiales; family Burkholderiaceae; genus Caballeronia; species Caballeronia ptereochthonis. The sequence goes on from NZ_FCOB02000064.1 coordinate 11,544, forward strand.
AGGCGGAGCTCGCCAAGCGTTTCGACGTGAACCGCCATACCGTGCGCCGCGCGATGCTGCGGCTCGCGGCGACGGGCCTCGTGAGCGTCGAGCAGGGGCGCGGCACGTTCGTGCAGCCGGGCGCGATCGACTATCAGATCGGGCGGCGCACGCGCTTCACCGAAAACCTGCGCCGCCAGAAGCACACGTCGGCGGGCGTCGTGCTGAGCTCCGAGCGCGTGAAGGCCGATCCGATCGTCGCCAAGGCGCTCGGCGTGCGCGCGGGCACGCTTGTCTACCAGATCGAGACGCGCCACGATTCCGACGGCATCCCGATGACGTATGCGCGCAACTGGTATCCGGCCGCGCGCTTCAGCGATCTGCCCGCGGCGATCGAAGCGGCGGGCGGCATGAGCGCCGCGCTCGAGAAATTCGGCGTGAAGGACTACACGCGCAAATGGAGCCGCATCGGCAGCGTGCTGCCTTCGTCGGACGTGGCGCGGCGCCTGCAGATCAATCGCCAGCAGCCGGTGCTGTGGGTCGAGAACGTCGATGTCGACGAGCAAGGCGTGCCGATCAAATACGGCATCACGCATTTCGCTGCCGACCGCGTGCAACTGATGGTCGAGCACGATTTATGAGCGGCGCGCAAGCGAATGGCCGCAATCCGCGCGTCGCGCTCTATTACGCGCCGCCCGCTTCGTCCGCGTGGTGGCGCGAAGGCTGCGAATGGCTCGGCCGCGATCCCGAGGACGGCCTCGAAACCGCCACGCCCGCGCATGACGTCACGCATGCGCCGCGCCGCTACGGCTGGCACGCGACGATCATCCCGCCCTTTCACATGGCGCCGGGCGTCGAACTCGCGCACGTGCTCGCCTGCGCGCGCGCCTGGGCGAGCTCGGTATCGCGCTTCGAGATGCCCGTGAAAGCCACCGAACTGGGCCGCTTCGTCGCGCTGCGCCCCGCGCAGGCAAGCGACGACGACACGCTGCGCACGCTCGCCGCGCACGCGCTGCAGACGTTCGCGGCGTTGCGCGCGAGGCCGTCGCGGGAGAGCATCGAGCAGCGCATCGGCGGCGGCATGAGCGAGCGGCAGATCGCGCTGCTGCGCGAATGGGGCTACCCGTATGTCTTCGACGAGTATCGCTTCCACATGACGCTCTCCGATTCCCTCGACGACAGGAACGCGCGCGCGTCGATCGTGTCGGCGTGGACGCGGCGCATCGAGGCGCTCGGCCCCTTGCCGGTGCATGGCGCAGCGCTCTTCATCGAACCCGGGCCGGGCGCGCCATTCACGCTGTGGCAGCGCCTGCCGTTCAACAATGCACAGGATGTGGCATGAGCAGGATTGAAAGCGCAAAGCTGATCTACGTGATGGGACCTTCGGGCGCGGGCAAGGACTCGCTGCTCGGTTTCGCGCGGGAGCGCGTCGGCGCGCGCGTGATGTTCGCGCATCGCTACATCACGCGCGCGGTCGCGGATGGCGAGAACCATATCGCGCTCACGCACGATGAATTCGCCTCGCGGCTGTCGTATGGGCTCTTCGCGATGCATTGGGAAAGCCTCGGGCTGCGCTATGGCATCGGCATCGAGCTGGATGCGTGGCTCGCGCGCGGCATGCCCGTCGTCGTGAATGGTTCGCGGCAACATGCGGAGTTCGCGCTCGAGCGTTATCCGCAGGCGCAGTTCGTGCATATCGACGCGGCGCCTTCGGTGCTGGCCGCACGCCTCTCGCGACGCGGCCGCGAGGACGCGCGCCAGATCGAGGCGCGTCTCGCGCGACGGCCGGCATTCGCCCTGCCGTCGCAGGCGCGTGTCGTGAAGATCGACAACTCCGGCATGCTCGCCGACGCCGGCATGCAACTGCTCGACGTGCTCGCGCTCGCGAGCCGCGTCTGATTCCGCTCCGCCTTCTTCCATCCGCGCCCCCGGTGGCGGCGCGGATTCATGAGCCCACGCACGAGAGCAGCTTCTTCAGCAACAGCATGGGCGCCTATCTCGTGTTCTGCGAAGGTCTGCTCAATCTGGTGGCGGCCTACCTCGGCAAGCGCGCGCTGCAGGCGCTGGAGAGACGCGAGCGCCTCATCACGGCGCTCGGCATCGAGACTTCATGACGCAATCAGATCACGCGCTCGCGCACCCAAGCTGAAGCGAGATCGATCAGCGACACGATCACCACGACGATCAGCATCACCGCGGCTGTCTGCGCGTAGTTGAACGAGCGGATGGCCTCATACAGCACGACGCCGATGCCGCCGGCGCCGACCATGCCGACGACCATCGCCGAGCGCACGTTCGATTCGAAGCGATAGAGCGCGAACGAGATCCACAGCGGCAGCACTTGCGGCAGCACGCCGTAGATGATTTCATCGAGGCTGCTCGCGCCGGTCGCGCGCACGCCTTCCGCGGGACGCGCATCGACGGCTTCGACCGCCTCGGCAAAGAGCTTGGCGAGCACACCCGTCGTGTGCACCCACAATGCAAGCACGCCCGCGAACGGTCCGAGCCCGACCGCGACGATGAACAGCATCGCGAAGACCATCTCGTTGATCGCGCGGCATGCGTCCATCAGGCGCCGCACGGGCTGCGCGATCCACACCGGCGCGATGTTCTGCGCCGAGAGCAGGCCGCACGGCACGGCGCAGATCAGCGCGAGCGCCGTGCCCCACACGGCGACCGCGAGCGTCACGATCATTTCATCCACATAGGTGCGCCATTCCGTGAAGTCGGGCGGAAAGAAGTCGCGCGCGAACTGGCTCATGTTGCCCGATGCGCCGAGCAAATCGAGCGGGCGCATGTCCGCGCTCTTCCATGACAGGCCCAGCACGGCGATCACGACGGCCCAGCCGAGCATCGACGTCCAGCTGCGCTTGGGCGTCGTCGCCTGCACGGGCCGGCCGATGCCGGCCTCGAACGTGGTTACGTCGAGCGGCTTCATTTACTTCGCCGCCGTGTTGTCGAGCGCGGCGATCTTCTGATCGAGCGCGGCGATCTGCGCCTTCTTGTCCGCCGCATCGAGATGCGCGTCGTTCTGCACTTGCTCCTTCTTCTGGAAGAGCGCCATCTGGCGAATCGGCACGAGCTGCGCATTCGACGATTCGGCGAAGCCCGAATAGCCCGATATCGCCGTCATCACCGCTTGCTCGCGCGGGTCCTTTTCCGCGTAGTGATCGAAGAAGTTGCGCAGCTTGTCCTTCGTCGCCTGCGGAAGGTCGCGGCGCCACACGAGCGGGTCCGACGGAATCAGCGGCGACTTCCACAGCACGCGCACCTTCGGATACAGCTCCGGATGCTGGGTCTTGATCGTGTCGAGCATGTCGGTGTTGTTGGTCGCGACGTCCACCTTGTCGTTGACGACGGCGAGCATGTTAGCTTCATGGCTCGACGGCAGGACGCTCTTGAACGCGGTCTTCACGTTGATGCCGTTCTTCGCGAGGAGATAGTACGAAGGCACGAGCGTGCCCGAGGTCGAGTTCGGATCGCCAAAGCCGAGGTTGATGTCCCGCGTGTTCTTCAACACCTGATCGAGCGACTTCCACTTGCTGTTTGCGTTCGTGATGAGCAGCGAGTAATAGCCCGCCTCGCCGTTCTTGTACTTCACCTTCGCGAAGACTTCGCCGCTGGAGCGGTCGACGGCCTCGATCGCCGAAGCATTGCCGAAGAAGCCGATCTGGACCTTGTTGAAGCGCATCGCCTCGATGATGCCCGCGTAGTCGGTCGCGAAATAGGCTTTCACGTCGAGACCGGTCTGCTTGTTCAGATCGTCGATGAGCGGTTGCCAGCGCTGCTTGAGCGCCGCGGACGAGTCCGTCGAGATGATGCCGAAGTTGAGCGTTTCGGCGAGAACGGTTTGCGTCAGAAGGCACGACGCGAGCGCGGCGCCAGCCAGGAAGAAGCGGGCTGTTTTCATGGTGCGATCCAGGTTTGGAGAATGGGTTGAGACTCAGGAGCCTGCAGCCGATGCGAACGCCGGCGACGCTTGCGCGCGCGCATTGTGTACGTCGGAAGGCGGCGCATCGTCGCGTTTTTGCGCGGCGTGATGCGTCAGCAGTTCGTCCGCCGAGGAGCCGTACAGTTCGCGCAGCACGGCGGGCGTGAGGCGCTCGGTGGCGCCGTCGAAGACGACGCGTCCGTCGCGCAGGGCGATGGTGCGCGGGCAGTACTTCATCGCGGCATCGATCTGATGCAGCGACACGACGACCGTCAGCTTGTGCTCGCGGTTGAGCGTCTGCATCAGTTCCATCACGCGGCGTGCCGATTCGGGATCGAGCGACGCGATTGGCTCGTCGGCGAGCACGATGCGCGCGCGCTGCACGAGGGCGCGTGCCAGAGCGGCGCGCTGCTGCTGTCCGCCCGAGAGATTGCTCGCGCGTTCGAACGCGTGTTCGCCGATGCCCATGGCGGAGAGCGACTCCATCGCCAGGGTGCGCTCGCCGCGCGGAAAGCGGCCCGCGAGACGCCGCCACAGCGACACGCGCGAAAGCGCGCCGACGAGCACGTTGGTGAGCACCGAAAGGCGTCCGACCAGATTGAACTGCTGAAATACGAAGGCGACATCGCGGCGAATCGAGCGCACCTCGCGGACGATTTTGCCGTTCTGCTGGATGGGCCGGCCGAGCAGCGTGACGTGCGACGGTGCGGGGTCGGATGCCGTAAAGCCTGCGATGTGGCGCAGGAGCGTCGACTTGCCCGATCCTGACGCACCGATGAGTGCGACCATTTCGCCCTCCTCCACGCGCAGATCGACGGAGTCGAGCGCCTTGCGGCCGTTCCTGAACGTCTTGGTGAGACGCTCGATGCGAATTGCGTCCATAGCTTCCCTTGGTAGGCGCGCTCAATCGGCGCCGCTGAAACGTTCGGGAGATTCTAGGAAGTCAACATGACGAGAAAGTGACGCGGATGAGACGTCTAGATGAATATATGATTTTTGATGAGGGGGTGACTCAGGCTTCTGTGAAATCCTGAATTCTTAGTGGTCTATTAGCACTGCCCCTGTGCGGGGCGGCAGTCACTTTCTTTGCTGCTGCAAAGAAAGACGTCTAGATGAATATATGACCTTTGATGATGGGGGGTGACTCGGGCTTCTGTGAAATCCTGAGTTCTTAGTGGTCTATTGGCGTTGCCCCTGTGCGGGGCGGCAGTCACTTTCTTTGCTGCTGCAAAGAAAGTAACTGTATTGAAGGTCAAGTGCAAAGGCACAAGGAA
>NZ_FCOB02000042.1 GCF_001545075.1 Caballeronia ptereochthonis
TCCGTCTTTCGACAGATAAACCTTCCTCTGATACTTCGTGTGAGACTCTTGATTACTTTTGCCATTGCCTCAGCCCCGAAAGACCGAAACCGCACTCGCCATCAAGCGCCCACACTTATCGGCTGTTAGTTTTTAAAGAGCACATCGCAAGACCGCTACCACCTTACCGCCGTCTTGCGTCGCTGCATCAGCAGCAGAGAAACGAGATTATGAAGAACGTTTCGGCTCGTGTCAACAAGAATTTCGAACTTTCTTTCTCGCTGACCGCGCTCAGAGCCCTCAATCATCCGCTCCAAGCGCCCCGCCCAAAACCCACCTTCTCCCGCTTCCTTCGCGTTCATCGAATCGCGAAGGAACGGAATTCTAGTGATCGCGATCGAGAAGCGCAAGCGTTTTCTCGGGCAACGCATCAACGATGCTTGAACACCGGTTTGCGCTTCTCGACAAACGCCGCCATACCTTCCTTCTGGTCCTCGGTGGCGAACAGCGAATGGAACAGGCGCCTCTCGAAATGCACGCCTTCCGAGAGCGTCGTTTCGTAGGCGCGATTGACCGCTTCCTTGGCCATCATCACAGCAGGCAAGGAGAAGCCGGCAATGATCGTCGCGGCCTCGATTGCCTCATCGAGAAGACGATCAGCTCCGACGACGCGCGATACCAGTCCCGCGCGCTCGGCCTCGCTCGCATCCATCATGCGCGCGGTGAGGCACATGTCCATCGCCTTGGCCTTCGACACGGCACGCGGCAGACGCTGTGTGCCGCCGGCGCCCGGGATCACGCCAAGCTTGATCTCCGGCTGACCGAACTTGGCGGTATCCGCGGCGATGATGATGTCGCACGTCATGGCGAGCTCACAGCCGCCGCCGAGCGCGAAACCGGCCACAGCCGCAATGATCGGCTTGCGGATCGACCGAATGGTTTCCCAATTGCGCGTGATGTAGTCGCCCTTGTACACGTCCATATAGGAATAGCCAGCCATCATGCCGATGTCCGCCCCCGCGGCGAACGCCTTTTCGCTGCCGGTCAGCACGATGGCGCCGACGTCCTCGTCGGCGTCGAACGACTTCAGCGCGGCGCCAAGCTCGTCCATCAGCGCGTCGTTCAGCGCGTTGAGCGCCTTCGGACGATGCAGCGTAATCATTCCGACGCGACCGCGCGTTTCGACCAGCAGATTCTCGTAAGCCATTCGCTCCTCCTTGCGATCCTCAGGTAAGCCCTAATGAAAACAGTTCGTCACAGCATCCCGATAATGCTACCATTACCAACCAACCGGTCGGTTAATTATTTAACCCGGCGCCCTCTCACGTTTCTCTTCTTGCAACCATGACACATCCGCTATTCACGAAGCACGAAGCGACGCTCGACAAAGCGCTCGCGGCCATCGAAACGCGCGGCTACTGGAGCCCGTTCGCCGAAATGCCGAGCCCCAAAGTGTACGGGGAAACGGCCAACGCCGACGGGGAGGCCGCGTTCAAAGCTCATCTAGGCAAGACGTTCGGCCTCGATCAACCCTCGACGGGCGAAACCGTCGGGAAAGAACGCTCGCCGTTCGGCATCGCGCTCGATATCCGCTACCCGAAGGCCGATCCCGACGCGCTCATCCAGGCCGCTTCCAAGGCGCAAGCCGGCTGGCGCGCCGCCGGACCGCGAGCTTGGGTCGGCGTGAGCCTCGAAATCCTGTCGCGGCTGAATCGCGCCAGCTTCGAGATCGCTTATAGCGTGATGCATACGACCGGGCAGGCCTTCATGATGGCCTTCCAGGCCGGCGGCCCGCACGCGCAGGACCGCGCGCTCGAAGCCGTCGTCTATGCGTGGGACCAGTTGCGCCGCATTCCGGCCGAAGCGCACTGGGAAAAGCCGCAAGGCAAGAATCCGCCGCTGGCCATGCAAAAGCGCTTCGCCATCGTCCCGCGCGGCACGGGCCTCGTGCTCGGCTGCTGCACTTTCCCGACCTGGAACGGCTATCCCGGCATGTTTGCCGATCTCGCGACCGGCAATACCGTCATCGTCAAACCGCATCCCGGCGCCATTCTGCCGCTTGCGATCACCGTACGCATCGCCCGCGAAGTGCTTCGTGAAGCGGGCTTCGATCCGAACGTCGTCACCCTGCTCGCCACCGATCCCAACGACGGCGCACTCGTCCAGGAACTGGCGGTGCGTCCGGAAATCAAGCTGATCGATTTCACCGGCAGCACGCAAAACGGCACCTGGCTCGAGCGCAACGCACGTCAGGCACAGGTCTACACGGAGAAGGCGGGCGTGAATCAGATCGTCATCGATTCCGTCGACGACCTGAAGGCCGCCGCGCGCAACATCGCCTTTTCGCTCGCCCTCTACTCGGGCCAGATGTGTACGGCGCCTCAGAACATCTACGTGCCGCGCGACGGAATCCGTACCGCCGATGGCCAACTGAGCTTCGACGATGTTGCGAAGGCGCTTGCTGGCGCCGTCGAGAAGGTGGCCTCCGATCCGGCGCGCGCCGTCGAACTCACGGGAGCGATCCAGAACGAGGGAGTCGTGGAACGCGTCGCCGAGGCGCGCAAGCTCGGTGACGTCCTGCTCGACAGCCAATCGCTCACTCACCCGGCGTTTCCCGAAGCTCGCGTACATACCCCGCTCATGCTCAGGCTCGACGCGCGCACCGACGAAGCCAAATTCACCCAGGAATGGTTCGGCCCGATTTCGTTCGTCGTCGCCACCGACTCGACCGCGCAATCGCTCGAACTCGCCGGCTCCATTGCGAACAAACACGGCGCGTTGACGCTCTCCCTCTACAGCACCGACGACAAAGTGATCGAAGCAGCGCACGAGGCAGCCATTCGCGGCGGCGTCGCGCTTTCGATCAATCTAACGGGTGGCGTGTTCGTCAACCAGACCGCGGCGTTCTCGGACTTCCACGGCACGGGCGCGAATCCGGCGGCCAATGCTGCGCTCTCGGACGCAGCCTTCGTCGCGAACCGCTTCCGCGTGGTCCAAAGCCGAGTCCATGTTGCTCCGAAGGCCGCGTCCGCGGAAGCTGGCCAGACGGCATAAGCCGATCCACACAAGAAGTGCGAAGGCCGAATCGCCGTGCAAACGGCTTATGCCATTCGGCCTAATGGAAAGCAGCGTGCCGCGCGGCTAGTATCGGGAATGTAAGGAAACCCGGTCAGCGACAGCCGCCGCGGCCCGGATTCCGCTACCCAGGAGATGCCATGCCCGAGAAGTCCGTGTTTTTTCATGTCGACGGCGAAACGCGCGTCGCGACATTGACGCTCAATCGCCCCGACAAGCTAAACAGCTTCACACGCGAGATGCACCGCGAGCTGGATCAGGCGCTCACCGAGATCGAGGCGAGCGGTGCGCGAGCGCTCGTCATCACGGGCGCCGGCCGCGGATTCTGCGCGGGCCAGGATCTGGCCGATCTCGATTTCACGCCCGGTTCGATGTCCGATCTCGGCGATCTGATCGACGCCCATTTCAACCCGCTGGTGCGCCGGCTTCAGGCATCGCAACTGCCGATCATCGCCGCCGTGAACGGCACGGCGGCGGGGGCCGGGGCCAATCTGGCGATGGCGTGCGATCTCGTCGTCGCGGCGCGCTCGGCGAGCTTCATCCAGGCATTCGTCAAGATCGGCCTCGTGCCGGATTCGGGCGGTACATGGCTGCTGCCGCGCCGCGTCGGCGAAGCGCGCGCGCTCGGCCTCGCGCTGACCGGCGAAAAACTCGGCGCCGAGAAAGCGGAAGCCTGGGGCATCGTATGGCGCGTGGTCGAAGACAGTGAACTGCTGCAAGCGGCAACGCAATTGGCCGCGCAGCTCGCGCAGCAGCCGGCGCGCGCCGTGGCCGCGATCAAGCAGGCGATCCGCGCGAGCGCCAACAAGACGTTCGACCAGCAACTCGACCTCGAACGCGATCTCCAGCGCGAGCTGGGAGTGTCGCCCGATTACATCGAGGGCGTCGCCGCGTTCAAGGAAAAGCGCGCGCCTCGCTTCGAAGGCCTGTGACTACAGAATCACTCGGGAGAGACCTGTGACGCCTCAAGAACTCGCGGAAGCGACTGCCAAGGCCATGTACGAAGCGGACGCGTGCACGCGCGCGCTCGGCATCGAGCTGATCGAAGTGCGGCCAGGCTATGCACGGCTGCAAATGGACGTGCGCCCGGACTTCCTCAACGGCCATGCGATCTGCCACGGCGGCCTGATGTTCACGCTGGCGGATTCGGCGTTCGCCTTCGCGTGCAATTCGTACAACATCAGCACGGTCGCGGCGGGCTGCTCGATTGAATTCCTGCGCTCCGTAAAAGGCGGCGATCGCCTGACCGCCGAGGCAATCGAGCAGACGTTGAGCGGCCGCACGGGCATCTACGACATCCGCGTGACGAATCGCGAGGGCGAGCCGGTGGCGATGTTCCGGGGCAAGTCGGCACAGATCAGAGGCACCGTGATTCCCGTCTGACGGAACGCGTTCATGAAGCGGACGCGGCATGCAAAGGCCGCGCCGCACAGTCAGCATCAAGGAGACAGCAATGACCACACCGCTGCCGCTCGAGCCGATCGAAAAGGCGAGCCGCGACGAACTCGTCGCGCTGCAGCTCGAGCGCCTCAAATGGACGCTCAAACACGCCTACGAGAATTCGCCGGTGTACCGCCGCAAGTTCGACGAAGCCGGCGCCCATCCGGATGAGCTCACTTCGCTCGCCGACCTCGCGCGCTTTCCCTTCACGACCAAGAAGGATCTACGCGACAACTATCCGTTCGGCATGTTCGCGGTGCCGCAGGAGCGGATCTCGCGCATCCACGCATCGTCCGGCACGACGGGCAAGCCGACCGTCGTCGGTTACACGACTCAGGATCTCGACAACTGGGCAAACCTCGTCGCGCGTTCGATCCGCGCGGCAGGCGCGCGGCGGGGCGACAAGGTCCACGTGAGCTACGGCTACGGGCTCTTCACGGGCGGCCTCGGCGCGCATTATGGCGCGGAGCGCGCGGGCCTCACGGTCATTCCTTTCGGCGGCGGCCAGACCGAGAAGCAGGTGCAACTGATTCAGGATTTCCGGCCCGACATCATCATGGTCACGCCAAGCTACATGCTGTCGATCGCGGACGAACTCGAGCGCCAGGGCGTCAATCCCGCGGACTGCTCGCTGCGCATCGGCATCTTCGGCGCGGAACCGTGGACGAACGACATGCGCCGCGCGATCGAGGCGCGCATGGGTATCGACGCCGTCGACATCTACGGACTGTCGGAAGTGATGGGCCCCGGCGTTGCGTCGGAATGCGCGGAGACGAAGGATGGGCCGACGATCTGGGAAGACCACTTCTATCCCGAGATCATCGATCCCGAAACGGGCGAAGTCCTGCCCGACGGCGAATTCGGCGAGCTCGTCTTCACTTCGCTCACGAAGGAGGCGTTGCCGATCATCCGTTATCGCACCCGCGATCTGACGCGCCTCCTGCCCGGCACCGCGCGCACGATGCGCCGCATGGAAAAGATCACCGGCCGCTCGGACGACATGATGATCGTTCGAGGCGTCAACGTCTTCCCGACGCAAATCGAAGAATTGCTCCTCAAGCGCCCCGTGCTCGCGCCGCACTATCAGATCGTGCTCACGAAGGAAGGCCCGCTCGACGTTCTCACCCTGAACGTCGAGCCGTGCCCGGAGTCCGCGCCCGATATTGCCGCGCTCGACAGCGCAAAGGCCGCGCTCGCGTATGACATCAAGGCGCTGATCGGCGTGAGCGCCGTGGTGAACGTCCTTGCGGTGAACGGCATCGAACGTTCGGTCGGCAAGGCGCGGCGCGTGATCGACCGGCGCAACATGACGTCCTGAACGAGACCGGCGCTTCAAAGGAAAAAGCTCGCGGACCGTATCGGCCGCGAGCTTTTCATAGTCGGGAGAGCTCGAGAATCAGGAATTCGGCAACAGCAACCACATCCGGCCGCCCTGCTTCATACGCCCTGCAAGGTCGCCCGCATCGTCGCCGAGACCCCAGAAGTAATCGGCGCGCACGCCGCCCTTGATCGCCGTGCCCGTATCTTGCGCGAAGACGAGGCGGTTCATCGGCTGATTGCTGAGCGGACGTGTCGTCTGCAGGAATACCGGTGTACCGAGCGGAATCGCCGACGGATCGACCGCGATCGAGCGTTCAGGCGTCAACGGCACTCCGAGCGCACCGACCGGCCCGTCACCGAGGCTCGCGATCGCCGGGTCGTTCGCAGGCATCTCGCGGAAGAAGACAAAGCGCGGATTCACGTCGAGCAGCGCGTCGACCCGCGCCGGATTCGCCTTCGCCCAAGCCTTGATGCCTTGCATGGTCGCCTGCGCGGGCGTGAGTTCGCCGCGATCGAGTAGTTCCTTGCCGATCGATCGATACGGCTGGTTGTTCGTGCCGCCGAAGCCGACGCGCATCACGCTGCCGTCCTCCATGATGACGCGTCCCGACCCCTGCACTTGCAGGAAGAACGCCTCGATCGGATCGTCGACCCATACGAGCTCGTTGCCGTTCAATACGCCCGAACGTTCGAGCTGCGCACGCGCGGGCAACGCCGATCCGGGCTTGTAGCGATACGGCCAGCGGTACAGCGCGTATTGATACGGCCCGTGGCGCGTACGCGAGCCGCGCAGAAGCGGCTCGTAATAGCCGGTCACGAGACCGTCGAGCGTGCCATCTGTGTTGGCGAGCTGAAACGGCGTGAAATAGGTTTCGAAGAAACTGCGCGCCGCCGACATGTCGAGGTCATCGAGACGCTGCGCTGCCGCGCATGCTCGCTGCCAATTGGCCTGCCGCGCGAGCCGGCTGCAGTTCTGGCGCAGTGCCGCCGCCGCGCCGATGAGCGAGTCGTCCTGCCATCCCGGCACCTGCTGCCAGCTCACCGCCGTCAGGCGCGACGCGGCGCGCTGTCCGGTGATGATCGGCGTGCCGGTGGGCGCGCTCGCGCCCGGTTTCGTATAACTGCCGCCGCCGCACGAGGCGAGCAGGACGGCGGTTGCAATCGATGCGGCCCAGGCCGCTGCCCGTGCGGCTGGCCGCACGAAACGCATACAATGCTCGTTCTTGATGGGAACCGCCATGTCTGATCTGTTCGACGAATATCCAATGCTTATTTTTGCGCTCGAGTCGCTCGTGGCGCTCGCGTTGCTGATCTTCATCGTCGTATGGACGGCATCGGGCAAGAAGAAGAACCAGAACCGCGCGAACGACCCGGCGAAACGGCGCTGACCGCCGCCGACTGCCACAAATTGCCGCGGGCTTCCGCTCAGTGGAGCGTGCGCGGCATATGCAACGCGAATTCCGCTATGGGCGCCTCGAAACGCTCGCCATCCTCGGCCACGCAGAAGTACTCGCCACGCATCGTCCCGACCGGCGTCGCAATCACCGCCCAGCTCGTGTATTCGAACTGTTCGCCCGGAGGCAAAAGCGGCTGGTGCCCGACGACGCCGAGCCCCTTCACTTCCTGCACGCGATTATTGCTGTCGGTGATGATCCAGTGGCGCGAAATCAGTTGCGCCGCGACCTGGCCGGTGTTGCGAATCGTCAGCGTGTACGCAAAAGCGTACTGGCGGCTATCCGGGTCGGATTGTTCCGGCAAATAGCGCGTTTCCACGGATACGCTGAATTCGTACTGGGCCATCGTAGTTCCAATTACAGATCGATTGGTCGCTGCGCCGCCGCCGGACACCGGCAAGGGCGCGCGTGCGGGCCGCTATTGGTCTGGCATTCTGCTTGATGCGCGCCGCGCCCGCAACACGATTGGCGCCCCGATGCCACATTCGCACGCGATGCCTAGGCCGTTCGAACGAAGGACTCGAACGAAAACGCGGGTTAAAATCACGGCTTTAGGCCGCTACCAGCATACGTCCATGGCGCAATTCCACATCGCTCCCAGCATCCTGTCCGCCGACTTCTCCCGCCTGGGCGAGGAAGTCCGCAACGTCGTCGCCGCTGGCGCCGACTGGATCCACTTCGACGTCATGGACAACCACTACGTGCCAAACCTGACGATCGGCCCGATGGTGTGCGAAGCCATCCGCCCGCACGTGAGCGTGCCGATCGACGTGCATCTGATGGTGCGCCCGGTCGACCGCATCGTGCCCGATTTTGCGAAAGCCGGCGCGAATGTGATCAGCTTCCACCCGGAAGGTTCGGATCACATCGACCGCACGCTCTCGCTGATCCGCGATCATGGCTGCAAGGCGGGCCTGGTGTTCAATCCGGCGACACCGCTCAATTACCTCGACTACGTGATGGACAAGCTCGATCTCGTGCTCATCATGTCGGTCAATCCTGGTTTCGGCGGTCAGTCGTTCATTCCCGAGGCTCTCGTCAAGCTGCGTGACGCGCGTGCGCGCATCGATGCATACCGCGAGCGCACGGGCCGCACGATCCATCTGGAAATCGACGGCGGCGTGAAGGTCGACAACATCGCGGAAATCGCGGCGGCCGGCGCGGACACATTCGTCGCGGGCTCGGCCATCTTCGGCAAGCACGACTACAAGCAGGTGATCGACGCGATGCGCGCGGAGCTGGCCAAATCGGGAGCGCAGGCATGAGCGAGATCGCGGCGGCTCAGCCGCCTTTCGTCAACCGCCCGATTCGCGCGGCCATCATCGATCTCGACGGCACGATGGTCGATACCGCGGACGATTTTGTCGCCGCGCTGAGCGCGATGCTCGCGCGCATCGGCCAGGAACAACCCGTCACGCGCGACGAAGTCACGGACTATGTCGGCAAGGGCTCTGAAAATCTGATTCGCAGCGTGCTCGCGGTGCGCCTGTCGCATTCGCAAGCCGTCGCGCAATTCGACGATGCCCTCGCGATCTATCAAAGCGAGTACGCGAAGATCAACGGCAAGCATTCGACGCTCTTCCCCGAAGTGAAGGAAGGCCTCGAAGCGATGCGCGAGCTCGGCATTCCGCTCGCCTGCGTGACCAACAAGCCGCATCGCTTCGCGGTCGAGCTGCTCGCGCACTTCGGCATCGCGGACTACTTCAAGGTGATTCTCGGCGGCGATTCGCTGCCCGCGAAAAAGCCCGATCCGCTGCCGATGCTCACGGCCTGCGAACGCCTGGACGTTTTGCCGCGCGAAGCCGTGGCGGTCGGCGATTCGGAGAACGATGCGCTCGCGGGCCGCGCCGCCGGCCTGGCGACGTTGACCGTTCCGTACGGCTACAACCACGGTAAACCTGTGCAATCGGTGAAATCCGATGGTATAGTTTCCTCGCTGCGCACCGCGGCCTTGGCGATCGCCGCAACGCTGGCGCCGCCCGATATCACCCTGACTGAATAAGTCCATCCATTCATGTTTCTCAACAGAAAACGGAGTCTGAGCAGCATCGACCGGGGAGCCTGGCCCTGGCGTCGCTGGTCGCGCTAACCTCGCCCGAGGTACGCTGGAGCCATGTCGCGTCGTGCTTCATCCGCTTCAGCATCCGTTTTTTGTTTCGCTGCGCATTCCTGCGCCGTTTCCGTCGAATCGTCGTACACCGAGCCTCGCTTAGGCACGCGTCGCATTGCTTCGCGCACGCCGCATGAGTGGGCTTCGAGCCGCCAGACCCGCTTCGCCATCGCGAAGCGGCCAGGCCGCCGTATGCGATCATCATGGGATACGACCATCCGCAGCGCCCCGCTTTTCCCGATGTCGCGCCACTCGAACGCGCGCGACACGCCAAGGATCGCAACATGACCGAACTCGAATTCCAATCGCTGGCGAACGAAGGCTATAACCGCATTCCGCTCATCGCCGAAGCCCTCGCCGACCTCGAAACGCCGCTCTCGCTCTATCTCAAGCTCGCGCAGACCGAGCGCAACGGCGCGAACTCGTTCCTGCTCGAATCCGTCGTGGGCGGCGAGCGCTTCGGGCGCTACTCGTTCATCGGCTTGCCGGCCCGCACGACCGTGACCGTGCGGAACGGCAAGTCGAATGTCCTGACCGATGGCAACGTCGTCGAAACGGACGAAGGCGATCCGCTCGCGTTCATCGAGAAATTTCAGAAGCGCTTCAAGGTCGCGATGCGTCCGGGCTTGCCGCGTTTCTGCGGCGGCCTTGCCGGGTACTTCGGCTATGACGCGGTGCGCTACATCGAAAAGAAGCTCGCGCACACCGCGCCGCCCGACGATCTCAACCTCCCCGACATCCAGTTGCTGCTGACGGAAGAAGTCGCGGTCATCGACAATCTCGCGGGCAAGCTCTATCTGATCGTCTACGCCGATCCGACCAGGCCCGAAGCGTATGCAAAGGCGAAACACCGGCTGCGCGAACTGCGCGCGCGTCTGCGCGTCACGGTCCAGCCGCCTGTCACGTCCGCCAGCGTGCGCACCGAGACGTTCCGCGAGTTCAAGAAGGATGATTATCTGAACGCCGTGCGCAAAGCGAAGGAGTACATCGCGGCCGGCGAGCTGATGCAGGTGCAGGTCGGCCAGCGCCTCATCAAGCCGTTCCGCGACAACCCGCTTTCGCTGTATCGCGCGCTGCGCTCGCTGAATCCGTCGCCGTACATGTACTACTACAACTTCGGCGGCGAAATGCACGTGGTCGGCGCATCGCCGGAAATTCTCGTGCGTCAGGAAAAGCGCGCGGAGGATCGCATCGTGACGATTCGCCCGCTCGCCGGCACCCGCCCGCGCGGCAACACGCCCGAGCGCGACGCGGAACTCGCCACCGAACTGCTGAACGATCCGAAGGAAATCGCCGAGCATGTGATGCTGATCGATCTCGCGCGCAACGACGTCGGCCGCATTGCCCAGACGGGCTCGGTTGCGGTGACGGACAAGATGATCATCGAGAAGTACTCGCACGTGCAGCACATCGTGAGCTCGGTCGAGGGCAAGCTCAAGGAAGGCATGAGCAACTTCGACGTGCTGCGCGCGACGTTCCCCGCCGGCACGCTGTCCGGCGCGCCCAAGGTTCGCGCGATGGAACTCATCGACGAGCTGGAACCGGTCAAGCGCGGCCTGTACGGCGGCGCGGTCGGTTATCTCTCGTTCAGCGGCGAGATGGATCTGGCCATCGCGATCCGCACCGGCCTCATCCACAAGGGCAATCTCTACGTTCAGGCAGCGGCGGGCGTCGTCGCCGATTCGGTGCCGGAATCCGAATGGCAAGAGACGGAGAACAAGGCGCGCGCCGTGCTGCGCGCCGCCGAGCAAGTGCAAGACGGCCTCGACAGCGACTTCTGAGGAGACAAGACCATGCTGCTGATGATCGACAACTACGATTCGTTCACCTATAACCTGGTCCAGTACTTCGGCGAGCTCGGCGAGGACGTGCACACGTATCGCAACGACGAAATCACGCTCGACGAGATCGCGAAGCTCAACCCGGAGCGCATCTGCCTCTCGCCGGGACCGAGCAATCCGCAACACGCCGGCATCACGCTCGACGTGCTGCGCGAATTCTCCGGCAAGCTGCCGATTCTCGGCGTGTGCCTCGGCCATCAGGCCATCGGCGAGGCGTTCGGCGGGCGTGTCGTGCGCGCGCAGACCATCATGCACGGCAAGGTGAGCCAGATCGAAACCGACTGTAAAGGCGTGTTTGCCGACCTGCCGAAACACTTCAACGTGACGCGCTATCACTCGCTCGCAATCGAACGCGAGTCTTTGCCCGACTGTCTCGAAGTGTCCGCGTGGACGCCGGACGGTGAAATCATGGGCGTGCGCCACAAGGAACTCGAAGTGGAAGGCGTGCAGTTCCATCCGGAATCGATTCTTTCCGAGCACGGCCACGCGCTGCTCGAAAACTTCGTGAAGCACACCTCGACGACCGGCAAGCGGGCCTGACAACATGACCATCACTGCACAAGAAGCGCTGCAGCGCACGATCGAGCACCGCGAAATCTTCCACGACGAAATGCTGCACCTGATGCGCCAGATCATGCGCGGCGAGATGTCGCCCGTCATGGCCGCCGCGATCATCACCGGCTTGCGCGTGAAGAAGGAAACCATCGGCGAGATCGCCGCCGCCGCGACCGTGATGCGCGAGTTCGCGAACCACGTCGAAGTCGAGGACAACTCGAATTTCGTCGATATCGTCGGCACGGGCGGCGACGGCTCGCACACTTTCAACATCTCCACCGCGTCTATGTTCGTGTCGGCGGCGGCGGGCGCCAAGGTCGCGAAGCACGGCAATCGCGGCGTGTCGAGCAAATCGGGCAGCGCGGACGTGCTCGAGGCGCTCGGCGTGAACATCGACCTGACACCGGAACAAGTGGCCGCCTCGATTGCCGAAACCGGCATGGGCTTCATGTTCGCGCCGAATCATCATCCGGCGATGAAGAACATTGCGCCCGTGCGCCGCGAGCTCGGCGTGCGGACCATCTTCAACATCCTCGGGCCGCTGACGAATCCGGCCGGTGCGCCGAATCAGCTTCAGGGTGTGTTCCATGAAGACCTCGTCGGCATTCAGGTTCGCGTGATGCAGCGTCTCGGCGCGAAGCACGTGCTCGTCGTGTACGGCAAGGATGGCATGGACGAAGTGTCGCTCGGCGCCGCGACCAAGGTCGGTGAGCTGAAGCACGGCGAAGTGACCGAGTACGAAATTCATCCCGAGGACTTCGGCCTCCAAATGGTGTCGAACCGTTCGCTGAAAGTTCAGGACGCGCAGGAATCGAAGGCGATGCTGCTCGGCGCGCTGAACAACAAATCGGGCGTCGCGCGCGAGATCGTCATAATGAATGCCGGCACCGCGCTCTATGCTGCGGATGTCGTCGATTCGATCGCCGCCGGCATGGAAGCCGCGCGCGAAGCGATCGAGAGCGGCGCGGCGCGCGAAAAGGTCGAAGCGCTCGTGAAGTTTACGCAGCAGTTTTCGAAGCAATGACGGAAGCCAACATGAGTGACATTCTGGATCGCATCATCGCGGTCAAGCGAGAGGAAATCCGCGCGGCCGAACAAAGCGCGCCGCTGGAAGAGCTCAGGCTTGAAGCGAGCTCGCGCGACCTGCGCGATTTCGTCGGCGCATTGCGCGCGAAGCACGCGGCGAATCAGGCGGCGGTCATCGCCGAAGTGAAGAAAGCGAGCCCGTCCAAGGGCGTGCTGCGCGAGCACTTCGTGCCCGCCGACATCGCCCGTTCGTACGAGCAAGGCGGCGCCGCGTGTCTTTCCGTGCTCACCGACGTGCAATTCTTCAAGGGCAGCGTCGCCTATCTGGAGGAAGCGCGGGCCGCGTGCAGCCTGCCTGTGCTGCGCAAGGACTTCATCATCGATCCGTATCAGATCATGGAAGCGCGCGCGATGGGCGCGGACTGCATCCTGCTGATCGCCGCCGCGCTCGAGCTCTCGCAGATGCAGGATCTCGAAGCGTACGCGCATTCGCTCGGGCTCGCGGTGCTGGTCGAAGTGCACGACGCCGACGAGCTGCGCGACGCGCTCACGCTCAAGACGCCGCTCATCGGCATCAACAACCGCAATCTGCGCACGTTCCAGACGACGATCGACACGACCATCGGCATGCTGGAAGCGGTGCCGGACGACCGCATCGTCGTGACGGAGTCCGGCATTCTGTCGCGCCTCGACGTCGACCGGCTGCGCGCGATGCGCGTGCACACCTTCCTCGTCGGCGAAGCGTTCATGCGCGCCGACGATCCCGGCGCGGAGCTGGCGCGCATGTTCTTTTAATTTCATCGACGGGACCGCACCTTGGGCATCGAACGTGAACTCAAGCTCGCGCTCGCGCCGTCGCAGCACGACGACGTGACGCGCTTCTTCGACGAACGCACCGGCGCGGGCAAGCCGATCGAGCTTGCCAACGTCTATTTCGATACGCCGGACTGCGCGCTCGCGAAGGCGAAGTCGGCGCTGCGCCTGCGCCGCACGCCGGCGCAATGGCTGCAGACTTACAAGACGCTCGGCAAATCGATAGCGGGTCTGAGCAACCGGCACGAGTGGGAATTGCCGGTCGCGGGCGAAGCGCTCGAAATCGGCGCGCTGCTCGCCGCCTGCGACAACGAAGCCGCGCGCGAAGCGCTGGAACGCGCCGCGCCGGATCTGATCGCGCTGTTCAAGACCGATGTCAGGCGCACCGTGTGGGACATCGAGCGCGAAGGCTCACAGATCGAAGTGGCGCTGGATCTCGGCGAAATCACCGCCGAAGTCGACGGCAAGACGCGTCGCGCCGAAATCAGCGAACTCGAACTGGAACTGAAGTCCGGCGAAGAAAGCGCGCTTTCGATGCTCGCCGCGGAGTTGCGCGGCGCGTTTCCCGAACTCGTTCCCGAGGACCTCAGCAAGGCTCAGCGCGGCTATCTCCTGCGCGAGCAGCCCGAAGGCAAGAACCGCGACGCCTGACCGCGAGCATGAGCATGAACCGACAGCCTTCCCTCTTCGCGGAGAACGAACCCGCGCCCGCCCCGGACTTCACGACGCTCGAGAGCCAGTTCGACGCGCTGCCCGCCGACTGGCGCAAGCACCTGAAGCCGTTCATCGACGGTAAGCACTATGCGGCGCTGTGCGCGTTCGTCGACGCCGAGCGCGCCGCCGGCAAGACGGTCTATCCCGCCGACGTATTCCGCGCGCTGCGTCTCACGAGCCCCGGCGACGTGAAGGTCGTGATTCTCGGCCAGGACCCGTATCACGGCGAGGACAAGGGCGCGCCGCAAGCGCACGGTCTCGCGTTCTCGGTGCCCGCGCCGGTGCGTCCGCCGCCGTCACTGCGCAACATCTTCAAGGAAATTCACGCGAGCCTCGGTTTCCCCGCGCCCGCGCATGGCTGTCTCGATTCTTGGGCGAAGCAAGGCGTGCTGCTGCTCAACACGTCGCTGACGGTCGAGCGCGACCGCGCCGGCAGTCACGCCAAACGCGGCTGGGAGCAATGCACCGATACGCTGATCCACGAAATGGCGCAGCGTCACGATGGGCTCGTGTTCATGCTGTGGGGCGCGCATGCGCAGGCGAAGCGCGGCCTGATCGAAGGCACGGGCAAGTCGCATTGCGTGCTGGAGGCGGCGCATCCTTCGCCGTTGTCGGCGTATCGCGGTTTTTTCGGCTGCGGACATTTCGCGCTGGCGAACGAATATCTGACGAAGCACGGGCGCGAGCCGATCGACTGGCGCCTGCCCGCCGAGCCCGGCCGCCCCGCCTGAAAAGCGCTGCACGCGAGGGGGCTCGCCGAGGGAAGAGTGAGGCGACCGCCTGCCCAGGGATGATCCCGATCTCAGATCCGCGGTCTGAAGTTGATCCAGCAACCAGTGACGGCGAGCGTGCTGCTGCGTAACGACGCCCAAATGGTTCCGTTAGTGCCCACCACATTCGTATTGAGGCTATTAGCCAACTGCTGAGCGAAGCAGTTCTGTCCCCTCCCGGTTTCACAGGCCAGCAATTGGACCGTCATGCCCGGCTGGTACCTCGGGTGCTGCTGTATCCGTTGTGCAAGGTCCGCAGCGGACAGCATCTGGCCGTTCGGTGCCATCATTCCCTGACAGTTTCCATGGCCGGCGACCGAGAATACGTTCGGATCGGTTGGAATACGACCGGCGGTAGCCCTGTCAATACCCGGCGGAAAGCAGTTCAAATCGACGCCCTGAAGACCCAACGGGTCAATCCATGCATTCGGGTTCGGCGCATAACGATAAAGATTGATGCCGCCCGTCATTCCCAACGGATCCTGTGTGGTGAACCTCCCGATGTCCGGATCGTAGTAGCGGTGCTGGTTGTAGTGCAGCCCGGTCTCGGCATCGAAATACTGACCCTGGAAGCGTAGCGGCTGATGGACATTGCGCCTCATTTCCTGGATCCGCGTACTGCCCCAGGCGTTATATGCGGCCTGCCACTGCACGCGCCCCTCGCTATCCGTCAATTCGATCGGCATACCGATCTGATCCGTGTGGTAGTAAAGAATCGTTGCATGCTTCGCGCCGTTCGCGCGTGACTCGATTTGCGCCAGCGGCTCGAAGCTGTTATGCGCGTACACGTAGACCACGGTAAAGTCATCGCGCGTCTCGCCAAGCAGGCGGTTGGCTTCCCACATGAAGAATGTCGTGCCCGAGTCATCCTTCTTCCAGACTCGCCGGCCCAGTGCATCATAGCCATACTCGAAGTGCTGCTCGCCTGTGATGCCGCTGACGCGCGCGCGCTCCATGCGGTGCGAAGGCGAATAATCGAAATGCATGCACCGACTCCTGCCGGCGGATTTTTCCGTGACGTTGCCGTGCGAGTCATAGACGTACCGGATCTCCTCAAATCGTGCGACCCGGTCGTTGCATACTGGAGGCGCAGCAGGCCCGTCGAGCATATTTCCGGCAGGATCGAAGGTAAATCTTTCCCGGCCGGTCCGAGCGAGCCGGCCGAGAGCATCGTATCGATACTCGCGCGTCCCGCCGCGCATATCCGTCAGCCGCAGCAAATTGTTTGCAGCGTCGAATTCATACTCGCGAGAAACGACTCGATACGCATCATCCGCTTGCGTTGTGACCGCGTGCTGCGCGACCAGCCGATTGACGGCGTCGTATCGGTAGTGGCTGACGAGTCGACCCTGCGTGCGACTCGCTTCCCGGTGCAAGGCGTCCCGTTCAATATCCGTGATCAACTCTCCGTCGAGGTTGATCTGGTGCAGATGGCCCGGCCCGTAGTAAAGGTAGTTGAGAATGCGGCCGTCGGGCAGCGTAGTTTGAACATGATTACCGAGTGCGTCGTGGTCATAGGCCAGCGACAGAGTGCGCCCCGCGACGTGAGTGGTCTCACTGATCAGCCGCCCCAAAGCGTCGTACTTGCGTTCGAGTCGGCAGCAATCATTGCACGCCTCGATGAGGCGACCAGCCGCATCATATCTCCACGTACTCCGCTCGGTACGGGCTCCGTCCGCACGCGTAGTGACGATGGCAATGACACGCCCTGCCTGATCGCGCTGATACATCGTGCGCAACGTCTTTGAACCCTCGTCGTCTCGCGGCGCGACAGTTGACCTCGCCTGCGTGACCGGTTCGAGTCGCTCGGTCAGTAGCCCCGACGCGTCGTAGCGGTACGACGTCACGCGACCATCAAAGCCACGTTTCGAAACCAGACGACCGGCTGCATCGTAGCTGAACGAGCACTGCGCCCCGTTCTGGTTGGTCATCCGGCACATACGTCGCGCAGCGTCGTACTCGTAGTGCACGCAATGTCCCTGCGCATCCGTCTGCAACGCGGGCAGTCCATCTGCCGTCAGCTCCCACCGCGTCCGTGCGCCGTTTGCGTCTGTGTGTGCGATGAGACGCCCATGCAGATCGCGGATGAATAGCTCCTTGTTGCCGTCTGCACGTTGAACTGCCGTGACGCGCCCACGCTGATCACATTGGTAATGGGTCGTTTCTCCCGCCGCATTGGTCACGGACTGCAGGTGACCGAAATCATCCCAACCGTATTGCGTGGTCCGTCGCGAACAGTCGGTATGGCTCGTCATCTGTCCGCGGGCGTCGTATTCAAACGTCTGGACACGGCCATGTGCATCGGTGATCCGGCTGACATGCCCGCGATCGTCCCAGCCGTATTCGACGATGTGTCCAAGCGCGTCGGTCCGGCGAATCAGGTTGCCCGTCGCGTCGTACTCGAAACGCGTGGCAGCTCCCGCCGGATCCACCACGAGGGTGGGTCGTCGCCACTTCGGGTGGTACAGGACTTCGATACGTGCGCCCGCAGGATCAGTGGTCGACGTGATGTTGCCCCAGACGTCGTAGGTACTCAGGTGCGTGCGGCCCGCCGCATCGATGTGGCATACAGGATTGCCTGCCGCGTCATAGTCTGTTTTGCTGAAGTTGCCCGCCGGGTCGACATACCCGACTAGCGCGTTGCTCTCGTCGAAGAGGTAATGCGCAGTCTCTCCCAGCGCGTTCACTACTTCCGTCTTGCCCGGCAGATAGCGGAAATGCCAGCTCTCGCCAGTATTCGTTTCGATTCGCAGCACCTTGCCCTGCGGGCTGCACTGATCGTATTCGTAGCGTGACACGAGCGCGCCAGGCTGGCTGTGTTCAATCAGAACATAGTTGCGATACCGGTACTCGCGCACGGCTTGTCCTTCGCCATTTCGCACGCGAATCAGCTCCCCCTCGGGTGAGTAGTCGTAAGTGACGAGTACTTTCCCCGAATGTCCATTGTCCGCCACCAAGCTCGAATCGCTGCAAAGCGTGATCTGCCGGAGCCGGCTGACCTCTCGTCCGTCAGGTAGCCGCCGGGTGACGTACTGCAACGGCAGGACACGGCCGACCGCATCGACTATGCGCGTCGGAAGACCATCGTCGCCATACAGAAAGCGGATATGGGCGCCGAACTGGTCGCCGACGCTGACCAGCGGCAAAAAATCCCCGTGCTCGCCTTGTGGATTCTCCGCGTCAAGCGCCAAAGGCGCGAACCGGTGAAAAGTGCTGTGATCGGCTGAAATCAGGTGGTAACACCCATTGCCTTCGCGGCGGACGTGAAAACCGATGTCGGGAAGCGACTTGGTTTCCCCAGGCGCGAGTTGAGGCAGAGGGATATCGTGACATTGCGAATCGGTTAGCGTAACCGCATCGCCCATGCGCTTCAGGCACATTGAGAATGGCAACTGCCACCCTTGTCCGAGCCACCCGTCGCTCGCCAGATTCGAAAAGTAGCTGCGCTGCCAGTGCAGTGTAATAGGTCCGAACAGCGAGAAATCCAGATCTTCTTCGCCTGTAAGAAACTTGATGCCCGTTATCGGGTTCACGGGATGACCAACGCCGTTGCTGGCTCTATGCGCGAATTGTCGCAGTTCGATGCCCGATCGACTTTCGTCATGCCGCAGCCGGCCGCTGACGGGAAGGTCGAGCTCGTATAACCTTGCCTTCGTCTCTTTGACTTTCATTTACTTTGCACTCCTTTATTTGTCCGGCAATCGTCATAGTGCCTGCCGTTACAGAAAAGGTGTAACAAAGGGTGTTCCCAGCAACCGTGGTATCCGTTCAATCGCTGAGATGGCGCGGGATGGTTATTTATTTGCAGCAGTGCGCCGATGGCGCGCGGCTTGATGGGCAAGCGTGCGCTGGATTGAGATGGCTGGGCCGAGACGCGGCGCGTCGCCGCACAGCCCGATCGCTACGTATGTTTCTTCTTTTGCGCTGCCTGGCATTCGGTCAGCACATCAGGCTCTTTCAGGTTCGCCGCCTCTGCGCGCTGAGGCTCTTTTTCGTGGCGGGGTTCTTCACCGATGCAGGTATCAGGCGCCTCGCCATGCAAAACACCCCAAAGCTCGGACCGTCGGTGTCCGAACCTTGGGGTGCAGCTTGACTTGCGAGCTTTCCTTGCTTGCGCGGAAACCGCTTACAGCGCCGCGATCGCCTCGCGCGCCGACGCCAGCGCCGCACCGGCCGCTTCCGGCCCCATGCTCAGGCCTTCGGCGTAGATGAAGTCCACATCGGTCATGCCGAGGAAGCCGAGGAACGACTTGAGATACGGCGTCTGCGAATCGTGCGGGGTGCCGACGTACTTGCCGCCGCGCGCCGAGACGACGAACACCTTCTTGCCCTTGACCAGGCCTTCCGGACCGTTCGCGGTATAGCTGAACGTGATTCCCGCACGCGCGATCCAGTCGAAGTAGGCTTTCAGTTGCGACGAGATGCCGAAGTTGTACAGCGGCGCCGCGATCACGACGATGTCCGCCGCTTGCAGCTCGGCGATCAGCGCTTCGCTCTTCGCGTTGATGGCGGCTTGTTCCGCGCTGCGCTGTTCGGCGGGCGTGAAGAATGCGCCGAGGGTCGCGTCGTCGAGGTGCGGCAGGCTTTCGGCCAGCAGATTGCGCACGACCACCTTCGCACCCGGGTTGCTTTGTTGCAGTTTCGCGGTCAGTTCGTCGGCGAGCAGCGTCGATTGAGCGCCTTGCGAACGGGCGGCGGAGTTGATTTGCAAAATCGTCGTCATGATGGCTTCCTGTTCCGTATTCGGGTTTCGGGCACCGTCGGCGCCCGGCTTAGGAAGCATTCTTGGTCTTTCGACGCCCGGGAAAAAGCCGTCTGCTCGTGACGGATCGTTGCACCGGTAGAACAATCCGCCCCGATTCCCGGAGTCAGCCTTTCAGCCAGCGCTCGCGCCATTGCTTCGACGGGCCGCGTCCGTCGATGGCCGTCAGCACGTAGCGCGAGACCTCCGGCGCGTCGAGCTTCAGCTCGGTGCGGCGCAGCTCGTCGCGGCGGAACGCGTGCACTTCCACCTTCCCGCCCGGCAGATAGCGCGACAGCAGGCCGTCGAGATTCGAGCCGGTGACGCGCAGCCCGTCGATCGCGACGAGCACGTCGCCCGCCCACAATCCCGCCTTCTGCGCCGCGCTGCCCTCGTGGACGACGGCGAGCGTGCAATCCGCGCCGCCACGCACCCGCGCGCCGAGCGACGGCTTGAGCGCCGCGCCGTTGCCCGGCAGGTCCGGTGCCAGCGCGATGCCGAACGGCTCGAACAGCGCGTCGAGGGGCAGGTCGCGCGTGCCGCGCACGCCGTCGCGGAACAGCGAGCGCAGATCGGCGCCGGTCGCTTCGGCGAAGAGCGCCTCGACGTCTTCCTCGAGAATGCCGCGCGGCTTGCCGTGATAGAAATCGCGGCCGTAACGCTGCCAGAGCAGGCGCATAACGTCGTCGAGCGACTTGCGGTTATCGGTTTGCGCGCGAATCGACAGATCGAACGCCAGCGCGACGAGCGAGCCCTTCTGGTAATAGCTGACGATCGCATTCGGCGCGTTTTCATCGGCGCGGTAGTACTTCACCCAGGCATCGAACGAGCTTTGCGCGACGGATTGCTTGAGACGCCCCGCACCGCGCAGCACGCCGCCGATCGTCTTGCCGAGCAGGTTGAAGTAGTCGCCGACCGTGATGAGGCCGCTCCTCACGAGCATCAGATCGTCGTAATAGGACGTGAAGCCTTCGAAGAGCCACAGCAGCGTCGTGTAATTCTCCTGCGACAGATCGTAGGGCGCGAACGTCGCGGGCTTGATGCGCTTCACGTTCCACGTATGGAAATACTCGTGGCTGCACAGGCCGAGATAGGTGCGATAGCCCTCGGTCATCTCGGGGCGGCCCTGCACCGGCAGATCCGTGCGATTGCAGATCAGCGCCGTCGAGGCGCGATGTTCGAGCCCGCCGTAACCATCGCTGACGGCGACGGTCATGAACACATAGCGATCCACCGGCGCTTTCTTGGTGCGCGGCTCGAAGAGCGCGATCTGCGCTTCGCAGACGCGCTTCAGATCCGCCGCCAGACGATTCATGTCGAGATTGACGACGCGCCCCGAGATCACGATGTCGTGTTTCACGCCGTGCGCGGTGAAGCCGCCGAGCGCGAATTCCCCGAGCGTGACGGGGTGATCGGCGAGTTCGTCATAGTTCGCCGCCTCATACGTGCCGAAGCCGTAGCGCTTCGTGCCGCGCGCCTCCGGAAGGGCGGTGGCGACGCGCCAGCTGCGATACGCCCCGCCCTGCGGCGGCTCGATATCGACGATGCACGGCGCGCCGGACCGCCCTTCAACGGCGAGAAAGACGCTCGTGCCGTTGAAGAAGCCGATGGTGTCGTCGAGATGCGCGGCGCGCACCGACATGTCCCACGCGTAGACCTCGTAGCGCAGCGTGATCGGGCCGTCGACGGGCGCGGCCTGCCACGCGTGCTTGTCGATCTTCTCGATGGCGATCTTGCGGCCCGCGGCGTTGAACGCCTGCAGCGTCACGATATTGCGCGCGAACTCGCGGATCATGTAGCTGCCCGGAATCCAGACCGGCAGCATGAAGCGCTGCCCGGCCGGATCGGGTTCGGTCACGGTCAGCGTCACTTCGAAGAGATGCGCGGCGGGGTTTTTCGGAACGATGCTATAGCGTACGGGCTGCATCGGTTGAACGAGCTGAGTCATCGCGATGTCCTTGTTCTTGTTCTGGGCGCGCATTGCTGCGCCCGGAGCCTTGCTTGCGCGTTTTACCTGCGCGTTTCGCCTGCGAGTATTGCCGGATTACGCGGCGCTTTCGCAAAAGCATGGCCGTAAAAACACGAGAGGCGCATGGCGCGCCTCCCTTCCTTTCGATTCGCGCTCAGTGCGCGGCGGACAGTTCCTTTTCCAGCCGGTCGGCGGGCACGGCGCCCGGCAGACGCCGGCCATCCGCGAGGAACACGGTCGGCGTGCCGGTGACGTTCATCGAGCGGCCGAGCTTCAGGTTCTTGTCGATGGCGGTCGTGTCGCAATTCGCCGTGGTGGCCGGCGCCTTGTGGTCGAGCATCCAGCCCTCCCACGTCATGCCGCGATCTTTCGAGCACCAGATCGACTTCGACTTCGCGGTCGAATCCGGCGAGAGCACCGGATACAGGAAGGTGTAGACCGTCACGTTGTCGATCGACTTGAGCGTCGATTCGAGCTGCTTGCAGTACGGGCAGTTCGGATCGGAGAACACGGCGATCTTGCGGCTGCCGTTGCCCTTCACCACCTTCACCGCGTTTTCGAACGGCAGCTTCGTGAAGTCGATCTTGTTGGTTTCCGAAAGCCGCGCTTCGGTGATGTTCCTGCTGCTGCGCGTATCCACGAGATCGCCGATCAGCACGTAATTGCCGGTCGCGTCGCTATAGACGATCTGCGAGCCGAGATTCACTTCGTAGAGACCCGGAACGGGCGTCTTTTCGATGCTCTTGATGGTCGCGTCGCCCATGCGCGATTCGAGCGTCGCCTTGATCTTGTCGGTCGTCTGGTCGGCCTGCGCCGAACAGCCGATGCCGAGCGTGACGGCAAGCGCCGCGGCCGTCACGAGTGCAAAGCGGAATGTCGTTTTCATGCGGTTTCCTGTGAGTCGCCTGACGTGGCGCGCGTGCCGCGCGGGTGGAATATCAACGGACCGTTTCAACCGAGCGCCGCCGATACCAGCCAGCGCTTGACGAGCGGCTGTGCGCCGACGAACGCCATGCCGGTATTGCGGATGGCACGCGCGAGCGTGCCCGGCACCGAAAAGAGCCGCTGCAGGCCGTCGGTCGCGAACATGAGCTTCTGGATGTCCTCGCGGCGCGCGCGTTCGTAGCGGCGCAGGAGAATCGGGTCGCCGAGATCGCGGAACGACTCCTTGTTCGCGATGACATCCGCGAGCGCAGCCACGTCGCGCAGGCCGAGATTCATGCCCTGCCCCGCGAGCGGATGAATCAGATGCGCGGCGTCGC
Organism: Caballeronia ptereochthonis; assembly: GCF_001545075.1. Classification (GTDB taxonomy): domain Bacteria; phylum Pseudomonadota; class Gammaproteobacteria; order Burkholderiales; family Burkholderiaceae; genus Caballeronia; species Caballeronia ptereochthonis. The sequence continues at coordinate 23,070 of NZ_FCOB02000042.1, forward strand.
CGACGAGCGCGACGCGCGGCGCGATCAGCCGGTCGACGGTCTGCAGCCCGAGCGGGAAGCCAAGCGCAGGCGTCACGCAGTCGAGCGTGCCGAGCATGTTTTGCGTCGCCGCTTCGACCTGTGCCGCGAGTTGCGCGGGATCGAGCGCGAGCAGTTCGTCCGCGTGCTCCGTGCGCGCGGACCAGACGAGCGAGACGTGGTCGCCCGGCAGCGGCAGGAGCGCGATGATCTCGGTATCGCGAAACCATTGATAGGCGGTTTCGCCGTGCGGCCGCTCGGCCTTGAAATTGGCGACGACGCCCGTTTGCCGGTAATCGCGGCGATTCATCTTCGCGCCCATTTGCGCGCGCACCCAGGAATGCGCGCCATCGGCGCCGACGATCAGATCGGTTTCGAGCATTTCGCCGCTCGCGAGCGCGACGTGCGCCGCGTCGGCCTCGACCGTCATGCCCTGCGCGCGCGATTCGAACCAGGAGAGGCTCGGCTGGAAGCGCAGCGCGGCATCGAGCGATTGCTCGATCAGCGACGATTCCACGATCCACGCGAGTTGCGGCACCGACGCCTGGAATGCCGAAAAGTGCAGTTCCGCGTGGGCATCGCCGAAAACGCGCATGTCGAACACGGGACCGAGACGCGAGCGGTCGAGCGCCTGCCAGACGCGCAGCCGCTCGAGCAGCGTCTGCGAGCTCGACGACAGCGCGTAGATGCGCGAATCGAACGCGGCGCCCGGCGGCAGGCCCGCCGCGCGCGCCGCGACGAGCGCGGTGCGCAGGCCCGATTGCGCGAGCGCGAGCGCGGCCGTCTTGCCGACGAGCCCGCCGCCGACGACGACAGCGTGGAATTTCAGAGGGTGCGAAGTCATGCGGGCATTATAGCCGCGGGGGTTGAAGGGGTCCGGCGGTGGGGCGCGAGTCGGCCGTGCGACGCTTGGGCGTGTGGCGCGGCGGTACAATAGCGGTTTGCCCGGCCGCACGATGCGGCCGCAGCATGGGCGAGCGATTTCTTCCGCCCTTTGCGCACCATTTTTGACGAAACCCGCGCGGCCCGCGCCGTCTCACCAGTTCGAAGGATTCCATGAGCCTCCAATGCGGCATCGTCGGCTTGCCCAACGTCGGCAAGTCCACACTTTTCAATGCGTTGACCAAGGCGGGCATCGCCGCCGAGAACTATCCGTTCTGCACGATCGAGCCGAACGTCGGCGTGGTCGAAGTGCCGGACGCGCGCCTGCAGGCGCTCGCCGAAATCGTGAAGCCGGAGCGCATCCTGCCGGCGGTGGTCGAGTTCGTCGATATCGCGGGGCTCGTCGCGGGCGCGTCGAAGGGCGAAGGTCTCGGCAACCAGTTCCTCGCGAACATCCGCGAAACGGACGCGATCACGCATGTCGTGCGCTGCTTCGAAGACGAGAACGTGATCCACGTCGCGGGCAAGATCGATCCGATCTCGGACATCGAGGTGATCAACACGGAACTCGCGCTCGCGGATCTGGCAACCGTCGAGAAGGCGCTCGCGCGCTACTCGAAGGCGGCGAAGTCGGGCAACGACAAGGAAGCGATCAAGCTCGTCGCCGTGCTCGACAAGGTGCGCGCGCAGCTCGATCAGGCGAAACCGGTGCGCGGGCTTTCATTGAACGACGAAGAGCAACTGCTCATCAAGCCGCTGTGCCTGATCACGTCGAAGCCGACAATGTACGTCGCGAACGTGAAGGAAGACGGCTTCCAGAACAATCCGTATCTCGACGCGGTGCGCAAGCATGCGGACGCGGAAAACGCGCCGGTGGTCGCCGTGTGCGCGGCGATCGAAGCGGAAATCGCCGATCTCGACGACGCCGACAAGAAGGACTTCCTCGCCGACATGGGCATGGACGAGCCGGGGCTGAATCGCGTGATTCGCGCGGGGTTCAAGCTGCTCGGGCTGCAGACGTATTTCACCGCGGGCGTGAAGGAAGTGCGCGCGTGGACGATTCATATCGGCGATACGGCACCGCAGGCGGCCGGTGCGATTCACACCGATTTCGAACGCGGGTTCATCCGCGCGCAGACCATTTCGTTCGATGACTACATCGCTTACAAGGGCGAGCAAGGCGCGAAGGAAGCCGGGAAGATGCGGGCGGAAGGGAAGGAATACGTCGTGCACGACGGGGACGTGATGAACTTCCTGTTTAACGTCTGAGCGTCAAGAACTGTCAAAGCAGCTTGCCTCGCAAAGCGGAGCGCCCGATAAAGGGACTCCGCTTTTTTCTTGTGCGGACGAGGCAGCGCAGCGATGCACGATCGATAACAACAACGAGAGAACAAGAAGATGAAGAGACAAGCGCCGATGCGCGCCTTTGCGGCCGCGTCGCTCATTCATCGGCGCACTCAGGATCTGGCGCAGTCCCGCAAGGCGCGACCGCCCAGCGCCGCGACGGCACGTACAGCTTCAGCCAGCATCACAGCGGGACGTGTTCGCGGCATGGTGGCATGGCGCAATGGATTTGGGTGCGACGCATCCTCGAATGACTTTGGGCCGGTCACGCCTTTGAGCGCGCCGGCCAGCCGGAGAACCCTTCAGGGCCGGCGTCAACCTACCTCGGGTGTTGCGCGCGAGCGCACGCGCTCCGCGGTTGCGCCGCCCAACAAAGCGGAGACGCCAACCACTGCCATGGCGAAAAAGGCCGCTAGCGGGACCCAGGGTCCAAAGTTCCAGCTTCGCGCGTAAAGCAGAGCGAGCATTGCCAGGATCGGGAAACCGTACGCGTTGCATGACGCGACGATCTGCCCCACCCGGCGCGCAGGCTGCGTCGCGATAAGCTGCTTTCTCAAGCTGACGCGCAACATGCCGAATCCGATGCCACAAAGAAAGAACGCAGCGCAGAGCACGGGAAGCGTATATGAAATCGTCAGCAACGCCAGGAACGGCAACGGCATGAACGCTGCCGCCGTGACGATCACGTACCTTTGCCATCGGGCAGAGAGACGCATCAGTCTCTCGTAAAGAACACCGATGCACGCCATGCCGAGTCCGATAAATGCATCCAGCAGTGCGGCGTGCTCGACGGTGCCATGACCCTGAGTATTGGCGGTCAGCGGCACGGCCATATTGACGAGCGTGAGGCACGGCCAGACGAGCGCGAGCGTGGCGACGGTCGTCCAGGCAGGCGCGTTCGGCGGCTCGTCGAGCACGGTCAGCGGCTGCGAGGCCCCTTTTACCAGGTCGCGTCGCGTCTCATCCGAGTTGCTGCGAAGCGATGGATGAGTGAAGAGCAATAGCGTGACGATGTAAAGCACCGCAGCGGCAAGAAACGGCGCGTCAATTCCGCCGTGTCGAATGAGCAAGCCGACAGGCAAACCGCCAAGCATGAGCCCGGCCTGCGTGGCGGCGCTCTGGCGCGAGTTGAGCGTGTCACCTTGCTTCGATGGCAGACGGTTCGCGGTCGCAGCCAGGAGTGCATCCCATGCGCCTTCGAGCAGAAAGAAGATCGACAGCACGAGGAAGTTGATCGCCAAAACGCCAAAGAGCACGTGAAGTAACGGAATGAACGCCACTGCGCTGGCGCAGAGTCCAGCGATTCCCCACAGCGTGAGTTTGCGCGGATCAACTCTTTCTAGCAGTTGACGAGCAAATGGCGCCGCAACAACGGCAGGCAGGAAACCGCCGATGGCCGACAATGCCAACGGCATCGCTCCGCCATTGCCGGAACGTACGAGATTCCACGCCACAGCCAGGAACAGCAAACCGTTGGCAAAGCGATAGACGAAAGTGGCCAGCAGAAACAGATTCATCAAACCTCCGCGCCGACGCACGGCAAAGTCACGTTGCTATATGAGACGGACTCGAACAGACCTTCCATCCATTCGCGGGTTTTCTCCGCGCGGGTCGTGGCGATGACGCCGGCGAGCGGGACCTCGTGCGCCTGATAAGTAATATTCGCAGCCAATGGTGCGCCGGCGCTCAGTTCATGCCAATGAACGATGGACGGACTTACTCGGAAAACATCGAGTCCGTCGAACCCGCGATGGGTTCGATCTTTTAGATGATGTCCCGGATATACGAACCATCCGTGCCAAAGTCCGGTCGAAGACGTCCGCGCTGACAGGTCTGCGTGTTCATCGATCAGGATCCGCAACTCCTGCGACGGCAGATGCACGCCTGTAGCCAGTTCGAACGTCCTGACAACGTCCGCGCCACCCACTCGGTTCGCCACTTCCAGAAACACCAGATCCAAACCGTGACGGATAGCTTCCAGATGAAAACTTCCGTTTCGGATGCCGGTCGCTTCCAGTGCGCGCTCCACCCAAGCGCGCTCGTCATGGCGGATGGGATAGTGATAGGAGCCGAGCGGCTCTCCGTTCGCGAATGCGAGGCAATTGCCCACGTATTCACTGGCGGTGATCGTCAGCACGGTCCCGTTACGGACCAGCCCATCGAAATGCAGGATTGCTCCACTGATGAATTCCTCGACTTCATACTCGCTCTGATTGCTCTGCGCAGTATCCAGACGAGCAGCGCCGGATCGCCTCGAGGTGATCGCGGAAATTGCAGCTTCCGGACTCTTAAAGACGATGACTTCTTCGCTGGACGCGCCGCTGTGAGGTTTGAGTACGGTGCCTGCCCTCCATGGAACACGTCCGGCCGACGCGATGAATTCCGGCAGGGAAAGGAAATGCGGCACACGAATACCCACTCGCGAGACGGCCTCCTTCATCAAGATCTTGTCACGGGCCAGTCTGACCTGTTCGACGGCAGCCCCTGGGAGAGCAAGCCATTCCCGCAGGTACGCGGCGTCGAGCAATTCGTATTCCGACAGCGAGATGATGCGATCGAAGTGCCGCGGGTTCGTGCTCAGCCATTGCTTCGCTTCTTCGAGTGCCGATGCGCTTCCCGCTCGCTCAATTGCCTGGCAACGCAGCCCGCTCGGCAGCGTAGCGAGCGCATTCTTCGTGCCGAAATAGGTTACCTCGTGCAGTTCGTGATCAATGCCTCGGTGATAGTCGATCTTCGGATAGGGAATCCGATGCAGGATCAGGATTTTCATTGACCTCTCCACTCAGGCGAATCTCCGAACCGGGATATCCGCTTCGCGAATCGATACGTCCGCAGGCATGGCGGACTCCAACGCCTCGGTCCAGCGCTCGCGCAAACTGGACACGATGTCGCCGATACTCACACTCGATTCATGAAGCGACACGCAGGCGCTCGCGACGAAGTCGCTGTTGTCCCGCGCAATCGATGGCACATACCGTCGCTCCTGGCTCAGCCATGAGAACTCGACCGAACGCAATGCGTCATCCGGCAGACCAAATTGTCTTGCGGTCCGCTCGAGCGCGGCCGGAAATATCTCGCTGCCACTCGCTACATCGGACGGTGCGAACCAACGGTCGTGCTTCACGCCGAGCATGACTGTCGCCGCCTGACACCTCGCTTCCAGAGTCGAAGGTCTGAATCCATCGCCCAACACGGAATCGATCCAGAGATGATAGAAATCGATGCCATAGACCAACGCCGCAAGCGACCATATTTTCATTCCCGCGGGGCGGCGATTGGGTTCGACGACAGCGGCAAACATGCCGTCGTCGCTCAATTTGATTTCGTTGTGGAACGGACCGTCACGTTGACCGACGAGCCAGTTCGCACACTCACCGGCGCGACGTATCGTTTCTTGCTCCAACCGCCCGAGTCGGGCGGGAAGAACCTGGGCGACTTCTACGGGATACCGCCCCGAGGCACTCACTTTCTCGGTGATGAACGACAGTCCACCTAGTCCGTCGAACGAATATTCTCTTCGGTATGGGATAACTTGCTCGCAAATCACGCCTGCAGCCAGATAAGGAGTGAGCTCCTCCAGCGCGGAGACCAAGCTGTCTCCGGGTCGCATCATCACGACGCCGCGGTTATTGCCTTCGCACGAAGGCTTGATGACGAACCCCTCGGGATGCGCCTCCGCAAATTGCCGGAGTTCCTCCAGAGACCGGATCAACACGCAGTTCGGCGTCATCACGCGCTGGGACTCGAGCAGGTCGCGACAACGCGCTTCCGCGCGCCGGTATTCGAACTTGCTGAATGCGCCAAGGGCCAATGATGCGGAATCCACCTGCAACCCGATTCGCTCGAGCAATGCGGCGCCGCTTTGGACCGCGTTGTCGGAAAACACGATGCCGCCACGAATGTGATCTCGCCAGGGAGACAGCGCTTCACAGGCCTGTGCGACGAAGTCGGGCAATAACGGATCGACCCCGACGACGTGATCGCACAAACGCGCATCCATCTCGCCCGGGTTGCCGCGCACCAGCAAGGTGTCGACGTTGTAGCGACAACGAGCGTAGTCACGCATATGCGCGACATCTGCAACGCGCGACAGGTTGTAGTCGACGATCAGGAGTTTTTCGCGGCGGCCGTTCATAGCGTTCTCTCGAAGGCTTCACTGTTTGATGCGGCCTCTAATCGACCCTCCACCGCGTAGCGCACTTCGACGGCTTCAGCAGATACACGCATGAGATGCGGCACTTGAGTCTTGCCTCGATTTCGCGGCAGGCTCCATAGCAACTGACCGAGGAATACCTCCCTGGAAACTTGTTCGATGTCGTCTCCCGCCTTTAGAAACAACTGGCTCGCGATCGGCGCAGGTTCGACATTGCGCAGACCGACGAACTCGAGGCGTCCCGGTCTGGCGAAATACGCCCGGAAGAAAGTTTCGTGGTCGCACAAGGGCACGCCGTCGCTCCGATAGGAAAGCGCCCCGAGCTTCCGATTGAACTTCTCAACCTTCGCGGCATCCCTGCTTGCGGACTCGATCAGAAGATCGAGCCACATTTCCAGCATGCTGGCCACGCCATTCAACGCCTTCACGCTCGGTGAAATCAGGCATCCCCCCACGCGCGGGTTGATCTCGATCAGATCCCATCGGGAGCCGTCGTATCGGGCTTCGAGATGAAAACATCCCCATCGAAGGCCCAACGCTTCGAACTGTTGCGTTATCCATTTCATTCCGGCTGCGCATGCATCGCTGTCGATGGAGATCGGCGGACTTACGCAGCAGTCTTCGAGGACCGTGCCCGACGTTTCGGTGACTTCGCATTTTTCGTGGATCGCGACGGTATGCAAACGCCCGTCGACGGCGAGCAATTCGAAGCTGAATTCGCGTCCCGGCACATAGTCTTCAGCCATGAAAGTCAAAGCGTCACCGAATGCGGAGCGATAGGTTTCGTCCCGTCGCGCTTCACGCGAAATCCGCTCGAGATCGCTCCATTCGGACTCGCTCCGCAAGGTGAAGGCCCCGTATGACGCGATTCCACAAACCGGCTTCACGAAATGGCGCCTTCCATCTGATTTCAGTGCTTCGAAGTTGTCGCGAGTCAGTTCAACCGCGCGCGTCCTCGAGAGACCAGCGTCGGCTAGCCTGTTTCGCAAGCCAAGTTTGTCGCGCAGCATGCGTACCTCGACGGGAGACAGGTCGGCGACGCCGAGTTCCGCGTTCGCCTGCGCCATCAAGTCGCGGTAGCCTTCCCAGACGGAGATGCAAGCCAGAACGCGCTCGCCTTTCTCGCGCAACTCGTCCAGCGCTGCCCTTACATCTTCCCAAGTCAACTCGCTTGACTCCGTCGCGATGAGTCGCGCAGTCATGCGGGACAACTCGTCGAGCCGCTTTACCCGATGCCTGGACAGCGGCGATGACGACAGCACGAAGCTGCGCAGGCCGCGTGCATCGAGCGCGGCAACAAGATCCTCCATGAAGGAATAGCCGCAATGGCTGAGAAGCAACACGCCGTCATGTGTCATCGCCGCGTTCTCCATCAGGCCGCCTTGAGCTGCTGGTTCAGAATCTTGTCGTCGTGGAGTTCCTTGAAGTACATCGCCAGCACCGCCTGATGCTCGGCGAGGTAACGCTTCAAATTCTGAATATCGTCGTCGCTACGAATCAGGTGGCGAATGGCCTGCCACACCTCACCGGGATGGTCGTCGTTGATGTCGGTATGAGAATGCGACACCTGTCCCGCGATGTTGGCTTCGCCCACGGAGTCTTTCAGCGCCTGGAGCTTTTTCGGCTCCAGTTTGACGTTCACGTATTCGACGAGATAGGAGTAGGCGACGACGCCAAGCGGCCCTTCGTGATCGAGGAGATAGGAAAAGAAGCCGGTCAGCAGCTTGGTCGATAGATACGGTTCGGTGGCCAGGAATTGCTCCCGCGAGACACCCGCGCGTGCAAGATCCTGAATGAACAACTCGTCGTGCAGCATTTCCTCGCGTTCGTAGTTCGCCCAGACTTGCGCTGCTTCAGGGCTACGCTTCGCAATCTCCGCGAGCGCCTTCGATTCCGACACCCTCAGAAGACGGATTCGCCATGCGGTCTCGATAAGATGCCGCCGGTAGTACTCGGAGTTCACTGTCTTGCCTTCAAGGTGCGCCGCATAAGGCACGGTCTCGTACCAGTGGTCGATCTGGCGATCGATGAGCGAATCAATCTCTGCGCGCAACTTTTCCGATGCCGCCGCATGCAAAAACGGCACCCTGTGTTCCAGCCCAACATGCTTGACGCGATTTACCACTTCTGCCTCCAGGAAGATCGATGAAAAGCCGGTCGATGCGCCGGGCTTCATCCATCGAGATGAATCAATCCTTTGTTCGTTGCCTTCTGTTCTCTTATCGGGGTGCGGCGACTGCCGACACGACAGCGTTGCCCGCAAGCCGACACTGACAGGCCAGCCGGAATTGCTCGCCATCGAATCCCAGGCTCGCCAGAAAATTCCGCTCGCATGGGGCGCGAGCACCGAGCGCCTCTGCGCCGCTCATGACCTCGATCACACACGCGCCGCACGCGCCAGAGCGGCAACCGAATGAAATCGACTCCTGACCATGCAATTCGAATTCGAGCTCGGTCAACGAACTATTGGCGGGAAGGTGAACCTCAAGGTTTTGAGGCATCAGGGTCAACTTGAACATCACAACATCGCCTCTTCAATGAAACGACCGGTTCTTCGTCAGCTCGGTGACCGCTTCCACGAGTGCATCGACTTCATCAGGGATGTTCAGATAGCTGACCGAAGCCCTGACGATCTCGGTGAGATCACGCGCTCGCATATCGAACGGCGTGTACGTAACGCCGATCGCGCCGACGTTTATTCCTCGGCTCCCGAGTTCGGTCTTGACCGTTGACGCCGGGATTCCCTCGACCGTGAACGACACGAGTGCAGAATGAACGCTACCGATATCCCGAACGACGACGCCGGGAATCTCGGCCAGTTTTCCTCGAATGCTTTGCGCGAGAGCCCTGACCCGACTCTCGATTCGAGCGATTCCTATGTCGAGCGCTTCATTGAGCGCATTCGATAAGCCGCATAGCAGCGCAACTGGCATCTCGCTGGTTTCGAAGCGCCGCGCATCGTCACGCAACACGGCTGTCATTCCGTCGAGCGGTGCGGAGAGCACGTCGACGTACGGCGGTTCGAAGCGAGACAGCGCCGCCTGCTTCACATAGAGCAGTGCCGTGCCCCGTGGCCCACGCAGAAACTTGCGCGCAGCGCCTTTCAGGACATCGCAATTGAGCGCGCGTACGTCCACGTTCATTTGCCCGAGCGCCTGACCCGCGTCGATGAAATACGGGATGCCATGGCGCCGCGCAACCTGACCGATCGCCTCCGCGGGATTGATGAGGCCGCCGTTGGCGGGTGCCCAAGTGAGCGCGATCAGCCGCACACGCGAATCGATCAGTTCTTCGAGTGCTCGAACGGACACGCTTCCATCTTCCTCGCAGGGAATCACGTCGACGCGTGCGCCGGACGCGCCAGCGATCCGATACATCGTCGCAAGATTGCCCCCCCACTCCTGCCGGCCTACCAGAATGCGGTCACCCGGATGCCAACGTCCCAATGCCGCGAATGCCATGCCCCAGCCCGCCGATCCGCTGCCGGTGAAGGCGATTTCCTCCGGCGTTGCGTTGAGCAGCGCAGACGCACTCCTGCGCGCCGCCTCGACCGCAACGGCAGCACGCGCTCCAGCCTCCATCGGCCCCAGTCGGGCCTCCAGATGAAGGTGGGATGTAATGGCATCCAGCGTTGACGTCGACGGCAACGACGCGCCAGCATGATTGAAGTGGGCGACTTGCGCGCAACCAGGCGTTCGTGCACGGAGCGCAAGAATGTCGTCCGGGGAAAGGCAGTGACCGTGTTCCATCTCAGGTCTCAGCCGCGTAACTGAACGATGGCGTCGACCTCGACCGCGACGCCCGACGGCAACGAGGCCACCCCTACCGCCGTTCGTGCATGCCGGCCTTTGTCCCCGAGCACATTGACGAACAGGTTCGACGCGTGGTCAGCAACTACACTCTGCCGCTCGAAACCGGCGACACATGAAATGAACACGCCGACTCGCGTGACCCTTTCGATCCGTTCAAGCTTGTCGCCGGTTGCATCGGCGAGTTGAGCAAGCACGCCCAGCGCGGCAAGTTCCGCCGCCTGCATTCCATCTTCGACCGTCAAAGCGTCGCCGATCGTTCCCACGAACGCAGGCCTGCCCTCCTTCAGTGGTACCTGCCCCGATATGAACAAGAGGTCGCCGACCCGCACATGCGCAAGATAGTTGGCTACCGGGCGACTCGCGACCGGAAGATGTGCACCGAGCGCGATGACTCGTGACGAGATGCTAGTCGGCATGATTGCCCCATGAAAGGAGCAGTAATCCTAACTAAACATAACGTATACCGACAAATCAAATGTTTGAATCCGATGCATCAAATCTGCTCATCGATGCCATCGCCGGACGAAGCCAGCACGTGAGCAGCGCCTGCCTTCTGAATCCAATCGGCGAATCTTCCCGCGCTCTGATCGAGCGGACCATCGGGCGATACGAGCCAATAACCGATCGAGCCCTCATAAGTTGAATTGGGAATTGCTTCGACAAGGGTTTTCGTGATCAACCGTCGCTCGACCAATCGATGCCTACCCATCGCGATACCCTGCCCAGCAGCAGCAGCCTCTAGAACAATGTTGTAGTCATGCAGCATGATCTTCGGGATGCGCGACAAGTCGCATCTATTAAGGGCGCTCCACGCATCCCATTCGAAGTGCCGATGTGCATAGGACATGAGTAGCGGTCCGTCGCGCAAATCGGCAGCGCTGGCGAAAGGACCGTGCCGCGCCAGATATTCCGCGCTGCACACCGGCGACAGGCGCTCGCGCATCAGCAGCGAAGACCTGACATTGGGCCATTCGCCCTCTCCGTATCGAATGGCGAGGTCGGCTGCGCCCGCGCCCACATTGGCCAGCTCGATCGATGGCATCAGTTGCAGTTGAATGTCGGGATTCGCGACGCTGAATTCCGCAAGCCGCAACACCAGCCAGTGTGTTGCGAACGACGACAGCAGACTTACCTTCAAAGACGTGATTCGCGCCTTGCTGCCGCGAATCTCCCTCGTTCCCTCGGCGATGCACTCGAGCGCGCGCCGCACTTTCCCGTAGTACACGCCGCCTTCCGGCGTCAGTTCGATGCTCCGGGTGCGACGCACGAACAGCGATACGCCCAGATGTTGCTCGAGCTTCTGTATCTGATGGCTGACCGCGCTTTGTGTGACGGCAAGTTCTTCGGCTGCCCGAACGAAGCTCAGGCGGCGCGCGACTGCTTCGAAAACGCGCAAGGTCAGAAGCGGCGGCAGATCATGAGTCAAGGGTGCGTCGAGACGATGCATAGGCGGCGGGCTGCAAAAGCGATAACAGTCATTTCGGGCGACAGCATGAACCGGACGCCGATATCATGCTATATCGCCATGCGCGTGAGAACCACCCTGCTTGCAGATCGAACCATCGCTGCGGCGGAGCGCGGACTGATCGACCGCGCGGACGTACAATGGCGAATCTGATCCCGCCCCCGCTGATTCTCCGCGGCGCCGGGAGCACATCAGCGCATCGAATGCTCTCGTTCCCGCCGCGATCTGGCGCGCAGCGTCCATCTTCCACACAACGTATTCAATCGAATTCCATGGCCCAATACGTCTTCACCATGAACCGCGTCGGCAAGATCGTCCCGCCGAAGCGTCAGATCCTGAAAGACATCTCCCTCTCGTTCTTCCCCGGCGCGAAGATCGGCCTGCTCGGCCTGAACGGCTCCGGCAAGTCCACGCTGATCAGAATCATGGCGGGCGTCGACAAGGACATCGAAGGCGAAGCCACGCCGATGCCGAACCTGAACATCGGCTATCTGCCGCAGGAGCCGCAACTCGATCCGCAGCAGACCGTGCGTCAGGCCGTCGAGGAAGGTCTCGGCGATGTCTTCGAAGCGCAGAAGAAGCTCGACGAAATCTACGCCGCCTACGCCGAACCCGACGCCGACTTCGACAAGCTCGCCGCCGAACAGGCGAAGTACGAAGCCATCCTCGCGACGAGCGACGGCGGCAGCCCCGAGCAGCAGCTCGAAGTCGCCGCCGACGCGCTGCGCCTGCCCGCATGGGACGCGAAGATCGAGCATCTCTCCGGCGGCGAAAAGCGCCGCGTCGCGCTGTGCAAGCTGCTGCTGCAAAAGCCCGACATGCTGCTGCTCGACGAGCCGACCAACCACCTCGACGCCGAATCCGTCGAATGGCTCGAGCAGTTCCTCACGCGCTATCCGGGCACCGTCGTCGCCGTGACGCACGATCGCTACTTCCTCGACAACGCCGCCGAGTGGATTCTCGAACTCGACCGCGGCCACGGCATTCCATGGAAGGGCAACTACTCCAGCTGGCTCGACCAGAAGGAAGAACGCCTGAAGCAGGAAGAAGCGAGCGAATCCGCGCGCCAGAAGGCCATCAAGAAAGAACTCGAATGGGTCCGCCAGAACCCGAAGGGCCGTCAGGCGAAATCGAAGGCGCGTATCGCGCGCTTCGAGGAGCTCAATAGCCAGGAATACCAGAAGCGCAACGAAACGCAGGAAATCTTCATTCCGGTCGGCGATCGTCTCGGCAATGAAGTGATCGAGTTCAAGAACGTCAGCAAGGCGTATGGCGACCGTCTCCTGATCGACGATCTGAGCATGAAGATTCCGGCGGGCGCGATCGTCGGCATCATCGGGCCGAACGGCGCCGGCAAGTCCACGCTCTTTCGCATGCTGACCGGCAAGGAGCAGCCGGATTCGGGCGAGATCATCAAGGGGCCGACCGTCAATCTCGCCTACGTCGATCAGAGCCGCGACGCGCTCGCCGGCGACAAGACCGTCTTCGAGGAAATCTCGGGCGGCGCCGACGTGCTCACTGTCGGCAAGTACGAAACGCCGTCGCGGGCGTATATCGGCCGCTTCAACTTCAAGGGCAGCGATCAGCAGAAGCTCGTCGGCAATCTGTCGGGCGGCGAGCGCGGGCGTCTGCATCTCGCGAAGACGCTCATCGCGGGCGGCAACGTGCTCTTGCTCGACGAGCCCTCGAACGACCTCGACGTCGAAACGCTGCGCGCGCTCGAAGACGCGCTGCTCGAATTCGCCGGCTCGGTGATGGTGATCTCGCACGATCGCTGGTTCCTCGACCGCATCGCGACGCACATCCTCGCGTTCGAAGGCGATTCGCACGTCGAGTTCTTCGACGGCAACTATCAGGAATACGAGGCCGACAAGCGCAAGCGTCTCGGCGAAGAAGCCGCGAAGCCGAAGCGTCTGCGTTACAAGCCGATCACGCGCTGATCCTCGCGCAAACGTCTGGAGAAAGATCGCGCGCCTGTGCGGGCGCGCGCACCGACATCAGGCATGAAAGTGGCGACTGTGTACGATGCGGTCGCCACTTCGTTTTCTGGCGGCACTTTCATTACGCCGACGGCTTTGCACGGGAGATACACGCAGATGGCGGGATCGAGCGCGCGGCGGCGAGCGCTTTGGGCAATCGGTATCGTCGTGGCGCTCGCCGTCGTGGCGATCGGCGGATGGTTGTTCGTCGTGCATCAGATGAAAGAGCGCATCATCGAGACGCTCGGTCCGGACGGCTCGGTGGAGGATATCGACGTCGGATTCGGTCACGTGACGCTCTCGCGCGTGCGGCTGCGCGGCCCTAAGGACTGGCCCGCCAGCGACGCGATGCGCGCCGAGCGCATCGTGCTCGACGTCGACATGCGCTCGCTCGTGTCCCGGCCAATCCATCTGCGCAGCGTGAGCGTCGACAACTACTATCTGTCGATCGTGCGCTCAGCCGATGGCCGCGTGCGCATTCTGCCCGGCCTCAGGGAAACCGCGAGTGCAGCGGACGCCAGGCCTGACAGCCGCGCGCGCGACGAGCACGCTCGCGAGGAAAAGCTCATCGATCGCGTGTCGTTCGAGCGCGGCTCGATGGAGTTCTACGACGGCTCGGTGCAGAACCCGCCGTATCGCGTGCTGATCAGCGATGCGCGCGCCACGGTCGATCATATTCATCTGCCCGCGCTGACCGAGCGCACCAACCTCTCGATGACCGGCTCGATCAAGGGCCCATCGCACACCGGCAATGTGTCGTGGGGCGGCTGGATGGTGATCGCGAACAAGGATTCGCAGACGCGCGTGACGCTGCGCAACGTCGATGTCGCGACGCTCGATCCTTATCTGCTGAAGAAAGCCGGCGCCAAAGCGGCGGTGACGGGCGGCACCATCGACATGACCGTCGATTCGACCGTGAAGGACTACCGCATCCACGCGCCCGGCACGCTCACGCTGAATCACCTGCAGATCAGCGACAGCGGCAATCCGCTCGACACGTTCCTCTCGATTCCGACCAAGGCCGCGATCGCCGCGCTGAAGGACCGCAAGGAGCAGATCAAGCTCGATTTCGTGCTCGACGGCGATCTGCGCGATCCGAAGTTCTCCCTGAGCGAGAGTCTTTCGAAGAAGCTCGCGGCCGGCTTCGCGAAGGCGCTCGGCGTGAGCGCGGAAGGCGTCGCGCGGGGCGCGGGCGACACGGTGCGGGGAATCGGCAACGCGCTGAAGAATCTCCTCGGGCAATAGCGCACTGCCCCTAAGCCTTCAGACCGGCAGATTCAGCGCGCGCAGCTTCGTCTCGGTTTCCAGCGCGCCGGTGTAGTGGATGCCGTGCCAGCCGAGCGCGGTGGCGGTTTGCGCGTTCTTCAGGCTGTCGTCGATGAACACGAGCTCGTTCGGCTGAATGCCGGGCAGATGCCTTTCGATCTCCGCGCGCATCAGCGCGAAGATTTGCGGATCGGGTTTCACGAGCCCGACGCGCCCCGACACGACGATCTCGCGAAACTTCCGCAGCACGTCGAAACGCTCCCAAGCGTAGGGGAACGTCTCCGCCGACCAGTTGGTGAGGCCGAAGAGCGGCACGCCCGCGGCATCCAGCCGATCGACCAGCGCGACGCCCTCCTCCAGCACGCCCGCCACCATCTCCGGCCAGCGCGCATAGAAGGCGCGAATCAGCGCTTCGTGCTCGGGATGGCGCGCGACCAGCTCGGCGGTGCCTTCCTCGATCGTCTGCCCGCCGTCCTGCTGCACGACCCATTCCATCTTGCAGACGTTGTCGAGGAACCAGCGGCGCTCGGTTTCGTCCGGAATCAGCTGCTTGTAGAGATATTCCCGATTCCAGTCGATCAGCACGCCGCCGAAATCGAATACGACTGCCTTGATGGTCATCGCTCGCCGCTCCTGTCGGTCAAATCGCCTTCGTCCGTTCTTCGAGCCACGCCAGCGCCTTCCCCCACACATGCGGCGACACGCGAGCCCGCACCGTCTCGTGATACGCGTTCAGCCAGGCGCGCTCGTCCTCGCGCAACAGCGACAGGTCGATGCAGCGCGTATCGATCGGGCACAGCGTCAGCGTCTCGAACTCGAGGAAATCGCCGAACTCGGTCTTGCCCGCCGCCTTATTCATCACGAGATTTTCGATACGGATGCCCCACTTGCCCGGCCGATAGATTCCCGGCTCGATCGACGTGATCATGCCTTCTTCCATCGCCGTCCACGGCTCGGCGGGCGCGTAGTGCGAGATCACCTGCGGGCCTTCGTGCACGTTCAGGAAGTAGCCGACGCCGTGGCCCGTGCCGTGACCATAATCCACGCCCGCTTCCCAGATCGGCGCGCGCGCGATCGAATCGAGCATCGGCGAGCGGATGCCGCGCGGAAAACGCGCGCGGGAAAGCGCCATCGTGCCTTTCAGCACGATGGTGAAATCGCGCTTGTGCTCCGCCGTGATCTCGCCGACCGGCACGACGCGCGTGATGTCGGTCGTGCCGCTCAGGTATTGGCCACCCGAATCGATCAGCAGCAAGCCGTTGCCCTCGATCACCGCATGCGACGCCTCGGTCGCGCGGTAATGCGGCATCGCGCCATTGGCGTTGAAGCCCGCGATCGTGCCAAAGGAGAGCGTGACGAACCCCGGCCGACGCGCCCGCGCGGCGGTGAGCTTCTCGTCGATGGTCAGCTCCGTGATGCGCTCGCGGCCGAGCGCGTCCTCGAACCACGCGAAGAATTCGGCGAGCGCGGCGCCGTCCTGCTCCATCGTCGCGCGGATGTGCTCCGCTTCCGCCGTGGTCTTGCGCGACTTCGCGAACGTCGACGGATTCACCGCTTCGACGATCGCAACCGAAGACGGCACTTTCTCCAGCAAGCCGTGCGTGATGCGGCGCGGGTCGATCAGCAGTGTAGAGCCGGCGGGCAGCGACGCGAGCGCGTCCGGCGCGCCCGCGTACGGCGCGATCCGCACGTCGTCGCGCGCGAGCGATTCCGCCAGCGCCACGGGAACCTTGCCGTCGGCGACGAAGAGCGTGGCGTCGTCGAGACCGATGAGCGCATGCGCGACGAAAACCGGGTTGTAGCTCACGTCGCCGCCGCGCAGATTGAAGATCCACGCGAGATCGTCCAGCGTGGACACGAAGTGCCACTGCGCGCCCTTCGCGCGCATCGTCTCGCGCACCTGCGCGAGCTTGTCCGCGCGCGCGACGCTCGCGTGCGGCGCGACGTGCTCGTAGACCGGCGCATCCGGCAAACCGGGACGCGCGGGCCACACGGAATCCAGCAAATCGAGATCCGTGCGCAGGACGATGCCGCGTGCGGTGAGCGCGTCGGAAAGCGCGCGCGCGGCCGCGACGCCGAGCACCGTGCCGTCGACCGCGACGACCGCTCCCGACGGCACGTTTTCCGCGAGCCAGTCGACGTGCGGCGCGGTCTGCTGGCCGCCCATCATCTTCATCAGCGCGATGCCGGTGCCGGCGAGCTGCGCTTCGGCCTGCGTCCAGTAGCGGCTGTCCACCCAGACGCCCGCGAAATCCGCGGTCACGACGAGCGTGCCGACCGAGCCGGTGAAGCCCGAGAGCCATTGACGCCCTTGCCAGCGTTCCGGCAGATATTCGGAAAGATGCGGATCGGCGGACGGAATGAGCACGGCGGCGAGCTTTTCGAGCGCCATCTGGCCGCGCAGCGACGCGATGCGCCGCGCGAAGGTGGCCGGCTCTGGAATGGCTGAATTTGCGATGCGATCGTTCATGAAGTCACCTGCCTGAATGCCCGCGTAGGGCGCGAAGAGCACGGCCGGCGGCGAGGATCGCCCGCCGCGGGCCAGATTGAGAGATCAGCGGCGCGCCGCCAGCCCGACCGTCGTCGTCACGACCAGCAGCGCGAATACCGCGCACGCCAGCCATTCGAGCGTATCGCCATCGTGATACACGTCGACGATGTTGCCGAGCATGCGCGCGACGACCGTCGCCAGTATGCCAGCCGCGATGGCCGTCCAGATGCGCCCTGCCGGACCACGGCCGACGCGCCCCGCGCGCCGCAGCGGATGCAGCCACCAGCTCGCGGCGCCGATGACCGCGCCCAGGAAAATCAGTCCGATCCAGCCCATCAGCGGCGGTGCTCCGTCGGAATCGAGGGTCTGCGAAGCGGAGCGTTTCGGGTGACGAGCATGCGTGAACCGGCTTTTCGGACGATGGAAGGCTGAGTTTAGGGGCCGGATTCGGCGATGGCAAGGCTGCGAAATCCTGCCGACGCCCGCGACGAAAGCGCGCCGGTGCGGCGATCGGCCGCGCCGGGGAGCGACTGCCAAAAAGCCGCATTCCCGCGCAGGACGGCGCTGACAGGCTGGCGCGCGGCTCCCGGGCCCCAAATAGCACCTATAAATGAAGAAATGCGCGAAACGCTATAATATTGGGCTATCTGAAAGGCCATCGGCTTAGGCCGAAAGCATCGTCCATAACAATGCAGCTCCTCACGATCGGAATCAACCACCACACTGCGCCAGTCGCCCTGCGCGAACGCGTGGCGTTTCCGCTCGAACAGCTCAAGCCCGCGCTGGGCGCGTTGAAGGACATCTGGCTGGGGCCGCTCGCGAAAGCGTCGCCCGAAGCGGCGATCCTCTCGACCTGCAACCGCACCGAACTCTACTGCGCCACGGATGACAGCGCCGCCCGCGAGGCCGCCATCCAGTGGCTCTCGAAGTACCACAGCATTCCCGTTCCCGAGCTCGCGCCGCACGTCTATGCGCTCCCGCAGTCGGAAGCCGTGCGCCATGCGTTCCGCGTCGCATCCGGTCTCGACTCGATGGTGCTCGGCGAGACGCAAATCGTCGGACAAATGAAGGATGCGGTGCGCACCGCGTCCGAAGCCGGCGCGCTCGGCACGTATCTGAACCAGTTGTTCCAGCGCACCTTCGCCGTCGCGAAGGAAGTGCGCTCGACGACCGAAATCGGCGCGCAGTCCGTGTCGATGGCCGCCGCCGCCGTGCGCCTCGCGCAGCGCATCTTCGAGAATATTTCCAGCCAGCGCGTGCTCTTCATCGGCGCGGGCGAAATGATTGAACTGTGCGCGGCGCATTTTGCCGCGCAGAATCCGCGAGAACTCGTCGTCGCGAACCGCACGGCCGAGCGCGGCGAGAAGCTCGCCGGCCGCTTCAACGGCCATGCGATCCCGCTCTCCGAACTGCCCGCGCGCATGCACGAGTTCGACATCATCGTGTCGTGCACGGCCTCCACCTTGCCGATCATCGGTCTCGGCGCGGTCGAGCGTGCGGTCCGCGCGCGCCGCCATCGGCCGATCTTCATGGTCGATTTGGCCGTGCCGCGCGACATCGAGCCGGAAGTCGGCAACCTGCACGACGTGTTCCTCTACACCGTCGACGATCTCGGCGCGATCGTGCGCGAAGGCAACGCGTCGCGCCAGGCCGCGGTCGCGCAGGCGGAATCCATCATCGAAACGCGTGTCGCGAACTTCATGCAGTGGCTGGATGCGCGCAGCATCGTGCCGGTGATCCGCCACATGCACACGCAGGCCGACACCCTGCGCCGCGCCGAACTCGAGCGCGCCCGCAAGATGCTCGCGCGCGGCGACGATCCCGCCGCCGTGCTCGAAGCGCTGTCGCAATCGCTCACTAACAAGCTGATCCACGGCCCGACGCACGCGCTCAACCGCGCGAGCCGCGAGGAACGCGACCAGCTCATCGACCTGATGAGCGGCTTCTACCGCCACGGCGCGCCGTCCGATTCGTCGGATCGTTAGCGGCCTTCTCTTTGCTATTCTCAAATGCTCCGCGCGACTAGCGCGGCGGCTCCCCCGATCGCAGTCATTCCTGGCGCCCACCGCGCCATCTCCGCCCGATGAAAACGAGCATGCAAAGCAAGCTCGACCAGCTTGCAAAAAGGCAGGTCGATCTCAACGAACTGTTGAGCCGCGAAGACGTGACGTCCGATATGGATCAATATCGCAAGCTCACGCGCGAGCACGCGGAAATCAGTCCGATCGTCGATCAATATGCGCTCTGGCGACAGGCGCTCACCGACGAGGCGACCGCGCAGGAACTGCTTTCCGATCCGTCGATGCGCGATTTCGCCGAAGAGGAAATCGGCGAGGCGCGCGAGCGCATGGCGAAGATCGAAAGCGACTTGCAGATGATGCTGCTGCCGAAGGATCCCAACGACGAGCGCAACATCTTCATCGAAATCCGCGCGGGCACGGGCGGCGACGAATCGGCGCTCTTCGCGGGCGATCTGCTGCGCATGTATCTGCGCTATGCGGAACGCAATCGCTGGAGCGTCGAGACGATGTCGGAAAGCCTGTCCGATCTCGGCGGCTACAAGGAAGTGATCGTGCGCATCGCGGGCCAGGGCGCGTATTCGCGGCTCAAGTTCGAATCGGGCGGCCACCGCGTGCAGCGCGTGCCGGCGACCGAAACGCAAGGACGCATCCACACGTCCGCGTGCACGGTCGCGGTGATGCCCGAAGCCGACGAAATCAGCGAAGTCGTGATCAATCCGGCGGATCTGCGCATCGACACGTTCCGCGCGTCGGGCGCGGGCGGTCAGCATATCAACAAGACGGATTCGGCCGTGCGCGTCACGCACTTGCCGACGGGCATCGTCGTCGAATGTCAGGACGACCGCTCGCAGCACAAGAACAAGGATCGCGCGCTGAAAGTGCTCGCCGCGCGCATCAAGGACAAGCAGTATCACGAGCAGCACGCGAAGGAAGCCGCGACGCGCAAGAGCCTGATCGGCTCGGGCGACCGCTCGGAGCGCATCCGCACGTACAACTTCCCGCAGGGACGCATGACGGATCACCGCATCAACCTGACGCTCTACAAGCTCGAATACATCATGGACGGCGATCTCGACGAACTGATCGGCGCCCTCGTCTCCGAGCATCAGGCGGAGCAGTTGGCGGCGCTCGGGGAAGCGGCGTGAGCACCGCGGCCGAGTTGCTGCGGGCTTCCGGACTGCCGCGACTCGAAGCGCGCGTTCTGCTGATGCACGTGCTCGGCTGGCGGCGCACGGAGTTGATTACGCGCGATCGTGAACCGCTTTCGGAAGATGCCGTCGCGAGCTTCGAAGCGCTGTCGGCGCGGCGTCTGGCTGGCGAACCGATCGCGCAACTGACTGGCGGGCGCGAATTCTTCGGCCTCGATTTCGACGTCACGCCGGACGTGCTGATTCCGCGCCCGGAAACCGAATTGCTCGTGGAGACCGCGCTCGAAGCGATCGCCGATACGCCGAACGCGCGCGTGCTCGATCTCGGCACGGGAACCGGCGCGATCGCGGTCTCGGTCGCACACGCGCGGCCCGATGCGCGCGTGTGGGCCGTGGATCGTTCGCCGGCGGCGCTCGACGTCGCGCGCGGCAATGCGGATCGTCTTCTGGATCCGGCGCGCGCGGGCGGCACGCTCACCTTCGTGCAAAGCGACTGGACCGCGAATCTCGACGCGTCGCTGCTGTTCGAGACGATCGTCAGCAATCCGCCGTATATCGCGAGCGGCGATCCGCATCTCGAACAAGGCGACCTGCGCTTCGAGCCGCGCGGCGCGCTCACCGACGAAGCCGATGGACTTTCGGCGATCCGCACGATCGTCGAGACAGCGCCGTTTCTGCTCGCCAGTAACGGCGCGCTGTGGCTCGAGCACGGCTATGATCAGGCAGACGCCGTGCGTCAGCTGCTCAAGGCGCGCGGCTTCACCGAAGTTCGCTCGATGCGTGATCTCGCCGGCATCGAGCGCTGCTCAGGCGGCCGCTTCACCGCCTGAGTGCCCGGCCGCCGCCGTCAGCCCGGGAAAGCGAAATCCGCTATCATTTCAACCATCAGTCCCCTCCGACATTCACGCGCAGGAACGCCATGGATACGCAAGAACGCATCAAGCAAATCGTCGATTCGAACCCCGTCGTCCTCTTCATGAAGGGCACGGCGCAATTCCCGATGTGCGGCTTCTCGGGCCGCGCGATCCAGGTGCTCAAGGCATGCGGCGTCGATCAGATCACGACCGTCAACGTGCTCGAAGACGACGAGATCCGCCAGGGCATCAAGGAATTCTCCAACTGGCCGACCATTCCGCAGCTCTATGTGAACGGCGAGTTCATCGGCGGCTCGGACATCATGATGGAGATGTATCAATCCGGCGAGCTGCAACAGCTCTTCGCCGCGGCTTAAGTCATATCGACTGTGAATGCGCCCATTGCCGTGAAGCGACGGCTCATCGTCGCGATTACCGGGGCAACGGGCGCCATCTACGGCGTGCGTCTGCTCGAGACGCTGCGCCGGCTGGGCGGCGTCGAGACGCATCTGCTCGTCTCCAGCGCCGGCTGGCTCAATATCCAGCACGAACTCGATCTCGACCGCGCCACCGTTCACGCGCTGGCGGACGTCGTCCACAGCGCGCGCGATGTCGGCGCGAGCATCGCTTCGGGATCCTTCGCGACCGACGGCATGATCGTCGCGCCCTGCTCGATGCGCACGCTCGCGAGCATCGCGCACGGCCTCTCCGACAACCTCATCACCCGCGCCGCCGACGTCGTGCTCAAGGAGCGCCGCCGCCTCGTGCTGCTCGTGCGCGAAACGCCGTTCAATCTCGCGCATCTGCGCAACATGACGGCGGTCACCGAAATGGGCGGGGTGATCTTTCCGCCGCTGCCGGCGTTCTACCAGAAGCCCGCGACCATCGACGAAATGGTCGATCACACGGTCGCGCGCGTCATCGATCTGTTCGGGTTCGCGCAACCGGTCGCGTCCGCCTGGCAAGGCCTGCGCGGCGAAACCGACTGAGCAGCGGCGCATTAGCAACAGCGGCGACATAATGCGTTGCCGTGCGAGCCGTTTATCAACGCGGCTCGCGGCCCTACATTGATGGCAGACCCCACAGGATTTTGCCGCCATGAGCCGACTGCCTACCGTTTTCATTTCCCACGGCGCGCCGACGCTGCCGATCGACCCGTCGATGCCCTCCGCCGAATTCGCCTCGCTTGCGGCGACGCTGCCGCGCCCGCGCGCCATTCTGATGCTGTCGGCCCATTGGGGCACGGCGCAGCCGGTGGCGAGCACGGCCGAGCGCCCCGAGACGATCCACGACTTCTACGGCTTTCCGCGCGCGCTCTATGAACTGCGCTACCCGGCGCCCGGCGCGCCCGATCTGGCGAAGCACGCCGCCGCGCTGCTCGGCGAGCAAGGCATTCCCGCCGCGACGACCGATCACGGCCTCGATCACGGCGCGTGGGTGCCGCTCCTTCTGATGTTCCCCGACGCCGACGTGCCGGTCGCCCAGCTCTCGATTCAGCCGCGCCTCGACGCCGCGCATCATTTCCGCGTCGGCCGCGCGCTGCGCGATTTGCGCGATGACGGCGTGATGATCGTCGGTTCCGGGCAGATCACGCACAACCTGCGCATGGCCGATTTCAGTGCGCGCCCGGAAGATGCCGATCCGCGCGTGACCGAGTTCACCGACTGGTTCGAGCAACGCATGGCCGAACGCGACATCGACGCCCTGCTCGACTATCGCGCCCGCGCGCCGCACGCCACGCTGATGCATCCGACCGATGAGCATCTGCTGCCCGTCTTCAGCGCGCTCGGCGCGGCGGCGGACGACTATCGCCTCGGCGTTCAGTCGCTCGGCACGTTCCAGCGCGCGCTCGCGATGACGAACTACGTTTTCGTGGACGATTGAGCGCGTCGATTCGTCCAAGTAAAAAGCCCGCCTGATCGCTCGGGCGGGCTCGTCGGTTAAACCTTCGCTATCGAATGGAAGTGCTCAGGCACCGATTTCGTGAAGAATGTCCTCGCGGCTTTCGCGCTCGTCGAGATATTTCGTCCGATAGCCGGTGTGCACGCCCCAGTAGTAGAACACCAGCGCGAGCACGGTAACCGCGGCCATGTCCCATCCGTACGGCAGCATTCCGTTGCCGCCGAAGTCCTTGCTGCCGATCAGCGACATCACGGCCATCGACGGCAGGTAAGTCACGAGCCACCATGCCGCCTTGAGATCGCGGCCCCAGCCCGCGAAACCCGTCTTGCGCTGATAGTAGAAGTACACCGGGAGCGCCACGACCATCAGCAGAATGATCTCGCCGGTGAGCGGCCACTTCGCCCAGAACAGCACGAGCGACGCGCATACGAACGCGAACGGCGCGATCACGCCCATCAGCGGCAGCTTGAGCGGGCGGTCGAGATCGGTCGCCGAGCGGCGCAGCGCCATCAGGCTCACCGGACCGGTGAGGTACGAAATGACGGTCGCGACCGAAATCACGGCTGCGAGCGAGCTCCAGCCGCGGAAGAAGAACAGGAAGATGAACGCGACGAACAGGTTGAACCACATCGCCTGGCGCGGCACGCCGTAGAACGGATGCACGTTGCCGAAGATCTTCGGCATCGTGCCGTTGCGCTCCATCGCGTAGATCATGCGGGTGGTCGTCGCCATGTAGGTCGTGCCGGTGCCGCTCGGGCTGACGAAAGCGTCGACATACAGCAGGATCGCGAGCCAGTTCAGATTGAGCGCGAGCGCCAGTTCCGCAAACGGCGACGCGAAGTTGAAGTGCGACCAGCCCTTCATCACGTCGCCCGGATTCACCGCGCCGATATACGCGACCTGCAGCAGCACGTAGATCACGAGCGCGAGCAGAATCGAGCCGATCACCGCGAACGGCACGCTGCGCGCCGGATGACGCGCCTCGCCGGCCAGGTTCACCGGGCTCTGGAAACCGTTGAAGCTGAACACGATGCCGCTCGTCGCCACGGCCGTGAGCACCGCCGGCCAGCCATACGGCGCGAAGTCCGACGTCGTGCCGAAATTCTCCGCGTGGAATCCGGTGAAGACGAGGCCCGCGATGGTCGCGCCCGGAATCAGGAACTTGAAGATCGTGATCGCGGAGTTCGCGCGCGCGAACACCTTCACGCCCCAGTAGTTCAGCATGAAGTAGACGATCACCAGCAGCGCCGACAGCGCGAGGCCCATCGGCGTAAGCGACTCGTGGACGAACAGCGCATGCGCCCAGTCATACGGCCAGGTGCTCATATACTGAATGGACGCTTCGGCTTCGATCGGAATGACCGAAACGATCGCGATCCAGTTCGCCCACGCGCTGATGAAACCGACCAGCGCCCCATGCGAGTAACGCGCATAGCGCACCATGCCGCCGGACTCCGGGAACATCGCGCCGAGCTCGGCGTAGGTCAGTGCGATGGCCAGAATGACGATCGCGCCGATCACCCACGCGACGATCGCGGCCGGCCCCGCGATCTTGGCGGCCTTCCACGCGCCGAAAAGCCAGCCTGAACCGATGATGGACCCGAGCCCGGTCAGCAATAGCGCCATCGGGCCGATATTTCTCTGTATCGAACTTTGCAACTTCTTCTCCAGTGTCTCGCGCCGCGCGCGCTTCGCATGCGGCCAGCCCTGCCGCGGCCGCCGTGGATGCCTGAATGTTTTCCGACGATCCGGCGATGCCGGTGCAACCGTTTTTAAATCGGCGCGTAGTTTAA
Organism: Caballeronia ptereochthonis; assembly: GCF_001545075.1. Taxonomy (GTDB): domain Bacteria; phylum Pseudomonadota; class Gammaproteobacteria; order Burkholderiales; family Burkholderiaceae; genus Caballeronia; species Caballeronia ptereochthonis. The sequence goes on from NZ_FCOB02000042.1 coordinate 48,198, forward strand.
CGGTTGCACCTTTCGAATGCAGTGCACACTGACGAGAAATCTGCGCCTTTTTAGCGTTTTTTCGCGCAAACTGAAAAGAAAATGTAAGATTTGTAGGAGAACTTTGCCCGTCTCAAAAAAACCCCTTCAGAGTTGTCGGATATTATTTGACCGGGAAATCGTTTCGCCGTATAAAGCTTCTTGCAGGATTTCAAGTGGCGAGTGAATTGGTCTTTCGTAGTTCGCCATCACGGTACTCCGGTTGGTCCCATTGCCCCTTCCTTGATTTTCCGCACCCTTGGGCTTCGGCCTTATTCATCAATTTTTTGGAACAAGTAACATGGAAACCGGTACCGTCAAGTGGTTCAATGACGCAAAGGGCTTTGGCTTCATCACTCCGGATGGCGGCGGCGAAGATCTGTTCGCGCACTTCTCGGAAATCCGCATCGAAGGCTTCAAGACGCTTCAGGAAAACCAAAAGGTTTCCTACGAAGTGAAGACTGGCCCGAAGGGCAAGCAAGCCGCGAACATCAAGCCGGTCTAAGACCTGCGAGAATTCGTATGAAAAAACCCCGCTTCGGCGGGGTTTTTGTTTTTCGTCTCCGGCTCCGGCGCGTATGGGCGTCAGGCAAAGACACGCTGCGCGTAAATGCCGAGCCCCTTCGCCACGCTGGCCAAGCGGTCGCCGAACACCGGCCGCGCGCCGGGAAACGCCGCCGACAATGCTTCCGAAAGGAATCGCAGTCCGGTCGTGCCGCCGGTGAAATACACCGCGCCCACATCCGCGTCCGTCACGCCGGCACGCTGGATCGTCTCCCGCGCCGCATCGACGATCCGCCGCGTCTCCTCGGCGCCTGCCTCGATCAGCTGGGCCTCGTCAAAAGCGACGCGCAGCGCCTCTTCCACCTCTTCCATGTCGATCTCGGTCGTGCCGCCCGCCGAGACGTCGATCTTCGCCTCTTCCGCATGTGCCGTGAGCGCGTGGCCGAGCCGGCGATCGACGACGCGCATCAGACGGTCGTGATGACGCGCCTCGGTGTAGAGATGACGCATCAGTTGCAATTCGCTCACGCGCTTGGGCGTGTACACGGTATTGATCAGATGCCAGGTCGCGAGATCGAAATACACGCGGCTCGGCAGCTCGCGCCCTTGCGGGTCGAGCGACTGATAGCCGAGCTCGCGCAGGATGGTCGCGAGCTCGACGCGGCGGTCGAAGTCCGTTCCGGCGACATGCACGCCGTGATGCGCTAGCACGTCGTTCTTGCGGTCGAGATGGCGCGCGCGCTCGGGACCGACGCGCACGAGCGAGAAGTCCGACGTGCCGCCGCCGATATCCGCGACCAGCACGAGGCCCTCCTCGGTCAGGCTCGCTTCGTAGTCGAAGGCCGCGGCGATCGGCTCATACTGGAAGTGGATTTCGCGCAGCCCGACCGCGTGCGCGCACGCTTCGAGCTGCTTCTGCGCCATGCGGTCCGCGCGCGGATCGTCGTCGACGAAAAATACCGGGCGGCCGAGTACGGCGCGCGTGAGCGGCTCGGCGGCGACCGCCTGCGCCTTCTGCTTCAGATGCTGCAGGAAGAGCGTGATGACGTCGGTGTATTTGATCGCGGAGCCGTCGCCGAGATCGGTGGTGCTGTCCGCGAGCGCCGAGCCGAGAATGCTCTTCATCGAGCGCATCAGACGGCCGTCGAAGCCGTCGATGTACGCCTCCAGCGCCGCGCGGCCGTAAGACTGGTTATCCTCGTCGGTGTTGAAGAAGACTGCGGTGGGCAACGTGGTCGCCTCGCCTTCGACGGGCGCCAGCCGGATCGACAGGCCATCGGGAAGAGCGACGGCGGAATTCGACGTGCCGAAATCGATCGCGCAATAAGTCATGGTGCATGGGCCGCCTCATCGCACGAGGCCGCATTCGGACATGGACGGCGTTTTTAACACGTTCAGAAGCACGCATCAACCGCACTCCCGCTATTTTTAAACTATCGGGTTTATTGGAGAGTCGAGCAGAGCGGAATGCAACTTGCTCGCTCGTTGGCAATTTTTTGACCTTCCCGTGCGCGCCGGCACCTTCGCCCGGCGCATCCAGGACGCATGAGCGAAACCGCCGCATCACAGGAAAACCGTTTGGACGACCAGGCCGCCGAGCAACGCGGAATCATCGAAACCAATCTGCCCGGACGCCTCGACCGTCTGCCGTGGGGACGCTTTCACACGCTGATCGTGCTCGCCCTCGGCATCACCTGGCTGCTCGACGGGCTCGAAGTCACGCTCGCGGGCGCGGTTGCGAGCGCGCTCAAGACGAGTCCGGCGCTGCAGTTCTCCAATGCCGATGTCGGTATCGCCGGCAGCGCGTACATCGCGGGCGCGGTGCTCGGCGCGCTCGGCTTCGGCTGGCTCACGGACCGGCTCGGGCGCCGCAAGCTGTTCTTCATCACGCTCTTTCTCTACGTGGCGGCGACCGCCGCGACCGCGTTCTCGTGGAATCTCGCGACCTTCGTGCTGTTTCGCTTTCTCACGGGCGCCGGCATCGGCGGCGAATACACGGCGATCAATTCGACCATTCAGGAGTTCACGCCCGCCCGCCTGCGCGGCTGGACCGATCTCGCGATCAACGGCACGTTCTGGATCGGCGCGGGCATCGGCGCGGCGGGCTCGCTCGTGCTCCTCGATCCGGGCCTGCTTCCGCCCGATTGGGGCTGGCGCGCGTGCTTTCTGATCGGCGCGGCGCTCGCACTCATGATTCTCTTCATGCGGATGTGGGTGCCGGAAAGCCCGCGCTGGCTCATCACGCATAACCGTGCGGAGGAAGCGAAGCAGATCGTCGAGGAGATCGAGGCGCATTTTCGCCAGCACGGCGTCGAGATTCCCGATACGCCCGCCAAGCCGCTGCGCCTGCATGCGCGCGAGCAGACGCCGATGCGCGAGGTCGTGCATACGCTTTTCGATGCGCATCGCAGTCGCTCGCTCGTCGGGCTCGTGCTGATGACGGCGCAAGCGTTCTTCTACAACGCGATCTTTTTCACCTACGCGCTCGTATTGACGGACTTCTATCACGTGCCCGGCGATCACATCGGCTGGTACGTGCTGCCGTTCGCGGCGGGCAATTTCCTCGGGCCGGTGGTGCTCGGCCGGCTCTTCGACGTGCTCGGCCGGCGCAGGATGATCGCGTTCACGTACGCGATTTCGGGGGTGCTGCTGACCGTGAGCGGCTGGATGTTCATGCACGGCATGCTCAGCGTGATCACCCAGACCATCGCGTGGATGGTGATTTTCTTCTTCGCGTCCGCGGCGGCGAGTTCGGCTTATCTGACGGTCAGCGAAACCTTCCCGCTCGAGATTCGCGCGCTCGCCATCGCCGTGTTCTACGCGTTCGGCACGGCGCTCGGCGGCATCATCGGCCCGACGCTCTTCGGCCAACTGATCGACACCCACGAGCGCGGCGCCGTGTTCGCGGGCTATCTGATCGGTTCGGCGCTGATGATCGCGGCGGCGGCCGTCGCGGGCATCTGGGGCGTCGCGGCGGAGCGCAGGTCACTCGAGGATGTCGCTCGTCCGCTGTCGGCCGCGGACGAGCCTTGAATCGAACGGTGGCGCTATTTGAACGCCTTGTCCCAGGCGCCTTCGAACGCCGTTTCACCGAGCGTCCGACGTGCGCGCGGCGCGGCTTCGCGCTCGCGCAATGCCTCGTCGAGCTGGCTCGCGTCGCCGTGATGACCGATCGCGATCATCGCGATGATCTGCACGTCCTCGGGAATCGAGAACGCCTGACGGAAAGCGTCGCGATCGAAGCCGCCCATCTGATGCGTCGCCAGGCCGAGCGCGTGCGCCTGCAGCACGAGCGTCATCGCGGCCGCGCCCGTGTCGTATGCGGCGGTGCGGTTGGCCTCGCCCTTCGGCGTGAGCGTCGCGGCCGTCACGCAGACGAGCAGCGGCACGCTCACGTTCCATTTCTGGTTCGACGGCGCGAGCGTGTCGAACGCGCGCTTGAACGCCGCTTCGTCGCGATGACGATCGAACACGATAAAGCGCCACGGCTGCAGATTGTTCGACGACGGCGCCCAGCGCGCCGCTTCGAGCAGGCGGTGTAATTGCGCGCGCTCGATGGGCTTGTCGGAAAAGGCGCGCGGGCTCCAGCGGCCGGCGATCAGTTCGTGGATGTCGACATCGGTCGGAGCGGGTTTCGCGGTCATGGCTTGGGTCCTCGTCGGTTTGGAAACGGTTTTGCAAAAACCGGGCGGCGCGCACCGGCCAGGATGCGCACCGCCTGGTTTTCGCCAAACCCGCGACAAGGATAAACAAGGATGCGCGCGCGTGCTGACGCGCCTTTGCGCGATCGTTCAGGTCGCGGCCACGCCGATCGACCGGCCCGCGCGGTTGATGCGCAGCACGGTTACCGCGGCGACGAGGCACAGGCCGCCCGAGATCATCGTTGCGACGGTGTAGCTGCCGAGACTCGAGCGCAGCATGCCGCCGCCGAGCGCCGCGAATGCCGCGCCGAGCTGATGGCCCGCGACGACCCAGCCGAACACGATCGGCGCCGATTCCTTGCCGTAGACATCGGTGGCGAGGCGCACGGTCGGCGGCACGGTGGCGATCCAGTCGAGGCCGTAGAACACGGCGAAGAGCGGCAAGCCGAAGAAGTCGATGCCGAACGCATACGGCAGATAGATCAGCGACAGCCCGCGCAGTCCGTAATACCAGAACAGCAGCACGCGCGAGTTGAAGCGGTCCGACAGCCAGCCGGAGAGCGTCGTGCCGAAAAGGTCGAAAATGCCCATCGCGGCGAGCAGCGTTGCGCCCTGGACCTGCGTCATGCCGTAGTCCGAGCACATCGCGATCAGATGCGTGCCGACGTAACCGTTCGTGCTCGCGCCGCAGACGAAAAAGCTGAAGAAAAGCAGCCAGAAGTCGCGCGTCTTGCTGGCCGAGGCGAGCGTGCCGAACGCAACCTTGATCGGATTCTTCGGCGCGGCAAAGGCGCCCGGCGGCATCTCGGCCGTCTCGCCCACGGGACGCAGCGAGAGATCGGCGGGACGCTCCGGCAGAAGCCACGCGACGAGCGGCAGCACGATCACCGCCGCGCCCGCGACGACGAACACTACCGGCCGCCAGCCGAAATGCTCGGAGAGCGACGCGAGGAACGGCAGGAACACGAGCTGGCCGGTCGCGGAGCTCGCGGTGAGAATGCCCATCGCGAGACCGCGATGCGTGGTGAACCAGCGGTTCACGATCGTCGCGGACAACGTAAGCGCGGCGACGCCCGTCGCGCTGCCGACCATCACGCCCCAGACCAGCACCATTTGCCACGGCTCGGTCATCATGGACGAAAGGCCGACGCCCGCCGCGAGCGTCGCGAGCGCCGCGAGCACCGTGGGGCGCACGCCGAAGCGCTGCATCGCCGCTGCCGCGAACGGGCCGGCGAGGCCGTAGAGCGCGAGATTGATCGAGATCGCCAGCGAAATCGTGCCGCGCGACCAGCCGAACTGCCTTTCGAGCGGCAGCATCATGACGCTCGGCGTCGCGCGCGTGCCCGCCGCGGCGAGCAGCACAAAAAATACGACGCCCACCGCGATCCAGCCGTAATGCATCCGGCCATTCAGCCGTCTCGCCACCCAATTCATCGCCGCTCCGTTCCGTTGATTTTTGTCCCAGGCACGAACTTTCGTTACCGCTCTGTCACATCAGAGTTGCGAGCTTAGTTACCGATCGGTAACATGTCAAGCACGCAGCAGCGTTTCGAGGAGCCGACTTTGACACGATCACCCGCTGACCAGCCGAAAGCCCCCAACCGGCGCAGTGTCCGCACCGACGGCGCGACGGCTCAGGAACAATTGCTCGACGCCGCGCAGGAGTTGTTCTACCGCGACGGCATCCGCGCGATCGGCGTCGATGCCGTCGTGGAGCGCGCGGGCGTCAACAAGATGAGTCTGTACCGGCGCTTCGCGTCGAAGGACGAGCTCGTGGTGGCCTATCTGGACCGCATGGACGAAGGTTTCCGGCGGCGCTTCGAGGCGAGCGTCGCGAAGCATCCGGAAGAGCCGGCCAAGCAGATGATCCAGGCGCTCGAGGATCTCGTGAAGCGCGCGTCCGCGCCGGATTACCGCGGCTGCCCGTTCGTGAACATCGCGTGCGAATTCGGCGATCCCGCGCATCCGGCCCGGCAATCGGTCGAGCGCAACAAAACTTATCTGATGACGCGCCTCGTCGAAATTGCCACGGCCGCGGGAGCGGATAATCCGGTTGAACTGGCGGAATCGCTCGCGTTGCTGGTCGACGGCATCTACGCGACGAGCCAGACCTACGGCCCCGGCTCGGGCCCGCTGCTCGCGGCGCCGCGCATCGCGCGCACGTTGATCGACGTGGCGTGCGCCGGGCATCGCAAACAGGAAAATCCATGACTGACGGCAGCACCCGCGATGAAGTGATCGCGGCGACCCAGCACTGGCTCACCCGCGCGGTGATCGGTCTCAACCTGTGTCCGTTCGCGAAGAGCGTGCATGTCAAAAAGCAGATTCGCTATGTGGTAAGCGAGGCGCGCGGCGTCGAGGATCTGGTCGTCGAGCTGGCGGAAGAACTTCGTCTGCTGAAAGAGACCGATCCGGAAACAGTGGACACCACGCTCTTCGTCACGCCGCGCGCGTTCGCCGATTTCGCCGACTACAACGACGCCCTCTTCTTCGCCGAGCGTCTGCTCGACCAAATGGGGCTCGGGGGCGAACTGCAGATCGCGAGTTTCCATCCGCAGTATCGGTTCGAAGGCACCGAGCCCGACGATATCGACAACTATACGAATCGCGCGCCGTATCCGATTTTTCATCTGTTGCGCGAAGCAAGCATCGATCGCGCGGTCGACGCCTTCCCCGATGCGTCGGATATCTACGAGCGCAATATCGACACGCTGCGCCGTCTCGGGCACGACGGCTTCAAGGCCTGGATGAGCAAATCGTGATCAGTGCGCGGGCGTGAAGAAACGCTCGCGCAATTCTTCCAGTCCGAGCGTCTCGAGCACGTCCGAGAGCCGTTGCGCAGGCCGGCCGCGCGGCAGGTCCTTGTATTGCGCGATGATCAGCTCGTTCTTCATCGAGTGTTCCCAGCCGACGAGTTCCGTCACGCTCACCTGATAGCCATGCGATTCGAGTTGCAGGCAACGCAGCACGTTCGTGATCTGGGTCCCAAATTCGCGCGTGTGCAGCGGATGCCGCCACATTTCGGTCAGCACGTTCTTCGAGAGCGAATGTCCCTTGTTCTTGCGCAGCACGCCGGCGACTTCCGCTTGGCAGCACGGCACCACGACGATGTACTTCGCATTCTTCTGCAGAGCGAAGTGGATGGCGTCGTCGGTTGCGGTGTTGCACGCGTGCAGCGCCGTGACGATATCGACCGACTCCGGCAGGCGATCCGATCCGATTGATTCGGCCACCGACAGATTCAGGAACGACATCCCGGTAAACCCGAGGCGCGTCGCCAATTCCTGGGATTTGTTCACGAGCTCCTCACGCGTCTCGATTCCAAAGATGTGTGACCGATCGCGCAGAGCCTTAAAGAAGAGATCGTAGAGAATGAACCCAAGGTAGGACTTGCCCGCGCCATGATCCACAAGCGATACGGCTCCCTGGCGCGCGTGCACTTCGGCAAGCAGCGGTTCGATGAACTGATAGAGGTGATAGACCTGTTTCAGTTTGCGGCGGCTGTCCTGGTTCATCTTGCCGTCGCGCGTGAGGATGTGAAGTTCCTTCAGCAGTTCGATCGACTGGCCTGGACGAATCTCGTGTTTGGTGGAGGGGTCGGGTGTGCCCGGAGCCGACGCGGAGGACTTCCTGGTCATGATGAAGGTGTGGTGAATAAAAAGCGGAGCATGTTCGCGCCGAATGTGCGCTAACCGCTGGTTCTGCCGTCTCAAAAGGGGAAGTTTACCCAAAAGCGCAAAGACGCTCCTTGTTCCGGCCACCGGCTCATCGGCCAATGCGTGGCAGCAGAACGCATGGAACAGTTCGTGCATCGTCCGACAATGAGGCCATTGGAAGAGACGACACAGCGCAGCTTCGAGCCGCGTACCGATGCAGCAAGCAGGAGCAACAAGCTGGTAACAAGCCGCGCCTCGACACGCAGAGCGTCGTCACCCGCGCCTGGCCTTGTTACGTAACACCTAAACGCACAGCGCGGCGAATGCGACTCGCCCGCGCCATGAACATGAGAGGACGGTGATGGATGCGATCCCGGACAAGAAAGCAGAAAAACAGTTTCAGGAGATGCTTGCGGCACTGACCGCAATGCCCGCGTGGAGTGAAAAGCAGCAGCTCGAACTGGAAATGGCCCGAGAGATTTCCGTGGAAATGTTGCGCCTCGCCGAATCGATGCGCGACGGCTCCACCGACATCGAAACCTGCCTGACGATGCTGAAGTACGCCAAGGTCATGGACTTCGTCCTCACGACGCTCGCGTCGCGCCGGGAAATCGCGCCGCAGACGCTGCGCGTCATCTTCAAGCTGGCTGGTTTGAAGATCGATGAAGCCTACCCAGGCTGACGCGGTCATCTTCTCGAAGCCGGTGCGTGTTTCGGGCACGCGCCGGTATCAGCTTTTGCGCCTCGTCATCAGGCGCGCCGCGGACTGACGCATGTGCCGCTGCATGGCTGCCTGAGCCTGTATCGCATCGCGCGCTTCCAGCGCCTCCAGAATCTCGCGATGCTCGCCCAGCGCGGCCGCCCAGGTTTCCTCCCCTTCGAAGTGCCCACGCAGCGTCGACGACAGCGGACTGTGCCGCTCGTCGTACAGGCTGCCGACGGTTCGCGCCAGCACGTCGTTGCCCGTCATCTGCGCGATCGCGATGTGGAACGCGCGGTCGGCGGCCATCGGGACCTGGCCGTTCGCGACTTCGCGGGCCATCGTTTCATATACCGCGCGCAACGCCTTCAACGCCTTCGGCTTCGCGAACGGCGCGACGCTCGCCGCGATCGCCCCTTCGATCACGCTGCGCGCGTTCATGATCTCGATCGGGCTCTCGCCCAGCTCCGCTTCGGTGGCCGCCGGCTTGGCCGCGGGCGCCGCGACGATATACACGCCCGATCCCATGCGGATCTCGACGCGCCCTTCCAGTTCCAGCGCAACCAGCGCCTCGCGCACCGAGGGCCGCGACACGCCGAGCGTCTGCGCCAGTTCGCGCTCCGACGGCAGCCGGCCGTTCGGGGCGAAGTCCTGTTGCTCGATAAGCCCGCGCAGCTTGTCGGCGATCTGTAGATAGAGGCGGCGCGTTTCGGCTGGTTTCACGCTCACGTGCTGGCTCCTGGTTCTGACTCGGGGAAAACGTGGATTGTAATCAGCGGAAGGGTTGACGCACCGTGGCAAGGGCGTTTCGTGTTCCTTCACCGCTTACAAGTGGCTTGACCAATTCTATTTCAAGACACTAGTATGCAATCCGGTAAGGCCAGGTGGGCCGTTTTTTTTACGGCGATCTGGAACCGTTCCCAAACGAATGAGCCCCAATAAGAGCCCGTCGCCACGACCGGCCAGCGCAACATGAACAATCCGATTCTCCAGTTCGGCACGAGCCGATTCCTGCAGGCGCACGTGGATTTCTTCGTCACCGAGGCGGCGCGCCGCGATCCCGCGAAGGCGCTCGGCAAGATCACCGTCGTCCAGACGACGTCCAGTGCCGACAGCCGCGCGCGCGTCGATGCGCTGCGCAAGGCAGGTCGCTATCCGGTGCGCATTCGCGGCCGCCGCCGGGACGAGACGGTCGATACGACCGTCGAATGCGATGCCATCACCGAAGCGCTGCACGCGAACGAAGACTGGCCTTTGCTGATCGAGCGCATGAAGCGCGACGTGAAGGTGATCGTCTCGAACACGGCGGACGCCGGTTACGCCCTCTTCGACGAAGACACCGCGGATCTGCTCGACGGCCAGCGCACGCCGCGCGGCTTTGCGGCGAAGCTCGCGGTGCTGCTCCATGCGCGCTATCGGGCGGGTGCGGCGCCCGTCACGCTCCTGCCCTGTGAACTGATCTCGCGCAACGGCGACACGTTGCGCGATCTGGTGCGTGATATCGCGCGCGGCTGGAAGGCGGACGACGCGTTCCTCGACTATCTGACGAAAGGCTGTGTCTGGGTGAACTCGCTCGTGGACCGGATCGTCTCGGAACCGATCCAGCCGGTCGGCGCGATCGCCGAGCCGTACGCGCTGTGGGCGATCGAGCGACAGGCGGGCATGGTGCTCCCGTGCGAGCACGAGGACATCGTCGTCACCGACGATCTCGCGCACTACGAGCGCCTGAAGCTTCTGCTGCTGAACCTCGGACACACGATGCTCGCGGAAATCTGGCGCTCGCGCGACGGCGCCGCCGACATGACCGTGCTCGACGCGATGCGCGATCCGGCCTTCCGCGATCCGCTCGAAGCGACGTGGCGCGACGAAGTGCTGCCGGTTTTCGCGGCGCTCGGCCAGCGCGAAGTCGCGACGGACTATCTCGCGAGCGTGCGCGACCGCTTCGAGAATCCGTTCCTCGTGCATCTGCTCGCGGACATCGCGCGCAATCACGACGAGAAGAAGGTTCGGCGCTTTCAGCCTGTCATCGATCTGGCGCGCGAACTCAGGCTCGATATCGAACAAAAACGCCTGCGTGACGCGCTGACGGCGCACTGAACAAACGCGAAGTCCGCCGAAGAAAGCGGATCGCGCCCATGAATTCACTTCGAATCACGGCCCGCCGCGCCGGCATCGCGGTTCAGCCGAAATGAATGAAATGCCGCCCATTGAGGAGACGAAACGATGCGCAAAATGCGTTGGGTAGTGATATTTCTGGCTTTTCTGGCAATCGCGATCAACTATATCGATCGCGCGAACCTCGCGGTCGCCGCACCGCAAATCGAAAAGGCGCTCGGCATCGGCCCGGCTGAAATGGGCTTCATCTTGAGCGGGTTCTTCTGGACTTACGCGCTCATGCAGATGCCGTTCGGCTGGTTCGTCGATCGCGCCGGCGCGCGCATCGCGCTGCCGATCGCGGTGGGCTGGTGGTCGGTGTTCACGGCGCTCACCGCCGTCACGACGAGCGTCGCCGGCATGTTCGGCTGCCGCCTGATGCTGGGCGTGGGCGAGGCGGGCGCGTACCCGTCCTGCGCGAAGCTCGTGTCGCAATGGTTCAGGAAGGAGCAGCGCGCCTTCGCGACCAGCATCTTCGATTCCGGCTCGCGCGTGGGCTCCGCGCTGTCGATTCCGGTCGTTGCGTTCATCATCAGCTCGTTCGGCTGGGAAGCGTCGTTCATCATCACCGGCGTGCTCGGCGCCGTGTGGATTCTCGGCTGGTTCGTGATCTACCGTAACAAGTCGAAGGGCGACCTGACGGGCGCCGAAGACGCGCCGGCGGTGCCGCCGGTCGCGCCGAAGAACAAGGTGTCGTGGGCGTCGCTGTTCAAGTACCGCACCCTCTGGGGCATGATGCTCGGCTTCTTCTGCCTGAACTTCGTGATCTACTTCTTCATCACCTGGTTTCCCAGCTATCTCGTGCAGGCGCATGGCTTCTCGCTGAAATCGCTCGGAACGCTCGGCACGATTCCCGCGTTGATGTCGATTCCGGGCGGCTGGCTGGGCGGCTACGTGTCGGATGCGCTCTTCAAGCGCGGCTGGAGCCTCACTGCGGCGCGCAAGACCTGCATGGTCGGCGGCATGCTGCTTTCTTCGGTGATCACGCTTTCCGCGTTCGTATCGAATATCTATCTGATGCTCGCGTTCTTCGGCATCGCCTACGCCAGCCTCGCGTTCGCCGCCGCCAGCATCTGGTCGCTGCCGAGCGACGTCGCGCCGACGCCGGATCACGTCGCGTCGATCGGCGGCATTCAGAACTTCGCGTCGAATCTGGCGGGCATCGTCATCACGACCTTCACCGGCGTGATGCTCTCGATCACCAAAGGTTCCTTCGTGATTCCGCTGTGCGTCGCGGGCGGCTTCTGCTTCCTCGGTGCGTTCAGCTATCTTGTAATCGTCGGCAAGATCGAACCGCTCAATCGCGCCGAAGAAGAACAAGCCCGGCGCGACGACAGCCGCGCACCTTCCACGGTCTGAGAAAAAACCATGTCCACCACATCCACCGACCATGCGGTCATCCGGCTGCATCCCAACGACGACGTCGTCATCGCGACGCGTCAGTTGCTCTCCGGCGCGCGGATCGCGTCGGAGGATCTCGTCGTCGCGGGCCTGATTCCGCCGGGACACAAGATCGCGACGCGCGCGATCGCCGCGGGCGACCCCGTCAAGCGCTACAACCAGATCATCGGCGTGGCGCGCGAGGCGATCGCACGCGGTCAGCACGTTCACACGCACAATCTGTCGATGGCCGATTTCGCGCGCGAGCACGAATTCGGTGTCGATCTGCACCCGACGCCGTTCGTCGACGCGCCCGCGACCTTCATGGGCATCCGCCGCGACGACGGCCGCGTGGCGACGCGCAATTTCGTCGGCGTGCTGACGAGCGTGAACTGCTCGGCGACGGTCGCCCGCGCGATCGCCGATCACTTCCGGCGCGACGTGCATCCGGAAGCGCTCGCGGATTATCCGAACGTGGATGGCGTCATCGCGTTGACGCATGGTCTCGGATGCGGCATCGACATGCAGGGCGAAGGCCTCGGCATTCTGCGCCGCACGCTCGCGGGTTATGCGGTGCATCCGAACTTTCATTCGGTGCTGTTCGTCGGGCTCGGATGCGAGACCAATCAGATCTCCGGCGTGCTCGAATCGAGCGGATTGAAGGACAGCGAAAAGCTGCGCAGTTTCACGATTCAGGACAGCGGCGGCACGCGCAAGACGATCGAGCGCGGCATCGCGATGGTGAAGGAGATGCTCGCGGATGCGAATCGCGTCAAGCGCGAGCCGGTGCCTGCGTCGCATCTGATCGTCGGATTGCAGTGCGGCGGGTCGGATGGCTATTCGGGAATTTCCGCGAATCCGGCGCTCGGCGCGGCAGTCGACAAGCTCGTGGCGCACGGTGGAACCGCGATTCTCTCGGAAACACCCGAGGTCTACGGTGCGGAGCATCTGCTGACGCGGCGCGCGGTGAGCCGCGAAGTCGGCGAAAAGCTGCTCGCACGCATCAACTGGTGGGAAGAATACTGCGCGCGCAACGGCGCAGCGATGGACAACAATCCGTCAGCCGGCAACAAGGTCGGCGGCTTGACGACGATTCTCGAAAAGTCGCTCGGCGCGGTCGCGAAAGGCGGCACGACGAATCTCGTCGAGGTGTACGAGTATGCGCAGCGCATCGATGCGAAGGGCTTCGTCTTCATGGATTCGCCCGGCTACGATCCGATGTCCGCGACAGGCCAGGTCGCGTCGGGCGCGAACCTGATCTGTTTCACGACGGGCCGCGGATCGGCTTATGGATGCGCGCCCTCGCCGTCGCTCAAGCTCGCGACGAACACCGCGCTGTGGGAGCGGCAGGAAGAGGACATGGATATCAACTGCGGCGGCGTGATCGACGGCACCGCGACCATCGAGCACCTCGGCGAGCAGATCTTCCAGATGATGCTCGACTGCGCGTCAGGCGTGGCGTCGAAGAGCGAGCTGCATGGGTATGGGCAGAGTGAATTCGTGCCCTGGCAGGTGGGTGTGGTGACTTGAAGCTGCTGGCTTCGTTTGGAAAGGCGCGCCGTGTCCCGGCGCGCTTTTTTCATGCGTTCGCCGAGTGCTGCGCCATCATGTTCAAGGCCACGGCTTCGGCCACCTCGATTCCATCGATCGCTGCCGAGTAGATGCCGCCCGCATAGCCCGCGCCCTCTCCGGCCGGATACAAGCCTTCGACGTTCATGCTCTGATAGTCGTCCTTGCGACGCACGCGCAACGGCGAGGAAGTCCGCGTCTCGACGCCCGTCAGCACGGCGTCATGCATCGCGAAACCTTTGATCCTCTTGTCGAGTTCGGGCAAAGCTTCGCGAATCGCTTCGATCACGTAGTCGGGAAGCGCGGTGCTCAGGTCGGTCAGCTTCACGCCCGGCTTGTACGACGGGATGACCGATCCGAGCGACGTGGAAGGCCGCCCCGCGATGAAGTCGCCGACGAGCTGCCCCGGCGCGCAGTAGTCGCCGCCGCCCAGCTCGAACGCACGCTCTTCCCACTTTCGTTGAAAGGCGATGCCGGCGAGCGGATCGCCAGGATAGTCGTCCGGCGTGATGCCCACGACGATGCCCGCGTTCGCATTGCGCTCGGCGCGCGAATACTGGCTCATGCCATTGGTCACGACCCGCCCCGGCTCCGACGTCGCCGCGACGACCGTGCCGCCCGGGCACATGCAGAAGCTGTAGACGGCGCGGCCATTGCTGCAGTGATGGACCACCTTGTAGTCCGCAGCGCCCAGCTTCTCGTGCCCGGCGAATTTGCCAAAGCGGCTTCGATCGATCACGCCTTGTGGATGCTCGATGCGAAAGCCGAGCGAAAACGGCTTGGCTTCCATATAGACGCCGCGGTCGTGCAGCATCTGGAAGGTGTCACGCGCGCTGTGGCCGACGGCCAGCACGACATGATCGCAGCGCAGCGTTTCACCGGTCGACAGACGCAGACCGCGCACCTTGCCGTTATCGATGTCGATATCCTCGACGCGTTGCTGGAAGCGCACTTCTCCACCCAGCTGGTGAATCTGCGCGCGCATTTTCTCGACCATGCTCACTAGCCGGAATGTGCCGATGTGCGGGCGGCTCAGGTACAGGATGTCTTCGGGCGCGCCGGCCTGCACGAACTCATCGAGCACCTTGCGGCCATAGTGCTTCGGATCCTTGATCTGGCTGTAGAGCTTGCCGTCCGAGAACGTACCGGCGCCGCCTTCGCCGAACTGCACGTTCGACTCGGGATTGAGCTCATTGCGACGCCAGAGGCCCCACGTGTCCTTCGTCCGCTCACGCACCGCCTTCCCGCGCTCGAGGATGATCGGGCGGAAACCCATCTGCGCGAGTATCAAGCCCGCGAAGAGCCCGCACGGCCCCATGCCGATCACGACGGGACGCAGCAGCGTTGAGCGCTCCGGCGCTTTGGCGACGAAGCGGTAAGCCATGTCAGGCGCGACGCCGCAATGGGGATGAGGATGTGCCTGCAGACGTTTCAGGACCGATGCTTCGTCCCGCAATTCGACATCAACGATGTACGTGAGCTTGATATCGCCGCGCTTGCGCGCATCGTGCGCACGGCGGAACACGTGAAAGCTCACGAGCTCGTGCTCCGCTACGCCAATCTCCGCGAGACGCGCGATGACAGCG
Organism: Caballeronia ptereochthonis; assembly: GCF_001545075.1. Lineage (GTDB taxonomy): Bacteria > Pseudomonadota > Gammaproteobacteria > Burkholderiales > Burkholderiaceae > Caballeronia > Caballeronia ptereochthonis. Next base: position 63,406 of record NZ_FCOB02000042.1, read on the forward strand.
GCTTCAACAGCCGAGTCGGGATGATCGAGCGGAAGCTTGATTTCGCTTAGACGTAGCATGGGAACTCAATGGCAAGTGCCGTGGGGATTTACAAAGGGAAATATTAGCGCCTGGACCGTTCTGGTTTGGCAGACGCCGTTCGAAAAGCGCATTTTCGCGCGCGCCAACGCAAAAACCCCACCTTTTGGGGTGGGGTTTTTGCGTGAAGCATGAGGAGCCTGACGATTACCTACTTTCACACGGGAGATCCGCACTATCA
>NZ_FCOB02000043.1 GCF_001545075.1 Caballeronia ptereochthonis
ACGCTGCTGCACGAGATGCAGAAGCGCGATGCGAAGAAGGGTCTGGCGTCGCTGTGCATCGGCGGCGGCATGGGTGTCGCACTTGCTGTGGAACGTCCGTAATCAACAAGCGCAACGCAGAGCAGGATCGGGAAGGGCCAGCGGGCGGGCAAGGAGATCGTCCCCCGCATAACGAAAATGGAGTGAGGAATGACGAAGCGCATAGCGTATGTAACCGGCGGGATGGGCGGCATCGGCACCAGCATCTGCCAGCGCCTGCTCAAGGATGGCTTTACGGTCGTCGCGGGTTGCGGCCCGAACTCCCCGCGCCGGGTGAAATGGCTCGAAGACCAGAAGGCGCTCGGCTTCGACTTCATTGCCTCTGAAGGCAACGTCGGCGACTGGGAGTCGACCAAGAACGCGTTCGACAAGGTCAAGGCCGAAGTCGGCGAGGTCGACGTGCTGGTGAACAACGCGGGCATCACGCGCGATGTCGTGTTCCGCAAGATGACGCACGAAGACTGGACCGCGGTCATCGACACGAACCTGACGAGCCTCTTCAACGTCACGAAGCAGGTCATCGACGGCATGGTCGAGCGCGGCTGGGGCCGCATCATCAACATTTCGTCGGTGAACGGCCAGAAGGGTCAGTTCGGCCAGACGAACTACTCGACGGCCAAGGCGGGCATTCACGGCTTCACGATGTCGCTCGCGCAGGAAGTGGCGACCAAGGGCGTGACGGTCAACACGGTGTCGCCGGGCTATATCGGCACGGACATGGTGAAGGCGATTCGCCCCGAAGTGCTGGAGAAGATCGTCGCGACCATTCCGGTGCGGCGTCTGGGCACGCCCGACGAGATCGGCTCGATCGTCGCGTGGCTGGCGTCCGAAGAATCGGGATTCTCGACTGGCGCTGACTTCTCGCTGAACGGCGGCTTGCACATGGGCTGACGGGCGGAGGCTTTCCGGGAGGCGCGCGCCTTCCGGGCGAGCCGCCACTCGCCGGATTTATCAACGATGCGGCGAACACGCAGCAGCGCTTTTTTGCGATAACGCAAGACTTGCTTGCTGCCATCGCAGTAAAGTTTTGCGTTTAAAGGCGTTAAATGACCACTACTACTACTACAAAGAAATCCGCCGAACGACTCATCAAAAAATATCCAAACCGTCGGCTGTACGACACGGAAACGAGCACCTACATCACGTTGTCCGACGTGAAGCAGCTCGTGCTCGATCAGGAAGACTTCAAGGTGCTCGACGCGAAGTCCAACGACGACCTCACGCGCAGCATCCTTCTGCAGATCATTCTCGAGGAAGAGAGCGGCGGCCTGCCGATGTTTTCGTCGGTGATGCTTTCGCAGATCATCCGCTTCTACGGTCACGCGATGCAGGGCATGATGGGCACGTATCTGGAGAAGAACATCCAGGCGTTCATCGATATCCAGCAGAAGCTCACCGAGCAGAGCAAGGGCATCTACGACGGCAACGCGCTGAATCCGGAAGTCTGGTCGCAGTTCATGAACATGCAGGCACCGATGATGCAGGGCATGATGACGAGCTACATCGAGCAGTCGAAGAACATGTTCGTGCAGATGCAGGAGCAGATGCAGTCGCAGGCGAAGTCGATGTTCAATACGTTTCCGTTTCCGACGCCCACGCCACCTTCGACGGAAAAGAAGTAATCCATTTCGGCGGCGCGTTCGGACGTCGGGGTGTGTGCCTCGGCGGGGCGGACGCGTGCTCGCTGCCTGGTTACGCCTTTCGCTGGACCTTGTCCGCATGGCGTGATGTAATCCCGCCGATACGAAATCAGCCATAGTGCGCGATCGCCTGCACCTGCCGATGGCATCGCGCCAAGGTGCATCTCTCGCTGCGTGCGCGCCCGCGCATGGCCACGGCAAGTTCCGCGTTGTCAAACGATGTAAAACCCGCTCCCCTGGAGGGCCGAAAGCGCTAGACTGTGACGATTGCAGTAGTCCCGAAATGGGACTAAAATGGATTGCTATGCGGATCGTTGCCAAGAAAACGCTGCTCACCTTCATTCAGAAGCACGGCCAAGCCGAACAGGCGCTGCTGGCGTGGTACTCGGAAGCGGCCAAGGCAGTCTGGAGTACGCCTCAGGACATCAGGAATCAATATGCCTCCGCGAGCTTCATTGGGCGTAACCGCGTCGTGTTCAACATCAGGGGCAATGAATTCCGGCTCATCGTGGCAGTGGCTTATCAAGTCGGTGTCGCGTACATCAAGTTCGTCGGAACGCGCGCCGAATACGACAAGGTCGATGCAGCCACCGTCGAAATGGAGTAGGAGAATGGAAATTCACCCGATTCGAACCGAAGCGGACTATAGCGCCGCACTCGCGGCAGTATCCGCGCTCGTCGATGCCGATCCGGCTTCCGACACGCCCGAAGGTGAAACGCTGGACATCCTGTCGATTCTGATCGAGCGATATGAAGCGGAACATTTCCCGCTCAAGGCACCGAGTCCGATCGAGGCTATCAAGTTCCGCATGGAGCAGGCGGGCCTTACGGTGCCGGACATGCAGCCGTACATCGGCAATACGAATCGCGTGTATGAGGTGCTCGCGGGCAAGCGCGCGCTGAGTCTCGCGATGATCCGCCGCCTGCATGAAGGTTTGCGCATTCCCGCGGACGTTCTGATCGGCGCCACGTGATCACCGCATCGTGCGTCGACCAAGGCCGCCGACGCGAAGTGACGGCGCTGGCACGCGCCAAACCGCGCTGTCAACGCTCCGGGGTAAAATAGTGGATTCGCCTTGTCCGTCTCGCAAGGCGCCCACAACACCGTCTCTCCCCGTGAAAAATTCCTTGGAATCAACCGCCACGACGACTCCCGCGCCCAAGATCGGCATGGTTTCGCTTGGCTGCCCGAAGGCGCTCGTCGACTCCGAGCAGATCATGACCCAATTGCGCGCCGAAGGTTACGAAATCTCCGGCACCTACGACGGCGCGGATCTCGTCGTCGTCAACACCTGCGGCTTCATCGACGAAGCCGTGCAGGAAAGCCTCGACGCCATCGGCGAGGCGCTCTCCGAAAACGGCAAGGTCATCGTCACCGGCTGCCTCGGCGCGAAGAAGAGCGCGAGCGGCACGGGTCTCATCGAGGAAGTGCATCCGAAAGTGCTCGCCGTGACCGGCCCGCACGCGACCAACGAAGTGATGAACGCGGTGCACGCGCACCTGCCGAAGCCGCACGACCCGTTCGTCGATCTCGTGCCGCCCGCGGGCATCAAGCTCACGCCGCGCCACTACGCCTACCTGAAGATTTCCGAAGGCTGCAACCATCGCTGCACGTTCTGCATCATTCCCTCGATGCGCGGCGATCTCGTCTCCCGCCCCGTCGCCGAAGTCATGCTCGAGGCCGAGAACCTCTTCAAGTCCGGCGTGAAGGAACTGCTCGTCATCTCGCAGGACACGAGCGCGTACGGCATCGACGTGAAGTACCGGACCGGTTTCTGGAACGGCAAGCCGCTCAAGACGCGCATGACCGATCTCGTCGGCGCGCTCGGCGAGCTCGCCGCGCAATACGGCGCATGGGTGCGCCTGCACTATGTCTATCCGTATCCGAGCGTCGACGAGGTCATCCCGATGATGGCCGAGGGGCCGCTCAAGGGCCACGTCCTGCCGTATCTCGACGTGCCGTTCCAGCACGCGCACCCCGAAGTGCTCAAGCGCATGAAACGCCCGGCCAACGCCGAGAAAGTGCTCGAGCGCGTCAAGGCGTGGCGCGAGATCTGTCCGGATCTGACGATCCGCAGCACGTTCATCGCGGGCTTTCCGGGCGAGACGGAAGCGCAGTTCGAAACGCTGCTCGAGTTCATCCGGGAAGCCGATCTGGACCGCGTCGGCTGCTTCGCGTATTCGCCGGTCGAAGGCGCCACGGCGAACGAGCTCGACGGCGCGCTGCCCGACGACGTGCGCGAGGAACGCCGCGCGCGCTTCATGGAGCTGGCCGAGGACCTGTCGGCCAGGCGCATGAAGAAGAAGGTCGGAAAGACGCTCAAGGTGCTCGTCGACGAAGTGAGCACGGACGGCGGCGTCGGCCGCACGGCGGCAGATGCGCCGGAAATCGACGGCGTCGTGTACATCGCGCCGGCGACCAAGGCATCGAAGCGCTACAAGGCCGGCGACTTCGTTTCGGTGAAGATCACCGGCGCGGACGGCCACGATCTCTGGGGCGAGGTATAACGCATGCTGCAGACACCGCACGTTCTCGCGCTCGGCGAGGCCATGATCGAGTTCAATCAGTCGACGCGCGATCAGCCGAACTATCTGCAAGGCTTCGGCGGCGACGTCTCCAACTTCCTGATCGCGGCTTCGCGCCAGGGCGCGTCGACGGGCTTCGTGTCCGCGGTCGGCAACGATCACTTCGGGCATTTGCTGCTCGATCTGTGGCGCGCGGAAAACGTCGATACGTCCACCGTGCGCGTGGATCACGACGCGCCCACGGGCGTCTATTTCGTCTCGCACGGCGAGAACGGGCATCGCTTCGATTACCTGCGCGCGGGCTCGGCGGCGAGCCGCTACGCGCCGTCGCATCTGCCGCTCGATGCGATCGCCGCGGCCAAGGCCGTGCATCTGTCCGGCATCAGTCTCGCGATCGGCGTGTCGGCGTGCGATGCCGCGCTCGCCGCGATCGATCACGCGCGCACGCACGGCGTGAAGGTCAGCTTCGACACGAACCTGCGCCTCAAGCTGTGGCCGCTCGCGCGCGCACGAGCGGTGATGCTCGAGGCCATCCGCGCGACGGACATCTGTCTGCCGAGTTGGGACGACGTCACGCTGCTCACGGGGCACGAGGACAAGGACGCCATCGTCGACGCGCTGCTCGCGCTCGGTCCGGAGGTCGTCGCGTTGAAGCTCGGTAAGGAAGGCGCGTATATCGCGACGCCCGACGAGCGGCGCCTCGTGCCGGGCCGCGTCGTCAGGGCGGTCGACGCCACCGGCGCGGGCGACTGCTTCGGCGGCGCGTTCATCGCGCGCATCGTCGCGGGCGACGATCCTTTTGCCGCCGCGCGCTACGCGAACGTCGCGGCGGCGCTGTCGACGCAAGGCTTCGGCGCGGTCGCGCCGATTCCGGACAAGGCCACGGTCGAGCGCGCGCTCGCGGAATGACGCGCCGGCCGATCGAACGAACACCCGACGGAACACACGAACGAACACAACCTGCGGAGACGACAACATGCAACGTGAAGTGGTGGTGGTAAGCGGCGTGCGCACGGCAATCGGCGATTTTGGCGGCTCGCTCAAGGATTTCGCCCCGAGCGATCTCGGCGCGCGCGTCGTGCGCGAGGCGCTCTCTCGCGCCGGCGTCGCGGGCGACGAAGTCGGTCATGTCGTGCTCGGCAACGTGATCCAGACCGAGCCGCGCGACATGTATCTCGCCCGTGTCGCGGCGCTCGACGGCGGCGTGACGCAGGCGGCGCCCGCGCTCACCGTGAACCGCCTGTGCGGCTCGGGCCTCCAGGCGATCGTGTCGGCGTCGCAATCCATTCTGCTCGGCGATGCGGACGTCGCCATCGGCGGCGGCGCGGAAAGCATGAGCCGCGCGCCCTACATCATGCCCGCGGCGCGCTTCGGCCAGCGCATGGGCGATGCGCGCATCGTCGACATGATGGTCGGCGCGCTGAACGATCCGTTCGACAGGATTCACATGGGTGTGACGGCCGAGAACGTCGCGCAGAAGTTCGGCATCACGCGCGAGATGCAGGATGCGCTCGCGCTCGAATCGCATCGGCGCGCGGCGAAGGCGATCGAGGCCGGCTACTTCAAGGAACAGATCCTGCCGATCACGCTCGCATCGAAGAAGGGCGACACCGTGTTCGAGCGCGACGAGCACGTGCGCATGATCGCGACCGCCGACGACTTCGCCAAGCTCAAGCCCGTCTTCGCGAAGGAGAACGGCACGGTGACGGCGGGCAACGCGTCGGGCATCAACGACGCGGCGGCGGCCGTCGTGCTGATGGAGCGCGGCGTCGCGGAGAAACGCGGCGCGAAGCCGCTCGCGCGCCTCGTCGCCTACGCGCATGCCGGCGTCGATCCGAAGATCATGGGCATCGGCCCGGTTCCCGCGACGCAGAAGGTGCTGGAGCGCGCGGGCCTGACCGTTGCCGATCTCGACGTGATCGAAGCGAACGAGGCGTTCGCCGCGCAAGCGTGTGCCGTTTCGCAGGAACTGAAGCTCGATCCCGCGAAGGTCAACCCGAACGGCTCGGGCATTTCGCTCGGCCATCCGATCGGCGCGACCGGCGCGCTCATCACCGTGAAGGCGCTGTACGAGCTGCAACGGATCGGCGGGCGCTACGCGCTCGTGACGATGTGTATCGGCGGCGGGCAGGGCATCGCGGCGATCTTCGAGCGCATCTGAAGCCCGTATTCGAAGGAACGAAGGATGATCCACAGCACGAAGGGGCCGCGTCTCGCCGCGGCCTTGACGATCTCGACCGCGCTGCTCGCGCTCGCCGCCTGCAACTCGCCGATGCCGGCTCAAACGTCCGGCGTGATCCCGGCCAGCGAGCGCGAACCGGCCGGGAAAGACGCGCACGGCGCGGACGCGGCGATCAGGGAACTCGCGCTGCCGCCGAAGAAACCGCTTACGCCGAACCCGGAGTACGCGCGTTTTCCGCGCTATGTCGGCACGCTCGGCGACAAGCAGATCGAGATGAAGCTCGGCGCGAAGACCGACGAGCCTTCCGGCGTGCACGGAGAATATCGCTTCGTCGGCAGCGCCAGCGTGATTCTCGTCGCGGGCGATCGCGACGGCGACACGCTCGAGATCGAGGAATCGAACGACGGCACGCACATCACGGGCAACTGGGTCGGCAAGTTCGCGGCGGACGGCAGCGTGTCGGGCGAACGCATGGACCCGGACGATTCGAACGCGCAGCCGTTCGATCTGCATCCCGCGGTCGCGGGCGCGAAGCTGCCCCCGCTGCCTGCAACACCCGCTACGCCCGCCACGGGCACCGCGAAGGCGCCGCCCGCGCCGTCGCTGGAACCGGCGCCGCCTCAGCCGCCGCGCAACGCCGTCGGCGGCACGAGCAACGTCATCATCGGCGAATAGCCTGTCTCGCTCTGTCTTGCTTTCACGCCGCCGGGCGATCCGGCGGCGGCCTTCCCTTACCTCGATTCACTTCGACGCCATGACTGATTCCAACGACAACGTCCCCGAACGCGACCTGCAAACCCGCATCGTGCAGCCGGAGGATCGCATCACGCCCGGCTTCGAGTCGTTCTCGGTGCCGGTCGCGCGGGCATCGACGGTCGTCTTCCCCGATCTCGCGACGATGCGCTCGCTCGTCTGGAGCGACGATTCGAGATGGCGCTACGGCCTGCACGGCACGCCGACCACGATCGCGCTCGCGCAGCGTCTCGCCGCGATCGAAGGCGGCGAGCACGCGCTGCTGCAGCCGTCCGGGCTCGCGGCGATTTCCAACGTCTATTTCGGCATCGTCAAGGCGGGCGATCACGTCCTCGTGCCCGACAACGCCTATTCGCCGAACCGCGAGCATGCGGACTGGCTCGCCGCCGATTTCGGGCTCGAGGTGACTTACTACGATCCGATGATCGGCGCGGGCATCGCCGATTCGATCCGTCCGAACACGAAGCTCATCTGGCTCGAAGCGCCCGGCTCGGTCACGATGGAAATTCAGGACGTCCCGGCGATCGTGGCCGTCGCGCGTGCGAAGGGCATCGTCACCGCGATCGACAATACGTATTCCGCGGGACTCGCGTTCAAGCCGTTCGAGCATGGCGTGGACATCTCGGTGCAGGCGCTCACGAAATATCAATCCGGCGGCAGCGACATTCTGATGGGCGCGACCATCACGCGCGACATCGAGCTTCACAGGAAGCTGAAGCGCGCGCGCATGCGGCTGGGCATCGGCGTCTCGGCGGACGACGCTTCGCTCGTGCTGCGCAGCCTGCCGTCGATGAAGCTGCGCTACGAGGCGCACGACCGCGCGGCGTCCGCGCTCGCGCAGTGGCTCAAGACGCGTCCCGAAGTGGCGGCGGTGCTGCACCCGGCCCTGGAGGATTGTCCGGGCCACGCGATCTACGAGCGCGATTTCGAGGGCGGCGCGGGCGGCTTGTTCTCGATCGTGTTCGACGGCCGCTACAGCGCCGCGCAGGTCGATGCGTTCGTCGAAGCACTCGAACTGTTCTCGATCGGCTGGAGCTGGGGCGGCGCGCATAGCCTCGCGATGCCCTACAACGTGCGCTCGATGCGCACCGCGTCGCAATGGCCGCACGAGGGCGTGCTCGTGCGCTTTTACATCGGCCTGGAAGCGGAGACGGACTTGCGCGCGGATCTGGAAGCCGCGCTGGTCAAGGCGCTGGGCTGATCCGCACGCACCTGAAAATACGGCGCCGTGAGGCGCCGTTGTCGTATCAGAACAGCCGCAGCAGCCCGTCGAGCCCGACGGAGTTGAGCGCGACGCTCGCCGATTGCCGTACGACCGGCTTCGCGCGAAACGCCACCGACAAGCCGGCTTCGGCCATCATCTTGAGATCGTTCGAGCCGTCGCCCATCGCGATCGCGCGCGCCGGGTCGATGCCGATCTTCGCGCACGTCTCGACGAGCGTGCGCGCCTTCACGTCCGCGTTCACGATTTCCCCGACGACCTTGCCCGTCAGCTTGCCGTCGACGATTTCGAGCGTGTTCGCGCGCGCGTAGTCGAGGCCGAGACGCGCCTTCAGGCGCTCGGTGAAGAACGTGAAGCCGCCCGACACGAGCAGCGTCTTCAGGCCTGCGGCGCGCGCGCCTTCGAGCATGCGCTCCGCGCCCGGCGAGAGCTTCAGGCGTTCCTCGTAGACGCGCTCCAGCGCGCCCGCGTCGAGCCCCTTCAAAAGCGCGACGCGGCGCGTGAGGCTCTCGTTGAAGTCCTTGATCTCGCCGCGCATCGACGCTTCGGTGATCGCCGCGACTTCGGCCTTCAGCCCGCAGAAATCCGCGATCTCGTCGATGCATTCGATCGTGATGAGCGTCGAGTCCATGTCCATCGCGACGAGGCCGAAATCGGCGAGCTTCGCTCGCGGCTCGACATACGCGTAGTCGAGCGCGTGCGCGCCGCAGTACGCGTCGATATCGGGGCGCTGCAGCGGATCGCAGTCGACGAGACGCAGGAGCGTGTCGTCGACGCGCTGCGTCTCGCGCGAGCGGGCGAGCGCGGCGAGCGGCCGCAGGTGCGAATCGGAGATCGGGGCGAGGCTTTGAATGACTAGGTTCATCGGGGCGGAAGCGTAGGAAGGCGCGAAACCGCTATTGTACCGAGCGCGACCATCGGCCTAGCGCTGCACGCGCGCCGGGTCGACGTCCCAGTAAGGCGGCTCGCCGAACTGCGCCGCCAGGAACTCGATGAACGCGAGTGTCTTCGGCGGCACGAAGGCGCGGCTTGGATAGACGGCCCAGATCGCGACCGTCTGCGCCAGCGGGTAATCGTCGAGCACCGTGACGAGCTCGCCGCTCGCGAGCAGCGGCGCGACGCTCCATGTCGATTTCAAGCCGATGCCGATGCCCGCGGCGAGCGCATCGCGGATCACTTCGCCGTTGTCCGTCACGAGCCGGCCCGAGACGCGCACGTCGATCACGCCGGTCGGCGTGACGAAGCTCCAGTCGCGCTGATCGGCGAGGATCACGCATTCGTGCTGCGCGAGATCGGCGGGATGGCGCGGCGTGCCGTGTTCGGCGAGATACGCGGGCGACGCGCACAGCACGCGCCGGTTGCTCGCCAGCTTCTTCGCGACGAGCGTCGAATCCTTCAGCGCGCCAATGCGGATGGCGAGGTCGATGCCCTCGTCGACGAGATCGACGATCTGGTCCGTCATGCGCAGATCGACGGTCACGCCGGGATACTCGCGCAGGAACGCGGGAATCAGCGGCGAGATGTGCTGGCGGCCGAGCGAGGAGGGCATCGTCACACGCAGCCGGCCGTGCGGATGCTCGCGCGCACGCCCGACCGAGGCGCGCGCGGCTTCGGCGGCGTCGAGCAGCTGGCGCGCGCGCGCCGCGAAGATCTCGCCTTCCTGCGTGACCGAGACGCGCCGCGTCGTGCGATGCAGAAGCCGCGCGCCGAGCATGCGCTCCAGCGCCGCGATGCGCGCGCTCGCCACCGCCGGCGACAATCCGAACTCGCGCGCCGCCGACGACAGATTCGCGAGCGCCGCCGCGCGCACGAAAAGCCCGACATCGAGCAGATCGAGGCGCTCTCGCGTCGTCCCTTCCGCCAAAGGATCGCTGGCCATTTGATGGATTTCCCGAAAAATGTTTCAGCGATTATGAGGGTTTTCGAAGGGCGCAGCGCGCAATAAGATGAGCCCACATCGTTCAATCTTTCGCATCGAGGCGCCACTCATGAAAGCCATCGGCCTGACACGCTATCTTCCGATCTCCGATCCCGAATCGCTCATCGACATCGAGCTCGACAAGCCCGCGCCCGCCGGCCGCGACCTGCGCGTGAAAATCGAGGCGATCGCCGTCAATCCCGTCGACACGAAGGTGCGCGCACCGAAGAGCAAGGTCGAGGAAACGCCGCGCGTGCTCGGCTGGGACGCGGCGGGCATCGTCGAAGCGGTCGGTCCCGAGGTCACGCTCTTCAAGGTCGGCGATCCGGTCTACTACGCCGGCGACATCACGCGCCAGGGCGCGAACAGCGAGTTTCATCTGATCGACGAGCGCATTGTCGGAGCTGCGCCGAAATCGCTCGATTTCACCTGCGCCGCGGCGCTGCCGCTCACGACCATCACCGCGTGGGAAGCGCTCTTCGACCGGCTGCGCGTGTCGGCCGAAGGCAAGGACGCGGGCAAGTCGGTGCTGATCATCGGCGGGGCGGGCGGCGTCGGCTCCATCGGCATTCAGCTCGCCAAGCGTGTGGCGAAGCTTCAGGTGATCGCGACGGCGTCGCGGCCCGAATCGGCCAGATGGGCGGAAGACCTCGGCGCGGATCACATCGTCAATCACTTCGACGACATTCCGCAGCAGATGAAGGCGATCGGCTTCCCGCAAGTCGATTACGTGCTGATCTTCAACGACACCGACAAGCATTTTCCGGCCGCCGCCGAAGTCATCAGGCCGCAGGGCGGCATCTGCACGATCGTCGAGAACGCCAGACCGTTGCCGGTCGAATTGCTGAAATCGAAGAGCGCGGCGTTTCACTGGGAGTTCATGTTCACCCGCCCGATGTTCAAGACGCCCGACATGATCGAGCAGCACAAGCTGCTTTCGGAAGTGGCGCGGCTGATCGACGCAGGCACCCTTCGCACCACGCTCGGCAAGAATCTGGGCAGGATCGACGCGGCGAATCTGCGCGAGGCGCATCGCCTGCTGGAAGAAGGGCGCACGGTCGGCAAGCTCGTCCTGACCGGCTTTTGATGTCGCTTTGACGAACGTCATCGATGCGCCTACGCACTGGGGTTTTCCACTAGGATGACTCGGCATGCAGGGCGCTAGACTGAATCCGCCCTAAAGCAATCCGCGCGCATTGCCGCGCCGGACTTCCTCAAGCGCTTGATACGGAGGTGGCGGCATGAATCGTCGTTCGATCGTTCGTCGCATCGTTTCCGTCGCCGCGCTCGCGATGTTCGCTGCGACCGCCCAGGCGACGCCAGGCATCAAGGTTCTCTCCGAAGCGCCCAATGACGGCCCCATCAAGTACACCGTGAAGATGGTGTCGAAGAGCTTCGGCAACGAGCAGGAAACGCGCACGATCCGCTCGGGCCAGACCGACGACTTCACCTGGCAGGGCAGCGCGCCGAACGGGGCGCAGGCCGTGCCGGACGCGTGTCCGCAGGCGGCGTCGGTGCCGAAGAGTGCGGACGGCGCAGCGGTGCGGCAGGTGCAGATCCGCTTCGCGCCGGTCGTCGCCGACAATGGCGCGGCGAACGTGCAGATCAGCTTCCGCGCCTATGCGCCCAAGGGCACGAGCAAGGTGACGGTGGGCGGCAAGAGTCTGCAGTGTCCCGTCGACAACCGCTTCAGCCAGATCGTCCGCTTCTCGATGCCGACTTCGACGGGCTCGAAGAAAACCCTCACGCTCGACGACGGCACGCAGCTGACCGTCACGGCGAGCCGCAAATAGCGTTTATCCCCGACGCGGCGGCGCATCGCCGCGTTTTTCCTTCCCTTTTGCTCGCAACTAACGGTCTTTTTCATCAACGCCTTCCTGCCCTGAACCGCGTGTCGCGTATCGCTCAATTTCGCGCACGATCAGTAAAGCTTACAGATCGCCGGTCCGCCTTTGAGCACATCCGTCCAGACGCTACGCGCGCCGGCACGCCGAAACCTCTTGGCACGCTTCATGCGTTTCGTGTCGATGCGCGCAACATATAACCTATTCGTGTGAAGCACGCCTCGGCGCTTGCGCCGGGCGTATCCATCGATTCGATCCGACTGCGAAGGTGCCGCGATGCCGCACATGATCTGGAAAGGCGCGATCAGCTTCGGGCTGGTCCACGTGCCCGTGCAACTCTATCCGGCGACGCAGTCGGAGAAGGTCGGCTTCAACCTGCTCGACAAGCGCTCGATGGACCCGATCGGCTACAAGCAGATCAACAAGAACACGGGCAAGGAAGTCACGCGCGACAACATCGTGCGCGGCTTCGAGTACGAGAAGGGCAAGTATGTCGTGATGACCGACGCCGAGATCCGCGCGGCCAATCCCGAATCGACCCAGACGGTCGACATTCTCGCCTTCGTCGATGCGCCCGACATCTCCTTCCTCTCGCTCGACACGCCTTATTACCTCGCGCCCGACCGCAAGGGCGAAAAGGTCTACGCGCTTTTGCGCGATGCGCTGAAGGAAACCGGCAAGGTCGGCATCGCGAGCGTGGTGCTGCACAACAAGCAGCATCTGGCGGCGCTGATTCCGGTCGGTCCGGCGCTCGCGCTCGACACCTTGCGCTGGGGCGACGAAGTGCGCGACTTCAGCGAGTTCAAGTTCCCCGACGAAGACACGAAGAAGGCCGGCGTCACGCCGAAGGAACTGGAGATGGCCAAGCGCCTCATCGACGACATGAGCGACACGTGGGACCCGTCCAAGTATCACGACACCTTCCGCGACGACATCATGGCGCTCGTCGAGAAGAAGGTGAAGGAAGGCAAGGTCGCCGAAGTGATGAAGATCGAGGAGGGCGGCGAGCACAAGCCATCGGCGGATATTCTGGACCTGTCCGAGCTGCTCAAGCGCAGTCTGAAGAAAGGCGGTGCGACCAAACGCGGCGGCAAGGCGGCGCAATCCGCCGACGACGATACGGGCGACGACACCGATGAGGAAGCCACGCGTCCGGCCCGCAAGACGGCGCGCCGCAAGCGCGCATGAACCCATGAGCGCATGAGTCACGAATCAGACGACGATGGCTGGCAAACTCGAAACCTATCAGCGCAAGCGCACCTTCGACAAGACGCCGGAGCCATCCGGCGCCGCCAGGCGCAGCGCGCGCACGAAGAAATCGGCGAATCACGCGTTGTCCTTCGTGATTCAGGAGCACGACGCGCGGCGCCTGCACTACGACTTCCGGCTCGAGCTCGACGGCACGCTCAAGTCATGGGCGGTGCCTAAAGGCCCGAGCCTCGATCCGTCGGTGAAGCGGCTCGCCGTGCATGTCGAGGATCATCCGCTCGATTACGGCTCGTTCGAAGGCGAGATTCCCGAGGGCAACTACGGGGCGGGCAGCGTCATCGTGTGGGATCGCGGAACGTGGGCGCCGCAGTCGGGCAGCATCGAGGACGCGGAGCGCGACTACGAGAAGGGCAAGCTCAAGTTCACGCTCGACGGCGAAAAGCTGCACGGCGGATGGACGCTCGTGAAGAGCCACATGCGCGGCAGCGGCGACAAGGAACAGTGGCTGCTCATCAAGGAGCGCGACGACGAAGCCCGGCCCGAAGCCGACTACGACATCCTGCTGAAGAAGCCGGGCAGCGTCCTGTCGGATTCGCTCGGCGCGCGGGACAAGAACGGCGCGGTGCTCGAGCGCGGCGAACGCAAGGCTGGCGCGAAGAGGACCCCGGCGCGCAAAACGACGGCGAAGAAGGCGAACGGCCACGCGCATCCGGATATCGTCGCGAATCGCAGCGCCGAATCCTTGCGCACGTTGTCGCACGAGCCGGCGATAGAAGGCGCGGTGAAGGCCAGGCTGCCCGCGACCTTCAAGCCGCAGCTCGCGACGCTCGTCGACACCGCCCCACCCGGAGACGATTGGGTCTACGAAATCAAGTTCGATGGCTATCGCGTGCTTGCGCGCATCGAGACCGTCAAGGGCAAGCGCGAGATTCGCATCTATACGCGCAACGGTAACGACTGGAGCGCGAAGTTTTCGAAGCAGGTGAAGGCGCTCGAGCGGCTCGACATCGAAAGCGGCTGGCTCGACGGTGAAGCCGTCGTGCTCGATCATCGCGGCCTGCCCGACTTCCAGGCGCTGCAAAACGCATTCGATGCGGGTCGGCCGCAGGACATCGTCGTGTATTTCTTCGACGTGCCGTATCTGAACGGCTACGACCTGCGCAACGTGCCGCTGCTGCAGCGCCGCGCGATCCTGAAGGCGCTCGTCGAACCCATCGAGGATCCGGTGCTGCGCTATTCGCAGGACTTCGCCTTTCACGCGGACGACCTCCTCAAGAGCGCTTGCGACATGGCGCTCGAAGGGATCATCGGCAAGCGCATCGACGGCACGTATGTGTCCGGGCGCAGCACTTCGTGGATCAAGCTGAAGTGCCGTCGCAGGCAGGAGTTCGTGATCGGCGGCTATTCGGAGCCGTCGGGGAGCCGCGGGCAGTTCGGCGCGCTTCTGCTCGGCGTGTACGACACGCACGGCAAGCTGCAATACGCGGGGCGCGTGGGCAGCGGCTTCGATCACGCGACGCTCGTCGCGGTGAAGAAGGAGCTCGACAAGCTGGAGACCGCGCGCATGCCGTTCGCGAGCGAACCGCAGGAGCGCAGCCGCACCCCCGTGCATTGGGTCAAGCCCGAACTCGTGGCCGAATGCAATTTCGCGGAATGGACCAAGGAGCGCATCGTGCGACAAGCATCGTTCGTCGGTCTGCGTGAGGACAAGCCCGCGCGGCAGATCGTGAAGGAAGAGCCGGCATCGGCGAAGAAGGTGGCGAAGAAGGCTGCGGCAAAGACCACAGCAAGAACCGCAGAAAAAACCGCAGCGAAAGCGACGTCGAAAGCCAGATCCACTGCTGAAATCGACGGCGTGAAGATCAGCCATCCGGATCGCGTGATCGACAAGTCCACGGGCCTGCGCAAGATCGATGTCGTCGAGTACTACGCGTCGGTCGCCGACTGGATGCTGCCGCATCTGAAGGACCGCCCGGTGTCGCTCGTGCGCGCGCCGGAGGACATCGGCGGCGAGCTGTTCTTCCAGAAGCACAGCGCCAGGCTCGCGATTCCGCACATCACGCAGCATCCCGACGTCGATCCGGGGCATCCGCCGCTGCTCACAGTCGAGTCGGCGCAGGCGCTCGTCGGCACGGCGCAGATGGGCACGATCGAGCTGCATACGTGGAACGCGCTCGCCTCGAACATCGAGAAGCCGGATCGCATGGTGTTCGATCTCGATCCCGGCGAGGGCGTTGGCTGGGATCGCATGATCGAGGCCGCGCGACTCACGAAAGACCTGCTCGCGGAGCTGGGGCTCACGCCGTTCTGCAAGACGAGCGGCGGCAAGGGCTTCCATGTGGTCGTGCCGCTCACGAAGCAGGCGGGCTGGGACGAGGTGAAGGACTTCTCGCAGGCGGTCGCGCAGCACATGGCGAGCACGCTGCCCAAGCTCTTCTCCGCGAAGATGGGCATGCAGAACCGCAAGGGCAAGATCTTCATCGACTATCTGCGCAACAACCGCGGCTCGAGCACGGTCGCGGCGTTCTCGCTGCGTGCGCGTCCGGGACTCGGCGCATCGATGCCGGTGGCGTGGGATGAGCTCGACGACGTGAAGAGCGGCGACCAATGGAACATCGGCAATGTGCGTGAACGTCTCGACGCGTTGAAGGGCGATCCGTGGGCCGTCTACGACAAGGCGCGCAAGCGGCTCACGGCCGACATGAAAAAGCGGCTCGGGATGAACGGCTCGCGCAAGTGAGTTGTCCCGGCGCAAGACGCGGACAGGACAGGGAGGACGCAATGAAACGAGCGAACGAGGCGCCCGAGAGCGTGCCGGAGCGCGGACGCGAGATGTCGGGCAAGGACCGCGAGACGCAACCGCACGACGATGCCGCCAACGCGCCACTGCCTCACGAAGCGGACCAGAACGTCGAATCGCAGCACGAGCACGAGGCGCGCGACGTCGGCAAGCAGGCGCACGAGGATCTCGAACGCGGTCTCGTCGATACGGACCATCCACTGCGGGGATTTCCGCCGGGGCAACAGGACGGCGAAGACCGTCGACGCGACGACCATGCACAGGTGAAGCGCGGCGCGGGACGCACGCGCAAGCCATAGAGCGTCGTTTGAACCGGACGGTGAAACCAGTCTCGAAGCACGGGCGCCAAGCGGGCCGAATGGCAGCGCGCAGGCCGGTTGCGTAAAATGGTCAAGTGATCACGAACGGTCCAGGCGGCAACGTTTGTCGTGCTTTTTCTACCGATGCGCGCAACGCGCGAGAGGCTCGAATCGGTAAGCCCTTCCGGCGCTCGCATCATTCGGCCGCCTCGCCTCGGAGCCAATACCACGAAACATGCAACTCGACCTTCTGTCCCGTCTGAAAAACGAAACCGCCGCATGCCATGAACGGCTCGAGCATGCGCTCGACCTGATGCGGGACGATCTGCAGCGCGACGAATACATCGCGCTGCTCGAACGCTTCTATGGCTATGTCGCGCCCTGGGAGGATGCGGTGGCCGCGTGCATGCCGGCGTCGCTCGCGGGCTTCTTCGACGAGCGCCGCAAGGCGCCGCTGCTCGCCGTCGATCTCGCCGCGCTGACGGGCGAGCGCAGGCCCGCCGCTTCCGTGCCGCAGGCGGACGCTCGCTATGACCTGCCGCGCATGCATAACATCGGCGATGCGTTCGGCTCGATGTACGTGATGGAAGGCAGCACGCTCGGCGGCCGCTTCATCGCGCCGCATGTCGCGCGGCGTCTCGATCTCGCGCCGGGATTGGGCAATGCTTATTTCGACGGCTATGGCCCGCGCACCGGCAGCATGTGGAACGCGTTCCGCAAGACCGCGGCGGCATCCGTGCCGGAGATTCAATACGACGATGCCGTCAAGGCCGCCATCGCGACCTTCGAGAGCCTGCAGGCGTGGCTGTGTCCCGAGGCGGCCGATCTCGAACCCGCGCGGGCTGCGCCGGGGGCGGCTTCATGAGCGGATCCGAAAGCGACCCCACCGGCGCGCGGATGTTCGCGGACGGCGCCCACGGACCGCCCGATGCCGAAGCGCGCCGGCTCACGCTCGGCTCGGGCATCGCCGGCAAGGACTGCGATGCCGAGCCGATCCACATTCCCGGCGGCATCCAGCCGCACGGTTTCTTGCTGGTGCTTTCCGACGACCTGCGCATCGCGCAGGCGAGCGAGAACCTGTCGTCGCTGACGGGCGCGAGCGTCGAAACGCTGCTCGGCAAACCGCTCGATGCGGTTCTCGGCGAGTCGGCCGCGCAACGCGTCGAGCACGCGGCCGTCACGTCCGCCCTGGAGGATTCGCCGCTTCATGTCGGCCCGATCGACGTGATGCCGGCGCCGTCGGGCAACGGTACGCGCGCGGCCAAGCCGATGCATCTCGACGTGACCATGCATCGTCACGACGGCACGCTGATCGTCGAGATGGAAGCGGCCGCGGCGTCAGGCGACGCGTTCGCATCGATGTATCCGCTCGTGCGCACCTTCGCGCGCGGACTTCAGGACGCGGACGGCGTCGAGGAACTCGCCGCACTCGCGGTGCGCGAGGTGCGCGCGATCACGGGCTTCGGTCGCGTCATGCTTTACCGCTTCGACGACGAAGGCCGCAGCCACGTCATCGCGGAAGACCGCGACGAAAGCTATCCGTCGTTCCTGCATCAGTTTTTCCCGGCCTCCGACATTCCGCGGCAGGCGCGCGCGCTGTATCTCAGGAACCGCATTCGCCTCGTCGCGGACGTGAACTACAAGCCCGCGCGGCTCGTGCCCGGCGTGAATCCCGTCACGGGGCGTCCCACCGACCTCACGTACGCGACGCTGCGCAGCTTCTCGCCCGTGCATCTGGAGTACATGCGCAACATGGGCACGCATGCGTCGATGTCGATATCGATCGTCGTGCGCGGCCAGTTGTGGGGGCTCATCTCGTGCCACGATCGCGACGCGCGCATCGTGCCGTTCGACGTGCGCGTGGTCGTCGAGCATCTCGGGCACCTGCTGTCCTTGCAGATCGAGGCGAAGGAGGAGCGCGCCGAAAGCGAATACCTCGCCGCGCTGCGCCGCACGATGGGCCGTCTCATCAGCGCGATGGGCGAGCACGAGAACTTCGTCGGCGGACTGCAGGCGGTTTCCAAGGACGTGTTGAGCTTCGCGCGTTCGGCGGGCGCGGCGATCGTCTTCGACGATCAGATCACGCTGCTCGGCGCGACACCCGACGAAAAGACCGTGCACGCGCTGACGCACTGGCTCGCGGAGAACACCTCCGGCGTGTGGGCCACCGATTCGCTCGGGCGTGAGTGGCCGCCGGCGAAGGCGCACGAGGACACGGCGTGCGGCGTGCTCGCGGTGCCGGTTTCGCAGATCTTTCGCAACTATCTGCTATGGTTCAGGCCCGAAGTGATGCAGACCATCAAGTGGGCGGGCGAACCGGTGAAGATCGAAGCCGCCGACGGGGCGAGCGCGCCGCGCACGAACTTTTCACCCTGGCTCGAAACGGTGCGCGGGCATTCCGCCTCGTGGCGTCAGGGCGAAATCGAAATCGCCGGCGAATTGCGCGGCGCGCTGCTGAACATCGTGCTGCGCCGCGCGGAAGAGCGCGCGGAACTCGCGACCGAACTCGCGCGCGCGAACAAGGAACTGGAAGCGTTCTCGTATTCCGTGTCGCACGACCTGCGCGCGCCGCTGCGCCATATCGCCGGTTACGGCGACCTGCTGCGCGAGCAGGAAGGCGAGCGCATGTCGGAGAAGAGCAGGCGTTTCCTGAACAACATGCTGGAATCGGCGCGCTTTGCGGGCACGCTCGTCGACGATCTCCTGACCTTCTCGCAGATGGGCCGCGCGGCGCTGCGCCCGGCGCCTGTCGACCTCGGACAGCTCGTGCGCTCGGTCGTGCAGGAGTTCGAGGCGGAAGGGGCTGGGCGGCGCATCGAGTGGGAAATCGGCGATCTGCCGCGCGTCACCGGCGACGCCGCGTTTCTCCAGCTCGCGCTGCGCAACCTCATTTCGAACGCGGTGAAATATACGAGAACGCGGGAATCGGCGAAAATCGAGATATTCGCCGACAGGCGCGGCGACGAATACGTGATCGGCGTGCGCGACAACGGCGTCGGCTTCGACATGAAGTACGGCGCCAAGCTGTTCGGCGTGTTTCAGCGCCTGCATCGCGCGGAGGAGTTCGAGGGCACGGGCATCGGGCTCGCGAATGTGCGGCGCATCGTCGAGCGGCACGATGGACGCACCTGGGCCGAAGGGTGGCCGGACGAGGGCGCGGTATTCTATTTCTCGTTGCCGGTCGTGTTTCGCAGCGCCAGCCCGGCCGCGCCGGGCGCGTCAGCCACAAAGTCAAGAAGAGACCATGCTTAAGCCGATTTTGCTCGTCGAAGACAACCCGAACGACCTCGAACTCACCCTCGTCGCGCTCGACAAGAGCCAGCTCGCGAACGAGGTGATCGTCGCGCGGGACGGTCAGGAAGCCATCGACTATCTCACCTGTGAGGGCGAGTGGAAGGACCGCGCGCCAGGCAATCCGGCCGTCATCCTGCTCGATCTGAAGCTGCCGAAGATCGACGGTCTCGAAGTCCTCGACATGATCCGCTCGAACGCGGCGCTGAAGAGCATTCCGGTCGTCATGCTCACGTCCTCGCGCGAGGAGAAGGATCTCGTGCGCAGCTACGAGCTGGGCGTGAACGCTTACGTGGTGAAGCCGGTGGAATTCGCGGAGTTCGTCGAGGCGATCGGCGATCTCGGCGTGTTCTGGGCCGTCCTCAACGAGCCGCCGCCGGGCTCCGCGCGCTTTCTCCGTCCGCCGCCCGCGCAATGACCGCCGCGCCCATGTTCGCGCAATCGTTCGCGCATCCGTCCCGCGTCATGCGCGCGCGCGTGTCCTTTCGCGAGGGCGCATAGATCATGCAGCCCCTGCATTTGCTTCTCGTCGAAGACAACGCGCTCGATGCGGAGCTGACGATTGCGCAGCTGGAGCGCGCGGACTACGCGGTCGATGCGTCGATCGTCTTCGACTCGGCGTGCTTCACCGCCGAGCTCGAGAAAAAGCGCTTCGACGTGATCCTCGCCGACTTCGTGATGCCGACTTTCTCGGGCATCGAGGCGCTCACCATCGCGAGCGAGCGCTCCCCGGACACGCCGTTCATCTTCGTGTCGGGCTTGCTCGGCGAAGAGCACGCCGTCGACATGCTGAAGCGCGGCGCGACCGACTACGTCCTGAAGCAGCGCCTGCAACGCCTGCCCGCGGTCGTGCGCCGCGCCATGCGCGAGAGCGCCGAGCGCGCGCAACGCATCGCGGTCGAGCGGGCGCTGCGCGAGACGGAGACGCACTTTCGCCTGCTGATCGACGCGCTCAAGGACTACGCCGTCATCACGCTCGACCCCGAAGGACGCATCCGCACGTGGAACGCGGCCTCCGAACGCATTCTGGGCTTTCCCGCGCAGGACGTGCTCGGCCAGTCGGCGAGCATCTTCTACAACCAGGAGGACCGCGAGGCGGGCGTGTTCGAGGCCGAGCTGGAAACGGCGCGGCGCGAAGGCAGCGCGAGCGACGATCGCTGGCTCTGGCGCAAGGACGGCTATTCGTTCTTCGCCTCGGGCGTGACCACGGCGATTCGCAGCGAGCACGACGAGCTGATCGGCTTCTCGAAGATCGTGCGCGACGCAACCGACGCCCACATGGCCGCCGACGCGCTGCGTCTCGCCAAGGATCAGGCGGAATCGGCGAACCGCGCGAAGGACCATTTTCTGGCGGTGCTGTCGCACGAACTGCGCACCCCGCTCACGCCGATTCTCGCGGCGGTGCGCCTGCTCGAGATCAAGCATTCGCTGCCGCGCGAGGCGCATCCGACGCTCGACCTGATCCGCCGCAATGTCGAGCTGGAAGCGCGTCTCATCGACGATCTGCTCGACCTCACGAGCATCGCGCGCGGCAAGCTGTCGCTCAATTTCGCGAGCGTCGCCCTCGACACGCTGCTGACGAGCGCGCTCGACATGTCCGAGGCCGATCTGCGCGCGAAGGGCCTCACGCTGGAAACGTATTTCGATGCGAGGCAGTTCGTCGTGCCCGGCGATGCCGCGCGCTTGCAGCAGATCGTCTGGAACCTGATGAAGAACGCCGTGAAGTTCACGCCGGCGGGCGGGCGCATCGAAGTGCGAACCTGGAATCCGGACGCCATGACGATCTCGGTCTCGGTGACGGACAGCGGCATCGGCATCAGTGCGGAGGCGCTGCCGCGCATCTTCTCGGCGTTCGAGCAGGCCGACGACTCGATCACGCGCTCGTTCGGCGGCCTCGGCCTGGGGCTTGCGATCGCGAGCACGCTCGCGCAAAAGCACGGCGGCACGCTTTCGGCCTACAGCGAGGGCCGCGACACGGGCGCGCGCTTTACGCTCACGCTGCCGCTCGCGAAGGTCCAGCCCAAGCACGAGGACGAGCCGCGTGTCGAGGCAGCGCGTCTGGAGCACGGACGCGCGCTGAAAGTGCTGCTCGTGGAAGACAACGAGCAGACTTCGTCCGCGATGGCCGAAGTGCTCGAGATGCTCGGCCACGAGGTGACGGTCGCCATTACCGTGGCGGATGCGCTCGAGCGCGCGAAGAGCGGGCCGTTCGATCTGCTCGTCAGCGATATCGGCCTGCCGGACGGCAGCGGTCTCGATATCGCACGGGCCTGGCAGAGCCTGCAACCCGACAAGCCCTCGGTCGCGATCACGGGCTACGGCATGGACGAAGACATTCGCCGTTGCCGTGAAGCGGGTTTTCTGGACCATCTGACCAAGCCGGTCAATTTTTCGCGGCTGGAAGCCCTGATTCAATCACTGGCGGAGCAGTCTTCGAAATAAGCTATCGGATGGCTCCCCCGCATGCGCGAATTCGAAAAATTTTGTCTATCGCGTGCGTATTCATGTCGATTGACGGCCTTCTCGATCGTTGTAGGGTGTGAGAGCGGCGCCAGACCCTGGCGCGCCTCGTTCACTACACGGAGCCGATATGTCCAATTCCGCCGTTGATCGCATTCCCGCCGGTATGCATTCGCTGACGCCGCATCTCTGCTGCGCGGGCGCCGCCGATGCGATCGAGTTCTACAAGCGCGCGTTCAACGCCGTCGAACTGGGCCGCATGCCCGGGCCGGACGGCAAGCTCATGCATGCGATGGTGAAGATCGGCGATTCCATGCTGATGCTCGTCGACGAAAACCCCGACTTCGGCATGCTGGGCCCGAAGGCGATCAAGGGCTCGCCCGTCACCATCCACCTGTACGTCGAGGATGTCGACGCCACCGCGAAGCAGGCCATCGATGCCGGCGCGAAAGTGACGATGCCCGTCGCCGACATGTTCTGGGGCGACCGCTATGGCCGTCTGGAAGATCCGTTCGGTCATCAATGGTCCATCGCGACGCACGTGCGCGACGTCAGCCCGGAAGAGATGAAGGAAGCCATGACGAAGGGATGCGCGTAAACCGCGCGGTCGAATGAACGCACATGAAAACGGAGACTCGCATATGCAGAAGATATCGCCCTGTCTATGGTTCGACGGCAACGCCGAAGAGGCCACGAACTTTTATGTCGACACTTTCAGGAATGCGCGCATCCGGGAGATCATGCGCCACACCGATGCCAGCCCTGGACCGGCAGGCAGCGTGCTCGCCCTTCTCTTCGAGCTGGAAGGCGAGGAATTCATGGCGCTGAACGGCGGCTCGGAATTCAAGTTCACGCCGGCCATTTCGATGTTCGTCAAATGCGATACCCAGGACGAGATCGATCACTACTGGGACAAGCTGATGGACGGCGGCCAGTCGATGGCGTGCGGCTGGCTCACGGACCGCTTCGGCGTGACGTGGCAGATCGCGCCGCGGCGCCTGCCCACGATGCTGCAGGACCCGGATCCGGTAAAGGCGAACCGCACCATGAAGGCGATGATGGGGATGATCAAGCTGGATATCGCCGAGCTGGATCGGGCCTACAACGGCGCATGAGGCGTGTGCGCTACGCGGCGCGCTTTCCGGCTTTTCGCTCGACGAGCTTCGACGCCATGAAGCGGTGGTCGGGCGAAAACAGCCGCCGGTAGGTCATCACCACGGCGCCGACCACGCCCAGGCCCGACGCCGCCGCGATCAGAAACATGATGACGATCTGATAGCGCACCGCCTGCAACGGCGACTGCCCGGCGAGCACCTGGCCGGTCATCATGCCCGGCAGGCTGACGAGGCCGACCACCGCCATCTGGTTCAGAGTCGGAATCATGCCCGCGCGCACGGCCTGGCGCGCGGGCCCTTGCGCCGCTTCCCAGCGCGTGGCTCCAAGCGCGAGCGACATCTCCACCATCGCGCGTCCGGCAGTGAGCTCTTCCGTCATGCGCTCGATGCCGAGCGACACGCCCGTGAGCGTGTTGCCGAGGATCATGCCGAGAATCGGAATCGCATATTGCGGCTGGTACCACGGATGGATGCGGATCACGGCGAACAGTCCGAACGCGCCGATCAGCCACGAACTGCCCCAGATCGACAGGATGCTGTCGGCGCGCTGTCCGGCGTAGGTGCGCCGGCCGCGATCGGAGGCGGCGAGACCCGCGATGACGGTCATCAGCGCCATCAACGGCAGCACGACGTACCAGTGGTCGAACGCGAACACCCAACCGAGCACGTAGCCGATCAGGAGCAGTTGCACGACGGTGCGGATCGCGGCGACGAGCAGCCTGCGCTCGAGCCCGAGACGCAGCGCGACCGACAGCGCGCCGTTCACGACGATCAGCGCCGCCGCCATGCCGATATCGAAGAGACTGAGATTCTGGTAGCCGTTCATCGCGCGCCTCCTTCGAGCACGCCCGCGTTCATCGTCAGATGGCGGTCGGCGACGCGTCGCGCCTGCTCGGGATTGTGCGATACCCAGATGCACGCGCGTAGCGCATCGGCGCCGAACCAGGCGGACACCAGCGCCTCGATCGCGCGGGCCGAAGCCGGATCGAGCGATGCGGTGGGTTCGTCGAGCAGCAGCACCTCGGGCGCGAGTTGCAGCACGCGCACGAGCGCGGCGATCTGCGCCTCGCCGCCGGACAGATCGCTTGCGAGCTTGTCGAGAAAATCGGCGCCGCGTCCGGCGGCCTGCGCGAGCCGCGCGGCGGTATCGCGATCGAAATGCGCATCGCGATAGCTCCTCAGGGTGAACGGATAGCGCAGGTTGTCTTCCACGGTGCCGTCGAGCATCGCGGGACGCTGCGCGATATACGCGACGCGCCGCCGGTATGCCGGAACGCGCGCGCGGGCGATGCGCTCACCGCGCCACGAGACGTGACCGCCGTCGCAGGCATCGAGCAGGGCGAGCGTGCGCAGAAAGACGCTCTTGCCCGAGCCGGACGGCCCGGTAATCGCCGCGCGTTCGCCCGCGTGAAGTGTGAAATCGGTCGGATGCAAAAGCACCGCGCCGCGCACGGCGTCGCGGCGCATGACGCCGTGCGCGGCAACGAGCTCGATCGAAGGCGCGGAAGCGGGCGATGTCGCGTCGGGCATCGTTCTTGTGGGGTTGTATTCTTCGAGCGGATATCTTACGGAGATTCGACCTTCAGCGGAAAGATAACGGACGCGACGACGGCTCATGCGTGGGCACACTATGTGCTGCGCCATGGATAATCAGGAAAAGCGGATGGAGCCGTCATGGCGCAGGCTCGAACGACCGGAAAAATCGGAAGGATCGTCGCATGGTTTTTTGCCGTTCTGGCGGTTCTGATCGCAATACTCGTGGTTATCTTCCTGACCTTCGACTGGAACCGGCTGCGTCCGTGGGTGGACGACAAGGTGTCGGAAGCGATCGGGCGGCGCTTCGAAATCACCGGCGATCTGAAAGTCGGCTGGCATCGCCCGCCCAATGAAACGGGCTGGAAACGCTGGGTGCCGTGGCCGCGCTTCTCCGCTGAAAAGATCACCATCGCGAACCCGGACTGGACGCGCCAGAAATTCTTCGCGACGCTCGACGAGATCGATTTCCAGGTGGCCGTGCTGCCGCTGCTCGCGCACGACATCGTGATTCCGACGATCAATCTCGTGAACCCCTCGATCGACGTCGAGCGGCTCAAGGACAATCGCAACAACTGGACGTTCAAATTCAAGCAGTCGAGCGAGCCGTCCACATGGAATCTGAAGCTCGGCGACATCTCGCTCGCGAAAGGCACGGTCGACGTGCACGATGAAGTCACCAAGGCCGAGATGCAGGTCGTCGTCGATACGCTCGGTCAGCCCGTGCCGATCGGCGAGGTGATGAAGCAGCAGGAGGCGGCGTCCGCGAAATCGTCGGCGGAGATGGTCGGCAGGAGCGGCGCGGCGAAGCTCAACAAGCAGGCCGATGCGGCGGCGGCCTCGGAGGCGTCGGCGGCATCGGCTGCCTCCGCGGCCGCGGCGGCGAACGCGTCCGAAGCGAACCCGGCGAGCACGTCGGCTAATACCAGCATCACGACCAAGGAGGGGCCGAAGCCGCCCGTGCCTCCGTACGCGTTCGGCTGGACCGTGAAGGGCACGTACAACGAGGGCAAGGTGGCCGGCGACGGCAAGCTCGGCGGCGTGCTCGCCGTGCAGGACGCGAAGCGCCCGTTCCCCGTGCAGGCCGACGTGCGTCTGGGCGACACGCATATCGCGTTCGTCGGCACGGTGACCGATCCCGCGCATCTGGCGGCGCTCGATCTGCGCCTGTGGATTCAGGCGGTGAGCATGGCGCATCTCTATCCGTTCACCGGCGTGACGCTGCCCGAGACGCCGCCGTTCGCGACCGAAGGCCGCCTCACCGGCCAGTTCAGGGAAGACGGCAACGTCTTCCACTACGAGAACTTCACCGGGCGCGTGGGCGGCAGCGACATCAACGGCTCGCTCGTCTATGCGGGCAAGAAGCCGCGGCCCTTGCTGCAGGGCGAGCTCGTGTCGCATCTCCTGCAGTTCAAGGATCTCGCGCCGATCATCGGCGCCGACTCGAACGCGAGCAAGGCGAAACGCGGCGAGAAGGACAAGCAGCCGTCGGCGAAGGCGTTGCCGACCGAGGAGTTCAAGACCGACCGCTGGAAGTCCATCGATGCCAATGTGAAGTTCACGGGCGAGCGCATCATCAAGGATCCGGATCTGCCGATCACGAACCTGTACACGCACGTCGTGATGAACGACGGCGTGCTCTCGCTCGAGCCGCTCAAGTTCGGCGTGGCGGGCGGTTCGCTCGCATCGAACATCCATCTCGATGGCAGCGCCGCGCCGCTCAAGGGCCGCGTGTCGGCACAGGCGCGGCATCTGAAACTGAAGCAGCTCTTCCCGACCGTGAAGACGATGCAATCGGCGCTCGGCGAGGTCAACGGCGATGCCGCGCTGTCCGCGACCGGCAACTCGCCCGCGGCGCTCGCGGCGACCTCGAACGGGGAAGTGAAGGCGCTGATCACGCAGGGCACGGTGAGCCGCCTCTACATGGAGGCGGCGGGGCTGAACGTGGCGAACGTCGTGTACGAGAAGCTCTTCGGCAAGCGCGACGTGAACATCAATTGCGCGGCGGCGGATTTCGTCGTGACCGATGGCGTGCTCGATTCGCGCATCTTCGCGCTCGATACCGACGATGCCGTCATCAACGTCGACGGCACGATCAACATGAAGACCGAGGACATGGACCTGGGCATCCATCCGCATACGAAGGGCTTACGCGTGTTCTCGCTGCGCTCGCCGCTGTATGTGAAGGGCACGTTCAAGGACCCGAAGGTGGGCGTGAGCGTGGGTGCGCTGGCGGTGCGCGGCGGCGCGATGGTCGGCCTGGGTCTCGTCAATCCGTTCGCGGCGCTGATTCCGCTCATCGCGCCGAGCAACAACAAGCCGCTGCCTTGCCAGCAGATGCTCGCCGACATGAGCCGCGCCCCGACCGCGCCGCCGGCGGGACAGAAGCAGAATGCGAAGGCGGCGCCGGCTTATATGTCGTCGGGCGCGGCGGCGGCAGGGCCGGCGGACAAGGGTGCTGACAAGGGCGCAAAGCAGCCCGCGCCGGCGGCTCCGGCGAGCGCGGCGCAGTATCGCGGAAGCTGAGTTGCCAAACGGGCCGCATGCGGCATGAGGCGTTTCGCCTCGGGCCGGATGTCTGGAGGGCGAGCGACTGCAGCGATGTTTCTTGCCCCGCCACTTGCGGGGCTTTTTGCTGTGATTGGCCGATCAATTCCCGCTGGCCGCGAGCAAGAT
This sequence comes from Caballeronia ptereochthonis, assembly GCF_001545075.1. Taxonomy (GTDB): domain Bacteria; phylum Pseudomonadota; class Gammaproteobacteria; order Burkholderiales; family Burkholderiaceae; genus Caballeronia; species Caballeronia ptereochthonis. Next base: position 27,508 of record NZ_FCOB02000043.1, read on the forward strand.
CTGCGGATCATTCTGTGCAGGCGAGACGAACACGGAAGACGCTGAGCTGTCTGCTCCATAGGCTGCCATAGCGGCAATCAGATTCTGCGTCTGCGGATCAGTAGCATACGTCGAAGAGCCTGACTCTCCGGTCTCACGAACAGCGTAGAGTGGCCTTACGTTGATCTGTGGCGTAGGTATGGGATAGACGTACACCCCGTTTGGGTCAAAACCCGAGCTCGGTCCCGTATAGCTCGGGAGAACGGGTACGGAAGGATAGTAGCCAGAGGGCAGTGTCGTTCTTTGGATGTATGAGCCATGAACGTTGTTGTAACCGCCATAAACCCCGTTACCACTTCCATGGAAATTTATTGTTACCGCCTCAGCCAAAACATTGTTTCTGGACCCCGTCACGACGATGGTGGTGTGAACGAAGTCTGAAACGGCGGAAGCGTCTATGTAGTTATCGTCGCCGTTAATGTAGATTATCTGATCCCGATTCACACTACTCAACATGATTCGACATCCTGAGGCATTGATCGTGTTGTTCACACCGTCGTTCACTAGGCTAGAGCCGGTCCCCATATTGATCGTGTTGCCGTTTCCTGCTACCGAAATGCCACAATTGCCGCCGACACCAAGCCAGTTTCCTGAGCCGGACAGCGCAAAGCTCGTATTGTCCCAAGTGTTGATTGTCGACCCTTGTGCATTGACTACGTAGTCTGAGCCGCCTCTCAGCGCAAGGGAGCTTCCCGTCCCCAAATTGACAGCATCATTGCCACCTGAAAGGTCGAATGCTGCACCGCTTATCGTGCTGATGTTATTGCCGCTGGCATTGACCGAAATACCCGTGCCACATATACCTATTGTATTGCCGCGTCCATTTACTGTTCCCTCGGAATTGCTGACGAAACTGACGGTAGCACCGCAATTGTCGACTACGTTGAAGGTATTGTTTATACCACTGATGGTGGTTCCAGAATTACCTGCCAGGTTGATAACATTCCGACTCCCGTGGATGTCTGTGGCAAAACCGCCCGACGAGAAATTGAACGTATTACCGGTCGCTGTCACATCGGTATGCGACGCAGTGATATAGATCCGATTACCTTCTCCGTAAACTGTTGCGTTTGCGTACTCGTTGACGAGCGCGATCATTGAATTCGACCAGGAAACGGAGTACACAACATTTCCATAACCAGAGAGCGCGAATGAAGTGTCCGCCATGGCATTGAAGTAGTTTCGGCTTGAATTGACGTAAATGCCGGAGCCGCAGATACCCACTGTATTACCATAACCGTTGACCGTTCCTCCAGCGTTGCTTGTGAAATCGATTTTGGCGCCGGAATCGTTAGCGGCGTTTAAAGTATTGTTGAAACCAAACAGAGTTGTTTTCGAATAGGCTGCGGCGTTGATGACGTTCCAGCTACCGTAAATATCGGTCGTAAGCCCAGGTATTGAGAAGTTGAAAGTATTTCCATCTGACCTGACGCCTTCTCCTGACGCACAGATGCCGATGGTATTGCCACCTCCGTAGATTTCGGTATATGAATTCGCGGTGAAGAGGTTGACTCGCGACCCTGAGTTCGACATCAGGTTTACCATGTTTCCGTAACCATAGATCTCGGTATAGGAGTGAGCCCCGGCGTTGACGATATTGTCGTTTCCGCAGACGCCGCTACTGAACCCATCATTCGAAGCCCAGAAGGTATTGCCCCAGCTATTGGCGACGACATTCGGCGCGTAGATGCCAACCGTATTGCCGACTCCAGTAATTGTGGTGCGAGCATCCCCGGTGAAGAGGTTGACTCGCGACCCTGAGTTCGACATCAGGTTCACCGTGTTTCCGTAACCATAGATTTCGGTGTATGAGTGAGAGCCAGCGTTGACGATATTGTCGTTTCCGGAAACGCTGCTGCTGAGCCAATCACCCGAAGCCCAGAAGGTATTGCCCCAGCTATTGACGACAATATTCGACGCACAGAGGCCAACCGTATTGCCCACTCCGTTGACTGTTGTGCGAGCATCCGCGGTGAAGAGGTTGACTCGTGAGCCCGAGGTCGACATCAGGTTCACCGTATTCCCGTAACCATAGATTTCGGTATAGGAGTGGGTCCCGGCGTTGACGATGTTGTCGTTTCCGCAGACGCCGCTGCGGAGCCACCCATCCGCTGCCCAGAAGGTGTTGCGCCAGCTATTGACGACGACATTCGACGCGTAGATGCCTACTGTGTTGCCGACCCCGTTCACGGTGGTCCTTGCGTTCGCGGTGTAGAGGTTCAGCCGCGAAACTGAATCTGAGACCAGATTTACAACATTCCCGAAACCATAGAGTCCGGTATAAGACTGACCTCCGGCGTTGATTGTGTTGTCGTTTCCGCTGATGGCCGCACTCGTAGTGGATGCCGTCGAAATCCGTGCAGCGTTCGCACTAGCCGCCGCCTGCTGCCCGGAGATGGTCAGATTTATTGCGCCATTGCCAGCGGTCGTTGTCACGACCTCATTCAGTAGTTTGCCGCCGGTATAGTTGATCAGGTCGTCTGTCTTGACTCCGTTGGTTACGGAGAAAGTGTCTGTCTGGGTGAACTGGTAGTTCGAGTTCGTGGCGCTGTACCATTTGCTTCCACTTATCAGATCGCTCAGGGTCATGTTGAACGATCCGTCTGGGTACACACTCGTACTTATAGTTTGGACCGTCTTGCCGGTGCTGGATTGAACGATGTTGAGCAGTGAACTGTTCTTCGGGTCGGTTTGAAGGTAATAGCCATTGTTCGACTGCAGAATGACCGGTGCGTTAGTGTTTGGATAGTAGCGGCCGTAGCCGGCGTTCTGCATAACCACCGCTACTGCTGCCTCACACGCAGTGGCAAGGCCGCACGTGGCCGCAATGTTTCCGACGACTTTGCTATCCGCCCTTAGATACTGCTCAATCACGGCATTCGCGTTCATGAATCCGGTAGCCCCAGTTTAAGGCATCGAGGTATCCTTGTTTGCTCGGAAGAGTTCTCCTCCAGCCGCAGAAACGTTCTGGGCATTCCTAACCAGGTTTATATCGGCTTCTGACATCAGTTTGTACGCGTTGATCTCCGCGCGTGCTTCGCCGATGACGCCGTTACCTGCCTCCAGACCGGGGTCAAAGGCGTGGCCAAGTTCATGAGCCAAGACCTGCGCAATGACATAACCTTGCGATTTCATAGACTCAGCTGGGAGATTTGGGATCGACAGCAATATTTCCTTTGATATGGGGTCAGTTCTGCCTGCCGCTGGGACGTCCACACCGTCGGCACCTGGAAGATTCAGTGACTCCTTCGACACCATGAGTCGAGCGATTCCTAAAAAGCTATCCAGTTGTTGCGCGTACGGCGGAGACGCGTTAATTATCTTGATGAAATCCTGGTAAGACGCGCTTGTGACTCCGCCGAGCGCGCTGGCAAGACTAGCCAAACGAGGGTCGTTTAGGTTGATGATCGTGGAAGCCATTTTTTTTCCTTATTAGGGCAAGCGAATAACTCGTTGAAAGAAAATATCGGCGACGCAGCCACTGGCGGCATACACGATACTCAGTTTGTTGCTGTTTACTTTGTCCGTAGCGTCTCCATACAGCTCACCGAAGATCGCACCTGCGAAGACACTTGCCTGCGGCTCTGGAGGAACCCAGCCGGGGACCATCGCGTAGACTTTCCCTCGGCCAAACACGCGGCGCACTTCCAACGCAGATAAACAGATACGATTCACATCCAATGTCATGGTCAATTTGATGATGCGGACTTTGTCAGTCCTCCCGTCGGAAAGAACTCTGTATTCGATGTTTTGTGCGACTTGGTATTTCCCGTCGGATATATCTGAGCGGTAGGCAGGTACAGGGGTGGTCGGAATGATGAGATCCAAACGATCCTTGACTGTGAATCCGAATAAGTGTGCGATCTTGGAAAAGTCCTCCAGCATCTCTAGATGCGACATAAAAGCTTGGAGATCTCTCCAGAATGCGGTTGCATTCGGCCCCATGTTCAGCTGCTCAACGATGGAGTCCCGCCCGAGAACTTGAACGACTGCTTCTGAATCACCCGCATTGGTGACGGGCTTGCCGTCTTTCGGCAAAGCTTCATCGGCCAAGCAGAGATTAGAGATAAAAAGAAAGCCTGCAAGACAAGCGATTATTTTGAAGCGTGTTGACATGAATTTATCGCAAGATAAAGTTGTTTGAATGTCTTAAATGGTCTTTGTTATTGCATATCCTCCCGTCCAAGTACGCCCAGTTTCGACACCAGATCGACCCGTGCGTCATTCCATTCCGCCAGCGCCTGAACCCGCCGTTGCTTCGCATTGAATGACCGGCTTGTCACGGCATCGGCGGTGACTGGAGGAACCTGCAACGATGTGCCCGGATCGAGATCCATGTCCGAGGCGAGCATGCCTAGCGCATTGCGCGCTTCGCTCTGAGCTTTCGTCAATGCGAAGAATGCGGTGGTCCCGGTAAAGGGCACCGAACTTCCCGTGTGCGCTCGGAAGAGCGCTCCTCCAGCCGCAGAAACGTTCTGGCCATTCTTAACCAAATTGATATCGGCTTCAGACATCAGTTTGTACGCGTTGGTCACCGCTCTTCAGCAGACTTTCTTCTGCCATGCAGCCATTCGCCAGAGCAAGAAAGCCTGCAAGACAAGCGATTCTTTTGAAGCGTGTTGACATGAATTCCTCACAACCTGCAGCGATGTGCCCGGATCGGGATTCATGCCCGAGGCGAGCATGCCTAGCGCATTCCACACTTCGCTCTGAGCTTTCGTCAACGCGAAGACCGCCTGCTCGTGCTGCGTCTGCGCCTGACGCGCGTCAGATCTTTGTCGGTGAAATGTCTCGCAACGGTTCCTGCCTGATGTTTCAACTGGGCGGCATCCGCCGCGATGCCGTGAAACCACGCGATGGCCACCGGGGATGCAAGCCCCGAATCGTCATACGACGCCGTACTGCGTTGTTTGTCTTCAGTCTTGCTGGATGTATATATGTAGGAATACTGATGCATAGCGGTCGAAAAAATCCCCGCAAGAAGCGGGGGGCCCGTGCCGTATCGAGACGGGCTGCCAAGCCCGTTTCTCTCACGAAACTGTGTTGAAATTGAAAGGGTACGTCAAATCATTGCAAGCAGGATTCCTGAATAGTCAAAGTTTGTGGCGCGTCAGACCGCGAACTTTGCCTGGACGGGACTCAAGAGCATTATCTGATTCGTCCGTCGCGGAACATGCAAAATGAGCCGCGGTCAGATTCTCGCGTTGCTGGTCGGTCAATGCCATGGCTTTGTTCTCCCGAAAGTCCCCTCGCGGTAGAGCGGCGGCGCACACCAACGTATCCACAGTTCCTGGGGAGCCCCTTGTTGAAAACCCGCCGAAAAGTCTGCTAAATGACTGACGCTGAAGATAAATTCACGAATGCTTCACGGCGCGTCAACGCGCGCTCGCTCTCGGCCGACTCTGCATAACTTATCCCCAGCGCACGGGGAAAGGGCTGTGGAAAACCCCTTGGCGACTCATCCAGTTTCTTGATTTCGCGCTGAAATCCTTCTGCGATGCGGATCGTGTCAGATTCATGTTCTTGGAAAGCGCTTCGAACCGACGGGCGACTTATCCACAATTTCTGTGGATAGCAGTGTTGAAAAGTCGCCCGTATCCGCGTTAAGTCGTTGATGAATAAAGATTCGTATGACGTGACCCGACGGTCGCCGGAGGACTGCGCAAAGACGCGCGCGGAATTGAGCGCCCGCGTGCATCCACCCTGCGTTTCGTTCGATCCGATCCGTCAGATCGAAAGCCCGGACGCCCCGTTGCTGCCGAGCAGTTGCTCGACCGAATTCGCGTCCGTGTAATCCTGCTCGGGCAGTCCGTCGAAGAGCGTGATGACGTCGTTGCTCACGCCTGCCTCGCGGGCCGCGTCGACGAGCGCGTCCTTGTTGGCAGGATATCTCGCGGTGCGCAGCACCTGGGCGATCTCGTCGTCGATCGGCTCATCGTTCAAGGCGTGTTTTGCGGGCGTCATTCGAGTTCCGGGATTGATCCAGTTGGATTCGCTTGGGAGGAGGGTGTCAGGTCTGCACCTGGACCGGTTGGCTCGCCATGCCGTGGCTCGGCGTGCGCGACTTCGGCAGCGGCACGTGGCGCCAGCGCGCGTGATCGAGGTCCTGCGCCGCGATTTCCGGTGCGGGCGGTGCCACGGGCGGCGCATTCACGCGCAACGCGGCGCGCATCGCGGCGGCGGCGGCGGTGGATTCGTCCGTCGAGCTCGTGTGCAGCGGCGCCGCATAGCACGAGACCGAAACCAGGGCCATCGACAACAACGTTGAGGTCTTCATCGGGCAACCCCTCCTCACGTAAGCGGCGAGAAAGCACCAGGCAAAATTCAAGCAAAGCCTATGCCGATGTGCATTTCACGCGCTCGCCGTGCGCGCAGACCGTTTGACCGGCTCGCACACGGGGCGCGACGAGTGGGCGTCGCGCGGACATACTTCGAGTGAATTGTGAAGTTGATCCGACCTGCGCGAAATGCACGCGCATGCTTCGCTGCGCGCCGCGAAATTGCACGGCCGCGCAGTTTCAGCGCGATGTCGGGTTCAAACGGAAGTATGCGTCCAGAAGGGAGGTTTTGTACACGACGCCGAGCAGCAGCGGCTGCGTCTTTTTCTCGATGACCGGAAGCCGCTCGCCCTGGAACGCGAGGAAGTGCTGCAGCGCCTCGGAGAGCGACATGTCGGGCGTGAGCACGTCGAATTGCGGCTGAAGATAGTCGGCGGCGGTCTTGATCGTCGTGTCGCGCTCGTCGAGCAGATCGGAGGTGATGTCCTTCAGCGCGACCACGCCGCGAAAGCGCTCGGCTTCATCGACGACGTACAGATACTTCACCGGATATTCGAGGAACACGCGCGTCATGTCCTTGATGTTCGCCGTGAGCGGCACGACGGTATCGGCGGGCTTGACGAGCTCGCGCATCTGCGTGGCGGCGAGGCGCAGGCGTTCCTTCTCCTCGCGATTGCGGCGCAGCGTGACTTCGTACATCGACGTCTGCTCCGAAGTGCGCGCGATGAAATACGCAATCACGCACGAGAGCATGAGCGGCAGCATGACCTGATACGAGAGCGTCATCTCGAAGATCATCAGGATCGCCATGAGCGGCGCGTGCGTGGCGGCGGCGAGGAAGGCGCCCATGCCGACCATCGCGTAGGCGAAGGGCGCGGAGGTCGAGTCTGGCCAGATCGAGTGGACGCCGATGCCGAACAGACACCCGAGCACGGCGCCGACGAAGAGCGTCGGCGTGAAGATGCCGCCCACGGCGCCGGAGCCCGCCGTGGCCGCCGTCGCGACGATCTTGAAGACGAGCACGGTCAGAAGCGCGGTCCATGTCCACGGCTCGTGCAGCAGCGAGTTCACGACTTCGTAGCCGTTGCCCCAGACCTCGGGCCACCAGATCGAGATCACGCCGACGATGAATCCCCCCAGCGCGAGGCGCGCGGGCAGGGGCAGCGGCAGCGTCGAGAAGCGTTTCTTCGATGCCGCGAGCAGCCGCAGGAAATGCGGCGCGAGCACGCCTGACAGCAACCCGAGCACGACGAAGAGCAGCACTTCGATGCCCGTCACGGGCGGGAACACGGGCATCTCGTAAGGCGGCCTGTAGCCGGCGAACTCGCGCATCGTGATGTTGGCGACGACGGAGGACACGACGATCGGCCCGAAGCTTTCCATCGCCATCGAGCCGAGCACCAGCTCGGTGACGAAGAACGCGCCCGCGATCGGCGCGTTGTACGCCGACGTGATACCGGCGGCCGCGCCGCACGCGACGAGCAGTCGCAGGCGCGGCGGATCGAAGTGCACCCAGCGCCCGATGAGCGAGGACACGAGCGCGGCGAGCTGGACCATCGAGCCTTCACGGCCGATGGAGCCGCCGCTGGAAATGGTGATGAGCGAGGACAGGCTGCGCCACACGCTCTGCCAGACGGGTACGACGCCGTCGCCGATGGTGACGGCTTCCATGTAATCCGTGGTCGAGTTCTTGCCGGCGCGCTTGCGGGCGATCAGCAGGCAGAAGCCCGCGATGAGGCCGCCCGCGGCAGGCAGCGCGACGCGCGCGGGCCACGGGAGGCTCTTCGCCAGCGCGACGAGCCCCTCGGAATGATTGCCGAGCAGGCGTTGCAATATCTCGATGCCTTCGCGAAACACCGCGGTCGCGAATGCTCCCGCCACACCGACGATGACCGCCCAGACGAGCATCGTATGCGAGTCCGACAGACGGAAAAACCGTTGGGCGCGTGTACGGAGCTTGAGCAGGAATGAGAGCACTTTTGCGAAATCGTGGAAAGCTTAGAAGGAAATGGAATAAGGGAGACGGAAGGATAGCATTGCGCGGCCGCTCTGCGGGCATCGGCGCGCGTCTCCGGGCGATTGCGCGAGGCGAAAAAAAACCCGGCATGCTCATGATGGCCGGGCCTTGCAGGAATATCGAGCCGCTCGTCATCGGCGCGCGCTTCTCACCACCGAGCTCACCATTTCGGCGCGAACGAGGGATTCGCATTGCGCCGGCCTTCGTCGAGCGCGTCGATCCTTGCGATGTCGTCGGCGTCGAGTTCGAGCTTCTGCGCATCCCAGTTGCTTTGCTGATGCTCGGGATTCGTCGACGCCGACAGCACCACGATATCGCGCGACAGCAGCCACGCGAACGTCACCTGCGCGGGCGTCGCGTCGTGCTTCGCGGCGATCGCCTTGAGCGTCGGGTCGTTGTGGGCGCGGCCTTCGCCGAGCGGCATGTACGCGGTCACCCTGACGCCGAGCTTCTGCGTCGCATCGACGAGCGCGCGGTTCGCGAGGAACGGACTCACTTCGAACTGATTCGTGACGATCTCCTTGCCGCCGGGCGCCTTCAGCGCTTCTTCGAGCAGCGGCGCCGTGAAGTTCGACACGCCGTAATGACGGATCAAGCCGAGTTTCCGTGCTTCCTGCATCGCCGCGAGCGTTTCGGCGATCGGCACCGCGCCGTTGGGCGAGGGCCAGTGCACGAGCGCGAGATCGATCGTGCCGATGTCGAGCTTCGCGTGGCTGTCCTTCAGGCTTGCAATGAGCGCGTCGCGCGAGAGCCGCTCCCACCAGACCTTCGTCGTGACCCAGATGTCGTCGCGCGGCACGCCGGACTCGCGCACGCCCTGGCCGACGGCGGCTTCGTTGTTGTAGTACTGCGCGGTGTCGATATGACGATAGCCGATCTTGAGCGCGCTCTTCACGGCGTTCGTGGTCTTGGCGGCATCGACGCGAAACGTGCCGAGACCGAAGGAAGGAATCGTTTCGACCATGTTGGCTCCTGGTTGAATCAGGGTTGATGGATGAATCGATGGATCAAGCGTCCTGATCGAGTTCGGGATAGTGCCTGAAAATGCCGGATTCGTTGAACGGAATACGCCGCTCCGAATCGACGTAAGCGGCGATGTTCGGACGTTGCAGCACCGCGTCGTGCAGCGCGGCGACGCGCGGGTACAGCTGCCCGAACTTCTTCATCGCGCGCGGAAAGGCGTAGTGCAGGCCTTCGACGATCTGGAAGATCGACAGGTCGACGTAGGTGGTTTTGTCGCCGACCATCTGCATCTCGCCCTGGGGATTCTGCTTGAGCACGCGCTCGAAGTACTTCATGAACTTCGGCACGCGCTTGTCGAGAAAATTCTGCGCGCGGATCTTCGCCGCGTCCTTCTGATCCTCGTAATAGAGATCGGTCGCGAGCGGATGATGCGTGTCGTGCACTTCGGTGACGAAGTCGGCGATGGTCAGTTGCAGCCCGTGCGCGACGTAGCGCAAGCCCTCGTCCTTCGGCGCGAGATGCAGCTTCGGCCCGAGGTACAGCAGGATGTTCGCGACATGCGGCACGATCAGCTCGCCGTCCTTCAGGAACGGCGGTGCGAAGGGAATGTGCGGCTCGGTCTTGCTGTTCAGGATTTTCATCATCGCGTCCATGCCGTAGCCGCTTTTCTTCGATTCGCGCGCCACGTCGATGTACTCCGCGCCGGCGTCTTCCAGCGCGAGCCGGACGAATTCGCCGCGGCCCTGCAAACCATCCCAGTAATAGAGTTCGTAAGCCATGAGAAAGGGCTCCTCGTCGGAGAATGCCGCGAATGCGGCCAGATGCGAGTGTGCGCGTTTTGGCGCTGCAGCGAAACGCGCGGACGAGGGAACAGGGAAGCAACACCCGTTCCCGCACAGCGTCTGCGCCATGAATCGCCGCGGATCAGGCAGAATCATGAGCTTGCGATGCGCCGGCAGCGCAATCAACGAATCGACTCGTAGCGGAGAAGGGATGGACAAGCAAGGCTTCACCACAGGCATCGTTCACGGCGACAGAAACACGGGCGTGGAGCACGGCGGCGTGCACCAGGCGATTCACACGTCGGTCCAGTACGGATTCGAGCGCGTGGAGGATCTGATCGGCGTGTTCCAGGGCACGAAGAAAGGCGGCTTCAACTACGCGCGCCAGGGCACGCCCACGACGGCCGCGCTCGAACGCAAGATCACGAGCCTCGAGCAGGGCGTCGGGTCGATCTGCTTCAGCACGGGCATGGCCGCGCTGTCGGCGGTTTTCCTGACCCTGCTGCGCGCGGGCGATCATCTCGTCTCGAGCCGCTACGTGTTCGGCAACACCAACAGTCTTTTCGGCACGCTGAAAACGCTCGGCGTCGAGGTGACGATGGTCGACGCCACATCCGCCGAGAACGTCGCGAACGCGATCAGGCCGAACACGCGCATGGTGTTCGTCGAGACGATCGCGAATCCGGGCACGCAGATTCCCGACCTGAAGGGCATCGGCGAGCTCTGTCGCGAGCGCGGCCTCGCGTATGTCGTCGACAACACCATCACGTCGCCCGCGCTCTTCGTGCCGAAGGCGGTGGGCGCGAGCCTCGTCGTCAATTCGCTCACGAAGACGATTGCCGGTCATGGCGCGGCGCTCGGCGGAGCCGTGACGGACACGGGCCTCTTCGACTGGAGCGCGTATCCGAACATCGCCGACGAGTACCGCCGCTCGGCGCCGAAGGAGCAAGGGCTTCTGCAGATCCGCAAGAAGGGCCTGCGCGACATGGGCGCGTCGCTTTCGTCGGAGCAGGCGCATTCGATCGCGATGGGCGCGGAAACGCTCGCCTTGCGCGTGGCGAAGTGCAGCGAGAACGCGCTTGCGCTGGCCCGGTTCCTGGAGCAGCACGAGGCCATCGGGAAGGTGTTCTATCCGGGGCTGAAGAGCCATCCGCAATACGAGACCGCGCAGGCGCTGTTCAAGGGCGCGTCGTGGCTGCTGTCCTTCGAGTTGCGCAATGCGGATCGCATGATCGAAGTCGTCAATGCGCTGCAACTGCCGATCAAGGCGACCGGCCTCGGCGACACGCGCACGCTGATCATCCCCGTCGCGCCGACGATCTTCTACGAAGCCGGGCCCGAAGTGCGCGAGTCGATGGGCATCTCCGACGGCATGCTGCGGCTTTCGGCCGGTATCGAGGACCTCGACGATCTGATCGCCGATTTCGATCAGGCGCTCAAGCTCGCGGTCTGAGGCGCAACGCGTGCCATGCGGCACGCGTTGCCGCGCGATTCAGGACGCCCGCGCGTAATAGATGTTCTGCGGATGCCGCGCTTCGGCGAAGAAGAACCAGCGCTCGGCGACCAGCCCCAGATATTGCGTGACCGACGCGGCGCAGAACAACGCGACCGATTGCGCGGCCATTCCCGCCAGCATCAGCACGAACGGCACGCCGAACGCGCCGGCGAGAAACGTCCACTTGACGCGCTTGATCGTGTCGGCCGTCTGCCCGTGAAAGAACTCGCGCAGATTGAACGCGCCCGCCGTGAAGCCGCGCGACTTCTGCACGACGTTCGGCTGCGTGATGCCCGTCGCGCTCTGCACGCTCGACTTCGGGCGCAGGCGCGCATTGCGCTTCAACGCGGCGACGCGCGTCGCGCAGCCCGCCAGCGTGAGCGTGCATGCGCACGCGGCGAGTCCGGCCGCGAGCGACGGCGCGAGCCACGCCGCGCATGCGGTCGCGAGCGTGAATCCCGACGCGCAGCCGAGCAGCACGAAGTTGACCATCGTGAGCGGCGTCGCCCATTCCTGGAGGAAGCGCAGGCACGCGTAGATCATCGCGGTGCAGACGAAGAGCGCGGCCGACGCGAGCACGCCGATCACGCCGATCGCAAGCGACCACGGCGCGCCGAGCCAATGAGCGATGCCGTAGAGCGCGCCGCACGCGAGAAACGCGGGCAGGCACAGACATTCGCGCGAGAGCCACGACGTGCGCCACATCGCGATGGCGCGCCACGCGCGCTCGGGATGCCCGAGGTGAAAGAACGAAGCGAGCAGCCCGAGGCCGCCCAGCACGACAGACAATGCCGCGCCGACGATGAAGAACGTCTGCGAAGGCGCGGTGATCAAGCCGAGCCTTGCGCAGACCTCGACGCCGACGAGCGCGATCAGCAAGCCTTGCGCGGCGCCGCTCAATGTCGTGAGAAACACGACGGAAAACGCGGGTTTCATGATGAGCTCCGATGAAAGGTCAGACGCGCGCGGCCATCGCCGCGAGATTCAGTTCGCCGTGCGCCTCCGGCGCATCCGCGCCCTCGGACTTGCAGCCGCACGAGCCGCCACTGCTGCATGAGTTCACCGGACGCCGGGGTAAATAATGATTCGCGGGCCGCGTCTCCCATTCGGGCATCAGCTGATATCCGCCGCGCTCCTGGATCGCTTTGGAGACGACCGACTCCGGATCGTGAATATCGCCGAAGAGCCGCGCCGAGGTCGGGCACGCGAGCACGCACGCGGGCTTGCGATCGCGTTCGGGCAGCGCCTCGTTATAGATGCGATCCGCGCACAGCGTGCATTTCGTCATCTCCTTGCGCTCTTCGTCGAGCTCGCGCGCGCCGTAGGGACACGCCCACGCGCAGTACTTGCAGCCGATGCACTTGTCGAAGTCGACGAGCACGAGCCCGTCCTCCTTGCGCTTGTAACTCGCGCCGGTCGGACAGACGGGCACGCACGGCGGGTCTTCGCAGTGCAGGCACGATTTCGGGAAGTGGATCGTATCGGCGAGCGGAAACTCGCCCGCTTCATAGGTCTGCACGCGGTTGAAGAAGGTGCCGGACGGATCGGCGTCGTACGGGCGCTGATCCGCGAGACTGCCTGCCTCGCCGGACGTGTTCCACTCCTTGCAGCTCGTCACGCACGCGTGGCATCCGACGCAGACGTTCAGATCGATGACGAGGGCCATTTGAGTCATGATGGTCTCCTTCAGTTGCTTGCGTTTCGCTTCACGGCATTGCGCAGACGCGCGGCGAACTCGCCGCGTCCGGCGAAGTACGTCTGCACCACGCGCTGGATCGTGCCGGTCATGCCGGGCGGCGGAGGCATCGGCGCGAATTGCGGCAGCGTGTGGCGCGCGTCGGCTTCGGCGGGATAGACGCGCACGCGCACGTCATACCAGGCGGCTTGCCCCGTGATCGGGTCCGAATTGGAGTAGCGCGCGCCGTCTCGCTCCGACCCCGGAAGCTCGTCCGTGATGAGGTGATTGAGCAGAAAGCCGCGCTGCGACTCGTTGGCATCGGGGCCGAGGCTCCACGCGCCCGCTGCCTTGCCGATCGCATTCCAGGTCCACACCGTTCCCGGTTCCACGGTCTCGCTATAGCGCGCCATGCAGCGCACCTTGCCCCACTGCGATTCGACGTAGATCCAGCCGCCGTCCTCGATGCCGTTTTCCTGCGCCATGCGCGGGTTCATGTACAGCATGTTCTCGCCGTGAATCTGCCGCAGCCAGGCGTTCTGCGAATCCCACGAGTGATACATCGCCATCGGGCGCTGCGTGACGGCGGCGAGCGGATACTGTTCGAGATCGGTCGTGTCGCTTTCGAGCGGCGCATACCAGAACGGCAGCGGATCGAAGTACTTCTCGATGCGCCCGCGCAGATGATCGGGCGGCTGTCTGCCGTTCGTGCGCCCCTGCGCGGCCAGGCGGAACTTCTGCATGACGTCGGAATAGAGCTGAATCAGGATCGGCGTGCCGAACTTGCGGAAGCCTTTTTCCATGGCCCATTGCAGGTACGGCCCGTTGCAGTTGCGCATGTACTGCAGCGTCTCGGGCAGCGTGTAGTGAAAGACGCAATCGTGCTTCGCGTACTCGTCCCACTGGTTCGGATTCGGCTCGCCGACGAGCGCATCCTTGCCGTCCTTGCCGCGCCAGCCGATCAGGAAGCCGACGCCCGAGCCGGGCGCCGTCTGATGATTGACGATGAAGTCCGGATAGTCGCGATACTTGCGCTGGCCTTCGGGCGTCGTGAACGCGGGCAGCTTCAGGCGGCTGCCGAGCTCGACCAGCACTTCCTGGAACGGACGGCATTCGCCGGTGCGCGGCACGACCGGCACGCGCACCGAATCGACGGGGCCGTCGAACTCGGAGATCGGGCGATCGAGCATCGACATCGCATCGTGCCGCTCGAGATAGGTCGTGTCGGGCAGGATGAGATCGGCGAACGCGGTCATCTCCGACTGGAACGCATCGCACACGACGATGAACGGAATCCTGTACTCGCCGTTCTCGTGCCTGTCGGCGAGCATCTTGCGCACTTCCATCGTGTTCATCGACGAGTTCCACGCCATGTTGGCCATGAAGATCATCAAGGTGTCGATGGGGTACGGGTCGCCGCGCCATGCATTGGTGATCACGCTGTGCATCACGCCGTGCACGGCGAGCGGATATTCCCACGAGAATGCCTTGTCGATGCGAACCGGCGTGCCGTCATCGTGAATGAACAGATCCTCGGGCGCGGCGGGCCAGCCGAGCGGGCCGTTCGCGAGCGGCGTGTTGGGCTTGACCTGATCGGGATGATTCGGCGGTTTCGCGGACGGCGGCACCGCGCGCGGAAACGGCGACTTGTGCCGGAAGCCGCCCGGGCGGTCGATCGTGCCGAGCAGCGACATCAGCACGGCGAGCGCGCGGATCGACTGGAAGCCGTTCGAATGCGCCGCGAGCCCGCGCATCGCGTGGAAGGCGACGGGGTTGCCCGTCACCGTTTCGTGCTTCCTGCCCCAGGCGTCGGTCCATTCGATGGGCAGCGTGATCTTGTGATCGCGGCTCACCTGGATCATTTCGGCGGCGAGGCGTTCGATCGTCGCGGCGGGAATGCCGGTGATCTCCGCGGCCCATTCGGGCGTGCACGACGCCACCTGCTCGCGCAACAACGCGAAGGAGGGCGCGACGGGCGTGCCGTCCTCGAGCGTGTAGCGGCCGTCGAGCGCGGGCTCGGCATCATCCGCGTGATGAGCCACCGCGCGATTCGTCTTCGTGTCCCACCACAGATGATTCTGCGGAAAGAGCCCGTTGACCTCGGCCGCGCCGCCATCCTGAACGAAGAGGCCGAACGTGTCGCTCGCCTCGTTCATGTCGAGCAGTTCGGCCGCGTTCGTATAGCGCGTGACGAACTCGTGATCCCAGGCATCGGCCGCGATCAGCTCGTGGATCAGCGCCATGAAAAGCGCGCCGTCGGTGCCCGGGCGGATCGGCACCCATTCGTCGGCGATCGCGGCGTAACCCGTGCGGATTGGATTGATCGCAATGAAGCGCCCGCCCGCGCGCTTGAACTTCGAAATCGCGATCTTGAGCGGATTCGAGTGATGATCCTCCGCCGTGCCGATCATGAAGAAGAGCTTTGCGCGATCGAGATCGGGGCCGCCGAATTCCCAGAACGAGCCGCCGATCGTGTAGATCATGCCGGCGGCCATGTTCGCCGAGCAGAAGCCGCCATGCGCCGCGTAGTTGGGCGTGCCGAAGTTCTTTGCGAAGAGGCCGGTCAGCGCCTGCATCTGGTCGCGGCCCGTGAACAGGGCGAACTTCTTCGGATCGGTGGCGCGCAGATGGGCGAGGCGCTTCTCCAGCGTGTCGAGCGCGACCTCCCACGACACCGGCTCGAACCGCGCTTCGCCACGCAGCGCATCGGCTTTGCGCATGAGCGGCTGGGTGAGACGCGCGGGCGAGTACTGCTTCATGATGCCCGACGCGCCCTTCGCGCAAATCACGCCTTGGTTGAGCGGATGGTTCGGATTGCCGTCGATGTATCGGACCTCGCCGTCGCGCAGATGCACGCGGATGCCGCAGCGGCATGCGCACATGTAGCACGTGGTGGTCTTGACATCGAGCTTCTCGTTCTGGGTGCGAGCGCCGTGTTCCATGTGTGCTCCTTCAAAAAGCGATGTCGCGCGAGGGGGGAGACTCGCGCGCTTCGTGACTTCAATGCATCGTCAGCCGAACAGACGCTCGACGCCGAGCGTGATTGCCAGGCCGCCGCCGATGAGCCATGCATACAGGATCGCGCCGGTGGCGAGCGCACGCGGGCCGGCCTGGCGGATCTGCGCGATGCGCGTCTCCATGCCGAGCGCGGTCATGGCCATCGTGAGGGCGAAGGTGTCGAGCATGTTGATCGTGGTGGTCGCCGTATCGGGCAGCACGTGCAGCGAGTTCACGACCACCAGCGCGAGAAAGCCGAGCGCGAACCAGGGCACCGCGACCTTGCCCTTGCCTTGCGCCGCGCCTTCCGCGCCGGCACTACGCGAGCGGCTGATCCAGAAGCCGATCACGAGCAGCACGGGAACCAGCAGCATCACGCGCGTCATCTTCACGATGGTCGCGATGTGCGTCGCTTCCGGGCTCACGTTGCTCGCCGCGCCGACGACTTGCGCCACTTCGTGGATCGTGCCGCCGAAGAACAGGCCCGCGCCGAGCGTATCGAGATGCAGCCAGCCGCCGTTGAGCGCGAGCGGATAGAGGAACATCGAGAGCGTGCCGAACAGCACGACGCTGCCGACCGCCATCGCGCTCTTGTGGGGCTTCGATTGCAGCGTCGATTCGAACGCGAGCACCGCGGCCGCGCCGCAGATCGCGCTGCCGGCCGCCGTGAGGAGGGCGGTGTCGCGATCGAGCTTCATCAGCTTCATGCCGGCCCAGGTGCCGATCACGAGCGTGCTCACGACCACCAGCACCGATACCGTGAATCCGGACACGCCCACCTGCGCGATTTCCTGAAGGCTCACGCGCAGGCCGAAGAAGGCGACGGCGATGCGCAGCAACTTGCGCGCGGAGAAGTTGACGCCGGCGGCCCAGCTTTCCGGCATGCCGTGGCGCAGCGCATTGCCGTACGCCGCGCCCGCGACGATGCCGACGATCAGCGGGCTGATTCCAAGCCCGGCGATGGCGGGCAGGGCTGCGAGGCGCGTGACGGCAGCGGCGAACAGCGCGACGAAGAGAATGCCGTTGAGCTGCCCGCGTGTGGAAGACGCGGCTGGCGCCAGGGACGAGGCGGACTGGACCGTGGACATTGAAGTTCTCGTTGGGAAAGAAGGAAAGGTCGATGGGCCAATCCTATTCTCGATATATGAATATGAAAAATCGTGATTTAGAATGTGAAGTATCGGTATATCTGATATTTAATAGAAATGACCCCGGAACAACTGATAACTTTTGCAACAGTCGCCGAGCATGGCAACATCAGCCGCGCGGCGGTGGCGCTGCATCTGTCGCAGCCCGCCGTGTCGGGCCAGTTGCGGCTCCTGCAGGAGGAATTCGGCGAGCCGCTCCATCAGCGGGACGGGCGCGGCGTGCGCTTGACGGCGGCCGGGGAGCAGTTGCTCGGCCACGCGGAGCGCCTGCGCGAGACGTTCCGCCAGGCGCACGCGCTGCGCGATGCGCTGCGCGGGCTCGAGCGCGGCACGCTGCGCGTCGGCGCGAGCACGACGCCGGCGAGCTATCTGCTGCCGTATCTGATCGCGGCGTTTCACAAGCGCTATCCGGAGGTCGTCGTGACCACCATCAACGGCAACACGGCGGATATCGTCGCGGCGCTGGGCGCGCTCGATATCGCGCTGGTGGAAGGTCCGACCGGCCACGATCTGCCGCTCGGCACGACGGTCACGTCATGGCGCGAGGATGAAATCGTCGCGATCGCGCCGAAAGGACATCCGCTCGCAGACGGACGCGAGGCCGTCGACCTCGACGACCTGAGCGCGCATCCGCTCGTGCTGCGCGAGCCGGGCTCCGGCGTGCGGCAGATCGTCGAGCGGGCGTTCGCGGATTGCGGCGCGCCGATGCGCGTCGCGCTGGAAATCGCGGGCGTGGAGGGCGTGAAGGAAGCGGTGCGCGCGGGCATGGGCATCGGCTTCGTCTCGGCGATGTCGATCCGGCACGAGGACAGCGCGCTGCAGCGCGTGCGTATCGCGCCGGAGCCGCTCACGCGGCGGTTTTCGATCCTGCTGCCGCATGCGGCGACGCCCTCGCGCGTCGCAACGCGTTTTCTGGCGTTGTGCGAGGAGCCCGGTCTGCTCGGCTAGGGAATTCCACTATGGCGCGTCGACGGCGGTCTGACGCACCATTCGTTCTCAACACGGGCGCTGCGGCGTCCTTTTTGAAAATCATTGATGGAACCGGTTCCATTGGGTTATTTGGGGCCGAAACCGACCGCGAGATGCCAGTGAGCCAGAAGCAGATATCCCCGATCGATGCAGCGCGTCCCGAAGTCGTGATCGTCGCGAGCGCGTTCGGGGCGGACATGATCCGGCGCGACGGCCACGCCGTCTGGGCGTCGGCTGCGGCGGGCGCGGGCGCGAGCGGCTTCGAGGTGCGCCGCGAGCTGTTCTTGAGCGATTCCGAGACGCAATCCGAAGCGCTCGCGCAACTGGGTGAACGGATCCGCGCGCAAGGATCGTGGGCGGTGTATTCGACGCCGGCAACGCTCTTTCGCGACGACGGCTCGCTCGATCCGGACGCGCTCGGTCTCGCCATCGACGAGGCAACGGCGCTCGGTGCGCGCATCGTCAAGCTGCAGCTGGGCGGCACGGAAACCGGCGTCGCGACCGATGCCGCGACGCTCGACCGGCTGATGACGGCGATCGCCGCGTCCCGCGCAAAGGTGGTCGTCGAGAACGGGCAACTGAAGGCGGGAGGCACGATCGGCGCGTTCGAGGCTTTTTTCGCCGCGCTGCCCGGCAACAGCGGCCTTGCGATGACCTTCGATACCGGCAACTGGCATTGGGCGGAACAAGACCCGCTCGACGCCGCGAAACGCCTCGCACCGCACGTCGCCTACGTGCATTGCAAGGCCGTGATGGGTGAGGGCGCGCGACGTTTCGCCGCCGCGCCGGCGAACGGCGACGCGCGTTTCGCGACGCTGCTCGCGCAACTGCCGGGCGAT
The DNA here is from genome assembly GCF_001545075.1 of Caballeronia ptereochthonis. Classification (GTDB taxonomy): domain Bacteria; phylum Pseudomonadota; class Gammaproteobacteria; order Burkholderiales; family Burkholderiaceae; genus Caballeronia; species Caballeronia ptereochthonis. The sequence continues at coordinate 46,710 of NZ_FCOB02000043.1, forward strand.
GTGCCCCGCGGCATCGAATATCCGTTCGCTCCGGACGCGGGCGCTTCGCTCGACGCCGACGCGGCGCGGCAAGTCGCCCGCATCGCGGCATTCTGAATTACGCATTTTGCATTCCGCATTCATTTGCAAAGGACCCGACATGCAAGCAAAGCCCGAAGCCCTCGACGTCGTCACGTACGGTGAAGCGATGACGATGTTCGTCGCAGCCGAAACCGGTGATCTCGCGAAGGTCGGCCAGTTCACGAAGCGCGTCGCGGGCGCGGACCTGAACGTCGCGATCGGTCTCTCGCGGCTCGGCTTCAACGTAGGCTGGATGAGCCGCGTCGGCAACGACTCGTTCGGGCGCTACGTGCTCGATGTGCTTGCGGCCGAGGGCATCGATGCGCGCCGCGTGACCATCGACGAGCGCTATCCGACGGGTTTCCAGCTGAAGGGCAAGTGTGACGACGGGAGCGATCCGGCGGTCGAGTACTTCCGTCGGGGCTCGGCGGCGAGCCATCTCTCGATCGACGATTACGCCGCGGATTACGTGCTTGGCGCGCGCCATCTGCATCTGACGGGCGTCGCTCCGGCCATTTCCGCGACCTCGCGCGACCTCGCGTTCCACATGGCCCGCGAAATGCGTGCCGCTGGCAAGACGATCTCCTTCGATCCGAACCTGCGCCCGACGCTCTGGCCGTCGCGCGAGGCGATGGCGGAGGCGCTCAACGCGCTCGCCGCGCTTGCCGACTGGGTGCTGCCGGGCGTCTCCGAGGGCCTGACGCTCACGGGTTATACGAAGCCGGAGGACATCGCCGCGTTCTATCTCGACCAGGGTGCGAAGGGCGTGGTCGTGAAGCTGGGCGCGCACGGCGCGTACTTCCGTACGGCGGGGGGCGAGCAGGGCATCGTGCCGGCGATGCCGGTCGCGAATGTGGTCGATACGGTCGGCGCGGGTGACGGCTTCGCGGTCGGGGTGGTGAGCGCGCTGCTCGAGGGGCGCGATGTGCGTCACGCGATCGGGCGCGGCAACCGCATCGGCGCGCTGGCGATCCAGGTGATCGGCGATAGCGAAGGGCTGCCGACGCGTGCCGCGCTGGACCTGCTCGAGAAAGAAGATTCCAACGACAAGACGGCCAAAGCCGCGTTCGATCTGGCCTGAGGCCATCCACCGAGAGACTCAACCGAATTGCATTCGGAGACAACCATGCATTCCTCAACTCCCAAGCTTGCGGTGCGCCGCTGGTGGGCGATCATGCCGATCGTTTTCATCACGTACAGCCTCGCGTACCTCGACCGCGCCAACTACGGCTTTGCCGCGGCCGCGGGCATCAATCAGGATCTCGGCATCAGCAAGGGACTGTCGTCGCTGATCGGCGCGCTCTTTTTCCTCGGCTACTTCTTCTTCCAGATTCCGGGCGCGATCTACGCCGAGCGCCGCAGCGTGAAGAAGCTCGTGTTCTGGAGCCTGGTTCTGTGGGGCGGATGCGCGACGCTCACGGGCATGGTGAGCAACATTCCTTCGCTGATGGCGATCCGTTTCGTGCTCGGCGTCGTCGAGGCGGCGGTGATGCCTGCGATGCTCGTTTTCATCGCGAACTGGTTTACGAAGTCCGAGCGTTCGCGCGCGAACACGTTCCTCATTCTGGGCAATCCGGTGACGGTGCTGTGGATGTCGGTCGTGTCGGGCTATCTGGTGAACTCGTTTGGCTGGCGTCACATGTTCATCGCCGAGGGGTTGCCCGCGGTGGTCTGGGCGGTAATCTGGTGGTTCATCGTGAAGGACAAGCCTGCGCAGGTGAGCTGGCTCACGGAACAGGAAAAGGGCGACCTCGATGCGACGCTGCGCGCCGAGCAGGCGGCGATCAAGCCGGTGAAGAACTATCGCGAGGCGTTCAAGTCGCCGGCGGTGATCAAGCTGTGCGCGCAGTATTTCTGCTGGAGCATCGGCGTGTATGGTTTCGTGCTGTGGCTGCCGTCGATTTTGAAGAGCGGGTCGACGCTTGGCATGGTCGAGACGGGGTGGCTTTCGGCGGTGCCGTATCTTGCTGCGACCATCGCGATGCTGCTGGCATCGTGGGCTTCGGACAAGCTGCAGGCGCGCAAGGCGTTTGTGTGGCCGTTCCTGCTGATCGGCGCTCTGGCGTTTGCGGGATCGTATTTGCTCGGTTCGACGAACTTCTGGGCTTCTTATGCGCTGCTCGTGATCGCGGGTGCGGCGATGTATGCGCCTTATGGGCCGTTTTTTGCGATCGTGCCTGAGCTTCTGCCGAAGAACGTGGCGGGCGGGGCGATGGCGCTCATCAACAGCATGGGGGCGCTTGGATCGTTCGTCGGGTCTTATTTCGTCGGATATCTGAATGGGGCGACCGGGTCGCCGGCTGCTTCTTACGTGTTCATGAGTGCGGCGTTGTTGCTTTCGGTCTGGCTCACGTTGGCGGTCAAGCCGCAAGCGGCGATTCGGGGTGGGGTGGTTGCCAGCAGGTCTTGAGGTTTTGTTCTTCGGGAAACTTGCTTGCGCGTCGGTCTATCAGCGTTGCCCCTGTGCGGGGCGGCAGTCACTTTCTTTGCAGCAGCAAAGAAAGTGACCCCCGCCCCGGGGAGGGGCAGTGCCAATAGACCGACGCGAATTCAGGATTTCACGAAACGCCCAAGCACCGACCTCTCCAACGCGATAGCAAAAAACCAACCCCACCATGACCCGAAAGATCGTAGCCTACAAAGCGTTACCCCCCGACGTCGAAGACTACCTCCGCAACCACGCGGAAGTACAAAACGTCGATCCGAAAGATGAAGCCGCATTCGTCGCGGCACTGAAGACCGCCGACGGCGCCATCGGCGCGAGCGTGAAAATAACCCCCGACATGATCGAAGGCGCAACGCGCCTCAAAGCCCTCTCGACCATTTCAGTCGGCTTCGACCAGTTCGACGTCGCCGATCTCACGCGCCGCGGCATCGTGCTCACGCACACGCCCGACGTGCTGACGGAATCCACCGCCGACACCGTCTTCGCCCTGATCCTCGCAAGCGCGCGCCGCGTCGTCGAACTCGCAGAATGGGTGAAGGAAGGAAACTGGAAGGCGAGCATCGGCGAGGCATGCTTCGGCGTCGACGTGCAGGGCAAGACGCTCGGCATCGTCGGTCTCGGACGCATCGGCGGGGCAGTCGCGCGCCGCGCGGCGCTCGGCTTTCGCATGAACGTGCTCTACACCAACCGCAGCCCGAACGAGCAGGCGGAAAAAGAGTACGGCGCGAAGCGCGTCGAGCTCGACGAACTGCTCGCGCAGTCCGACTTCGTGTGCCTGCAAGTGCCGCTCACGCCCGAGACGCGCGGCCTGATCGGCGCAAACGAGCTGAAGAAGATGAAGAAGAGCGCGATCCTGATCAACGCGTCGCGCGGGCCGACCGTCGACGAAACCGCGCTCATCGAAGCGCTCGGGAACGGCACGATCCGCGGCGCGGGCCTCGACGTGTTCGAGAACGAGCCGCTGCCCGCCGATTCGCCGCTGCTCGCGATGAAGAACGTCGTCGCGCTGCCGCACGTCGGCTCGGCCACGTACGAGACGCGCCACGCGATGGCGCGCAACGCCGCCGAGAATCTCGTCGGCGCGCTGGACGGCACGCTCACGCAGAACATCGTCAATCGCGAAGTGCTCGCGCGCTGAGCGCGAAGGGATCGGGCCCGCGCATGCGCTAACATGCGCGATGCGAGGAGAACGATAATGACGGCATCGCGTCTCGCCATCACGGCGAAGGGCGAGCCCACGACCACTATGTCCGACGATCCCACTCTGACAAACCGCATGGCCGCGTTCGGCGCGCGCCGCGCGACGATCACCGATGTCGCCCGCGAAGCCGGCACCGGCAAGACCAGCATCTCGCGCTATCTGAACGGCGAGATGGGCGTGCTGTCGCCCGATCTGCGCGAGCGCATCGAGGCGGCCATCGCCAAGCTCGACTATCGCCCGAATCAGATGGCGCGCGGCCTGAAGCGCGGCCGCAACCGCCTGATCGGCATGTTGCTCGCCGACCTCACCAATCCCTATTCCGTCGAAGTGCTGCAAGGCGTCGAGGCGGCGTGCCATGCGCTCGGCTACATGCCGCTCATCTGTCACGCAGCCAACGAGATCGACATGGAGCGGCGCTATCTGCAACTGCTCACGACATATCGCGTCGAAGGCGTGATCGTCAATGCACTGGGCGTGAAGGAAGAGCTATTGCAGGGTTTCGCGCAAGGCGGCATCCCGGTCGTGCTGGTGGATCGCTCGGTGGAAGGCATCGTCACCGATATGGTCGGGCTCGACAATCCCGCCGCCGTGCAGCTCGCGACGCGTCATCTCGTCGAAGAAGGCTTCGACGAACTGCTTTTCATCGTGCAGCCCGTCACGCACGTGAGCTCGCGGCGCCTGCGCGAGGCCGCGTTCCGCGAGACCGTCGCCGCGCTGCATGCGAGCGGCTCGACGCTCGTGATCGATCTCGCCGATGCCTCTCCGGCGCTCGCCGAGCTCGACGCGCGCGTCGCGGCGGCGAAGGCGGCGGGCAAGCGCGTGGCGCTCTTCGCGGCGAACGGGCCGGTGGCGCTGCGCGTCGCCGTGCATCTGAAAGAGCATCATGGCGCGGATTGGCAGACGAGCGTCGCGTTGATGTCGATCGACGATTCCGAGTGGGCGCAACTCGCCGGCATGACGACGGTGCGCCAGCCGACGTACGATATCGGCCGGCGCGCGGTCGAATTTCTCCACGAGCGGCTCGGCGGCGCCGCGATGCCCGCGCGTGAATGCCTGCTGCCGGGCGAACTCGTCGTGCGCGCATCGACGTCACGAGACAAACGACAAGCATCACAAGGAACTTGAATGGTCAGTGTTTCGACCTTGCTGAGCCTCGCGCTCGCGACGCTCATCATCGCCGCGATGCCCATCGTGCTGTACCGGAAGCTGCGGCCGCGCTTCGCCATCGTGCCGCGCGAGGCAATACTCGGCATCGCCGTGTTCGCGCTCTTCGCCATGGTGATCGAGCGTGCGCTGCACGGCTTCATGCTCGGCAACCCCGCGACTTCGGCTTGGCTCGCCTATCCTGCGATATTCGTGATTTATGGCGCGATCGCGGCGGGCCTGTGCGAGGAGGTCGGGCGTTTTCTCGCGATGAAATGGCTCATCTCGCGCGAGCCGGCCGCGCTCGATCGCCACGGTCCGGGGCTCGGCTACGGCATCGGGCACGGCGGGGCGGAAGCGTGGATCGTCGGCGTGCTCGTGCAGGTGCAATGGATCGTCTATGCGGTCCTCGCCAATCGCGGCACGCTCGATTCGCATTTCGAGAGCGCGCCGCTCGAAGCCGTGGCGCGCATTCACTGGGTGCTGATGACGCTGTCGCCGGTGTCGGCGGGCATTTTTCTCGTCGAGCGCGTGAGCGCCTTCGTGCTGCAGCTCGGCTTTTCCACGCTGATGTGGCTGATGCTGCGCAAACGCTCGCGCCACGCGCTTGGCGTGCTCATCGCCACACACGCGCTCGCCGGATTGCCCGCAGCGCTGTTTCAGGCGGGGCTCTTGCCGCTCATCGTCGCCGATGCCGTGTATCTCGTGCTCGGCGTGATCGTCGCCGTGGCGCTCGTGCGCTACTATCGGCGCGCCGCCGCGACGGGCGCCTGAGCGCGCGTTTCGCCGGGCTGCGGCTTCAACCGGATTTCGACATCGAATGGACGACTACCAATACGACTGTCCGAGCGCGGACATCGACATGCTCGCGCACGTGATCAGCGATCTCTTTCCCGAGCAGACGCAGTTCGCCGAACGCAAGGACGACGCGGGCCGCACCTCGCTCGTGATTCACTACGTGGCGATGCGCTTCGGCTCGAGCGCGCGGCGCATCACGATCGACGTGCGCTTCGATCCGGCCGCGCTCGCGCGTTACCGCGCGATGCCGGCGCGCATGCACGCGCGCAGCTATGCGGTGCTGCGCGCGTATGTCGAAGCGATGCTCGGATCGCTCGAAGAAAGCTACGCGAACGGCGAGGCCGTGCCGCGCGAAGTGGAAATCGAAATGGGCGAGGACTTCGCTTAAAGCTCGCGATAGACCTTCGCGAAGCGCGCTGCCTTCACGACGCCGTAATCGCCCGGGGCATATTGCGTCACCCAGTCGCCGGCCTCGCCGGTGAGGATGTCGCCCGCGGCGGATCGCGCGATGGAGAAGGGCTCGTGCATCTCCTTGGCGAGCACGACGCTCGGCTTGTTGCGATACGTGCCCGGCTCGCCGTGTGCGATGCCGCCTTCGGGCACGTACTTCGCATCGAAGCGCTCGCGCGACACGACCCAGCGTTCGCCGCCGCTGCCGGTGACGATCGCGTCGCCGCTCGCGTAGTGATTCGGGCCTTCGAGGCTCATCAGCTCGCCGGCGGCGGCCGCGAATTCGACGGCCACGGCTTCGTCCTTCACGACGCGGCGCGCGGCGGGGTCTGTTGCGAGATCGAGTTGGGACAGATGGAGCATGGTGCGATCACGAATGGCGGTTGCGGTGCGGGATCGTAACGGCATTCGCGCCATTTTGCACCCGGTGGACGAAAAAAAGCCCGCATCGCGGGATGCGGGCTGACGTGTGCTTGCAGCGTCGGGCTTGCGCGCAGGGCCTCAGGGTTTGGTTGCCGATGCCGCATCGGCGCCCGCCGCATGCGGACGGCGATGCGCGCGATCGTGACGCGCCTTGCCGTGCTCTTCGCGGAAGCTGCTATCGGCGAGCTTCTTCTGCTCGGGCGACAGGCTCGTGTAAAGCGGTTCGAAAGCTTCGACGAGGCGCTTCGTGCCGTCCGCGTTCGCCTGGGTGATCTGCTCGTACTGCTTCATGTCATCGAGCGCGGACATCGTGTCGCGCTGCGCGATGCGCTGGCGGTACAGGTCGGCCATGGTGCGGCCGTTTTCGCGCATCACGTCGGCGAACTTCGACCATTGCTCTTCCTGCTGCGGGGTGATTTTGAGGCTCGAATGCAACTGCGCGATACGCTCCTCGACACGGGCCTCGCGCTTCGCCACGGCCGGTGCGGATGCGGCGGATTGCACGGCGGGGGCCGAAGCCGCTGCGGGCGCGGACGATTGTGCGAAGACCGGGCTCAAGGCGCAGAAAGCGGCCAATGCGACGAGTGTTCTTTTCATTCGGTTACCTTCGATCGATGTGGAAAGCGGCGTGCTTCGTAAGCGGCTGAAAGAAAAGGCGATGAGCACGCCAACGGCGGATATTAGTATCACGATTGCATGCGGATTCGCTCGCATTGCCACATCTGCTTACATTCGATACGACTCTGGAAAATAAGCGCAGTGGATACCTTGTTGAGCATGCGGGTTTTCGTGGCCATCGTCGAGGCGGGCAGCCTGAGCGCGGCAGCCGAGCGCTTTGCCATCTCCGCGCCGATGGCCGGCAAGCATCTTCAGGCGCTGGAAGCGCGCCTCGGTGCGCGTCTCATCGTTCGTACCACACGCCGGCAGAGCCTGACCGAGATCGGCCGCGAATATTACGAACGCTGCCGCCGCATTCTCGCGGACGTGGACGCCGCCGACGCGCTCGCCGAAGCGATGAGCGCGACGCCGCGCGGCCTGCTGCGCGTCACCGTGCCGCTGACCTACGGCGTTCAGTTCGTCACGCCCGCCGTGACCGAGTTCCTCGCGGCGTTTCCGCAGATCGCCGTCGAGCTCGATCTCACCAACCGCATGGTCGATATCGTCGAGGAGCGGTTCGACGCGGCCGTGCGCATCGGCGCGCTTGCCGATTCGAGCTTCGTCGCGCGCCCGCTCAAGCCGTACGCGATGACCGTGTGCGCGTCGCCCGCGTATCTCGCACGCGCCGGCACGCCCGCGACGCCCGCCGATCTCGCGAGCCACGAGTGCCTGGGCTTCGTGCATCAGGGCCGCGAGGCGGGCTGGCGGCTCCACGGCGAGGACGATGCGACGCACGCAAGCCGCACGCAGTCCGCGCGCTTTCGCGCGAACAACGGACAGGCGCTCAGAAAGGCCGCGCTCGCGGGCTTCGGCCTCGTGCTTCAGCCGCATGCGCTCGTCGAGGACGAACTGAAGAGCGGCGCGCTCGTCGCGGTTCTTCAGGACTTTCTGCCGAAGCCTTCGCCCGCGCATCTCGTCTATCCCCGCGATACACGGGCGACGCTCAAGCTCGCGAGCTTCGTCGACTTCATGGTGGCGCGGCTGGGCATCTGAGCGGCGTTCATGTCGGCGATAATGCAAAACGCAAAATACCGAATGCCGGATTGCATTCAAAACACATAACGCAAAAGGCAAAACGCCAGGGACGACGCCTACATGAGACCGCCGCGCCTAGATCAGCTCGACGACATCGATCGCAATCTCGTCGCGCTCCTGCAGATGAACGCGCGGGAGAGCGTCGCCAATCTCGCGCGGCAACTGGGCGTCGCGCGCACGACGGTGATCGCGCGCATCGCGAGGCTGGAGAAGAACAACGTGATCGCGGGCTACGGCGTGCGGCTCGGGCAGGATGTGCTCGATGCGAGCATCCAGGCGTATGTCGGCATCAAGCTCATGCCGAAGTACGGCCGCGACTTGCAGAAGCGCTTCGCGCGCATGCCGGAGATTCAGCTGCTCTGCGCGGTGAGCGGCGAGTTCGATTACGTCGCGTGGCTGCGCGCCGATTCGCCCGACCGCCTGAACGACCTGCTCGACGAGATAGGCGCGCTGGAAGGCGTCGAGCGGACCACGACCTCCATCATCCTCGCGCGCAAGATCGATCGCGTGGGTTGAGCCAAACGATGCAAATCGTAGGTTGGGATCGTCGAAATGACGAAATTCGTCGTCGAAGCGCATCATTTTGTGTCTAGGATCAATATTCGCGCGCTCCTAAACTGTGTGAAGAAGGCATAGGCCCAAACCCGCACACATAAAGGAGATGAATATGAAAGTGGCCCTCGTCGGCGCCGGATTGATCGGCCAGAGCATTGCCCATTTGCTGCGTGAAACGGGGGACTTCGAGGTCGTCGCATTCGATCGCGACGAGCAGACGCTCGCGCTCCTCGATGCGCAAGGCATTCCGACGCGCCGCGTCGATTCCGCCGATACGCCCGCGTTGCGCCAGGCATTGAACGGCTTCGATGCGCTCGTCAACGCGCTGCCGTATTACCTCGCGATCAGCGTCGCGTCTGCGGCGAAGGCGGCGGGCGTGCATTACTTCGACCTCACCGAGGACGTACGCGCGACGCACGCGATTCGCGCCATCGCCGAGGATTCCGAGCTCGCCTTCATGCCGCAATGCGGTCTCGCGCCGGGCTTCATCGGCATCGTCGCGCACGATCTCGCGAAGCGCCTCGACGATGTGCGCGAAGTCAAGATGCGCGTCGGCGCGTTGCCCGAGTTTCCGACCAACGCGCTCAAATACAACCTCACATGGAGCATCGACGGCCTCATCAACGAGTATTGCCAGCCGTGCGAGGCGATCCGCGAAGGCCGCACGCAATGGGTGCAGCCGCTCGAAGGCGTCGAGCATTTCTCGCTCGACGGCATCGAGTACGAGGCGTTCAACACGTCGGGCGGCCTGGGCACGCTATGCGAGACGCTCGCGGGCAAGGTCGAGACGCTCGACTACAAGTCGGTGCGCTATCCGGGTCACCGCGACCTGATGAAGTTCCTGCTCGACGATCTGCGCATGTCCACCGACCGCGACGGCCTGAAGACGATGCTCAAGCGCGCGGTGCCCTCGACTGCGCAGGACGTCGTGCTGATCTTCGTCACCGTGACGGGCATGCGCCGCGGACAGCTCGTGCAGGACGTGTTCACGCGCAAGATCTTCGCGAAGGACGTGTGCGGCACGCCGATGAGCGCGATCCAGATCACGACCGCCGGCGCGATCTGCGCGGAGATCGATCTGTTCCGCGAGGGGGTGTTGCCGCAAAGCGGTTTCGTGCGGCAGGAGCAGGTTCCGCTCGCCGCGTTCCTCAGCAACCGCTTCGGCAAGCTGTACGAAGGCGCGAACGCGGTAGCCACGGCGCGGCAACTGGCGGCCGCGTAACGTCGCGCCTCACGGCCGGCGCGTCTGGATCAGGCGCGCGAGCAAGGCGTCGCGCGCATCGTCCGAAGGCGCGGTGTTGTCGAACATCACGAGCGTTCGCGCGAGCGCTTCGTCGGGCACGAAGCGCCGCTGTCGATATTCTTCCCAGTGCGCGAGCTTGTACGCATCGTTCGGATCGCCGCGAGCGACGATGCGCTCGCGCGCCACGTTCTCCTCCACATGCACCCACACGACGCGAATGGCGACATCATCGCCGATGCCGAGCCACGCGTGATCGAACAGGCGTCCGCTGCGCACTTCGCGCGTGAGCGGCGCGACCACCACGACGTTCACGCCGAGCGCGAGATTCTCGGCAGCGGTATCGAGGAGCGAGCGATACTCCGGATCGCGAAAATGCTCGATGAAAAGCGGACTGTCGCGGTCGTGCGGATCGCCCGTCAGCGCGCCGATCGCCGCGGCGCTATACGCGCCGTAGAGCGTGTCCTTGTCGAGCAGGCAGAAGGGTTGGCCGATCGCGCGCATGAGCGGCGCGAAGAGCTGCTTGGCGAGCGTGGTCTTGCCGGTGCCCGCGTGGCCGCAGAAGAAGAGCAGATGCTTCACGCCTGATGGTCCTCGAAGAGATTTGCATCGTCCATCATGCCGTTCGTGGGTGCGATCCGCCAAGCTCATTCATTCATCCGCGCGCGCTGATAGCGTTTCATGAGCGGCGTCGCCGTGATGCCGTGCACGACGACCGAAGCGGTGATCGTCGCGATGACGAACGGCACGAGCGGCGCCGCGACATCCTGCGGCGCGTGCTCGATCGCATAGAGCAGATAGTAGAACGAGCCGACGCCGCGTATGCCGAACCAGCCCATGAGCCGCCGTTGCGGGGCCGTGGCGTACGAGCCGATGAGCGATGCTTCGACCGCCGCGGGCCGCAGCACGAGGAAGAGTGCGCCGATGAGTGCGCCGACCTGCCAGGTGAAAAGCTCGCGCCACATCGTCGCGAGCACGGCGCCGACCACCAGCATGATCGCCACTTCGGCGATGCGCTCCAGCTCGATCGTGAAGCCGTGCACGCGCTCGGTCATGAACGCGTGCGCGCGCTCGGGATCGGCGGCGGTCGCGCTGACGTCGTCCGCGTCGATTTTGCCGACTGCCTGGCGCGCGGACTTGCCGCCGCTTTCCTTCTGCTCGACGCGGCGCATCGCGAGGCCGGCCGCGAATACCGCGAGAAACGCATACGTGTGCAGCAATTCGGCGACGCCGTACGACAACGCGATCAGCCCTAGCGCATAAAAGCCCTCCGGCCCGAGCGCCTCGTCGTGACGCGTGCGCAGATACGCGACGAGCCGCACCGACACTGCGCCGAGCAGCCAGCCGCTTGCGAGCGCGCCCGCGATGCCCCACACCGCCTGCAGCGCGAAGCCCCAGTGCAGCGCCTCGCCGGGCGACACCTCGAAGCGGCACAACGCGATCGCCAGGAGCGCGAAGGGCAGCGCGATGCCGTCGTTCAGGCCGCCTTCGCCCGACAGCGAGAAGCGCAGCAGGTCGATGTCGCCGGGCGTTTCCACCTGCACGTCGTGCGCGAGCACGGGATCGGTCGGCGCGAGCATCGCGGCGAGCAGGAGCGCCGGTCCCCAACTGAGCCCGAGCACATAGGCGGCAAAGAGCGTGAGCGCGGCGACGGTGAGCACCATCGCGACGAACCCCAGGCGCACCGGCAGAATCCAGATACGGTCGGTGGGCGGCACGCGCAATCGCAGGCCGATGGCGAAGAGCGACACGAGCATCGCGACTTCGGTGATGCGCCTGAGCACCGTGGCATTGGCCGCGAGGTCGAGCGTCAGAAGATTGGCGGCGCCGGGGCCGAGCGCGAAGCCGATCGCGAGATAGCACATCGCGGTGCTGATCGGCAGGCGACTGAATGTCGAACTGGCGAGCCCCATGAAGATGAGCACGCCGCCGACGACGAGAAACCACATCGTCTCGATCATGAATCCCTTCGGGTCTCGTGTGCAGGTGGTCGGGCGCGCCGCGGGCAGGACGCGCGGGACGTTCGGATGAGAGCACGAGCCGTGCCTGTGCATGCAGCGCGGCGCGCACGTGCGCTTCATGCACGCTTTCTGACTGCGCGCCGCGTTGCGCGTAAGATGCATTTCGATTCCTGCACTGCATTCGTCATCTGCTTCATTCGCGCGGTCCTTCGGTGCTCGCTCGCAGCTTGCGTGGGCCACGCATCCGGACCGGGGGAGAACCCAGCATGTCACAGCACTTCGACGCGGTCGTCATCGGCACGGGGCAGGGCGGCTCGCCGCTTGCCGTGCGGCTCGCGCAGAGCGGCAGGCGCACGGCCGTGATCGAGCGGCATCTGTTCGGCGGGACTTGCGTGAACGTCGGCTGCACGCCGACCAAGACCTATGTCGCGAGCGCGCGGGCGGCGCATGTCGCGCGCACGGCGGCGCAGTACGGCGTGATGATCGGCGGCGACATCACGATCGACATGGCGCGCGTGAAGGCGCGCAAGGACGAAGTGATCGGCGGCTCGCGCAGTGGCATCGAGAGCTGGCTGCGCGGCACGGAGAATCTGACGGTCTTCAGGGGACACGGACGCTTCACGGGGCCGCATGCGCTGCGCATCGAGGCGAGCGGCGGCTCGACGCAGGACATCGAGGCCGATCTCGTCTTCATCAACACGGGCACGCGCGCGGCGGTGCCGAAGGTGGAAGGACTCGAGCGCGTGCCGTATCTGACCAATTCGACGATCCTCGAATTGACGGAGGTGCCGGAGCATCTCGTGATCGTCGGCGCGAGCTACATCGCGCTCGAATTCGGGCAGATGTTCCGGCGCTTCGGCAGCCGCGTGACCTTGCTCGTGCGCGGCGAGCGCATCCTGACGCGGGAGGATGAAGACTTTGCCCGCGCGATGCAGGAGGTGTTCGTGCGCGAGGGCATCGAGTTTTGCTTCGGCGCGCAGATCGGGCGCGTGGAGGCGTTGGCGGATGGCGTGCGCATCGTGACTGGCGACGAGACGATCGATGCATCGCATTTGCTCTTCGCGACGGGGCGCACGCCGAACACCGACGATCTTGGCCTCGAGCACGCGGGCATCGCCGTAAACCGGCACGGCATGATCGACGTCGACGGCCAGTTGCGCACGAAGGCGGAGGGCGTGTATGCGCTGGGCGATGTGAACGGACGTGGCGCGTTCACCCATACGTCGTGGAACGACTACGAGATCATCGCTTCGAATCTGCTCGATGGCGAATCGCGCAGCGTGGATACGCGCATCATGGCGTATGCGGTGTTCGTCGACCCGCCCTTCGCGCGCGTGGGGATGAGTGAGGACGAAGTGAGAAAGGATGGTCGCGAGGCGCTTATCGCGACGATGCCGATGACGCGTGTGGGGCGCGCTCGCGAGCGCGGAGAGACCGATGGCTTCATGAAGGCGCTCGTCGATGCGCGCACGCGGCGGTTTTTAGGTGCGGCGATTTACGGCATCGAAGGGGACGAGGCGATTCATACCTTCATCGATGTGATGAGCGCGGATGCGCCTTATATGACGCTGCGGCGGGCTATGCATATTCATCCGACTGTGAGTGAGTTGATTCCCACGTTGCTGGGGGGATTGAAGGTGTTGGGGTGAGGCTTTGTTTGCGTTCGCTGGGGCCTTGGGCTTTCGGCTTGCGCTTTCGTGGAATCCTGAGTTCTTAGTGGTCTATTAGCGTTGCCCCTGTGCGGGGCGGCAGTCACTTTCTTTGCTGCTGCAAAGAAAGTAACCAAAGAAAGCGGCTTTGGCCCGGAGTGCCACGGGCGGACTCGTCGTCATGGTCCGGAGTGACCCAGCCTCTAAGTGTCGCCCTCAAAAGACTAACGGTGCTTGGCTCGCGCACGGTCTGCCGCGTCGGAAGTCTCAGGGCGCTGGTTCAGCACCAAAGCGTTTCGGCACAGCGCTACGCGCTGCCGTCGGGAACACGAAGCGCGTGCGTTAAGCAGATGAATGCCTTAGCGGAACACCATCGTCGTAAAGGAAGATGCCCACGCAAACCTAATGAACCGTTCGGCCGCGCAGCGGGCTGGAGCTTTTTTGGTGCTGAACCAGTCAGTCTTGTGGTGCGATGTGGCAGAACATGCGCGAGCCAAGCCCGATTAGACCTATGGGGGCACTCTTTAGGGGCTGGGCCACTCCGAACCATGACGACGAGTCTGCCTGGGCCAAAAGCTGCTTTCTTTGGTTACTTGTATATTGCCTTCAGCGTTCGAAAA
>NZ_FCOB02000066.1 GCF_001545075.1 Caballeronia ptereochthonis
ACCCGATGGACCCATCGGCCGCGCAGCGGGCTGGAGCTTTTTGGTGCTGAACCAGTTCGTCTTGTGGTGCGATGGGGCAGACCGTGCGCGAGCCACGGTGCGTTGGTTCTTTGAGGGCGACACTTAGGGGCTGGGCCACGCCGAACGATGACGACGAGTCTGCCCGGGCCCAAGCTGCTTTCTTTGGTTACTTTCTTTGCAGCAGCAAAGAAAGTGACTGCCGCCCCGCACAGGGGCAACGCTAATAGACCACTAAGAATTCAGGATTCCACGAAAGCCCAGCCAAGTAAAAAAAACCCGACCACTACCAACTAAGGATCCCGAAATGAAGATAACGCAAGGAACGTTCTCCTTCCTCCCCCCCTTAACCGACGAAGAAATCTCCGCCCAAATCAATTACGCGCTGCACCAAGGCTGGGCCTGTTCGGTCGAATACACCGACGATCCACACCCACGAAACACATACTGGGAAATGTGGGGCTTGCCCATGTTCGACCTCCACGATGCCGCCGGCGTCCTGATGGAAGTCGACGCCTGCCGCAAGACATATCCACGTCACTACGTCAAGGTCAACGCCTTCGACTCGGTGCGCGGCTTCGAAACCATGCGTCTGTCCTTCATCGTGAACCGCCCAGAGGACGAAAAGGGCTTCCGCCTGGAACGCCAGGACAATGCAGGCCGCGTGCAACGCTACGCAATCCGCACCTACGCAACCGACCGCCCGAGCGGCGAGCGCTACTGATGAGAAGGAGAAACCATGAGCGCCGAAGCCACCCTCGAAGCAGCGCCCGATCAAGCCAGCGAGGCCCGCGCGACGCATGCCGACCTGATGGCGCTCTACCGCGAATCGCGCATCGGAGAAGTGCTCGCGGAGCTGGACCGCGATCTCATCGGTCTTGCTCCCGTCAAGACGCGCATTCGCGAGATCGCCGCGCATCTGCTCGTGGAGCGCGCCCGCGAAACGCTAGGCCTCGCATCCGGTGCGCCCACGCTGCACATGTGCTTCTCCGGCAATCCCGGAACCGGAAAGACCACCGTGGCGCTGCGCATGGCGCAAGTTCTGCATCGACTGGGCTATATCCGGCGCAATCATCTCGTCTCGGTGACGCGCGACGACCTCGTCGGTCAGTACATCGGCCACACCGCGCCCAAAACGCGCGAAGTGCTCAAGCGCGCAATGGGCGGCGTGCTCTTCATCGATGAGGCTTACTACCTGTATCGCCCGGAGAACGAACGCGACTACGGGCAGGAAGCTATTGAAATCCTGCTGCAGACGATGGAGAACCAGCGCGACGATCTCGTCGTGATTCTCGCGGGATACGAGTCGCGCATGGAGACGTTCTTCCGCAGCAATCCCGGCTTTCGTTCGCGCATCGCCCATCACCTCGTGTTTCCCGACTATGCGCCCGACGAGCTCCTGCAGATCGCCGAGCACATGCTCGCCGACATGCACTACCGCTTCGACGAGGACGCGCGCCGCGCCTTCGAAGAGTATCTCGCGCGCCGTATCCGTCAGCCGAACTTCGCCAACGCACGCTCGGTGCGCAATGCGCTGGATCGCGCGCGCCTGCGTCAGGCGAATCGCCTTTTCGCCGCCGCCGAAAAAGGCAGCGGCGCCGCCGACGCCGATGCGCTGATGCAAATCGACGCCAGCGATATCCGCGCGAGCCGCGTGTTCACCGATTCACCACTCTGAGGAGAGCGCGATGCTGGATGGACGCACGACCTTATCGAAGTTCCTGATCGACACGCTGGACCGCAAGCCCGGCCCCGAAGCGGCGAGCGGCCTGTCCGCGCTGCTGATCGACGTGGCCGCATCGATCAAGACGATCGCCGCTGCTCTGACACGCGGTGCGCTCGGCGGACAGCACGGCTCGGCGCAATCGATCAACACGCACGGCGAGGAACAGAAGAAGCTCGATCTCGTGACCAACGACATCTTCCTGCAGCATTGCGAGTGGGACGGCCTGCTTGCGGGCATGGTGTCCGAGGAGATGGACGGGGTGTACGCGATTCCGGAGCCGTATCCGCGCGGCGAATATCTGCTCGCGTTCGATCCGCTCGATGGCTCGTCGAACATCGATATCAACGGCGTGGTCGGCTCGATCTTCTCCGTGCTGCGACGAAGCGGCGACGCAAGCGACGTTGCGAGCGAAGCGTCGTTCCTGCGCCCCGGACGTGAACAGGTCGCGGCGGGCTACGCGATCTACGGCCCCTCGACCATGCTCGTGCTGTCCGTCGGCAACGGCGCGCACGGCTTCACGCTCGAGCGCGATGTCGGCAATTTCGTGCTCACGCATTCCGATATCCGCATTCCCGAGGACTCGTGCGAGTTCGCGATCAACGCATCGAACGAACGCTTCTGGGAGCCGCCCGTGCGCCGCTACGTTCAGGAATGCAAGGACGGCCGCACCGGCTGCCGCGCACAGGACTTCAACATGCGCTGGATCGCGTCGATGGTCGCGGAAGTACATCGCATCCTGATGCGCGGCGGCGTGTTCATGTATCCGCGCGACTTCAAGACGCCCGAGATGGAAGGACGCCTGCGCCTGCTGTACGAAGCGAATCCGATGAGCTTCATCGTCGAGCAGGCGGGCGGGCTGTCGATCACGGGGCGAGAGCGCATTCTCGATCTCGAACCGCGCGCGCTGCATCAGCGCGTGCCGGTCATTCTCGGCTCGCGCAACGAGGTCGGGCGCATCCATCGCTATCACGGCGAGTACGAGCGGGGCGAGGACAAGCCTTTCACCTCGCCGCTCTTCAACGAGCGCTCGCTGTTCCTGCCGGAAACGCCAGTGTGATCTTCACGAAGTGCGCTCATCAAATAATCGGCACAGGGAGGCAAGCGCATGTCAGTCAAGCATCCGATCATCGCGGTGACGGGCTCGAGCGGGGCCGGCACCACCACCGTCATGAAGAGCTTCACGCACATCTTCAGGCGTGAGAAAATCAATGCGCAGATCGTCGAAGGCGATGCCTTTCATCGCTACGACCGCCTCGGCATGCGCGAGGCGATGAAGCAGAGCGAGCGCGACGGCCTGCTCAACTTCAGCCACTTCGGGCCGGAAGCGAATCTGCTCGAGGAACTCGAGACCCTGTTCGAGACCTATGGCGAAACCGGAGGCGGCAAGTTTCGCCACTATGTCCACGATGAAGGGGAAGCCGCGCACTACAAGCAGGATGCGGGCACCTTTACGCCATGGGAAGAGGTCGCGCCCGGCACGGACATGATGTTCTACGAAGGCCTGCATGGCGCGGCCGTCACCGGCAAGGTGGATATCGCGCGCCATGCGGATCTGCTCGTCGGCGTGGTGCCGATCATCAATCTCGAATGGATCCAGAAGCTGCATCGCGATCAGACGATGCGCGGCTATTCGCACGAAGCCGTCGTCGATACGATCCTGCGCCGCATGCCCGATTACGTGAACTACATCTGCCCGCAGTTCTCGCGCACGCATGTGAACTTCCAGCGCGTGCCGACGGTGGACACGTCGAACCCGTTCACCGCGCGAGAGATTCCACAGCCTGACGAGAGCTTCGTCGTGATTCGCTTCGCAAAGCCGAAGGGCATCGATTTTCCCTATCTGCTGACGATGCTCCACGACTCGTTCATGTCGCGCCCGAACGTGATCGTCGTGCCGGGCGGGAAGATGGGGCTCGCCATGCAGCTCATCTTCACGCCGATGATTCTGCAGCTGCGCGACCGACGCGCACGCGCATAAAACGCTTTCCATCCATCGCATCAAAAGGAGGCATCTCATGAATGCCGTCGCAGAGGCGCTGCCTCAACTTCATCGCTCACCCGATACGCGACAGATGGCGAACGCGCTGCGCATGCTCGCCGTCGACGCCGTGCAGCAAGCGAACTCCGGTCATCCCGGCATGCCGATGGGCATGGCGGAGATCGCGGTCGCGCTGTGGGGGCGCTATCTGAAACACAATCCCGCCGATCCCGACTGGCCGGACCGCGATCGCTTCGTGCTGTCGAACGGTCACGGCTCGATGCTGATCTATGCGCTCCTGCATTTGAGCGGCTACGACCTTTCCATCGACGAGATCAAACGCTTCCGTCAGATGGGCAGCAAGACGCCGGGACATCCGGAAGTGGGCGTGACGCCCGGCGTCGAAACGACGACCGGGCCGCTCGGCCAGGGCCTGACCAATGCGGTCGGCATGGCGCTCGCCGAGGCGCTGCTCGCGCGCGAGTTCAATCGGCCGGGGCATGAGATCGTCGATCATCGCACGTACGTCTTCGCGGGCGATGGTTGTCTGATGGAGGGCGTGTCGCATGAAGCGGCATCGCTCGCGGGCACGTTGCGGCTCTCGAAGCTCACGGTGCTGTACGACGACAACGGCATCTCCATCGACGGACACGTCCGGGGCTGGTTCGCCGACGACACGCCGCAGCGCTTCGAAGCCTACGGCTGGAATGTGGTGCGCGCGGTGGACGGCCACGATGTCGGCGGCGTCTCGCGCGCGTTGCAGGAAGCGCGCGAATCGGATCGCCCGACGCTCATCTGCTGCAAGACGGTAATCGGCCGCGGCGCGCCGACGATGGCCGGCACGCACGACGTGCACGGCGCGCCGCTCGGCGCCGATGAAGTCGAAGCGACGCGCCGCGCGCTCGACTGGCCGCACGCGCCTTTCGAGATTCCGTCGTCGATTCGCGCCCTGTGGGACGCGCGCGAGGCGGGTGCGGCGGTGCAGGAGGACTGGAATCGTCGCATGGACGCGTATCGACGCGCGTTCCCGAACGAGGCCGCCGAGTTCGAGCGGCGCGTCCGCGGCGCGCTGCCTGCGAACTGGCGCGACACGGCGCATGCGCTCGTGCGCGATGCGGATCGCGCGCGGCAGACGGTCGCGACGCGCAAGGCGTCGCAGCTTGCGATCGAAGGCCTGGCGCGAGCGTTGCCCGAGCTGCTCGGCGGTTCGGCCGACCTGACCGGCTCGAATCTTACGCGCTGGAAGGAAGCCGTCGACGTCACGGCTGATGCGGAAAAAAAAGGCAACTACATCCATTTCGGCGTGCGCGAATTCGGCATGAGCGCGGTGCTCAACGGCGTCGCGCTGCATCGCGGCTATCTGCCGTTCGGCGGGACATTCCTCACGTTCTCCGACTATTCGCGCAACGCGCTGCGCATGGCCGCGCTGATGAGGACGCGCGCGGTGTTCGTCTTCACGCACGATTCGATCGGACTCGGCGAGGACGGTCCGACGCATCAGCCGATCGAGCATGCCGCGAGCCTGCGGATGATTCCCGGCCTCGACGTGTGGCGTCCCTGCGATACCGTCGAGACGATGCAGGCGTGGGTCAGCGCGGTCGAGCGCGACCGGCCTTCGTGCCTGTTGCTGTCGCGTCAGAATCTGCCGTTCGTGCCGCGCGACGAGGCGCAGATCGATGCGATCGAGCGTGGCGGCTACGTGCTCGTCGACTGGCCGGCGACATGCGAACGCGATGCGCGCCGCGTCGTGCTCATCGCGACGGGCTCGGAAGTCGCGCTCGCGCTCGCCGCCGTCGAGCCGCTGAAGGAAGAAGGCATTCTCGCGCGCGTCGTGTCGATGCCGTCCAGCACCGTGTTCGACCGGCAGTGCAATGCGTGGCGCGAACGCGTGCTGCCCGAAGGCGTGCCGCGCGTCGCGATCGAAGCGGGCGTCACCGGCTTCTGGCGGCAATACGTCGGACTGAACGGCGGGGTGATCGGGATCGACCGCTTCGGCGAATCCGCGCCCGCGAGCGCGTTGTTCGCGCACTTCGGCGTGACGACCGAGGCGCTCGTCGACGAAGCGCGCCGCGTGGCCGCCTGAGCACCGCCCGGGACTTCGCAACGCTATTTCAAGGAGACGTCACGATGGCTTTCATCGCATTGAGGCAGTTGCTGGATCACGCGGCGGAGCACGGTTATGGCGTGCCCGCGTTCAACGTCAACAACATGGAGCAGGTGCACGCGATCATGCAGGCCGCCGAGGCGACAGGAAGCCCGGTCATCCTGCAGGCGTCGGCCGGCGCGCGCAAGTACGCGGGCGAGCCGTATCTGCGGCATCTGGTGGTCGCGGCCGTGGAGGCGCATCCGGATATCCCGGTGGTGCTGCATCAGGATCACGGCGCGAGCCCATCTGTGTGCCAGCAGGCGATCCGCTCGGGCTTCACGTCCGTGATGATGGACGGCTCGCTCATGCCCGACCAGAAGACGCCCGCGGACTACGACTACAACGTGGAGGTGAGCCGGCGCGTCGTGGAGGCGGCGCATTCGGTGGGCGTGTCGGTCGAGGGCGAACTGGGCTGTCTCGGGTCGCTGGAGACCGGGCGCGCGGGCGAGGAGGACGGCGTCGGCGCCGAAGGGGCCTTGAGCCACGACCGCCTGCTGACCGATCCCGACGAAGCGCGTGCGTTCGTCGAGGCGACGGGCATCGATGCGCTCGCGATCGCCATCGGCACGTCGCATGGTGCGTACAAGTTCAGCCGCCAGCCGACGGGTGACATTCTGGCGATCGACCGCATCGCCGAGATCCAAGAGCGCATTCCGGATACCCATCTCGTGATGCACGGGTCGTCGTCAGTGCCGCAGGAATGGCTCGCGATCATCCGTGAACATGGCGGAGAGATTCCCGCAACCTTTGGCGTGCCGGTGGAGGAGATCCGGCGCGGCATCGCGAGCGGCGTGCGCAAGGTGAATATCGACACGGACATTCGCCTCGCGATGACGGGCGCGACGCGGCGGGCAATGGCGTCTGCGCGATCGGAGTTCGACCCGCGGCACGCGCTGAAGGCGGCGACGGCGGCGGCAAGAGATCTGTGCATTGAGCGGTTGGAGGCGTTCGGATGCGCGGGGCACGCGGAACGCATCAAGCCGATGGGCCTGGAGGCGATGGCGAAGAGGTATCACTGAGAGGGAGCGCCGCTCGTTGGCTCGGGACGGGTGGCGCTGCGTCAGGCTGGAATGGCCGCGTCAAGGTACGCGGAGCGTTCTCGGTCGACCGTCAGAAATCTCAAGTCTTCGGTGATCGCCTGTGCGACGAGCAAGCGATAGAACGGATCGCGGTGCAGGTCCGGCATGTGGCGCACTGCCTTCGCATGCTTGAGTTGAACCGGAAGTTGGATAAACGGATGAGCCTCGAACTCATCGATCGCGGATTCGATCGACATTTCCCGGATGGTGGCCGTGCTGATGTAAATCTGCTGAGCTTTGTCGATCGCGTCGCGTATGCGCGCGAGCCACGGCCGATCCCGTCGAGATTCGCCGCGCGGCGACCGAATGCCTGAAGCGAATACTCCGGATAACCAAGAAGAGATTTCATGCTATCCGAGCCGATCAAACCGCCAATATGCCGAACGGCCAATTGGGAGCTATCTCATGCCTACCGAATCTCCGACAGCAGAACTCGGTGCAGCAGCAACCGCATTCACGCTGCCCGCAACCGACGGCGAGACGCACACGCTCGACTCGCTGAACGGCGCAAACGGACTCGTCATCGTCTTCATGTGCAATCACTGCCCGTACGTGAAAGCCGTGATGCCGAATCTCATCCGCGACGCACTCGCGCTGAAGGAAATCGGCATCAACGTCGCAGGCATCAACTCGAACGACGCGACCGTCTACTCCGATGATGCGTTCGACCGCATGGTCGCGCTGGCAAAAGAGTGGAACCTTCCGTTCCCGTACCTGCACGACGAAACGCAGGAAGTCGCGCGCGCATACGGCGCGGTTTGCACGCCGGAATGCTTTGGCTTCGACCGGAACCTGCGATTGAGATATCGCGGCCGAATCGACGCCTCACGCAAGGAAGCCTTGCCCGATGTCCGTCGCGACCTGTACGAAGCGATGCGCGCGATAGCGGAAAACCGCGAGCCGCTGGAAGAACAATATCCGGCGCTCGGCTGCTCGATCAAATGGAAGCCCTAGGGCTTCTTCATCGTGGTCCCGGGCGCGTGCCACGCCGTGAGATCTTCTTCAGGCCGATCGACCTCGCATCCCCAGTCGAGCGGCTGGTCCTGATCGAAGCGCTTGCCGAGCTGCCAGGCGATTTCCGCGCGCGCGAGCTGCACGCCGAGGTAGAACGCGTGCCCGCCGTCGTTCTCGACCTTGAGATCGGGATACAGCGCGAAAGGATCGACCGCGACATGATGCCCATCGCGGTTATAGACATGAATGCCTTCTGCCGACACCTGCACGCGGAAATTCGGATCACGCACCGCGGCTGCGAGCGCGCCGATCTCTTCCGCGTCATAGGGAAACGGCCGCTTCGCATGCAGCGCGGACAGATCGCTTGAGATGCCCTTGGGCAGCGTCTGCATTTCGCGCGCGACATGCATCACGCGGCGCGCGACATCGGCTTCGCGCACCGCACGCCGGGCATGCAGGCTGACGGACGTCGTCAGTACCGCCGCCACGCGCAACTCCGCCGCCATGCCGAAGAGCACCGCATTGATGCCGCTCGTATCGGCTTCGGTCAGCTCGGTCACGTTGCCGACGCCCATCATGATCGGCACATCCGCATAACGCTCGCGCAGCGAAACATAACGCGCGATGGAGGCCGCGAGCCCGAACGGAATCGGATCGAGAATGGGGTCGGCGAGAAAGGCGCGTCCGCGCCTGCTCATCCCGTCGATCGCGCGATCGAGCGATGCGACGTCCGTCGGCTCGCGCGGCACGAGTATCGGCGTCGAGGCGATCTCGTCGGCGATCCATAACGTGTCGGCGTTCAGGCTCATCACGTAGTCCGCGCCCGCGCGCCCGCCGCGCACGAGTTCTTCCTCGCGCATCGAATCGACGCTCACGCGATAGCCCTGTTCCTTGAGCATGGCCACCGCATCCTCGAGATGCGCAAACGCCGTCTCCGGCAGGCAACCGATGTCGATCACATCCGCGCCTTGCCGCCTGTATTCGCGCGCGCGCGCTGCGATGCCGTCGAGATCGAGCCGGGGCGCATCGACGATCTCCGCGAAAATCTCCGTCTCGTAGCGCGACAGGTCGACGTGCCGCGCCTCGCGCCCGAAAAACTGCGGCAAGTCCTTCACTTCATCCGGACCGCGCTCGACCTTCACGCCGTAATGCGTGGTGAGGGCATCGAGATCGCCGCGGCATCGGCCGGGCACGATCATGCGGCTCGTGCCTTCGGTCAACGGCGCAGCGACGCGCCGGCGGATCATGTCGGCGGTCATCAGCCCCGCGACCTGCAGGCCGATCTCGCGCACTTCCCACGTAAAAGGCGACTTCTTCGCGACCGGCGCGATGCTTTCGAGCACTTGCTGAAGGCTCGGTTGAGCGAGCCGGCCGGTCAGGAAGACGATGTGTTCCATGCGAGCTTCAGGTCCGACAGGCGTTGATCGAGCGCGGCTTCCAGTTCGTCGAGCGAGCGGGCAACGGTGGTATGCGCGAAGCGCGCGAGCCGCTCGACGTTCTCGAACTCGATCGCGCGCGGCCTCACTTCGACCCATTCCTTCGGGGCCTGCGTGATGACGGAGGGCGCGGTATCGCATGCGAACACGATGCCCGGCACGCATTGCTTGCCGGCTTGCGCGTAGAGATTGGTGGGCAGCGTATCGGAGATGCCGAACGCGCATTTGGCGACGGTGTTGCTCGTCGCGGGCGCGATCACGAGCGTGTGATAGTCACCGTTATAGAGCATGCCGACGGGCACGCTGCTCGCGCTGTTGTCGCGAAACACCTTGAAGTGCTCGCGCAGCTTCGGGATGGGCCAGCCATAGAGCGGCAGCACTTCCTCGCCGGCCGCGGAGAGAAAGAGGTCGACGCCCGGCAGGCGCAGCGCGAGCGCAATCGATTCCTCGATCATATGACCGGAGCCGGTCACGCACCACGCGAAGCGCGCGTCGGGCTTGAACTCGTCGAGCCGGCGGGCGGGCGTGGGTTGCGTCATGCGTCGTCTGGATTGGGCGAATCGTGCGACAGGCGGATATGCAGCCGGTGCATCTTCCGATACAGCGTGTTGCGGCTGATTCCGAGCACCTTCGCGACGTTGCTCACGTTCCAGCGATGCTCGTCGAGCAACTGGAGCACCGTTTCGCGCTCCTTCACCTGGATCGCGTTGAGCGAGGACGTATCGGCATCCTCGGTGAGATGCGCGAGCGGCGCGCTCGCCGCCGGGCTCGGCGCGCGCGTGGCAGCGGTCGAACCCGCGCCGTTGACGATCTCGGGCGGCAGATGCGCGCAGAGAATCTCGGGGCCGTCGCAAAGCGCGATCGCCATTTGCAGCACGTGTCGCAACTGGCGGATATTGCCGGGCCACGCGTAGCTCAAGAGCGCGCCGCGCGCTTCGGCGGAGAGCGCGGGCGGATCGTCCGCTTCGGTTTCGAGAATGTGGCCGATCAATGCGAGCGCATCCGCGCGTTCGCGCAGGGGCGGCAGATTGATTTCGATGCCGTTCAGGCGGTAGTACAAATCCTCGCGGAACATGCCGTTCTGCACGAGCTCGATGAGATTGCGGTGGCTCGCGCTGATCAGCTGGAAATCCACCTTGACGGTGGTTTCCGCGCCGAGCGGCGTCACCTCGTGTTCTTCGAGCACGCGCAAGAGACGCGCTTGCAGGGCGAGCGGCATGTCGCCGATTTCATCGAGGAAGAGCGTGCCGCCGTTCGCCTGCACGATCTTGCCGCGCCGGCCTTCGCGCTGCGCACCCGTGAACGCGCCCGCGCGATAACCGAACAATTCGCTCTCGATCAGGTTCTCCGGCAGCGACGCGCAATTCACCGCGACGAACGCGCCCGCGCCGTTGGGGCTGATGCTGTGCAGCGCATTGGCGAACACTTCCTTGCCGGTGCCCGTCTGGCCGCGCAGGATGATCGGGATCTTGCGCTGGATCACGCGCGCGGCGAGCTGGATCTGCGAGGCCATGCGCGGATCGCCGAATTCCAGATGCGAAAGCTTGTCGAGACGACCGGTGCCGGACGATTCGCGCATCTCTTTCTTCGGTGCTTTCACGCGTGCGCCCGACGCTGATGGTTCGCGCGAGAGCGGATCGTTCATGAGGATGCGCGTCGCGCCGTTGGCGCCGTTGCGCGGTGTCTGCGCGGTGAGGAAGAAGCGGCTGTTCGCCTTCGCGCTGTAGACCGTCACGGGATGGAACGAGCCCCGGATGCTGCGCGCGATCATGTCCTCGAGCGATGCGTTGAACGCTTCCTCGATGCGCTTGCCGCACAGCTCGGCGGGCGAGCGCAGATCGAGCTGGAACAGGGCGCTGCGGCTCGCGGCGAGCACCACGCCGTCGTCGCTCACGGCGAGCTTGCCCGCGTGCAGCGTGCCGACGAATTCGGGCCGGCTGTGAAAGTGGACCATGTTCGCGTGCCGGTAGCGCGCATCGATCAGACGATTTTCGATCATCTGCCGCGACATGCCGACGAGCACGAGCGAATGCTGCTGCAGGAGCTTGGAGCGGCTCGTCACGTCGAGCACGCCGGCGACGTCGCCGCGTTCGTCGAAGATCGGCGCGGCGGAGCACGTGAGCGACGTATAGCGCGGATAGAAATGCTCGTGCTGGCATACGGCGATGCAATCGCGCTCGATGAGGCACGTGCCCATGCCATTGGTGCCCGCCTCGCGCTCGCTCCAGATCGCGCCGACGCGCAGGCCGTCCGCCGCGACCGCTTCGCCGAACGGCACCGACGACACCTGATGCACGATGATGCCGTCCGCATCGACGAGCACGACGGCGAGTTCCGGATCGGCGAGTTGCTGATAGAGCGTCGTCATTTCGAGCTTCGAGCAGGCGATGAGATCGCTCGCGGCTTCGCGGCGCTCGTTCAGCTCGTGCTGCGTGAGCACGGGCGGCATGACGAAGCGGCCGGGATCGAGCCTGAACTCGGTGAGACAGCGCAGCCACGATTGCGCGACCGAATCGCTGGCGCGGCGCACGGCCAGAGGGTTGTTGACGATATTCAGCACTTCCCGGACATGTGTGTCTACGTCAGCAAGCGACGACATGGGGGCGTGTCTCCGTTGCGCCGCAATCCGAAGCGCGCTTGCTCGCGCGTTCGTCCGGCGCCGAATCTGTTGTGTTTTCCGCTGGCGCTGCGGCGCTTTCCTTCTCGCTGCTTGGTTATTGCCTTTGCCAAGTTGCTTCTGTCCGCGCGCAGGCGCGCCTCGTGGTCGGGCCGGCGGGATGATGCGACTCCTGTCCGGGAGCCGATCCGGCCCGGTTCTCAAAAACTTTACATCCGATGACGCATTGGTTCAATAAGGAGTCGCATAGGGATGCACAAACGCGCCCGTTTTTTGCTTGCAGCTTACGGATACCTTCGGCGATGGGCGCCGGAGTTCGTCACCACGGGAGCCGCTTCGGGCGGTGAGAACATATGGGCCGATTCGAACCGATCCGCGAAGCTGTTCATGTTGCGCCGCAACCTGCGAGCGAGGCGCGTGCGATGGATATCGTCTATATCGAGGGGCTGACGGGGCAGACCGTGATCGGCATCGACAGGAGCGAGCTGCATGCTCCGCAGCCGGTGCGGATGAGCCTTGCGATCGGGGTGCCTTCGATACGTGCATGCGTCACTGATCGTATCGAGGATACGGTGAACTATGCTGCGGTGCGTGAGGCGATTCATGGATTGCTGGCGTCGCATGGCGTGCAATTGCTGGAGGCGCTGGCGGAACGCATCGCGCAGACGATCATCGCGGATTTTGGGGCGCATTGGGTCAGGGTGACCCTTGCGAAACCCGCCAAGTTCGATGATGTCGAGGCGGTGGGGGTTGTGATCGAACGGCGGAGAATCGTCGAGGATCGGCATGGCGCGGCCGTTTCGCTTGCCTGGATTGGGAGGGGGTATGTGCCGGAGTAACGGGTTTTTTTGCTGGTTGCTTCGGTGTTTGTGAAATCCTGAATTCTTAGTGGTCTATTGGTGTTGCCCCTGTGCGGGGCGGCAGTCACTTTCTTTGCTGCTGCAAAGAAAGTAACCAAAGAAAGCAGCTTTTTGGCCCAGGCAGACTCGTCGTCATCGTTCGGCGTGGCCCAGCCTCTAAGTGTCGCCCTCAAAGGACCAACGCGCCGTGGCTCGCGCACGCTCTGCCAAATCGCACCACAAAACTGACTGGT
>NZ_FCOB02000067.1 GCF_001545075.1 Caballeronia ptereochthonis
TCGGGATATCGGATCACAGACGGCTTGTGGTTCTTGTGTGTTGTTGGGCATCTGAAATTTATTCGATTGCGTCAGGCGATTGATCGAGTCGAACAATGGGTCATGGCGATGACGCAGCGTCTCGCAAGCCGGCCGCGTCGCCGTGAGACCCATGCTTGTTTCGCTGAAAGGCGAGGGAATACCGGAAGACCGGACGCCTCCCGACGGGATGCATCAGGCATAAAGAAAACGCTTTATTCACCGCGTGTGAATACGTTGCCGGAAAGACGTTGCGCCTCCGCGCTGAACCACGTCTGCGCGTGCTCACGAGTCGCGACCCACGAGTGATTGTCGGGGTTTGCAAGGTGTTGCCCGATCACGCGGCGCGCCCGCTCGATGCCGTCGCGGACCGCTTCGTCGGCGGTGCGCCATTCCGGCTGAACGGTCTCCGGCCAGTCGAACCGCGACTGGCCGTCGCGGCGCACGTCGAGATCGGCGACCCACGCGCCGCGCTCGTTGCGCCGCGTGGTGACGGAGATTTCATATCCGGCAAAAACGTCAAAGGCAGTTTCCATCCGTTCCTCCGATGCGGATAAAGCCGTCGAACAAGCGTTCGATGGCCGGTGCCCGATATTACCGGTTCCCGAAAATTCATATTATTCGGGAACGCGTTGCTGCTCGCGTCCGAAAACATTGCCTGAGGGTACATCAAGTCCATGCAATAAATACTGCAAAAGGTGCGGTTGGGGCAAATGAACGCACGGCGGGCATCGATGCGCGACGCCATGTCGCCACGCCGCCGTCGCGGTCGCAGGAACATGCGTTAGCCTTGTCGTCGCGCGATGAACGCCCGATGACAGCCACATGACCCGGAGACGACGATGAATTGCCGATCCACCGCCACAGCGTTGCTGTTGCTGCTTGCCTGGGTCGGCCATGCGCATGCTCAGCAAGCGCGTCTGACCGATGAGCAAATGCTGGGCGTCGTATTCGTGGCGAATCAGGCGGAGATCGCAGCGGGCAATTTGGCGCTGCACAAGACGCGCTCGGCCAGCTTGCAGGCGTTTGCGCGGCGGATCGTTGCCGAGCACGGGCAGGTGAATCAGGAGATCGTCGCGCTGACGCAAGCATTCGGCACGCAGCCGCAACGAAGCGCGACGAGCGATGCGTCGATGAGGCAAAGCGCCGACGATCTCGCGCGCCTCGACGAAATCAGCAGCTACGATTTCGACGAGGCGTATCTCGATCGCGAGTCGGTCTATCTCCAGCGGCTGGTCAACACCGTGGACGACTACATTCGATCGACGGGCAGCGCCGATGTGAGGACGCTGCTGATTCGCGCGCGTCCGTCATACATCCTTCATCTCGACCAGGCGCGTCGACTGAAGCTCACGATAGGCAGTCCGGGACTCAAGCGTTAAGGCAAGGCGGCTTCGCGTTTGCGGTGCAGGGTCGCTACGTTAATATTGTCGTCGCCGATACATGACCAGAACGCGAGGCACGGAGATTCATGAACGCATCGGAACGGATCGACCAGTTGATCGCAGGAATCACCGACTGGCGCGGCGAGACATTCGCGCACGTGCGCAAGATCATCCTCGAGGCGGATCCGCAGATCGTCGAGGAATGGAAGTACATGGGAAGCCCGGTGTGGTATCGCGATGGAATGATCGCGGTCGCCAACGCCCACAAGGGCAAGGTGAAGCTGACCTTCGCCAATGGCGCGAGCCTGCCCGATCCCGACAAGCTCTTCAACGCAGGCCTCGAAGGCAACGCGCGGCGCGCGATCGATTTCCTCGAGGGCGACAGGATCAATGCGCGCGCACTGAAGAATCTGGTGCGCGCGGCGATCGAGTACAACCAGTCCAAATCGAAGAAGAAAGCGTAGAGAGACGAGGAAGCCTGACTTCCGGATCACGATGCCACGCGCGCCCACGCTCCGACGAAAGCCGGCGGCTGAAGAACGCCATCGAGCGCGACCACATCGTCGCGCAGCCGTTCGGCGAAGGTATCGATGCCGAAACGCTCGGCGAGCGGCAACAACGTTTTCAGCACGTCCGTCAGATACCGGTACGCGAACGAATCGGGGCCGCCTTCGAAGCGCCCCGAGAGCAGCATCTGCGGTTCGGGCAGACCCGCGCGACGAAACGTCGAGAACAGTTTCGATCCCATGTCGGTCTCGACGCCCGCGCGTCGAAAGGTCTCGAAGATCCAGCGCATGCCTTGCGCGCATAGCTGCGACTCGGGCAGATGAAGCAGGATGAGGCGGCCGACGATGGCGTCCACGGACTCGACGATATCGAAGTCCGCCACGCCGCCGACTTCGAATCGCACCTGATCGAGACGCGCCCGCTTCGCCCGCTCGCGCGCCTTGTCCATGATCCCGGGCCTGATCGATGCCGAGCACGCCTGCGCTCGCACCCACCAGCGAAGCGGCCAGAAACGAAACATCGCCCGCGCCGCAGCCCAGATCGAGCACCCGCATGCCGGGCGCGAGTCCCGCGCGGCGCAGGACGTCTTCGGTCAGATCGCCGATGAAGCGTGCCTGATTCTCGAGATCGGCGTGGCCGAGCACGTACGCTCCGTGAGGCGGAGGGGAAGGGTTCATGGGCGTGACCTCGAATGTGCATGTCCCATGTCGGATCGAGGCGCGACCGCGCGATGACCCGCTTCCATGTAAGTGGCCTTCGGCACCGAGTCACGTTGCGCCCCAATTCTTTTCAGATTCCTTCCGCACGAATCGCCCTTTTCGGGACAAAAAAGCTCGACTGAAATCTTTACAAAGATAAAACGTCGCGTCACAATGCGACCGCTAATAATAACGATTCGCATTTACGCACGCAACGACGTCCAAGAGAAGGGTATGAGATCAGATGAAAGGAATGCGGTCGCGATCCGGCCGCTGAAGCTGGCCGCGCTGCTGCTGTTCGCGGTGGCGCCGCACGCTTACGCGCAATCGACCGACGGCAATCCGTCCGATGCGGCGCAGGCCCTGCCCGGCGAAAGCGCGCTTCCGGCCGTCAACGTGACGGCGCAAAGCGACAAGGATCAGCCGTATGGTCCGACGAACGGCTACGTCGCGAAGGATTCGACCGCGCTGAAAGGCAGCACGTCGCTGCTCGAAACGCCGCAGTCCGTATCCGTCGTCACGCGCCAGCAGATGGATCAGCAGAACGCGGAGACGCTCAACGCCGCCGTGCGCTATGTGTCGGGCGTCACGCCGGAAACGCGCGGCGGCATCGCGACGCGCTACGACATGCTGAAGGTGCGCGGCTTCGACGCCGACAAGTACTGGAACGGGCTCAAGATGCTCGACAACCAGTGGTACGCGACGCCGCAGATCGATCCGTATCTGCTGGAGCGCGTCGAGGTGCTCAAGGGGCCGGTGTCCGTTCTGTACGGCCAGGCCGCGGCGGGCGGTCTGCTGGATCAGGAAAGCAAGATGCCCACGACGCAACCGCTGCACGAAGTGGGCATCGAATTCGGCAACTATGCGCACAAGCAGGCCAAGTTCGATTTCTCCGGACCGATTGCGGGAGACGAGCGCTATCTGTTCCGCATCACCGGTATCGCGCGTACGGAAGACGGACAGGTGCAATCGACGTACAACAAGCGCATCGCGATCGCGCCGTCGTTTACCTGGCGGCCGGACAACAAGACGTCGCTCACGCTGTTCGGCTTCTACCAGCACGACCCGCGCAGCACGTCGTACGGCAGCGTGCCCCCGCAAGGCACGGTGCTCTTCAACCCGAACGGCAAGCTGCCGAGCGACTTCTACGACGGCGACCACAACTTCGAGAGCTTCAACCGGGTGCAGGAATCGATCGGCTACAAGTTCGAGCGCAAGCTCAACAACGCGTGGTCGTTCCGCGCGAACGGCCGCCTCCTGCATCTCGCGCAGGACTACAAGAGCGTCTATGCGAGCGCGCTCGAGGACGATCTGCGCACGCTCGACCGCGGCACCGCGGCATCCAAGGACAATCTCAACACCGTCGCGCTCGACAATCAGATCGAAGGCAATTTCTCGACGGGACCGATCGATCATACGGTGCTGTTCGGCTTCGACTATCAGCACTACGCGAGCAACTTCGATGCGGGCTTCGGCACCGCGCCGACGCTCGACATGTTCGCGCCGGATTACAACCAGACCATCACGCCGCCCGATCGCTATCACCAGGTGCTGAGCGGCACGCAGTACGGCGTCTATGCGCAGGACCAGGCGCGCTGGGGCAATGTGATCCTGACGCTCGGCGGACGCGAGGACTGGGCGAGCAGCGATTCGAACAACACGACCTACGGCATCCAGTCGCATCAGTTCGATCGCGCGTTCACCGGCCGCGCCGGTTTGACGTACGTTTTCAACAACGGCATCGCGCCGTATGTGAGCTACACCGAGTCGTTCACGCCGCAGGCTGGCACCGACATCACCGGCAAGCAGTTCGAGCCCGAGCGCGGTCGCCAGTACGAAGTGGGCGTCAAGTTCCAGCCGAAGGGCTACAACGCGTTCTTTTCGGCCGCACTGTTCGATCTGACGCGCAAGAACCTGCTTACCGTCGATGCGGCCAATCCGAACTTCCAGTCCGCGGTCGGCGAGGCGAGATCGCGCGGCGTCGAACTCGAAGCGAAGGCGAGTCTGACGGATTCGCTGAACGTCACCGCGAGCTATACGTATCTGAGCACCAAGTACACGAAGGACAACAGTGGACTCGAAGGCAAGTATCTGCCCGCCATACCGCAGAATCAGGCTTCGCTGTGGGCGTATTACACGATCAATCGCGGGCCGCTCGCGGGCCTGTCGATGGGCGCGGGCGGACGCTACACCGGCACGACGTACAGCAGCGACAACAGCTTCAAGGTGTCGAGCTTCTTCCTCGTCGATGCCACGCTGCGCTACGACCTCGGACGCGCGGCTCCGCAACTGAAGGGCGCGGAGCTGTACGTGAACGCGCAGAATCTGTTCAACAAGGAGTATGTCGCTTCCTGCTATTACGGAAGCTGGTGCGCGTTCGGTTATGGACGCCAGGTGTTCGCCGGCATGAACTACCACTGGTAAGACGCGTTATCGCGCTGCGCCGCGCTCCGGCGCAGCGCGGCATTCTCCTGCCTCGAGACGTCGCGAGCGCCGCCCTGGCGCTTATCGCAAACGAAGCTATCCGTATCGCGATTTCTTCGTTCGCGTGCGAAGAAGCGGCTTGTACATTGATCGCTTGCCGCCGCCCCTCCACGACATCCCCGCATGACGACGACCTCTTCGCTCAACCGCCTTTTCGCCACGCTGGCGTTGATGGCGGCCTTCGCCTTGCCCATGCATCGCGCGCATGCCGAAGGCAACGTGAGGATCGTCGATCAATACGGCATCGGCTCGCTGCTGCTGAAAGTGGTGAAGGACCAGAAGCTCATCGAGAAGGAGGGCGCGCGCTCGGGACTCGATATCGACGTGCAATGGAACACGCTCTCGGGCGGCGCGGCCATGAACGAGGCGCTGCTGTCGGGCGCCGCCGATATTGCGACGATCGGCATCGGCCCGCTCATGACGATCTGGGACCGCACGCTCGAGCATCAGGCGTTTCGCGCGATGGCGGCGCAAAGCGCGGTGCCGGTATATCTCGTGTCGAACGATCCGCGCATTCGCAGCATCGGGGACGTCGGCGAGAAGGATCGCATCGCGGTGGTGTCCGTCGCGGTATCGCAGCAAGGCCGTCTCCTGCAGATGGCATCGGCCAGGGCATTCGGCGATGCGAACTACGCGCGCCTCGACCGATTCGAAGTCAACATGCCGCACGCCGATGCGACGACCGCGATGCTCTCGGGCAATTCGCTCATCAACCTGCATTTCTCGAACGCGCCGTATCAGTATCAGGAACTGGAGGACCGGAAGATCCACAAGGTCATCAGTTCCACCGACATCCTGGGTGGCCCGTCGACGGGCAGCGTCGTGGTCACGTCCGCCAAATGGCGCAAGGACAATCCGAAGACCTATGCGGCCGTGCGCGCCGCGCTCGAGGACGCGGCGAAGCTCGTCGGGAAGGACAAGGCGCAGGCCGCGGCCATCTACATCCGTCAGGACGGGTCGAAGCTTTCGCCTGCGTTCGTCGAGCGCATTCTGAACGATGGGGAAGCGAGCTTTTCCACGACGCCGCAAAACACCCTGCAACTGGGCACGTTCCTGCACAAGGTCGGCGTAATCCGTCACGAGCCGAAGTCGTGGCGCGATTACTTCTTCGCGGACGACGCCAGCGCGCAAGGCAGTTGAACGCGCCGTTTTCTTTGATCCATATCGACAGGAGTCGGATAGTGAATGCAGCTGCGATAGCCAACGAAACGGAAGTGACGGTCAATCCGCTCTCGGCGCATATCGGCGCGGAGATCGGCGGAGTCGATCTGACGCGGCCTTTGTCCGCCGATCAGATCAGGTTGATACGCGCCGCGTTGCTCAAATGGCGCGTGATCTTCTTTCCCGAGCAGTTTCTGACGCACGAGCAGCACGTCGCGTTCTCGGCTCAGTTCGGCGAGCTCACGGTGGGACATCCGGTGTTCGGCCATGTCGAAGGGCATCCGGAGATCTATTCGATCTCCAAGTTCCGCAAGGCCACACGCTTCGAAGGACAGACGCTCCTGCGCCCCTGGACCGGATGGCATACCGATGTCACCGCGGCGTTGAATCCGCCGTTCGCATCGATCCTGCGTGGCGTGACGATTCCGCCCTATGGCGGCGACACGCAATGGACCAATCTCGTGATCGCGTACGAGAAGCTGTCCGCACCGCTGCGCGCGTTCGTCGATGGTCTGCGCGGCGTGCATCGCTTCGCACCGCCGCAGGGCGCGAACGGCACCGAAGCGTTCAGGAAGGCCGTCGACGATCACACGCTCGTGAGCGAGCATCCGCTCGTGCGCGTGCATCCCGAGACCGGCGAGCGCGCCCTGTATGTGAGTCCGGGCTTTCTCAAGCATGTCGTGGGCCTCGCGCCGCGCGAGAGTCAGGCGTTGCTCGAATTGCTCTGGGAGCATGTCACGCGGCCGGAATTCACGGTGCGCTTCAAATGGGAGCCGGGCAGCATCGCGTTCTGGGACAACCGCACGACCGCGCATCTCGCGCCGACGGATATCTTCGATCTCGAGTTCGATCGGCAGCTCTATCGCACGACGCTCGTCGGCGATGTACCCGTCGGTCCGGACGGGCAGAAGTCCGTGGCGATCCAAGGTTCGCCAGTGGGCGCGGCGGCGGCGGTCGCGTTGAACTGAATGCGCGTCAATCGATGAGCTTGCGGGCCCGTGGCCGGTCGAGCACGAGGCCCGCGATGGCATTCATTGCATCGCCGTGACCGTTTTCCCTGTCGACGCTAGGGCCAGAATCTTCGCCAGCCTTTCCGAACATCCTCTTCTTCGCTGATGTCGTCTGCGCGAGCGCGGCTCGTACTGCGGGCCGCGACAATCAGTTTTGCGGGCGAGTCGTTCTTGGTTTGCCTGCAACTAACGGTCGATCCCATACCAAACCTCTATCGGCTTCGCCATCGAAAACCAGCCTGTGGAGTTCCACCGGGACGCGTGTAGGCGGGCCGTATAATCGCAGCCCCGACGATTCCGATCCGAAGAAAGACCGCCCGCGTGGAAGAACTTTTCCAATCCGTGAACGCATTGTTCGCCTTCATTGCCCCCGTCTCTGATTTCCTGTGGGATTTCCCCACGAACTTCAAGGCGTACGCGCAGATCCCCGTGCTCGGGCGATTCTCGTTCGCGATCCTGCTGCTGATCGGCGTGGGCATCCACTTCACGATCCGCACGCGCTTCATCCAGACGATGAACGTCGGCAAGATCGTGCGCATCATGCTGCGCCGGCAGTCGTCGAAAACCGGCGTCAGCGCGCTCGCCTCCTTCATGCTCGGACTCGCGATGCGCGCGGGACCGGGCAATATCGTCGGCATCACGGGCGCGATTTCCGTCGGCGGGCCGGGCGCATTGTTCTGGATGTGGGTCGCCGCGTTCTTCGGCATGGCCACGGCGTTCATGGAATCGACGCTCGCGCAGCTCTTCAAGGAGAAGAAGCACGACGAGTTCGTCGGCGGATTGCCTTTCTATGGACGGCGCATTCTGGGCGACAAGCGCATCGTCGGCACGTTCCTGTCGCTGGTGTTCATCGTCTATGCGCTCTTCAACGTCCCGCCGCAAACGTTCAACGTATTCACTGCGATCGGCACCATCGCCGACACGGTGTCCGGCACGCATCTCGCGCGTCAATCCACGGTGTATTACGTCATCGCGGCGGGACTCATCCTGGCGTGCTCGTTCATCATCATGGGCGGCATTCGTCGCGTGACCGCCTATACCGATGTGCTCGTGCCGATCAAGGCCACGTTGTTCTGCCTGGTGTCGCTCGTCATCATCCTCATCAATCTGCCGCTCATTCCTTACTTCTTTCATGAGGTAATCGTCGGCGCGTTCGCGCCTCATGCGCTTTTCGGCGGTGCGATCGGCACCGCGCTCGCGCAGGGCGTCAAGCGCGGATTGATGTCGAACGAAGCAGGGCAGGGCACCATCACGATGGCCGCCGCCATCGCCGACAACGATCACCCTTGCGAACAAGGCTTCGTACAGAGCCTCGGCGTGTTCTTCGACACGATGGTCATCTGCACGATGACGGGCTTCATCGTCGTCATGGCGCACGTGTGGACCGGCACGGTCGACGGTCAGGCATGGGAGTCGGTCCGGGCATCGAAGATCACGGTCTATCTGGCGTCGGTCGAAACGCTCGTGCCCGTGGCGGTCGCGCATGCCGTGAAGATCGTGATGTGCGTGTGCTACGGGCTCTTCGCCTTCACTACGCTGCTCGGCATGATTTCGTTTGCGGAGATCTCGGCGAATTTCATCTCGCGCAGCCGCGGCTTCATCACCGGCATTCGCGTCGTGGGTTCGCTCGTGTTCGTGCCGTTCGGCGCGCTGACCGTGCTCGCGGGCCTGGAATTGCCGAATCTCTGGGCGCTGTCGGATCTGATGAACATCGTGATGGTATTGCTCAACGTGCCGATCCTGCTGGTCGGGCAACGTCTCGTGTACAAGGCGCTCGCGCATTACCGAACGACGCGCGGCGGACGGTTCGTCTCCGAGCAGATCGGCGTGCGGACCGAGTACTGGACGGCGATCCGCGGTGTCGAAAAGCGCAAGGAAGACGTGCGCGAGCGCGTCGAAAGTTAAGAGCCGAAGAAGTCGACGGCGCCCGTGTTCAGGTTGTACATCGCGCCGGCGATCCTGATCGTGCGCTGGCTTTCCAGTTCGCCCAACACGGCGCTGTCGCGGCGAATTTGCGCGATCGTCAGCTCGACGTTCTTGCGCGCCACCTTGTCGACGAACGCGTAGTTGGTCGCCGAGCGCTCGCCGTCATATTGTGTTGCGTCGACGGCTGGTTTGATGCGCGCGAGCAGGCCGGTGAGATGCCCCAGTTCGGCATTGGCGATCGCGCCTTTTATCGCGCCACACGACGTATGCCCCATCACGAGCACGACCTTCGCGCCCGTCAGCTTGCACGCGAACTCCATGCTGCCGAGGATATCGTCGTTCTCGATATTGCCCGCGACGCGGCAATTGAAGATATCGCCGATGCCCAGATCCATGATGACTTCCGCGGGCGCACGCGAGTCGATGCAACTGAGCAGCACGGCAGCCGGATACTGTCCTTTCGCGCTCGCCCTTTGCTCACGTAAATAATTGCGCGCCTTTCGCTCGCCTTTCTGGAAGCGCTCGTTGCCGCGCTTCATCGACGCGAT
The DNA here is from genome assembly GCF_001545075.1 of Caballeronia ptereochthonis. Lineage (GTDB taxonomy): Bacteria > Pseudomonadota > Gammaproteobacteria > Burkholderiales > Burkholderiaceae > Caballeronia > Caballeronia ptereochthonis. The sequence goes on from NZ_FCOB02000067.1 coordinate 9,738, forward strand.
GATTTCCTCGGGCGTCATGCTGTCGCGTTGCGCCTTGGTCAACGCGTCGGCATGAGCCGGCGTCGTGAGGAGCGAGGGAGCGGCGAGCCCGGCGATGGTTGCGGATGCAACCGTTTTGAGGAAACCCCGGCGGCACGCATGCGTGCATTGCAGTGAATGCTCTGTTTCATCGCGCATGACCTCGCTCCTCGATCTCGAATATTGAGGGAACGGCTTAGGGTTTCATGCTCGAGTGTCGGCCTGAAGTGGGTCGAATGCAATGCGCATGAACGGATGCGCGCGTCAAATCGATGACCCCGCGACTTGCCGCGCGATATCCAGGAAGTTGGCTGTTTTGGCGGGCGTGGCATCGATGCGCGAAGCCAGCGCCAGACGGATGGAAATGCTGCTGCCGAGCGCATCGGTGTAGGCGACGCCGTCGACCTGAATCTGACAGACCGACGCCGGCACCAGCGATACGCCGAATTCCGCCGCCACCAGATTCACCACCGACGACAACTGCGGCGCCTGCTGCCCGGCGATCGGCTCGAACCCGGCTTCACGGCACGCGCCGACGATGACGTCGTGCAAGGTGGGACTTGCCTCGCGCGGCAACATCACGAAAGGATCTTCCGCCAGCGCCGATAGCGGCACCTTGCGCTTTCTGGCGAGCTTGTGCGTGGTGGGCAGCACGATCTTCATCGGCTCGATTGCGATGTGATGGAATTGCACCCCCGCGGGCGACTGGCTGCCGAGACGAACGAAGGCGACGTCGACGCGGCCATCGTCGAGATAGGAAAGGAGCTGCGCGGTGTTGCCTTCGGCGAGCGTGAGCGTGACGTTCGGGTACGACTGCCGATAGGAGCGGATGAGTTTCGACACGACCGGATTGAACGCCGCCGACCCCGTGAAGCCGATATTGAGCTGCCCGATCTCGCCGCGCCCAGCGCTTTGCGCCTTTTCCACCGCAAGCCGTGCATCGTTCATCAGACGTTTGGCGTCGATGGCGAACGCCTCGCCAGCCTCCGTCAGCACGACGCCGTGGCCCGTACGGCGAAAGAGGCGCACGCCGATTTCATCCTCGAGCGCATGAATCTGCTGGCTGAGCGGCGGCTGCCCGATGCCGAGCCGCTCGGCGGCGCGCGTCACGTTGCGCTCCTCGGCGACGGCCAGAAAATAGCGGATATGGCGCAGTTCCATCCGATATCTGTAAAAAGTATTTCAGAAAGACGAGATAGATATTGGACAGTATATCAATCCCGCGACAAAATACCGCTATCGCGCAGTGCGCGGGCTAGAAACTTTTCCCCAAATGCATCGCCGGTCGCTGGTCCAAGCGATCAGGCTGGACGAGTCGCGCCCGTGTCGTGCATCGACAGCGCGATACGTCAAAACAGATTAGGGAAGGGGTCTACCGTGGCTGAAGCTTTGAAGAAACCCAGGCCGGAATTCCGCAACATCGGGATCGGCCAAATCGCGAAGTATCGCTTGCCGCTGGCAGGGAAGGTGTCGATCCTGCATCGCATCAGCGG
>NZ_FCOB02000072.1 GCF_001545075.1 Caballeronia ptereochthonis
GTCGGCCTGCATCACCGCGTCGAAGCGCGCTTGCCCGGGCGAGGCCGCGAGCGGGTCCGCGTGGGCGTCGGTGGCCGACGCGGGCGGGGGGAGGTCGAGGGATTGGGTGTACATGGCGGCACTCGCTCCTGGAAAGTCGCTGTCCGGCGATTATAAACCGACCGGACGGTCGGCAAATAGATTTTTGAGACGTGCTCGGGTAAATCCGCATGAGGCACGCGGAAACGAACGGCGGGAAAGCGCGCTATCAATCTAGTGAATCTAGTGCAGACGGGAGAGATGTGCCGAGCGTGACACGAAGCCCGAGGGGGACTTGAAGGGAGCGGCGGACATTGATCGCCGCCGCTCCAAAAGCGGGACTACAGGACTGGCAGACGCTTACGACTTTCGTTGCGCGGCGAAATCCTCCGCGTCGACGTCATAGCCCGACGGCTCCCAGCGCACCGCGAGCAGTGCGACGAGTCCCGCGAGCGGCGCGACGGCGATGATCCAGAACACTTTCGTGCCGAGCGCCGCCGACAGAACCGGGAACAGGAACAGCGAGACCGTCGAGCTGGCGCGCATCAAGGTCTGATTGAAGCCTACGCCGACACCGCGCAGCGACGTCGGATAGCTCAGCGATGCGAACGTCATGCTGTGCGAACCCGGTCCGACGCCCTGTCCCAGCAGGAACGCGGCGAGGAAGGCGACCGCGATGACGACTTCGGCGCCGGTAGAAGGTTTCCCGATGATCGCGAGCCCGACGAGCGCCACCAGCTGAAACGCATAGCCGACGACCGACAGCTTCCACGCGCCGTATTTCGGCACCGTGCGCACGGAGAACAGCCCGCCGGCGAACGCGAAGCAGAGGTTGAGCGCGAGCGACGCGAGAATCGTCGTGAGCATCGACTGCGCGAGAAAGCTCGAAATGATCACCGGCAGCCCGAACGCGACGGCGTTATAGGCAAACGACGAGGCGATCGCGATGATCGTCGCGAGCACGGTCCGGCGCAGATAGACGCCGCGCAGCAGGGCGCCGTAATTGCTCCACGTCGCGCGGCGGGTTTTCGGCGCGCTGGATGCGGCAGGCGCGGCATCCTCGACGCGCGCATCGATGCCGTACGAGCGCTTGAGAATCGCGGCCGCGCCCTTGAGATCGCCCTGATTCGCGGCCCAGACCGGCGATTCGCTCATGTAGCGGCTGCGAATCGCGATGATCGCGATCGCCGGAACCGCGCCGAAGCCGAGAATCAGGCGCCAGAGCCAGCCGGCGTTGTGCTCGGGCAGGACCGCATACAGGCCGAGCACGAGCAGGTACGAGACGCTGATCGCCGCGTACCAGACCGGACACCACATCGCGACGCGGGCTGCCTTGTTGCCGCGTCCCTGCAGGCGCGAGAACTCCGCGAGGAAGGCCATCGCCACCGGCAGGTCGATGCCGACGCCCAGCCCCATCACGAAGCGCGCACCGCCGAGCACCCAGGCGTTCGGCGCGAGCGCGCAGGCGATCGCCGCGACGACGAAAAAGAACATGTCGGCCATGAAGACGCGATAGCGGCCCACTCTGTCGGTGAGATAGCCGCCGAGAAACGCGCCGATGATCGCGCCGAACGTGATCGCAGCCGCGACGAAGCCGGAGCCGGTTGGCGTGAGCGAAAACTCGCGGGCGATGTCCTTCATGCCGAAGGCTAGCGCGCCGAGATCGTAGGCGTCGAGAAAAATCCCGCCGAGCGCGATGGCGACGACGATGCGGGCATCGCTGCCGATCGCGGCGCCGCGGTTGACGAGGCTGGAGACATCGGCGGCGCTTCGGATGACGGGACGCGGATCGCTGGCGGCGGCCCGGGCGGAAGTGCGGTCGGGCGCGAGGGAAACGGACATGATCGGGCTGATTTTGAAAAAAGTTGTTGAGGCAACGAATCGCGCGATCGTACTGGCCCGCGTGCGGTCGACCAAATTCTTTTTTGTTATTTAATGACTTACGCACGGCTGGCGGGCTCTTCGTGCGGTTCGAAGGCGGCCTGAACGAGGCCGCGGCCGCGCCGATGCGACAATGTCGCTCCGTTCCGTTCTTATTGATCAGCCATGTCGTCAGTTGAAAACACCGAATCGGTCGGCGTCGCGGTCGTCGGCGGAGGGCCGGCCGGGCTCATGGCCGCCGAGGCGCTCGCGGCAGGCGGCGCGCGTGTCGATGTGTTCGACGCGATGCCGTCCGTCGGCCGCAAGTTCCTGATGGCGGGGAAGGGAGGAATGAACCTCACGCATTCCGAGCCTGCCGATGCCTTCCTTTCGCGCTACGGCGCGCGCAGCGCGGACATCGCGCCGCTGCTCGCGCGTTTCGACGCCAGTGCGCTGCGCAACTGGGTGCACGGATTGGGCGTGGAAACGTTCGTCGGCAGCTCCGGCCGCGTGTTTCCCACCGACATGAAGGCCGCGCCGATGCTGCGCGCGTGGCTGCATCGGCTGCGGGCTTCGGGCGTGACGTTTCATATGCGTCATCGCTGGCTCGGCTGGGATGACGAGGGCGCGTCGATTTCGCGTTTCGCGACGCCGTCGGGTGAAAAGCGCGTTCGGCACGATGCGCTCGTGCTCGCGCCCGGCGGCGCGAGCTGGCCGCAACTCGGCTCGGATGGCGGCGCACTCGCGATTCTCGCGGCGCGCGGCGTGGCTGTGCGGCCGTTCGTGCCGTCCAATTGCGGCTTTGATGTCGGCTGGAGCGAGCACTTCAGCAGCCGCTTCGCGGGGGAGCCGCTCAAATCGGTGGCGATCGGCGTGCCGCGCTCGGGCGGAGCGTTCGACGCGCGCATCGGCGAATGTCTGATCACCGATCAGGGAATCGAGGGAAGCTTGATCTACGCGCTGTCCGCGCCGATCCGCGACCGGATCGCCGAAAGCGGAGGCGAGGGCGCGACCATTCTGCTGGACCTCACGCCGCAGCTTTCGGCCGAACGCGTGCGGGACGAAGTGCGGCATCCGCGCGGCGCCCGGTCGATGTCGAGTCATCTGCACAGCCGGTTGCATCTGACGGGCGTGAAGGCGGGCTTGCTGCGCGAGTGCCTGGGCAAGGAAGAATTCGCCGATCTCGACACGCTCGCCGCGCGGATCAAGGCGCTGCCGCTGCGCTTGTTGCGCCCGCGGCCGATCGAGGAGGCGATCAGCAGCGCGGGCGGCGTCGCGTTCGAATCGCTCGACGCGCGCTCGATGCTCACCGCGCTTCCAGGCGTGTTCTGCGCGGGCGAGATGCTCGACTGGGAAGCGCCGACCGGCGGCTACTTGCTGACCGCGTGCTTCGCAAGCGGGCTGGTCGCGGGTGAAGGCGCGCTCGCGTGGCTGGCCGGGCGCGGTTGATCGTTCCTACGCGGCGACGAGCCGCCAAAGCGACGTCACTTCCGCCGAGCGCGCGGCGTGAAGCGGATCGGTCTTGTCGGTCGCACGCGGATGATGCGGTTTGATGTCGATCCGTCCGTCCACTTTGAGACCCGCCGCGTCGATCCACTCCTGCAGCTGCGCGCGCGTGCGCAGGCCGAGATGCTCCGCGAAGTCCGACAGGATGAGCCAGCCTTCGCCGCCGGGCGTCAGATGCGCGGCGAGGCCGTCGAGGAAGCCGCGCAGCATGCGGCTGTCCGGATCGTAGATCGCGTGCTCGATCGCCGCGCTCGGCCGTGCCGGCAGCCACGGCGGATTGCAGACGATCAGAGGCGCGCGGCCATCGGGAAACAGACTGGTTTCGACCACGTCGACCTGAGCATCGAGACCGAGGCGCGCGATATTCTCCCGGGCGCAGGCGAGCGCGCGGGCATCGATTTCCGTCGCGACGACACGCTCGACGCCGCGACGCGCGAGCACCGCCGCCAGCACGCCGGTTCCGGTGCCGATATCGAACGCGAGCTCGCGCGAGGGCAGCGGCTGGTTCGCGACGAGATCGACATATTCGCCGCGCACGGGCGAAAACACGCCGTAATAGGGATGAATCCTGCCGCCGAGCGCCGCGATCTCGACGCCTTTCTTGCGCCACTCGTGCGCGCCGATCAGGCCGAGCACCTCGCGCAAGGACACGACCGACGCCTCATCCGACGGCGGCCCGTACGCCTCTTCGCACGCCTCGCGCACGTTCGGCGCGCGGCGCAGCGGAATGGCGTATTGCTCGTCGAGCGGCAGGATCAGCATCGCCAGCGTGCGTGCGCGCTGCGATTGCGCGAGGCGGTGCAGATTGAAGGCATCGACCGGAGACCCCTCCGCAGCGGGCTTTTTGGGCTTGCGTGGTTTGTTGTCGATGCGGCGAGCCATCGCCTGCAGCAACTGCCGGGCGTTCTGAAAGTCGCCGCGCCAGAGAATCGCGGTGCCCTCGCAGGCGAGCCGGTAGGCGTGATCGGCGGTCATCTGGTCGTGCCCGGTCACGAGGCGCTTCGGCGGCGGGTTGCCGCTCTCGGATCGCCATCGGGCGGAGCGGCTTTCTCCGTCTTCTTCCCAGTCGAGCCGTTGCGGTGCGGTGGTTTTCGGTTGCATGTCTATATATATTGATGCGCCGGCCGTCGGGGGCCGGCGAAAGATGAACTGGCTGCATTGTGAGGCCATTTCGGGCGCGCCGTTCCCGCACGCGTGTTTTCCGGGTGATTCGCGCGGCGGCCGCCCTGACACTTCAGGCACAATCGAGCCTTTTCCGAACGCCATCGCCGAATGAAACTCCGAGTTCTCGCCGCGATCTGCGCGGCCACGTTTGCCGCGCAATTCAACCTCGCGCCGCACGCGTTCGCCGCCGAAACCGCCGATGCGCCCGCCAGCGAACATTGGGTCAGCGCCTGGGGCACCGCGCTGCAGTCCATTCCGCAAGTGGCCAATCTTCCGCCGTTGTACAGAGCGCCGGATGTCGCGGGGCGCACCGTGCGTCAGCTGATCTACCCGCAAATCGATGGCAAGCGCATGCGCCTGCGGATCAGCAATCTTTACGGAACGGAACCGCTGATCGTCGAATCCGTGAGCGTTGCGCGCGCGACGAGCGGAAGCAGCGCCGCGATTCGCGCGGGAAGTGCGCGGCCGGTGTTGTTCGGCGGCCGCAAGAGCGTGACGGTCGCGCCGGGCGCGCAGATCACGAGCGATGCGGTCAATTTCGATGTCGAAGCACAGCAGCCGCTGGCCGTCAGCATGTTCATGGGGAAGGATCAGAAGCTCGTCGCGTGGCATCGGATCGCGAGCCAGGTGAACTACATCTCGACGCCGGGCGATCACTCGGACGACGCGTCCGCCGGCTCGTTCCGCACGCGCTTCACCCAATACGCGTGGCTGACCAACCTGGCGGTGGAAAGCCCGTCGGCGCAAGCGGTGGTCGCGATCGGCGATTCGATCACCGACGGCATGCGCTCGTCGCTGAACGCCAACCGGCGCTGGCCCGATGCGCTCGCGAAACAGGTCGCGCACAAGAGCGGCGGGGAGACGGTGGTCATGAACGCGGGCATCAGCGGGAATCGGCTTTTGAGCAATTCGCCCTGCTACGGCGAGGCGCTGGTGAGCCGCTTCGACCGCGACGCGCTGCGTCAGCCGGGCGTGCGCGCGGTAATCGTGCTGATCGGCATCAACGACATCAACTTTGCCGCGATGCCCGCGCATGCCGGACTCGACTGCGACGCGCCGCATACCGAAGTGAACGCGGATGCGCTCGTTCGCGGATATCAGCGGCTGATCGCGCAGGCGCATCAGCGCGGCATCAAGATCTACGGCGCGACGCTGACGCCGGCTTCGCTGCCGCCGGAGCGTGAGGCGATCCGCACGGCGGTCAACGAGTCGATCCGCTCGAGCCGCGCGTTCGACGGCGTGGTCGACTTCGATCAGGCACTGCGCGATCCGTCCCGCCCGAGCATGCTCCAGCGACGCTACGACAGCGGCGACCACATTCACCCGAGCGACGCGGGCTACGCGGCGATGGCGGCGGCCGTGCCGCTCGAGATCGTCAAGGGGACGGCAAAACCGGCGCGTTGAAGCGGCCGCCAAAAAAGTTGCTTCATTACCTTGTCATTCGTGCCTGCTTGGCCTAATATTCAGCCCCTCGTCGCAAGACGAGGAGCCGCCCCAGAAACGGGCGGCCTCCGAAGCCGACAGATTTTGAAGCGAAAGCAAAAAAGACTGTTGACAAGGAGAAAAAGATTCTTCATAATCTCGTTTCTCTGCTGCTGATGCAGCGACGCAAGACGGTGGTAAGGTGGTAGCGGTCTTGCGATGTGCTCTTTAAAAACTAACAGCCGATAAGTGTGGGCGCTTGATGGCGAGTGC
>NZ_FCOB02000024.1 GCF_001545075.1 Caballeronia ptereochthonis
CGCGATCTTCGCGAGCGAGCCGCCGAACTTGCCAACCGCTGTACGCGCGGCCGATACGATCACTACGTCAGTCATTTCAGTTTCCTTTTGGCAACGAATGTTAATGCGGTTCCGAACGGTTCGATGCGCTCTCGCGCACGGTCACGCGCCGCTCGTCAATCGCGCTCCAATACGTAACGGCCGGGCGCGGCTTCGATCGCCGGGTACGTCTTCGAACCCTGCGTCGCGCTCGGCTTGACCTGTTCGCCCGCGCTTTGCGCGAGCCATTCCGACCAGGTCGGCCACCAGCTGCCGGGATGCTCCGCTGCCGATTCGAACCATGCGTCGGCGCTCTCGGGCAAGCGCTCGTCGTTGCTGTCGATCATCCAGAAGCTGCGCTTGTTCTTCGACGGCGGATTGATCACGCCCGCGATGTGGCCCGACGCGCCAAGCACGAATTTCTGCGGACCGCTGAGAATCGGCGCGGACGCATACGCCGACTTCCACGGCACGATATGGTCCTCGCGCGAACCGTAGATGAACGTCGGCACAGTGAGGCGCGAGAGATCGATCTTCTCGCCGCACACCGTCAGCGCATTCGATTCCTTCAGCTTGTTCTCGAGATACGTGTTGCGCAGGTACCAGACGCACATCGGACCCGGCAGGTTGGTCGAATCGCTGTTCCAGAACAGCAGGTCGAACGCCTGCGGCGTGCGTCCTTTGAGGTAGTTGTCGACGACGTAGTTCCACACCAGATCGTTCGGGCGCAGATACGAGAACGTGTTGGCGAACTCGATGCCGCGCATGAGCCCCGCGGGCGCGCCGTTCTTGCCGCCGATCGCCTGCTCGCGCAACTGCACGTGCGCCTCGTCGACGAACACGTCGAGCACGCCCGTGTCGGAGAAGTCGAGCATCGAGGTGAGCAGCGTCATCGACGCGGCCGGCTCCTCGCCGCGCGCCGCCGCCACGGCCAGCGCCGTCGCCAGAATGGTCCCACCGATGCAGAAGCCCAGCGTGTTGATCTTGTCCTCGCCGCTGATCTCCCGCACGACGCCGATGGTCTCGAGCACGCCCTCTTCGACGTAGTCGTCCCAAGTCTTGTGCGCGATCGACTGATCCGCGTTGCGCCACGACAGGATGAACACCTGATGGCCCTGCTCGAGCGCATAGCGCACGAGCGAACTCTCCGGCGAAAGGTCGAGGATGTAAAACTTGTTGATGCACGGCGGCACGATCAGAAGCGGCCGCGCATACACCTTCGGCGCGAGCGGCTTGTACTGAATCAGCTGCACGAGCTCGTTCTCGTACACCACCGAGCCTTCCGTCGACGCGATGTTCTTGCCGACGAAGAAGCGCGATTCGTCCGATTGGGAAATCTTGCCGCGCTGCATGTCGTTCAGCAGATTCAGCATGCCCTGGCGCAGGCTCTCGCCCTTGCTTTCGATGAGCGCCTTCTGCGCAACGGGGTTGAGCGCGAGGAAGTTGCTCGGCGCGGCCGCGGCCGCCCATTGCTGCACCGTGAAGCGGATGCGTTCGCGCGTCTTCGGATCGCTCTGCACGGCGTCCGCGAGTTCCTGCAGATAGCGCGCGTTCAGCAGATACCACGCCGCCGTGAACGCATAGGCGGGCGTCGATTGCCATGCCGTGTCGGTGAAGCGCCGGTCCTTCAGCGCGGTCGGGTCGATGCTCTGCTCAGTCGCCTGCTTGAGCAACTCGGACGCGTCGCGCGAATAGTTGCTCTGCAACTCCTGAAGACGCTCGGGAGGAATCGCGGCGGTCGGAATCTTCGGCAGCGTGGGCAAGCCCTGCATCGCCGCGCCGAAGCCCGGCATGCTGCTCGCCAGCTTGGCGAACTCCGCGATGCCGTTCATCTTCGTGAAATCGGGCATTTGCGGCATCGCGCCCAGCGTCGGAAAGGCGGTTGGAAAAGCCGCCGGAAAACCGTTCGGAAAACCGTTGGTAAAGGCGGAAAACGCAGCGAATGGCGAAGCGGCGCCGCCGGCCGCCGCGTCATTCGCGGTATTCGTCTGTTGAGTGACTTTCGCCCATTGCGCGGGATCCGCAACGGCGCGCCACGCGTTCAGCCATTGATCGAACGCCTGCTGTACGCCAGTCGTGTCGGCAGATGCTTGAGCCGAGGTGCTGTCGGCGGTACGGGAGCGGGAAGATGAGGAAGAAGTTTTGGAAGCCATACCCGCTATTGACCTGTGAGTCTCGCAAGACTTGATTGCTAACGCAGGCATCGCCGGGCTTTGCTCGACCAGCGCGCAAGTGTTGGTGCGCCTTATGCGCGTGGCAAAGAATCAGCCTTGCTACGCCGTGCCCGATTGGATGAATTCCAGGAACATTCTTGCTCCAGGGTGTCAGGCATGTCAATGCTTCGTCCCGATTTTGCCGCACCGCGATATTTTTTTAATTATCGTTTTCCCCCATCCGAAATGTTGCATTCGCAGGGGGTTTCGTCATAGACAGGAAGCGGTTGTTGGGTACGACCCAACACTGCTACTGGCGGTCAATCAGCGAGCCAGATCATGGCCGCCATGCGGCCCGTGACGCGATCGCGCCGGTAGGAATAGAAGCGCTCTCGTTCCGTCACCGTGCAGTGCGTGCCGCCATGGATGCGCGCGGCATCCACGCCCAGATCGGCGAGACGTAGACGCGCGAGTGCGTAGATATCCGCGAAGTATTTGGCCGGCACGCCGCCGGCGGGCCTGAACGCCGCGACGGTCGCGTCGCGGTGGCTGGCGCGCGCCGCGGCGACGAACGCCTCGAGCACGTCCTCGCCGACCTCGAACGCCTCTGGCCCGATCGCCGGGCCGAGATACGCGTTGAGCCTCGATGCCGGTACGCCCGCGAGCGCCGCCACGCGCTCGCCCGTCTTTTCGACGATGCCGCCCGCAAGCCCGCGCCAGCCGGCATGCGCGGCGCCGATCGCGCGGCCGTCGTCGTCGCAGAAGAGCACGGGCAGGCAATCGGCCGTCATCACGATGCAGACGACGCCCGCGCGATCCGTCACGCTCGCGTCCGCGCGCGTGCGCTCGCCCTTTCCGAGCCGCTCGATGACCGCGTGCGCGTCCTCGACTTGCGTGCCGTGAATCTGCTCGAGCCAGGCGGCATTCCGCGTGTGCGTCAACGCGAGCGCGCGGCGGCGGTTTTCCGCGACGGCGTGCGGCGCATCGCCCGTCGACAGGCCGAGATTGAGACCGCCCGCGCCGGGCGCGCCGCCATCGTAGGGCGCCGCGCTCACGCCGCCCGCGCGCGTCGTGACGAATGCGCGCACGCGCGGCGAAACCTTCCATTGCGGCCAGAGACAGGCATTCGGATGCAGTGCGGCAGCTTGGTTCGTCATGCTTCGTCGTCCTCGTAATCTTCGTCGTCGTCCCAGTCTTCGCCGCCCTCTTCCATTTCATAGGCCTGCGCGAAGTCTTCGTCCTCGTCGAACTCGATTTCCTCGTCCTGTCCGAGCCCGAGCTCCGCCGCGAGCGTTGCGATGTCCTCCGGCACGTCCGCGCGCCAGTGCACCTCCTTGCCCGTCGCCGGATGAATCAGGCCGAGCCGCCATGCATGCAGCGCCTGGCGCGCGAAGCCGTTAGGCAACGGCGTGACCGAACGCTTGCCGCGCGCGCGTCCGTAGAGCGGATCGCCGAGCAGCGGATGCCCCGCGTGCGCGCAATGCACGCGAATCTGATGCGTGCGGCCGGTTTCCAGATCGCAATGGATCGCGCTGACCGGCTGGCCGTGCCACGTCGTGCGGTGGATGGTTCTGAAGTGCGTGCGCGCGGGCTTGCCCGCCGCACTCCGCACGACCGCCATGCGGGTGCGCTCGCGCGGATCGCGGCCGATCGGCGCGTCGATCGTGCCTTCGTCGGGCATGGTGCCCCACACGAACGCGACGTAGCGGCGCTTGACCGTGCGCGCCTGCAACTGGCGTACGAGGTCGGTCTGCGCTTCGAGCGTGCGCGCGACGACCATCAGCCCGGACGTTTCCTTGTCCAGCCGGTGCACGATGCCCGCGCGCGGCAGTCCGGCCGCCGCGTCGCCGTAACGATGCAGGAGACCGTTGAGCAGCGTGCCGCTCCAGTTGCCCGCGGCCGGATGCACGACCATGCCCGCGGGCTTGTTGATGACGACGAGCGTCTCGTCCTCATACACGATATGCAGCGGCACCGGCTCGGGCGTGAAGGCGAGCTGCTCGGGCAGGAGGTCGGGCACGAGCGTGATCGTCGCGCCGAGCGGCACCGGCTGGCGCACTTTCGCGCCGGCGCCGTCGACGCGCACGCGCCCTTCCTCGATCCAGCCCTGCAGGCGGCTGCGCGAGAATTCGGGGAAGATTTTCGCGAGCACCTTGTCGAGCCGGTCGCCCGCGAGTTCGTCAGGCACGCGCGCTTCGCGCGGGGCTTCCTGGCCCGCATCGCTCGCGCGGCTGGCGGCAGGCTTCGAATCGGCCGGCGCTGAGTCGTCGCCAGTGGCGCATGGGCTATAATCTTCAAGTTGGTCTTTGGTACGACGAGTACTTGAGCGGGTCATTTGAACGAGATTCGGCGGGTTATCCATCTACCTGGACAGGCTCGCGGGCGATAGTAGGGCGATAGTAAGACGATGCGCGATTCGCCGCGCTTGACCGTCACGCACCGCGAAACTGAGCGGCAGGAATCGGAAGCCGCGCCGGAAACACAGCTGGACACAGCGAGAATCAGCCAGGAACAGCAAGCACTGATGCGAGCCTTCAACACCATTCATCAATCGATGCGTCAATCGATCAAATATCTGGCGCTGGCCGCGAGCGTCGCCATCGTCACGGCCTGTCACGGCCTGCCCGAGAAGACCGACGAAACGGCAACTTGGAACAACAACAAATTATATACGGAGGCTCAGGACGCGCTATCCGGCAGCGACTGGGGCAAGTGCGCCAAGTACTTCGAAGCGCTCGAAGGCCGCGACCCGTTCGGCCATTTCGCGCAGCAGGCGCAGATCAACGTCGCGTACTGCAACTGGAAGGACAGCGAAACCGCCGCGGCCGACCAGGCCATCGACCGCTTCATCAAGCTGCACCCGGATCACCCCGAGATCGCCTACGCGTACTACCTGAAGGGCATGATCCACTTCAACGACGATCTCGGCCTCTTCGGCCGTTTTTCCGGACAGGACATGAGCGAGCGCGATCCCAAGTCGCTGCGCGAGTCCTATGACGCGTTCAAGGTCGTCGTCGACAAGTATCCGCAGAGCAAGTACGCGCCCGACGCCGCGCAGCGCATGCGCTATATCGTGAACGCGCTGGCGTCGCACGAAGTCCACGCGGCGGATTATTACTATCGCCGCGGCGCGTATGTGGCCGCGATCAACCGCGCGCAGCTCGCGATTCGCGAATACAAGAATGCGCCGGCGACGGAAGATGCGCTGCACATCATGATGCTGTCGTACGAGAGGCTCGATCAGCCGCAACTCGCCGACGACACCAAGCGCGTGCTCGCCGCGACGTTCCCGGACAGCCCGTATGTCACCGGCAAGCGCCGCCCGGGCACCGAAAAGGCCTGGTACCAGATCTGGTAAGCACAGCAGGAAAGCAAAACGGCCGGTTTCCTAACCGGCCATTTTTTATCGACGGAAAGTCTGGATTCCTTTTATTCGGCCAGTTCCGTCGCAGCGCTCGATGCATCGCTGAAGAACTCCCGCACCACTTCCAGTTCGCGCGTGCGCTTGAACGGCGGCAGGCTTTGCCAGATGCGTCGGCCATAAGGCTTCTCGACGAGCCGCGTGTCGCAGATCATCAGCACGCCGCGATCCGTCTCCGCGCGAATCAGACGTCCCGCGCCCTGCTTGAGGGTGATGACCGCCTGCGGTAGCTGATGCACGGCGAACGGGCTCAAGCCCTTCTTCGACAGCGCATCGAGTCGCGCGGCGAGCACGGGATCGTCGGGCGGCGCGAACGGCAGCTTGTCGATGACGACGAGCGACAGCGCATCGCCGCGCACGTCGACGCCTTCCCAGAAACTCTGGCTGCCCACGAGAATGGCATTGCCGTAGGCGCGAAAACGATCGAGCAACTCAGTACGGCTGGCGTCGCCCTGCACGAGCAGCGGATTGTCCCAGCCGCGCCGCTCGATCACGTCGCGCAGGCGCGTGGCGATGCGATCGACCGCGCGCAGCGTCGTGCACAGCACGAACACGCCCCCGCCCGACGCCTCGATCACCGGCAAGGCCGCTTCGAAGACGGCATCGGTGAATTGCGGCGAGGACGGCTGCGGCAGATTGCGCGGGACGTACAAAAGCCCTTGCGACGGATAGTCGAACGGGCTCGGCAAGGTCATCGAGCGGCGCGCGTTCAGGCCCATTTGCGCCGCGTAATGCGTGAAGTCGCCGCGCACGGACAACGTCGCGGAAGTGAAGATCCATGCACGCGGCACGCCCGCGCGCTGCTTCGCGAAGATCGGCGCGACCGAGAGCGGCGTCTCGTGCAATTGCACCGTGTGCGAGAACACTTCGATCCAGCGCACCATCTCGTTCGGCCCTTCCTTCGCGGCCTCGGTTGCGGCCTCCTCGTCTTCGACGACGGCGCGCTCGAGCGAGGTCGGCGGCGTCGTCCAGCCCGCGAGCAGATCCTGCAGCTCGCGCGCGCGGCGCACCAGCGCCTGCAGCGATTCAGCCCGCTCCGCGTGCGACGACAGCGCCGATGCGAGCGCCGCGAGATGCGTCTCCAGGGTGTCGAGCGCATCGAAGAGCGGATGGCCGTCGGGCAGCTGGCCGAGCGACAGACGCACCGAATCTTCCTTGAACACGAGCCGCAAGTCGCGCGCCGCGCGCTCGAGCGCGGCACCGAGCTTGGTCCAGTCGGCGGCGTCGCGCGCGTGCGAGAGGCCTTCGGCGACGGCATCCCGCGCGAGCTCGAGCAGCTGCGTGGTCGAGAGCGTCTCGCCGAAAAAGAGCGTGGCCGTCTCGGGCAACTGATGCGCCTCGTCGAAGATGATGGTGTTCGCCATCGGCAGCAGCTCGGCCATGCCGGTGTCGCGCAGCATCACGTCGGCGAAGAACAGATGATGATTCACCACGACGATGTCCGCCTGCTGCGCTTCCTTGCGCGCCTGCATGACGAAGCATTCCTTGTAGTGCGGGCATTCCTGGCCGAGACAGTTGTCGCGCGTGGACGTGACCATCGGCCAGACGGGGGAGTTCTCGGGCACGCTCGCGAGCTCGGCCTTGTCGCCGGTGCGCGTGATCTTCGCGAAACGGATGATCTCCTGCAGATGCGAGGTGTCCTGGCGCGTCGGCAGGCGGCCGTTGTCGGCGGTGCGCTCCAGGTAGTAATGGCACAGATAGTTCGCGCGGCCCTTGAGCATCGCGACCGACACCGGCACGGCGAGCGCATCCCGCACGGTGGGGATGTCGCGCTGGAAAAGCTGATCCTGCAGATGCTTCGTGCCCGTCGAAACGATGACCTTGCCGCCCCACAGCATGGCCGGGACGAGATACGCATAGGTCTTGCCGGTGCCGGTGCCCGCCTCGACGATCAGCGTATTTTCGCCGCCGTCGATCGCCGCCTTCGCCGTCGCGATGCCGATGTCGTCCGCCGCCTGCCCGTCGGGCCCATAAGGCTTGTCCGACGGGCCGAGCTTGCGCGCGGGGCGGCGCTGCGCCTCGAACATCGCGGGCTCGGGCATCGCGCGGCCGGATGCCTCCATGGCCGCCCCGACCGAGCGCGCCATTTCGATCTGCGAGGCGCGCGGCCGATAGCCGTCGATCGCGCGCGCAAGCAATCCTTGCGCGGAAAAGATGGCGTCGAGTTCGGCGCTGCGCTTGTCCGTCAGCGCGAGTGGCGTGTTGGCGTCATCGCCGGGTTGTGCGGGTGAGTTCAAGGCGTGCTAAATCCTGCGGGTTTCGGCGCGGCCGCCCGCGCGCAGCGCCGTCGCCGGCACGAGCCCGCGGCGGCGCGCGGCGTCAGTGCGCGTCCGAGTCCAGCTGCAATTGCAGCAGGAGTATGGTGTCTTTCACCTTGAGCTTGCGCTTCTTCAAGCGCCTCAGCTCCAGGTCGTCGATGCCGGATAGCTTGTCGATCAGCGTGTCCAGGCTGTGATGCTCTTCCTGCAATTGCGCGATGCGATCGCGGAGCAAAGCGGCATCCATGGTGGGTTGTCGGGGTGCGTTCAAGCGCTGCTGCATGCTCGCCTCCTTTCATCCTCTTCGCTGGGGCTCGCACCGCAAGCCCGACGGTCCTACTTACCTTGCTGCTGCTGTTGCTTCAACTGTTCCTGGCGCTGCTGCTCCTGCTGGGCCTGCTGCGCCTGCTGCGCCTGCTGCGCCTTTTCCTGCTGCTTTCTGGCGGCTTCCTTCTGACGCGCCTCGACTTCGGCGCGATGTTGCGCGGCATCCTGCTGCTTCTGCTCGTAGCGCTGCGCCTTTTCCTCGCGTTCCTGCGCATCCTGCACGCCACGGGCGCGCGCTTCGTCGAGCTTCTTCTGGTAATCCGCCTGCTTGCGATCGTACGCCGCCTGATTGGCCGCGCGCTGCGGCGCCTCGGCGTTGCGCTGCGCGGCAGCCAGCGCGTTCTGCCGCTGCTTGTCCTCGAAGGCCTGCTGGCTCGCCTTCTCGTTCGCGGCGCGCTGCGGCGCTTCCGCTTCGTATTGCGCCTGCTTGATCGCCGTCTGCTGGTCGCGTTGCTTCGCCCGTTCCGCGCGCTGCTGGTCGTCGAGCGCGAGCTGATCCTGACGGATCTGCTGGCGCGCCTCGCGCATTTCGTTGCGCGCGTTGTCGAGACAGTGGTTCACGAAGAACTTGCTGTAGCAGTCGTGCTGCTTCACGCCGAAGCGATAGTTGTTTTCCTCGGTGCGCCGGTCCAGCACCTTCTGGCGCTGGGCGAATTCGGCTTTCAGCGCATCGTCCGCGCTTGTTGCGGCCGATGCGCCCGAAGGCGCCGCATCATCGAGGGCACGCGCGCTCACGGACGTGCCGGGATTGATCGGCTTGGCGGATTGCGCGAGCGCATGATCCGGCGCGAACGCGGCCAGAGCGCACAGCAGCGACGCAGTCGCGGCCATCGGCACGAGGCGCGTGCCGCCTGCTCCTTTCGCCGCGCGGGCGTCAAAAAAAACCGGGCGGAAAGACGAGGCGTTGGGAAGGCGGAAGTTGGGCAAATGGATGAACGGCAACGTGATAAAGAATCAGGTGCGAAGCGGCTTTTGCGATGCCCAAATTCTATCACCGCGCGCCGGAGCGCTCCGTCATTTGTGGCAAAATGCCCGGCTCCAGCAACCCGGTTCGAAACCGGCTCGTCACGCGGCCACGCCGCCTTGCGAAAAGCGGCCGCGCCTCGCTCGCGCGAACCGGCGCACGCGGCGCGATTCTCGCCGGCGAGCCAGAGAACAGCGCAGAAACATGACGGAAACCGTAGCACTCAAGATCGTACAGCGCATCGCCACCGAACTCACCGTGCAGCCGCGCCAGGTCGCCGCCGCCGTGCAGCTTCTCGACGAAGGCTCGACTGTCCCGTTCATCGCCCGGTATCGCAAGGAAGTGACCGGCAATCTCGACGACACCCAGTTGCGCACGCTCGAGGAGCGATTGCTCTATCTGCGCGAACTCGAAGATCGCCGCGCCGCGATCCTTTCGAGCATCGAGGAGCAAGGCAAGCTGACCGACGAATTGCGTGGCGCCATCGAAGGCGCGGACAGCAAGCAGGTGCTCGAAGATCTCTATCTGCCGTACAAGCCCAAGCGCCGCACGCGCGCGCAGATCGCCCGCGAGGCCGGCCTCGAGCCGCTCGCGCAGGCGCTCCTCGCCGATCCCACGCTCGATCCGCAGACCGAAGCCGCGAAGTTCGTCGATGCGGAAAAAGGCGTCGCCGACACCAAGGCCGCGCTCGACGGCGCGCGCGACATCCTCTCCGAGCAGTTCGGCGAAACCGCGGAAATTCTCGGCAAGCTGCGCGACCATCTGTTCAATCAGGGGCTCGTCATGTCGAGCGTGGTCGACGGCAAGCAGGGCGAGGAAGGCGAGAAATTCCGCGATTACTACGAGTACAGCGAGACGATTCGCACCGTGCCGTCGCACCGTGCGCTCGCATTGTTCCGCGGCCGCAACGCCGGCGTGCTCTCCGTGAAGCTCGGCCTCGGCGAGGAACTCGATGCGCAGATCCCGCATCCGTGCGAAGCGATGATCGCGCAGCATTTCGGCATTGCCAACCGCGGCCGCGCCGCGGACAAATGGCTCTCCGACGTGTGCCGCTGGTGCTGGCGCGTGAAGGTGCAGCCGCATATCGAAACCGAGTTGCTCACGCAGTTGCGTGAAGAAGCCGAGCACGAGGCGATCCGCGTGTTCGCGCGCAATCTGAAGGACCTGCTGCTCGCCGCGCCCGCGGGCCCGAAGGCCGTGATCGGCCTCGATCCGGGCCTGCGCACCGGCGTGAAGGTCGCGGTCGTCGATCGCACCGGCAAGCTGCTCGCCACCGACACGATCTACCCGCACGAGCCGCGCCGCGACTGGGACGGCTCGATCGCGAAGCTCGCGCGTCTCGCGCGCGAGACGCAGGCCGAGCTCGTGTCGATCGGCAACGGCACCGCATCGCGCGAAACCGACAAGCTCGCGAGCGAGCTCATCGCGAAGCATCCGGATCTGAAGCTGCAGAAGATCGTCGTGTCGGAAGCGGGCGCATCCGTCTATTCGGCGTCGGAGCTCGCCGCGAAGGAGTTTCCCGAGCTCGACGTGTCGCTGCGCGGCGCGGTGTCGATCGCACGCCGTCTTCAGGACCCGCTCGCGGAGCTCGTCAAGATCGAGCCGAAAGCGATCGGCGTCGGCCAGTATCAGCACGACGTGAATCAGCGCGAGCTCGCGCGCTCGCTCGATGCGGTCGTCGAGGACTGCGTGAATGCCGTCGGCGTCGATGCGAACACGGCGTCCATCGCCCTGCTCGCGCGCGTGTCGGGGCTGAATGCGACGCTCGCACGCAATATCGTCGAGTATCGCGATGCCAACGGGCCGTTCCCGTCGCGCGAGCAGCTGAAGAAGGTGCCGCGTCTCGGCGACAAGACCTTCGAGCAGGCGGCCGGCTTTTTGCGCATCAACAACGGCGAGAATCCGCTGGATCGCTCGTCGGTGCATCCGGAGGCGTATCCGGTCGTCGAGCGCATTCTCGCGAAGATCAAAAAGCATATCGGCGACGTGCTCGGCAAGCGCGAGGCGTTGACGGGCCTCTCGCCCACCGAATTCGTCGATGACCGCTTCGGCCTGCCGACCGTGCGCGACATTCTCGCCGAACTGGAAAAGCCCGGCCGCGATCCGCGCCCCGAGTTCAAGACGGCGACGTTCAAGGAAGGCATCGAGAAGATTTCGGACCTGGTGCCCGGCATGATCCTCGAAGGCGTCGTGACGAACGTCGCGGCGTTCGGCGCGTTCGTCGATATCGGTGTGCATCAGGACGGCCTCGTGCACGTCTCGGCGATGTCCACGAAGTTCATCAAGGACCCGCACGAAGTGGTGAAGGCAGGTCAGGTCGTCAAGGTGAAGGTGCTGGAGACGGACGTGAAGCGCCAGCGCATCTCGCTCACCATGCGTCTCGACGACGACTTCGCCCCGGCTTCGTCGGGCGGCGCGGGTTCCCAATCGCGCGGCGGGCCGGACCGCCGCTCGGGCGGCGGGCGCGATGCGCGCGGCAATCAGCGGCGCGAGCCGGAACCGGCGGGCGCGATGGCTGCGGCGTTCGCAAAACTGAAACGCTGAGGCCGTACGCTTCAAGCAAAAAACCCCACGCCTTGACGTGGGGTTTTCTTTCTTCGAGACCGCTTCGGGCCGCGTCAGATCTCGATCTTCGTCCCGAGCTCGACGACGCGATTCGCCGGGATGCTGAAGAAGTCGGTCGGTTTCGCCGCGTTCTGGTGCATCCACGCGAACACGCGCTCGCGCCACACCGACATGCCCGGCAACTCCGTCGGCACGACCGTCTCGCGCGCCATGAAGAAGGACGTGTCCATCAGCTCGAAAGTCATCGCGTGCGTGCGCGTGATCTGCTCGAGCACGGCCTTCACATCCGGCGTCTCGTTGAAGCCATACGCCGCCTTGACGAGGAAAAGTCCGCCGCCGATGTCCTTCACTTCGAGACGATGCGCGTCGTCGACGTAAGGAATGTCGCGCGTGGCGAAGTTCATGAAGATGGTGCGCTCGTGCAGCACCTTGTTGTGCTTCAGGTTGTGCAGGAGACTCACGGGCACGAGCGAATCGCTGCCGGTGAGATAGATCGCCGTGCCCGACACGCGATGCGGCGGATGCGCGAGCAGGCCCTGCAGGAACGGCATCAACGGAATGCCGTCCGCGGCCGTGCGGTCCTTCACGATCATGCGGCCCTTGTACCACGTCATCAGCAGGAAGAAGAGCGCCCCGCCGATGCACAGCGGCAGCCAGCCGCCCTGCTCGATCTTCAGCAGGCTGGCGCCGAAGAAGCCGATGTCGATGGTGAGGAACACGGCGATCATGCCCCCGACGAGGAAGCGGTTCCAGCCCCACAGGTTCACCATCACGACGGAGACGAGAATGGTCGTCACGAGCATGGTCGCGGTGACGGCGAGGCCGTACGCGGCGGCCAGATTCTCCGAGCTCTTGAAGCCCACCACGATGCACAGGATGATGAACAGCAGCATCCAGTTGACGAGCGGAATATAGATCTGCCCGATCGCAAGATCCGACGTGTGCAGGATCTTCATGCGCGGCACATAGCCGAGCTGGATCGCCTGGCTCGTCAGCGAATACGCGCCCGAGATGACCGCCTGCGATGCGATCACGGTCGCGACCGTCGAGAGGATCACGAGCGGCAGCAAGGCCCAGTCGGGCGCGAGCAGGAAGAACGGGCTTTCGATCGCCTTGGGCGAATGCATCAGCAACGCGCCCTGACCGAAGTAGTTCAACAGCAGCGACGGCATCACGAGCCCGTACCAGCCGCAGCGAATCGGCTTGGCGCCGAAGTGGCCCATGTCCGCATACAGCGCTTCCGCGCCGGTCAGCACCAGCACGACCGAGCCGAGCACGATGTACGCCTGCAGCACGTGCTGCGCCATGAAGGAAATCGCGTAGTACGGATTGAGCGCGGCGATGATGCGCGGCTCCTTCACGATGTGCACGGCGCCCAGCACCGCGAGCGTCACGAACCACACGACCATGATCGGGCCGAAGAGCTTGCCGACCACCGCCGTGCCGTGGCGCTGAATCCAGAACAGCGCGACCAGGATGACCATCGTGATCGGCAGCACGTAGGGCGAGAGCTTGGGCGCCGCGATCTCGAGACCCTCGACCGCCGAGATCACCGACATCGCCGGCGTGATGACCGCGTCGCCGTAGAACATGCACGCGCCGAAGATGCCGAGCATCATCAGCACGCCCGACACCTTGCCCGACTCCTTCACGCTGCGCAGCGCGAGCGTCATCATGGCGAACACGCCGCCTTCGCCGTTGTTGTCGGCGCGCATGACGAACAGCACGTACTTGACGGCGACCACCATGACGATCGCCCAGAAGAGCAAGGAGATGACGCCGAGAATCGACGCTTCGGAAAGGCCGATGCCGTGCGATGGGCTAAAGGCTTCCTTCAATGAATAGAGAGGACTCGTGCCGATGTCGCCGAATACGACGCCGATGGCCGCGAGCGCAAGCGAGGGCAATGGCTGTTTATGCTCGTGCGCGTGAGTCGTGTTGGTCATAAAAGCGAAATATCCGTCCAGGGCGGAAAAAACCGAACGCCATTCTATCTAACGTCGCACGCCGGGGCGCCTTCTCGCATGTTGATCGAGCACCCCGAGAGACGCGAGTGAGAGTTTAGCATCGTGCCCCGCATGCGTCGGCAGGCACGCGCGCGATGTTTCGTTGCGCGCGGCCGTCAGACCGGGAAAAACAAAACGCCGTTGCATCCGGCGTCGTGCCAGGCGAACGGCGTATGTCCGGCGAAACGATCAGCGTCGCGGTTCAATCGCGTGAGTTTTGCATGCCGCGCTTGATCCATGCGCCGAGGTTGTGCGGACGCACCGTGTCCCACTCCTCGAAAGGCTGATGAATCCACGGGTTCGTTTCAAGGTATTGAACGTGATAGTCGGGCTTCACCTTCGAGCACGCCTTGTACCAGAGCACCGCGGAGCGCACCGCCGTGATCCCCGGATAACGATCCTTCAGATGTTCCTGCACGCGCGCGAGCGTCACG
The DNA here is from genome assembly GCF_001545075.1 of Caballeronia ptereochthonis. GTDB lineage: Bacteria > Pseudomonadota > Gammaproteobacteria > Burkholderiales > Burkholderiaceae > Caballeronia > Caballeronia ptereochthonis. The sequence goes on from NZ_FCOB02000024.1 coordinate 14,147, forward strand.
CCCGAATCGACCAGATCGTCCACCAGCAGCACGTTGCCGGAGAGATCGCCGCGCGTCATCGTGATGTACTGCGCGATGTCGAGCTCGCCCTGCTCCGTGCCCGCTGCCTCGCGGTACGAGCTCGTCGCGAGAATGGCGAGCGGCAGGTCGTAGATGCGCGAGAGCTGATCGCCGACGCGCAGGCCGCCGCGCGCGAGGCACAGGATCTTGTCGAACTTCCAGCCCGAATCGTGCACCTTCAGTGCGAGGAGTTCGATCAGCCGGTGGTATTCATCCCAGCCGACCCAGAGGTTCTTGTCGTCGTTGCGCGGGTCCGTCATCGCGATCATCGTAAGGCTCTTTCAAATGCTCAGGTTATATACGAAATGTGGCCGCAGGAGGCGGCCACATTCTTTACAGCGTCCGGTTCGGGTCGAGGCTCAGTGGAACTCAGACCTTGAACGGATGGCGCAGCAGGATGGTTTCGTCGCGATCGGGACCGGTCGACACCATGTCGATCGGCACGCCCGCCACTTCCTGCACGCGCGTGAGATACGCGCGCGCGTTCTCTGGCAGGCCATCCCATTGCGTGATGCCGATGGTGCTTTCCTTCCAGCCGCCGAAGGTCTCGTACACCGGCTCGCAACGCGCCACTTCCGATGCGCCGCGCGGCAGGATGTCGATCTGCTTGCCGTCGAGCATGTAGCCGACGCACAGCTTTACTTCGTCGAGGCCGTCGAGCACGTCGAGCTTCGTGATGCACAGGCCCGAGATGCCGTTGATCTGGATCGAGCGGCGCAGCGCCGCGGCATCGAGCCAGCCGGTGCGGCGCGGACGGCCGGTCACCGAGCCGAATTCCTTGCCGACGGTCGCGAGCGTGACGCCCACTTGTTCCTGGCGCTGCGGGTTATCCGCGTCGTACAGCTCGCTCGGGAACGGGCCGGAACCCACGCGCGTGCAATACGCCTTCGTGATGCCGAGGATGTAATTGAGCTTCTGCGGACCGAGGCCCGCGCCCGTCGTCGCCGCGCCGGCGACGCAGTTGCTCGACGTGACGAACGGATACGTGCCGTGGTCGACATCGAGCAGCGTGCCTTGCGCGCCTTCGAACAGCAGATTGCGGCCGGCGTGGTTTTCGTCGTAGAGACGGCGGGAGACGTCCGTGACCATCGGCGCGAGACGTTCGGCATAGCCGAGCATCGTGTCGAGCGTTTCCTGATAGTCGACGGCCTTCGCGCCAAGGTATTGCGTCAGCACGAAATTATGGAAATCGAGCGCTTCGCGCAGGCGTTGCTCGAACACCGGCTGGTCGAAGAGATCCTGCACGCGCAGGCCGCGACGGCCGACCTTGTCCTCATACGCCGGGCCGATGCCGCGGCCGGTCGTGCCGATCTTGCCCGCGCCGCGCTTGGCTTCGCGCGCCTGGTCGATGGCGACGTGATACGGAAGAATGAGCGTGGCGGCTTCGGAAATGAACAGGCGCTTCTGGACGTCGATGCCCGCCGCCTCCAGCTCGTCGATTTCCTTGAAGAGTGCTTCCGGCGACAACACGACGCCATTGCCGATGTAACAGGCGGTGCCCGCGCGCATAATGCCCGACGGAATGAGGCGCAGGATGGTCTTCTTGCCGCCGATGATGAGCGTGTGGCCGGCGTTGTGACCGCCCTGGAAGCGCACGACGCCCTGGGCGTGGTCCGTCAGCCAGTCGACGATCTTGCCCTTGCCCTCATCACCCCACTGGGTGCCCACCACGACGACGTTGCGCCCCGGGTTCACATTCACTGCACTGGCAGACATGTTGATTCGTTAGCTGGTTAAAAACGTATTTTACCTATGTTCGCGAAAGGTTCCGAGTTTTTCGGGCTGCGTTTCGCGTTTCCGTCACGTTCGCGCGATTGGAATGGGCTAATGAAAATCTCTTACCGATCAAGCGACTGTATCCGTTCCGGTCAGGCACGCGGCTCGACCGTCCACTTGCCGTCAAGCTCGACGAGCACGCGGTCGAACGCGAACTCGTCCAGATCGTGCTCGTGGCCGGGCAGCGCCTGGATGACCACTTCGCCCGCGTCGCGCAGCGCCAGAATCGCCGCGCGCAGCGGCTCGTCGTGCTTCCACGGCGCGAGGATCGCGCTGCCGCGCGCATCGACGGGAGAAATGCGCGCCACTTCGCGCAGATCGAGCGAGAAGCCCGTCGCGGGCCGCGCCCGACCGTACACGAGGCCCACGTCGTCGTAACGGCCGCCGCGCGCGACCGCATTCGGAACGCCGTCGACATAGGCTGAGAACATCACGCCGCTGTGATACGCGTAGCCGCGCAGGTCGGCGAGGTCGATCATCAGCTCGGCGCCTTCGACCTGGCCCGCGAGGAACGCGAGATCGTCGAGCGCGCGGGCGATCACCGGCAGATTCGGCAGACGGCCGCGCGCGATCTGCAGCACCGATGCATCGCCATAGAGCGAGGGCAGCGCGCGCAGCGCCTCGCGCGGCACCTGGCCGAGATGCGCGGTGAGTTCATGCAGGCGCGGCACGTCCTTGCTCGCGAGCGCGTCGTAGAGCGCCTCGCCGAGCGATGCCGCGGCGGGCTCCAGCTCCAGCAGCGCGGCGAGCACGCCCGCGTGGCACAGATCGAGGCGCACTTTCTTCAGACCGGCCAGATGCAGCGAATCGAGCATCAGCTGCTGGATCTCGAGATCCGCCTCCAAGCCCGCATGGCCGTAGATTTCCGCGCCGATCTGAATCTGCTCGCGCGTCGCATGCAGCCCGCGCGGGCGCGTGTGCAGCACGACGCCGGCGTAGCACAGGCGCGTCACGCCCTGGCGGTTCAGCAAGTGCGCGTCGATGCGCGAGACTTGCGGCGTGATGTCCGCGCGCAGGCCGAGCGTGCGCCCGGACAATTGATCGACGAGCTTGAAGGTGCGCAGGTCGAGGTCGCTTCCGCCGCCGGTCAGGAGCGATTCGAGATACTCGAGCATCGGCGGCATCACGAGTTCGTAGCCGTACGAACGGAAACGGTCGAGCAGGCGGCGGCGCAGCTCTTCGATCTTGCGGGCTTCCGACGGCAACACGTCGGCGATATTCTCGGGAAGTAACCAGGTGGACATCGATACGTTTCCTACGGGACGCGAGGCATTGCGCTTGCGGCGCGGCGTTCGCGGACTTCAACGGTCAGGGACGAAAGAATAAGGACAAGATAGGCGAAATGGTGCCGCGCTGCCCGGGCATCTCGATCATGTCGCGATCAGCAGCAGCATCAGACCGAGCACCATCGCGATCAATCCGCCGATGCGAATGTGGTGAATCGGCCGCTCCGCGATGCGGCGAAAGGTGTCGCGCCACGCGGTCGGAAACACGAAGGGAAACATGCCTTCGATGATCAGCATCAACGCAAGAGCGAGCAGTAACGTCTCGGCCATGTCCAAGGGAATGAAAGCGCGGCGCGTCCGGATGAGCCGGGGCGCGCCGCGCGGGCAGGATCAGCGCTTCGCCGCGGCGGCCGGCGTGTCCGGTGTGCCGCCATTCGGGCTCTTCATGAAGCGGAAGAATTCGCTGCTCGGGTCGACGACGATCACGTCGCCCGGCTTGAACGTCTTCTTATACGCTTCGAGGCTCTGATAGAACTGGTAGAACTGCGGATCGCGTCCGTACGCATCGGCCGCTATGGCCGCCGCCTTGCTGTCTCCTTCGCCCTTGATGGACTGCGCTTGGCTGTAGGCGTCGGCGAGAATCTGCTGCTGCTCGCGCTCCGCGTTCGCCTTGATCTTGTCCGCTTCCGCCGTGCCCTTCGCGCGCTCGTTCGCCGCCGCCTGCTGGCGCGCCGCGATCATGCGCTTGTAGACCGAATCGGCCACCGCCGACGGAAAGTCGATGCGCGTCATCTGCAGATCGACGAGCTGCACGCCGAACGCCTCGGCCGCGTCTTCCACGCTCTTCTGCGCCTCGCTCGCGAGCGCCTGCTGATTGGCAAGCGCGTCGGCGAGCGAACGCTTCGCGAAGCCGCTCGCGAGCCACGTGCGCGCGAGCGCGACGATGCGCTCCTCGGCCGTCTGGGTGTTCTTCTCGTTGCTCTCGAAGAGCTTGAGGGGATCGGCGACGCGATACTTGATCACCGTGTTCACCAGCACTTCGTTCTTGTCCTCCGTCGAGAAACGGTCGGAGCCGGATTCGTCGATGGTGAGCGTGCGCGTGTCGATGAGCGTGAGCGTCTGGAACGGCGGCGGCAGCTTGAAGTGCAGGCCGGGGCCTTCGAGCCGCGGGCTGCCTTCCCCGTGTGCGGCGACGACGGCGGCATGTCTTTCGTCGACGGTGAAGATCATCGAGGAGCCGATGAACAGCACGATGACGACTGCGACGACGAGCGCAATGATTCGATTCATGTTCGCGCCCCTTATTGCAGATCGTCTTGACGGCTGCGGGAGCGGAACGCGTCCCGCGAGCGCAGCGCATCGCCGCCGGCATTCGCGTGCGGCCCGCTTGCGGCGCTCGCCGGGCTGGCGGGCGCCGCTGCAGCAGGCGCCGCGCTCTGCGCGCGCGCCTGCTGTCCATCGGCCGTGGCAGGCGTCCCCGCGGCGGCCGCGCCGCTCGCGCCTTCCGCCGCGTCCTTCGCCTGCTGGCGATTTGCTTCGACTAGCTTGTCGAGCGGCAGATACACCACGGTGTTGCCGGCCCTGCTGTCCACGAAAACCTTCGTGGTGCGCGAATAGATCTGCTGCATCGTATCCAGGTACATGCGTTGGCGGATGACCGCGGGCGCCTTCGAGTATTCGGCGTAGACCTCCTTGAAGCGTTCGGCGTCGCCCTGTGCCTGCGTGACCTCGCGATTGCTGTAGGCCGTGGCCTCGTCGATCATCCTGGCCGCGTCGGCCTTCGCGCGCGGGAGCAGCTGATCGGCATAGGCCTGCGCGGTATCGCGGGCGCGCTCGTTGTCCTGGCGCACGCGCGATGCTTCCTCGAACGCCGACTGCACCTGCTGCGGCACCTGCACGCTCTGCACCGCGACGCCCGTCACCTGCAGGCCGGTGCGATAGGTGTCGAGCGAGCGCTGAATCGACTCGGCCAGGCGCGAACGCAGCGCCTCGCGATCCTTGTAGAGGATGTCGTCCGTCTTGAGGCCGCCCGCGATCTCGCGGATCGCGGCTTGCGCGGCCTGCACGACGCTCTGGTCGGGATCGAGATTGCGGAAGAGGAAGTCGGTCGGCGACTTGATCTGATATTGCACGGCAAAGCGCACGTCGATGATGTCCGCCTCGCTCGTGAGGAGCGACGCATCGCGCACGTTACCCTGCGAGAGCGCCGTGCCGCGCCCCACTTCGACCGAGCGGATCTGCGAGGTATCGACGATTTCGTTCGACTGGAACGGATACGGCAGACGCCAGTGAATGCCCTGCGCGACCGTCTGACGATACTTGCCGAACTGCGAGATGACGCCGACATGGCCGTCCTGCACGACGAACACACCGCTGCCGAGATAAATGGCGATCAGCACGCCGATGATGATCCCGAGGCCGATCCTGGTGCCGCGGCCGTTGTCGCGCGGCCCGCCGTTGCCGGGCTTGCGCCCGAAGACGCCGGCGATGCGGCGGTTGAATTCGTGCCACATCTCGTCGAGATCGGGCGGACCTTCGTCCTTGCCGTTGGGACGCTTGCGGTCCTGCGGACGCTTCGTGTCGTTCTTCACGCCATTGCCGTCGCCCCGCCCCCAGCGCGGATCGTTGATCGAAAAGACGGCATGTTCGCGTTGCCGGTTAGTCCGCTCGTTGTAGTCGTTCACTCGGTGATTCACCATTAGACAGCCGGGTCGATGCGGGTCGCTCCAGTTCCGAGCGGATCAGTGTCCGTGCTCGGGAACCTTGTGATCGTCACGCTCGACGGCAGGCCGCTGGTCCTCGGGCTGCGCGTTCGTGTCGTATATGGCGCTAGACCCGGACTGCGTGGATTGCTTGGCTTCTGACGCCTCGTGCGGCCCCGTGAATTCGGCGAGCACGCTGGGTAGGCCCGCATCGGTTTCTTCGGTGTCCGCCGCGGCGATTTCGGCAATGGCAGCGCGCAACGCATCGAGCCCCTGACCCGTGCGAGCGCTCAGAAAGACGCGCGAAATATTACCATACTCATCCCTTTCAACCGCCTCGCCGCGGGCCGCGAGCTCGGGCACCGCATCGATCTTGTTGAAGACGAGAATTTGGCGGATCGAATCCGCGCCGATGCCGCGCAAAACCTCGTTCACCTGATCGATCTGATCGAGGCGCACGGCACTCGACGCATCGACGACGTGCAGCAGCAGGTCGGCGTGAATGGTTTCCTCGAGCGTCGCGCGGAAAGCCGCGACCAGCTGGTGCGGCAATTCGCGAATGAACCCGACCGTATCCGAGACGACCACGTGCCCCGCTTCCTCGCCGAGGAACACGCGGCGCGAAGTGGTGTCGAGCGTCGCGAACAACTGGTCCGCGGCATACGCCTGCGCCTTTGTGAGCGCGTTGAAGAGCGTGGACTTGCCGGCGTTCGTATAGCCGACCAGCGACACCGACATCGTGCGGTTGCGCACGCGCTGACGCCGCTGCGTGCCGTGCTGGCGGCGCAGCTTGTCGAGCCGTATCTTGAGTGCCTTGATGCGCTCGCCGATCAGGCGGCGATCGGTTTCGAGCTGCGTCTCGCCGGGGCCGCGCAGGCCGATACCGCCCTTCTGACGTTCGAGGTGAGTCCACGCGCGAATAAGGCGCGTCGACAGATATTGCAGCTGCGCGAGCTCGACCTGCAGCTTGCCTTCGTGACTGCGGGCGCGCTGCGCGAAGATATCGAGAATGAGGCTCGTGCGATCGACCACGCGGCGATTCAGCGCCACCTCGAGGTTGCGCTGCTGCGCGGGCGCGAGCGCGTGATTGAAGATGACGAGTTCGACGTCGTTCGCTTCACACTGAAGGCGCAACTCCTCGACCTTGCCGCTGCCGATGAACATCTTGGCATCGGGGCTCGAGCGGCGGCCGGTGAGCGTGACGGCGGGATGGGCGCCCGCACTTTGTGCGAGCAGGCTGAGTTCTTCCAGACTGGCTTCGAAATCGATCTTGCCGAAGTCGATGCCGACGAGCGCTGCGTTGATCAAATTGATATGTTGGTTTTTGAAGCGACCGGCGAGTTGCTTAATGTTTGCTTAGGAATGGCAAAAACGCGCCGGCCGCGACGAGGTTTAGGACGATTCAGCGTCCGGGTGGAAATTCACCGGACGAGCAGGCACGACCGTCGAAATGGCGTGCTTATAGACCATCTGTGTGACCGTATTTCGGAGCAACACGACGTACTGGTCGAACGATTCGATGTTCCCTTGAAGCTTGATGCCGTTGACCAAATAGATCGACACCGGCACGTGCTCTTTACGCAGTGCGTTCAAAAACGGGTCTTGTAACAATTGCCCTTTGTTGCTCATAGCAAACTCCGTGTTTTTTTGCAGGTTGGAAGTATTGTGGACGAAGAAAAAGAGATCCGCCGACAATCGCTACACTATAGCTGATTTTCGCTGTTTTACGTTTTCGGCACCCGCTCGGCCAAATGGGTAAACCATGGGCCGACGGCACCGAAACGCCGGGCTTCACGCGGCTCTCATTCCTTGTCCGCGTAAGGGTTTCGGCTCGACCGAAACTCTATGCGCAGTGGAGTGCCAACGAGTCCAAAAGTTTCCCGAAAGCGTCCTTCCAGATAACGTTTGTAGGTGTCCGTGACCGCGTCGAGCGCGTTGCCGTGCACGACGATGATCGGCGGATTCTGTCCGCCCTGGTGCGCATAGCGCAGCTTCGGACGCACCGGGCCGCGGCGGCGCGGCTGCTGGAATTCCACCGCATCGATGAGCGCGCGCGTGAGCTTCGGCGTCGGCAGCTTGGCCATTGCGGCGGCGTAGGCTTCGTCGACCGACTTCATCAACGCGCCGATGCCAGTCTTCTCCAGCGCCGAGACGTAATGGAATTTAGCAAAGTCCAAAAACTTGAGCTTGCGCGTGAGATCGGCCTTGGTGCGCTCGCGCACATGCGAATCCAGTCCGTCCCACTTGTTCACGCCGACCACGAGCGCACGGCCCTGCTCCACCACGAAGCCCGCGATGTGCGCATCCTGCTCCGAGATGTCCTGCTGCGCATCGAGCAGGAGGATCACGACGTTGGCGTCCGCGATCGACTGCAGCGTCTTCACCACCGAGAACTTCTCGATGGCCTCGAACACCTTGCCGCGCCGGCGCAGGCCGGCCGTGTCGATCAGGGTGTATTTGCGGCCTTGGCGCTCGAAATCAACATAGATCGAATCGCGCGTCGTGCCGGGCATGTCGAACGCGATCACGCGCTCCTCGCCGATCAGCGCGTTCACGAGCGTCGACTTGCCGACGTTCGGACGCCCGACGATCGCGATCTTGATGCCGTGCTGCGCCTTCTCTTCCTCGCTCTCCTCCGGCTGATCGGCATAGGCGATGTCGAGCGCGTCGTTGATCATCTCGACGACGCCGTCGCCGTGCGCGGCCGAGATCGCGCGCGGATCGCCCAGTCCGAGCTCAAAGAAGTCCGACGCAACGGCCGTGTACTTCATGCCTTCGGCCTTGTTCACGACGAGAAAGAGCGGCCGGCCGGTCTTGCGCAGATAGTCGGCGATCGCCTTGTCCTGCGGGGCCAGACCGTTGCGTCCGTCGACGATGAACACGACGATATCGGCCTCTTCGACCGCCTGGCGCGTCTGGCGCGCCATCTCGTGCAGGATGCCGTCCTTCGCGACCGGCTCGAAGCCGCCCGTGTCCACGACGAGATACGGACGCTCACCGCCGACGCGGCCTTCACCGTAGTGGCGGTCGCGCGTCAGGCCCGGCAGGTCGGCGACGAGCGCGTCGCGCGAGCGCGTGAGCCGGTTGAAAAGAGTCGATTTCCCCACATTGGGGCGCCCGACGAGGGCAATCACGGGTTTCATCTGATGTTGTTCAAGGTTGAACGCAAGGCGGACACGGTACGCGCGGTTCAAACGTCTGGTTGCGTTCCGCTACGCCGCGCAAAGGCTGCGCTTGTCGAAAATTAGCATGGATTCGGCTTGCCGCACGCGAGGCGCGTCGATGGACCAGGCCTTGGGCGTTCGTTCGCCGGGTTTGCCTCTTCGGAGGCCGTTTATCGCGCGGCGACATCGCGCGCGCTTCGTTCTTGCGACCCTGCTATTGCGTGCGGGTTCTGTCGGGTGCGCGCGCCGCGCACCGCTTCTTTCTCGTGCGGCTCGTCGTGGCGAGCCTGCCGCGCCGTCGAATCGACGGCGCGCTTGCAAATCGATGGCCGGGAAAGGCCTTACGCTTCTCCCGGCCGGGTTCGGCTTCAGTTGCTCGGACGGAAACCGTAGAGATCGCCGTCATGCGTCTGCACGACGAGCGTATCGCCCGCCAACACGGGCGCCGCAGTGATCGCGCTGCCGTCGGTCGGCGCGCGGCCGACCAGTTCGCCGTTCTCCGTGTTGAGGAAATGCACGAAGCCCTTGTAGTCGCCGACCACGACGGCGCGCCCGAGGATGAACGGCACGCTGACGCTGCGGTTCTTGAGCGTCTCCGACTTCCAGAGCGGCGAGCCGTCGGATGCGCGGAACGCGTTGACGACCGACCAGTCGTCGCCCGCCGCGACGACCTGCTCGCTCTGCGCGAGACCGCTGTCGCTCGAGAAGTTCTTTTCCCACACCGGCTGGCCCGTGTTGGCGTCGAAGCAGCCGATGCGGCCCTGGAACGTCACCGCGCAGGTCTGCGCGCCGACGAGGCCCGGCGCACCGGTCACGTCATTGATGCGCTCGACTTCGGTCACGCCCTTCGGATACGACACCGGCGCCTGCCAGTAGGCGTCGCCCGTCTGCAGGTTGATCGCGGCGAACGCGCCGCCCGGGAAGCCCGCGAGCACCGCCTGATTGCCGGCGAAGGTCATGCCCGCCGACACGCGCAGGTTCAGCGGCACGGCGCGCAGTTGGAAGACCCACTTCTGCTCGCCGGTCTGCGCGTTGAAGGCGACGACCTTGCCGTCGATCGTGCGCACGATCACGAGGTCATTGCCGACGAGCGGCGGCGAGATGATCTCGCCCGGCGCCGTGGCCGTCCACAGCAGCTTGCCGTCGGACCCGAGCACATCGACCTGGCCTTTCAGTCCGCCCACGGCCGTGAGATTGCCGTCGCTGCCGACGCCCGCCGAGAGATCGTCCTTGAGCTTGATGCGCCAGACGTCCTGGCCGGTCTTCGCGTCGATCTTCGCGACGGAGCCGTTCGCGCCCGCGGCGTAGACGTAGTCGCCCACCGCGACCGGCGAGAACAGATAGCGGCCCGCCTTGCCGACGCTCGCCTTCCACGCCTGATTGACGTTCAGCACCGGCTTGAAGTCCGCGAGCGGTGTCGGCACGCGGCGTTCATCCTTGGTCGACGAGCAGGCGGCCAACAAGACGGTCATCGCGCAGGCGAGCGGCACGGCGTAGCGTTTCAAAAGAGTCATCGGTGGACGCAACATGGATGGTTAAATTCGGTTGATCGGTGCGCGCGCCGCCTCGCATGAGCGAGGTTCGGCGCGGCGGCTTGATTGAGCTATGGCTGTATCGGCAAGACGATGATGCGGATCAGCCGCCCAGCGCATCGAGCTTGAACTGGATCAGCTGACGCGCGGACGTATCGTTCGCGGGCAGCGTGTCGAGCGCCACCTTGTAGGCCGCGCGCGCGTCGTCGCGCTTGCCTTGCGCGGCAAGCAGATCGCCACGCCGATCCGCGATGACACCCTTGAACGCGTCGAGCGGAGCATCCGCAAGAAGCTTGAGGCCCGCATCGTAGTTCTTCTCGTCGAGGAGAACGAGCGCGAGACGCAGCTTCGCGATCTGCTTGTATTCGTCGTCCTTCGCGTGGTCGATCGCCCATTGCAGCTGAGCCTTCGCGCCGGCCGTATTGCCCGCCGTATACAGCGACTTCGCCGCCGCGAGCGCGCCCATCTGCGCATAGGCCGTGCCGCCGAACTTGTCTTCCATGTCCGCCGCGACGCGCGAGACCAGCGCCTGGTCGTTGCCGTTCACCGCCTGCTGAAGGTGGTCGTACAGCACGGAAGCTTCGGCCGCCTGACGACGCTGCCAGAAGTTCCAGCCGTTGTAGCCGGCCGCGATGACGAGCGCCACAAGCACGATCCAGGTCGTGGCGTTACCCCATTTGGCCCACCAGGCCTTTACGCTTTCAATCGATTCTTGTTCGTCGTGATAGCTCATCGTCCAGCTATTCCTTCCTGCGTTTCATTACCCTCAAACGAGCGCCGTGCGCGATGCCGGGTCTTCAGACCCCGACCGATGCGCACGGTCGATGTGCCCAAAAATCAGGCAGCCTCGTCATCGGCGGTTGCAACCATCGCATTGATTAGGTATTCGGTCAAGTCTTCCGCCGGAACGTTCACTTGCTCGTTCTTTTGGCCGTCGGACGTTTCACCGCCAGAACGGCGCAGCGGCTTGACGCCGATCATGCCCTGCGCGAGCTCGTCCTCGCCGAGCACCACGGCAAACGCCGCGCCGCTCGCATCGGCCTTCTTCATCTGCGATTTGAAGCTGGCCGTCGTGCCGTCCGGGCTGCAATGCAGGATGACGTCGAGGCCCGTGTCGCGCAGGCGCTCGGCCACGATGAAGGCCTGCTCCGCCGCCGCCTCGCCCTGATGCACGACGTATACGTCCGTGCCCTCGGCTTCGGGCGCGAGCTGATCTTCCTTCAGCAGCTCGAGAATGCGTTCGACGCCCATCGCCCAGCCGCATGCGGCCGTCGGCTTGCCGCCGAGCTGCTCGATGAGCGGGTCGTAGCGCCCGCCGCCCGCGACCGTGCCTTGCGCGCCGAGCTTGTCGGTGACCCACTCGAACACGGTCAGGTTGTAGTAGTCGAGGCCGCGCACGAGCCGCGGGTTGATCGTGAAGGGAATGTTGTTCGCCTTGAGCAGACGCTGCACGCCTTCGAAATGCTTGCGCGATTCGTCGCCGAGAAAATCGACGAGCTTCGGCGCGTTCTGCGCGATCTCCTGCATCGCCGGATTCTTCGTATCGAGCACGCGCAGCGGGTTCGTATGGAGGCGGCGCTTCGCTTCCTCGTCGAGCGAATCGACGTGCTTCTCCAGATACGCGATCAGTTCCTTGCGATGCGCCGCGCGCTCGTCCGCCTGACCGAGCGAGTTCAGTTCGAGGCGGATGCCTGTGAGCCCGAGGTCGTCCCACAGACGCTGGCACATCATGATGATTTCGGCGTCCGTGTCCGGACCCGCGAAGCCGAGCGCCTCCACGCCCACCTGATGGAACTGGCGATAACGCCCGCGCTGCGGACGCTCGTGACGGAACATCGGGCCGATGTACCACAGGCGCTTCGGGCCGTCGTACAGCAGGTTGTGCTCGATAGTCGCGCGCACGACGGCCGCGGTGTTCTCCGGGCGCATCGTCAGATGCTCGCCGTTGAGCGCATCGGTGAAGCTGTACATTTCCTTCTCGACGATATCGGTCACTTCACCGATACCGCGCGTGAAGAGCTGCGTATGCTCGACGATCGGCGTGCGGATGTTCTGATAGCCGTACGCGCGCAGCATCGACTTGACGGTGGTTTCGAAGAAGTCCCACAACGCGGCATCCTGCGGCAGGATGTCGTTCATGCCCTTCACGCCGCTCAGCTTCTCGAGCCGTTTCTTCTGTTCAGTCATCTGTCTTTAAAGGGTTGCGGTGGACGTCTCTTCGCGCTTGCCGGCTTGTTGCCCGTACGTGCGCTCGACGTAGTCGCTGACGATTTGCTGGAATTCCTCGGCGATGCGCTCGCCGCGCAGCGTCTTCACCTTCACGCCGTCGATGAACACGGGCGCCGCCGGATTCTCGCCCGAGCCCGGCAGGCTGATGCCGATGTTCGCGTGCTTCGATTCACCCGGCCCGTTGACGATGCAGCCCATCACCGCGACGTGCATCTTTTCGACGCCGGGGTACCGGTCGCGCCAGTCAGGCATCGAGCGGCGCAGATAAGTCTGGATCTGCGACGCGAGCTCCTGGAACAGCGTGCTCGTCGTGCGGCCGCATCCGGGGCACGCGATGACCATCGGCGTGAACGAGCGCAGGCCCATCGTCTGCAGGATTTCCTGGCCGACGACGACTTCGCCCGTGCGCGCGCCGCCCGGTTCGGGCGTGAGCGAGATGCGAATGGTGTCGCCGATGCCTTCCTGCAACAGCACCGACAGCGCCGCCGTGGAGGCCACGATGCCCTTCGAGCCCATACCCGCTTCCGTCAAGCCGAGATGCAGCGCGAAGCTGCAGCGCTTCGCGAGCTCGCGATACACCGCGATCAGGTCCTGCACGCCGCTCACCTTGCACGACAGAATGATCTTGTCGCGGCCGAGACCAAGTTCGACAGCACGTTCCGCCGAGCCGATCGCCGATTGGATCAGCGCCTCGTACATCACGCTTTGCAATTCCCACGGGGTCGAGCGCGCGGCGTTCTCGTCCATCATGCGCGCGAGCAGGTCCTGATCGAGACTGCCCCAGTTCACGCCGATGCGCACGGGCTTGTCGTACTTGATCGCGGCTTCGATCATCTGCGCGAACTGCGTGTCGCGCTTCGCGCCCTGTCCGACGTTGCCCGGGTTGATGCGGTACTTCGACAGCGCTTCGGCGCAGCCCGGATAGTCGCGCAGCAGCAGATGGCCGTTGTAATGGAAGTCGCCGACGAGCGGCACGGTCACGCCCATGCGGTCGAGCTGCTCGCGGATATGCGGCACGGCGGCCGCCGCTTCCGGCGTGTTCACCGTGATGCGCACGAGCTCCGAACCGGCCTGCGCCAGTTCCTTGATCTGGATGGCGGTGCCGATCGCGTCGGCGGTGTCGGTGTTGGTCATCGACTGCACGCGCACGGGCGCGTCGCCGCCGATCGTCACGAGCTGGCCGCCCCAGCGCACGTCGACCGCATGCGAGGCGCGACGCTGCAACGGACCGCCGAAGACCGGCTCGGTCGAACAAATCTTGCTGCTGATCAGGGATTGAGCTTGGGATTGCATCGAAAAACCCTTTGGCAACCTGGGCGCCCTCGAGGCGGCGAGTTGCATGGTTGAAACTTCAAACGGGCGTCACGGCGTAAACCGCGACGCCCCTGAATCGTCCGTCGCGCACAGGATCAGTCGGCCTCGCGCCCTCAGGGCAACGAAAGACGCGCGACGTTTCCGCGTGCGGATGAATACCGCTTGGCGTCGACCGGTTCGTCATCGACCGACAGCGACTCGACGCCTTTCACGTTGCCGACAGTCACCTTGAACGGCGCCTCGCCTTCCACGCGCTGCGTGTTGCCGGCGCGCACGAGCCCGGAGTACAACTCCTTGCCGTCCTTGCCGCGCACGCTGAACCAGCTATCTTCCTTCACTTTCAATTCGACCGCGCTCGAGCCGCTGCCCGCCACGGCCGGCGCCGATGCTCCCGCCGCCACTGCCGCCACTGCCGCTGCCGACGCGGCCTTCGCCGCGGAAGCCGGCGCAGCGCCCGGGACCTGGACCGCGGAAAGCGTCGACGACGAGGCCGGCAGCGCGTTCGTGCCGAGCGGACGCGGCATCGGCTGCTCGCCGGGCGCGGCCGCCACTTCCGGCAGCGACGCTTCGCCGGTGTTCGCCGCAGCCGCTTCGTCAGGCGTCGCCACCGACGAAGCCGCGAGCGTTTCGTTCGATTCCGGCCTCGACGAGGTGCCCACACCCGTGCTCGCCTTCAGACGCGCGAGCCAGTTGCTCGAATCGCCGCCGGTGTGCCACATCACGAGCGCCACCAGCACGACGATGATCGCCAGGACACCCCACATCCACGAGCGCCGGCGGCCCGACGAATTGCCGAGCGGCACCGAGACGCGCCCGCGCGGCAGGCCCGCGCCCGCCGACGCCGGCACTTTCAGATTGACCTCGACACCGCCGCCCTCGCGCCGGAATGCCTGCGTGAAGGGCGCGGGATCCGCGCCGAGGATTTTCGCGTAGCTGCGCACGATGCCCGCCGCGAACGTGCGATCGGGCAACTGGCTGATATCGCCCGCTTCGAGCGCGAGCAGCTTCGCCGGCGACACCTTGAGGCGCGCGGAAACGTCGTCGATCGACCATGCTTTCGCCTGCCGGAGCTGCGCGAGACGCGCGCCGACAGCCTGAAGCGAGTCCAGGGACCCCAACTGGCTCGCATTCGATGCCGCCCCTTCCGCACCGGGCTGTCCGTCGTGACCGTCGGACCGGTTGCCGGTGTGACTGCCGAAAGGCGTCGGGTGTTGCGGCTCACTCATGCCAAATTCCTCGCATCGATTCTTTTATATGGCGCTGCCATATCGCCCGGTTCAAAAAACACCTGCACGATACAACTCCGGCACCATTGCAGACCGCTTTATAACAAAATGTTCGGCTTTAGGTGATTCCATGGGCCGCTTAAGGGGCATGGACTTGCGCCTGCCTTGCGACTATCGGCGGCCGTCAGACCGCACGCACGTCGATCACCTTGTTTCCCGCACGGCTCATGCGCTCCGCGAGACGCGTGCGGTCCTGCACGGCGCCCGCGAGCTGGCCGCACGCGGCGTCGATGTCGTCGCCGCGCGTCTTGCGCACGGTCGTCACGATGCCCGCGTCGATCAGCACTTGCGCGAAACGCTTGATCTGCTCGTTCTTCGAGCGCGTCAGCCCCGACTCCGGGAACGGATTGAACGGGATGAGGTTGAACTTGCACGGCACGTCGCGCGTCACGGCGAGCAGTTCGCGCGCGTGCGCCTCCGTGTCGTTCACGCCGTCGAGCATGCAATATTCGAACGTGATGAAATCGCGCGGCGCGACTTTCAGATAGCGCTGGCACGCCGCCATCAGTTCGCGCAGCGGGTACTTCTTGTTGAGCGGGACCAGCATGTCGCGCAACGGGTCGTTCGGCGCGTGCAGCGAGACCGCGAGCGCCACGGGCAGGTCCGCCGCGAGCCGGTCCATCATCGGCACCACGCCGGAGGTGGACAGCGTCACCCGCCGGCGCGACAGGCCGTAGGCGTTGTCGTCGAGCATCAGGCGCATGGCCGGCACGACGGCGTCGTAATTGAGCATCGGCTCGCCCATGCCCATCATCACCACGTTCGTGACGACGCGCTCGCCCTTGCCCGGACCGCCGACGTCGCGCCCGAGAGACTTGCGCAGCGCGAACTCCGCCATGCGCAACTGGCCGATGATCTCGCCCGTCGTCAGATTGCGTGAAAAGCCCTGCTTGCCGGTAGAACAAAAACGGCAGTTCACCGCGCACCCCGCCTGCGACGACACGCACAGCGTGCCGCGCGTCTCTTCGGGGATGAACACGGTCTCGACCGCGTTGCCGTTGCCGACGTCGATCAGCCACTTGCGGGTGCCGTCGGAGGAAACGTGATCGCTGATGATGTCGGGCATCGCCATGTTGGCGCGGCCCTTGAGTTTTTCGCGCAGCGATTTCGCGAGATCCGTCATGCCGTCGAAGTCTTCGGCGCCGTACTGATGGATCCAGCGCTGCAATTGCTTGGCGCGAAACGGCTTCTCGCCCAGGCTGTCGCAATACGCGACGAGCCCGGCGGCGTCGAGATCGAGAAGGTTGACGGTGGTGCTGCTCGTCATGTCGAGTCCTGCCATTTCAGATTGCGAAGTCCGGAGCATGATGTCCGGGACCGTTCGCGCCAATTCCTGCCTGTACTGCCGATGCGGCCATTCCTGCGTTGCGGCGCGATGCCCGCGACGGCCTTCGATGAGCCGGCGCGGCAATCAACGCTTCGATCAGCGCGAGTAGACGTTCACTTCCGGGAAGAAGAACGCGACTTCCTGGCGCGCCGTTTCCGGAGCGTCCGAGCCGTGCACGGCGTTTGCGTCGATGCTGTCGGCGAAGTCGGCGCGGATCGTGCCCTTGTCAGCCTTCTTCGGATCGGTCGCGCCCATCAGGTCGCGGTTCTTGGCGATCGCGTTCTCGCCTTCCAGCACTTGAATCACGACCGGGCCCGAAATCATGAATTCCACGAGGTCCTTGAAGAACGGACGCGCGGCGTGCACGGCGTAGAACTTTTCCGCGTCGGCGCGCGACAGATGAACCATGCGCGACGCAATGATCTTGAGACCTGCGTTCTCGAAACGGCTGTAGATCTGGCCGATAACGTTCTTTGCAACTGCATCCGGCTTAATAATCGACAGGGTGCGCTCGATCGCCATGAAAAACTCCAAAAAATGAACGGTTTACGGATTAAAACGAATCGACAATTGTAGCACGAAGCAAGGTATGATTGCGATTGAAACCTTACGTCGCCGTAAGAATCAAAGCCAGCGAGGACTTGACCGCAGCCATGCCGGAACCGACCTTTCGGGCTATTGAATTCGGCGCGCGTCGGGGCCATATTGGAGCCAAACGCCGCATTGCAACCCGAGGTGCGCGACGCGGACGATGCACCAACCTGGTCCTAATACTGGCTTAAGTCCGCGCACCTTATCATTCCTGTATGACGGATGTCGCGGGAAGACCGAACGACAGACAATTGGAGCAAGGAGAAACCATGAACGAATCACCCTACGGCTTTGGCCGCAACGGCAGCATCACCTCGGTCGAGGTGCGCAACCGCGTGCTGCGCAATACCTACTGGCTGCTGGCGCTCTCGATGGTGCCGACGGTGCTCGGCGCGTGGGTCGGCGTCGCGACGGGCTTCTCGCTGTTCGCGGCGTCCAGCCCGGCGATGAGCTTCATCGCCTTCCTCGCGATCGCGTTCGGCTTCATGTTCGCCATCGAGAAGACGAAGAACAGCGGGATCGGCGTCGCCGTCCTGCTCGGCTTCACGTTCTTCATGGGCCTGATGCTCTCGCGTCTGCTGAGCTTCATCCTCGGCTTCTCGAACGGCCCGCAGCTGATCATGATGGCGTTCGGCGGCACCGGCGTGATCTTCGCCGCCATGGCGACCATCGCGACGGTCAGCAAGCGCGATTTCTCGGGCCTCGGCAAGTTCCTGTTCATGGGCGTGATCGTCATTCTGCTGGCGGCATTCGCGAACATCTTCCTGCAACTGCCGGCGCTCATGCTGACGATCTCCGTGCTCGCCATCGTGATCTTCTCGGCGTACATGCTGTTCGACGTGCAGCGCGTGGTGAACGGCGGCGAGACGAATTACATCAGCGCGACGCTCGCGATCTATCTCGACCTGTACAACGTGTTCACGAACCTGCTGGCGCTGCTCGGCATTTTCGGCGGCAACCGGAACTGACCGGGTTTCACGCAACCGCAACAAAAAAACCGGCTTTCGAGCCGGTTTTTTTGCGACTGCAGAAAACGAAATCGCGTGTCAGCCGCGCTCGAACAAGGCGATCGATTCGACGTGCGACGTGTGGGGGAACATGTTCACCACACCCGCGCCCTTCATCCGGTAGCCGGCTTCGTGCACGAGCAGGCCCGCGTCGCGCGCGAGCGTCGCGGGATTGCACGACACGTAGACGATGCGCTTCGGCAGCGGCCCGTCGCCGCTTTGCGCGATGTCGGCGAGCGCCTTCGACACCGCGAGCGCGCCTTCGCGCGGCGGATCGATCAGGAACTTGTCGAAGTGGCCGAGCGCGCGCAGATCGTCGGCGGTGACTTCGAAGAGATTGCGGCACGCGAACGACACGTGTCCGTCGACGCCATTGGCCCGGGCGTTCTCCAGCGCGCGCGCGGTCAGCGCCTCGCTGCCTTCGATGCCCACCACTTCGCGCGACACCCGCGCGAGCGGCAACGTGAAGTTGCCGATCCCGCAGAACAGATCGAGCACGCGATCCGACTTCTCCGGCGCGAGCAGGCTGAGCGCCCGGCTCACCAGCACGCGATTGATCTGGTGATTCACCTGCGTGAAATCGGTCGGCTTGAAGGGCATGCGGATATCGAATTCCGGCAGCGTGTAAGCCAGCTCGCGATCGAGCGGATAGAACGGGTAGACCGTATCCGGACCTTTCGGCTGCAGCCAGAACTGCACGTCGTGCTCGTCGGCGAAAGCGCGGATCAGCGCCTCGTCGGCTTCGGTCAGCGGCTCGAGGATGCGCAGCACGAGCGCGGTGACTTCCGAACCCACCGCCAGCTCGATCTGCGGCATGCGATCGCGAATCGACAGCCTCGCCACCAGATGGCGCAGCGGCACGAGCATCGCCGACACGTGCGGCGGCAGCACTTCGCAGCTCGTCATGTCCGCGACATAGCTGCTCTTGCGCTCGTGAAAGCCCACCAGCACGCCGCCCTTCTTCTCGACATGCCGCACGGTCAGGCGCGCGCGATAGCGATATCCCCACGACGGCCCGTGAATCGGCCGGAACATGGTTTCCGCGCGCAGCTTCGACAGATGCTGCAGGTTGTCCTCGAGCACGCGCTGCTTCACGGCGATCTGCGCACGCACGTCGAGATGCTGCATCGAGCAGCCGCCGCATGTGCCGAAATACCGGCACTTCGGCTTCGTGCGGGTCACGCTCTCGCGCAGCACGCTCACCACCTGCGCCTGCTCGAAGCTCGGCTTCTTGCGAAAGCTCGAATAGCTCACTCGTTCGCCCGGCAGCGCGCCCTCGACGAAGATGACCTTGCCCGGCTCGCCGTCCTCGTTGACCGTGCGGCCGACGCCGCGCGCTTCCATGTCGAGCGAATCGATTTCGAGCTCGGGCGCGACGAAGGTCGGATCGAGCGTGACGGATTTCGCCGGCGCGGCACGGCGGCGATGCGGAGTTTTTCGAGCGGCTTCAGACACCTGCGTACTTCCTGGCTAACGAAATGGCGAAGGCGAGATTGTAGACGAACGTTACGCCTTCATTTGGCGAACGCCGCCAGATACTCGGCCCAATGCGGCGACGCTTCCTGCGCGAGCGCGTTCTTCACGAAGTTGATCTCGTCGGCGTACTCGTCGGGCGTGAGGCCGCCGCGCATCATCTGGAAACGGCAGTACATGAGATACGTGTTGACGACATCGGTCTCACAATAGTTGCGGATTTCGTCGATGTGACCGTCGCAATACGCTTCCCAGACCTTGCCGCCGTCCATGCCGAGCTTGCCGGGAAAGCCGCACAGCTTCGCGAGCGCATCGAGCGGCGCGTTGGCGCGCGCCTGATACATCGCGAGCACGTCCATCAGGTCGATGTGCCGCATGTGATAGCGGCTGATGTAATTGTTGAACTTGAACTCGCGATCTTCCTGGCCGAGATCCCAGTAGCGCGGCGCCGCGATGCCGTGCACCAGCGCACGGTAGTGGAGCACGGGCAGATCGAAGCCGCCGCCGTTCCATGAAACGAGCTGCGGCGTGTACTTCTCGATCACGCGATAGAACGACTGGATGAGCGCCGCCTCGCCGTCGTCCGGCGTGCCGAGCGAGCGCACGCGAAAGCCGTTGTTGTCACGAAACACGCAGGAGATCGCCGCCACGCGCTGCAGGTGATGCGGCAGAAAGTCGTTGCCGACGCGCTCGCGGCGCGCGGCGAACGCATGTTCGGCGACTTCGTGGTCGGAGAGATCGTCGGGCAAATCTTCGAGACGGCGAATGCCGTCGACATCGGGGATCGTCTCGATGTCGAAAACGAGAATCGGTGTCATTGAATCCTGGAACGCGACGCCCTCGCGGGCGCCGCTTCGTGCATGGGAGCGTTAAAGCACGGCGTCCTTGCGAACGCCGTTGGAGGCGAAAAAGCGCTTGAGCCGCACGAGCGCCTCCTGCTGGATCTGGCGCACGCGCTCGCGCGTGAGGCCCATTTCGTCGGCGAGCTCTTCGAGCGTCGCCGGTTCGATGTGGTTCAGCCCGAAGCGCCGTTCGATCACGTGCCGGTGCTTGTCGGACAGACGCGACAGCCACAGCCGCGTGAGCGATTCGAGCTCGCGGTGCTGCACTTCGGCATCGGGCGACTGGCTCTGATCGTCGGAAAGCAGATCGAGCAGGCTGCTGCCGGGATCGAGGTCGAGCGGCGCGTCGAGCGAAGCGGTGTGTTCGTTGAGCGCGAGGATGTCGGTGACTTCCTCGGGCGTCTTGCCGGTGAGATACGCGATGTCGTCGATGCTCGCATCGCGGCGCTCGGGCGCGACGGCGTCGTTCGAATTGGCGGAATTTCTTTCCAGATGCCGCTTGGCGCGCAACACCTGATTGAGTTCGCGGATCACATGCACCGGCAGGCGCACCGTGCGCGCCTGATTCATGATCGCGCGTTCGATGCTCTGGCGGATCCACCAGGTGGCGTAAGTCGAAAAACGAAAGCCGCGCGTCGGATCGAATTTCTCGATGGCGTGCATGAGCCCGAGATTGCCTTCCTCGATCAGATCGAGCAGCGGCACGCCGCGGTTCAGATATCCCTTCGCAATGCTCACGACGAGCCGCAGATTGCGCTCGATCATCACCTGGCGCGCCTCGAATTCGCCCGCCTTGGCGAGCCGCGAATAGCGCTGCTCTTCCTCGACGGTAAGCAGCGGCTTCACGCTGATGCGGTTCAGGTAATGCTGAATAGTATCGGCCGTGAGTTCGGCCTGCAAAAGCGAGCGGAAATCGTCGGCGTCCGGCGCGGAATCGTTTGCGCCTTCGCTCGCTTCTTCACCATCCTTGCCCCGACTGCCGCCTTCTTCGCCGGCATCGATTTCGACATCGACGTTCTCGATCTCGTCGTCATGGGTCGAAGCACCGTCTTCCACCGACACTTGCAAAGGTCGGCTGATCGTCTCAGTCTCGGCTTGCGGCAGGCGGCGCTTCGTTTTTGGCATGATGGTTTCGCTTTATTGCGGCGGCAAATACTTCAGTGGGTCAACAGGTTTTCCCTGCCGGCGAACTTCGAAATGCAACATCACGCGGTCCGAATCGCTGTTCCCCATCTCAGCGATCTTCTGCCCTTTAGTCACCGCGTCTCCCTCTTTTACCATCAAAGCGCGGTTGTGTGCATACGCCGTGAGAAAAGTTGCGTCGTGCTTGATGATAATGAGATTGCCGTAGCCGCGCAGTCCATTTCCGGAATAAACCACCCGGCCATCGGCCGACGCGTTGACCGCATCTCCCGCCGCGCCGCCGATGTTCAAACCCTTGTTCCTCGCTTCGTCGAAGGTGCCGAGAATCGGTCCGCGTGCCGGCCAGATGAATGCCGGCTGGCCGGCGGGCGCCGCCGCGCTCGTGTCCGCGCCCGGCACACCCGGTGCGCCCGGCACCGGGGCCATGCCCGGCGTCGCGCCCGGCGTTGCGCCCATGCCCGAGTTCGGACCGTAGTACGGCGGCTGCGTCGTCGCGCCCGGCTGCGGCGTCGCGTAGGCGTTCGCGCCGTTGAGCGGCTGCGCCTGCACGCCGCCGCCCGCGATCGGCGCGGTCGAGACGCCCGGCGTCGCCGCTGCGAGGTTCGCACCCGGAGGCGCCACGCGCATCAACTGGCCGACTTCGATCTGGTTCGGGTTGGTCAGGTTGTTCCACGCCGCAATGTCGTGATAATTCTGACCGTTTTCGAGTGCGATCCGATATAGGGTGTCGCCCGGTTTCACGCGGTAATAGCCGGGCGGCGGCGGACCGTTGTCCGGCGTCTGCGCCGCCGTCGTGCCGATGGGCGCGCCCGTTCTGTCGACGACCGGCGCCATGTCCATGCGCGTCGAACAGGCCGCCAGCACGGACAACGCAAGTACGCACGCGCCGCGCTGCGCCGCGCTCAGGCGTTGGTTCGCACTTTCTTCTCGCAAAGCACGCAAGATACTCATCGGTGTCAAATCACTCCGGATTTTAAGGGTACAAAGAAAACGCGATCGAGCTGCTCTTCCCGCCATTGCGTGGCCGAGACGCGCGTGACGAGCGTCAGCACCTGCGACTGCGCGGCCTGCGACCCGACAGGCGCTACGAGCCTGCCGCCCACCGCCAGCTGATCGAGCAGCGCCTGCGGCACGTCGAGTCCGGCGCACGCGATCACGATCGCGTCGAACGGCGCGGCCGCGGGCAAGCCGAGACGGCCGTCGCCGTAATGCAGCCGGATGTTCGGCACGCGCAGCGGCCGAAGATTGAGCTTCGCACGCTCGGATAGCGGGCGCACACGCTCGATCGAATAAACCTCTGTTGCGACTTGCGACAGCACCGCCGCCTGATAGCCGCAGCCGGTGCCGATTTCCAGCACCTTGCTCAATGCGCGGCCCGCCGCGACCAGCTCGATCATGCGCGCCACGACGGACGGCTTCGAGATGGTCTGATGATGGCCGATCGGCAGAGCGGCGTCTTCGTAAGCCTGCGCGGCGAGCCCCGGATCGACGAACATGTGGCGCGGCACGACCGACATCGCGTTGAGCACGCGCGGATCGGCCACGCCGTTCGACCGCAGCCGTTCGACCATGCGCTCGCGCACCCGTTCCGACGTGAGCGTCTGCGAGCTGGACAGCGCCACATTGGGCGCGCCCTTTCTCGCGGCGGTGGCGGCGGCGTTCAGGTCGCGCTCGGCGGGTCGCGCTGCGGCGCGCAATGCGCCGGTGCGCGGCGCATGAGACGCGTGATGCGTTTGCGCCGCGCTCTTGCTCGCGCCGGAAACCGGTTTCGTTGCGCCTGCCGCCGGCTTCGCACCGGAACGCGCGGGAAAAACGGAGGTGGCCGGTTTCGCGGACGCCGCCGCGGTCGCGGGATTCTTCATCGTCGCGTTCGCCGCGCGCGACGGACCCGGCTTCGCCGCTTGCGCCGGCTGCACCGCCGCAGACTTGAGCGCGACGGCGGCGGGTTTGCCGCGTGAATCATGCGCGCGGTTCGCGGGCTTGCGCGGCTCGCGAACCAGATCCGCGAGCGCCAGCGGGAAGCGCTTGGCGCGCTCGTCGGTCATGTGCGGCGGCTCCCCGCGCGCGCCCATTCGCGCGTCTCGGCCATGAGCTTCGTATGAGTCAGATCGAGCTGCAGCGGCGTGATCGACACGAAGCCGTTCGCCACCGCGTGGAAGTCGGTGCCTTCGCTCGCATCGAGCGCGTCGCCGGAAGGACCGATCCAGTAAATCGGATTGCCGCGCGGATCGGTCTGGCGGATGACCGGCTGCGAAGGATGGCGCTTGCCGAGGCGCGTCACTTTCCATTCGCCGAGCTGATCGTAAGGCAGGCTCGGGATGTTCACGTTGAGCAACGGATGCCCCGGCATCGGATGGTCGAGGAAATGCGCGACGATCTCGGCGGCCACCCGCGCCGCGTCTTCGAGATAAAGCCAGTCGCGGCCGACGAGCGAGAATGCGATCGCCGGAATGCCGAACATGAAGCCTTCGGTCGCGGCGGCGACCGTGCCGGAATACAGCGTGTCCTCGCCGACGTTCTGCCCGTTGTTGATGCCGGACACGACGAGATCCGGCTGCTGGTCGAGCATGCCCGTGAGCGCGATGTGCACGGAGTCGGTCGGCGTGCCGTTCACGAAGTTGAAGCCGTTCGGCGCCTGGTGAATGCTCAGGGGCCGCGACAGCGTAAGGGAGTTGGACGAGCCGCTGCAGTTCTGCTCCGGCGCCATCACCGTCACTTCGCCGAGCGGCTGCAGGGCGTCGTGCAGCACGTTGATGCCGCGCGCCAGATAACCGTCGTCGTTGCTGAGTAGGATTCGCATCCGACGATTGTAACCGAGGAAACATGGCGCGACGACGACTGGCAGGCTCGCCTCCGACGCCTTCCCTGCCCTACACTGAGGGCACTTCAAAGGAGACGACATGCGCGCCGTACGATGCAACGAACACGGATTGCCCGACACGCTTTCCATCGAAACGCTGCCCGACCTGCATCCGGAAGCGGGAGAGCTCGTCATCGACGTGAAAGCCGCGTCGGTGAACTTTCCCGACGTGCTCATCATCCAGAACAAATACCAGTTCAAGCCGCCGCTGCCGTTCACGCCGGGCGCCGAGTTCGCGGGCATCGTGCGCGAAGTGGGCGCGGGCGTCACGCGCTTCGCGCCGGGCATGCGCGTGGCAGCCTACACGGCGCAAGGCGCCTTCGCGGAACAGGCGTGCGCGAAGGCGGCGGATTGCATCGTGCTGCCCGATGACGTCGATCTCGCCGACGCCGCCGCGTTCACGCTTGCGTACGGCACGTCCTACCACGCGCTCGTCGATCGCGGCGCGTTGAAGGCGGGCGACACGCTGCTCGTGCTCGGCGCGGCGGGCGGCGTCGGGCTCGCGGCGATTCAGATCGGCAAGATCGTGGGCGCGCGCGTGATCGCGGCGGCGTCGAGCGCGGAGAAGCTCGCTTTCTGCCGCGAGCATGGCGCGGATGAGACCATCGACTACGCGAAAGAGGATTTGCGCGAGCGCATCAAGGCGCTGACGGGCGGAGACGGCCCGGATGTCATTTTTGATCCGGTCGGCGGCGCGTATGCGGAGCCGGCGTTTCGCAGCATCGGCTGGCGCGGGCGATATCTCGTCGTCGGCTTCGCCAATGGCGAAATCCCGAAGCTGCCGCTCAATCTCGCGCTCCTGAAAGGCGCCAGCATCGTCGGCGTATTCTGGGGCGGTCACATGCAGCGCGAGCATGCGCTCGCCGACCAGGAATTCGCGACCATGGTCGACTGGATGAAGGCAGGCAAGCTGCGGCCGGTCGTCACGAAACGCTACGCGCTCGAAGACACGCCGCAGGCGCTCGACGACATGATGAATCGTCGCGTGACGGGGAAGATCGTGATCGAGATGTGAGCAGGTCGAGGGCGGCGCCGGCGCGATCGTCCTTGCGCGTGACAGCCTACAGTTTTTCCGTTTCCCCGCTCTTGGGCTGCCACTTCATGAGCCGCCGCTCGACCAGCGCGACGAGCCCGTCGAGCACGAGCGCGAAGGCCGTGAGCACGAGAATGCCGGCGAACACCGTGTTGATGTCGAACGTGCCTTCCGCCTGCAGGATCAGATAGCCGACGCCGCGCGCCGAGCCGAGATATTCGCCGACCACCGAGCCGACGAACGCAAGCCCCACCGACGTGTGCAGGCTCGAAAACACCCAGCTCGTCGCGCTCGGCAGATAGACGTGCCGCAGCAGTTGCTTGCGGTTCGCACCGAGCATGCGCGCGTTGGCGAGCACGACCGGGCTCACTTCCTTCACGCCCTGATAGACGTTGAAGAACACGATGAAGAACACGAGCGTGACGCCGAGCGCGACCTTCGACCAGATGCCGAGGCCGAACCAGACCGCGAAGATCGGCGCGAGAATCACGCGCGGCATCGAGTTGGCGGCCTTGATGTAGGGATCGAGAAGCGCGCTGGTCATCGGCGCGAGCGCGAGCCACAGTCCCACGCCGAGGCCGAACACGGTGCCGATGACGAACGCCAGCACCGTTTCGATCAGCGTCACCCACAGGTGGATGTAAATCTCGCCGCCCGTGAACCACTCCCAGATGCGCACGAGCACCTTCTGCGGCTCACCGAAGAAGAAGGCGGCCTTGTTGGCGTCGTCGAAATAGAAGGGCGGCAGGAGCGTCGGGCTCGTCAGCACGTACCACAGCGCGAAGCACGCCAGCAGCAACAGCCATTGCCACACGATGAGATTCGCGCGATTCGGGCGCAGCTTGTTCCACATGATCGTATTGTCTTATTCGGCGGCGGCGGGCTTCAGCTGCTGCTGATAGCCCTTGAGCACTTCTTCTCGCAAGACGCCCCAGATCTGCGCATGCAGCTCGACGAAGCGCGGATGCGAGCGGATCTCGGCGACGTCGCGCGGACGCGGCAGGTCGATCGCGAATTCGCCGATCGGATGCGTGCCCGGCCCCGCCGACAGCACGACGACGCGATCGGACATCGAGATCGCCTCGTCCAGATCGTGCGTGATGAAGAGCACGGCCTTGCGCTTCGCGGCCCACAGGTCGAGCAGCTCGTTTTCCATCAGCTGACGCGTTTGAATATCCAGCGCGGAGAACGGCTCGTCCATCAGGATGATGTCCGGATCGAGGATGAGCGTCTGCGCCATTGCGACGCGCTTTCGCATGCCGCCCGACAGCTGATGCGGATAGCGATCGCCGAAGCCGCCGAGACCCACGCGCTTCAGCCACGCCTCGCCGCGCGCATCGGCTTCGTGCTTCGGCACGCCCTGGAACGCGAGGCCGGCCGTCACGTTGTCGAGCGCGGAGCGCCAAGGCATCAGGCCATCCGCCTGGAACATGTAGCCCGCGCGCCGGTTGATGCCCTTCAGCTCGTCGCCGAAGACCTTCACCGAGCCCGACGAAGGCTCGAGCAGTCCCGCCGACACGTTGAGCAGCGTGGACTTGCCGCAGCCGGTCGGCCCGACCACCGACACGAATTCGCCCGGCGCGATCGTGAGGCTCGTATTGCGGACCGCGGTATAGCGGTCGCGACGATTCTCGCGCGAGGCGAACGTGCAGGTGACGTCCTCCAGCGCAAGCGCGTGCTTCGATGGCGCGCTCATCGATCAGGCCTTGACGGTGGCGAGCGCCTTCTTCACGAAGTCGTTGGTCCAGGTCTTCGAGAGATCGATCGGCTTGCCCTTCACGGTCTCGTCGAAGGCCTGCAGCGTCTTGAGCGAAGTCGCGGGACCATCCGCCGGCATCAGGCCGTCCGGCGACAGCGCTTCCTTCACGTGCTGCCACGAATCCAGATAGAGGGCGCGGTCGCCGAGCAGATAACTTTCCGGCACGGTCGCGATCAGGTCCTTGCCCGATGCGGTCTGCAGCCACTTCAGCGCGCGCACCATCGCGTTGGTGAGCGCCTGGGTCGTGTTCGGGTTCTTCGTGATGAAGCTCTGCGATGCGTACAGGCACCCCGCCGGCATGTTGCCGCCGAACACGGCCTTGGTGTCCGTGAGCGTGCGCGTGTCCGACACGATGCGGATGTCGCCCGCGCGGTCGAGCTTGGTCATCACCGGATCGAGATTGGCGATCGCGTCGATCTGGCCGGATTGCAGCGCGGCGATCGCACCGGCTCCCGCGCCCACGCCGATGAAGGACACATCGGTCGCCTTCAGTCCCGCCTGCGCGAGCACGAAGCTCGCCATGATCGAGGTCGACGAGCCCGGCGCGGTCACGCCGATCTTCTTGCCCTTCAGGTCCGCGACCGACTTGTAGTTCGGCATCGCCTTCTTCGACACGGCCAGCACGATCTGCGGTGCGCGGCCCTGCAGCACGAACTCGCGGAAGTACTGATTCTTGGCCTGCAGAAGCAGCGTGTGCTCAAACGCGCCGGACACGACGTCCGCGCTGCCGCCGACCGCCGCCTGCAACGCCTTCGCGCCGCCCGCGAAATCGGCGATCTCGACCTCGAGCCCTTCGTCCTTGAAGTAGTTGCGGCGCTCGGCGATGGTGAGCGGCAGGTAGTAGAAAAGATTCTTGCCGCCGACCGCGATCGACACCTTGGCCTGTTCCGGCTTGTTCTGCGCAAACGCGAGCGGCATGCCCGACCAAGCACCACCCGCGAGCACGGCGCCGCTCGCGATGAACGTTCTGCGTTTCATCGTTGTCTGTCTCCTGGATTTATCGTTTTCAGCGCTGTTCCGGCTCGAGGTTCAGATCACCTTGGCCGCCCGCAGCCGCGCGATATCGTCGGCATCATACCCGAGCGTTTGAAGTACTTCATCCGTGTGTTCACCGAGTTGGGGCCCGAGCCAGCGCGTTTCGCCCGGCGTTTCCGACAGTTTCGGCGTGACGTTCGGCAAGGTGATTTCGCGGCCGTCCTGCCACGGAAAGCGTTGCAGCATCTGGCGCGCGATGAACTGCGGATCGGTGAACATGTCGGCGACGCTGTAGATGCGCCCTGCCGGCACGTCGGCGGCGTTGAGCACGGCGAGCGCCTCGTCGATGCTGCGCGTCGAGAGCCACGCGGCGATGGCGTCGTCGATTTCCTGCGTGCGCGGCACGCGGCCGTCGTTCGAGGCGAGCGCGGGATCGTCGGCGAGGTCCGCGCGGTCGATCGCGTTCATCAGGCGCTTGAAGATCGGATCGCTGTTGCCGCCGATCACGATGCTGCCGTCGCGGCACGGATACGTGTTCGACGGCACGATGCCCGGCAGCGACGCGCCCGTGCGCTCGCGCACGAGGCCATACACGCCGTATTCGGGCACGACGCTCTCCATCATGTTGAACACGGCCTCATACAGCGCGACATCGACCACCTGCCCCCTGCCGCCGTTCACCTGCCGGTGATGCAGCGCCATCAGCGCGCCGATCACGCCGTGCAGCGCCGCAATGGAGTCGCCGATCGAAATGCCGATGCGCGGCGGCGGCAGATCCGGATAACCGGTGATATGACGCAGGCCGCCCATCGATTCGGCGATCGCGCCGAAGCCCGGGCGATCGCGATACGGGCCGGTCTGCCCATAACCCGAGAGCCGCACCATCACGAGCCCCGGGTTCTGCGCGGACAGCACTTCATAGCCGAGCCCGAGCTTTTCGAGCAAGCCGGGCCGGAAGTTCTCGATGACGATATCGGCTTCCTTCGCGAGCCGCCGCACGATCTCCTTGCCCTCTTCGGCCTTGAGATTGACGGTCACCGATTTCTTGTTGCGCGCCTGCACCGCCCACCAGAGCGACGTGCCGCCGACTTCGGGATAGAGCTTGCGCCACTTGCGCAGCGGGTCGCCGCCGCTGGGGTCTTCGATCTTGATGACGTCGGCGCCGAATTCGCCCATGAAACGCGCGGCGAACGGCCCGGCGATGAGCGTGCCCAGTTCCAGCACCTTGACGCCGGCAAGCGGCCCCGTCGATGCGCTCATGTCTTGTCTCCTCCGTGTTTTTGTTTGCGGGCGTCAGAGCGGAATGTCGAGCGGCTTGAAGCGCGGCGTGCCATCGGCGAGCGTTTCGTTGAACATCGCGGCGGGACGCACCCACAGGCCGCGCTCGTGCGGCCACAGATGCTCGTAGACGATCATCGCTTCCTCTGTTTCAGAGTGCCGCGCGACGCCGATCACGCGATACAGGCCGCCCTTGTAATGACGATGCGTCGCGAGCGCGAGGGCTTCGGTTTCTGTCATCGGTTCTTTCCTGGAGATTGACGCGCTCAGACCGAGCGGCGATCGAGCATCGCGCGCGCGATCGTGCCCGCGTCAACGTATTCGAGCTCCCCGCCGACCGGCACGCCGCGCGCGAGCCGCGTGACCTTCAGCCCTTTCGACTTGAGCGTCTGCGCGAGATAGTGCGCGGTCGCCTCGCCCTCGTTCGTGAAGTTGGTGGCGAGCACCACTTCCTTCACCACGCCGTCGAGCGCGCGGCCGATGAGCCGCTCGAAGTGAATTTCCTTCGGACCGATGCCGTCGAGCGGGCTCAACCGCCCCATCAGCACGAAGTAGAGCCCGCGGTACGTGAGCGTCTGCTCGAGCATGATCTGATCGGCCGGCGTCTCCACGACGCACAGAAGCGCCGGGTCGCGCTCCTCGTCCTGGCAGACTTCGCAGACGTCCGCCTCGGTGAAGGTGTTGCACTTCGCGCAGTGTTTCAGATGCTCCGTCGCGAAGAGGAGCGATTGTCCGAGCTTCTCGGCGCCCGCGCGGTCATGCTGCATCAGGTGATACGCCATGCGCTGCGCCGATTTCGGTCCGACGCCGGGCAGCGCGCGCAGCGCCTCGACGAGCGCCGACAGGGCGGAAGGTTGTTTCATGTGTCCTCGTGGGCGCACCGAAGCGCCGCGCTTCGGTGCGCGTGATCAAAACGGCAGCTTGAAGCCGGGCGGCATCGGCATGCCGGCCGTCATGCCGCTCATCTTTTCCTGCGTGGTGGCCTCGGCCTTGCGCACGGCGTCGTTGAACGCGGCGGCGACCAGGTCTTCGAGCATGTCCTTGTCGTCGGCGAGCAAGCTCGGGTCGATCTGCACGCGGCGCACGTCGTTCTTGCAGGTCATCGTCACCTTCACGAGACCGGCGCCGGACTGGCCCTCGACCTCGATCTGCGCGAGCTGGTCCTGCATCTTCTTCATGTTTTCCTGCATCTGCTGAGCCTGTTTCATCAGCCCGGCGAGTTGGTTCTTCATCATGGTTCGGCTCCTTCCTGGAAAACGTGAGGCGGGCGAGCGCGCGGCTGGCGCGTGCGCTCGGTATTCAGTGTGGATGCACGGCGCCGAAACACGCGCCGCGCGCTTCAATTCACGACGGATTCGTGCCCGATGCGGAAATCGGCCTGATCGAACCCTGCACGATGCTCGCGCCGAAGTCGCGGATCAGCGACTGCACGAACGGATCCTGCTTGATCTCCTGCTCGGCCTCCTGCTGGCGCTGCGCGCGCTCGGCGGCGTCGAGCGCTGCGGCGGTACGGCGCGCGGGCCCGACGTTGACGTTGACTTCGACCGCGCGGCCGAGTTTCTCGGCGAGCGCCGCCTTGAGCTTCGCGACGTGCGAGCTTTCGGCGTACATCTGCACCGGCACGGCGAGCGTGATGGAATTGCCGTCGCAGGCGGTCAGCTCGCTGTTGAACGCAAGCTGGTAGGCGACGCCCTTCAACGGCAGATCGACGGCGAGCGCAGGCCATTCACCTTCGACGCCGAGCGCATCGAGCGGCACCGCGGGCGGAAGCGGAGTCGTGTCGATTTTCGGCTGCGGCGCAGGCCTTGCCGAGGACTCGCCGCCGGCGAAGCGCATGTCGTCGGGGCCGCTGTCGAAGGCGGGCACGAAGCCGTCGTCGGGCGGCGCGAAGTATTCGTCTTCCGATCCCGGCGGCGGATAGTCGTCGGACGGCATGTCTTCCCACGGCGGGACGACGTTCGACTTGCGCTCCCCGGCGGCAGCGGGCTTCGGTTCGGACGCGCCTGACGCGGCGGGCGCGGCCGGCGCGCGGCGCGGCGCAGGCACCTGGACCTGCACCGCGGGTTTTGCGGCTGGCTTGGGCGCGGCGGGCGCGGCCGTTTGCGCAGCGGGCGCACCGCGTGCGCCCCGCTCGGACGACAGACGCATGCCCGCGCTGCGCAGGACTTCGAGCGCCGCCCTCGCACCGCTTCCCGCGCGCGGCACCACGGCTTCGGGTTCCGGGGCGCGCGATGCGGCGGGCGCGGCTTCGTCGGCGGCCTGTCGTGCGGCGCTCGGCACCGGCGCGGGCTTGCTCGCGATCGGCTCGCTCGCTTCGACCGAAGCGGCGGGCTTCGCCGCGAGGGGATTCGCGCTTTCGGCAACGGATTCTACGGGCGCGCGCGGCTTTGCCTCGACGATCACCGTCTCGGCTTCGGATGCTATGGATGTTTCGGATGCTTCGGATGCAGGCGTAACGGCCTTCGCCACGGGCGCCGGCGCCGGCATAACCGCACGCTCGACCGTCGCCCCGGCGAGCGCCGCGCTTCGCGCAGCCTTCGCACCGGAAGGCGCGCCGACCGCGACGCCGCCACCGCCCGGCCCACCCGCGGGCTCGAACGCGAGCATGCGCAGGAGCGTCATCGTGAAGCCGGCGTATTCGTCCGGCGCGAGACCGAGTTCGCTGCGCCCGACGGTTGCGATTTGATAGAACAGTTGCACCTGCTCGGCGGAAAGCGTCTCGGCGAAGCGGCGGATGTCCGCGGCTTCCGGCCATTCGTCCAGCACCGACGAAGGCGCGAACTGCGCCCACGCGATCCGGTGCAGCAGGCTCGCGAGATCCTGCAATGCCGTCGAGAACGACAGGCTGCGCAGCGCCATTTCATCGGCGATCGAGAGCACGAGCTCGCCATCGCCGGCGGCGAGCGCATCGACGAGACGGATCAGGTAGCGCTGATCGAGCGCGCCGAGCATGCCGCGCACGGCGTCCTCGGTGACTTCGTTGGCCGAATAGGCGATCGCCTGATCGGTCAGGGAGAGCGCATCGCGCATGCTGCCGTCCGCCGCGCGCGACAGAAGGCGCAGCGCCTGCGGCTCGAACACGATGCGCTCGTCGCGAAGAATGTTCTCCAGATGCGACACGATGTGCCCCGCCGGCATCTGCTTCAGATTGAACTGCAGGCAGCGCGAGAGCACGGTGACGGGAATCTTCTGCGGATCGGTCGTCGCGAGGATGAACTTCACATGCGGCGGCGGCTCCTCCAGCGTCTTCAACATCGCGTTGAAGGCGTGATTCGTGAGCATGTGCACTTCGTCGATCATATAGACCTTGAAGCGCGCATCGACGGGTGCATACACGGCGCGCTCGAGCAGCGCCGCCATTTCGTCGACGCCGCGATTGCTCGCCGCGTCCATTTCGACATAGTCGACGAAACGGCCCTCGTCGATTTCCCGGCACGCGCGGCACACGCCGCACGGCTTCGAGGTCACGCCGGTTTCACAATTGAGCGCCTTCGCGAAGATGCGCGAGAGCGTCGTCTTGCCGACGCCGCGCGTGCCCGTGAAAAGATAGGCGTGGTGCAGGCGGCCGCCGTCGAGCGCGTGCGTGAGCGCACGGACGACGTGCTCCTGGCCGACGAGCGACTCGAACGATTTCGGCCGCCATTTGCGTGCGAGAACTTGATAGGTCATGCGCGAAATTGTATCAGCAACGACCTGGCGCAAACGCCGTTCCAAAAGGGCGTCGACGTGCCTGGACACAGTGCTCGTGTGCCATGCGGACGCACGGAATCACCGCACCCGAACACACCCGAATGGCGCGCGACGACACAGCAGATTGACTAGGGGAAAACGCGGAAGGAAAGCAGGAGGAAAAGCGGAAGGTGACGAGCCCGACCCTCGGCACTGGTGGAAAGCGGCTGTGGCTGCTTCGTTCCCGACCTGACCAGGTTGACCGCGCCACCATGCGAGGAGGCCCGTCACGTCGAATTGTATCACGCGGCCCGGCGCTCCCGGAAGGCTTCGATGAAGCGCGTGCGCCGCTCGCTCCGTGCGCCCGCACCGGGCACTCGAGCGCCCTCTTGTACTTGGTGCTTTCGCCCTCAGATCGGCCCTATCAGCACCCGGCAACGGATAGCAAAGTAGGCTAAGATGACATGTGAATTACCCGCAAGTGACGCCCGGTGGTGCATTCGGGCCCCTTCGCGGATCATTTGCCGCCGGTCGCGAGTCGTTCTGGCGCACGGCATGCGGGGTTACCCCCGCCCGTTGGCGACGAAGTTCTTTTCAGTTTTGGTGTATCGTGGCGAGCATTCAAACGCGGGCCTCGAATCAATAGAGGTATTCAGACAATGAGCGAATCAATCAAGCACATCAGCGACGCTTCTTTCGAACAGGATGTCGTCAAGTCGGATAAACCTGTCCTGCTCGATTTCTGGGCCGAATGGTGTGGTCCGTGCAAAATGATTGCCCCGATCCTCGACGAAGTCGCGAAGGATTACGGCGATCGCCTGCAGATCGCGAAGATCAACGTGGACGAGCATCAGTCGACGCCGGTGAAGTTCGGCGTGCGCGGCATTCCCACGCTGATCCTCTTCAAGAACGGCGCGGTCGCCGCGCAGAAGGTCGGCGCGCTGTCCAAGTCGCAACTGACCGCGTTCCTCGACAGCAACCTGTAACGGCATCATCGGCGGGCGCCGGCATCCTTCGGCGCCCGGTTCGGGCATCGGCAACGCGATAACAGCGCAACTCCAGTGCGGCCGATGTTGTCGCACGACAACATCGGCCGAACAGCCCCGCCCAAGCCCACCCGAGGCGCATGCGGCGTGTGCTATGCTAGTATTACAAGAGTTCAAGAAGTATTAAGTCTCGAGCGGTTCCGCTCACCTCTTCTCCCAAATCTTTCTGTCGCACCTCTTCTCCCCGGCGGGAAATCCGTATGCATTTATCCGAGCTCAAGTCTCAGCACGTGTCTGCACTGATCGAGATGGCCAATGGCCTCGAGATCGAAAATGCGAACCGCCTGCGCAAGCAGGAATTGATGTTCGCGATTCTTAAAAAGCGCGCCAAGGCTGGCGACACGATTTTCGGCGACGGCACCCTCGAAGTGCTGCCCGATGGCTTCGGCTTCCTGCGCTCGCCCGAGACCTCGTATCTCGCGAGTACGGACGACATCTACATCAGCCCGTCGCAAATCCGCCGCTTCAATCTGCACACCGGCGACACGATCGAAGGCGAAGTGCGCACGCCGAAGGACGGCGAGCGTTACTTCGCGCTCGTGAAGGTGGACAAAGTCAACGGGCAGCCGCCCGAGGCCTCGAAACACAAGATCATGTTCGAGAACCTCACGCCGCTGCATCCGAACAAGCCGCTGCCGCTCGAGCGCGAAATGCGCGGCGAGGAAAACGTGACGGGCCGGATCATCGACATGATCTCGCCGATCGGCAAGGGCCAGCGCGGCCTGCTCGTCGCCTCGCCGAAATCGGGCAAGACCGTGATGCTTCAGCACATCGCGCATGCGATCAAGCAGAACCATCCCGACATCGTGCTGTTCGTCCTGCTGATCGACGAACGTCCTGAGGAAGTGACGGAAATGCAGCGCTCGGTGGCGGGCGAAGTGATCGCCTCGACCTTCGACGAACCCGCCGCGCGTCACGTGCAGGTGGCCGAAATGGTCATCGAGAAGGCGAAGCGCCTCGTCGAAATGAAGCACGACGTCGTGATCCTGCTCGACTCCATCACGCGTCTCGCGCGCGCCTACAACACGGTCGTGCCGGCTTCGGGCAAGGTGCTGACGGGCGGTGTCGACGCCAACGCGCTGCAGCGTCCGAAGCGCTTCTTCGGCGCGGCGCGCAACATCGAGGAAGGCGGCTCGCTCACGATCATCGGTACGGCGCTGATCGAAACCGGCAGCCGCATGGACGACGTCATCTACGAAGAGTTCAAGGGCACCGGCAACATGGAAGTGCACCTGGAACGCCGTCTCGCCGAAAAGCGCGTCTATCCGTCCATCAATCTGAACAAGTCGGGCACGCGCCGCGAGGAACTGCTCATCAAGCCGGACCTGCTGCAGAAGGTCTGGGTGCTGCGCAAGTTCATCCACGACATGGACGAGGTCGAGGCGATGGAATTCCTGCTCGACAAGATCCGTCAGACGAAGAACAACGCCGAGTTCTTCGACATGATGCGCCGCGGCGGAGGCTGATCCGCTTCTCGTCCGACGCACGAAGAAACCGCCTGCACCGTCAGGCGGTTTTTTTCGCGCCGCGTTTGCACTTCTTCACGATTGCGGCGCCCGTCGTCCGTACAATCCGGTCTGTTCCCGTGATTCGACCCACCGATGGCCAACCTCTTTTCCCGCTGGTTCGGCGCTCAACGGCGCGAGCGCGCGCTGCGCAAGTACGCAATCGACGACGCGCTGTGGCGAAGCACGCTCGACGCATACCCTTTCTTCCGCCATCTGAGCGCGGCCGATCTCGTGCGTCTGCGGGAGATCGCGAGCCTGTTCATCGCGCAGAAGGAATTCTCGACGGCGCACGAGCTCGAATTGACCGACGCGATGATCGCCTCCATTGCCGCGCAGGCGTGCCTGCCGGTGCTCAATCTCGACCTCGATCTCTATCGCGGCTGGGTGGGCGTGATTGTCTATCCGGGCGAGTTCATCATCAGAAAGACGGTCGAGGACGAGGACGGCGTCGTGCACGAGATCGAGCACGACGCGAGCGGCGAGGCATGGGAAGGCGGCCCGGTCGTGCTCTCGTGGGAGGACGCGCAGATGGCCGACGGCTCGGACGCCTACAACGTCGTGATCCACGAGTTCGCGCACAAGATCGACATGGTGACGGGCGAGGCGGACGGTCATCCGCCGCTCTATCGCCGCTGGCATGCGCCGCTCGATTCCACCGCCTGGGCCGATATCTTCGACAATGCCTACGACCAGTTCTGCGCGCGCGTGGATGCCGTGCCGGAGCGCCGCTGGAGCCGTTTCGAGCGCGAATCGCTCATCGACCCGTACGCCGCGGACCACCCGTCCGAGTTCTTCGCCGTGTGCAGCGAAGCCCTCTTCGTCACGCCGCAGGCGTTCGAATCCGAATATCCCGAGCTGTACCGGCTGCTCGCGCGCTATTACCGGCAAGATCCGGCGGGCGTCGGCGCGCTCGTCGTGCAAGGTGCGCCAGAACCTTCGAAAAAGATGTCAACCGACTGATTTTCTGGCATAATCGCCGTTTTTCGACCCTAGGCAAGTGACTCGCGCAGGTCAAAAGACGCGCCGCAGCGGGTTGGCTACCGCCAGATACCAGGAAAGACCATGAAACAAGGCATTCACCCGGATTACCGCGAAGTCCTGTTCGTCGACATGTCGAACGACTTCAGGTTCGTGACCCGCTCGACCATCCAGACGCGCGAAACCGCCGAATTCAACGGCAAGACCTACCCGCTCGCGAAGATCGAAGTGTCGTCGGAATCGCACCCGTTCTACACCGGCCAGCAGAAGATCATGGACACGGCGGGCCGCGTCGAGAAGTTCAACAACAAGTTCGCGCGCTTCTCCACCAAGAAGTAAGTCGGACTTCACGGCCGGAGTTTTGCCGGTCAGGCAGAAAGGGCAGCTATGGCTGCCCTTTTTTGTCCGCGGGTGTTTTTCATCAACCATGCGGCGCCCACGGCACCGCCTTTGCTGCATTCGGTAAGGGTTGTTGCGCCTCGTTACAGCGAGCGCCAATCACCCGCCCTTAACGCGGCCGCGCGACTACAATGCCGGTTGCTCCGGCCCTACTGCGCTGTTCAGGCGCACAAGCAGCGGACCGTTATCCATCCAGCCCATCGCATGCGATCTGTCGTTCGTCTGACCGCCTCCGCCACCAGCGCCCTGCCGCGCTGGCTGCTGCTCGCCATCTGTATTACTTACGCGTCGTTCGGGCTGTTCGGCCGCGATCCGTGGAAGAACGAGGACGCGGCGGGCTTCGGCGTGATGTGGACGATGGCCACGGGCGACGCGCGCGACTGGCTGCTGCCGAACCTGGTCGGCAAGGCGCCGACCGCCGACGGCCCGCTGATGTACTGGCTCGGCGCGTCGGCGATCCGGATTCTGAGTCCTTGGGTCGACGCGAGCAACGCCTCGCGCGTGGTCACGGGCCTGCTCTTCTGCGTGGCCTGCGCATTCGTCTGGTACTCGGCCTATCTGCTGGGCCGGCGCGACGAGGCCCAGCCCTTCAAATACGCCTTTGGCGGCGAGCCCGAACCGCGCGACTATGGCCGCACGCTGGCCGACGGCGCGCTGCTCATCCTGCTCGCATGCTTCGGCCTCGCCGAGCGCGGCCACGAAACCACGCCGCAGCTCGCGCAATTCGCCGGCACCGCGATGCTCATCTACGGCCTCGTGCGCAGCCTCGACAAGCCGATCCACGGCGGCCTCGTATGGGGCGCGGCGATCGGCGTGGTCGGACTGTCCAGCTCGCCGGTGCTGGTGTTCGCGCTGCTGCTCGGCACGCTCGCGATGACGATCATCGTGAAGCAGGTGCGCGCCTTGCCGCTCGTCATCTACGGCTTGCCGGTCGCGATCGTGCTGATCGCCGCCTGGGTGCTGCCGACGCTGCATTTCTTCCTCGACGACGGCGAATGGTGGCTGCGCCAATGGTGGCGCAACAGCTTCTACACGTTCTCGGGACCGCCGGCGGTCGTGTTCGGCTACGCGATGAAGAACCTGCCGCTCTTCACGTGGCCCGCGTGGCCGCTCGCAATCTGGGCGTTCGTCAGCTGGGGCGGGCAGCGCCGCTCGCCGCACGTGGGCGTCCCCCTGTCGATCATCGGGCCGCTGCTCGTGCTGGTCGTGCTGCAGGCGCACGAGACCAACCGGCTCTTCATGCTGCTGCTGCCGCCGCTTTCGGTGCTCGCCACCTTCGCGCTGCCCACGCTCAAGCGCGGCGCGATCAATGCGATCGACTGGTTCGCGATGCTGAGCTTCACCATCATCGGCTCGCTGGTGTGGCTCGTGTGGACCGCGGGCATGATCGGCTTTCCCGCGCCGATGGCCCGCAACCTCGCGCGCCTCGCGCCGGGCTTCCATCCCGAGTTCAAGCTGATTTCATTCGCGTGCGCGGTGGCGGTTACCGCCTGCTGGTTCATCCTCGCGCGCTGGCGGCTCGCGCGCCATCCGAAGGTCCTGTGGCGCAGCGTCGTGCTGTCGAGCGCGGGCACGACGCTCATGTGGGTGCTGCTCATGACCCTGTGGCTTCCGGTGGTGAACTATAGCCGCACGTATCGCGACGTCGCGGAGCAGATCGCCGGTCATCTGCCGCCCGACTACACCTGCATCTCGCCAGTGCGCCTGGGCGACGCGCAGATCGCCACCTTCGCCTACTTCGGCGGCATGCACTTCGCGTTCGACGAGGATTGCGACGTGATCCTGCGCCAGGACCGCGCGGATTACGGCGAGCCGTCGTCGATGTCGGCGTTCGAATGGAAGCTCGTATGGGAAGGCCGGCGCGTCGCCGACCGCGACGAGCGCTTCCGCCTGTACGTGCGCATCGAGCGCCCCACGCCGCCAGCGAAAAAGCCGTTGCGTCCGAAGAGCCTGCGCCGGGCGCAGTAACGCGATGCGCGCGATGACGACATCGACCAGCACGACCGGCATGCTGAGCGACGTGCGCAGGATCGCGGCGCTCGCGTGGCCGGTGCTGATCGGCCAGCTCGCGGTGATCGCCTTCGGCGTGATCGACACCGCGATGGTCGGGCGCTTCTCCGCCACCGATCTCGCCGCGCTCGGCCTCGGCGGCTCGGTCTACATCTCGGTGTATATCGGCCTGACGGGCATTCTCGTCGCGCTGCAGCCGATCGCCGGGCAGCTCTTCGGCGCGGGCCGCGAAAGCGAGATCGGCGCGGAGACGCGTCAGGCGCTGTGGCTCGCCGCCGCGCTCGCGGTGATCGGCTTCGTGCTGCTCTACTTTCCCGAGCCGCTCCTCTCGCTCGCGAAAGCGCCGCCCGCGCTGCACGACCGCACGGTCGACTATCTGCGCATTCTCTCGTTCGGCCTGCCCGCGAGCCTCGCGTTTCGCGTCTACAGCTCGCTCACGAACGCGGTCGGCAAGCCGCGGCTCGTGATGTTCCTGCAGGTCGGGGGCCTCCTGCTCAAGTTTCCGCTCAACACGTGGTTCATCTTCGGCGGCTTCGGCGTGCCCGCGCTGGGCGGCCCGGGCTGCGCGCTCGCGAGCACGCTCATCAACTGGGTGCTGGCGAGCGTCGGCATGACGGTGCTGTTCAGGTTCGAGTTCTTCCGCCCGTTCGGCATCTTCTCGCACTTCTGCTGGCCGGTCTGGCGGCGTCAGCTCGCGCTCCTGCGCCTCGGCATTCCGATGGGCCTCTCGTATCTCATCGAAGTGACGTCGTACACCTTCATGGCGCTCTTCATCTCGCGCTTCGGCACGACCACGCTCGCCGGCCATCAGATCGCGGGCAATCTGGGCGCGGTGCTTTACATGACGCCGCTTTCGATCGGCATCGCATCTTCGACGCTCGTGTCGCAAGCGCTCGGCGCCGAACGCTACGACGACGCCCGCTCGATCTCGCGGCACGGCATCGGCATGGCATGCGTGCTGGCGCTCGCGTACGGCGTGCTCCTGATCGCCGCCCGCCCGCAGGTGATCGCGGCCTATACGCCGGATGCGAACGTCATCGCGGCCGCGATGCCGCTCGTGCTCATCATCTTCTTCTATCACCTCTGCGACGCGTTGCAGATCACGACCGCGTTCATCCTGCGGGCATACAAGGTGACGCTCGTGCCGACCGTGATCTACGCCATCGCGCTCTGGGGCATCGGGCTGGGCGGCGGGTATCTGCTCGGCTTCGACGTCGGCGGCGGCGTGCCCGCATGGCTGCAGGGCGCGCGCGGCTTCTGGATCGCCAATTCGGCGAGTCTCGGCGTCGCGGGCATCGGGCTCTTCCTGTATTGGCGGCGCGTGAGCACGCGTCATCTCCCGACCGTCGACGCGCGCTGAACCGCTTGCATCCGATGCGATGATTTGTTGAAAAACATCATCGACTTCGCATCATCGGAAAGAAGGACGTAAGGCTCCAGTAGAATTTCGCGTCGAGGGAAACTCGGAGCGAGTGGATGAGCCGCATAACAACGTCACAAAAAAAGCGGATCCTGGCCGCAACCACGCTGATCGCCGTGCTCGGCACGGGCGCCGCGATCCATCGAGCCGATGCCGCGCGCATCGCGAGCGTCTCGCCGCAAGGCAAGGTCGCGCAGGTGCGGCAGGTCGTCGCCAAGTTCGACGAGCCAATGATCGCCTTCGGCAACGCTGCCGCCGCCGCGCCCGGCAAGCTCGCCTGTAGCGGCGCGCCCGCCACCGCCACCGCGGGCTCCGGCCGCTGGATCGACGCCAGGACCTGGGCCTTCGACTTCGAGCACGACCTGCCGCCCGGCGTGCGCTGCGCGCTCGATCTCTCCGATGGCCTCAAGTCCGTCGCGGGCAGCGCGCTTTCCGGGCCGCGCCACTTCGCGTTTCAGACGGGCGGCCCGTTCGTCACGCGCATCATGCCGAGCTACGGCGACATCGAAGAGAACCAGGCCTTCGTGCTGCGCCTGAACGGCTCCGCGACGCAAGCCTCGGTGCTCCGGCATGTGTGGTGCGAATCGAACGCGCTCGGCAACCGCA
Source organism: Caballeronia ptereochthonis (assembly GCF_001545075.1). GTDB lineage: Bacteria > Pseudomonadota > Gammaproteobacteria > Burkholderiales > Burkholderiaceae > Caballeronia > Caballeronia ptereochthonis. The sequence continues at coordinate 55,360 of NZ_FCOB02000024.1, forward strand.
TTCCGGTGCGCACGCTCGACGACGCCACGCGCGCCGCACTGCTCAAGCATTTCCAGCTGGAGAAGGAAAGCGATCGCGTGCTCACACTCACCTGCGAGCAAACGTTGCCGTCCGCGACCAAGATGCAGCTCGTCTACGGCGCGGGCGTGACGGGGCCGAGCGGCATCGCCAACGACGTCGAGAAGCGCTTCGACTTCACGGTGCGCGAGCCTTTCACGGCGAGCTTCTCGTGCGAGCGCGAGAACGCGAAGGCGCCCTGCACGCCGTTGCGTGCGCTGCGTCTGAACCTCAGCGCGCCGATCAGCCGCGCGGATGCGCAGAAGTTCGTGCTGCGCGGATCGAAGGGCACGACCTCCCCGCATTTCGATGCAAGCGACAAGGACGCCGAAGTGAGCGCGGTCGAGTTCGCCGCGCCGCTGCCGGAACACGCCGATCTCACGATCGAAGCGCCCGCGAACCTCAAGGACACGAGCGGCCGCCCGCTCGCCAACGCCGATCTCTTTCCGCTCCGGACCGCGACCGCGCCGATGCCGCCGCTCGCGAAGTTCTCGTCGGGCGCGTTCGGCATCATCGAGCGCTTCGCCGAGCCCGACATGCCCGCGATGCTGCCCGTCACGCTGCGTCACGTCGAAGCGGACCTGCACGTGCAGGGGCTCGATTCGGGCACGTCGCAGATCACGAAGCTCAAGCTCGACGCCGATCAGGACATCCGCCGATGGATGCGCGCCGTCGACCTGTTCGACGGCATCTCGATGTCGCGCTCGACGATTCAGGAGCGCATGCCCGAGATGCTCGGCAACGGCATCGCGCCGGTCATCATCCCGAACAGCGACGGCACGGTCTCCAAAGACCCGCAGATCGACATCCGTTCGCTGTCGATGCTCGCGAAGCGTCCCGGCGTCGAGACGCTCACCCTGCCCGCCGCCGATCCGAAGGCATTGCGGCCCTTCGAGGTCGTCGGCATTCCGTTCACGAAGCCCGGCTTCTATGTCGTCGAGCTGAGCTCGCCCGCGCTCGGCGCGTCGCTGCTCGGCAGGAATCAGGCGATGTACGTGCGCACGTCGGTGCTCGTCACCAATCTCGGCGTGCATTTCAAGCAGGGACGCGAAAACAGCCTCGTGTGGGTCACGACGCTCGACAAGGGCAAGCCCGTTACGAACGCGCAAGTGCGCGTGACCGACTGCAACGGCGACGAGATCGCCACCGCGAAAACGGATGCGCAAGGCATCGCAAGAATCGACAAGACGCTCGCGGCCGCGCGCGCATGCAACGAGCACAGTCTCGCGTGGGGCGGCTTCTTCGTGTCGGCGCGCGTGAACGATCCCGCCACCGGACCGGACATGGCGTTCGCGATGTCCGACTGGAACCGCGGCATCGAGTCGTGGCGCTTCAATGTGCCGACCGACATGAGCGCGGCACGGACGACGCGCGCGCATACCGTGTTCGACCGCACGCTGCTGCGCGCGGGCGAAACCGTTTCGATGAAGCATCTGCTGCGCGTCGAGACGCTGAACGGCTTCGCGTTTGCGTCGAGCTACCCGAGCCGCGTGACGATCCGACACATCGGCAGCGGACAGACCTGGCATCTGCCGCTCAAGTGGGCGGCGGATCACAGCGCCGATTCCACCTTCACCGTGCCCGTCGCGGCGAAGCTCGGCGAATACAGCGTGACGCTCGACAACGGCGCGGCGGCTTCGAACCACGACGAAAACGGCGCCAGCGACGACGGCGACAACGACAACGACAACGCCGTCACGCAGTCGTACGAATCCGGCAGCTTCCGCGTGGAGGAATTCCGCCTGCCGGTGTTCAAAGGCTCGATCACGGCCGGCGACGGCAAATCGCCCGGGCTCGTCGCCGCGCAGGAGGCCCCCGTCGCGGTGCGGCTCGAATATGTGCAAGGCGGGCCCGCGTCGAATCTGCCGGTGCAGGTCTCTGCGCTCGTGCGCGACGTGTCGCCGCCGTTCGCGACGCAATACGAGGCGTTCAGCTTCGCGCCGTATCGCAAGCCCGCGAACGACGGCGCGAGCGCGCCCGCCGAGGACGAAGACAGCGAGCAGCAGGACAACGCGACGACGAAACTCGTCGCCGACAAGCTGCGCGTGACGCTCGATCGCGAAGGCGCCGGCATGCTCACGGTGAAGCCGCTGCCCGCGGTCGAATCGCCGAAGCGTCTCGCGCTCGAAGCCAGCTTCGCCGATCCGAACGGCGAGATCCAGACCATCGGCGGCGGCACCACGCTGTGGCCCGCCGCGGTGGCCGTCGGCGTGAAGGCGGGACATTGGGTGTCGGTCGGCGGCGCGCTGCCGGTGCAGGCGCTCGCGCTCGATCTGCAAGGCAAGCCGCGCGCGGGTGTATCGGTGGAGATCAAGGCCGTCGCGCGCGTGATGTCGAGTTCGAGAAAGCGCATGGTCGGCGGCTTCTATGCGTACGACAACCACACCGAGGTCAAGGAGCTCGGCACGCTGTGCAGCGGCACGAGCGACGATCACGGCCTGCTGTCGTGCGACGCGAAAGTGAAGGAGCCGGGCAACGTCGATCTGATCGCGGTCGCCCGGGACGGCGACGGCCATGCGGCCAACGCGAGCACGTCCGTCTGGGTCACGCGCGAGGACGAACTGTGGTTCGGCGGCGAGAACACGGACCGTATCGACGTGCTCCCCGAAAAAACCAGTTACGAGCCCGGCGAGACCGCGCGCTTTCAGGTGCGCATGCCGTTCCGTTCGGCGACGGCGCTCGTCGCGGTCGAGCGCGAAGGCATCGTCGAGACGCGTGTCGTCGAACTGAACGGCAAGGACCCGACCGTCGAGCTGAAAGTCGAGGATGCGTGGGGGCCGAACGTCTACGTATCCGTGCTCGCGCTGCGCGGACGCATCCGCGAGGTGCCGTGGTACTCGTTCTTCACATGGGGATGGAAAGCGCCGGGCGAATGGGCGCGCGCGTTCTGGTATGAAGGCCGTCAGTATCAGGCGCCGACTCCGCTCGTCGACCTGTCGAAGCCCGCGTTCCGTTACGGGCTCGCTTCGATCAAGGTCGGCACGGCCTCGCACCGGCTCGCGGTGAGCGTGAGTCCGGACGCGAAATCGTACACGGTGCGAAGCCGCGCCCACGTGAAGGTGAAAGTCGCGCTGCCCGACGGCAAGCCCGCGCCCGTGGGAACGCAGATCGCTGTCGCGGCCGTCGATGAAGCCCTGCTCGAACTCAAGCCCAATCAGAGCTGGGACGTGCTCGACGCGATGCTGCAGCAGCGCGCCTACGGCGTCGAAACGGCGACCGCGCAGATGGAGATCATCGGGCGGCGCCACTTCGGGCGCAAGGCGGTGCCCGCGGGCGGCGGCGGCGGACACAGCGCGACGCGCGAACTGTTCGACACGCTTCTGCTGTGGAACCCGCGCGTCACGCTCGATGCGAAGGGCGAAGCCACGGTCGACGTGCCGTTGAACGACGCCCTCACGCGCTTCAGGATCGTCGCGGTCGCGGCGGTCGGCGCGGGGCAGTTCGGCGCCGGCAGCGCATCGATCCAGAGCACGCAGGACTTGCAGCTGATCTCGGGGTTGCCGCCGCTCGTGCGCGTCGGCGACGCGTTCCGCGCACAGTTCACGCTGCGCAACACGACTGCGCGGACGATGCGTGTCGTCGTCACGCCGCGCGCCGGATCGCTCGCGCTCGATGCGCGCACGGTGGCGCTCGCGCCGGAATCGTCGCAGGAAGTGGCGTGGGACGTGACGACGCCCGATGTGCTCGGCGCGGAATCTTCCGCGAGTCTCGCGTGGGAAGTCAGCGCGGCTGAACAGGCCGGACCTTCGGTTGCCAAGCCCGCCAGCGACGCTGTGAAGATCACGCAGCGCGTCGTCGCGGCGATTCCCGTCACGGTGCAGCAGGCGACCATCGCACAGGTCGACGGCATGCTCACGCTGCCCGTCGCGCCGCCCGCCGATGCGAGCAAGTCGAGCGACGGCGCCGTGCGCGGCGGCATCGCGGTGTCCTTGCAGCCGAAGCTCGCGGACGGCCTGCCCGGCGTGCGCCGCTGGTTCGAGCGTTATCCGTACGGTTGCCTCGAGCAGCAGACATCGCGCGCGCTCGGCCTGATGGACGCGGCGCGCTGGCAAGGCATGCTGGCGCGCATGCCGTCGTATCTCGACCGCGACGGCCTCGCCAGCTATTTCCCGCCCGCCGACGACGAGCGCCCGAGCGGCAGCCCCGCCCTCACCGCGTACCTGCTCGCCGTCACCGACGAAGCCGCGAAGCAGGACGGCCGCTTCGCCCTGCCCGACGATCTGCGCAATCAGATGGCCGCGGGCCTCGCGAATTTCGTCGACGGCAAGATCGAGCGCAAGTTCTGGGCGCCGCGCAACGATCTCGATTTCGAGAAGCTCGCCGCGATCGAAGCGCTGTCGCGCCATGGTCTCGCGCAGGCGCGCATGCTCGGCTCGATCACGATCGCGCCGGATCAGTGGCCGACGTCGGCGGTGCTCGACTATTACGCGATCCTGTCGCGCATCGACGGCATTCCGGATCGCGACGAGAAGCGCGCGCAGGCGGAGCAGATCATCCGTGCGCGCCTCACCTATCAGGGCACGCGTCTCACGTTCTCGACCGAGCGCGACGACGACCTTTGGTGGCTCATGACGGGCGCCGAGACCAACGCCGCGCGCACCGCGCTCGTCTTCGCCGATGCGCCCGGCTGGAAGGACGAGATGCCGCGCATCGTCGCGGGGCTGCTCGCGCTGCAGAAGAACGGCGCATGGCAGACCACGACCGCCAATCTGTGGGGCGCGCTCGCGGTCGGCCGTTTTTCGCGGCTCTTCGAGAGCATGCCGGTCACGGGTCATATGGCGATTCAATTGGACGCGTTCACGCACAGCGTGAACTGGAGCGCGGCCGCGACCGCTGCGCCCGCCTCGGCCACGCCCGCGACGAAGACCGCGAGCGCGCGCAGCGTCATGCTGCCGTGGACGACGGGCCCGCTCACGCTCACGCAGGACGGCACCGGCAAGCCGTGGGCGACGATCGAGAGCCTCGCGGCCGTCGCGCTGAAGGCGCCGTTCGCGGCGGGTTATCGCATCGCGAAGACCGTCACGCCGGTCGATCCGGCCGTGAAAGGCGTGCTCTCGCGCGGCGACATCGTGCGCGTGCATCTCGACATCGACGCGCAAAGCGACATGACCTGGGTCGTCGTGAACGATCCGATTCCCGCGGGCGCGACGATTCTCGGCTCCGGCCTCGGCCGCGATTCCGAAGCGGCGACCTCGGGCGAGAAGCAGGAGCGCGGCGCGTGGCCCGCGTTCGTCGAGCGCGGCTTCGATGGCTATCGTGCGTATTACGACTATCTGCCCAAAGGCAAGCTGCAGGTCGAATACACGATGCGGCTGAACAATCCGGGTACCTTCGGCCTGCCGCCGACGCGCGTCGAAGCGCTCTACGCGCCTGCGTCGTTCGGCGCGCTGCCGAACGCGCCGGTGATCGTCAAGCCGCTTGCCGCGAAGTGATGCCATGAAGCGCGCCGCCTGCCTCGTCATCGCGTGCGTGCTGCCGGCGGCGGCGCACGCGTTGCCGAGCTTCGACGAAGTTCGCACGAAGTGGCGCAGCTCCGACTGGGTGCTGCTTTCCCGCGACGGCGAACCGCTCGCCCGCACGCGCATCGACACGAGCGCGCGGCGCGGCGACTGGGTCGCGCTCGCGGACGTGTCGCCGGCGTTGCGCGAGGCGATCGTCGTGTCGGAGGACAAGCGCTTCCACGAGCACGCGGGCGTCGACTGGCGCGGCGCGGCCGCCGCCGCGTGGGGCAATCTGTGGAACACGCGCACGCGCGGCGCGTCCACGGTGACCATGCAGCTCACCGGTCTCATCGAGGAAGATGGCAAGCCAACCGGACGCCGTTCCATCGGGGAAAAAGCCCGGCAGACGGTCGGCGCGCTATGGCTCGAACGCAGCTGGCGCAAGGATCAGATTCTCGAGGCGTATCTGAATCTCGTGCCGTTTCGCGGCGAGATCGTCGGCTTGTCCGCGCTTTCGCAGACGCTGTTCGGCAAAGCCCCCTCCGGTCTCGATGAACGCGAGGCCGCGCTCGCCGCCGCGCTCGTGCGTGCGCCGAACGCGCCGTACGCAAAAGTCGCCGCGCGCACGTGCACGATCCTGCGCGACATGCAGGCGCTGCATGGTGCGCGCGACGTCGATCCGTGCGTCAACCTGACGAGCTACGTCCAGTTGATGCTCACGCGCACCGCTTCGGCGCCCGCCTTCGCTCAAGGCGACGACGCGCTCGCGCCGCACCTCGCGCGGCGCATTGCAAGCGAAGTACATCCGGCCGCGGGCGCGCGCGTGCGCGCAACGCTCGACGCGCGCCTGCAACGCTTCGCCCGCGATACGCTCGCGCGCACGCTCGCGGAGCTGAACGCGCCCGCGCATCCGCGCAACGTGCACGACGCGGCGGCCATTGTGATCGACAACCGCTCGGGCGACGTGCTCGCGTGGGTCGGCTCGGCGGGCGGGCTGTCGAACGCGCCGGAAGTCGATGCCGTGCTCGCCGCGCGTCAGGCCGGCTCGACGCTGAAGCCCTTTCTCTACGCGCAGGCGATCGACGAGAAGCGCGTGACTGCCGCCACGCTGCTCGACGACGCGCCGCTCGATCTCGCGACCGGCGGCGGCCTCTACATTCCGCAGAACTACGATCACGATTTCAAGGGGTGGGTGAGCGTGCGCACGGCGCTCGGCTCGTCGCTGAACGTGCCGGCCGTGCGCACGCTCGTGATGGTCACGCCGCACCGTTTCGCGAAAACGCTCGTCGCGCTCGGCCTGCCGCTCTCGCAAGCGGGCGATTACTACGGCTTCAGCCTCGCGCTCGGCAGCGCCGACGTCACGCTGGCGACGCTCGCCAATGCCTACCGGGCGCTCGCGAACGCCGGCATCGCGCGGCCCTTCTTCGATCTCGCCGACGCCCCGAAGGAAGTCCTGGTAGATCGTCGCCCGGCGCCGGCCGGCACGCGCGTGTTCAGCCCGGAGGCGAGCTTCATCGTCACCGACATCCTCGCGGACAACAACGCGCGCACCCGCACCTTCGGCTTCGACAACGTGCTCGCCACGCGCACCTTCGCCGCGGTGAAGACGGGCACCAGCAAGGACATGCGCGATAACTGGGCGGTCGGTTTCACCTCGCGATACACCGTGGGCGTGTGGGTCGGCAATGCCGACGGCGCACCGATGTGGGACGTTTCAGGCGTGACGGGCGCCGCGCCGGCATGGAACGCGCTCGTCAACTATCTGAATCGACGCTCGGACAGCCGTGCGCCGCAAGCGCCGGCGGGCGTCGTGCGCGCGAGCGTCACGTATCAGGACGACATCGAGCCGGCTCGCCACGAATGGTTCGTACGCGGCACGCAGATGAGCGCCATCGGACTCACGGCGAATGCGGCGCGGACCGTTCGGGGCGCCAGCTCCGATGCGCAGGCGGCCCGCATCGGCGCGCCGACGGACGGCACCATTTTCGCGCTCGACCCGGACATCCCACCCGCGCGCCAGCGCGTGTGGTTCGAGCGCGCGGACAGCGGCGCGCGCCTCGCGTGGCGGCTCGACGGCAAGCCGTACAGCCGCGATGCCCGCGCGGCCTGGCTTCCGTGGCCGGGGCGCCACGTGCTCGAACTCGTGGATGCACGCGGCGAAGTCGTCGACAAGGTCGGCTTCGAGGTGCGCGGCGCCTACGCCAAAGCCGCCTCGCACGGCGCCAGGTGATGGGCCGAAACGGCGCAAAGGCTTGCAGCGCGAAGCAGGGACAGACAAAAAAATGTGCAACGTCATCCGTCCGGCGTTTCACAACGTTAAAGATTGTGCGGAAGCGCGGCGCACGCGGTGGGGTCGTGCACAATGCGAGCCGTCATCGTTCGGGACGGGTTTTTGCCCTATCCTTAACGGCATCTTCCCAATTGGCCCGAACTTATCGATCCGTCATTCTTTCTCTCAAGCCTGGAGTGCCGTCATGCTGAAAAAGCTGCTGATGCTGTGCCTCGCGTTCATGCTGTCCGTCGGTGCGGCCTTCGCCGCGGTCGATGTCAATACCGCAGATCAAGCCGCGCTGGAATCGGTGAAGGGCCTCGGGCCCGTGAAGTCGAAGGCGATCGTCGACGAGCGCACGAAGAACGGCCCGTTCAAGGACGCCGACGATCTCGCGAACCGCGTCAAGGGTTTGGGCACCAAGTCCGTGACGAATCTGGAGCAGAACGGCCTGACGATCGGCGGCTCGTCGCTGCCGCCGACCGGCAAGACCACGAAGCCCGCGACCTCGGCCACGACCACGCAAGGCGGCAGCGCCGCGCCGAACTCGACGGTCAAATCCTCGACGGCCGCCACGGCGGCGACTTCGCCGGCGGTCACCACGGCGCAGCCACCGGCCGCGACGGCCGCATCGGGCACGAAGACTTCCAAGGCCTCGAAGAAGGAAAGCGCCGGGGCGACCACGGCGAGCGCATCGAGCCCGTCCGCGGCGAGCAATGCGAAGCCCGCCAAATCGAAGCGAAGCAAGAAAGACAAGGCCGCCAGCGCCGCGGCTGCCAGTCAGTGATTCTTCGGGCAAGCCGGACGAAGGGAAACTGCCTTCGCGTATGATCATCGCCGAACGGCCGCTCGCGGCCGATGCTCGCGTCACCATTTCCGGCTTCGGGCCGGACTCGGCGGCGCGAGCGAACCCACCCCGCAACCTCTCATAGTGAGACCGCCATGAGCCTACTCGATATCCTCGCCTCCACTCTCGGCAATTCCCCGCAGCAAGGCGGCCAGCCCGCTCAATCCGGCCAGGCCGCGCTGATCGCAGCGGCGCTCGAATTCGTCAACAGTCAGCCGGGCGGCATCATGGGCCTCCTTCAGCGCTTCCAGCAGCACGGCGCCGGCGATATCGTCCAGTCGTGGATCGGCACGGGTGAGAACAAGCCCATCAGCCCCGACACGCTCACCAACGTACTCGGCCAGGACAATGTCGGCGCGCTCGCGCAAAAAGCCGGCGTCTCGGGCGATCAACTCTCGGGCATGCTGGCGGCGGTGCTGCCGCACGTCATCGATCGCGCAACGCCGAATGGCGAAGTGCCGCCCGAAGGCCAGCTCGATCTGACCGGCGTGCTCGGCTCGCTCGGCGGCCTCGCTGGCCTGTTCGGCAAGAGCGAAGAACCGAAGCAGGGCTGAGCCCTCCTCCGCGGCATGACTTCGAAGGCCCCGCAGGCGATGCGCCGCGCGGGGCTTTTGCTTTTACGACGCGCCAAGCCTGCGCGTCATGTCCGCGATGATCGTGTGGCGAATCACGCGCAGACAGGTCATTTCGCCGCCCAGCGTCGCGGCCAGTTGCGGCCGCCCGGCGAGGAGCGCCGCGTTCTCCTGCTCGACGCGTGCATGGAGATCGGCGGCGGCGCGCACGATCGAGCCCGCCAGCGCATCCAGCAGCCGCTGCGCCGTCTTCGTCGCGATGCCGAGCACCTCGCCCGCGCGCAGCATGAGCGCCCGGTCGAAGTCCTCGTAGTATCGCGCGCCGAGAATGTCCCACGCGAACGACGCGCGCCTGGGCCAATCGGTCTTTTGATAGGAAGGCGTAGCGTACGCCGCGACGCTCAGCAGATCGTAGAACGGCGCGAGCTGAATGCCGTCGCGCGAAACGAGGAAGCTCAGGTTCTTCAGATGCGCGTCCGAGTTGCCGACGAGCACGTTGAACACGAGCCACGAAAACAGGCGCGTGCGCGCCGCCGCCTGATTGCGGCAACGCGCGGCGAGCGTCGCGAGCTGCTCGACGCTGCCCCGCTCGTACTTGAAGGTGCGCGCGAGATCGAGCAACTGGCAGGCATCGATGGTATGCAGGCGGCGCCACTGCCCCGCGCGCGCTTCGCGATCGAAGCGATCGACGAGATACACCGGCGACGGCACATAGCGCCGGTGCACATCGGGCACGCCGAGCCGGAGCTTGTCCGCGAGCTTCATCACGAACCATTCGTTGATGACCGAGTTCGGATAGTCATCGGTGTCCTGACGATTCGGCTTCAGGATATGCGTGGACGGCGTGCGGCCGCGGGCTCGTACAGCGCGTCGTCGCGCAACACGACGGCGAGCTTGTGCTGCGCGCCCGCGAGCGACATGCGCTTGATCGCGTCGTGCGTGAGCGGCACGCGTGGCAAGGCATCGATGCGGGCTTGCAGCGCTTCGTCCGGCAAGGGCCGCTCGGCCAGTTCGTGCGTGTCTCTCGCGCCGGGCTGACAGAGCGTGACCGAGCCCGCCGACTCCGCGCCGTAATGCGCGAGCAGCGCAAAGGCATCGGCTTCGTTGCGGATCGCGGCGTCGCGCGCCAGCAGCGTGCGCTGACCTTCTTCTGGCAGCAGATTGTCGAAGTACCATTGGACCGGGCGGCGCGTGCCGCCGTCGCGCAGCACATCGGCTTGCAGCGGGAGCGCGGGACTCAGCGGATAGCCGTCCGCGTTCTCGCGCCACGATGGGAGATAGGTGAACGACCAGATGTCGTCATCGGCGTTGAGCACGCCCACTTCGACATCGTTGATGCTCGCGATCAGGTTGCGCCGGCTTTCGGGCCGCGCGAGCACCTGCGGCGCAGCGTCCTGGTCTTCGCGTTCAGGACTCATCCGTTCCCTCCCGCGCGCGCCGGCGCTTCTCGCCGCGCTCGACACGCGCATAGCGCTTGATTTCCTCTCCGGCGAAAAGCTCGCCTGCTTCGTCCGGGACATCGACGGTCACGCGCACGCCCAGGCCTTCCAGCACCTGGAAGAGCTTGCCCCAGTGCACGCTTTCGGCGCCCTTCTCGACCTTGCCGAGAAAGCTTTCGCTGACGCCGATGCTGCCGGCAGCATCGTCCTGGCGCAGCCGCTGGGCCTTGCGGGCGGCACGCACCGCCACGCCGATATCGTGTGCGTTCCGGATGTCGATTTCCACGATAAAAATCCTTGCGATCGAACCGATTATAGCGAGAGCACGCAGCGTGCGGCGGTTATCCATTCGATCGACTGGATTTTTCAGATCCGGCGAGTTCAGACCTGAAAATCCTTGCAATCACCCGGATTTTTGGTGCTCACAGGCAAGAAAAAAGGCAACGAATCGCTTCGTTGCCTTTGGATCGAGTGGCCGCTCCGTTCGGAACGGCCAGACCGCGCTTCAATGCACCACGCGATCGAACACGAACTTCCCTTCGCGCACGTCGACCGGAATGACGTCCTTCGGCCCGAACCGTCCGCCGAGAATCAGCTTGGCGACCGGGTTCTCGATCTCCTGCTGGATCGCGCGCTTCAGCGGCCGCGCGCCGAAGACCGGATCGTAGCCGACCTTGGCGATCTGCTCGAGCGCCGCATCCGACACGTCGAGCTGCATGTCGAGCTTCGTCAGACGCTCCTGCAGACGCTGCAGTTGAATCTTCGCGATCGACTCGATGTTCGCGCGATCGAGCGCATGGAACACCACGACATCGTCGATACGGTTCAGGAATTCCGGCCGGAAATGCAGCTTCACTTCCTCCCAGACGGCGTCCTTCACCCTCTCCTGCGGCTCGCCGACCATGCCCTGGATGACTTGCGAACCGAGGTTCGAGGTCATCACGATGACCGTGTTCTTGAAGTCGACGGTGCGGCCCTGGCCATCGGTCATGCGGCCGTCGTCGAGCACTTGCAGCAGCACGTTGAACACGTCCGGGTGCGCCTTCTCGATTTCATCGAGCAGGATCACGCTGTAGGGCTTGCGGCGCACGGCTTCGGTCAGATAACCGCCTTCCTCGTAGCCGACGTATCCCGGCGGCGCGCCGATCAGACGCGCGACGCTGTGCTTCTCCATGAACTCGCTCATGTCGATGCGGATGAGGTGATCCTCCGAATCGAACAGGAACGCCGCCAGCGCCTTGCACAGTTCCGTCTTGCCGACGCCCGTAGGCCCCAGGAACAGGAACGAGCCATACGGACGGTTCGGATCCGACAGACCCGCGCGCGAGCGGCGAATCGCGTCCGCCACGGCGCCGATCGCCTCGTCCTGGCCGATCACGCGCTCATGGAGCTTGCTCTCGATCTGCAAGAGCTTCTCGCGCTCGCCCTGCATCATCCGCGACACGGGAATGCCCGTCGAGCGCGACACGACTTCCGCGATTTCCTCCGCGCCGACCTGCGTGCGCAGCAAGCGCGGACGCGTCGGGTTGTTCTGCTCCAGCGATTCGGCCTGCGTCACCTGCTTGAGGCGCGCTTCGAGCTCCGGCAGCTTGCCGTACTGCAACTCGGCGACCTTCTCGAGCTTGCCTTCGCGCTGGAGACGCGTGATGTCCGCGCGCACCTTTTCGATCTCTTCCTTCAGCTGCGCGCTGCCCTGCACCGCGGCCTTCTCGGCGGTCCAGATTTCTTCGAGGTCCGAATATTCGCGATTCAGACGCTCGATCTCTTCCTCGATCAGCTGCAGACGCTTTTGCGAGGCCTCGTCCTTCTCCTTCTTCACGGCTTCGCGCTCGATCTTCAGCTGAATGAGACGGCGATCCAGCTTGTCCATCTCTTCGGGCTTCGAATCGATTTCCATCTTGATGCGCGACGCGGCTTCATCGATCAGGTCGATGGCCTTGTCCGGCAGGAAGCGGTCCGTGATGTAGCGATGCGACAGTTCGGCCGCCGCGACGATCGCCGGATCGGTGATCTCGACGCCGTGGTGCAGCTCATACTTCTCCTGCAGGCCGCGCAGGATCGCGATGGTCGCTTCCACCGACGGCTCGTCGACCAGCACCTTCTGGAAGCGCCGCTCGAGCGCCGCATCCTTTTCGATGTATTTGCGATACTCGTCGAGCGTGGTCGCGCCGATGCAATGCAGCTCGCCGCGCGAAAGCGCCGGCTTCAGCATGTTGCCCGCGTCCATCGCGCCTTCGGCCTTGCCCGCGCCGACCATCGTGTGAATTTCGTCGATGAAGACGATCGTTTGCCCTTCATCCTTGGCGATGTCGTTGAGCACGGCCTTCAGGCGCTCCTCGAACTCGCCGCGATACTTCGCGCCCGCGAGCAGCGCCGCCATGTCGAGCGACAGCACGCGCTTGCCCTTGAGCGTCTCCGGCACTTCGCCGTTGACGATGCGCTGCGCGAGCCCTTCGACGATCGCCGTCTTGCCCACGCCCGGCTCGCCGATCAGCACCGGATTGTTCTTCGTGCGGCGCTGGAGAATCTGAATCGAGCGGCGGATTTCGTCGTCGCGGCCGATCACCGGATCGAGCTTGCCCGCGCGGGCGCGCTCGGTCAGATCGACGGTGTACTTCTTGAGCGCCTCGCGCTGGCTTTCGGCGTCCTGGCTGTTGATCTGCGCGCCGCCTCGCACGGCGTTGATCGCGGCTTCGAGCGCACGGCGCGTCAGGCCGTGCTGCCTGGCGATGCGGCCCGCCTCGCCACGGTCGTCGGCGACGGCGATCAGGAACATCTCGCTCGCGATGTACGTGTCGTTGAGCTTCTGCGCTTCCTTGTCGGCAGTATTGAGCAGGCCCGCCAGATCGCGGCTCACTTGAACATTGCCGTCCGTGCCCTGCACTTGCGGCAGACGATCGATCGCTTCGTTGAGGGCCGCCTGCAGCGCCTGGACCTGCACGCCCGCGTGCGAAAGCAGCGAGCGCGCGGAACCGTCCTGCTGCGCGAGAAGCGCCGCAAGCAGATGGACCGGCTCGATGTACTGGTTGTCGTGCCCGACCGCCAGGCTCTGCGCGTCGGAGAGCGCCTCCTGGAATTTGGTGGTGAGTTTGTCGATTCTCATTTTCTAAAGCTCCAATTCGGAATACGACCAAAATGAGGCGCTTTTTGCCGCTTTCAAGCATTGTTTCGCTCGTTCAGGGCGTTTTTTTGCTTTTCGACAACGACGGGCCCGCGGGCCCGACTCGGAAACCGGCCTCCGCGCTCAGGTTCGCTCAAGGTTCGTTCAGCCACGGCGCGCTGCCCGGAACGAAGCCGGTCACGGGAATCGGGACGCTGGTGATGCCCAGCAGCCGCGCGAGCTCGTTCGCCGGATTGGCGAGCTCCTCGACCGTGTGCTTGTCGAGCTCGGCGAGAAAGGCGTCGCGCGCCGCCGCCAGCACGCCTCTCAGCCGGCACTGCGGCTGAATCACGCAGCCCTGCTGACCGTCGGCCCGATCCCCGAAGCAGCCGACGATCGCGAAGTCTTTCTCCGTCTTGCGCACGATCTCGCCGATCGTCAGCGCGCGCGAGCGCTCGGCAAGCCGCAGCCCGCCGTTGCGGCCGCGCACGGTTTCGACCCAGCCGAGCTCGCCGAGCTGCTGCACGATCTTCATCAAGTGGTTCTTCGAGATGCCGTAGGCGTCGGAGATCTCCTGGATCGTCGACAGTCCGGAAGACCGCACGGACAGATACAGCAGAACCCGCAGCGCATAATCGGTGTAGTCGGTCAGTCGCATATTGTCGCGCGAAAAAGTTGAGGCGCCGCTACGCTTCGCGACGGCGAGGAACGCGGGAAAGGACTCGAAAGGACGCGGCGCCGGCCCGCGAAAGTCCGCGCGGCAGCAAGGGAGATGACCGTCGCCCGGCTGCGCGAGGGCTAATATCCGCAGGGGCGCTCGGGACGGACATCGCGTCGTCCGGGGCGGCGCCGCGTGAGTATCCGACATTCTGAGGCATGACACCGCTTTCCGTCAGCAATATGCTTCGCCGCGCGCTGCCCGGCCCGCTCCTTGCGTTAAAAATGCCTTGCCATGAATTCAGACCATCATCCCGCCGCGACCGCGCGCGACCGCGAACCCGACGAAGCGAACGTGCGCGCGCTCGTCGAGGCGTTCTATCGCCGCGTCGATGACGACCCGCTTCTCGGTCCGATCTTTTCCCGCGCGCTCGAGGGCCGCTGGGACGAGCATCTCGCCAAGATGACGACCTTCTGGTCGAGTCTCGTGCTCGGCACGAAGCAATACCGGGGGAACGTGCAGGAAGCGCATCGGCCGATCGACGATATCGAGCCGCGCCACTTCGCGCGCTGGCTTTCGCTCTTCCTGAACACCGTGGAAGCGCGCTACGAGCCGGCCGCCGCCGTGCAGTTCATGGAGCCGGCACTGCGTATCGCGCAGAGCCTGCAGCTCAGCAAGTTCGGCTGGGATTATCAGATTCCCGCCGAGCAGCAGGCGCTGCTCGCGGCGCTCAAGCGCCAGCGCACGGGCGACGCGCCCGTGCCGCGCTTTCCCGAGCGTCCGGCGGCGGAGCCGTTTCCGGCGAAATTCGTCGGGAAAGCGGTGGACGAGAAGTAGCGAAGATCAGGGCTTTGTGCCCCGCCAGCGCGCGAGCGCCGCATCGTCGGATTCGCGCGCGTCGACCCAGCGTTCGCCCGCTTCGGTCTTTTCCTTTTTCCAGAACGGCGCCTGCGTCTTCAGGTAATCCAACACGAAGGCGCACGATTCGAACGCCTCGGCGCGATGCATCGCCGTGGTCGCGACCAGCACGATCTGGTCGAGCGGCTGCAGCTTGCCCACGCGATGCACGATCAGCACGTCCGAGCCGCGCCAGCGCTCGCGCGCCTGGTCGGCGATCGCTTCCAGCGACTTTTCCGTCATGCCGGGGTAATGCTCGAGCTCCATCGTCTCGACGGCGCTGCCCTCGTTCAGGTCGCGCACCGTACCGACGAAGCACGCAACGGCGCCGACTTTCGGATTGTCGGCGCGCAACGCGGCCACTTCCGCGCTGATGTCGAAATCGGCTTCCTGCACGCGGATTTTGGCGCGCGTCGCCCCGGTTGGCGTCGACATGTCAGCCACCCGTGACCGGCGGAAAGAACGCGACCTCGCAGCCTTCGGTGATGCGCTGCGACGGGTCCGTCATCACGTGATTGCAGGCCATGCGCAGCGAGCGGCCCTCGGCGAGCGTCTCCGCCCACGCGCCGCCGCGCGTGCGTAGCCACGCGCGCACATCGCCGACGTTGACCACCGTGTCCGGCACGGCGACCGTTTCGTTCGCGACGCCCAGCGCCTCGCGCACGCTCGCAAAAAACCTCAGTTCGACTTTCATGTCCGGCGTGTCCTTACCACATCAGTTCTGAAAACGGGATGAAGCGCACGATCTCGCCCTCGCTTATCGTGTGATTCGGCGGGTTGTCGATGAGGCCGTCGCCCCATACGGTCGATGTCAGCACGGCGGAGCTCTGGTTCGGAAAGAGATCGAGGCCGCCCGATTCGTTCACGCGCGCGCGCAGGAATTCATTGCGCCGGTCGCCTTTTTTCTGGCTGAAGTCGGCGCGCATCGAATACTCGCGCGGCGCGACATTCTTCACGCCCGCGAGACGCAGCAGGAACGGCCGCACGAACAGCAGGAAGGTGCAGAAGCTCGACACCGGATTGCCCGGCAGGCCGATGAAAAACGCCTCGCCCGCTTCACCCGCACCGGCGCCGCGCCGCACCGCGCCGAACGCGAGCGGCTTGCCCGGTTTCATCGCGATCTGCCACATAGAAATGCGCCCTTCCGCCTCCACCGCCGGCTTTACGTGATCTTCCTCGCCGACCGAGACGCCACCGCACGTGAGGATGAGGTCGTGCTCGCTCGCGGCGCGCCGCAGGGTTTCGCGCGTGGCATCGAGCCGGTCCGGCACGATGCCGAGATCCGTCACTTCGCAGCCGAGCTTCGCGAGCAGCCCGCGCAGCGTGAAGTGGTTCGAGTTGTAGATCGCGCCGGGCGCAAGCGGCTCGCCGGGCATGCGCAATTCGTCGCCGGTGAAGAAAATCGCGACGCGCACCGGCCGCACCACATCCAGCTGCGCGCAGCCGACCGACGCCGCGAGCCCGAGCGCCTGCGGCGTCAGGCGCGTGCCCGCGGGCAGGATGACCGATCCGCTCCTGATATCCGCGCCCTGGCGCGTGATCCATTCGCCCGCCGCGGGCGCCTGCGCGAAGGCGACGCGCCCGTCGTCCGCGACCTGCGCCATCTCCTGCATCACCACCGTATCCGCGCCGGACGGCACCGTCGCGCCGGTGAAAATGCGCGCCGCCGTGCCGGCTGCGAGCGGCTCGGCCGCGTGGCCTGCCGGAACGCGCTGCAACACCCGCAGCGCCACGGGCGCGGTTTCGCTGGCGCCGGCGAGATCGGCGGCGCGGACCGCGTAGCCGTCCATCGCGCTGGTGTGCATCGGCGGGACGTCGAGGGGCGACGTCACGTCCGCCGCGAGCACGCGGTTCAACGCGTCGAGCGTGTCGACGCGTTCGCGCCCCTCCACCTGGCGCGCGGCGTCGAGCAAACGGTCGAGCGCCTCGGCGGTGGCGAGCATCGGGGGACGAGAAGAAGCGGTGGGCAGGGATGACATGGAGTTCGCTTTAGGGCGCGCGAGGCGCCCCGATCATGAAAGGGACACGGCAATCCAGTCAACTATTGTAGCGAGAAGGCAGGCGCGGCTGATACCCGAGCCACACCAGGCGCCTCAAAGCTGCCGCGGTGCGGTGATACACTCGCATCACACTTTCCACGTCCATTTCCATGAAATTCTGTTCCGTCTGCGGCCACGAGGTCGGCCTGAGCATTCCGCCCGGCGACAACCGCGAACGCTACGTCTGCGGCAACTGCGGCACCGTTCACTACCAGAATCCGCGCAACGTCGTGGGCACCGTGCCCGTGTGGGACGACAAGGTGCTCCTGTGCCGCCGCGCGATCGAGCCCCGCTACGGATACTGGACGCTGCCCGCCGGCTTCATGGAAATGGACGAGACGACGAGCGAAGGCGCCGCGCGCGAAACGCTCGAGGAAGCCGGCGCGCGCGTGGAGATCCAGAGCCTCTTCACGCTGCTCAACGTGCCGCACGTGCATCAAGTGCATCTCTTCTATCTGGCGCGGCTGCTCGATATCGAAGTGGATCCCGGCGAGGAAAGCCTGGAAGTGAAGCTTTTCGAGGAGAGCGAGATTCCGTGGGACGAGATCGCGTTCCCGACGGTCGGCCAGACGCTGCGCTTCTTCTTCGCCGACCGCGACGCCGGCAACTTCACGCTGCATACGGGCGACATCTTTCGCACGCTGCGCGACGGCTGAGCGCCGCTTCCCGAGAACATGGTTCCCTGGCTCGCCGACGACGATCCCTTCCCGCCCGTCGAGCGCGCGCTCGGTGCATCGAGCGGCGCGCCGGGGCTGCTCGCCGCGAGCGCGGACCTGCTGCCGTCGCGGCTCGTCGACGCCTACGGGCGCGGCATCTTTCCGTGGTATTCGGACGGCCAGCCGGTGCTGTGGTGGAGCCCCGACCCGCGCATGGTGCTTTATCCGGCCGAGTTCAAGGTATCGGATTCGCTGCGCAAGACCCTGAAGCGCGTGGTGCGCGACCCGGCCTGGGAAATCCGCGTCGACCACGACTTCCCCGCCGTGATGCGCGCCTGCGCCGACACGCCGCGCGACGGCCAGCGCGGCACGTGGATCACGGCGGATATCGTGGACGCCTACACGACGCTGCATCGCGCGGGCAATGCGCACAGCGTCGAGACGTGGCACGACGGCGTGCGTGTGGGCGGCCTTTACGGCGTGTCGTTCGGGCGCATGTTCTTCGGCGAATCGATGTTCGCGCACAGGACCGACGCGTCGAAAATCGCGCTCGCGGCACTCGTCGGACACTTGCGCCGCAACAAAATAGAGATGATAGACTGCCAACAGAACACGTCGCATCTGGCGTCGCTGGGAGGCCGCGAGATTGCCCGCCGCGCGTTCGTCGCGCATCTTCGGCGAGCGGCCGCGGAACCGGCGATCAGCTGGCGCTTCGACAAATCCGTCCTTCTCGACGTGCTGGCACGCTGAACGCCCGAGCGCCACGCCTTTAGCGACATTCGACACGCAGCCGCCGGGCGCGCCATGCTTCGCGCGCCGGCTGGCAACGACGAGACGACGCCTGCGAGAGCCGCCAACGTGACACATCCGAACGAGCTACCGCTGTCACCGCTTTCCGCGCTGCAATTCTATGCAACAGCGCCCTACCCTTGCAGTTATCTGGAAGGGCGCGTCGCACGCTCGCAGGTGGCCACGCCGAGCCATCTCATCAACTCCGACGTCTACACCGAACTCGTGAAGGCCGGCTTCCGGCGCTCGGGCGTGTTCACCTATCGCCCTTACTGCGACGGCTGCCGCGCCTGCGTGCCGGTGCGCGTGCCGGTCGCGCGCTTCGTGCCGAACCGCGTGCAGCGCCGCGTATGGAAGCAGCACGGCAATCTCGTGGCGAGCGTCGCGCCCCTGCATTACGACGAAGAGCATTACGCGCTCTACATGCGCTATCAGTCGGCGCGGCACGCGGGCGGCGGCATGGACCGCGACAGCCGCGACCAGTACGAGCAGTTCCTGCTGCAGAGCCGGATCAATTCGCGCCTCGTCGAGTTTCGCGAGCCGGGCAACCCGGCGCATCCGGACGAGCGCGGCGAGTTGCGCATGATCAGCATGATCGACATCCTGGGCGACGGGCTCTCGTCGGTGTACACGTTCTTCGAGCCGGATCTGCCGAAAACCAGCTACGGCACCTTCAATATCCTCTGGCAGATCGAGCAGGCGAAGAGCCTCGACCTGCCGCACGTGTATCTCGGCTACTGGATCCGCGAGAGCGCGAAGATGGCTTACAAGGCGAATTTCCGGCCGCTGGAAGGCCTGATCGACGGCCGCTGGTCGCTGCTCGATCCCGCGAGCACGCTGTCCGCCGGCACGCTGCCGATGCCGGGACGCATCCACGGCCCGGGCCAGCCGAGATAGTCCAGGAAACCATCGCGACGCGCCCCGTCCGGCCTGGCGTCCAATGCCGCTAAAATAGCGGTCTTAAAAAAATCCCGCCGCCACCGGCTTTCATTTCGTGTTCAGTTCCCTCTATCCGCTCGCGCGCTCGCATCTCTTCAAGATGGACGCGGAAGACGCTCATCACCTGACGCTGCGCATGCTGGGCGCGGCCGCCCGCACCGGGCTCGCCAGCATGCTCGCGACGCGCGGCCCCGATTCGCCCCGCACCGTCATGGGCATCACGTTCCGCAACCCGGTCGGGCTCGCGGCCGGTCTCGACAAGGACGGCGCGTGCATCGACGGGCTCGCCGCGCTCGGCTTCGGCTTCATCGAAGTCGGCACCGTGACGCCGCGGGCGCAGCCCGGCAACCCACGCCCGCGCATCTTCCGGCTGCCCGAGGCGGGCGCGCTCATCAACCGGATGGGGTTCAACAACCGCGGCGTCGATCAGTTCGTCGCCAACGTGCAGGCCGCGCGCTATCGCGGCGTGCTGGGCCTCAACATCGGCAAGAACGCCGATACGCCGATCGAGCGCGCCGCCGACGACTACCTCTACTGCCTGGAGCGCGTCTACCCGTTCGCGAGCTACGTGACGATCAACATCTCGTCGCCGAACACGAAGAATCTGCGGCAACTGCAGGGCGCGGGCGAGCTCGACTCCCTGCTCGGCGCCCTCAAGGACAAGCAGCAGCGCCTCTCCGACCTGCACGGCAAGCTCGTGCCGCTCGCGCTCAAGATCGCGCCCGATCTCGACGACGAGCAGATCAAGTCGATCGCGGGCACGCTGCTCGCGCACAAGATCGACGGCGTGATCGCCACGAACACGACGCTGTCGCGCACGGCCGTCACCGGCATGCAGCACGGCGACGAAGCCGGCGGCCTGTCGGGGCGTCCGGTGTTCGACGCGTCCAACGAAGTGATCCGCAAGCTGCGCGCGGAAGTCGGCACGGAAGTGCCGATCATCGGCGTGGGCGGGATTTTCTCGGGCGCGGACGCGCGCGCGAAGCTCGCGGCGGGCGCATCGCTGGTGCAGATTTACACCGGACTCATCTATCGCGGCCCGGCGCTCGTGCGCGAATGCGTCGACGCGCTCGCCCAAAGCATATAGAAATAAGCAAACGATATGACGCGACGATTGCAATTTCAATATGATCGCCGCACCTGCTGACGCATCGATCGTGAATCAAGAGGAGAACAACACGATGAAACTGTCCACGCTCAAGAAACTCGTCGCCGCCAGCCTGATCGGCGCGGCCTTCACCGCCGTCACCACCGCCGCGCACGCCGAGGACCTGCTCGATCAGGTCAAGCAGCGCGGCACGCTGCGCGTCGGCCTCGAAGGCACCTTCCCGCCGTTCAACTCGAAGAATCCGCAAGGCGAGCTGGTCGGCTACGACGTCGACATCGCCAAGGCCGTCGCCGCCAAGCTCGGCGTGAAGCCCGAATTCGTCACGACCGAATGGAGCGGCATCATCGCGGGCCTGCAGGCGGGCAAGTTCGACGTGATCGTCAACCAGGTCGGCATCACCGATGCGCGCAAGCAGACGCTCGATTTCTCGCCTGCGTACACGTACTCGAACGCGCAGCTGATCCAGCGCGCCGACGACAAGCGCGACTTCAAGACGCTCGAGGATCTGAAGGGCAAGAAGCTCGGCGTCGGCCTCGGCACGAACTACATGGACATGGCGAAGTCGGTGCCGGGCATCGACGTGAAGACGTATCCGGGCGCGCCCGAGTATCTGCGTGACCTCGCCGCCGGCCGGCTGGACGCCGCGCTGAACGACCGCCTGATGCTCGCGTATCTGCTGAAGAACTCGCAGTTGCCGCTGCGCACCGGCGCGAACGTCGGCGCGGGCAACCCGTCGGGCATTCCGTTCAAGAAGGGCAATCCGAAGTTCGCGAAGGCGATCGACGACGCGATGACCCAGCTGGAGCAGGACGGCACCTTCTCGAAGATCTCGGACAAGTGGTTCGGCATCGACGTGACGAAGCCGGCGAAGTAAGTCACCGCCAGGTCAGTGCCTTCAGGGCACGCGGGGCGGCATCGTGCGACGGTGCCGCCCTTCGCTTTTTCAGCGCCGGTTTATGATGTGCGCTTTGTGCGCGCCGCCCGATTCGCGCCGCGCGCCGGTTCTTTCACCGCTTTCCGTTCATGTCCACGACATCCCTGCTCGTTCAATCGGCGCCCGTGCTGGCGCAAGGCGCGCTACTGACGATCAAGTTCGCGCTCTATTCGATGTTCTTCGGCCTCATCGCGGCCGTCGTGCTGGCGTTGATGGGCATCAGCCAGAACCGCGCGCTCGTCGCGATCGGGCGATGTTACGTGAGCGTGATGCGCGGCACGCCGCTGCTCGTGCAGATCTTCGTCGTGTATTACGGTCTGCCGAGCCTCGGCATTTCGCTCGAGCCGACGCCCGCGGGCGTCATCGCGCTGTCGGCGAACGTCGCCGCCTATCTTTCGGAAAGCATGCGCGGCGCAATTCTGGGCGTGCACAGCGGGCAGTGGCTCGCCGCGTACAGCCTCGGGCTCTCGCGCATCCAGACGCTGCGCTACGTGATCGGGCCGCAGGCGCTGCGCATCGCGGTGCCGAGCCTGTCGAACAGTCTCATCAGCCTGATGAAGGACACCTCGCTCGTGTCGGTCATCACCGTGACGGAGCTTCTGCGCAGCGCGCAGGAAGTCATCGCGGCGACGTATCAGCCGCTACCGCTCTATCTCGCGGCCGCGTTCGTGTACTGGGTGCTGTGCAGCGTGCTCGAATTCGTGCAGCGGATCTTCGAGCGGCGTCTCGCGTTGCCCGGACGGCACTGAAAGCCGACGCCATCGCTCGGACGGAAAGGCCGCTGAATGCGGCCTTTCCTGTTTCAGTCGGTCTCGAAAGGAAAGCGCAGCCCGAGATCGCGCCGCGCGGCGTCGATGATCGCGATCATCCGCATCGACGTCGCGTGGCTCATCACGGGGCTCTCGGTCGCGCCGGCGCGCAGCAGTTCGCAGAAGTGCGCGGTCTCGTAGTTGAGGCCGCCGCCCGTGAAAGGCTCGTCGAGCTCCACCTTGCGGCCGTCCGTGTACGCGATGGTCGCGCGCAGCGGATTCCACCAGTTTTCGTGGATCGTCACCGTGCCGCCCGTGCCGCCGATCAGCGCGTCGCCGCGGCCCTGCAGGTCGAGCCCGCAGAACAGTTGCGCGATGCCGCGCTCGTGGCGCACGTTCAGGCTCGCGAACACGTCGACGCCGGTTGCGCCCAGGCGGCCGATGGTCTGCACGTCGAGCGCCTCCCCGAGCCAGTCCACCGCGAGAAACGCCTCGTAGATACCGATGTCGAGCAGCGCGCCGCCGCCCGCTTCCAGTGAAAACGACGGATGATCGGGCGGCACGTTCGCCACCGAGCAGCCCGCGCGCACGAGGCCCACTTCGCCGATGGGGTCGGCCTGCAAATGCTCGCGCAGGCGCCGGTAGAGCGGATAGAACGGCGGCTTCATCGCCTCCATGAACAGCAGTTTCGCCGAGCGCGCCGCGTCGATCATGCGCTGCAGCGCGCGCGCATTCACGGCGGCGGGCTTCTCGCACAGCACCGGCTTGCCCGCCGCAAAGGCGCGCAATGCGTATTCCGGATGGCTGTCCTGCATCGTCGCGATGTAGAGCGCGTCGATCTGCCCGAGCATCGCGTCGAAATCGCCGAAGACGCGCGCATCGAAAGCCACGGCTAACGCGCGCGCCGGTTCCTCCCGGCGCGACCAGACGCCGGCGAGCCGCGCGCCCGCGACGTGCGCGAGGCTATCCGCGAAGCGCCGCGCGATGCGACCCGCGCCGACGATGCCCCAGCGTATCGTCTCTCCGGTGATGTTCGTGTCGGTCAATCCTTCCCTCCCTGAGCAATGTTCTCGTGCGACGCATTGTGCCTGATTGCATCGCATGCCAATTCCGCGAGGCGCGGCAGACGACAAAAAGCCGGGACATGTCCCGGCTTTTTGCTGGCGGCGAGCGGCGAACCGAACGGCGCGTCACGCCCCCGCTGGCGCGTTCATGTTCGGCGCGGCGGGCGGGCTGCTCACGCGCTCGAACGAGAACGCACGGCCCACTTCCTCCGCGGCCAGATCGACGAGCGCGCGCGTCGCGGCTTCGGCGGCGGCGGGATCCTTCGCCTCGATCGCCTCGACGACGCTCTTCTGCGCGGCAAGCGTCGCCTCGCGCACGGACTCGATGCCGTCGACGATCGGGTTCACCGTCACGAGCGCGCCGCGCACGATGGCAGTCATCTGACGAAAGAACTGGTTGCCGCTGGCGGCAACGATGCGCGTGTGCAGCACCTCGTCGGCTGCCTGATATTCCGGCTCGCCCACCTTCAGACGCGAAAGCGCGTCGAACGCATCGCGGATGCCGGCGATCTCGTCGGGCGTCGCGCGCGCGGCGGCCAGCGCGGCCGCGCGGGGCTCGATCAGCATGCGGAATTCGATTACATCGCGCAGAAAGGTCTGGTCGGGTTTCGCGCGAAAGCGCCAGCTCACCACGTCCTCGTCGATGAGGCGCCAGTCGCTCATCGGACGAATGCGCGTGCCCGTTTTCGGCCGCACATCCAGCATGTGGCGGGCGAGCAGCATCGAGAGCGCTTCGCGCATGACGGTGCGGCTCACGTCGAACTCCTTCGAGAGGATGTCCTGCGGTGGCAGTATCGCGCCATATTTTTGCTCGACAATCCCGGAAACGAGTCCGTCCATGACCTTCGCCACCAGCGATCGCTCTTTGTTCTCATCCATCTCGCTTCTCCCCTTCTCGCCTGTTCGGTAGCCGTGTGTATGAGCGCATCGCTTTCGCTTCTCGGGCTGCGAAAGGCACGACGGATTCCCGACAGGTCCATTCGTCGTGCTTGATACGTTGCGTCTTCGTTGCTTCGAATGCCAGTTAGGAATTTCCTGACAGGGTAATCCCTCTGACCTCGACGCCAATGATTCGTTTTTTTGTTCTTATCCGTTTCACGCCCATCCGCTGCTGCGCTCGCGCCGCGCGCGCGCCGCCATTCGTCAGGGAAACTGAAGAATGGCGGCGTCGCAGCGCGGCGCGAGCGTTCATTTGCGGCCCATTGCGTTCGTCGGACCAGTCATGCACTCATTTGAGCAAGCATCCCGTATGCCTTCTGTGCGAACGCGAACGCTCGCCCGCTGGCACAGGGCTTTTGTATGATCCGAGCGTTCGAAGGAAACGCGCCGTGGCGCGCCGATTCGTCAGTCGTATGCTCAAACTGCGCCATCGGGGGCGCGCGTGCGGCGCGCGTCGAGCGTCATATGGCGATGCCGCATCGATGCGCGCTCCGCGAGCGTGTGCTGGTAAATCGCCATGTACTCGCCGCTGACCCTTTCCACCGAAAGCCGCTGCAGATTCTGCTGCGCGCGCGCCGCGTACAGGCCGCGCGCCTGGCCGTCGATGAGCAGCCAGTGCAGCCTGGCCGCCGCCTGCGCCGGGTCGCCCGCGGGCACGAGCACGCCCGCGGCGCCGTCGTCGAGCATTTCGGGAACGCCGCCCACACGCGTGGCGACGATCGCGCACCCGGCCTCGCGCGCCTCGGCGATCACGAGCGGCGAAGGATCCTGGCGCGACAGAAGCGCGAAGACGTCGGCGCTTGCAAAATAGGGCCGCGCGTCGGCGACGAAGCCCGTGAACTGCACCGCCGGTGCGATGCCCAGCTCCACCGCGAGCGCTTCCATCGAGCTGCGGTCGGGACCGTCGCCGACGAGATACAGGTGCGGCGCGGGCAGGAACTCGCGCTCGTGCGCGGACTGCTCGAGCACGAGCGCGAACGCATGCAGCAGATCCGCAATGCCCTTTCTCCGGTACATGCCCGCCACGCAGACGATGTTCGGATGCTTCAGGCGCAGCGGCCGCGCGGCAGGCCGCAACACGAGCCGTGGCGCGCCCACCGCGCCGTTGAGCACGATCGACATGCGTTCCGGCCCGATGCCGCGCGCCGCCAGATCCTCGGCGACGGCGCGGCTCACGGCGACCATGCGGTCGCCCGCGCGCACGAGCGACGCACTTTTCTGCAACTCTTGATGCACTGTCGTCACCAGCGCGAAGCGCCGCCGCATGCTGCCGAAGCGCGAGATGAGCGCGCCGGTCATCATGTGCGCGTGAACGATGTCGGGATCGAAGCGGTCGATGAGACGGTTGAAGCCCGCGATCATCGACGGCACGCGCCATGGCTGCCGCGACTGCTGCAGCGGAATGTGCGTGATGCCGTGGCGCCGCAGAAGCGGCTCGAAGCCGCCGCCGGACGATGCGACTACGACCTCCTGGCCCATGCGCGCCTGCACGCAGGCGAGATCGACCATCATGTTGACGGTGCCGTTGCCGATCGTCTGCGCGTGGTTGGCGAGATGGACTATTCGCATGAGAGTGCTGTCTGCACGTGCGCCGGCTCATGCCGGCGGCATTGATCGTATTGTTTCGAGGATGGGTTTCGAGGCGGCGCGCCGCGCTGATCGTTGTTCTTGCCTCGATGCTGCCGGATTGCCGCCTGCTTACGCTTCGGTACGGGCGCCCGATTGCGGCGCCCGTCATGACGGCGGCGGCGAAACCTATAGCAACTCGTAGGTGTTCGCGTAGGCGCCGGGACCGGTGAACTGAAGCCTGCTCGTAGCGGCCGTCTCGCGAGGCTGGCGGCTCTTGCGGGTCAGACCGATGTACGGCATGCCGTGTTCGAGGAACGGACCCTCGGTCTTGCGAAAGCCGAATGCTTCGTAAAAGCCGCGCAAGCTCACCGGCGCGGTCAGGCGCACGCCGCGTCCGGGCCAGCGCTCGGCGGTCACGGCAAGCACGCGCTCGATCAGCGCATGCGCCGTGCCGTCACCGCGGCGCAACGGGCTTGTCAGGATCTTGTCGACCACCACTTCCGGGTCTTCGGCATCGCCCTCGTGGATGCGGGCATAGGCGAGCACCGGCATCGACCGGCTCATGTCTTCGGTCGCGAAGATGTGCGTGCCGGTTTCATCGCGTCCATCCGGGTCGAGATGCACATGCGACTGTTCGACAACGAACACCGCACTGCGCGCGCGCAAAATCAAATAAAGCTCGCGCGCAGTGAGTTGTTCGAAATCCAGGATTTTCCAGTTCATTGATTATCTCCATGCTTTGCCGGTAATGACCGGCGTTGCGACGATTAAACGTTACGTCCCGACCCGCCGGGATTCAGTGCGCCATCGCACCGACCCAAACCTTGCACCCGCTTCAAATAGGGCTCACCACACGCAAAAGCGGCGTCCCGGGGAAAAAGACGCCTGCTCGACGAACCAACGTCACGCGGCTGCCATTAATTCGGGCAGCCGCGTGTGTTCGCGTGCGTCGATAGCACTCGCGTAGTTCGGCACCTTCATGGGAAAATCAGAATGCATACCGCCATCGAACGCGACAGAAACGCAGAAGAACAAACCGGCACGCTTCGCCGCGCACGCGGTATCGGACGCCGGCCTTCCCGGCCCGAGGTAACGGCATGAGCGCGTTCCATACGAGCGGTGTGACGGGTTCAGGCGCGGGTCGTTCCCGCGTCGTGTCCCTCGATCCCCTGCGCATGCGTGCGCGGCGTCATCATGCGCATGCACTGCATCGTGGCGAGCGCATCTGGCGCGAGGGCGTCGCGCCCGTCGATCTGTGGATCGAACTCCTGCACGGCAGCGGGCTCGAGCCGCGCGCGGCGCTTGCGTTCACCGTCACGCAGGATTTCGAGGACGACCAGTTCACGCTCGGCAAGCTGCCAGTCGAGGACATCGAGAAGCTCTATGGCCTGCAGGTGCAGGAGCTTGCCGTGTTCGACTCGCTCGAGGCGCGCGCGCTCGTGCAGACGCGGCGCGCGAACATCGTACTCGTCGAAGTGGATGCGTTCTTTCTGCCCGACATGGGCGCGGGTGCCTACCGCCGCGAACATGCGAGAACGACCATCGGCATCGACGTGATCGATCCGGATGCGCGGCGTCTCGGCTACTTTCATCACACGGGATATCACCTGCTGAACGGCGACGACTACGACGGCGTACTGCGTCCCGACGCCACGCACGATCAGGACAGGTCGGCGCAGCCGCTTTTTCCGCACGTGGAATTCGTCAAGCGCGCAAGAGATCCACTCTCGGGAACGCCGCTCGCGGAAGTCTCGGCGGATCTCCTGTGCGCGCACCTGCTGCGGCGCCCGGCGCACAACCCGATCACGCGCTGGCGCGAGGCCTTTCCCGAGCACGTCGAAACGATGATCGCGCGCGGCGAACCTTATGCACGCCTCTACGCGTTCAACGTGATGAGGCAACTGGGCGCGAACTTCGAACTGCTCGCGCATTACCTGCAATGGATGCGCGAGCAAGGCTTCGATATTCCCATGCAGGCGCATGCGGGCGCGCGCAGGATAGCCAGCGAAACGATGGTCATGCAGTGCCGCCTGGCGCGCGCCCTTTCACACGGGCGGCGCGAGCTCTGCGAGGCTTCGTTCGATGTCGTCGAGGATGCGTATGAGCGTGTGGTCCCGCCGCTCGCGAATATCGTCTATTGATCATTTCATATGCACAGCGATCGATTTGCGATTCGCTCGAGGAACCATGCACTTCTAAATACATATTTGAACCCTGATTTCAAGCCCTTTTTCAATCGCTTACGCCGCGCGCCATATATCGACGCATATGACCACGTGATGTCTTCGCGCCATTTGGCGCAAATACCAATTCGCGCGATTAATCGTTCCGCATGAGGTTGTCCTCGATGAAACATTTCGGCGCGCCCTTGCGCGGCTCGATTCCGCTTCTCGCATGGCATCAATCCTACGATTCGGGCGCAAACGTTTTGCGTTGAAATGCGATTCGTCAGGTCGATGTCCGCTTTGTACAAGCGTCATGTGAGCCGATCCTCGCCCAATGACTCGCCTTCAGAACCGGTTCGCTCGCGGCATCGCGCACCGACTTTTCAGTTCGTGCAATTCACGCAACGTTTCCACTTGACAAGGCATCGCATGGAACACTTTTCCGGATGCCCGCAAACCGTTATGGGGCAATGCTCCGCGGGGAATCAAGAGGCTCGCGGTTCGGCACGCGTTCGCCAAGCCACGAAGCCCATGGAACACGAATGAATCAATTTTCATTGTCCCTACGAAAGAAGGTGTCCTGTCTAAGGGATGTCGACCTGTGAGGCTTGTCGCACGGTGGTCAGAAAAGATCGAACCGCTGTTCGGGGGGATTGCGCTGATGAAACTCATTGGGGCGTGCACGTATTCTTAAGACCACCAATGTTCAAGACTGAAACAAAAACGGCACGCTGCAGTGCATCACGAATTTCACTTCAGCAATGAGGCCACGCCAGCATTGCGATTGCCCGCATTGGCACAGTCCTCGCTATTAAGGACACGCAACCCGGCCGGCGCCCAATAAGAAAATCAACCGATGCGACGACGGGCTGCTACGGGGCTGGTGTGAAGCGCTTTTTGATGCAGTCGCAAGCGACTCTTAAGAGAACCGTCACGCCAGTAAATAAAAATGTGAAGCGCAACGCGCGAAGTTACGAGAGAGAACAATCATGCTCACCCTCCAGTCCGATCTGCACGGCAATCATCTGCTTGGCGCACTTCCGGCCCACGAATGGCAAGCGCTCACGCCGCATCTCGAACTCGTCCAGCTCCGCACCGAACAATTGCTGTGCGATTCGGGCCAACGCATTCACCATGTCTATTTCCCGACGACGGCCATCATCTCGCTGCTGCACACGATGGAGGACGGCGGTTCGGTCGAGATCGCCGCGGTGGGCCGCGAAGGCATGACGGGCGTTCCCGTGCTCACGGGCGGCGAAACCATGCCGACACGCGTGCAGGTGCAATGCCCCGGCTTCGCCTATCGCATGAGTGCCCAGGCGCTGCGCGAGCAATTCGGCCGCTCGGACTTTCTGCGCCGCCTGATGCTGCTCTATATGCAGGCCCTGCTCACGCAGGTCGCGCAGACGGCCGCGTGCAACCGCCATCACTCGCTGAACAAGCAACTTTGCCGCTGGCTGCTGATCGAAATCGACCGTACCGCGTCGAACGAGCTGCAAGTCACGCAGCAACTGATCGCCGACATGCTGGGCGTGCGTCGCGAAGGCGTGACCGAAGCTGCGGGCAAGCTGCACGACGCGGGTCTCATTCATCACAGCCGCGGCTGCATCAAGGTGGTCGACCGCGAGGGCCTCGAAGCCCGCGCATGCGAGTGCTACGGCCTCGTCAAGCGGGAATTCGACCGCCTGCTCCCGCGTCTTCGTGCAACCGAGGCGGCATCGGCCTCCAGCGTTTGATGGTTTCATGATGCAAGCAAAAAATCACGATATGTTTGCGTGGTCAGCACGCTGTCTGGACGTGTTTCTCATCATCGCGGGCGGATTGATCGCGCATTCGGTGCGCTTCGCCACGCTCGATATCAGCGACATCGAAAGGTTGCTGATCGCGTTCAACTCGGTGCTCGCCCTGCTCCTCTTTCCCGCGTTCGGCGTGTACGACCCCTGGCGCGGCAAGTCGCTTCCCGTGATGCTGGCGCGCGTCGCGCTCGCGTGGATGACGGTGGTGGCCGCGGGCCTGCTCCTCGCGTTCACACTGCATCGCATGGATCTGGTGTCGCGGCTGTGGTTCGCGTATTCGACCGTCATCTCCGGCGCACTCATCATCGCCGTGAAATGCGTGGTGTATTCGGGCCTGCGGTTGATGCGCGGGCGCGGCCTCAATCAGCGCACTGTGGCGATCGTCGGCGCGCAGGGTTTCGCGCGCACGCTGCTTGCGCATCTGAGCAGCACGCCGGAGCAAGGCTTTACGCCCGTTTGCCTGCTCGACACGACCGGCGACGAAGAGCTGCACGCGAGCGGCGTCGGCAGCATGCCGGGACCCGCGACCGCGATCGGCAAGGGCGGCGCGCGCCTGCCGGTGCTGAACGACTTCGACGAGCTCGTCGAGAAGGTTCGCGCCGAGGAGATCAACGAAGTGTGGCTCGCGCTGCCGCTGTCGCAGGAACACACGATCTACCGCTTCGTGCATGCGCTGCGGCATGATTTCGTGAATCTGCGGCTGATTCCGGACACGCGGAGCATCTCGCTCTTCAATCATTCGATGACCGATGTCGCGGGGCTCGCGACCATCAACCTGACGACTTCGCCGGTCAGCACGTTGCAGATGTGGCCGAAGATGCTGTTCGACCGCCTGTTCGCGGCGACCGCCCTGCTCGCGCTCTCGCCGCTCCTGATTGCGATAGCAATCGCGGTGAAGACGACGTCGAAGGGTCCGGTGTTCTTCACGCAGAACCGCAAGGGCGCGGATGGCCGGCCGTTCCGCATCTACAAGTTCCGCTCGATGGCGGTGCACCAGGAGACGGGTGGCCACGTCACGCAGGCGACGCGCAACGATCCGCGCGTGACGAAGATCGGCGCCTTCCTGCGGCGCACGAGCCTCGACGAATTGCCGCAGTTCCTGAACGTGCTGTTCGGGCACATGTCGGTGGTCGGCCCGCGTCCGCATGCGCTCGAGCACGACGATCTCTACAAGGATCTCGTCTACGGGTACATGTTCCGCTACCGCATCAAGCCGGGCATCACGGGCTGGGCGCAGGTGAACGGTTATCGCGGCGCGACGGAGAAAGTCGAGAAGATGCAGAGCCGCGTGAAGTTCGACCTGTTCTACATCCACAACTGGTCGTTCTGGTTCGACATCAAGATCGTCGCGATGACGATGTTCAAGGGATTCATCGGACGCAACGCGTACTGATCGATCTTTCGGCAGACAGAGGCCCGGCCGTCCAGCGCCGGGCCTTTCATTTTGTTTTTTGCGCCGCGTGCGCGCCGCGCCGGGAAAAGCGATATCTTGATTCGATCTTCGATCGAAATCGGACAACGGCCCCGAGGAGCACGATCATGTTCGGCAGACGTCAGCAGCGATGGCCGCACCAGGACGCGGCCCTGCGCATCGTGCGCAGCGCGCAGAGCGAGCAGAAAAAACGCCGCCGCATATTCGATTCGGGCCACTTGCGGCTCGCGATACTCGAATCGATCGACGAGCGAACGCGCGACGGATTCGACGTCATCGCGGCGCTCGAGACGCGCTGCGGCGGCTTGTATAGCCCGAGCGCGGGCATCGTCTACCCGATGCTGTCGCTGCTCGAGGATCAGGGCTTCATCGCGGCGCACGAGCTTCGAGGCGAGCGCAAGCGATACACGATCACGCGCGCGGGCCAGTTGCACCTCGACGAGAATCAGCCGTTCCTGAACGCGATTCACGCGCGGTTCGGCGCGTCGCCGGCCGATGGCTCGGGAAGCGGGGAAAGATCGGGCGGAGCATCCGGATTGCGCGAGGCATTCGCCCGTCTGAAGCAGGCGCTCGTCCTGCCCGGGCGCGCGGGCCATCACGACGCCGCGCGACTGGAAAAGATGCAGGAGATTCTGACGCGCGCGGCGCGCGAGATCGAAGCGCTCTGAGCGTTCTGAAGGGGCGCGCCGCGCGTCGCCCTAGACGTAGTCGATGCGCTCGACGCCCGTATCCGTGCCGAGCAGGCAGAGATTCGCGCCGCGCGCGGCGAAGAGGCCGACCGTCACGACGCCCGGCCACGCGTTGATCTGCGCCTCCAGCGCGCGCGGATCGTCGATCGAGAGGCCCTTCACGTCGATGATCTCATTGCCGTTGTCGGTGATGAAAGGCAAGCCGTCCTTCGTCACGCGCACGATCGGCACGCCGCCGAGCGCGGCGAGCTTGCGGCCGATCGCGGTGCGCGCCATCGGCACGACTTCGACGGGCAGCGGGAACTTGCCCATCACGGGCACGCGCTTGCTTGCATCCGCGATGCACACGAACACGTCCGCCACCGACGCGACGATTTTCTCGCGCGTGAGCGCGCCGCCGCCGCCCTTGATCATCGCGCCGCTCGCGTCGATTTCGTCGGCGCCGTCGACGTACACCGGCAGCGATTCGATCTCGTTCAGGTCGAACACCTTGAAGCCGTGCGATTCGAGCCGCGCGGTGGTCGCGAGCGAACTCGATACCGCGCCGCGATAACGCGCCTTCGATTGGGCGAGTGCGTCGATGAAGCAATTGGCGGTCGATCCGGTGCCGACACCGATGATCGCGCCTTCGGGCACGTTCGCATTCACGTAGTCGGCGGCGGCCTGGCCGACCAGTTGCTTGAGTTCGTCTTGAGTCATGGGAGCGGTGCTGCGCGTGAGGGAAAACCGGAATTTTATCGGAGCGCGCGGAGTGCACGCGCCGATCATGCCATCGCGCGCAGGAAGCCGAGCGGATCGTGCGTGCGCGCGACCGACGCGATGAACGCGAATACGACGATCGCCAGCACGCCGTAGACGGCGCGCGCGCCCTTGGTGCGGCCGCGCTTGAGCGCCAGCGTGCCGAGCACGATATAGACGACGAGGCCCGCGATCTTCGCGCCGAGCCACGCGGCGTTCGCGGAAAAGCCGATGATCGCGACCAGCGCGATTGCGCTTGCGAGCAGGAGCGTGTCGATGATGTGCGGCAGGATTTTCGCCGGACGCGCGGCGAGCAGGCGCGAGTCGGTCAGCATCCAGATCCAGCGCAGCACGAATCCGGCGATGGAGAGGCCCGCGCAGGTCATGTGGGTCGCGCGCAGCGGCAGAAAGTAATCGCCCATCGTGGGCACCTTTTCAGTTGACGAAGTACTTGTCGAGCAAGGCCTGGGCGATGGCGTCGCTTTCCGCATCCGCGTTGCCGGCGTAGTCCGACGGGCGAAAGTGCATCTGGAACGCGCTGAACACGCGGCGCGTCCTGTCGTCGAGCACGCCGTCGGTCGCGACGTCGTAGCCGTAGCGCTTCAGTTTCTCTTGAAGCGCGCGCACGTCGGATGGCGTTTTCGGATCGCGGCCGGCGAGATGCGCGGCGACGGTCGCGTCGTCGGGCCATGCGCCCACGCCGGCATCGTACAGCGCGCGCCACGGAAATAGCGGCCCCGGATCGATCTTGCGCTGCGGCGCGATGTCGCTGTGGCCGACGACGCGCGTCGGCGGAATGCCGTAGCGCGCGACGATGTCGCGCGAGAGCTTGATGAGCGCGTCGATCTGCGCGGGCCGGTACGGTTGCCACGCGTCATTTCCGATGGGGCCGAGATTCACGTTCTCGATGCCGATCGAGGAGGCGTTCAGCTCCGTCGCGCCTTGCCAGTAGCTCTGGCCCGCGTGCCAGGCGCGCTTGTCCTCGGGGACGAGCTGGTAGACGACCGGCTCGCCTCGTTCGATGCGCGGGACGTCGGGGACGACGTAGTGCACGCTGACCTGATCGCCGGTCAGGACCGCGAGCGAACCGGCTTCGTCGATTTCCGTGTAGTGCATCACGAGGAAGCGGATGCGGGAGTCGGCATTTTTGGCGCGCAGGCTCGTGTCGGCCATGTAGGTGCCGCGGTCGATGGTCGTGGTGGTGCAGGCGGTGAGCGTGCAAGCCGATATCAACGCGGCGAAACCGATCGCTTTCTTCATGCTCATCACGATTGCTTTTCCCAGATCGATCGCACCAGCATCCAGTGAGTCTGAAGCGCTTCACTGCTCGGTCGTTGCTTCGCATCCTTCGGCAAGCGGAGCAAACGTCCCGCAAGCGAGGCGTACTCGCTGTCTTTCAATGCCGGCGCGATGGAGACTTCATGACTCGCAGGGTCGATTGCGATCAATGCGCGGTCGTAGAGCGTGTGCAGATCGGCGCGAAGCAGAAGTCCGTTCGGCACGACGTTCGTCTCCTTGCCCATGTAGCGGCAAATGTGCGCGGCTTCGAGGACTGCTTCGACGCGGCAGTCCGTAAGCGCGCAGCGGCGTTCATACGCTTCCAGCAATTTCTTGCGAAACGCGGGTTGCCCTTGTCGCATGACGATGGCGGCATCTATCCATCGACGCGCATCTTCAAGATTCGACGGATCGAATGCCGTCGCTGTTTCGATGGCCTGTTCGACCCGGTCGATGAGGGGAGCGTTGGCTGGTGATTGGTCGAATCCAGGACTGCGCAGCTCGAAATATCCTTCGTGCCATTCCGTCACAAACGCCAAGCCGAGAACTCGATACCGAGGTTGTGGCTTGGTCTTTACCTGACGCAGCACTCCAACTGGAACTCCATCGTCCCTGCAGGCCAGCAGCGCGCGATTCGTGAACTGACTGTCGCGCTTCGCGGGATCGAGTTGCTCTTGAAAATATCGATACGTCCAGGAACCGTCCGTATTCACGATGGGTTCGTGATCCGCATAAGGACCGTTGAGCGATTGACGCACGCTCACCGCATACTTGATTCCAGCCGGCTTATGAATGCCTTTGGCCTTATTAACGATGAAAGTCCCATCCGGCAAAGGGGCCGGCCAGAAAACTTCTTGACCTTCACGGTCGTGGAACCACTGCAAAGCGGCGCGGTGAGCAGGCGCCAGTCGTTCGAAAATCGTATTAAGCGATGCCATGAACAAGCTGCCGCATGTCTTTGTTTGAAATCAAGTCGCTTACTTCTTCACCTGCCGCTGCCGCACCGCCTCAAACAAACAAACCCCGCTCGCCACCGACACATTCAAACTCTCGACGGCCCCGGCCATCGGGATATTCATGATCTCATCGCAGGTTTCACGAGTCAGGCGACGCATCCCCTCACCCTCCGCCCCGACGACGATCGCCACCGGACCATCCAGCTTGGTCTCGTAAAGAGAAGCCGTCGCCTCCCCCGCCGTGCCGATCACCCATACGCCCGCATCCTTCAGCTCACGCAGCGCCCGCGCCAGATTCGTCACGGTGATATACGGCACGCTCTCCGCCGCGCCGCTCGCCACCTTTGCCGCAGTCGCATTCAACCCCGCCGAGCGGTCGCGCGGCGCGATCACCGCATGCGCACCCGCGGCATCCGCAACACGCAAGCACGCGCCCAGGTTGTGCGGATCGGTGACCCCGTCGAGCACCAGCAGCAAAGGCGTGCCCGAAATACCGTCGAGCAGCTCGGCCAGATTCTGCGCGAGCGGCAGATCGTGCGCGCGCGCGACCACGCCCTGATGCTGGATATTGCCCGCCAGCCCCCAGAGACGCGATTCGTCCGCCGCGATCAGCCGCACGCCCGCTTCCTTCGCGGAACGCAGAAAGTCCTGCATGCGCCGATCGTTGCGCGTGGGGTCGTACAGCACCTCCTCGATCGACGATGCATCCGCGCGCAAACGCGCGGTCACTGCATGAAATCCGTATAGAACCTTGAGACGTGACATGACTGATCCGAACCTTCGGTGAAAACTTCAAAAGCACGACGCGGTCCGAAGCACGAAGCATCGGACCGCGCGTAATGGCTGGCGGCTGACAGTGCGAGCCGCCCTATCGTTTCTTGCGCGCCGGCCGCCCCTGCGATGCCGTCTTCGATGCCGCGCCGCGTTTCCTCGCAGCGCCGCCGCGCGTGCTCGCCGCGAGCGTCGCGCCCTTCTTCGTGCCGCCGCGGGCGCGCGTGCTGGGAGCGTCGTCCTCGTTGCTGAACGAGCGAATGCGCGGACCCGCCGCGCCATTGCCGGCGCTCGCCGCATCGCTCGCGCCCGACGAAGGACGCGGCGACGGCGGCTTCACGGGCGTATCGCGCACGAGACGAAAATCGATCTTGCGCGCATCGAGATCGACGCGGCTCACCTGCACGCGCACGCGATCCGACATACGGTAGCGAATGCCCGTGCGCTCGCCGCGCAGCTCGTTCTTGATCTCGTCGTACTGGAAATAGTCGGAGCCGAGCTCGGTCACATGCACGAGCCCTTCGATGAACAGCGAATCCAGCTGCACGAAGATGCCGAACGACGTCACGCCGTTCACCATGCCGCCGTACTCCTCGCCGAGCTTGTCGCGCATGAAGTAGCACTTGAGCCAGGCTTCGACATCGCGCGAGGCTTCGTCGGCGCGCCGCTCGTTCGACGAGCAATGCAAACCCAGCTCTTCCCAGATCGCGACGCTGTTGCGCGAGCGTCCGCGCGCCGTATCGTCGGCCTTCTGCATTTCGCGCGCGGCCTTCGTCAGACCCGTGCTCAGCGAGACATCGTGACCGATGTCCGGCAGATACTTCTTGCCCTGCAGAATCGCGTAGATCGCGCGATGCGTGAGCAAGTCGGGGTAGCGTCGAATCGGGCTCGTGAAGTGCGCGTACGCCTCGTAAGCGAGCCCGAAATGGCCGATGTTGTCGGGGCTGTACACGGCCTGCTGCATCGAGCGCAGCACCATCGATTGCAGCATCTGCGCATCGGGCCGGTCGCGGATCTGCGCGATCAGCGCGGCGTAGTCGCTCGCGTGCGGCTTCTCGCCGCCGGTGAGCGTCAGGCCGACGCCGCGCAGGAACGCGCGCAGGTTCTCGAGCTTCTCTTCCGTCGGCCCCGCGTGCACGCGATACAGCCCCGGATGCTTGTTGCGCTTCAGGAAATCCGCCGCGCAGACGTTCGCGGCCAGCATGCATTCCTCGATCAGCCGATGCGCGTCGTTGCGATGACGCGGCACGATCTGCTCGATCTTGCCCTGCGAGTTCACGACGATATACGTCTCCGTCGTGTCGAAATCGATCGCGCCGCGTTTCTGGCGCGCGGCGTGCAGCGCCTTGTAGACGCCGTAGAGGTTCTGCAACTGCGGCAGGAGATCGGCGCGGCGCGCGGCTTCCGGTCCCTTCGTGTTGGTCAGCACGGCCGCGACTTCGGTATAGGTGAGCCGCGCCGCCGAATGCATCACGCCCGGATAGAACTGATACGCCTTGATCTCGCCGCGCGCCGTGATGACCATGTCGCACACGAGCACGCAGCGGTCGACGTCCGGGTTCAACGAGCAGAGCCCATTCGACAGCTTCTCCGGCAGCATCGGGATCACGCGCCGCGGGAAGTACACCGACGTGCTGCGGTCGAGCGCATCGACATCGAGCGGCTCGTTCGGGCGCACGTAATGCGACACGTCCGCGATCGCCACCAGCAGGCGGAAGCCCTGACCGCGACCGACCGCGATCGGCTCGCAATAGACGGCGTCGTCGAAGTCGCGCGCGTCCTCGCCGTCGATGGTGACGAGCGGCACGTCCCGCAAATCCACGCGATGACGGATATCGACCGGACGCACTTCGTCGGGCAGCTTCGCGGCCTGCGCGAGCGCGGCTTCGCTGAACTCATGCGGCACGCCGTATTTGCGCACGGCGATCTCGATCTCCATGCCGGGATCGTCGATATCGCCGATGACCTCGACCACGCGTCCGAGCGGCTGCGAATGGCGGCTCGGGAAGTCCGTCAGATCGACCGACACCACCTGCCCGACCTTCGCCTTCTTTGCGTTCTGCGTGATGAGAATGTCGTGCCCGATGCGCTTGTCTTCCGGCACGAGAAGCAGCGCGCCGTTCTCGTTGATGAGGCGCCCGATGATGCGCTTGTTCGCCCGCTCCGTCACTTCGACGATATGCCCTTCCGGCCGCCCGCGACGGTCGTAGCCGACGATGCGCGCGAGTACGCGATCGTTGTGCATGACCTTCTGCATTTCGCCGTTGGGCAGGAAGAGATCGTCCTGGCCGTCGTCGCGGATCAGGAAGCCGAAGCCGTCGCGATGGCCCTGCACGCGGCCCGCGACGAAATTGGACGGATGAGTCAGCTGGTAATGGCCGCGCTTGTCGAGGCGGATTTGCCCGTCGCGTTCCATGGCCGCCAGGCGCTTGAAAAATCCTTCACGCTCCTGGCGTTTGATCGACAGCGCTTCGGCGATGTCGTTCGCGGCATGCGGAGTCTCGCTCGTGCGCAGCACGCCGAGAATCTCTTCGCGGCTGGGAATCGGATAGGGATATTTGCTCAAGGGCTTGATCGTGTTGTTCTCGTTTGGGCTGGACTTTTTCCCGTACTGTGCGGCCATGCGGGCTTACATCGTTCGGATCATTCTAACACCCGTCCTTCAAGCGCCACGGGCGTTGCGGGCCGATTCGACGCGCCGCGCGCCGCGAGGAACGCGCAAATTCGAAACACTTGACAGGCCCGTTACGCTCGCTATAATGGCGTTCTTTGCTGCTGAACTCACGCAAAACGCACCCTTGCCCAGGTGGCGGAATTGGTAGACGCACTAGGTTCAGGTCCTAGCGGTGGCAACACCGTGGAGGTTCGAGTCCTCTCTTGGGCACCAGATGTCGGAAAAAGCCACCTTCGGGTGGCTTTTTCTTTTTATGCGGAGACCGTGTTTCTGGTTTCGACGGGTCGCAAGACTTTTCGGTTGACACGGCTTCCATTCCCGCTAGAATAGCGGGCTCGCTGTACCCCGTGGCCCAGGTGGCGGAATTGGTAGACGCACTAGGTTCAGGTCCTAGCGGTGGCAACACCGTGGAGGTTCGAGTCCTCTCCTGGGCACCACGAAGCAACTCGGCGCAGCACAGAGAAGTCCGGAAGACCCCGTAAATCTTGAATTTGCGGGGTTTTTTGTTTTTTGGCGTCCGACTCGCGCAACGAGGCGTCGCCCTGGAAAAGCCGACGTAACGTCCCTCGCGCGCAGATCAACGATCGCCGCGAATCGAAGCAGTACGGCCACCAGTCGCCGGGTGACGATCCGCTCGTCATCCTCGGGGGTATCCATGTCCTGCGCGAACCGGTCGTTGGAGGACTGATAGAGGAACACCTCGTCCGGGTGCTCGGCAATCAGCTTGCGGCATCCCGGATTGATGTGCCCGCTCGTCACAGCGACGCGACACACCCGCCACCGACGTCATCTGCCCCTGCCGTGGCGTGGATTGAACTGGAAGGGTAGCGGCAGGCCGTCCAGCGCGTCGACTACCGCGCGCCCGTTGAAGCCCGTCACGACGACCACTTCCTGCGCCCGGCCGCGAGCAGCGTACGAGCCGTCCGCCGCACCGCCGACTCGCCGCCGAGCGGCAGCAGCAGCTTGTGTCCGCCCTGTACCTGTAATCAGCAGATCCACTACCGTGCGATGGTCTTCCTCCCCGAGCGATTCGCCGCGCGACTGCAGGCTTTCCTGCGAGCCGTAGTCGCGCAGAAAATCGAAAGCATCGTTGCTCATTTCGACGAGCTTCTCATCGGTGCGGGAGAGCTGCGCGCCGCCCTTCGCGCACGAACGCCGCATCGATGTTCACCTCGCTCATGTCGTTGACGATCACCGCGACGCGCCGCCCTTCGCGGTTGTCGAGAATGTGATTGAGCAGCGTGGTCTTGCCCGCGCCGAGGAAGCCGGAAAGAACGGTGACCGGCAGTCGTGAGTCCATGAGTTGCTCCTTGTCTGTCAGACCACGCGTGCGCGGGACGATGCACGCGCAAATGCCTCACGTTAGAAGGTCGTGCGCAAGCCGACCATCACGCTGCGGCCGCCCTCGGGTGCGATATCGCGCACGACCGAACTCGCATAGCGGATGTCCTGGTTCGTCAGGTTGTCGCCGCGCACATAGGCGAGCCAGTTGGTCGTGCCGACGTGGAACTTGTAGGTGAGCATCAGGCCGAGCCTCGTATAACTGGCGGTCGGCAGATCGTCTTCGGGCACGCGATGCTGCGCCCACGCATGCTCCATTTCCGCACGCGCGCCGAAGGGCCCGTAGCCGTAGTCGACCGCGACTGTCGCGCGCAACG
This sequence comes from Caballeronia ptereochthonis, assembly GCF_001545075.1. GTDB lineage: Bacteria > Pseudomonadota > Gammaproteobacteria > Burkholderiales > Burkholderiaceae > Caballeronia > Caballeronia ptereochthonis. The sequence goes on from NZ_FCOB02000024.1 coordinate 95,583, forward strand.
GCGAGATGCGCGGCAGCGGCTGACCGGTGTCCATGTTGCGGGCGTGCGTATAGTCGCCGACCAGCGAGACATCGACCTTGTGCGCGCCGTGCTCGTACACGCGCCACTTGCCATCGAGCTCGATGCCATAGAACTCCGCGCGCACGCCGCGATAGACCGCTTCATTCAGCGCACCGTCAGTGCCGGGAGGCACGACTTCGTCATCGTCGTTGACCAGGCGGCCGGTGTTGTACTCGGTCAGGTAGTTTCGAAAGCGGCTGTAGAACGCGCCGATGCTCCCCTTGTTCGGCCCGCTAGCGAAACGCAGCGACAGGTCGGCCGACACGGCCTTCTCCTTCTGCGCATCCGGATTGCCGATCAGGTATTGACCGGTCGCGTCGTGCGGTCCGTTGGCGAAGAGTTCGTAGAGCGCGGGCGCGCGCTCCGTATAAGCGATGTTGCCCGCCACCGACCACGCAGGCGTCAGCTTGTACAACGCCCCGAGCGAGGCGCTGACCGCGTTGAAGTCGCGATCGGCCGCGCTTGCAAACTTGTCGTTGCCGGCTGCCGTGGGATCCTGCTTCACGTGTTCATAGCGTGCGCCCGCGCTCAGCTTGAGCGCATCAGTGACATTCCACTCTTCCAGCCCGAACAGCGCGACGTTGGTCGTCTGCGTGGTCGGCACGAGCGCCTCGTCGCCGAGCGCGGAGAAAGTGTTCTGGCTGATCTGGACGCCGATCGCGCCTTCGAGCGGACCGATCTTGCGGTGCCGCGCTTCGAGACGCGCTTCATAGCCGTGGTTGCGGAAGGTCGTGCTCGTCTCGCCATTGTCGATTTCCCTGTGCTCGTAGTCCGTATAGCCGAAATCGAATTTCAACTGCGAGAAGGGCCCGCTCAGGTTGCGCACCTCGGATGCGAAGGCCACGTGATCCTGATGCATGCGCAGTCGCACATCGTCCTCAGCGACCGAACCGTAGTTCGCTTCGTAGCCGTTGTAAGACAGGCCCGCATAGCCATCGGCCCAGGTGTACGCGCCGCCGACCGCGCCGCCGTGCCAGCGGCCGTCGCTGTTCGGGATGCTGCCGTAGGCTTGGTCGGCGTCCGGGCCGTCGAGCGCGCGCTGGCGGTCCGAATGCGCGAAGCCAGGAATGCGCTCCTTGCTGGTCTCCCGGTCGAAGGCATCGACGTGAAAGGCGAATTGCCCGTTGCCGCCTTCCACCATTACTGCGCCGGCGCGCGCGTTGTTGGCGCCGCCGTAACTCGCGTCGACGGCGCCGTCCACGCCCTTGATCGGCTCGCGCGGAATGCGGTTGTCGATCGTATTGACCACCCCGCCGATCGCGTTGCCGCCGTACAGCAGCGCCGCCGGCCCGCGCACGATCTCGACGCGCTCGATGGTCAGCGGCTCCTGTGGCACGGCGTGATCATAGGAGAGCGACGATGCGTCCCATGCAGCCACGCCGTTCTGCAAAAGACGGATGCGGTCGCCGTCCATGCCGCGGATGATCGGGCGGCCGACCATCGGGCCATAGGTCGTCGTGGACACGCCGGGCAGGCCATTGAGCGTCTCGCCCAGTGAGTTCGTTTGTCTGCGCGTCAACTCGTCGCCGTACAGCGCGGTGGCGGGCGCAATGAGATCGGTGTCGCCCAGCGGATTCGCAGTCACGAAAACGGGAGCAAGTGCTCCGCCAGGCACTGGAGCGGAACCCGCGGTTGCATCTTGTTGCTGCGCCTGCGCCACGAGCGCAATCCAGGCCAATGAAAGCGGCGACAGCCGCAGGGCTCGTCGGGAGAAGCGTGTCAGGTCTTTTTTCACGGTCTTTGTTTGAGTATTTCGTGCTGGTGCCATCCGCGCCGCATGTGCAACAATATATCGTTGCACAATGAAGACGAGGGTTGCCTGGGTCCTCACCGAAGGACAGTTCGCCTTCAATTCGGAAATGCAATGTTATATCATTGCATTCATAGCGTAAAGAAACGCGTTTGACGGGTACCCGAAGTGGCAGGCCGTTGCTCATGACCCGGCTGCGGCGACTAGATCCGGGACTAGCGCGAACAAGTCGCCGGCGCGGCAATCCCCGCGCACTGTCGAACGGCCGTGGGATTCTCGCCTTCCAACCATTCATTTTCTATTCTATTTTCTTTCGTTAATAGTCTATTTTCAAACCATTGAATTGAAAATGAATCAATCTCGCATTCCTCAATTTATTTTCGTTAATCGCCGCTTCGAAGTAACCCGCCCGTTTAAGCAGCCGATTAACCGGCGGCGTACACTCGCTCGTGCGCACGGCCACACGCCCGCCGTGCTGCAGGCGGTTCATTTATTGCTGCCGCATGGCAACGCTCGCCAATCGAACTATTCAAACGGAGAATATGGCAATGAGTTGGACGCGCGAACAGAGGAACGTGACGATTGCCGCGTATTTAGGCTGGACACTCGACGCATTCGATTTCTTTCTGATGGTCTTCGTGTTGAAGGATATTGCCGCCGAATTCAATACGAAAATCCCGGAGGTCGCGTTCGCGATCACGCTTACGCTGGCGATGCGTCCGGTCGGCGCGCTGATCTTCGGGCGGCTCGCGGACAAGTTCGGCCGCCGTCCCACGCTGATGATCAACATCGCCTGCTACTCGCTGCTCGAACTGCTCTCCGGCCTTTCGCCGAATCTCGCGACGCTGCTGGTCCTGCGCGCCCTCTTCGGCATCGCGATGGGCGGCGAATGGGGCGTCGGTTCCGCGCTCACGATGGAAACCGTGCCGCCGTCGGCGCGCGGCTTCGTGTCGGGCCTTCTGCAGGCGGGTTATCCGAGCGGCTATCTGCTCGCGTCGATCGTCTTCGGCGTGCTGTATCAGTTCGTCGGCTGGCGCGGGATGTTCTTCGTCGGCGTCGCGCCCGCGCTGCTCGTGATGTACGTGCGCGCGCACGTGCCCGAGTCGCCCGCCTGGCGCGCGATGGAAAAGCGCAAGCGCCCCAGCCTCATCGCGACGCTCAAGCAGAACTGGACGCTTTCCCTGTATGCGATCGTGCTGATGACCGCGTTCAACTTCTTCTCGCATGGCACGCAGGACCTTTACCCGACGTTCCTGCGCGAGCAGCATCACTTCGATCCGCATACCGTGTCGCTCATCACCATCGTGCTGAATATCGGCGCGATCGTCGGCGGGCTGTTCTTCGGGTCGCTGTCGGAGAAGATCGGGCGACGCGTGGCGATTTTCATCGCGGCGTTGATCGCCTTGCCGGTTCTCTATCTCTGGGCGTTCTCGACAGGCCCGGTCATGCTCGCGATCGGCGCGTTCCTCATGCAGATTTCGGTGCAGGGCGCGTGGGGCGTGATTCCGGTGCATCTGAATGAAATTTCGCCCGACGAGATCCGCGCGACCTTCCCGGGGCTCGTCTATCAACTGGGCAACCTTCTCGCGGCAGTGAACGCGACCATGCAGGCGTCGCTCGCCACGTCGCACGACAACAACTACGGCATGGCGATGGCGATCGTCGCGGGCGTCGTCGCGGTGGTGATTGCGGCGTTGATTTTCTTCAGCCGCGAGCGCCGGGGAATCGATTTGACGCGTTCGGCACAGGAAGTCGGGGCGACGGGCTAACCGTCTCGTTACGTCGACAGGCCCCGCTCATGGCGGGCGCCTGCCGTCAGGCCGTTCTTGCGAAGCTAATGCAGGCCTTCGGGACGCAAGCGGATCAACGCCTGCTGCGATACACCAAGTTCATATGCGATGGCTGTAGCCGGAACATCGCACGAGAAAAAGAACGACGCCAGATGCCGGCCGAACGGAGTGAGGCGGCCGTTGGCATATCGATACGGCGTCAGCCTTCCTTTTCGATACGACTCCCGGATACTCTCCAACAGTCGCTGGTCCAGCGGCACATGCAGAAATTGCACCCTCCCATCGGCACGGACCAGCAAATACAACACGTAACCCAACAGAGTCGTCCAGTCGGTCAAACCGCTCTCGATCGGTACGGGGCCAATGTTTAGCTTAGCTAAGCGATCAAAATACTCCAAGATTAAATATGCTCCTGTGACCAAGGTGGTCACAAAAGCGGGAACCGTGATCTGCTGCGGCCTCAATAATTCTTGCCGGAATCGGAGTCCACAGCTTCCTTTCGATCTTCGCCTGGTCCGTTCGGTCTCCTGCTCGAAAACTGTCCCCGGGGACTAGCGCGATGGTCGATACGCGGCAGTCGAATGGCGGATCAACTGCGCGAACCTATATTTGAACCAAATAAGATAAGTACTGAAAGTAGAAGCGTCTTAATTTTGTTGAAATTAGTGGATGTCCTCGAGAGTCCGGAGGTTCGATTCAGCGTGACCGGCATGTGTCATGCTCAGGAAAGGGCATCATCGCCCCGCCGGAGCCCCTGATGCCCGCCCTCTACGTCATCGCACTCCTTCTTCTCGCCGGCGCGCTTGCGTTCCTGCAGGCGCCTGCCCTCGCCTGGCTCACCGGGCTCGCGATCTGGGTGGCCGTCGGGCCGATCATCGGCGTAACGGGCGCCGTCGGCGTGACGCTCCTCGCCATCGTCCTCGTGATTCCGGCGCTCGTGCTCGCCGCCAAGCCCCTGCGCCGTGCGCTGATCAGCCGCCGTGTGCTCGCCGTGCTCCGCAGGATCCTTCCGGAGATGTCCTCGACGGAGCGCGACGCCATCGAAGCCGGCACGGTCTGGTGGGACGCCGAGCTGTTCTCCGGCCGCCCGCGCTGGGACACGCTTCTTTCACATGGCGCGCCGAAGCTGACGCCGGAGGAACAAAGCTTCATCGACAACGAATGCGCGCGCCTGTGCGAACTGTCGAACGACTGGGACACGACCGCCATCTGGCAGGACCTCTCTCCGCAAGCGTGGGCCTACATCAGGGAGCAAGGCTTTCTCGGCATGATCATTCCGAAGCAGTACGGCGGAAAGGCGTTCTCCGCGTATGCGCACTCGCAGGTCATCATGAAGCTCGCGACGCATTCGTCGGCGGCCGCCGTCTCGGTGATGGTGCCGAACTCGCTCGGTCCCGCCGAATTGCTGCTGCACTACGGCACCGAGGAACAGAAGAATCACTATCTGCCGCGTCTCGCGCGCGGCGACGAAATCCCCTGCTTCGCGCTGACGAGCCCTTACGCCGGATCGGATGCGGCCGCGATTCCCGACGTCGGCATCGTCTGCCGCGGCATGCACGAGGGCCGCGAGACGCTCGGCTTTCGCGTCACGTGGAAGAAGCGCTACATCACGCTCGGGCCGATCGCGACCGTGCTCGGCCTCGCCTTTCGCGCGCTCGATCCCGAACGCCTGCTCGGCGACGACGAAGCGCCCGGCATCACCTGCGCGCTCATTCCGACGGATCACCCCGGCGTGCATATCGGGCGGCGGCACTGGCCGCTCAACGCGGTGTTCCAGAATGGCCCGAACTGGGGCGAGGACGTCTTCATCCCGATCGACTGGGTGATCGGCGGACGCGCGCAGGTCGGCAACGGCTGGCGCATGCTGATGGAGTGCCTGGCCGCCGGACGCGCGATCTCGCTGCCTTCGTCGAACGTCGGCATGGCCAAGCTCGCGGTGCGCGGCACGAGCGCGTATGCCGCCGCGCGCCGCCAGTTCCACACGTCGATCGGGCGCTTCGAAGGCATTCAGGAGGCGCTCGGGCGCATGGGCGGCAATCTGTACGTGATGGACGCGGCGCGCCGCCTGTCCGCGCAGGCCGTGGATCTGGGCGAGAAGCCTTCGGTCATCTCGGCGATCGCGAAGTACCACATCACCGAGCGCGCGCGGCAGGTGATCAACGACGGCATGGACGTCGTCGCGGGCAAGGGCATCTGCATGGGGCCGTCGAACTTTCTGGCGCGCGCGTATCAGCAGATGCCGATCTCGATCACGGTCGAAGGCGCGAACATCCTCACGCGCTGCCTGATCATCTTCGGACAGGGCGCGATCCGCTGCCATCCGTACGTGCTGAAGGAAATGGCCGCGACGCGCGAGCAGGATCCCGCCCGCGCGCTGCGCGATTTCGACGACGCCTTCTTCGGTCACGCAGGCTTTCTCGCGGCCAGCGCGATGCGCAGTCTCGTATACGCGTTCGGCGGCGGCGCCCTCGCGCGCCAGCCCGCGCGCGCCGATGCCCGGCTCGCTCCGTATTACCGCGCCGCCACGCGCCTCTCGAGCGCGTTCGCGCTGTTCGCCGACGTCTCGATGCTCGCGCTCGGCAGCGAGCTGAAGCGCCGCGAGCGCCTCTCGGCGCGGCTGGGCGACATCCTCTCGCAGTTGTATCTGCTGTCCGCGACGCTCAAGCGCTTCGAGGACGACGGCCGTCCGGAAAGCGATCTGCCGCTCGTGCGCTGGGGCGCCGAGGACGCGCTGTACCGCGCGTGCGCCGCATTCGACGGCCTGCTCGCGAACTACCCGAATCGCGCGGCGGCGGCGTTCCTGCGCGCCGTCGCGTTTCCGTTCGGCCTGCCGCACGCGCCGGGCGCCGATGCGCTCGGCAACGACATCGCCATGCTGATGCAAACGCCCGGCGACGCGCGCGAGCGGCTCGTCGCGGGCTCGCATGTTTCCGCTTTCGAAGACGATCCGATCGCTCGCGGCGAAAAGCTGCTCGCGCTCACGCCCGCGGTCGCCGCACTGGAAGCGCGCCTGCGCGGCGCCGTCAAGGCCGGCCAGACCGCGCCGCTTCCGCAAAGCCCGGACGAGATCGAAACGTGGGCACGGGCAGCGGCGGCGCGCGGTCTGATCGATGAAAACGAGCAGGCGCTCCTTGCAGCGTGGGCAACCCATGCGCGCGAAGCGGTGAAAGTCGATGATTTTTCCGCAGACTTCGGTATCCTCGAAGCATTGCAAAAGCGCAGCGAGGCGCTCGAGCGGCCATTGCCCGAAGCCATCGCCTGAGGCACGCCCGCCGCATCATTCGAGACGACGCCACGCGCGCCCGACGACCGATCGCAATCGATGAAAGACCGCTATCTCGACTTCGTCAATTCGCCTTTTGGCATGAGCATCGCCCGCTCGCTCGGGCTCCCGCGTCCCGAGGTGCTGCGCCGCCAGCGCGCGGATCAGGCCGAGTTCGGCGGGATGGCCGCCATCGGCGCGGGGCCGGCGCCCGCGCTCTTCGACGACCTGATGGGTGTGCTCTGCGCGATCGGCATGACGAGCATCGCGCACGAAAGCGCGTCCGGCTGGCTGACCGTCGCCGCCCGTCATGGCGCGATGAGCGGCCGCTTCGAGCCGCGCACGCGCGACGCGCTCGCCACCGACCGCGTTCAGGCGCTGATCTTCGATGCGACGGGCATCGAGGAAGGCCACCAGTTGCACGCCCTCTATGCGTTCTTTCACGACGCGCTGCGCTCGCTCGGCAAGAACGGGCGCATCGTCGTGCTCGGGCGGCCGCCCGCCTCGCGCGCCGGCGTGCCGGCCGCCACCGCGCAGCATGCGCTCGAAGGCATGGTCCGCTCGCTCGGCAAGGAAGCGCGCAACGGCATCACGTCGAATCTGCTGCGCGTGGCCGAAGGCGCGGATTTCGAGTCCGCGCTGCGCTTTTTTCTCTCGCCGCGCTCGGCGTATGTATCGGGCCAGGTCGTGACGATCGACGCACCCTCCGTCGCCCCGGAAAGCTGGGCGAAGCCGCTCGCGGGCAAGCGCGCGCTCGTGACGGGCGCGGCGCGCGGCATCGGCGCCTCGATCGCGACGGTGCTCGCCGGGCACGGCGCGATCGTCACCGGGCTCGACGTGGCCGCATCGCGCGACGCGCTCGATCAGACCATGCTCTCGATCGAGGACGCCTCGCCTTCGGGCGGCGCGCACGCGGCGCTCGTCGCGGACATCGCCGCGCCCGAGGCGCCTGCGGAAATCGCCGCGGCGCTCGGTCAGGCGGGCGGCATCGATATCGTCGTGCACAATGCGGGCATCACGCGCGACAAGACCATCGCGCGCATGACCGGGGAGATGTGGGACAGCGTGATCGACATCAATCTTCTTGCGCAGGAGCGCATCGATGAAATCCTCCTCGGGCAGGACGTGCTGCGCGCGGGCGGGCGCATCGTCGCGGTTTCGTCGATTAGCGGCATCGCGGGCAATCGCGGCCAGACCAACTACGCGACGTCGAAGGCCGGCGTGATCGGCCGCGTGCATGCGATGGCGCCGCTCTTGCGCGGGCGCGGCATCACGATCAACGCGGTCGCGCCCGGCTTCATCGAAACCCACATGACCGCGCGCATGCCCTTCGGCGTGCGCGAGGCGGGCAGAAGGCTCAATTCGATGGGCCAAGGCGGCCTGCCCGTCGATGTGGCCGAGACCGTCGCGTGGCTCGCGAGCCCCGGCAGCGCGGGAATCACGGGCAACGTGGTGCGCGTCTGCGGCCAGAGCCTGGTCGGCGCGTGAGGAGGCGCATCCGCATGCACGCCCCGACCATGCCGCGCGCCCGCACCGTCGTCATCGATACCCTCCCGCCGCCCGCAAGGCTCTACGGACGCGCGCTGCCCGGGCTCTTCAGGCGGGCGCGCTCGCAGGAACTGCCGGCGCTGCGCCTCGTGCGTCCCGATGTCAAGCTCGACGCGGAGCATATCGGCCGCTATGCGCGCGTGTGCGGCTTCATTCCCGAGCACGGCGTGCCGCTCACGTTCCCGCACGTGCTCGCGTTCCCGCTGCATCTGATGATGCTCACCGATCCCTCGTTTCCGTGGTCCGCGCTCGGCGTCGTGCATCTCGCCAACAGCGTGCGGCTGCGCCGGCCGCTCGCGGCGGGCCAGGGCCTGCGCATCGAGGTGGAATGCGGGCCGCTCGTGCCGCACCAGAAGGGTCAGGCGTTCACGCTGCATACGCGCATCTACCGGCGCGGCGAAGCCGTGTGGGACGGCGACAGCGTCTACCTGAAGCGCGGCGTGCGCAGCGAGAGCGCCGCGCCTTCGTCCGATGATGCGCGCGTGCCGCTCCTCGCCCGCGAGGCGCGCTGGCAGCTTCCTCCCCAGCTCGGACGCGACTACGCGAAGGCATCGGGCGACTTCAATCCGATTCATCTACATACGCTCACCGCGAAGGCGTTCGGGTTTCCGCGCGCGATCGCGCACGGCATGTGGACGCTCGCGCGCACGCTGGCGGCGCTGCATCCGTCGAAGGCGCTCGCCGCCGGACACGCGCACGGCGATTTCAAATTGCCGCTCTACCTGCCCGGCGATGCGACGCTGTGGAGCGCCGCGCCCTCGCCCACCGCGCGCGATTTCGAAGTGCGCGATCTCGCGGGCGACCGTCCGCATCTGCGCGGCCATTTCGAATGGGAGCTGCCATGAGCGAAGCGCGGCCTGAGGTTCGGCGCGAGGTTCGGCGCGTCGCGGTCATCGGCAGCAACCGCATTCCGTTCGCGCGCTCGAACACGGCTTACGCAAGCGCGTCGAACCAGGACATGCTGAGCTTCACGCTGCAAGGTCTCGTCGATCGCTTCGACCTGCACGGCATGCGGCTCGGCGAAGTGGCGGCGGGCGCCGTCGTCAAGCATTCGCGCGACTTCAACCTGACGCGCGAAGCGGCGCTCTCGACCACGCTTGCGAAGGAAACACCCGCCTACGACGTGCAGCAGGCCTGCGGCACCGGGCTCGAAACCGTGATCCTGGTGGCGAACAAGATCGCGCTCGGGCAGATCGACGTGGGCATCGCGGGCGGCGTCGATACGACGTCGGACGCGCCCATCGCCGTGAACGAGCGCCTGCGCAAGATCCTGCTCGAGGCGAATCGCGGACGCTCGGCGGGAGCCCGCGTCGGCGCGCTCGCGAAGCTGCGGCCCGGCATGTTCTTCAAGCCGCTCCTGCCGCGCAACGCGGAGCCGCGCACGGGCCTCTCGATGGGCGAGCACTGCGAACTGATGGCCAAGCGCTGGAAGATCTCGCGCGAGGCGCAGGATGCGCTTGCGCAGGACAGTCATCGCAAGCTGGCGGCGGCATACGGGCGCGGTTTTTTCAACGATCTGATGACGCCGTACAAGGGACTCGCGCGCGACAACACGCTGCGTCCCGATGTTTCGCTCGATCAGCTGTCGCAACTGAAACCCGTGTTCGACCGCGACGCCGGCACGCTCACCGCGGGCAATTCGACGCCGCTCACCGACGGCGCATCGGCCGTGCTGCTTGCATCCGAGCAATGGGCCGCCGCGCGCGGCCTGCCGGTGCTGGCTTATCTGACATTCTCCGCGACCGCCGCCGTCGATTTCTTCGACAAGCGCGAGGGCCTGCTGATGGCGCCCGCCTACGCCGTGCCTTCGATGCTCGCGCGCGCCGGACTCACGTTGCAGGACTTCGATTTCTACGAGATCCACGAAGCGTTCGCGGCGCAAGTGCTGTGCACGCTCGCCGCGTGGGAAGACGACGAATATTGCCGCACGGCGCTGGGCCTGAGCGCGCCGCCCGGTTGGATCGATCGCGCGCGCCTGAACGTCAACGGCGGCTCGCTAGCGACGGGCCATCCGTTCGCGGCGACCGGCGGGCGCATCATCGGCACGCTCGCGAAGATGCTCGCGAAAGCGCCCGCGCGTGGCGACGGAAAACCGCTGCGCGGATTGATCTCGATCTGCGCGGCGGGCGGTCAGGGCGTCGTCGCGATTCTGGAGCGGTAAGCAGTAGAAGAAGCACCCGCAGGAAAACGATAAGGCGCGCCTGTCGACGAAGACGAGTCGCGCCACGGAGACACCACATGAGCCCGGGACACGCCGCCCCGCGCGGGGCCTTGGAGCCGCACGCGACGGACGGCATTTGGTACGCGTCGTATCCGCCCGGTGTCGGGCGTGAAATCGACCCTTCGCGCTATCGCTCGCTTGCGCATTTCTTCGATGAATGCGTCGAGCGGTTCCGGGATCGCGTCGCCTTCGTGAGCCTCGGCTCGGAACTGAGCTTCGCGGCGCTCGGCGAGAAGGCGCATGCTTTCGCGTCGTATCTGCAAGGCTTGGGCGTGAAGCCCGGCGATCGCGTCGCGCTGATGATGCCCAATACCCTGCCCTATCCCGTCACGCTGTTCGGCGCGCTGATGGCGGGCGCGATCGTCGTGAACGTCAATCCGCTCTATACGGTGCGAGAACTCGGTCACCAGCTGAAGGACAGCGGCGCGCACACCATCGTCGTGTTCGAGAACTTCGCGAAGACGGTGCAGGACGCGCAGCCGGGCTCGCGCATCCGGAACGTCATCGTGACCGGCCTCGGCGATCTGCTCGGCAGCGGGCTCAATGTCAAGGGCCGGGCCCTCGACCTGTTCCTGCGCCACGTGAAGAAGCAGGTGCCCGCCTATTCCCTGCCGGATGCGATCCGCCTGCCGCAAGCGCTCGCGCGCGGCGCGCGCCGCACATTCGAGCCGGTGCGAGTCGGGCACGGCGATATCGCGTTCATTCAATACACCGGCGGCACCACCGGCACCGCGAAGGGCGCGATGCTCACGCATCGCAATGTCATCGCCAATCTGCTGCAGGCGCTCGCGTGGGCGCGCAGTGCGCTCGTGGACGAGAAGGAGACCGTCGTCACGCCGCTGCCGCTTTACCACATCTATTCGCTGACGGTGAACGCGCTCGCCTTTCTCGGCATCGGCGCCCGCAATGTGCTGATCGTCAACCCGCGGGACATCGACGCGCTCATGCGCGCCCTGCGTCACGAAAACTTCACGGCGATCACCGCGCTCAACACGCTCTACAGCGCGTTGCTGGACAACGACGAATTCCGCCGGCGCGACTTCTCCGCGCTCAAGCTCGCGATGGCGGGCGGCATGGCGACGCAGCGCGCCGTCGCGGAGCGCTTTCGGGCGCTGACGGGCCAGACGCTCATCGAAGGCTACGGGCTCACCGAATGCTCGCCGCTCGTCTGCGCGACGCCGCTCGATGCGCACGGCGCTCACGCGTTCGATGGAACGATCGGCCTGCCCGTGCCGTCCACGCTCGTGCGCCTGCGCCGCGATGACGGTTCGTGGGCGAATATCGGCGAGCCGGGTGAGCTCTGCGTGCAGGGCCCGCAAGTGATGAAAGGCTACTGGAACCGCCCTGAAGACACGACGCAAGCCGTGGACGCAAACGGCTGGCTCGCCACCGGCGACATTGGCGTAATGGATGCGCGCGGCTTCATCCGGCTCATCGACCGCAAGAAGGACATGATGATCGTGTCGGGCTTCAACGTGTATCCGAACGAGATCGAGGACGTGCTCGCGGCACACCCGAAAGTGCGCGCGGTCGCGGTCGTGGGCGTGCCCGACCCGGTGACGGGCGAGCGCGTGAAAGCGTTCGTCGTGAAGCGCGACGACACGCTTTCGATGGAAGAACTGCTGAGGTTCGCCCGTTTACACCTGACCGGGTACAAGGTGCCCGCTTCCGTCGAATTCCGCGACTCGCTGCCGCAGACGACGATCGGCAAGGTGCTGCGGCGCGAATTGCGCGACGCCGAGCCAAAATCGCAGGATTAGCCCTCGGAGATGCCCATGCCGCGTGCGCGATGGCGCCGCCGCGCTTCGGATTTGCGATTCGCTTGCGCCCACCTGACTGCTTGCGCCGTGCTTGGCGGCTTCCTTGGACCAGTCCTTGCGCATGCCCAGACGTCCGCCGGCGAATGGGTGACGGCGGCGGCGCAGGCGCCGGACATCGCGCGCGTCGGTACGCTCGGCGTCGAGCAGCAGGCGCAGTGGCTCGCGAAATCCACCGCGAGCGGCGCGCTGGCGAAGCTCGACGACGCGCAGCTCGTCGCCCTCTTCCGCGCGCTCGACCCGGACGCCCTGCGGCGCTACCTGCAGGAAGGCTTGCGCGACTACACATCCTACGAGTTCACGATGTGGCGGCGCGAGCGCATCAGGGGCAAGTGGCCGAAGCGCGCGGATCACATGCTCGTGCGCATCACGCGCGAGCCGCTGCGCATCTACGCGAAATGGCTCCCCGACGGCGCGCATGCGGGCCAGGAAGTCATCTACGACGATTCCAAGCGCCCCGACGAGCTCTACGGTCATCTCGGCGGCTTTCTCGGTGTCGTGCCGATGTGGACATCGGTGAACGGCGCGCTCGCCCGCGCGCAATCGAATCATTCGATCCGCGAGCTCGGCATCGAGGCGATCACGCAGCGCTTCATCGACGAGGGCCGCAGGTTCGCGGAAGCGGGTATCACGAAGCCAGCAAATATCGAAGTGAAAACCGTACACGGATTGCGCGTCGTCGCATTCACGTATGAAACGCCTGCGGGACAACCTGAGTTCTACGCGAAAAAGGAGATCCTCGGTCTCGATCTGGAACGGCCGCTCCTGCGCACGCTCGAATCGTTCGACAACGAAGGCCATGTCTTCGAAAGCGTGGTGTTCGAGCACATCCAGCTCAAACGCTTCGACGATCTGACATTCGACCCCCGCAACCCCGACTATCGCTTCTGAGCGAAGCAGCAATGAAGCGCCTGCTGATGACGTGACACCTCGTGCAACAACTGGTCGCACGGCGGTGCCGCGAGTTTTAAGTTTCGCCTAAGAGTCGGCCGATAACCTGCTGGCACTCCATCGACATCAAGATCTGCGCGCTGGCCCACGCCAGTGCGCCGCGTATCGACATGCAAACCTGAGGAATTCGTCCATGAACCTCGTCCGTCCGGTTTCGGCTCCCGTGCGAGCCATCAAAAGGCTTCTCAGCCATCACGAAATCGCCACGCTGCTCCTGTTGATGCATGCCCCCATCGATGTCATGGCGGCCACGCCGGACGTCGCCTCGCTGCAGGAATACGGCTATGTCGAGATCGTGTCGCCGGACGCGGGCGGCCCGAAGGTGCGCCTGACCGCGGACGGCAACGCGGTGCTGCGCGGCCTGGGCGTCAGGTGAGCTTCGGCGTTGCGAGACGCCCGTATACGCGAACTCTGCAATAATCGGTCGATCTCTTTCACCATCGACCAAGGAGTGATTCGCGATGTCCGACATCGAACCCATCGTGCAACGTGTGCTGATCACCAACGACGACGGCATCGACGCGCCCGGCCTGGCCGTGCTCGAAGCGGTCGCGGCCGAACTCGCGCACGAAGTCTGGGTGATCGCGCCCGAGCACGATCAGAGCGGCACGTCGCATTCCATCAGCCTGCATTCGCCGTTGCGCGTGTCGCGCCAGGGCGAGCGGCGTTTCGGCGTGCAGGGCACGCCCGGCGATTGCGTCGTGATGGCCGCGCGCCACATCATGAAGGACGCGCCGCCCACCCTCGTGCTGTCCGGCATCAACCGCGGCGCGAATCTCGGCGTCGAGACGATGTTTTCGGGCACCGTCGGCGCGGCGATGACCGGCCTCCTGCTCGGTCTGCCGTCCATCGCGCTCAGCCAGACCTTCAGGGACCGCGACAACGTGCGCTGGGACACGGCGCGCGCGCTCGCGCCGGGCGTGATCCGTCAGCTGCTTTCCATTTCCCACGACGCGCCCACCTGCCTCAACGTCAACTTCCCCGATTGCGACGCCTCCGCCGCCGGTCCGCTCACCGTGACACGGCAAGGCGTCGGGCTCGTGGAAGGCATCGACGTGCTTGCGGAGGTCGATCCGCGCGGCATCGACTATTACTGGCTGCGCTTCCAGCGCGGCCCGCGTCCGAATTCGCCCGACAGCGAAACGGCGGTGATCGCGTCCGGCCGGATCTCGGTGACGCCGCTGCATTTCGATCGCACCGACGAGCGCACGTTCGCCACGCTCGAGGCGGGTCTCAAGCGCGGCGCCTGAAGACGGCGCGCGCCGCTAGAACGTTTCCTCCCAAACGCGGCAATCGGTTTCTCGTATGCTGAGGCCCCCGGCGCCGGCGCACGCGCACGCCGGGCGAACCGATCACGCATCACGAGCAGGATCACACAAGGAGACGACATGACCCGTTTCATCGGCCCGCGCGGTGCGCGACTCGTGCTCGGCGCGCTTGGCGCCTTGCTCGCGGCGAGCGCGTTTGCGCAGACGGCTACGCCCGTCGGCACCTGGCAGACCATCGACGATCGGACCGGCAAGCCGAAAGCGATCATCCAGATCGCCGACGACGGCAGCGGCCAGTTGTCCGGCAAGGTGATTCGCGGCGTCGGCGAGTTCGATCATCCCGAGCGGCGCTGCACGGCCTGCACGGACGAGCGCAAAGATCAGCTGATCAAGGGCATGACCATCATCACCGGGATGCGGCAGGACGGCGATGCCTGGGACGGCGGCGAGATTCTCGACCCCGACAACGGCAAGCTCTACAAGTGCAAGATGAAGCTCGAGGACGGCGGCCAGAAGCTCGTGGTGCGCGGGTATATCGGCGTGTCGCTTCTCGGGCGCTCGCAGACCTGGGTGCGCCAGCAGTAACGCGTAAAGCGACAACGCGACGCGCCCCGAAACGACAAAGCCGGCCGAAGACATGTGTCTTCGGCCGGCTTCGTTCGTGGCAAGTTCGCTGCCGATCGGCTCAGGCTGCGCGGCGTTGCGCAATGCCCTCCGCGTGTGCATCGGCAGCGGGCAAGTCCGTGTTCTCGAGCGTGAGCTCCGCCGGCACGCGCATGCGCGAAGTCATCAGCGCGTAGAGCGACTCTCCCCCCGGACCGAACAACTGGGTCATCACCCGCAACAGCACGCCCGATTCGTGCCAGACCTTGAAGCGCCGATGGCAAGTCTGATACGACGGATATTTGCGCGGCAACGTGGACCACGACGCGCCGCTATACATCACCCAGAGCACACCGTTGAGCACGGCACGGGTATTCGCGAGCGGCCTGCCGCGCAATTCCGAACGCGGGCGCAGTTCGGGAAGCAGAGGTGCGACCATCTGCCATTCTTCGTCGGACATATCGCGGTAGGGCTTCACGGTAAATTCTCCAATTGCGCTGACTGATAACCGGCATCGACGATACCGAGTACCGGAAAGCCGGCAAATCAGAGAGGTCCGAATCTTGAAAAAGCCCAAAAAGCCTTATGCCGATTGGCTAACCGCCGAATTTTGATTCTCGTATTAGGTCAGCGAAATATCCGCGACGCGGCGCGGCGCTTCGAGATACTCCTTCGACTGCATCTCGACGATGCGCGACACCGTGCGCGCGAACTCGTTGGCCATCGGTCCTTCGACGTACAGTTCTTCCGCGGGCACGGCCGCCGACATCAGCAGCTTCACCTTGTGGTCGTAGAACACGTCGATGAGCCAGGTGAAGCGGCGCGCCTCCGACGCCATGCGCGGCGTCATTTGCGGCACGTCGGAGAGGATCACCGCGTGGAAACGGTTCGCGAGTTCGAGATAGTCGTTCTGCGAGCGCGGGCCGCCGCACAAGGTCGCGAAATCGAACCACACGACGCCGTCCGCGCGACGCAGCGCCTTGATCTCGCGCTTCTCGATATGCAGGATCGGGCTTTCGTCGGGCACGGCGGCGAGCTTCGCGAAATCCGCGCGGAGTGCCTTGTCGGCCGCGGCGCCGAGCGGCGTGTGATACGCCTGCACCTGAGACAGCGTGCGCTTGCGGTAATCGGTGCCGGCATCGACGTTGAGGACGTCCAGATGCTGCTTGATAAGCTCGATGGCCGGCAGCAGACGATCTCGATGCAGCCCTTCCGGATACAGCGTGTCGGGCTCGTAATTGGACGTCATCACGAACTGCACGCCGTTGTTGAACAGCCGGTCCAGGAGACGATAGAGGATCATCGCGTCGGCGATGTCGGAGACGTGAAACTCGTCGAAGCAGATCAGCCTGTAGCGCTTGGCGATACGCCTGGCGAGTTCGTCGAGCGGATCGGCCTGCCCTTTCAGCTCTTCCAGCTCGCGATGCACCTCGCGCATGAACTCGTGAAAATGCAGCCGCGTCTTGCGCTGCACGGGCACGACCGCATAGAAGCTGTCCATCAGGAAGCTCTTGCCGCGTCCGACTCCGCCCCACATGTAGACGCCGCGCGGCAGGTCCGGATGCACGAGAAACTTCTTGAGCGCGTTGGAGCGGCGCGACTTGTACGCGACCCACTCCTCGAAGCAGCGCTGCAGGCGCGCGACCGCCGCGAGCTGCGCCTCGTCCGATTGATAACCCCGCGTGCGCAGTTCGTTTTCGTAGTATTCGGTGACGTTCATGATGCCGCGTCTGGTGTGCTTGAAAGTGACGAAGGCGAGCGGTTCGACCCGCTCGCCTTCGTTGGGATGCCTTGCTGCCCGAAGCCGAGCGTTACATATTCAAAGCGCGCTTGTCGACTGCGAGCGCCGCTTCGCGCATCACTTCCGACAGCGACGGATGCGGATGGCAGATCCTGCCGATGTCTTCCGACGCAGCCTTGAACTCCATCGCGACAACCGCTTCCGCGATCAGATCCGACGCATCCGCCGAAATCACGTGCACGCCGAGAATCTCGTCGGTCTTCGCGTCCGCGATCATCTTGACGAAGCCCTCTGCCTTGCCGATGCCGAGTGCGCGGCCATTGGCCATCATCGGGAACTGGCCGGTCTTGTACTCGCGGCCTTCGGCCTTGAGCTGCTGCTCGGTCTTGCCGACCCACGCGATTTCCGGCTCCGTGTAGATGACCCACGGAATGCAGTTGTAGTCGATGTGCGGCTTCTGACCGTCGATGATCTCCGCCACCGCCACGCCTTCGTCTTCCGCCTTGTGCGCGAGCATCGGGCCGCGCACGACGTCGCCGATCGCGTACACGTTCGGCACCTTGGTCGCGCAGTGATCATCGACGGGGATGAAGCCGCGCTCGTCGGCCGCGAGGCCGATTGCGTCGAGACCGAGGTTGTCGGTATTCGGCACGCGGCCGATCGACACGATCAGGCGGTCCGCATCCAGCGTCTGCGCGTTGCCGGCGTTATCCGTATAAGCGATCGACACACCGTTGTCGGTCGTCTTCACTTCGCCGATCCGCACGCCGAGGTGAATGTCGAGACCCTGCTTCTTGAACTGCTTCGCGGCTTCCTTCGCGAGCGCTTCGTCGGCGGCGCCCAGGAATTGCGGCAGCGCTTCGAGCACCGTCACGTCCGCGCCCAGACGGCGCCACACCGAGCCGAGCTCCAGGCCGATCACGCCCGCGCCGATCACGGCGAGCTTCTTCGGCACCGAGTCGAACGACAGCGCGCCTTCGTTGTCGGCGATGAGCTTGTTGTCGACCGGAATGTTCGGCAGATGACGCGCCTTCGAGCCCGTCGCGATGATTACGTTCTTCGCCGTGACGACTTCCGTCTCGCCTTCGCCCGACACTTCGATCTGCACGCCGGCGTCGTTCCTGCCGGTGAACTTGCCGTGGCCCTTGAGCCACGTGATCTTGTTCTTGCGGAACAGGAACTCGATGCCCTTCGTCATCTTCTCGACGATGCCGTCCTTGCGGGCGAGCATCTTCGACACATCGAGCTTCACATCCGACACGCTGATGCCGTGATCGCCGAGATGCTTCGCGGCGTTCTCGAACTCTTCCGACGACGCGAGCAGCGCCTTCGACGGAATGCAGCCCATGTT
Organism: Caballeronia ptereochthonis; assembly: GCF_001545075.1. Taxonomy (GTDB): domain Bacteria; phylum Pseudomonadota; class Gammaproteobacteria; order Burkholderiales; family Burkholderiaceae; genus Caballeronia; species Caballeronia ptereochthonis. The sequence continues at coordinate 113,945 of NZ_FCOB02000024.1, forward strand.
CAGGCACGTGCCGCCGAGCTTCAACGCGCCCGCCGGGTTCTTCCACTTCTCGATACACGCAACCGTCTTGCCGAGCTGCGCTGCGCGAATCGCCGCGATATAGCCCCCAGGGCCCGCGCCGATCACGACGACATCAAATTCCTTGGACATGACTTTCCTTTTGTCAGACTCCGCTCATGCGGAGACGCCTTGAACGGTGCGCGCGAGCCTATCGCTCGCACCAAGGCAACATGCTTTTTACAGGTCCAGCAGCAGACGGGCCGGATCTTCCAGCGCGTCCTTCATCGCGACCAGCGACAGCACGGCTTCGCGGCCGTCGATGATGCGGTGGTCGTACGACAGCGCGAGGTAGTTCATCGGACGGATCACGATCTGGCCGTTCTCGACGACCGGACGCTCCTTGGTCGCGTGCACGCCGAGAATCGCGGACTGCGGCGGGTTGATGATCGGCGTCGACAACATGGAACCGAACACGCCGCCGTTCGAGATGGAGAACGTGCCGCCGGTCATTTCCTCGATCGACAGCTTGCCGTCCTTCGCCTTCTGGCCGAATTCGGCGATCTTCTTCTCGATGTCGGCGAGGCTCATCTGATCCGCGTTGCGCAGGATGGGCACCACCAGACCGCGCGGCGAGCCGACCGCGATACCGATGTCGAAGTAGCCGTGATAGACGATGTCGTTACCGTCGATCGACGCGTTCACGAGCGGGAATTTCTTCAGCGCGTGCACCGCGGCCTTCACGAAGAACGACATGAAGCCGAGCTTCACGCCGTGTTCCTTCTCGAAGCGGTCCTTGTACTTGTTGCGCAGATCCATGACCGGCGCCATGTTGACTTCGTTGAACGTCGTCAGGATGGCGTTGGTTTGCTGCGATTCGAGCAGACGCTCGGCAATGCGCGCGCGCAGACGCGACATCGGCACGCGCTGCTCCGGGCGATCCCGCAGCCACTGATCGGCCGACGCGGGCGCCGCGACTTGCGGCAGCGAGGGCTTCGCGGCGCGCGCGGGAGCCGCGGCCGGAGCCGGCGCCGCAGTCTTCGCAGCCGGTGCGGATGCCGAAGCGGCGAGCGCGTCGCCCTTCGTGATACGGCCGTCGCGGCCCGAGCCTGCGACCTGATCGGCCGAAACGCCCTTCTCGGCCAGGATTTTCGTCGCGGCGGGTGATGCAGCGCCGCCCGTTGCAGCGGCGGCCTGCGCGGCAGCCGGCGCAGCAGCGGCAGCCGATTCAGCGACCGGCGCGGGCTTCACTTCGGCGTCGCCGGCAGCGGCGGCGGCGGGCGCTTCGCCTGCCTTCGCTTCGGTGTCGATCTTCGCGATGATTTCGTCAGCGGTGACGATATCGCCGTCGTGCTTGATCACTTGCGCCAGCACGCCTGCGGACGGCGCGGGCACTTCGAGCACGACCTTGTCGGTCTCGATTTCGATGAGGATTTCGTCCTGGGCGACAGCCTCACCCGGCTTCTTCTTCCATTGCAGCATGGTCGCTTCCGAGACCGACTCGGAAAGCTGGGGGACCTTGACTTCTACGATAGCCATTTCTGTATTTTCCTGATGCGTGTCTGTGTTCGAGCCAGGAGGCCGGGGAGCCGTTTTGACCATTCGGCTCACCCGCTCCCGATCAAGCAATGATTACTTCGCGACGACCTGCGCGCCCTTCAGGCGGCCGAACGCGCCTTCCACGAGCGCCTTCTGCTGCTCGTAGTGCTTCGCGTAGTAGCCGACCGCCGGCGATGCCGAAGCGGGACGGCCGCTGTAGGCCAGCTTCATGCCTTCGCGCATGCCTTCGCGCAGATGGTGCTCGACGTAGAACCAGGCGCCCTGGTTCTGCGGCTCGTCCTGCACCCAGACCACTTCCGCCGCGTTTTCGTACTTCTTGAGTTCCGCGTCGAACTGCTTGTGAGCGAACGGATACAGCTGCTCGATACGCACGATGGCGACGTCGTTTGCCTTCGCTTCGCGGCGATGCGCGACGATGTCGTAGTACACGCGGCCCGAGCACACGATCACGCGCTTGACCTTCTTCGGCTCGATCGCTTCGTCGACTTCACCGATGACCGGCTGGAACGAGCCCTTCGACAGATCCGACAGATCCGACACGGCTTCCTTGTGACGCAGGAGCGACTTCGGCGTGGCGATGATCAGCGGCTTGCGGAACAGACGGATCATCTGACGGCGCAGCAGATGGAAGATCTGCGCGGGCGTCGTCGGCTGGACCACCTGCATGTTGTGATCCGCGCACAGCTGCAGGAAGCGCTCGATACGCGCCGACGAGTGCTCCGGACCCTGGCCTTCATAGCCGTGCGGCAGCATCATCGTGAGACCGGAGACGCGGCCCCACTTCACTTCGCCCGACGAGATGAACTGGTCGATCACGACCTGCGCGCCGTTCACGAAGTCGCCGAACTGCGCTTCCCACGCGACGAACGTGTTCGGCTCGGCCGTCGAATAGCCGTACTCGAAGCCGAGCACCGCTTCTTCGGACAGCACGGAGTCGATCACCGTGAACTTGGCCTGGCCTTCCGCGATGTTCTGCAGCGGAATGTAGGTGCCGTCGTTCCAGCGCTCGCGGTTCTGGTCGTGCAGCACGGCGTGGCGGTGCGTGAACGTGCCGCGGCCCGAGTCCTGGCCCGTCAGGCGAACTGCATAGCCCGAGGCGACCAGCGAGGCGAACGCGAGATGCTCGCCCATGCCCCAGTCGAGCTTGGCTTCGCCGCGGCCCATCGCGCGGCGATCGTTGATCACGCGCTCGACGAGCGGATGCAGCTTGAAGTTCTCGGGAATGGTCGTGATGCGCTCGGCGAGACGCTTCAGTTCCGCGAGCGGCACGGCGGTGTCCGCCGCGTCGGTCCACTTGCGGTTCAGGAACGGCACCCAGTCGACTGCGTACTTGCTCTTGTAGTTCGAGAGCACGGGGTCGATGGTGTGATGGCCTTCGTCCATCGCCTGGCGATACGCCTTGACCATTTCATCGGCGTCTTCCGCCTTGATGACGCCCTGCTGCACGAGCTTCTCGGCGTACAGCGCGCGCGTGCCCGGGTGCTTCGCGATGGTCTTGTACATCAGCGGCTGCGTGACCGCCGGCGTGTCCTGCTCGTTGTGGCCCAGCTTGCGGAAGCAGACGATGTCGACGACCACGTCCTTGTGGAACTTCGTGCGGAACTCGATCGCGAGCTGCGTGGCGAGCACGACGGCTTCGGGATCGTCGCCGTTCACGTGCAGCACCGGCGCCTCGATCATCTTGACGACGTCCGAGCAGTACAGCGTCGAGCGCGAGTCGCGCGGGTCCGACGTGGTGAAGCCGATCTGGTTGTTGATGACGATGTGCAGCGTGCCGTGCGTGCCGTAGCCGCGCGTCTGCGCGAGGTTCAGCGTTTCCATCACGACGCCCTGGCCCGCGAAAGCCGCGTCGCCGTGGATCTGCACCGGCAGCACCTGCAGGCCTTCCTCGTCGCCGCGGCGGTCCATGCGCGCCTTGGCCGAGCCCTCGACCACCGGGTTCACGATTTCCAGGTGCGACGGGTTGAACGCGAGCGACAGGTGAACCGGGCCGCCTTCCGTTGCGACATCCGACGAGAAGCCCTTGTGGTACTTCACGTCGCCGGCCGGCAGGTCATCGACGTGCTTGCCTTCGAATTCGGCGAAGAGGTCGGCCGGCATCTTGCCGAGCGTGTTGACCAGCACGTTCAGACGGCCGCGGTGCGCCATGCCGATGACGATTTCCTGCACGCCGTTCGCGCCCGCGTGACGGACCACTTCGTCCATCGACGCGATGAAGCTCTCGCCGCCTTCCAGCGAAAAGCGCTTCTGGCCGACATACTTGGTGTGCAGAAATCGCTCGAGGCCTTCGGCGGCCGTCAGGCGATTCAGGATATGCTTCTTCTTTTCGTTCGAGAAATTCGGCGTCGAGCGGATCGACTCGAGCCTCTCCTTCCACCAGCGCTTCTGCTCGGGATCGCTGATGTACATGAATTCTGCGCCGATCGTGCCGCAGTAGGTGTCGCGCAGCGCCTTGACGATGTCGCGCAGCGACGCCTGCTCGAAACCGAAGTACAGGTTGGTCGCGTTGAACACCTGGTCCATGTCGGCTTCGGTGAAGTCGTAGAAGCCGGGTTCGAGTTCGGGGATGGCGGGACGCTCGCGGCGCTTGAGCGGATCGAGGTTGGCCCATTGCGTGCCAAGGAAGCGATACGCGCCGATGAGGGATTGAACGTAGACTTGCTTGCGCGCGGTGGTCAGATCACCCGTGCTCTCGCGAGGAAGGAAGGCATTGGCCTTCGCGCGCTGGGCGAAGGACTCGACGATGGGGCCGTGGGCCACGTCGTTGTGAGCCGTGCCGTCGGAGGCGGGCACGTTCTGCAACGCGTCGAAGTAGGCTCGCCAGGTCTCGGGCACTGACGCGGGATTATCGAGATATTGCTCGTACAACTCTTCGACGTACGGAGCATTACCGCCGAACAGATAAGAGTTCGACTGGAATTGCTTCATCATTTTACGCTCACCTTTCTTCGAGTTTCTCGAGGAAGTGCGGGTTACGAAACCTTCCGCGCCACGGCCTGACCGTTTAGCGGATTGCGCGAATCAAGTCTGCTTGGAAGGACCTAAAAAGCGACAGCTAATCGCGGAAGCATAGCACATAACCGATCGTCATATGACCGATCGCCGCATGTGGCTTACCCCTGTCATCCTATGCGCAACAAGCATGTGCGGGCTTTTGCGAGATAAGCAAGGGTCCTTTGCGAAGCCTCGAAACGACAAAAGCCGCCCGAAGGCGGCTTTTGGTTCGCTGATACGAGCCGATGCTTATTCGGCGTTGGCCTCGCGGCTCGCGCGGCGGCGCTCGTGCTCCTTCAGATGACGCTTGCGCAAGCGGATCGACTGCGGCGTGACCTCGACGAGCTCGTCGTCGTCGATGAACTCGACCGCGTATTCCAGCGAGAGCTGGATCGGCGGCACGAGACGCACGGCTTCGTCGGTGCCCGACGCACGCACGTTGGTCAATTGCTTGCCCTTGATCGGATTCACGACGAGGTCGTTATCGCGGCTGTGGATGCCGATGATCATGCCTTCATAGAGCGCGTCGCCCGGCGACACGAACATGCGGCCGCGATCCTGCAGCTTCCACAGCGCATAGGCGACGGCGGCCCCGTCGTCCTGCGAGATCAGCACGCCGTTGCGGCGCTCGCCGACGGAGCCGTCCTTCACCGGCTGATACGAATCGAACGTGTGGCTCATCAGGCCCGTGCCGCGCGTGAGCGTCAGGAACTCGCTCTGGAAGCCGATCAGTCCGCGCGCCGAAATGCGGTACTCGAGACGCGTGCGGCCGCGGCCGTCGGAGGTCATGTCGAGCATTTCGCCCTTGCGGCGGCCAAGCTCTTCCATCACGCCGCCCTGGTGCGTGTCTTCGATATCGACCGTCAGGTTCTCGTACGGCTCGTGCTTCACGCCGTCAATCTCCTGCACCACCACGCGCGGACGCGACACCGCGAGCTCATAGCCTTCGCGGCGCATGTTCTCGACGAGAATCGTCAGGTGCAGCTCGCCGCGGCCCGACACTTCGAAGGTCGTTTCGTCGCCGGTGTCCTTCACGCGCAGCGCGACGTTGTGGTTGAGCTCCTTCATCAGACGGTCGCGGATCTGGCGGCTCGTCACGAACTTGCCTTCCTTGCCCGCGAGCGGCGACGAATTCACGAGGAAGTTCATCGTGAGCGTGGGTTCGTCGACGGTGATCATCGGCAGCGCATCGGGCTGCTCCGGCGCGCAGATCGTCACGCCGATGCCGATTTCCTCGATGCCGTTGATCAGCACGATATCGCCCGCCTGCGCTTCCTCGACCTGCACGCGCTCGAGGCCGTGGAACGACAGCACCTGATTGATCTTGCGATTGATGATCGCGCCGTCCGGACCCGAGCGCACGGCCACCGCCATGCCGGGGCGGATGCGCCCGCGCGCGACGCGGCCCACGCCGATGCGGCCGACGTACGAGTTGTAGTCGAGCGAGGTGATCTGCAGTTGCAGCGGGCCGTCCGGATCAGCCGGACGCACCGGCACGTGCTCCAGAATGGCCTCGAAGAGCGGGCGCATCGTGCCTTCGCGCGTTTCGGGGTCGAGGCTCGCATAGCCGTTCAGGCCCGAGGCGTAGACGATCGGGAAGTCGAGCTGCTCTTCGGTCGCGCCGAGCTTGTCGAAGAGATCGAAGGTCTGGTTGATTACCCAGTCGATGCGCGCGCCCGGACGGTCCACCTTGTTGATCACGACGATCGGCTTCAGGCCGAGCGCGAGCGCCTTCTTGGTGACGAAGCGCGTCTGCGGCATCGGACCTTCGACGGCGTCGACGAGCAGCAGCACGGAATCGACCATCGACAGCACGCGCTCCACTTCGCCGCCGAAGTCCGCGTGTCCCGGCGTGTCGACGATATTGATGTGCGTGCCTTCGTATTCGACGGCGCAGTTCTTCGCCAGAATCGTGATGCCGCGTTCCTTTTCGATGTCGTTCGAGTCCATGACCCGCTCGGCGACCTGTTGGTTTTCCCGGAACGTGCCCGACTGACGGAGCAACTGGTCGACGAGCGTGGTCTTGCCGTGGTCGACGTGGGCAATGATGGCGATATTGCGGAGGGCGCGAGTCATAGAAAGTATCTTGGTTGTGCGCCGTCGGAGCGAGCCTCCTCTGTGAGACTCCATGGCTCGGCAGCCCCTCTTGAACCATCATGCAGACGTGCATGAATTTGGCGGGCCCGGCGCGGTGAGAACCGAAAATTGTACCACGCATGGATGTCCGCATCCTGCAATAGGACCCAACCCGTAACGCCCGCGTGCGCGTCGCGCCGGCCGGTGACAATGATTGTTAAGCGTTTCTAGAAAAGATCCTTGCAGGCCTTGAAACACGCACTTATAATCATGCCTAGTCAACTATTGCAATCGCACAAATATTCCCATGAGCGACGCTCCGAAATCCGCGGCGATTGGCGACTACGTGCTCGCCGAGAGCGTCGGGTACCTGATGAGCCGGGTACGCTCCACCATGTGGAACATGGTCACGCAGCACACGACCTCCGAACTGGGCATCACCAGCACGCAGGCCAGCATCCTGTTCATGCTGGCGGTCGGCAAATGCCTGACCGCGGCCGACATTGCCCGCGAATACGGCATCGATGCGAGCGCGGTCACGCGGCTCATCGACCGGCTGGAGAAGCGCGGCCTTCTCTCGCGCGTGCGCAGCGAGGAGGACCGGCGCGTGGTGCGCCTGGCGCTCACGGACGAGGGCCAGGCGACGGCCGAAAAGATTCCGGCCATCTTCACGCGCGTGCTCGATCATCTGCTGGCGGGCTTCACGCCCGAGGAAGTCGGCTTCCTCAAGAGCATGCTCCGGCGCATCCTGGCGAACTCGTGCGATCCGTCCGTCGCCTCCTTGCTCGGCGGCAATGACAAGCCGGGTACGTCATTGCGATGACAAGCAAATTCGTCATCGCAGGTCTACAAAATGATTGCAACGTCCATCTTTAATTCTCATCTCAAGAGACGAGATATGAAACACCATTCCTTGTCCGCGCTTCGCGGCCCAAGCCGGGCGAAGAGCGTCGTCGTCGCAGCCGTGGCGGCGCTCGCGGTTGCGGGATGCGCGAACTACGCGGGCATTTCGAGCGACAAGAAGATTGCCGCACCCGAGAACTTCGAGAGCGCGCAGAGCGTGCCGGGACAAGGCGGCCAGTGGCCGGCGCTCGACTGGGCGAAGCAGTTCGGCGACCCGCAGTTGCCGCGACTGATCGACGAGGCGCTCGCGGACAATCCGACGCTCGCGCAGGCGCAGGCGCGCATCGCGAAGGCGTCGTCGTACATGGAGTCCTCGCGCTCGGCGCTCTACCCGAAGGTCAATGGCTCATATTCGTGGACCCGGGAGCTGTATTCGGCCAACGCCCTCTTCCCGCCCCCGTACGGCGGGACCTGGTACAGCGAGAATAACGTGCTCGCGAGCGCCTCGTGGGAACTGGATCTGTGGGGCAAGAACCGCGCGCGGCTGAACATGGCCGTCTCGCAGGAAAAGGCCGCCGAAGCCGAAATGCAGCAGTCGCGGGTGACGCTCGCGTCGTCGGTGGCGCGCACTTACAACCAGCTCGCGCTGCTCTACGCGCTGCGCGATGTCGCCGAGCGCGAGATCGCCAACCGTCAGGACGTGGGACGCATCACCAACGGACGCGTCACAGCGGGCCTCGACACCAACGTCGAGCGCCGCACGGCGGAAGGCAACGTCGCCACCAGCCAGACGAATCTTTCCGAGCTCGACGGCCAGATCGAAACCGTGCGCTATCAGCTGGCGGCGCTGCTCGGCAAGGGCCCGGATCGCGGCATGCAGATCGCCAAGCCGGCGATCGATCCGAAAGTCAACGTGACCTTGCCCGACAACGTGCCCGCCGATCTCATCTCGCGCCGCCCGGATATCGTCGCCGCGCGCTGGCAGGTCGAAGCCTCGACGCACAATATCAAGGAAGCGAAGGCCGAGTTCTTTCCGGACATCAATCTTGCGGCGGGCTTCGGCTTCGACGCGTTCGGCTGGAGCCGCTTCCTGCAATCGAGCAGCCGGCAGATCCAGGCGGGTCCGGCGGTGCATCTGCCGATCTTCGACGCGGGGGCCTTGCGCGCCCAACTGAAGGGCCGCTACGCCGATTTCGAGGGCGATGTCGCGAACTACAATCAGACGCTCATCAACGCGCTGAACGACGTCGCGACCAACATCTCGGCGATCCACGCACTCGACAGGCAGATGTCCGATGCGCAGCGCGCGCTCACGGCGGCGACGAGCGCCTACCAGCTGGCGGTGATCCGCTACAAGGCCGGCCTTTCGCCGCAATTGCAGGTGCTCAATGCCGACTCGAACCGCCTCGCGAACGAGCAAACGGTCACGAACCTGCGCCTGAAGCGCACCGATCTGCAGATCGCGCTGATCAAATCGCTGGGCGGCGGCTTCGACGCGACGAGCACCAATCTCGCGATCGACGGCAGCGGGCAGCGTGAGACGACGCAGGCAGCCAACACCGCTGATGCGGCCAACGCGGCCACGCCGTCGAAGTAAGCGCACACAAGAACACGCATCAAGGCCAAAACGGAATATTCGGAGTCTTTCATGAGCGACCCTCAACAAACCGCAGCCGCCGCGCCCGCGCCGAAGCAGAGCAACGGCAAACGCCGCCGGCTGATGACGCTGATCGTGCTCGTCATCATCATCGCCGCCGTCGCGTACGGGCTTTACTACTTCCTCGTCGCGCGCTTTCACGAGACGACCGACGACGCCTACGTGAACGGCAACGTCGTGCAGATCACGCCGCAGGTCGTGGGCACGGTAATCTCCGTGAACGCGGACGACACGCAGACCGTCAAGGTCGGCGATCCGCTCGTCGTGCTCGATCCGGCCGACTCCAAGGTCTCGCTCGACCAGGCCGAGGCGAATCTCGCGCAGACCGTGCGCCAGGTCCGCACGTTCTTCGTCAACAACAACCAGTACGAAGCGCAAATCGCACTGCGCAAGTCCGACCTGCAGCGCGCGCAGGACGACCTGCGCCGCCGCATGACCGTCGCGCAGACCGGCGCCGTATCGCAGGAAGAAATCTCGCACGCCCGCGATGCAGTGCGCGGCGCGCAGGCCTCGCTCGACGCCGCGGAGCAGGAGCTCGCGTCGAACCGCTCGCTCACGGCCAACACGACGATCGCGGATCACCCGAACGTGCTCGCCGCCGCCGCGAAGGTGCGTGACTCGTACATCAACTACGCGCGCAACACGCTGCCGGCGCCGGTCACGGGCTATGTCGCGAAGCGCTCGGTGCAGGTGGGCCAGCGCGTTTCGCCCGGCAATCCGCTGATGGCGATCGTGCCGCTCAACGCCGTGTGGGTGGACGCGAACTTCAAGGAAGTGCAGCTGAAGCACATGCGCATCGGCCAGCCGGTCGAGCTCACGGCCGATCTGTACGGCTCGGGCGTCGTGTTCCACGGCAAGGTGATCGGCTTCTCGGCCGGCACGGGCTCGGCGTTCTCGCTCCTGCCCGCGCAGAACGCGACCGGCAACTGGATCAAGGTCGTGCAGCGCCTGCCGGTGCGCATCGAGCTCGATCCGAAGGAACTGCAACAGCATCCGCTGCGGATCGGTCTTTCGATGAACGTCGACGTGACGATCAAGAACGAGGAAGGCGGCCAGCTCGGCCAGGCGCAGAACACGGTCTATCAGACCAACGTGTTCGACAAGTACGGCGCCGAAGCCGATCAGGAGATCGCGCGCATCATCCAGCAGAACGCCGGCACGGGCACGGGCTCGCAGAGCACGTCGCCGGCTGGCGGCCGTGGCGCGAAGTCCGCTTCCGCCGCGAAGCTGATGTAAGCACGCAGTAACCATGTCTCAGCAAAACGTCGTTCATCCGCCGCTTTCGGGCGCGAAGCTCGTCATCGGGACGATCGCCGTGTCGCTCGCGGTGTTCATGAACGTGCTCGACACGTCGATCGCGAACGTCTCGATTCCGTCGATTTCCGGCGATCTGGGCGTCTCGTCCGATCAGGGCACGTGGGTCATCACGTCGTTCGCGGTCGCCAACGCAATCTCGGTGCCGCTCACGGGCTGGCTCACGCAGCGCATCGGCCAGGTGCGGCTCTTCCTCGGCTCGATCATCCTGTTCGTGATCGCGTCGTGGCTGTGCGGCCTCGCGCCCACGCTGCCCTTCCTGCTCGCGGCGCGCGTGCTGCAAGGCGCGGTCGCCGGTCCGATGATCCCGCTCTCGCAGACGCTCCTGCTTGCGAGCTATCCGCGCGAAAAGGCGCCGATGGCGCTCTCGATGTGGTCGATGACCACGCTCATCGCGCCGGTCGCGGGCCCCGTGCTCGGCGGCTGGATCTCGGACAACATCTCGTGGCCGTGGATCTTCTACGTGAACATCCCGGTCGGCATCGCGGCGGCGATCGCCACATTCGCGATCTTCCGCGACCGCGACTCGGCGATCCGCAAGGCGCCGATCGACACCGTCGGTCTCGCGCTGCTCGTGATCTGGGTCGGCTCGCTGCAGATCATGCTCGACAAGGGCAAGGACCTCGACTGGTTCAACTCGACGACGATCGTCGTGCTCGCGCTGATCGCGGTGATCGCCTTTGCGTTCTTCATCGTGTGGGAGCTGACGGCGGAGCATCCGGTCGTGGATCTGTCGCTCTTCGAGCTGCGCAACTTCACGGGCGGAACGATCGCGCTGTCGATCGGCTACGGGCTCTACTTCGGCAACCTCGTGCTGCTGCCGCTGTGGCTCCAGACGGACATCGGCTATACGGCGACGAACGCCGGTCTCGTGATGGCGCCCGTGGGACTTTTCGCGATCCTGCTCTCGCCGATCACCGGCAAGTTCCTGCCGCGCACCGATCCGCGCCGCATCGCGACCGCCGCGTTCCTCGTGTTCGCGCTGTGCTTCTGGATGCGCTCGCGCTATACGACCGGCGTCGATACATGGGCGCTCACGGTGCCCACGCTGATCCAGGGCATCGGCATGGCGGGCTTCTTCATTCCGCTCGTGTCGATCACGCTGTCGGGCTTGCCGGGGCATCGCATTCCGGCGGCGTCCGGCTTGTCGAACTTCGTGCGGATCATGTGCGGCGGCATCGGCACGTCGATTTTCTCGACGGCCTGGGAGCATCGCTCGATCGTGCATCACGCGCAGCTGGTCGAGCAGGCCAATTCGTACAACCCGACCTTCGCGAACTCGATGCAGCAGATGGGGGCGCTCGGCTTCTCGCAGGAGCAGACCTACGGCTTCTTCAACAGCATGGCCACGCAGCAGGCGGCGCAGCTCGGCGTGAACGACATGTTCTACATCTCGGCGGGGATTTTCGTCGCGCTGATCGTGCTGATCTGGATCACGCGGCCCGAACGCTCGGGCGGCGGCGATTCCGCGGCGGCGGCATCTGCGGCGCACTGATCGCGTTACCGCTCGCAGGAAGACAAGAGCCCGGAATCTCCGGGCTCTTTTTTATGGTTCATCGAGCTTTTCCGGGGAACGCGGCGCGGATCTTGAGGAAGAAGTATTCCTCGTCGCGATACC
>NZ_FCOB02000019.1 GCF_001545075.1 Caballeronia ptereochthonis
CGCCTACGGGTATCGCGACGAGGAATACTTCTTCCTCAAGATCCGCGCCGCGTTCCCCGGAAAAGCTCGATGAACCAAAAAAAACATACGCCTGTGAGATACGTCTCACCGCGAACCGGGCGAATCGTCCCGTCACGTTTCGGGGTGGGCGAGCAGGCAAGAGAGGTCCAGCCCAACTCGTTTCCAGGCGTGAACGAGGGTAATGCTCACCTCGCGGCAGGCCTGGCAGGAGTCGGCGTCATACAGATCTTCACTTTCAAGGTCCGGCCCTTCATGGAAACCGGTCGACTGGTGTCTTTCCTGCACGATTGCGCACCACCATATCCTTATCACCTGGTGTATCCGCGCAATCGCTACCTTAGCCAGCGCGTGCGGATTTTCATAGACTGGCTCATCGGGATGTTCGGCGAACCAGGCTGACGGAGACGGATTCGCCTGCTTAAGCAATAACGCCGCAAGTCAACCGGCATCACCGGGATACGCCTCCTCAAAAACCTGCTTCAAAACCTCTTTCAGGAGCGCTTCATCAGATCGTTCTTGTAAATCCCAACGCCGCCTTAAACACGGAAATTCTGACACCTCCACTCGGTCTGACGGATCTCTTTCGCCGTTTCCTGCAATCGTATGAAGGCGCGGTACCGTGCGTCGTGCATTGTCGCGATGTCGCCCACCGCCGGCACGTAGGTCCTGCTCACCCGGGACATTTCCTTCATCGCCGTTCTTACGTCGTCAAACAGGCCGCCGGCAACGGCTCCCAGCATGGCGGCACCAAGCAGGACCGGCTCCTCCGCCTGCGTGGCAAGCACGCGCTTGCCGGTCGCATCCGCGAGCAGTTGCCGGACGAGATCGAGTTGCCCCGCTCCGCCGCTGATCATCACCCGCTCAATCGGCGCGCCGGCCGCAGTCTGCGCCTCGATGATCTGACGCAAGCCATAGCCGATGCTGCACACCCCGGCGATGTAAAGGGCGACCAGGCTGTCCAGATCGGTTTCCATCCCGAGGCCCGCGATCACCGCTCGCGCGTGGGGATCGGCGAACGGAGCACGGTTTCCCAGAAACTCGGGCACGACGTGAAGGCCGTCTGCCAGCTTGGCCGCACCCGACATGCCATCCGACGACCGCGCGGCGAGCTCGGCGAGCAGCCCCGGCAAGGACTGCCCCGCCGCTTGCGCACGGCGGCTCGCCTCGAGCGCGGCGGGGTGCATCGAGAGCAATCGCTCGATGGCCGCGCCGGCCACCGACTGGCCACCCTCGTTGAGCCACGCTTCCGGCACCATCGCCGAGAAGTAGGGACCCCACACGCCCGGGACGAAGACGGGATGCCGGGTCGTCGTCATCGTGCACGACGAGGTGCCGAACACATAGGCAAGGCAAGCCTCCGGCTCGCCTTGCGCGCCGACCGTGCCGATTCCGCCCGCATGGGCGTCGATCACGCCCGTGGCGACGGGCGTGCCGGCCAGAAGGCCGAGTTCGGCCGCCGCGCGAGCGGTGAGCCCGCTACCCAGCGGCGTGCCCGGCTCCGCAATGGTCGTGCCGATGCGCTCGAAATGCTCGTCCGCCAGGACGCCGAGACCGACGGTGCGGAAGTAGTTCTCGTCCCAGCGATGTTCATGCGCCAGATAAGTCCACTTGCAGGTGACCGTACAGGTGGACCTCGACAGATCGCCGGTCGCGCGCCAGGTCAGAAAATCAGTGAGATCGAAGAACTGCCAGGCCGTCGCGAAGATCTCCGGCCGGTTCTCGAGCAGCCATAGCAGCTTCGGCGTCTCCATCTCGGGCGAGATCCTTCCGCCGACGAATTTCAATACTTCATGGTCGGTCGCGTTCATGCGCTCCGTCTGCTCGACCGCGCGATGATCCATCCATACGATAATGTCGCGCTCGGCTTGTTCCGAGGGGCCGACCGGCAACGACCGGCCGCCTTCGCCCAGCACGACAAGCGAGCACGTGGCATCAAATCCGATTCCGGCGATCGACCCGGGCGAAATTGCGGCCTGTGCAATCGCGTCCTTGACGGCACGGCAGACCGCGCTCCAGATCTCGCTGCTCGACTGCTCGACCATGGCGCCGCGCTCGCGGAACAGCGTGATGTCATGCTTTGCCGATGCGACCATGTTGCCGGTCGCATCGAAGATTCCGGCGCGGGCGCTACCCGTGCCCACGTCGACGCCGATCACATGGCGCGTGCCGGCGTTCAGGTTGTCTGCGGTCATGGCTCTCTGCACGTGGTGAAAAGTGTTTCAGCTCAGCGGGAAAACATCGCGCGCATCGGTTGTGATCAGAGATCGACGCTGTTCGGCAGGATCACGAGATCGCGGACAGTCACGTTTCGCGGCCGCGTCAGCATGAAGAGCACGGCATCGGCAACTTCCCGCGGCTGCATCAGGCTGCCTGAGGCGAGCGCTTCCTCCATTTTGGCTTTCGGCCAGTCATCGAGCAGCGCCGTGACGACCGGCCCGGGCAACACGGCGCCGACCCGCACGCCGTGTTTGGCGACCTGACGCCGGGTCGTGTGTACGAAGGCCTGCACTGCGAACTTGGAGGCGGTGTAGATCGGCTCCCACACGACCGGGACCATACCCGCGATCGAGCTCGTGAAAACGATGTCGCCCGACTTCTGTGCGACCATGTGCGGCAACACCGCATGGACCGACCGGAACGCCGCGTTGATATTCAGGTTGAGCATGCGGTCCCAGTCGTCCGGATTGCCGTTCACGACCTCGCCGCCAATATAGGCACCGGCGTTGGCATGGAAGATGTCGAGGCCGCCGGCGAGATCGAGGATCTTCGGGAGGATCGCCGAGACCTCCGACGGCTGCAGCAGGTCCACGGACAAGGACAGGGCGTTTGGGCCCAACTCCGCGCAGCAGGTCTCGAGCCGATCCGCGGCGCGATCGATCAACACGACCTTCGCGCCTTCCTCGATCAGCACGCGCGCGCACTCCAGGCCGATACCCGACGCTGCCCCCGTGATGGCGGCCACCTTTCCCTTGATGGATACAGACATTGACGACTCTCCTGTATGACTGAACTTACGCGCGGCCATGCGAAACGCGGGACTGCCGGGCAAGTGAATCGACGATCACCGCGATCGCGAGCACCGCGCCGGTGATCATGAAGCGCAGCGACGACGACAGATTCAAGAGCGTGAGGCCGCTCGCGATCGACTGGATCACGATGATGCCGAGCACCGCCGAATACGCGCTGCCGCGACCGCCGAAGAGACTGGTGCCGCCGATCACCGCCGCCGCGATGGCATTCAGGTTGACGTCGCCGGTGCCGGCTTGCTGACTCGCCGAGGCGAGCCGCGCCGCGGAGAGGATGCCGCCGAGCGCGGCGAAGCTCGAGCACAGCACGAAGGCGCTGGTGTAGATGGTCCCAACCTTGATGCCCGCGCGCCGCGCGGCTTCGCGATTGCCGCCGACGGCATTCATCGAGCGGCCCCAGCGTGTGCGCGTGAGCGCATAGTCCATGGCGACCGTCAGGGCGAGAAAGACGCCGAACATCAGCGGCACGCCTCGTCCCGTGTCGAGATAGGCGACCACGATCTCGAGGAACACCGTGATTGCCACGGCGCGCGCGAGCAGGCTGCCCAGGCTTGGCGCCGAGAGCCGCGCCGCCTGGCGGCGTTCGCGCGTGCGCAGCCCCAGCACCAGGATCATCACGCCTGGCAGCAGCGCGAGGATGTGCGAAGCGACGGCCGGGATGATAATGAGCTGCCCGAAGTTCACCATCGCCGACGCATAGGGCAGATTGATCGAGCCGCTCGTGCCGAGCACGTAGAGTTGCATGCCGAGAATGGCGAGCAGCCCCGCAAGCGTGGACACGAAGCTGGGCATGCCGAGCCGGTTGAGCAGCAGCGCGTACAGGGCGCCGATCAGCGCGCCGATCGCAATCGCCGCGACGATGGCGAGCACGACCGGCCAGCCCTCGTTGACCCATAGCGTGCCGACGAGCGCGGACGCGAAACCGCTCATCGAACCCACCGACAGGTCTATCTCGCCGACCAGCAGCACGCATACGATGCCGAGGGAGATGACGCCGACCGTCGAGCAGTCGAACAGCAGGTTTACGAGGTTGTTGGCGGAGAGGAACACCGGGTTCAGGCTGGTGAAGACGGTCCAGATGATGATCAGGCCCGCGATGACCGGCAACGATCCCAGATCGCCCGAGCGCACGCGATTGATGAAGGCGGCGATGCTGTCGCCGATTCCGGCGGAATGCTTGACGCGGACGTCGCTGCGGTCGAGCAGCGTCGAAGGTTGGGGAGCGCCTTGCTTTTCGGGCTGGGCGGCGCCATGCGTTTGCTTGATCATGATCGATCCTTTCACTGGACATCCGGTTGCACTTGGCGCCGGCCGGCGGCGCGGCGCGACACGGCGTTTTCTGTCGCGCCGGTGATCGCGGCCACCAACTCCGCATTGGAGGAGTCGGGATAGAAGATGCCGTTGTTGCGGCCGAGCCGCAGCACCACGATGCGATCGGCCACGGCACGCACGTCCTCCATGTTGTGGCTGATCATGATGACCGCATGGCCTCGGTCGCGTACGCGCTCGATCAGGTTCAGCACTTCGGCGGTCTGGGCGACGCCGAGCGCGGCGGTCGGCTCGTCGAGCATGATCAGCTTCGGGTCCAGCAGCAGTGAGCGCGCGATCGCCACGGTCTGGCGCTGTCCGCCCGAGAGCGACGCGACGACATCGCGCACGCTCGGAATGCGCGCCGACAGCTCGTTGAGCAGCGTCCACGCGCGCACCTCCATCGTGACCTCGTCGAGACGCGCCGGATTGAGCTCGCGCCCGAGAAAGATGTTCGCCACGACATCGAGGTTCTCGCACAGCGCGAGGTCCTGAAACACCGTCGCGATGCCCAGGTCGAGCGCCACGGCCGGATTGGACAGCGTGACCTCCTTGCCACCGAAGGTGATCGTGCCGGAGCTCGGCTGATGCACGCCCGCGAGAATCTTCACGAGCGTCGATTTGCCGGCACCGTTGTCGCCGACCAGCGCGACGACTTCGCCGGACCGCACGTCGAGCTCGATGTCCGTCAGAGCCGATACCGCGCCGAAGTGCTTCGAGATGCCGCGCAGGCTCAGCACGAGCTCACCGGGCCGCGAGTGTGTGGTGGAATTTTCAGTCATGACAGATATACCTCTTCGTGTCGGCGGAGCCCGGGACGAGGCGGGCTCTTGCTGTGCGATGCCCGATCAACGTGTGATGCCCAGCTTCTTGCAGCCTTCGGCGTAGCGGTCCGTGCAAAGCTCCTTGGCGCTCGCGAATCCCTTGTCGACCACCTCGGCCTTCAGGTTCTGCGCCGTGATTACCGCGGGCTTGAAGAGCTGGGTCGGCGTGTTGAAGAGCGACGTTTGGCCCTTCGGCGGCTGGCCCGACAGGAAGCCGACGGCCGCCTTTGCCGCCGCGGCCGCGACGATCTCGCTCGGCTTGAGAATCGTGTTGTACTGGTCGCCCGCGATGATGAGCTGCAGGCCGGCATTCGTCGCGTCGTTGCCGGTGACGGGCGGGACCGGATTGACGCCTGCCGCCTTGAAGGCCGCGATGGTGCCGCCGGCCGTGCCGTCGTTGGCGGCCACGACGCCGATGATCTGCGAGCCGAAGCGCGTGATCTGCCCGCTGACCCACTGCTGCGCCTTGGGCGGCGCCCATTCCGGGGTGTCGTATTCAGCGAGCGTTTTGTAGCCGCTGCCTTGCAGCCCGCCATGGATGCCCTTCTTGATCAGGCCCGCGGCAGCGTCGGTGGGAGAGCCATTGACCTCCAGCACACCGCCCTTGCTGGTCGATGCGCCCGTGGCCTTGAGATGTTCGACGAGCGATTGCGCGATCGCTTTGCCGATTCCTTCGTTGTCGAACGAGACGTAGTAGTCGGCGGGGGTGGACGGTACGGGCCGGTCGTAGGCGATGATCTTGATACCCTGACTCTGCGCCATGTGCACCAGCGACGCTGCGGCGGTCGAATCCACCGGATCGAGGACAATCACCTTCGCGCCCTGGGCGATCACCGAGTTGAATTGCTGCTGCTGGGTCGCGACATCGGCATTGGCGTTCTGGTAGAGCACCTTGCAATCGGGACAGAGCTTGCCCATTTCGGCCTTGAAGCCCGGGAAGTCATGCTGTTCGTAGCGCGTGGATGCCTGATCGGGCATTAGAAACGCGACCGTGCCGCTGGGCGCGGCGAGTGCCGGAAGGCTGCACGAGAGGCCGAGGATCAGCGCGGCCGCGCTGACGAGTTGACGTGAAGGGTTTTTCATTGCGTGTCTCCGTTATTAGGATTGGGTCGTGGTGCTGCGGCGATTTGCGCTTCTTTTGCGTCTTTTATAGAGACTAAGGATTCCGATTTAATTTAAGTTCTCCTTCCGCTTCGATGCGCCTGCGGCGGACGTGCGCTAGCTGAAGACTTCCGGAACGTGCTCGGGATCGATCGATTCGGCCGCGCTCGCGGCGTTGAGCTGCTGATACGCGCGCCATCGCGATGGCGACATCTGCTTCAACGACAGGAACTGGCGATTGAAATTCGAAAGATTGTTGAAGCCGACCTGATAGCAGATGTCGGTGATGCTCAACTCGTCCGACATGAGCAACTGGCAGGCCAAATTGATACGCAGCCGGTTCACATATTGAACGAAGGGCACACCCGTATGCCGGCGGAAGTAGCGCGAGAAGGCGCTGGCGCTTTGTCCTGCGAGTTCGGCCAGCTCCGTTTCACGCAGCTCCTGCGAGAGGTTCTTGCCGATGAATGACAGCACATGGTTGATGCGCGTCTCGCCATAGCGGCCTGGGTCCGCGCGATAAGCCGCGCTCGCCAGCTTCACGGGTTCCTCGCTCTGCACCAGCAACTCGAGCAGCTCGGCCAGCAGCGCGATGCGCCGCATGCCTTGCGCGCTCAGCATCTCGCGCATGATGGGTTCCGCGGCCGCACCCGTTTCCGGCGCAAACAGCAGACCCCAACGCGATGCATCGAGCAGCGGATCCAGGCGCCTGAATTCGGGAAACGTTTCGGTCGCGCGCGCGGCGAACCCGGCATCGAATTGCAGCACGAGACAGCGTTCTTCCACGCGATGGCCGGCGGGCACGTTGCTGACCCAGTTGTGCGGCAGGTTCGATCCCACCATCACGAGATTGCCGGGGGCGAAATTGCCGATGTAATCGCCCGCGAAGTATTTGCCCGTCGTTGCCGTGATGAGATGGATTTCGTACTCGGGATGGAAGTGCCACCGAACGGTGCGATACGGATAGCCATGTGACCACACTTTGAACGACTCGTCGCGCGGTACGGCGACCAGTTCCAGATCGGGCTGGGCAACCTTGGCGCGACGAGCGCCGCTACGCGCAGTCGTATCCTGATTGGTTGTCATTCGGTCGTCCTCCTGCTGCCGGTTCTTGCTTTCGAGCGACTTGCCAGCCATCGCTTCTCCGTGACTGAAAAGTAGCGCGCTCGGGGTAATTTCACCACTTAAAATAAGACCGCAACTTGATACTTTTTTGCATGCGGGTTAGTCCTTAGCGCATCGGAAGTCAACTTTTGTGCAAAGCAGCGTACTTCGATCGCCCTGCGGACGATCGGCGTGGAGTGCGGCCCGGGTTTGCCCTGCGGGATGTTGAAATCATCAACGCGCTAGCAGTGTGGAGCCCAACCTGATGCTTAGTGCGCTTATGTTTGCGGGGAAGTTGCTTGCTCGACGAGCAACTGGTCGATCGGACCGAGCATTTCGCTGCAGATCTTCGAAGGCGGTGCGCGAAGGCGCGGGTGTCGCCTTGCTGCCCGGACTGCTGGTCGCGCCGGATCTCGCCGCGGGAAGGCTCGCGATGCTGGGTCTGGAAGCCGGTCCGCCCGTCGAACTGTGGACGCTCTACAGTTCGCGCCGTTTGTTGAGCGCGAAGGTACGCGCGTTTCTCGACATGCTCCAGGGCGTTCCCGACGGCAATGGAGCGCGACGCGCTGATACAGCGTCGCGCGCCAATGCTAGCCGAACATTTCCGGGCGCAGATCGCTGACTTCAACGATCACATCGGCAGGTAGGTTCAACCGCCGCGCCGCAGCGAGAATCGCCTCGGCGTTCGGCGCCTCGTACAGGCAGTAGGTTTTTCTCTTGTCGGCGCTGAGGAAGGAGAACAGCCATTTGACGCCTTCCTCGTCATTGATCTGCCTGACGCCTTGCGCGCCTTCGGCTGTCAATTCCAGTTGTTCGGCGAAATTCCGTTCGATCATGAAACGTGGCATGACGCACTCCTTCAGGTTGGACGCATGGCTGCGCTTTCGGACTACATGAACTCATGGATCAGTTTTTCGGACCCGGATTGTCCGATGCTCCGGAAATGCGCTCCAGCAACGCATACATTCCGAGTGTCTTCGCCGTTGCGGCGCTCGCGGTGAGCAACTGCGCCGCGCGGAGTCTGTCCTCAACGCGAGCGCGCGCCGCAAGCATCACCGCATATTCGCGTTGGGTATGGGCGAGCCATGGCCAGGCCTGAAGGCGCTCGTCCATCTGAAGGGCAGAGTCGAAATGCTCTTCGGCCGCGGTCCAGTCGCGCAGCGCGCCGGCGAGCATGCCGAGATAGCGTGCGGCTGCGCCACAGCACAGCGTGAAGGCCGGAACCGTGACGGCCTGATCACGAAATGGAAGCAGCAACGTGTAGATGCGCGTAGCGTATTCGCGCTCACCCAGACGCGCCGCAACTTCCGCGAAGTAGGTCAGCGTGATGAGGCGCTTGCTGTCCACCGGAATCGCCGATTCGGTGTGCAACATTCGCTCGAGACTCGCGCGCGCCTGCGCCTCATAACCCAGCTCGCTCCAGATCAGCATGAGGCCGGGTCCCCAGACCGAGTCGTCGGGATGATCGTCGCTGAAGCGTTTGAGGAGCGGGGCGATCTCGGCGAGCCGGCCCTGCTCGCGGCGAATGGCGAACATCTGCATGCCGAAGACGCCGGCCGCGAATCTCGCCCCGATACCTTCGGCAAGCTCGAGCGATTCCTTCGCCTTGGACTCGGCCTTCACGAAGTCGCCGACGAGGATCGCGCGCATCGCCTGCGCGCCCGGCATGCACCATCGATCCACGAAGTGCTGTCCGCTCGTGGCGATCTGCCGGTAGCGTTCCAGCGCCCTGTCGAAGCGCGCGAAGTCGCCGATTTCGAGATAGCCCGCGAGGCATCGCGCGCACGCGTGACCAATGGAGTGGTCATCGCCGAGCTCCTCCGCAATCTGGCTGAGTTCCTGCAGGACCGCCTGACGTTCCGCGAATTTGTACGCGGGCAGCGGCTGAGCGCCGACGTGCATCACTTCGCATGCGAGTGCGTCGAAAAGGCTCGGACGATCGTTCAGGCGCCGCGCGAGCGCCACCGCCTCGAATGCGAACTCGAAGCCCCGGGCCGCGCCGCCCGTCATGTGAAGCGTGCGCACGAGCCGGCTCAGCAGACGGCAGCGCTCGACCGTCTCTTCGGTGCCCAGGAGTGCAAGCGCTTCTTCGAGCAACGGAATGGACGCCTTGCCGGAACCCTCGAGAAAGGTTTCGGCGCGATCGAATCCCAGCGCCGCCTGCACCAGGTACGCGGGAAGGTTTTCATCACGAGCGCTTTGCGCGGCCTCGCGAAAAGTCTGCATCGCCTCGCGTCTGCCGAGGCGCTGCTCGGCCTCGCCGCGAATCAGCAAAAGTGGCAGTGACTGGGCCGCCCGCACGTGCGCATCGGCGGCGAGACTTCCGATCAGTTGCAGTCCGCGTCCGGCATGCGCGATGGCCTCGTCGCACGCCGCCCGCGCGAGCGCCCGTTCGCCGGCGCGCTGCCAGTAGACGATCGCGCGCTCGGGCAGGCTGGCGGCGGCAAGATTCTGCGCGATCAGCTCCGGATGCTGCTCCACGACCTCCGGATAATGCGCCTCCAGCGCGGCGGCGATCATCGCATGAAAGTGACGGCGGCGTGTCATCAACAGCGATTGATACGCGATTTCCTGAATCAGCGCGTGACGGAACAGATACGCGCCGCCGTCGACGGATGCGCCCGGCGCCGGCAGGATGATCTCGGCTTCGGTGAGGCGGTCGAGCGTACATTGCAGCTCGCTCTCCGGGATCGCGGAGATCAGCGAGAGCAGCCTTCGGCCGAACTCGCGCCCGATGGTCGAGGCGATCTGCGCGGCTTCCCTGACCGCCGGTTCGAGCCGGTCGAGCCGCGCGAGCAGCGAGCCCTGCAAGGTATCGGGAATCGCGATCCTGCGCGTGGCCGCAGCGAGTTCGTAACGGTCGCCGGCATCCCGAAGCAGATCGCTCTGGATGACGGCCTTCGTCAGTTCCTCGACGAAGAGCGGCACGCCGTCGGTCTTCGCAACGATCTCGTCGAGTACGAGCCGCGGCAGCCGCTTGCCGTGCGTCATGCGCTCGACCAGCGCGAAGCAGTCGCTGCGCGAAAGCCGGTCCAGATTGATCTGCACGAACTGCGGATAGGTCCAGCCTGGCTTGAACTCGGGGCGCGCCGTGAGCAACAACAACAACTTCGTCGAGACGAGGCGCTCGAGCGAAGATCTGATGAAATCGACGGTCGACGGATCGATCCAGTGGACATCCTCGACGGCGACGAGAAGCGGCCGGGCCTGCGCCGAGTGTGCGATTACCGCGATCAGCACGTCGAGGCTGCGACGCTTGAAAGCCGGCGACGACGTGTCGAGCGGAGGAAAGCGGTCGCCGGTGCGGATACCGAACAGCGACGCGAGCACCATCATCGTTTCGTCGAAGGGCACGTTCATCGCGCCGACACATGCGTCGAGGCGTTCGAGGTTGCCCGCGTCGTCGGCCTTGAGGTCCAATCCGCATGCGTTTTGCAGCCATTGCAGAACCGGCCAGAACGGGCTGTTGCGATAGTAGGCGGAGCAGTGAAGCTGGATGACATCGTGGACCTCGCCCTCGATGCTGTCGCGAAACGCGCGCAATACGCGTGACTTGCCGATACCCGGCTCGCCCGTCAGCAGCACGCAGCGCATTTCACCATCGGCGCTCTGTTTCCAGCGCTGCCGGATCATCTCGAGTTCCGGCACGCGCCCGACGAGCGGTGTCACGACCTGCCCCGTTCGGATCTCGAAGCGGTCGATGGCCTTCGCCTGCGCGAGCACGCGATGAACCAGCACCGGCGCAGGCGTGCCCTTCAATTCGCGCAAGCCAAGTTCTTCGAGTACGAAGGCGCCCTCGATCAGCCGATGCGCGGCCGGTCCGACGACGAGCGCATCGGACGGCGCGATCGCCTGAAGGCGCGCGGCGACGATGGGCGTCTCGCCGACGATCGCCTGATGGTCCAGCGACGATCCCGCGCCGACCTCGCCCGCAACCACGAGTCCCGTTTCGATGCCGATGCGCACGTGCAGCCGCACGCCTTGCGCGCCTTCCATGTCATTGTCGCCGACGCGGGCGATCGCGGCGATGATGGCGAGGCCGGCGAGCACCGCGCGCATCGCATCGTCTTCGTGCGCCTTCGGATAACCGAAGTAGACGAGGAGCCCGTCGCCGAGATACTGCGCGATGTGGCCTTCATGCGCCTCGATCGCGCTCGCGCAGACCGCATGGTAGATGCCGAGGACACGCCGCATGTCCTCGGGATCGAATCCCTGCGTGAGTTCGGTCGAGCCGACCAGATCCACGAACATGACGGTGACGTGCCGCCGCTCCGCCTCGATGCATGACGCCGTGGACAACGGAGACGTCTCTTGCGCGGCAGCGCCGCGCTCGCGCGACGGAGCGGTCGCCTCGCCGAGCGCCGCGAGGGCCCTCAGGAGCCGCTTGCGGTCGCCGAGAGGAAGGCCGAGCTCCTTGAGATCCTGTTCGGAGAGATCGCCGACCACGTCCCAGTCGATGCCTTGGGCGAGAAAGGCCCCCGCGTGCCCGCCGAGGCCTATCTGCGCAAGCCATGCCGTCAAATCGCCAGACATTGATGATCCCTTCCCCGTCGTCGGGCCCGGCCGCGATCGGAAGTTCGTCACGAGCGTGCACGTGTACGAGGTGCATAATTCACACGACCCGCAAGGTTCGTGTCGTCATCTGAAAGGCCACCGTGGGGGCGCGTGTTGGCTAATATCAACATAGTCGCCAGATCAGGCGACCGCAACGCACGGATCAAGAGTTCGCATTCCGGCGAGGCGCCCGAACGATTCCGGTGCGCAGAGGCCGTTTCAGCAGGCGGATCAAAACGCATCGGCGCCTGGAGTCTGCTTTCCTCCGAACCGTCACGACGCGCACCGAGCCACGCAGTTGCGTGATCCGGCGGGTGGCGGGTAAGTGCAATTCACATGGAGACGGGGAGCGATCGATACGTACTCCCCAGCGCCAAAGGCTGGCGTCGCAACGCCTCGTCATCCCCGACAGGCTCGAGTCCGGCGAACACCGTCAGGGTAGGCGCGCCGATAGTCAGGCAGGCAGGACCGGCAAGCGGCTCCCGATGAAGCCGTTTCAATCACGATTCCGTCGGCGCGACCGCTCCCGCCGCGCCGACCTGCTTCGGCATGCCGATCCGGATCGCCAGTGCCGCGAGCACGACAAGCGCCACGTTGAACCACAGCGCCGCGGCTGCAGCAAACCGGAGTGGATCGGGTTGGCCGTTGGCGAGGAAGGGTATCGGTGAGAAGACATTCACAGCCGCCAGAGCCGTGAAGATGGCGGCCGACACGGCCACACCGAACGCGGTTCCGAGCGACGACGCCATCTTGTAGATGCCCGACGCCTCTCCTGCCCTGTGGCGCTCGCGGACCCGATTTGAACATCGAAGGCTTCATGCTGCCCGCGTGCGAAAGCGCGCCGCAGCGCTGAGCGGCCGCGCGCCGGGTGTCGGGTCGACGCGCACAGGCCGCCGCTCGGACGGCCTTTTGCAGCGCTCGGTTGGGATCTCGCGAGAATATGCTATTTGCGCTGCAGCAGCGTCTTGATTTCCTCCATGTGCTCGTTGGCGCGCTGCGTGATGCTCGCCATGGCGTCGGCCTGCGACTTGCGCGCGATTTCCGCGAGATCCTTGATGTCGTCGAGCGCCTTCAGGCAGGCGGTGCGCGCGACCTCGCTCTGCCTGGCCGGATCGCTGAAGCCGGCTTTTGCGGCTTCCTGAATGTCCTGCATTGCGCGCGTGAGCATCTCGTTCTGCTTGCGCGCGAGCTGCTGCATGGAATCGTAGGCGGTCTTGTTTGCCTCGACGATCGCCTCGATGTCCTTCTTGCGCGACTCGACGAGTGCGGACATGTCGACGCCGGGCACCTTGAACTGTTCGAGCATCTGGGTCAGATCGCCAAAGGGATTCGTTGATTCAGCCATGACTGTCTCCTGGGTTGTTCGCGTGGGCCGCGAGTGACTAGCATAGGCGTAATGCGACCGAGCAACGCTCGTGCCGTTCGCGAACGTTGCGGGGCCGCGTCAGGAATGGAACCTTGCCCATCGCTTCGTGGCGCGATCTTCGAAGGGAACAACCCAAACATCAGACGACAACGCGTCGGGCCGGCATGCAGCGTGGGCGAGCCCACACCCGGGCGGGACCTGCATGCTGGAGAGCACCGCCTTGGTGATCGAAAGCTGACGCGAAGCCTGCTGGTGAAAAGCGGCTACGCCGCGCCCGCCCCGCGCCCGGCGTGTGCCAGCGCCAGCGCCAGCCTGGCCCCCACCTCGGCATTGTGTTTCACGAGCGCGCTGTTCGTCGCCAGGCTGCGCCCACCCGTCAGCGCCTGAATTCGAGCCAGCAGGAAGGGAGTCACGGCCTTGCCGGTGATTCTCCGCGCCGTGGCCTCGGCGAGCGCCTGCTGAGTCAGCGCATCGATCTCTTCGAACGCTATCGCTGCCGCTTCCGGCACCGGAGTGCTCAACACCACGCCGCCCGAGAGGCCCAAGTCCCACTTGGTGCGAACGAAGCGCGCCTGCTCCGCCGCGTCGTCCAGCCTGTAGTCCGCGCGAAAGCCGCTGTCGCGCGTGTAGAACGCGGCGAAGTTGTCTTGCTCGCAACTGAGCACCGGCACGCCGTGCGTTTCCAGGTATTCCAATGTGAGCCCGATGTCCAGGATGGACTTCGCGCCGGCACAGACGACCGCCACCGAGGTCTTCGCCAGTTCCTGCAGGTCGGCCGAGATGTCGAATGTCTCCTGCGCGCCCCGGTGCACGCCGCCAATGCCTCCGGTGACGAAGACCTCGATGCCGGCCAGGGCTGCACATATCATCGTGCCAGCCACCGTCGTGGCGCCGAGCCCGCCGCCGGCCAGCACGGCCGGCAGGTCGCGGCGGCTGACCTTGTGTACCTGATCCGAGCGGCCGAGCAGTTCCAGCTCGTCGTCCGTGAGGCCGATGTGGATTCGCCCACCGATCAGCGCGATAGTCGCGGGCTCGGCTCCCACGTCTCTGATCAAGGCCTCCACTTCGCGCGCAGTGCGAACGTTCTGCGGATAGGGCATGCCGTGGGCGATGATGGTCGATTCCAGCGCCACGAGCGGGCGGCCGGCGGCCTGGGCAGCGGCCACGGGCGCGCTGCAGGTCAACCAGGATCGTGCAAGATCGGTAACCATGTCGACGTTCTCGGCGGTGTGATTCAAGAGTATGCCGCACGAGACTGACCACGGCTTGTCGTAAAAGCGCGGGCGTGCTCGCCAATGCGCGCTAAACTGGGTGCGCTACGGAAAAAATCGATGGATTGAGCTGAAGGCGATGAAATTCAGCGGGATGATGCTCCGTCTCACCGTCGCGTGCCTGATCGTGTTCGCCGGAGCCGCCGCCTTGCAGCATCGTTTCATCTACTTCCCTGAGAAGGCCGCGATCGAGGACGTCGCTTCCGGCGGACTTCGCGCCTGGCCGACACATGAAGCGTTCCGTGGCCTCGTGGCGGAACCGGCCGGATCCGCGCGCGCCACTGTCATCGTCTTTCATGGCAACGCCGGCCACGCCGGACACCGCTCGCTCTATGCCGCAGCGCTTACCCGGCTCGGGCTGCGTGTGATTCTCGCCGAGTATCCAGGCTACGGGCCGCGCGACGGCACACCGGGCGAAGAGACTCTGGTCGCCGATGCCCGACAGACCATCGCGCTGGCGCATCGGCTCCATGGCGCGCCGCTGCTGCTCATCGGCGAATCGCTCGGGGCCGGCGTGGTGGCCGCGGCCGGCTCGCGTGAACGCGACAGGACTGCTGGATTGCTGCTCATTACGCCATGGGATCGACTCGAGCACGTCGCCGCTTACCACTATCCGTGGCTGCCCGTGAAGTGGCTGCTGCGCGACCGATACGACAGCATGGCCCACCTGGCATCGTTCGGCCGCCCTGTTCTCGTCGTGGTTGCGGAACGTGACAGCATCGTTCCCCAGCGCTTCGGCGAAAAGCTCTACGATTCGCTGGCCGAACCGAGACGACTGCTCGTGGTGAAGGCGGCCGAACATAATGACTGGATGGGTCGCGTCGACGAAACCTGGTGGCGGGAGGCGATCGGCTTCCTGCTCGCACCTTCGCGTTGAATCATGAAAGCGCGGCCGGTCCCTTCCAGCTGGGAACGTTTCTATATCCTCGATGCGAAGAACAGACCCGTCGAGGTGTTCGACCGCGGCGAGTGGTCGCGCTGGATGACTGAAAACGAACTGATCTTCCGCCGCACGCTGCTGGACGAATCCGGTGTGACGGTCACGACCCGCTTCCGCGGTGTGTCCGATCAGAAAACCGGGGAGGTTTCGCTGTTCGTGACGCGCATCGCCGGAATGGAAGCGCGAGACGACAGGAGCTACGGAGCACGTACGCTTGATGAGGCACAGGAGCTTCACGAGCGCATCGTGCAGCAAATCCTCCGGAAGTTGACGGGGCGGTGATCGCCTCAGCGCGACGATTTTCCGCGACCGTAACCATGCGCCCGCGCAGACGACATTGCCTGCCTACCCGTCCGCCACTCCGCGATCTTGCTCGCCCAGTCGTCGATCATTGCGGCGAAGCGCTCACCTTCGAAATCTTCGAGTACCCGCTCGCCCCCAGTGAGCGTGTAGCTCACCCACACCTCGGTGCGCTCCTTGTCGAGTGCGGCGCAACGCACCTCGACGAGGCCGATGCGCGAGGCCGGCGTGGCTCGCACATAGCGCGATCGGTGCGCCTCGCGGTCAAAATCGACCAGGGTCCAGATGGTCAGCTCGTCACCCTGGCCGATGATGAACACCATGCCGGACTCGGTGCGACCGTCGCTGGGATGGACGTAGGTGGGCTTCCAGCCATCGACCCACAGCTCCTCGCCGGCCGGCGTGAAGAACAAGAAGGTCTGGTCGACCGGAGCGTCGACGACGATCCGGTGGCTGGCGTGCAGTCGGCGCGGCATGGGTGAAGCCTCCGTTGGTCAAATGATAATTTGGCCAAGCTGCCACAGCCCCAGCCCAGCCAGCAGCGCGGCCGAGCAGAGGTTGACGGCGCGTTGCCAACCGTTGTCGAAACAGTCGCGCAACCGGCCCACGCCGATGGACAGGATCAACCACCATAGCGCCGAGCCCGCCAGCACGCCGGCCACCATGACCCAGGGAGACGCCGAAGGCGCGCGGCCGGCCAGCGCGCCGAACACCGCCATGAACGACAGGATCGTCGTCGGGTTCGACAGCGTCAGCGCGAAGGTGCCGGCCACGTAGCGCAGCAGCGTTCCTGTCTGCGGACGGTCGCCCATGCTGCGCACCGCTGGTCGGGTGGCGATGCGCCAGGCCATCCATAGCAGGAAGCCGCCGCCGAACAGGCCGAGCCATGGCTTCAGCCCCAGCAGCCAGACGATCAATCCGTTGACGCCGTATGCGCCGATGGCGCCATACACTGCATCGGCGAATGCCGCGCCCAGCCCAGTGGCCAGGCCCGCAAGGCGGCCATGGTCCAACGTGCGCTGGATGGCGAGCAATCCGATCTGACCGACAGGTGCGGCGATCGACAGCCCGATCAGTAGCGATTGGCCGAACAGCACGGGTATGGGTGATAGCAACAGGGTGTCCATGCCGGGAATTTTCAAGCCTGACAGGTGACTTGCACAGAATAAAAGGCAAAGCGAGAATCGATTTTGTTTTCGATTTTTCAGGCCAAGGGCCGCCATGACCGAAACTCTGCAACTCGACACCAAAGCCTGGGCGCTGCTGATGGCGCTGCAGGAGGATGGCCGCGCGCCGCTGAAGACCCTGGCGCTCGCCGCCGGGTTGTCGGTGCCTGCCACGGTGGAACGACTCAAGCGCCTGAAGGACGCCGGCGTGGTGCGTTCGGTGGGCGCGGAGCTGGACCCGGTGCAAGCCGGCTACCCGGTGCGCGCCATCATCGGCATCACTGTGCAGCAGCCCGGAAAGAAGGCTTTTCTCGACAAGCTGCGCCGCGCGCCGGAGGTGCTGGAATGTCATCACGTGGCTGGCGCCGACTCCTACATCCTGACCGTGGTGTCCCGCAGCCTCGAACAACTGGAGCGTTTTCTCGGCTCCATCAACGGATATGGCGAGACCCGCACCTCGATCGTCTTCTCCACCCCCATCCCGCGTCGCGGCCTGGTGGCGCCGGGCTCGTCGCGCTGACCCGCCGCCAGCCTCTCGACGGCGCTGCGTGGCACCGCTTGTCAGTCAGTCCTTCGACACGATCGCGCGCCTGTGGATGCGGCGTCCTTACCGATATCTCGCGACGGCGCTCCTGCCTCGAGCCCCGGTTCAACGAGGGTTTACGCCTATCCGCTTTCCGGATAGCTGACCATTTTTGACAGCATTGAATCACCCGCATCGACTGCATCACCATGCTTTCCATAGCAGCAGTTTCGCTATGGCGGTGAGACGAACGCACAGGAGTGGAGGCGGCGGAATGACGAGAGACGGAAAGATGAGGCTTGGGCTCTCAATGCGTTATCTGGGCTATCACGTGGCCGCCTGGCGGCATCCGTCCGTGCCCGCGGACGGTGCGCTGAGCTTCGCGCACTTCCTCAATACCGCGCGCAAGGCGGAAGCGGCCCATTTCGACATGGTTTTCTTCGCCGATGGCCTCGGCATCCGCGCCAACGACAATCCCAAAGGCTCGCTGGCAAGGGACATGCGCAACGCGGAACTCGAGCCGCTCACGCTGCTCGCGGCGCTTGCCGCCACGACCAGGCAGATCGGTCTGGTCGCGACGGCGTCGACCACGTATAACGAGCCTTTTCACATCGCGCGCAAGTACGCGTCGATCGATCACATCAGCGGCGGCCGCGCGGGCTGGAACGTCGTCACCTCGTGGTCCGACGAGGAAGCGCAGAACTTCAATCGCAGCGAGACGCTCGCCTATGCGGACCGTTACGAGCGCGCCGACGAGTTCGTCGATGTCGTCAGGGCGCTGTGGAACAGCTGGGAAGACGACGCCTTTGTCAGGGACAAGGCATCCGGCCTCTTCTACGACGAAGCCAGGCTGCATGTCCCGGATCACAAGGGCAAGCACTTCAGGGTGCGCGGCCCGCTCAACTCGGCGCGCACGCCGCAAGGGCAGCCGGTCATCGTGCAGGCCGGCGCTTCGGAGGCGGGCCGTCGCCTCGCCGCGCGCTGCGCCGACGTCGTCTACAGCAACGCGCACGACCTGCAGAGCGCGCAAGACTACTACTTCGATCTCAAGCGCCGGCTCGCCGCTCATGGACGCGAACCGGACGATCTGCTGATCATGCCGGGCATCGTGCCGTTCGTCGCCGCCACGCGTCAGGAAGCGCAGGACAAATACGACGAGTTGCAGGAACTGATCCATCCGCTCAGCGGACTGGCGGCGCTCTATGGCCAGATGGGCGATCTGTCCGGCTATCCGCTCGACGGTCCCGTTCCCGATCCGAGCGACAAGAGACCCGGCAACATCACGAGCATCGCGAACAACCTGCTCGAAGTCGCGCGCGCCGAAAACCTGTCGATCCGGCAGTTGTATCAACGCGTCGCGTCGACGTTCGGCGTGCGGCTGCTGATCGGAACGGCCGCGGACATCGCCGATGAGATGGAGGAATGGTTCAGGAACGATGCCGCCGACGGCTTCAACATCTGCCCTCCGATTCTGCCCGCGGGCATGGACGACATGAGCGACTTCCTCGTCCCTGAGCTCAGACGACGCGGGCTCTTCCGCACGCGATACGAAGGGACGACGTTGCGCGCCAACCTCGGTCTCAAGCCCAACGTGTTCAAGCGCAGTTGAGGTTCGACATCATGCAGCAAGCCATCGAGATGGAAGTTCCGGACATGACGCGCGCCTTCCGGAACGCGATGTCGCTGTTCGCGGCGGGCGTGACGGCCATCACCACGATGCGCGACGGCAAGCCCGCCGGGCTCATCGCGACGTCGGTCTGCAGTCTGTCCTCCGATCCGCCGTCGATCATCGTGTGCGTGAGCAAGGGCGCCTCCGCGCACGATGCGATCGTCGCGCACGGCAAGTTCGCCGTGAATCTGCTGTCAGTGGATCAATGCGACGTCGTCGACCGGTTTCGCGAAGCCAAGGGCCACGAACGCTTCGAAGCCGGCCAGTGGACCACGCTCAGGACGGGCGCGCCCGTGCTCGCCGATGCATCCGTCGTGCTCGACTGCACACTCGGCCAACGCCATGACGGCTTCACGCATTCGATTTTTATCGGCGTTATTGAACAGATATCCTGTCGGCGGAACGTCGATTCCAGTTGTCTGCTGTGGCACGCACGCGGCTTCGCGCGCAGCGTGCCGCTATGCGTCTAGTACCCGCTTCACGCTTGTCCCGCAATACCTCGTTGATCGAACAGTGGACGCGCAGGTTCGCGTTTGTGTAATGGCATCCGGCGGCAGTGCCGACCGGCTACGACTGCGAAGGATAAAAATGCTGAACAAAGCCAGCACCATTGACGCTCCCGTCGAGTCCAGGCCTGCCGCCAACCGGGTGCGGGATGTCATCGCCGCGAACTTCGGCACCTTCTTCGAATGGTTCGATCTGCTCGTGTACGCGATGTTCGCGCTCACCGTATCGAAGCTGTTCTTCCCGACCGGCGACGAGCAGTCCGCGCTGCTGCTCAGCCTGCTGACCTTCGCGAGTTCGTTCATCGTCCGTCCGGTCGGCGCGATCGTGCTGGGCATCATCGCCGACAAGCGCGGGCGGCGCTTCGCCCTGAGCCTCGCGGCTTTCCTGATGCTGTTCGGTACCGCGACGATCGCCGTCGTGCCGACCTACGACCGCATCGGTCTGCTCGCGCCCGTCGTCCTCGTCGCCGGGCGTCTGTTGCAGGGCTTCTCGGCGGGCGGCGAATTCGGCGCCGCCAACTCGTTTCTCACCGAGCAGGACAAGAAGCGCATGGCCTTCTTCGGCAGCCTGCAATTCTCGGCGTCGGGCCTGGCCGTGCTGACATCGTCGCTGTTCGCTTATGGCGTGAATCACTACCTGTCGCCCGAGCAGATCAATGCGTGGGGCTGGCGGCTGCCGTTCGCGTTCGGCTGCCTGATCGGGCCGATCGGTCTGTATATCCGGCGCAAGGTGAGCGAGACACCGGCCTTCGAGGAAACGCGTGAGGTCGAGCATTCCCCGCTGCGCGAAACCGCGCAGTCGCACAAGTCCGGCGTGCTGATCGGCGCGGTCATCGCGGGTGCGGGCGGACTCGCAAGCTTCATGAACATCTACATGCCGACCTTCGCGATCAACAATCTCGGCGTCAGCAAGGATGCGGCATTCGTCTCGGCCACCCTGAGCGGCGTGGTGTGCGTCGCGTTCCCGATGATCGGCGGCATCGCGGCGGACCGCTTCGGCACCGTCAGGGTCATGCGCATCGCGCTCGTCTCGGGCATGGTGCTGATCCTGCCGCTCTTTTACATGCTGACGCGCGCGCCCGGTCCGGCCACGCTGATCGCCTTCCAGTGCATCCTGTCGCTGGTGTTCTACAGCTTCTATTACTCGCCGGTCGGTTCGCTGCTGTCGCAACTGTTTCCGGCTTCATGCCGCACGACGGGCGTGTCGCTCGCCTACGTCATCGCGATGACCTTGTTCGGTGGTCTGACGCCGGTCGTGACGAGCCTGCTGGTGAAGTCGACCGGCAGCATCATGTCGCCCGCCTGGTATGTGATCGTGGTCTCGGCGCTGGCGCTGTACGGCCTGCGCGCGAGCAGAAAGCGCGTTGTCTGACCGAATCCGAGCCCAATCACGTCCGCACGATGGAGACATTGCGTTGAATCACGAATTGCCGAAACAGGTGTCCGTCGCCATCGTCGGCGGCGGGATCATCGGAGTCAGCTGCGCGCTCGCACTGGCGCGCAAGGGCGTCGACGTCGCCGTATTCGAAAAGGGAACCGTCGCCGGCGAACAGTCGTCGCGCAACTGGGGATGGATTCGCAGCGTCGGACGCGATGTCAAGGAACTTCCCTTGTCGATGCTCGCCAACGACAT
Organism: Caballeronia ptereochthonis; assembly: GCF_001545075.1. Lineage (GTDB taxonomy): Bacteria > Pseudomonadota > Gammaproteobacteria > Burkholderiales > Burkholderiaceae > Caballeronia > Caballeronia ptereochthonis. Next base: position 21,313 of record NZ_FCOB02000019.1, read on the forward strand.
CTGGAAGGACATCCAGTCGCAGATCGACGTCGGCTATCGTCCGACGGGCCTCGCGTACCTCGCCGCGTCGGAGGGCGAGATCGCCGGTCATGAGTCGTGGCTCGAAGCGGCGCGCGATACGGGCGCGCGAGCGCGCCTGCTCGGCAAGGCGGAACTGACGCGCCTCATTCCCGTATCGAAGCGGCCATGGGCAGGCGCGTTGTACAGCGAGTTCGATGGCGTCGCCGAGCCGCTCGCGGCGACGCGCGGCATCGCCGCGCTGGCCGTCGCCAGCGGAGCGCGCATTTTCGAGGGCTGCGCGGTGCGAGGACTCGATGTATCCGCGGGACGCGTATCAGGCATCGTCACCGAGCGCGGGCTCGTGAAATGTCCGGACGTCGTGCTCGCGGGCGGCGCATGGTCACGTCTCTTTTGCGGCAATCACTCGATCGAGTTTCCGCAACTCAAGGTGCACGCGTCGGTTCTGCAGACCGCGCCTATCGACGCGGGACTGGAAGTGACGATCAACGGCGGCGACTTCACATGCCGCAAGCGCAGCGACGGCGGATACACGGTGTCGAAGCTGGGCGCGTCGGTGGCGGACCTCACGCCCGACAGCATCCGGCTCAGCGCGAAATTCATGCGCGCGTGGCTGAACGAGCGCAAGTATCTGAAGCTCAGGATCGGCAGAAGGTTCTTCGACGAGTTGACGATTCCGCGTCGCTTCGCCCTCGATCGACCGTCGCCGTTCGAGGCGTGCAGAACGCTCGATCCGAAGGCCAATCTCGGCATGCTGAACGACGCGCTGGACCGGCTGAAGAAGACGTTCCCGAGTTTCTCTGGCGCATCGATCACGCGTGCATGGGCCGGCATGATCGATGTCACGCCCGATGCGCTGCCCGTGATCTCGAAGGTGACTGGCCTGCCGGGCTTCCATCTGGGATCCGGGTTCTCGGGACATGGCTTCGGCATCGGGCCCGCCGCCGGACGCGCGCTCGCGGAACTCGTGACCGGCGACCGTCCGGGCGTCGATCTGGCCGACTTTGCCCTGGAGCGGTTTTCCTCATAGGATGGTGGCTTCTTTTCGCGCAACGGAGCCACTGTCACGCACATGAATATCCGGCAACTCGAAGCATTCCAGACCACGATGAAGGTGGGAACGATGATCGGCGCGGCAGACTTGCTCGGGCTGTCGCAACCGTCGGTGAGCCGCCTGATCAATGAACTGGAGCGCGCGCTGGGCGTCACGCTGTTCAATCGGGCCAACGGCAGGCTCGTGCCGACACCGGAAGCCAGGATGATTCACGATCAGGTCGAGCAGACGATCCGCTCCTACGAGCGCATTTCCGAGCTCGCCGCGGACGTCCGCAAGATGCGCGTGGGAAGCATCTCGATCGCCTGCATGCCAGCGCTCGGCATCACCTTCATGCCCGCCGTGATCGCCCGCTTCCGCGAAGCGCATCCCGAAGTCGACATCTCTCTGGACGTGCAGATGTCGAGCAAGATCGAGGACTGGATCGCCGCGCAGCAGATCGATTTCGGGCTGGCGGAAGTGCCCGCCGACGACACTGAACTGGCCGTCGATGAGTTCTGTAACGTGCCCTACTACGCCGTCATGAAGAAGGGGCACGAACTATCGAGGAAAGCCGTGCTGTCGCCATCGGACTTCGAGGGGCGGACGTTCATATCGATGACGGGGCATTACCAGCCCCGGCCACACGTCGATCGCTTCTTCGAAAGTCACGACGTAAGCCGGATCACGCGCATCGACACATCGCTTTCGCATTCCACCTGCGAAATGGCGGCGCTGGATCTCGGCATCGGCTTCGTCGATCCGTTCAGCGTTCACGCCTATCTGGAGCGGGTCGACGCGCGGCCGGTCGATCCTTGCATCCGGTTTCGCGCCGGGCTGCTGTACCCCAAGCATCGTCCGCTGTCGAAGGTCGGACGAACCTTTGTGTCCTTCATGAAGGAGTTCAGGGACCGATGGGTCGCCGAGGTCGCCGCCCGATGCCGGCCAGCATCCTGACGATGCAACTCCTCGCTCGATCACTTCGCCGACACCAGATGCGGCAGAAACTGAGGAATGTGCGGGAAGAAGATGATCAGCAGCAGGTCGATCACGAGCGCAAGAATGAACGGCAGAATCGCGCGTGTCGCCTTCTCCACCGACACGCCGCCGATCGACGCCGCCGTGAACAGACAGAAACCGATCGGCGGGAGATTGATGCCGATGGCCGAGTTGATCAGCACGATCACGCCGAACACGATCGGATCGATATGCATCTGCACCACGAGTGGCAGGAACACCGGAATCACCACCGCGATGCTTGAAATCGTCTCGAGCACGGTATGCGCCGCGATCAGGAACAGGTTGATCAGGATGAGCAGCACGATCGCGCTCGTGGTGATCGACAGAAAGCTGTTCGCGACATGCAGAGGAATCTGCGCCTCGATCAGATAGCGGCCGAGCACGAACGCGAGCCCGAGCAGAAAGGACACGCGCGTCGTGTTCACCGAGGTGCGCACGAGGATGTCCTTGAAGTGCGAGAGCTTGAGTGTGCGGAAGATGAACGCGCTCACCAACGTCACATAAACGGCCGCCACGACGCCCGCTTCCACCGGTGTAAAGATGCCGCCAAGAATGCCGCCCAGGATGATGACCGGCGTCAGCAGCGCCCAGAACGCCTCGCGGAAGGTCTTCCACAGCTTGCGCGCATCGAACGGCTCGACCGCGCTGTAGTTGTGGCGCACGGCGGTCACGTAGTTCACGATCATGAATGACGCGACCACCAGCAGCATCGGAATGATGCCCGCGATGAACATCGTGCCCACCGACACGTTGGCCGTGTACGCGTAGACCAGCATGCTCATCGACACGGGTGAAAGCAGCCCGAGCGAACCCGCCGCGGATTGCAGCGCCACCGCGAACGCGCGGTTGTAGCCCTTCTTCACCATGCCGGGGATCATCACGGAGCCGATCGCGGCCGTGTCCGCCGTGGCGGAGCCGGACAGGTCCGCGAAGAACATGCTCGCGACGATCGTCACCTGCCCGATGCCGCCGCGCATGAAACCGACCAGCGCCTGCGAGAATTCGATGATGCGTTTCGACACGCCGCCCGAATCCATGATCGCACCCGTCAGCATGAAGAACGGAATCGCGAGCAGGCCGACGTTGTTGAGATTGGAAAAGAGTTGCTGCGGAATCACGAGCAGCGGCGTGCCGTTGATCGACAACGCGAGCGTCGCCGCGATGCCGATGCAGATGGCCACCGGCACGCCGAGCCCGAGCAGCCCTGCTCCAAAAACGATTGCCCACATGATGTTTATCCTAGAGGTGTTCGGACACGCCCTCGACCATCGTGGCGTTGCTCTGCGCCTGCGGCGCGAGATGCGAGACGACGATTCGCACCAGCGAATGGAACGCGAGCAGGCCGCCGCACACGGGAATCGAGAGATACGGGTAGACCATCGAGATCGGAATCGACGCGGCGGTTTCGGTGCCCATCAGCGCGAGCATATCCGAGCCATACGCGACGAACACCGCGCCGAGCGCGAGAATCGCGCAATCCGTGAAGTCGTTGAGCAGCGGCGCGAGCGGCGCGGGCACGCGACCGGCCAGCACGCGCACTTCCGGATGGGCGCGCAGCTTCACTCCCGCCGCCGCGCCGAGACACGTGAGCCACACGAACAGATAAGCCGAGACTTCATCGGACCACGACAGCGAATCGTGCAGCACGAAGCGGAAGATCACGCCGAGACCGGCCACGATCACCGCTCCGAGCAGCAGGCAGCTGCAGACGAACAGATTGATCTTCAGCACGATGTCGTCGACGAACATCAAGCCGCGCGCGAGCTTTTCCATGCGAGTCACCTCCGCTGCCTGCATTTTGCCTTTGCCGTCATGCGCGTCCATCATTTCGATGCGACCGCCGAAGTCTGCTTGGCCGCGTTCATTTCCTGGTAGAGCGCCGGCCCGTCCGGAATCTTCGTGATGAGCTCCTCACGCGCGGCCTTGGTCGCTTCGGCCCACGGCGCGGTGTCGACCACGGTCACCTGAATGCCCTTGGACTTCATCGTCGCGATCGCGGCGTCGTACTCGCGCTTGTATTCCTTCAGGTCGAAATCGGCGGCGATCCTGGCAGATTCCTGGAATGCCTTCTGATCCGCCGGCGAGAGCTTGTCCCACGAGGCCTTGCTCATCGCCAGCACGACCGGCAGATAGTTCACGTGCGTCACATAGAAATGCTTGGCGACATCGGAAAACTTGTCCTGAACGAACTGCTCCGGCGAGGTGTCCGCGCCATCGACGAGACCTTGCGAAAGCGCGAGAAACAACTGGTTGTACGCAAGCGGCGTCGGGTTCGCGCCGAGCGCCTTGTAGCCCGCGATATAGCCCGGGCTCTGCATCACGCGCACCTTGAGGTCCTTCATGTCGGCAAGCGATGTCACGGGGCGCCTGGTCGTGAAGAGATTGCGCTCGCCCACCGCGAGCCACGTCAGGCCGATCATGTTGACCGGCTTCATCATGTCGAGATACTTGCGTCCGACCGGACCCTGCAGCACGCGATTCGCCTCGTCCATGCTGGAGAAGAGATACGGCATGTCGAAGATCTGCCACTGCTTGATGGTGTTGTCGATCGGCGCCTGCGCGGAGATCATCAGGTCCTGCGTGCCCGTGCGCAGCGCCTGCGTCATCTGCACTTCGCCGCCGAGTTGCGATTGCGGGAATAGCTGGATTTCGACATGCCCGTGCGTGCGCTGTGCGACTTCCCTGGCGAATACCTGCGCCGTCAGCTGATAGTGATTGTCGGGCGCCAGCGTATGGCCGAGCTTCATGACGACCTTGTCCTGCGCGATCGCACTGGGCGATGCCGTCACGCACAACGCGGCGAGCGCCGCGCTCATCGCCATGCGCAGCATGCTCTGCGCTTTGAAAAGCGAATTCATGTTGTCTCCTTGCTCGATATGGACACCGCCTCGTGTGTGCCTTGCATTGCTCGATGCGATTGCGGGCCGGCGGGTTGACGCAAGTATTTGCGATCGCGGCGATGGTGCGTTAGGACCAGTCTTCGAATTTCTTGGACTTTTTAACGCCCGCATGGTGCTTTGCCGGGCGCGCTGCAAAAAAGTCCAAAAGATCGCTCGAACCGTCCTACCGGTTGAATGCGGAGGGTCTTTAAAGTGACTTCCACGCTAGCGGTGCAGTGCGAAGCTCGCGCTCTTCCGTGTTAGCCCCAACCGACAACACTGATTCATCGACATGGCCAAACGTCCTCATATGGATTGCTACGCAATCGGCGACACCGCCGATTTTGCGAAAACCGTATCCGAATACGATATCTACGGCTTTGCCGGCATCGTCGGCGATTTCTATGCCGTGCATCTGAACGAGGAGTACGCAAAGCACACGCGCTTCGAGAAGCGCATCGCGCAAGGATGTCTGTCCGTGGGATTTCTTTCCACGGTGATGGGCTATATGGCGGCGAAGGCGCCGAGCCCCGGCGCGGTTTCCTATCGCTATGACATCACGTTCAATGCGCCGGTCTTCATCGGCGACACCGTCACCGCGCGCCTGACGCTGGAGGAAAAGGACGACGAGCGCAACGTGTGCGTGTTCGCCGCCGACGTGACGCGCCAGGACGGCGTCGTCGTGGCGTCGGGCAAGACGTATTTGAAAGTGCTGTGATGCCATGCCGAAGAACACGCCCCCCGTTCTCGCCACGCAACACGACGCATTGCGGCTATTGACGCTCAATCGCGCGGACAAGCTCAACGCGTTCACGCCCGAGATGCTCGCCGCGCTCGATGCCGAAATCGAGGACGCGCTCGCCGACGACGGCACGCGCGTCATCGCCATCACCGGTAGCGGGCCGAAGGCGTTCGCGGCCGGCAACGACATCGAGCGGCTCGTCTCGCTGGACGGCGTCGCCGCCTATCGCGACATGATGGCCGGCCAGCGCGCGCTCTTGAGTCTGCACGAATGCGCGAAGCCGACCATCGCGATGGTCAATGGTTACGCGCTTGGCGGCGGCTTCGAACTGGCACTCGCGTGCGACTTCGTGGTGGCGTCCACGAATGCGAGCTTCGCGTTTCCGGAGATCACGCTCAACACGATGCCCGGTTGGGGCGGCACGCAACTGGCCGTCGCCAAGATGGGGCTCGCCTGTGCGAAGCGCTTCGTGCTGAGCGGACGGCGCTTTTGCGCGCAGGAATGCGAGGCGTTCGGCTTCATTCATGAAATCGTCGCGCCCGATGGCTTGTTCCGCGCCGTGCAAACGCTCGCCACGACGCTCGCATCCTACGATCCGTTCGCGGTCGAAATGGCCAAGCGCGCATTGAACCGCGCGAGCGAGTTGCCCTTGTCCGCGGGACTCGACTTCGAAGCCGCGCAATACGCCGTGAACTTTTCGAGCGAGGGCGCGCGCGCGGGCTTGCGGCAATTCATGGAACGACGGCTTGCCCGACGCACGAGTCAAGCCAGCACCGCGCAGGTGTCGTCATGACGACTTCTTTCAATCAGCCGCACTGGCTCGGCGAGCAGCATACGATGATCCGCGAGGCGGTGAGGCGCTTCGCGGAGAAGGAAATCGCGCCGCAATCGGAAAAACTCTGGGAAGAGGAGGCGTTTCCCTACGACATCTGGCGTCAGGCGTGCGAGCTCGGCTTCACCGGCCTGCCCTATCCCGAGCAATGGGGCGGCGGTAGCGGTGACTGGCTCTCGTTCGTCATCGTGCTCGAAGAGCTCGCGCGCGTGGATTGCGCGGTCGCCAATGCGCTGATGGCCAATTCGACCGTGGCGAGCCTGCTGTCGAATTACGGCACGCCCGAGCAGAAGGAGCGCTTCCTGCAGCCGATCATGAAGGGCACGCAGATCGGCTCCATCGGGCTTTCCGAGCCGGACGCGGGATCGGATGCGGCGAATATCAGAACGTGCGCGACGTTCGACGGCGAGCGCTGGATCATCGACGGCGCGAAGACCTTCATCAGCAACTCGGGCACGGAGATCGGCGGCCCGACGGTGATCGCGGCGGTGACGGGCACGCGCCCCGACGGCCGCAAGGAGATTTCGAATTTCATCGTGCCGTCGGGCACGCCGGGCTTCGGCACGGGCCGCAAGCTGCGCAAGATCGGCTGGCGCGCGTCGATCACGCACGAACTGTTCTTCGATCAATGCGCGATTCCGGCAGAAAATCTGCTCGGCGAGCGCGGCGCGGGCCTGCGCCAGACGCTCGCGCAGATCAGCACGGGGCGCATTCTCATCGGCGCGCTGGCGCTCGGCATTCTGCAAGGCTCGCTGGATCGCTCGATCGAATACATGAAGCAGCGCCGCGCGTTCGGGCGTGCCATCGCCGAGTTTCAGGGACTGCAATTCAAGATCGCCGACATGGCGACCGACGCGCACGCCGCTCGCCTCATGCTCTATGACGCCGCCGCGCTCAAGGACGCTCGCGCGCCCTTCGACGCGCAAGCGTCGCAGGCGAAGCTCTTCGCCTCCGAGCACGCAATGAAGGCTGCGCACCAAGCCCTGCAGATTCACGGCGGCTACGGCGTGATGGCCGAGTTTCCGGCCGCGCGCGCGTTCGGCGACGCGAAGGTGCTCGAAATCGTCGAAGGCACATCTGAAATACAACGCATGATCATCGCGCGCACGCTGATGGCGTGAACGCGCGCTGAAACGAAGGGGGAGTGTCATGCTGGAAGGTATCAAGGTACTGAGTTTCACGCACTTTCTGCAAGGCCCCGCCGCCGTGCAGATGCTCGCCGATGTCGGCGCGGACGTCATCAAGATCGAGCCGCCCGGCGGCGCGTTCGAACGCAGTTGGACCGGCGCGGATGCCTTCGTCGAAGGCGTGAGCGTGTTCTTTCTGCTCGGCAACCGCAATCAGCGCAGCATCTCGCTCGACTTGCGCGAGGAAGCCGCGCGCGAGATCGTCTGGAGACTGCTGCGCGAAGCGGATGTGCTGATCGAGAACTATCGCCCCGGCGTGCTCGACAAACTGGGCTTCGGCTATGCACGGGTGCATGAGGTCAATCCGCGCCTCGTCTATTGCTCGTGCACCGGATACGGCTCGTCGGGCCCTTATCTCAAGCGTCCCGGTCAGGATTTGCTGCTGCAGGCGATGAGCGGTATGACCATGCTCTCGGGCGACGCCGAATCGCCGCCGACGCCGGTCGGCTCCGCGATCGTCGATCAGCATGCCGCCGCGCTCGCCGCGTTCGGCGTGGTCGCCGCGTTGCAGGCGCGCGAGCGCACGGGCGTGGGCGCGCGCATCGAAAGCAATCTGCTCAACGCCGCGCTCGACCTGCAAATCGAGCCGTTCACGTACTACATGAACAAGGGGCCGCTCTGGGAGCGCACGCACCCGCCGACAGGCAGCCGCTTCCATCCCGCGCCCTATGGCGTGTATCGCACGCGCGACGGCTATATCGCGATGTCCCTCACGCCGACGCAAAAGCTCGCGGGCGCGCTTTCGTGCCCCGCGCTCGCCGAGTTCACGCATCCGAAGGACAACGTGCTGCGACGCGAGGAAATCAACCGCCTTGTCTACGACACGCTGAAGACGCGCACGACCGGGGAATGGATGCGCACCTTCGAGGAGCACGACATCTGGTTCGCGCCGGTGAACGACTACGAGCAGGTCGAAGCCGACCCGCAAGTCGCGCACAACCAGATGATCATGTCGTTCGAGCATGAAGAAGCCGGACCCGTGCGCCTGCTCGCGCACCCGGTGCGCTACGACGGCGAGGCGCCGCCCTTGCGCCGGCATCCGCCGAAACAGGGACAACATACCCGCGAAGTGCTCGCGGAGCTGGGATATTCGCCGCGGGAGATCGACGATTACGTCGAGCGCGGCATCGCATTGACCTCGAGGAGAAACGGATGAGCGCACAACCGAAAAACCCGCCGGCGCTCTTGCGCTTCGAAGATGTCGAAATCGGCCGCACGCAGATGATCGTGCACACGGTCACCGAAGCCGAGGTGAATGCGTTCGGGCACCTGTCCGGCGACCTGAATCCGCTGCATATGGAAGACGCGTTCGCCGAGCGCTCGCCTTTCGGACGGCGCGTGGTGCACGGGCTGTTGACGGCGGCGCTGGTGTCGGCGGCGCACACGGAATTGACGGGGCCGGGCTTCGCGTATGTCGGACAGGAGCTGCGCTTTCTCGGGCCGGTCTATATCGGCGATACGGTGACGATCAACGTTTGCGTCGTCGAGAAGAAGCCCGCCAAGCGCATCCTTGTGATGGATACGACCGTTCGCAACCAGCAAGGCCGCGTCGTGTTGAGCGGGCTTTCCGCACTGAAGGAGTTGAGATTCGACGAAGCCATGATGGCGCGCAGCGCGGCCGCGTGAGGCAACGAGCAACGCGTTGCATGGTGTAAGTTCCAGTAACGTTGCGGGTGCATGCACGGCTACACTCGTGCGGTTGCCCGCAATGTCCGGACATGCAGGCCATCGCGGAGACGCTGCGCCGCCACACGGGGAGGAGATAGTTGGATACCGCATGTTGCTGCCACGTTCCTGTCATCAGGATCGAGGACTACGAATACGGCGCGCACGTCAAGACGCCGGATTTTCATCTCGCGCCGATCGAGGCGCTGAAGTCGACGCTGCCCTATCCGCATCGGCACGATTTCTATCACGTGATGTGGGTAATCACTGGCAGCGGATCGCATGTGATCGATTCGGTACGCTACGAAGTGCGCCCGCATACGCTTTACTTCATGACGCCGGGACAGGTGCACGATCTCGATCTGTCAGCCGACACGCTCGGTTATTCGATCAGCTTCTCTTCCGAGTTCTTCGCGTTCCGGGTGCAGAACCGTCATTCGGAAACGGATGTGCCCGTCTACAACTTCGAGCAACTCGACGCGTGCCTGTATCTGAGCGATGCGCAGGTCCGCGAGCTGACGCGCGTGATGGACGGCATCCGCCAGGAGTATCAGGAAGAGCAGGTCGGCTACACGGACGCGATCTGGGCCTATCTGCACGTCTTTCTGATCAAGGTCGCGCGCATGCGCAACGCCGCCGCCATGCGCGATGCCGCCGCGTCGCGCAGCGTGCTGCTTTCGCGCCGCTTCAAGAGCCTGCTGGAGAAGCACTTCCGCTCCGTCAACGAGGCAGCCGATTACGCGCGCCTGCTCAACGTGACCGAACGCGCACTCAACGAAGCGACGCGTCAGGCACTGGGCAGCACGGCCGCCAAGCTGATCCGCGAGCGCGTGATGCTGGAGGCGAAACGCCTGCTGCTGCACTCGGAAGTGAATGTCGCGGAGATCGCCGCAATGCTCTCCTTCGACGATCCCGCGTATTTCAGCCGCTGCTTCCGCAAGCATACGGGCCGCTCGCCGATCGACTATCGGCGCAGCCTCGAAAAGCTGCATATCTGATGCGTGGTGGCGCGCAAGCGCCACGACGAAATGTCCAACATATCCCGCGTTTCATCCTAACGCCGTCGCGCAGGCGTTTCTTAGAATCGTTCTGCGAACGACGAACTCAAGGAGACACCGTGTCCAACGCAACATCCCCGCTGTCGCTTTCCAGCGAACAGGCGAAGCTCTTTCGCGAAGCCCTCGACAAGACCGCGAAAAAAGTCGCCGCCGACGAACTGACCTTCGGCGTCGAGTTCCCTCAGGTCACCGGCCCCGATGGCCAATGGGTGCGTCTGCCCGCCTCGCTATCGGCGGGCTACGACGGCGACGCCTGGAGCCACGGCAACTGGTTCTGCGGCTTCTGGGTGGGCCTTCTGCTGACCTCGTATCTGCATACCGGCGAAGCGCGCTTTCTCGAATGGGCGCGTGCGCGCATGCGCCTCGTCGAGCAGCGCGCGCAGGATCCGAACACGCACGACATCGGCTTCATCTTCGACAGCAGCGCGGTGCCGGGCTATCACATCACCGGCGACGAATGGTTCGCGAACATCGCGCTCGAAGCGGCCGACAAGCTGCGCGCGCGGCTCGTCACGACACGCGACGGCGCGTATCTCGCATCGTGGGGACCGCTGTCCGATCCGCGCGGCCGCAGCGCTTCCGCGATCGACACGATGGCCAATCTCTCGCTGCTCTACTGGGCCGCGAATCACACCGACGACGGCAGCTACCGGCAGGCCGCCGACGCGCACGCCGAGATGACCGCGCGCGCCTTCGTGCGTGACGACGACTCGACGTATCACGCCGTCGAATACGACGTGGAAAGCGGCGCGCGCAAGCGCGGCTACACCTTCCAGGGCGCGTTCGACGAATCTGCGTGGAGCCGCGGGCAGGCGTGGGCGATCTACGGCTACGTGAACTCCGCGCGCGAGACGGGCAAGCGCAAGTATCTCGATCTGGCCGAGCGTCTCGCCGATTACTATCTGCGTCGCCTCGACGGTCGTCAGGTGCCGCCGTGGGACTTCGATGCAACGGGCCGCGACGCCGAGATCAAGGACACGGCCGCCGCCGCCGTCGTCGCATCGGCGCTGCTGGAAATGGCGCGCCTGCATCCCGATGCGCACGCCGCCGCGAAGTGGCGGCGCCACGGCCTCGCGATGCTCGAAGCGCTCTGCCGCGACGAGTTCACCAAGGACGGCGAGCACGGCCTGCTGCACAACTCGTGCTACTCGAAGCCGCATAACATCGGCGTGGACGGCGCGACCATGTTCGGCGACTTCTTCTTCGTCGAGGCGCTGTGCCGCGCCGTGCATCCGGGAACACTGAGACCGGTTCAACCTCCACGCATCCCCATTGTCGAGGAAGGAGGTGGCCGGCGTCGGCACGAATGAAGCGCGCTTTCGCTTCTCAGCAAACGGAGAAACCCAGAGGAGCCGGCCACCCGGGCACCCCGGTATCGCGACCAGTGGCAATATTCCCATACCGCCACAGGCCGCCCAAGCTCCCGCCACCATGCCCCAACGCCTCCCGCCGCTCAACGCCCTGCGCCTCTTCGAAGCCGCCGCGCGCCATCGCAGCTTCAAGCTCGCTGCCGCCGAACTCAACGTGACGCCGGGCGCGGTGAGCCACGGCATCGGCGCGCTCGAGGAAATGCTCGGCGTCGAGCTGTTCGTGCGCGAGCCGCGCGGGCTGTCGCTCAGCGCGGCCGGCGAGCAATATCTCCCGTACATTGCCGAAGCGTTCTCGCTCATCGCCATCGGCACGCAATCGCTGCCCGACAGGCGCAAGCGCCGCTCCATCTCCGTCACCTGCGCGCCGACGCTCGCCGCGCGCTGGCTCGTCCCGCGGCTCGCGGATTTCCGCGCGCGCTGGCCGAACACCGACGTGAGCGTCGATACCTCGCGCCGGCAAGCGGGCTTTCCCGTCGACGGCTTCGATTTCGGCCTGCGCCTGAGCCGCGGACCGGTGGACGGCGCATCGTGGCAACGTCTCTTCGGCGAGCGGCTCGTTCCGGTATGCAGCCCGGGCTGCCGCGCCATGCTGACCCGCGCCGACGGCCCCCCCGATCTCACTCGCGCGACCCTGATCCACGTCGATACCGCCAGCCAGGACTGGCAAGCGTGGATGGACGGCGCGGGCATCGACGGCCTCGATCTCCGCGGCGGCTTGCGCTTCGACACCGTGCAGCTCGCGTTCGACGCCGCCGCCGCGGGGCTCGGCGTCGCCATCGGCCGCCGGCCGCTCGTCGATCGCGAGCTGGCTGCGGGCACGCTCGTCGAAGCGTCCGCGACGAGCGTCGAGACGCAAACCGCCTACTGGCTGTGCGAAGCGCCGCAAGCAAGCGCGCGCGCCGATCTCGTGGCCTTCCGAAACTGGCTCATCGAGCAGGCGGCCGAGTTCCTCGAAAGCGGGGAAGCGAACCGTCACGGTTGAACTTCGCTCAACCGTCCGCGAAAACTTTTCGTTTGCCAGCACGGACGTTCGCCTGCGACGATGCTCGCAAGGAGGAATGCCATTCATGTCATCCCTGTCTCTTGCAGCGAACAGAAACCGCGCGGCGACCTGGGCGCTCATCGGCGCGGCTGCGCTGATTCTGAGCGCGGCCATGGGCGTGCGCCAGACCTTCGGGCTCTTCATCGGGCCGTTTTCATTCGATCGCGGATTGCCCGTCACGCTGATCGCCTTCGCGATCGCGCTGCACAACCTCGTCTGGGGATTCGCCCAGCCGTTCGCGGGCGCCGCCGCCGACCGCCATGGCGCCGCGCCGGTCGTCGCCGTCGGCGCGGCGACGTTCGCCGCCGGCCTCGCGCTCGCGGCCGCCGCAACCTCCGGATGGATGCTCGTGCTCGGCCTCGGGTTGCTCGTGGGCATCGGCATCAGTTGCACGAGCTTCGGCGTCGTGCTCGCGACGGTCGGGCGCGTCGCATCGCCGCAAACGCGCAGCGTCGCGATGGGGCTCGCCAGCGCGGGCGGCTCGCTCGGGCAAGTGCTGATGGTGCCGTTCGCGCAGGAAGTGCGCGTGCATGCGGGCGTGCCGGCATCGCTCTACGCGCTCGCCTTCGTGCTGCTGCTCGCCGCGCCGCTCGGCATCGTGCTCGATCGCGCGAGCCGGCAGCGCACGGCGGATGCGCCGCATGAAAAGCACGCGCAACCCGCGTCGCTGCCGCTGCGCGAAACGCTCGCCTATGCATCGCGTCATCGCGGCTATCGGCTGCTGACACTCGGCTTCTTCACATGCGGTTTCCAGCTCGCGTTCATCGCGACTCACCTGCCCGGCTATCTGCTGCTGTGCCACATGCCGGTCGGGCTCGGTGCGACCGCGCTTGCGCTCATCGGCTTCTTCAACATGATCGGAAGCTGGGGATGCGGCTGGCTCGGCGGACGCTGGCGGCAGCATCACGTGCTCGCATGGATCTATCTGATTCGCGGCGGCGCCATCGCGCTCTTCGTGCTGCTGCCGACGACCAATGTCTCCGTCGTCGTCTTCGCCGCCGTGATGGGCCTGACATGGCTCGGCACCGTGCCGCTCACCAACGGCCTCATCGCCAAGGTCTTCGGCACGCGGCATCTCGGCACGCTGTTCGGCGTCGTGTTTCTCAGCCACCAGCTAGGATCGTTCCTCGGCGCGTGGCTCGGCGGCTACGTGTTCGACACGACCGGCTCGTACTCGCTGATCTGGGGCGCCACTGCAATCGCGGGTCTCGTCGCCGCGCTGCTGCACTTTCCTATCGACGACCGCCCCGTCACCGAGGAGTCGCTCGTCGCCGCGTGACGCGTCGATCGCTCAGGGCGCGCCCGCGTCATCCGGGTGCAGGCAGCCGCGCACCATCGTCGCGTAGAGTGGGGCCGCGATGCGCCGCTCGAAATACTCGACGAGCGTCTTGCCCTCAACCGTCCTGAGACTCACGCCGATGGTCACGCCCTTGAAGAACGTCTGCGCGCGCAGGCGCACGGCGCCATCCTTCCTGACGCGGCTGAATTCGCGCGCGCCGTGCTTCCAGCGCGAAGTGATGCACTCCTCCACCGACGCCGACGTGGCCGCGGTGCGCGCCCTGAACACGGGCGACATCGAGAACACGCTGTCGTGCCGCGAACAGGCGGCGAGCACGATACACAACCCGATCATCGATACTACGTGCCGCGCCGTCACCGCCTGTTCTCCAGAAAACCGCCGTTGCTACCGGTGATGCACCGGACACCTCAGCAGCCAGCTCCGCAGATTCACCGCGTCCTGAAAGTGCCCTTGCGCGTTCGGCGCGCCGAGAATGACGAAGACCGTCGGACGGCCATGCACGGGCGCGATCACGATGAGGCAATGCCCCGCCTCGTTGGTAAAGCCGGTCTTCTGCAGGCCGACGCGCCACGACGCGCGATACACGAGCGGATCGGTGTTGCGATACATCAGCGGCCCCGCGCCGCCGAGCACGAGCTTGTGATGCGACGTCGCGTATTCGCGGATCGTCGGATAGCGATACGCCGCGCGCGCGAGCCGCGTGAGATCGCGCGCCGTCGACACATTGTGCGGCGAAAGCCCGGTCGGATCGACGAAATGGCTGCGCCGCATGTGCAGGCGCTGTGCAGTGTGGTTCATCGCGCGCACGAAGCCCGGGCGCCCGCCGGGATAATCGCGGCTCAATGCGAACGCGGCGCGATTCTCGGACGACATCAGCGCGATGTGCAGCATCGTCTTGCGCAACAGCAGCGAACCCACGGGCAAGCGCGAGCGCGACCATTTGAGCCGATCGACGTCGGCATCGGTGATGCGCGCGGGCTTGTGCAGCGAGCGCTTCGAGTCGAGCACGACCATCGCGGTGAGCAGCTTGGTCAGCGATGCGATCGGCAGACGCTCGTCGGCGTGCTTCGCATAGAGCGCGCGTCCGGTCGCGAGATCGACGGCAATGGCCGCGCGCGCATGCACGACGGGTTTGGCGGCGACGCGCTTCGCGTGCGCGATGAGCGGCACGAGACTCGCGACGACAAGAACGATGAGGAAGAGATGAAGTCTGAGCATGACGCGTTCAGCAGCGCGTCATGAAGGCGAGTGGAAGCGAATGTGGCGGCATGGGGCAGCGACAGGCGAACGAGTCCGCTACCCTAAGTCGCGAGGCTTAAATGAACCTTAAAGGAAACTTGAAACGGGCAGCGCGTCTCATCGCGCGCGCGCCCAGTGCGCGAGCCCCGCGCATGCGATCAGCAGGCTGCCCGTGACGAAGAACACCGCGTGCAGCCCGAGCGATACGCCGATCTGTCCGCCGATCACCGGCCCGATCACCTGCCCGGTGAATTGCGCGGATTGCAGATAGCCGAGCATCTGTCCGCTGCTGCTTTCATCGACGGCGCTGCGCGCGAGCTTGGATATCGACGGCAGCAAGCCGGCGAGCGTCATGCCCATCACCACGCGCAAGCCGGCGAGCTGCCACCATTGATGCACGAACGCTTGCGGAATCATCGCGATGCCCGTGAGCACGAGGCATCCGACGATCACGTTCCAGCTTCCGATGCGATCGGCCAGCGCGCCGAGCCGCGCCGCCGTCAGCATGCTGCCGAGCGCGGAGCACGCCATCACGAGGCCCGCGATGCGCGCGACATGATCGGCCGTCACGCCCAGGCCGCCGACATAGACGGTGATGATCGGCTCGATCGACATGTTCGCGAGCAGCACCATCATCGCGGTCGCGAGCAGCGCGGCGACGACGACGTAGTTCGTGCGACGCGCCTGCGTCGATGCCGCGTGTTCCGTGCGCTTCTTCGCATCGCCCGGATGAAAGTCTTCCTTCACGAAAACGATCGTGAGCAACGCGGCCACTGCGATCATCCCCGCGCCCGCGAAGAACGTGCCGCGAATGCCGATCAAACCCGGCAGCAAGCCGCCGATGAGCGGCCCGGCGAGATTGCCCGCGAGCGCGCCCGTCGAGAGGATGCCGAGCGCCCACCCTGCCCGCTCGCGCGGCGCCTGCGTGCCGATCATCACCGTCGATGCCGACGCGTAGCCGCCGACCAGTCCCGCCAGCAGCCGCAGTGCGACCAGCTGATGCACCGTATGCGCGACGCCGATCAGCGACATCACGAGCGCCATGCCCACCGCGGCGCGCACGAGCATCGGCTTGCGGCCGTAGCGATCGGCGAGGCGTCCCCAGAGCGGCGCGGTGACGGCCGTGCCGAGAAACGTGGCGCTGAACGCGACGCCCGACCACTCGATGACCGCCGCCTGCGACCCGACGCCGAGCTGCCGGACATAGATCGGCAGGAACGGCAGCAGCATGCTGAGGCTGACGAGCGTCGTGAACGAGCCGAACACGCAGACGGCGAGGTTGCGCCGCCAGTATTGCTCGTTGCGTTCGGCGTAGCCGGGCGGCGCGGCGACTTGCATGATCTGGCTCATTTCGACCTCAGCGCGGCGAACAGATCGATGGCGAGCGCGACGCCAAGCGCCGCCGAGCCGATCGCGAAAAGCATCCGATAATCCCCGCCGCTCTTCGAGAACAGGAACGAGAGGCCATAAGCCGCGAGTGCCTGCAACACGGCAAAGCCCGTCGTCGCGGTGCTCCATGCGCCCTTCTGCGCGGCGGGATGATGGGCCAGCAGTTCATTCACGCGTCCGAGCACGAGCGGCACGATTCCCGGCGTGAACGCGCCGACCAGCACGCTCGACACGATCAGCAGCGCCGCGTTGGACGAAACCGCCGGGATCGCGACCGCCGCCAGCTGAAGCAGATACGCGACGCGCAACGCAGGGCCGAAACCGGCGCGGTCGGCGAGGTGTCCGCTCAGCAGCGGACCGGCGATCGCACCGAGCCCGTACAGCACCCAGTACTCCGCGCCCGCATCCACGCCCTTGCCGAGGCCGCGTGCGACGAAATCGACGAGAAAGATCATGTGCGGCACGAGACCGACCGCATTCAGCGCGTACTCCGCGAAGAGCGCGCGCAACGCGGGCGGCGCTGACGCCTTCGCATGCGCATGCTCGCCGGCACGCGCGGGAGCCGGCGCGTCCTGTGACGGCCATCCGTTCCACGCGACGACCGTCAGCACCAGCGAGACCACGGCGAGCCCGATCCATGTTTGCGTGAGTCCCTGGCGCAGCAGCAGCGGCACGATCGTCCCCGAAGCGGCGATGCCGAGCCCGATGCCGGTGAAAATCGCGCCGCTCGCGAAACCGCGACGCGACGGCGCGACATGCGCGATGATCGTCGGCGCGGCGAGCACCATCAGCGCGCCGCCCGAGATGCCCGACAGGAAGCGCCAGACGAAGAACCACAGAAACGAAACCGGAACCGCGCACGCGACGAACGCGATGGTTGCAATCACCATCATCGCGCGCAGCACCGTCGCGGCGCGCGCGTGCCGGGCGAGCGGTCCGCCCGCGAGCGCGCCCGCGAGATAACCGCCGAGATTGGCCGCACCGAGATACGCCGCCGTCGACGCCGGAAACCAGTGCGCGCCGATGATCGCCGGCAAGAGCGGCGTGTAGGCAAACCGCGCAAGCCCGATGCCGACCAGACTCGCGCTCGCGCCGGCGAGCAC
Source organism: Caballeronia ptereochthonis (assembly GCF_001545075.1). Taxonomy (GTDB): domain Bacteria; phylum Pseudomonadota; class Gammaproteobacteria; order Burkholderiales; family Burkholderiaceae; genus Caballeronia; species Caballeronia ptereochthonis. The sequence continues at coordinate 39,190 of NZ_FCOB02000019.1, forward strand.
GCCGCGCCAGACCTGGAACGTCCCGCGTTCCGATTGATTCAAGACTGCATATCGCATACTGCCTCCGTCACTGCGGCGGGCGCGGCCTGCGCGCCCTGCCTTCGGAAGCAGTCTATATTCGATCGTTCGGCGAGAGAATTAACGGCAATCGGAAGATAATCTTCCGTCAGGCGGTTGAATCGAGCTGCAATCGCTTGAACTGGCGGCGCAGGCGCGGCGTGGCGAAGTCGACGAAGGCGCGCACCTTCGGCACGGAAAGCCGCCCGTGCGGTGTCAGCAGATGCGCCGGAAGCGGCGCGTGCTCGCTGTCGGGGAGCACGACCTGCAGCGTCTTGTCCCTCACTTCCCTGGCGACGTGATAGGAAAAGAGCCGCGTAAGCCCATGCCCTTCGACTGCCGAGGCAACGGCCGCACGGACCGTATTGACGATGAAACGCGGTGCGAACTGCACGACCTGCGGAATCGCCGAGCCGCCCGAAGTCGGGAAGCTCCACGAATCGAGGCCGAAATGCGTCATCGAGATGATCTGATGCCGAGCAAGGTCGGCGGGCTGTCTGATCGGCGCGTGTTTGGCCAGATACCGCGGGGACGCGGCCACGACGCGCCGCACTTCGCCCACGGGAATCGCGATCAGCGTCGAGTCGGACAGATGCGCGATGCGCAGCGCGACATCGATACCTTCGTCGATCAGGCTCACGGGCCGGTCGAGCAGTTGCAGGCGCACCGAAACGGCGGGGAAGCGGGTGATGAAATCGTCGAGCATGGGCCGCAGCAAGTCTTCGCCGGCGGCGACGGGCGCGGTGATGGTCAGCAGTCCGCGCGGCGCGGAGCGCTCGTGCGCGATCAGCAGATCGGCTTCCTCGAGATCGGTCAGGATGCGGCGGCACGCGGCGGCATAACGCTCGCCCGCTTCGGAGAGCTTGATCGTGCGTGTCGTGCGATGGAGCAGGGCCGTGCCGGTGTGCTCTTCGAGAAAGGCGATCGCCCGGCTCACGGCGGCGGGAGAGCGGCCGAGCCGCCGCCCCGCGCCCGCCAGGCTGCCTTCGTCCAGCGTGGCGATGAACACTTTCATCGCGTCGATTCGGTCCATGTCGGCTCGGATAGTCGCTTGTCGGATGAAGCGCCAAGTCTACCGCGAGCGTCATCGGCGCCGCGGACCGGAGCGCGCCGATGACGTGCTGCAAGAACGCGTCAGACAACCGTGATCGTCACGTCGATGTTGTTTTTCAGCGCCTTCGAGTATGGGCAGGTCTGATGCGCCATCTGCGCGATCTCCTCGGCCAGCGCGCGCTCGATGCCCGGCAGGCACACGTTCAGGCGCGCGCGCAGCAGGTAGGCTTCGCCGGACATGCCGAGATCCACTTCCGCATCGACGGCGGTTTCCGCGGGCAGTCTCAGCTTCAGTCTTGCCGCGGCCTTGCCCATCGCGCCGATGAAACATGCGGACCAGCCCGCGGCCAGCATCTGCTCGGGGTTCGTGCCCGGGCCCGTCGATCCGGGCGGCGAGAGCTTCACGTCGAGACGGCCGTCGGAGCTTTGCGCGTAGCCTTCGCGGCCTCCGACGACGCGGGTTTTGCCGGTGTACAGGACGGTGTCGATCTGGGTCATGATGAATGCCTCGTGTGTGTTCGAAAGTTGCGGGGTTCAGTGATGAGCGAAGAGCCGGGCGAAGTCGTTCGTCGTCGCGCCGCGCGCGCCCGACTGCGAGAACGTGTCGCCCATGCCGCCGTACGATTGCGCCTGAACGCCGCCATTCTCGTGGGCGATGGTCTGCGCGCTCACGCCGCGCTGCGATGCGGGCGCGCCGGCAAGCGGGTCATAGTGCGGCGCGGGGCCGTAGCCGCTGCTGGCGAATGCGGAACCGGCGGCGACGGCGCTGACGGCGATGACTGCGGCGGTGACGAATTGCTTGATCATGATCGGGCCTCTTTTTTCAGTGGATTCAGTAAGCGTTCGAAATCGGTCGGCAAGCGGATCAGCTGCCTTGATACAGGCTGCGCAGCGCGGCGATCTGGCCATCGCGTTGTGCCTGCACCAGTTCGCGCTTGACCTCGGCGCGGGTCTTGCCCATGTAGGCGTGGTTTGCGGCGGCCTGTTCGGTCTGCGCGTTCACCGGGCTGTTCGTCACGGCTGCGTGAGCAACACCCGCAAGGCCCGTCATGGCGCCGGCGACGAGAGCGAAAGCAACGATCGTGGATTTCATGGTGTTTCTCCTTGACGGATGTATCAATCGGTTGAATGAGTCACGGCACTTGGGCCTGGCGAGTGTCTGTCGTGTGTTTCACTCGTCAGCCGTCGTTGACTGCATTTGAATCCCCGGAGGTATCTGGCCTGTGTCCGGAAAGCGGGTCCTGTGCAATGTTTTGTATCGCGTGCGTTGCAGATACATTGCGATACGAAACCCCGTTCACGGCTGGGCCAGCAGCTTCTCGATCGCCGCTTCGGTCTGCGCGTAATCGCCCTCGCCGAAGTGCGTGTAGGCCACCTGCCCTTTCCTGTCGATCAGATAGAACGCCGGCCAGTACTGGTTGCCGTAGGCCGCCCAGGTCGCGTAACGGTTGTCCTGCGCGACCGGATACGTAATGCCGAAACGCTCGATGGCGCGCCGCACGTTGCCGGTGTCGTGCTCGAACGGAAACTCGGGCGTGTGGACGCCGACCACCACGAGCCCTTTGTCCCGGTACTTCGCGTGCCACGACTTCACGGCAGGCAGCGTATTGATGCAGTTGCCGCACGCGAAGGTCCAGAAATCGACCAGCACGACCTTGCCCCGCAACTGGGCGAGCGTGAGCGGCTTGCTGTTGAGCCAGGTGTCGATGCCGGCAAATTCCGGCGCGGTATGGGCGGCCGTGGGCGCAGCGGCGTGCGCGGGCGCCATGGCCGCGCACGCCGCCAGTCCGGCGCACGCGGCCACGCTTTTGATTCCAGAGAGCATGACGAAGTCCTTTGAATGCGGTGAAAATCGGGGCGGTCACGCAAGTGACGTAGCAGCCCGGCCGGCCGACGTTCGAATCGGCATGACCGCATTGGACTGCGCGCGCGTATCCCGCTTGTGTCGCAGGAAGGCGCCTTGCGCAACGTTATGTATCGCCCCATGCGCGAGATACACTGCGATACAAAACTTCTGCCGAGACGCGCTATAACGCAGACATCGCGTAATCAGCGGGAGCTTCACATGAAACGCATGCTGGCGGTCCTGGCCTTTCTCGTAGGCGGGATCGCGACGGAAATGGCCCATCCGGTTCAGTGTCTCTTGATCAGTCCGAGCCGGATGCAACTCAGGCGTCAACGACAACGGTCCATCGATGGAAACCACTGACCATGTATTGATCGTCGACGACGATCGCGGCATTCGCGAGCTGCTCGCGACCTACCTCGAAAAGAACGGCATGCGCGTGTCGCTGGCGGCGAACGGCCGGCAGATGCGCGCCGTGCTGGAGCAAGGCGCGCCGGATCTGATCGTGCTCGATCTGATGCTGCCCGGCGAAGACGGCCTCGTGCTGTGCCGCGAGCTGCGCGCGAGCAAGTTCCGCGACGTGCCGATTTTGATGCTGACCGCGCGCAATGAGGAAGCGGACCGCATCCTCGGCCTCGAAATGGGCGCCGACGACTACCTGCCGAAACCGTTCGCCGTGCGCGAGCTGCTCGCGCGCATCCGCTCGGTGCTGCGCCGCACACGCATGCTGCCGCCGGGCATGGAGGTGACGGAGTCCGCGCCGATGCTCGGCTTCGGCGACTGGCGGCTGGATACGACCGCGCGCCATCTGCTCGACGCCGAAGGCACGATGGTCGCGCTCTCGGGCGCGGAGTACCGGTTGCTGCGCGTGTTTCTCGATCATCCGCAGCGCGTGCTCACGCGCGATCAGCTGCTGAATCTGACGCAGGGCCGCCAGGCCGACGCGTTCGACCGCTCGATCGACCTGCTCGTCTCGCGGCTGCGCCAGCGCCTGCGCGATACGGCGCGCGAGCCGCGCTACATCAAGACGCTGCGCAGCGAGGGCTATGTGTTCTCCGCGGAAGTCAAACCGCTCGAGTCTTCTTCATGAGCTCGCTTTCCACGCCTTCCTTCCTGCACTGGCCGCGCACGCTGTTCGCGCGCCTCGCGCTGATCCTGCTCGTCGGACTGGCTCTGGCGCAGACCTTCTCGTTCCTTCTGACGATGAAGGAGCGCGACGAATCGATGACCAACGTGATGATGGGCTACGTCGAGCGCGAGGTCGCGAGCTCGGTCGCGCTGCTCGATCATCTGCCGCCGGACGAACGCGCGGAATGGCTGCCGCGTCTCGCGCGGCGCAGCTACGAATTCATTCTCGGCCCCGGCGTGACAGGCACGCCGCCCGATGCCCGGCTCTCGGAGCGCTTCGCGCAATCGATCGGCGAGGGCATCGGCAAGCGCTATCCGCTGACGGTCAATGCCGTGCCCGGCGAGCGCGAGCGCTTTCAGGTGCATCTGCGTCTCACGGACGGCTCGCCGCTCACCATCGACATGCGTCCGATGCCCGGCATGCCCATGTCCGGCTGGCTGCCGCTGGTTCTGGTGCTGCAGCTCGTCGTGCTCGGCGCGTGCTGCTGGCTCGCGGTGCGCGTCGCAACCGGTCCGCTCAAGCAGCTCGCGCGCGCCGCCGACACGCTCGGTCCCGATCTCAAGGCCCGACGTCTGCCGGAATCCGGCCCGGATGAAGTCGCGCGCGCGGCGAAGGCGTTCAACGCGATGCAGGACCGCGTCGCGATGTACATGACCCAACGCATGCAGATTCTCGCGGCGATCACGCACGACCTGCAGACGCCGATCACGCGCATGCGCCTGCGCGTCGACGTGATGGACGACGACGCGACCGGCGCCAAGCTCCAGCAGGACCTGAAGGAGATGGAATCGCTCGTGAAGGAAGGCGTGACCTACGCACGCACGCTTCACGGCACGAACGAAGCGCCGCGCCGCATCGACCCGGATGCGCTGTTCGAGAGCATCGTCGACGATTATCTCGATGCCGGGCAGACCGTGACCTTGCGCGGCAGCATCGGCGGCGCGCTGATGGCGCCGCCGCAGGCGTTGAAGCGCGTGGTGGGCAATCTCGTCGATAACGCGATCAAGTATGCCGGCGCGGCCGAGATCGAAGTCGCCGCCCGCGACGACGGCCGCGCCGTGGTCTCCGTGCTCGATCGCGGCCCGGGCATTCCCGACGAATCGCTCGAAGCGGTGTTCGAGCCGTTCGTACGGCTGGAAGGATCGCGCAACCGGCAGACCGGCGGCACGGGGCTCGGCCTTGCCATCGCCCGGCAGCTCACGCTGGCGATGGATGCAAGTCTCACGCTCCATCAGCGCGAAGGCGGCGGTCTGGAGGCGCGACTCATCATCAGGATTGCGGCGTAACGCCGGGAAAACGTTTACCTTAAAAATACAAAAATACGACGTCCTATCTTGCCGCTCAATCCGATTGTCAAACCGCCTAAGCGTTAGCCCCGCTTGACGACGCTGGCGTCACTCGGATAACGTTTTCTTAAGCTCTGCGTTGGCAAAGCCGCCGTCAAGCTTGCGCGCAGAGTCATACGACATCGTTTGTTAGCACCGATGGCCCAAGGCGCATTCCCCGCCTCGTTCACCAGGGCATGCCCGCCCGTTCGCGCCGTCGCGCCGAGCCAGATTTGCATGAAAACCGGACCCACCGGACCAGGAGACGACAAATGAAGCAACCGCAGAACCGTGCAACGCGCCATTCCCCCGCGCGCCGTTCCTTCGTGAAGTTCGCGGGCTTTTCGGCGAGCGCCCCGCTGCTCGGCGCGATGGGTACTCTCGGCACGCTTGCCGGCTGCGGCGGCCACGACGACTCGAACTCGGGCTCCGGTTCGACGCCGCCGCCCGCGCAGGATCCGATATGGGGCCCGTCCGGCTCGGCGACGCAAATCGTCAATGCGCTGCAAAGCGTATCGAAGTCGATGTTTCCGGACCGCCAGTTCCTCGTCACCGATTACGGCGCGAAGCCATGCACGGTCGTCGCGGCGACGAATCCGTACACCGATCCGACGAAATCGCCGCTCTCCACCGGCGCGAACCAGACCAACGCGCCCGGCTCGTTCGACTCGCGCCCGGCCTTCCTCGCGGCGATCGCGGCGTGCAATGCAGCCGGCGGCGGACATGTCGTCGTGCCGGCGGGAACCTGGTACTGCGCGGGGCCGATCGTGCTGCTCTCCAACGTCGATTTCCACCTGAGCGCGAACTGCACGATCTACTTCAGCCCGAATCCCGCGGACTACGCGAAAGACGGCCCGATCGATTGCGGCGCGAGCGGCAAGCTCTACTACAGCCGCTGGCAGGCCAACGACTGCCTCAACTACGGACCGCCCGTCTATGCGCGCAACCAGAAGAACATCGCGCTCACGGGCGATGGCGACACGTCCGTGCTGAACGGTCAGGCGATGACGCCCTTCGCCGGCAGCGGCAACACCGCAACCTGCTGGTGGACGTGGAAGGGCAACAACGGCGCCTACGGCTGCGTGAGCTCGTCGACGCCCTCGCAGGCGTCGAGCAATCCGAACAACGTCGATCTGAAGACCGCCGTGCCCGGCATCTCCGCGGACCTCTACGCGAAACTCACCGATCCCGCCACGCCCTGGCAGCAGGACCAGAACTATCTGCCCGCGCTGTCCGAGGCGGGCGTCGCGATCGAGAAGCGCATCTTCGGCATCGGCCATTACCTGCGGCCCTGCATGGTGGAGTTCATCGGCTGCACGAACGTGCTGATGGAGAGCTATCGCACGAACAACACGCCGTTCTGGCAGCACCACCCGACCGATTGCCAGAACGTGGTGATGCGCAGCGTGACGGTCGACAGCATCGGCCCGAATAACGACGGCTTCGATCCCGACGCGTGCGACATGGTCCTGTGCGAGAGCGTGACCTTCAACACCGGCGACGACTGCATCGCGATCAAGTCGGGCAAGGATCTGGACACGCAATACGGCCCGGCGCAGAACCACGTCATCCAGAATTGCACGATGAACAGCGGCCACGGCGGCATCACGCTCGGCAGCGAAATGGGCGGCGGCGTGCAGAAGATCTACGCGCGCAATCTGCAGATGCTCAACCAGTTCTGGGCGACGAATTCGTTGAACATCGCGATCCGCATCAAGACGAACATGAATCGCGGCGGCTTCGTGAAGGACTTCTACGTCGACAACGTCACGCTGCCGAACGGCGTGAGCCTGACGCCTTCGGGCTACGGCAGCAGTCTGCTCGCGGGCAGCCCGATCAACGCGACGGTGCCGCTCGGCGTGGCGACGGCGACGGCCGCGAATCCATCGGCGGCGCAAGGCGGCATCGTCACGTTCGATTGCGACTACCAGCCCTCGAAGGACGCGATCCGCACGCGGCCGGCGCTCGTGCAGAACGTCAATATTTCGAACCTGAAGGCGAGCAACGTGACGCTCAAGGGCGTGACCGCCTCGTGCTTTCAGGCGATCGTGGCGCAAGGGCCGGTCGCGTTCGACTACAACGGCCCCGCGCCGACGCCGGCGATTCCCGCCATCACCGGCGTCACGATCACGGATTGCGATTTCGGCACGCCGGTCGCCGCAGGCCCCGCCACGGCGACGTCGCCCGGACCAATCTACGCGTACAACGTGCACGATATCGTGCTCGACAACACCGTGATCGCCGGCGTCACGATGAACTCGACCGTCAGCGATCCTCGCTGAGCCAGCGCGGCAGGCGGTCGATGATGCGCCCGCCGCATTTTGCCCGGAGCCGGTCAGCCATTCTCCGGCCGGTTCGGCGGCGGAGCCGCGCCGAGCGCCTTGCGAAGCTTCGCGACACGCTCCGCCGTCACGGCCGGGGCGCGATTGCCCCAGCTCGATCGCACGAACGTGAGCACGTCGGCGATGTCACGGTCGGTCAGGCGGTCCGCGAAGCCGGGCATGCCGTAGTGGGTCGGCGCGGCCTTCGTCCACGGCATTTCGCCGCCCTTCAGCACCAGCGTGATGAGCGAACCCGGGTCGTCGGAATTCACCACGGAATTTAGGCCGAGCTTCGGAAACGTGCCGCCGTAACCCGCACCGCTCGTGCGATGGCACGCCGCGCAATTGTCGACATAGGTAAGCGCGCCGTTGCCCGCACCGGTGCCGGCGCGCAGTTCGAGCGCGACCGTTTCGTCGGGCCTGAGCGCCCCCTCCGGGCCGCGAATGGGCGACAAGGTCTTGAGATAGCGCGCAATCGACGTGAGATCGGCATCGCTCATGTGCTGCGTGCTGTCCTCGACCACGTCCTTCATGCCGCCGAACGCCGCCGCATGCCCGGTGCGCCCGCTCTTCAGGAACGCGGCGATATCCGCCTCGCTCCACGCGCCCAGGCCGTCCTTGACGTCGCCACGCAGGCTCTTCGCGAGGTAGCCGTCGACCACGCCGCCCGACAGATACAGCGGGTCGGCATCACTCAGCGTCTTCATCTGCAAGCCGACGCCGCGCGGCGTGTGACACTCGCCGCAGTGGCCGAGACCCGCGACGAGATAGCGTCCACGCGCGGCGGAGCCCTCGGGCGGCGGTGCGCCGTCGGCGACCGCCGCGGGCGCGAAGATCATGCGCCAGAAGCGCAGCGGCCAGCGCATCGAGAGCGGCCAGGGGATGTCGGTCGCGCGGTTGGCCTGCGAGACCGGCTGCACGCCGTTCATGAAGTACGCGTAGAGCGCCTTCACATCGGAGGGCTCGACCTTCGCGTACGATGCGTACGGCATCGCGGGATAAAGCGTCGACCCGTCCTTCGCGATGCCATGCCGCACCGCGCGATCGAACGCCTGGAGCGTATAGCCGCCGATACCTGTCTTCTCGTCCGGCGTGATGTTGCTCGAATAGATCGTGCCGATTGGCGAAGCGATGCCAAGCCCGCCCGCGAACGGCTTACCGCCTTTGGCCGTATGACACGCGACGCAATCGCCAACCTGCGCGAGATAGCGTCCGCGCTCGATCAGTTGCTGGTCCGCGCCGCCCGTCACGCCCGCGAGTGGCGATGCCGCGTGATCGGCAAGCGCCTGCACGGCCCATGCCGCAGCCGCGACGATGGCCGACGACACCGCCGCCGCGGCGAGTTTCTTCCTGTTCATCGCCGTCTCCTCAAGCCTGCACCAGCGGAGCCGGTTGTTTCAGATACTGCTCGCGGATCGCCTTCGCCGTGTGGAACGCGAGCGCGGCCACGACGCCCGTCGGGTTATAGCCCATGTTCTGCGGGAACGCAGAGGCGCCCGTCACGAACACGTTGTGCACGTCCCAGCTCTGCAGGTACTTGTTCACGACACTCGTTTGCGGCGAAGCGCCCATGATCGCGCCGCCCGTCGTGTGCGTGGACTGATACGCGCGCGTGTCGTAGCGATCGCCCTTCTTGCGGATGGCCTTGAAGTACGCCTCGTGCTTCATCGTTTTCGCGACTTCCTCCATGCGATCGCCCATGTAGCCGAGCATCGCGTATTCGTTGTCGTGCCAGTCGAAGGTCATGCGCAGGAGCGGCAGGCCGTGTGCGTCACGGTAAGTCGGATCGAGATCGAGATAGGCGTCGCGGTAAGGCATCACCGAGCCGGAAATGCCGATGGTGAGGAAGCGCTGATAGGCATCCGTCACGCCCGCCTTCCACTTGCTGCCCCAGGACGGCGTGCCGGGCACCGTGGGCGTGAAATTGATCGGCCGTCCGCTGTAAGTGACGTGACGAATGCTCGCGCCGCCGAGGAAGCCGAGCGGGCCATGATCGAACTGGTCGCCGTTGAGATCGTCCATGGCGACGCCGCCCGCGCCCGTGCCGATGAACGGATTCATCAACTCGCCCTTGGGCAGCAGCACGTTGACGCCGCCATTCATCTGATATGCATAGTTCTTGCCGACGACGCCCTGGCCCGTCTTCGGGTCATAGGGCTTGCCGATGCCCGAGAGCAGCAACAGGCGCACGTTGTGCATCTGGAATGCCGCGACGATCACGAGATCCGCCGGCTGCTCGACTTCGCGGCCTTGCGCGTCGATATAAGTCACGCCGGTTGCGCGCTTCCTGTCCGAATCGAGCAGGACGCGGGTCACGTAGGCATGCGCGCGCAGCTCGAACTTCGGGTTCTTGAGCAGCACCGGCAGGATGGTGGTCTGCGGCGATGCCTTCGAATACATGTAGCAACCGAACTGCTCGCAGAAGCCGCAGAAGTTGCATGGCCCGAGCCGCACGCCATACGGGTTCGTGTACGGCACGGAAGCGTTCGCCGCAGGCGCGTGATACGGATGAAAGCCCGCCTCGCGCGCCGCCTTCTCGAAGAGTTGCGCGCCGTAGGTGTTCCTGAGCGGCGGCGTGGGGTAGTCGCCCGAGCGCCGTCCCTCGAACGGGTTGCCGCCCGCTTGCATCTGTCCGTTGAGATTGCCCGCCTTTCCCGACGTGCCGAACACTTTCTCGGCGAAATCGAAATGCGGTTCGAGCTCGTCATAGGTGATGCCGAAGTCCTGCACTGTCATCCCTTCGGGGATGAACTTCCTGCCGTAGCGTTCCTCATACCGCGTGCGCAACTGCAGCTCCTCCGGCAGGATGCGATAGTGCATGCCGTTCCAGTGGAAGCCCGCGCCGCCCACGCCGTTGCCGAGCAGGAAGGAGCCATGCTGGCGATACGGCACCGCGAGATCGTCGACGCCATGACGGATCGTCACCGTCTCGCCAGAAAGATTCTGGAAAAGCTTGTTGCGTTGCAGGTAGGCGAGCTCGTCGATCACCTTGGGATATTCGGCATCCGTCGGCGTGTCGCGCATCGGGCCTCGCTCCAGTGCGACGACGTCGAGCCCCGCCTCGGTCAGCTCCTGCGCGAGGATCGCGCCCGTCCAGCCGAAACCGACGATCACGCAATCGACCTTGTTCTTCCTGATTGCCATCGTCTTATGCTCTCCTGCCGTCGATCGAAACGGGACCGTACGGATATTTCACGTTCGGCCGATCGATCCAGTCCGCGAAGTCCGCGCGCGCGCCCGGGAAGCCGATCATCTTCCAGCCGATCATGCCCTTGTTGCCGCCGTGGATCGGGTCGGCGAAAAAGCCCTCCTTCGTGTTCCTGAGGAGATGCGAGAAGAAGGTTTGCGAAGGCACCGCGTCGAATTCGATCTGCCCGTGCTCCAGCCGCGCGAGCACATCCTCCTGAGCGACGATGTCGAGATCCGCGAAGGCCTTGCCTGCATACCGCTTCGCACACCAGTCGTCGCATGCCTTGATGCCCAGGCGATAGATGTCGCGCGGCAACAGATTCAACTGATAGCCGAGTTCGGCCGGCTGATCCGGGTGAAACGGGCCCTGCATGTACCAGAGCCTGCCGTGGCCGTAAGGCGTCTCCATTTGCCGGTCGATGAACTCCGGCACGCCTGCCTTCAGCGCGCCGGGACCGTACTCGTCCTCGGGGATCAGGCGATCGACCGCGGCCAGAAGGAAACGCCATTCGGCGGCCTGGAAGTAGACGCGATGGTAGGTATCCGATGATGGCGCGCCATCCGCTTGTGACGACGGGCTGCACGCGGCCTGCGTGAGGGCGGTTCCGGACGCGACGGACGCGGCCGGCACGATGGCGAGCACCTGCCGCAGGAAGCGGCGGCGGGGCTCCTGATCAATGGGCATTTTCTCTTTCCCTGGATTCTGTTTTTTTAGTAGTTCGAATCGGCTTCACGCAAAATGTTTCGAATCAAACAAACCAATTCGCACACATGCGCCGCGCCGAATGATTGTCTGGCACAACTACTTAGTATGACCGATCCATCCGGCCAAAAACGTTGAAAATTGAAAACGTTGAATGCGGCTGTGGCTTCGGTCGAGAAAGCGCACCGTGCAAACCCGCGCGCGGCATGGCTTCGCCAGGGTGCGGCGCCAGAATGCATATGGCGCAGCTGTCGATATCAAATATGCCGGGAGGAATCGAACCGCGTATCGAATGAAATCCGGTCGATCGAAAAAAGGTAATGAATTGAAAAAGACTAGAAACGCATTCTTATATTTTTATTCGTCTCGCGGCGTCCAGCGGCCACACGTCGAATGCGGATTGAATCGGACCCGGCGTTTCAACGCCCGGTCGCGCGCCGCCCTATGAGCAGCGGCAAGCGCAGCAGGAAGCCGAAGAACAGCCGCGTGTGCATCCATGTGAGCAGCAGGTTGTCGCGGCCATAATGGAAATGCGAGACGCCGCCCTCTTCCGGCGTGAAGTAACGCACCGGCGCGTCGAGGTTGATCGGACGCACGCCGCGCCAGCACAGCCGCACCACCGCTTCCGGATCGAAGTCGAAGCGGCGCATCCATGTCTGCTTGCGCATCAGCGCGGCGAGCGGCGCGATCGGATAGACGCGAAAGCCGTACAGCGAATCGCCGATGCCCATCCACAGCGTCTCCAGGTTCGCCCAGCCGTTCGAGACGCGCCGTCCCTGCACGCGCAACTGCGGCGCGCTCGCATCGAACCTGGGGCGGCCGAGGATCATCGCATCGGGTGCGGACATCGACGTCTGCATGAACGTGCGGATCAGCGCGGCGGGATGCTGGCCGTCCGAGTCCATCGTGAGCGCGTGCGTGAAGCCGAGCTTCGCCGCTTCGTCGAGGCCCGCGAGAATCGCCGCGCCCTTGCCGCGATTTTCCGGCAGCACGATCACGCGCAGGCCGGGATCGGCTTGCGCCATTTTCGCGAGGCGCTCGGCGCTGCCGTCCGTGCTGCCGTCGACGACGACCCACACCGGGTTCCACTGCTCGCGCGCGCCGCGCACCGTTTCGTCGACTTTCTCGCCGGGGTTGTAGCTCGGAATGAGGACGAGATGCGTGGACGATGCGCGTGTCGAAAGCATGAGGAAAGACAGAAAGCGGGAGCGATGCGGGGAATTTTACCGGCTGCCGGCGCGCGCGCTTTCAGTCGCGCGGGCGATGCGTATCGAGCTCGCCCGCATAGAAGCGCTGCAGCTCGGCGATGAATGCCTGCAACGCGGCGTGATCGCGTCCCGGCGGCGCGAAGCGGCGGCCGAGGGTCACGCGATAGGTGATGGGCAACGCCGGCTTCCTGAAGATCTGCCAGCCCTTGCCGAGAAAGCCCGAATCCGTCTCGATGATGAGCGTCTGCACCGGCACCTGCGCGCGCGCCGCGATGAGCGCGATGCCGCCCTTCAGCGGATTCACCGAAGCCCTTTCGGTGCGCGTTCCTTCCGGAAACAGCAGCAGCGGGCTGCCGCGCCGCAGCTCGGCGACGGCGGCGCGAATCAGCCCGACGGGCGTGTCGTTGACGATATAGCCCGCGAGCAGCGCGCCCGGCCCGAGGAACACGTTGCCCGCGACATCGCCCTTCATTACGCAGCAGGTGTCCGGCACGCGCGAGGCGATGAGCAACGCATCGAGCAGGCACGGATGATTCGGCGCGAGGATCATCGCGGACTGGCCGGCGAGCGAATCGAGCCCGGAGAGATCGAAGCGGCACGCGCCGAGCGTGCGCAGGAGCACGAAATACATGTGCCACACGCGCTGCACGACGGAGCGTCCGACACGCCGCCCCGCATCGACGGAGAGCACGCGCCGCAGCGCCCACGCGAACGGAAGCCATGCGAGGCACACGAACGCGAGCACCACGAGCGCGAAGTAGAACGCCACGCACTGCCACGCGGATTCGAGCGCCCCGAAAAGCGACGGCTTGTCGCCCGCGCCGCCGATTTTCCGATGGGCGTCACTCATCGCTCGCCACCGTTTTCGACGATTGCCCGAACACCCACGCCACCGCCACGCCGCCGGAGAGCACGCTCTTCTGACGCACGAGCGGGCTGTCGGCGAAATGCGCGCCCGCGAGATTGGCATAGCGCACGAACGCACCGACCCAGTAGCGGCTGAAGCGCCGCGACATCGACACGAGCGCCTGCGCCCGCGTAGCCGCCGCTCGCGTCGAACGCGGGACGGCCGGGCGTCGCGTATGGCGGCGCGACCGTGTAGTAATGGTCGCTGTACTTGCGGTCGGCGAACATCGGGCCGGCGAACATGCCGACCCGCAGGCCCGGGACGCCCGCGACGTCGACGAGATCCAGATTCAGGTTCGGCTCGAACTGCCAGCCGACCGTCTTCGGCGACGATTCCAGCGTGATGCCGAGGCGCAACGGCATGCGCAGGTCGAGCAGCATGTCGCGCGAAGGCGAGCGCCAAAAATGCACTTCCACCGACGGACCGATTTCGATGGTCGGTTTCAGGTCCGGCATGCCGGCGCGCGCGTTGTCGTCGCGGCTGGAAACGGGCAGCGAACCGAGCACGCTGATGTTGAGGTTCACGCGGTCGGTGTCGATCAACTGGCCGCGCACGCCGTCGCGGTCCGCGCGAAAGAACTTGCCGCGATAGACGATGTACGGAAACGGAAAGACCCACGCGCGCGTCTGGTCCGAGCCCGGATAGTGCGGAAACGCGGCCACCCCCATGCCGATGCCGAGCTCCCACAATGGCTTGGACGGCGGCGGCGCTTCATCCGCGCCCGCCGCCCTGGTCGCGAGGAAGAGCATGACGATGGGCGCGAAGCGCAGCCAGCACGGCGGATCGAATACCGGCATCGTGGTCAATTGGCCGACATCTCCGCGCGTTCGGCATCGTTCAGGTTGCGGCGGCGCATGCGGTACGCGCGCAGCGAATTGCGCCAGTCGAGCGTCGCCGCGATGTAGTAGACGCCCTTGAACGCGCGCAGCGAATGCCAGATCGGCGTCGTGCCGAAGATGTCGCCCGCGAGCAGCGAGAGCAGCGCTTCCTTCATGCGCAGCGGATTGCGCGGGCCCATGAAGAGATTGCGCATCGTCGGCGAGGTCATGCGATAGATGAACCACGAGAACTCGCGCGGACCGTGGCGCACGTCGCGATCGAACCTGGCGAGCGCGGCCTGCGCGCGCGCCGGATGCGTCAGCGCCGCATCGATCGCCTCCGCGCCCGCGAATGCGCTCTGCATCGCGAGCATCACGCCGGACGAGAACACGGGATCGATGAACGCGAACGCGTCGCCGAGCAGCAGGAAATTGCGCCCGTGCGTCATGTCGCCGGTGTACGAGTAATTGCCCGTGGCGTGGACTTCGCTCATCAGTTCGGCATCCTTCAGGCGCTCGGCGAGCGGCGGACAGAGCGCGATGGTCTCGCGAAAGAACGCATCCACCGATGTGCCCTTCGGACGGCGCTTCAGATAAGCCGGCCACACGACCGCGCCGACGCTCGTCGCGCCGTCCGCGAGCGGAATGAACCAGAACCAGCCGTGCTCGAACCAGAACACGGTGATGTTGCCTTCGTTCGCGCCCTCGTTGCGGCGCGCGTTGCGGAAGTGGCCATAGAGCGCCGACGAGTTGTGGCGCGCGTTGCGGCGCTTGGTCTTGAAGTGATTCGCGAGCAGCGTATCGCGCCCCGACGCGTCGACGACGAAACGCGCGCGCACTTCCTCGACGCGTCCATCCTCGTGCTCGGCGCTGATCTTGGCGCTCGCGCCATCGGGCGCGAAAACGATGTCGCGCGCGCGGCACCCCTCGCTCACCTGCGCGCCGTGCTTCGCGGCATTGCGCAGCAGAATCTCGTCGAGCTCGGAGCGGCGCACCTGATAGGCGCTCGGCATCGACTTGTCCCAGGCGTCGGCGAAAAGGAAGCGCTGCGTGCGATTGTCATGCTGCGGCGACACGAACTCGGCCGCGAGCTTGACCATGCCGATCGCGCGCACCTCCTCGGCGACACCGAGCTTGTCGAAGAGCCGCAAGTTGGCCGGCAGAAGCGATTCGCCGATGTGAAAGCGCGGATGCCGCGCCTTTTCCAGCACCCGCACGCGATAGCCGCGCTCGGCGAGCAGCGTCGCCGCCGTCGATCCGGCGGGTCCGCCACCGATCACCGCCACGTCCCAGGTTTGTACGTGGTCCTGCATGCCGGTCTGCGTCGCTTCGCTCATCATGCTCCTCTGGATTGCCTGCCTGTTCGCCGATGGGCGCGCCCTGAAGAGGCGCTAGGCGATCCCGCCGTTGATCGACAACACCTGTCCGGTGACATAAGCCGCCGCGTCCGAGACCAAATAGGCGACCATGCCCGCGACTTCCTCCGCCGTGCCCGCGCGCTGCGCCGGCACCAGCTGCTTGATGCGCTCGGGCGGAAACGCATTGCCCAGCATCGGCGAATCGATGACGCCCGGCGCCACCGCATTCACCGTGATGCCGCGCGAGGCCAGTTCCTGCGCGAGCGCGCGCGTCGCGCCGATCAGGCCCGCTTTCGCGGCCGCGTAGTTGACCTGCCCGCGATTGCCCATCAGCCCCGACAGCGACGACATGTTGACGATGCGTCCCCAGCGCGTGCGGATCATCGGCATGAGCAGTGGCTGCGTGACGTTGAAAAAGCCGTCGAGCGTGACGTCGAGCACGCGCCGCCACTGCTGGCGGGTCATGCCGGCCATCGGCGCGTCGTCGTGGATGCCCGCGTTGTTGACGAGAATCTGCACGGGGCCGTCCGCGAGAATGCGCGCGAGCGCGATTTCGGCGGCGTCGGGATCGGTCACGTCGAAGGCGATCGCGTGCGCCGTGCCGCCCGCCGCGCGGATTGCCTGCACGCAGCTTTCAGCGCGCTCGATGCCGCCGTTCGCGTGAATCCAGACCTCGTGTCCGGCCGCCGCCAGCGCGCGGCTGATGGCCTGTCCGATCGCGCCGCTGCCGCCCGTCACGAGCGCGCGCATGGCTTGGCTCCCGTCATCGATTGCACTCCGCTTGTCGGTTTTCCGTGTTGCGCGGCCGCATCGGCCTGCCGCATCGAAAGCGCACGAGCGTGCGCGTCGTCCAGTCTCGATGCGGCCGATTTCATCCGCATGACAGCGGCCGTCAGCCCATGAGGCCGCGCTTGTTCACCGCGTGCGATGCGCGGCGACGTGCGCCGCGAGCGCACCGAGATTCGCGAAGATCTTCTGGTTGTCCGGGTTGTCCGAGCGCAACTCGAACCCGTATTTCTTCGAGATCAGCAGTGCGATCTCCAGAATGTCGATGGAATCGAGCCCGAAACCTTCTTCATACAACCGCGTATCGGCCGAGACGGCCTTGGGATCGACGTCCTCGAGATTCAGTTCGGCGACGATCAGCTCGGCGAGCTCTCTTTCCAGTTCATTCATCGTGTGTCGGACCAGCGCAAAAACGCGCGGCAAGGGCAGCTCGGAAGACGTGCGCCCCGCGTTTACCGCCCCGCTGCCGGTCGCCTGTTATCGAGATAATTGCAGTGGCGAAATTCTAGACGAAGCCCCTTGGGACGCCTAGTAGGAAAGGTAACCGGCCATACGGTGCCTTTCGCCACGATATTTCCGAGAAAAATCAGCGGTTTCGCTGATGGGCGGGGCGGCTGCGCCCGTAGGGTAAAATCCGCTCCGTCTGACGAATGTAAGAGCATCGAACAATCGGTTACAGACCGGGCTCGCACCCGCGCGAGAAAATAAACGTCAGGCGGGCGACTGCCGAGTCTTTGTTCAACAAACCGAGCGCTTCGAAAAGCGCCGCAGCCGCTATCCATGTTGCGTAATTTTTTCCACCCACAAGCGCCCTATGGGCGAGCCGCGCGTCCGTCGCGTTCGACGGAGGTTCGCCGATGAGCGCCGCCCGCCTGTTGCGCGCGGCGGGCGTCGTAGCCGCGATCGTCGCCTATCAGTGCGCCGCGCATCATGCCGCGGCCACGCCGGGCGCGCACGGTCTCGGGCTCGCGCTCGTCATCGGGCCGCTTCTGCTGATCACGCTCAGCGCCGCCATGCGGTCGGATGCGCGCGCCTGGCTGCTGCCGCTCTGGGCGCTCGCCTGCGTCGTCCTGTGGCTCGGGCGCGCACCCCTCACCGCGCACTTCGGCTGGGGCCTCTGGCTGGAGCACGCGAGCTTCAACCTCGCGCTCGCATGGATGTTCGGGCGCACGCTCGTTTCCGGACGCGAGCCGCTCTGCACCCAGTTCGCCACCATGGTCCACGGCAGGCTCGAGCCGCGCGTCGCGCGCTACACCCGGCGCGTCACACTGGCATGGACGCTGTTTTTCGTCGCCACCGCGCTGGTGTCGACCGTGCTGTTCGCGGGCGCGTCGATCGTCGCGTGGTCCACGTTCGCCAACTATCTGGCGCTGCCGCTCGTCGGGCTGATGTTCGTCGCCGAGTACGCGTGCCGCCGCATCGCGCTGCCGGACATGGAGCCGTCGAGCATCATGGACGCCGTCCGCGCCTATCTGCATTCGATGCAGATGCGCAGGAGCGGCGCACAGTGATTTCGCCCCGCAAGTGCGTCCTGTAGTCGTCCGATAACGATCCCATGCCCACATTTCCGCTGGTTTTCCATTCGTCGCCGGATCAGACGCTCGCTTGGCGCGACGGCGCGCCCGTCAGCGTGCACGAGTTCCTTGCCGACGTGCAGCGGGTTGCGGGCGCATTGCCCGAAGGCGCTCATGTGTTCAACGTGTGCACGGATCGCTACCGCTTCACGGTGAGCCTTTGCGCGACGCTCGTCGCGGGCAAGACGAGCCTGCTGCCGTCGACGCACACGCCGGAAATGGTGCGCGCCCTCGCCTCCTTCGCGCCCGACGCCTTCTGTCTGCACGACAGCGACGACTGCGCGATCGATCTGCCGCGCTTCCGCTATCCCAAGGCCGCAGGCGTACGGATTGCAGCCGATTCTGAAACCCTTGTGCCGCACATCGACGGTGCGCGCGTCGTGGCCTACGTGTTCACGTCGGGCTCGACCGGCGCGCCGGTGCCGCATCGCAAGACGTGGGGGTTTCTGGTCAGGAACGTGCGCGCGGCGGCGGCCCGTCTCGGCCTCCTCGGCGACGCACCCGCCACGCTCGTCGGCACGGTGCCGCCGCAGCACATGTACGGCTTCGAATCGACCGTGCTGCTCGCGCTGCTCGGCGGCCTCGCGTTCAGCAACCGCCAGCCGTTCTATCCCGTCGATATCCGCGCGGAACTCGAAGCCGTGCCCGAGCCGCGCGTGCTCGTGAGCTCGCCGATCCACCTTCGCGCGCTCTTCGCGAACGAGGAAGCGCTGCCGCGCGCGTCGCTCGTGCTGTCGGCGACCGCGCCGCTCTCGGAAAAGCTCGCGCTGGACGCGGAAGAGCGCCTGCGGGCGCCGCTGATGGAAATCTACGGCAGTACCGAAACCGGCCAGATCGCGACGCGCCGCACCGCGCGCACCGCCGCGTGGGAGCTGTTTCCGGACATCTGCCTGGAACCGCGCCACGACGATGCCCGCGACGATGAAGACGCCACGCCGACGATGTGGGCATCGGGCGGCCACGTCGAGGTGCCGGTGCCGATGGGCGACGCCCTCGAACTCATCGACGACACGCATTTCCTGCTGCACGGACGCAAGGCGGACCTCATCAACATCGCCGGCAAGCGGACCTCGCTCGCGTATCTGAATCATCAGCTGAATGCGGTGCCGGGGGTCGTCGACGGCGTGTTCTACATGCCCGACGAAGCCCGCGAGGGCCAAGGCGACGGCGAGCCGGTGCGGCGGCTGATGGCGCTCGTCGTCGCGCCCGGGCTTGCGGCGGCGGACTTGCAGCGCGCGCTGCGCGAGCGCATCGATGCCGCGTTCATGCCGCGTCCGCTGCTCTTCGTCGACGCGCTGCCGCGCAACGCCACCGGCAAGCTGCCGCGCGAGGTGCTGACGCAACTGATCGAGCAGGAGCGCAACCGCCGTTCGGCGCTCACGTTCACCGTGCCGCGCGAGCATCCGGCCCTGGCCGGGCATTTTCCCGGACGTCCGATCGTGCCGGGCGTCGTGCTGCTCGATCACGCGCTCGATGCGATCGGCTCGGCGCTCGGGCGCAGCTTCGACGCCTGCAGGATCGAATCGGCGAAGTTCCTGAGCCCGGCGGAACCGGGCGAGGCGCTGGACATCGCGTTCGAAACGGCGGCGAGCGGCGCGATCCGCTTCACGATCCGCGCGGGCGAACGGGCGGTGGCGAGCGGCGCGCTCGCGGCGCCGTCGGCATAATCGACATCGACAGCCACGGACACGCACGTATCGTGAACAAGCCGCGCATGAACCGCGACGACTGGGCCGAGCGCCAGGAACGCAGCAACCTCGCCTTGCTGCGCTTCATGACGTGGGTGTCGCTGCGCTTCGGGCGGCGCGCGGGGCGCGTGCTGCTGCGGATCATCACCGCGTATTTCGTGCTGTTCGCGCCGTCGGCACGGCGTGCTTCGCGCGGCTATCTGAATCGCGCGCTCGGCCGGCACGCGGGCTGGCGCGACGGCTATCGCCACGTGTTCTCGTTCGCATCGACGATTCACGACCGCATCTATCTGCTCAACGAACGCTTCGATCTGTTCGATATCCGTACGCACGGCGTCGAGGATGTCGAGGCCGCGCTCGCGGGCGGGGGCGGCGCTTTCCTGATGGGCGCGCATCTCGGCAGCTTCGAAGTGGTGCGCGCGATCGGGCGGGCACAGCCGCATATCCGCATCGCGATCACGATGTACGAGGAGAATGCGCGCAAGATCAACGCGATTCTCGCCGCCGTGAACCCGGCCGCGCATCACGACGTGATCGGCCTCGGCAAGGTCGATGCGATGCTCAAGGTGCGCGAGCGGCTCGATGCGGGCAGTCTCGTGGGCATACTCGCGGACCGCACGCTGCGCCAGGCGGGCGACACCTTGAAGGAGCGCGATTTCCTCGGCGCGCCCGCCGCGTTTCCGCTCGGGCCGCTGCATATGGCGGCGGTGCTGCGGCGTCCGGTCGTCTTCATGACGGGACTCTATCTGGGCGGCAACCGCTACGATATCCATTTCGAGACGCTCGCCGATTTCTCGAAGATCGGGCGCAGCGAGCGCGCCGCCGCTGTCGACGCCGCGCTCACGCGCTACGTCGCCCTGCTGGAGAAGTACTGTCGCGCGGCGCCATACAACTGGTTCAATTATTTCGACTTCTGGCAGGCGAACGCCGCGCGGGAACCGGCGCAACCCTCCCCGCGCGCGACGGGCGCCCGCCTGCAGGAAGTCACGAGGGATTCCTGAGCTCATGCGAGTTTTTTCCGCGGTGCTGAGCGCCGCCGTTCTCTGCGCCGCCTCGACGCTCGCCGTCGCGGCGGACGCGCCCGCTTCCGGCTGGACGCTCGACCGCCTGATGAACACGCTCGGCGCGAAGAAATCCGGGCGCGCGCACTTCACCGAGACGCGCTATCTGAAGATCGCGCAGGAGCCGCTGGAATCGTCGGGCGAACTCGTTTTCGTCGCGCCCGATCACCTCGAGAAGCACACGCTCAGCCCGAAGCCGGAGAATCTCGTCGTCGATGGCGACATGCTCACCGTCGATCGCAACGGCCGCAAGGTCACCATTGCGCTGCGCAACTATCCGGAGCTGGGCGCGTTCATCGACAGCATCCGCGCGACGCTCGCGGGCAACCGCTTCGCGCTGGAAAACGCGTACAAGGTGTCGATCGCCGGCCAGGGCGATAACTGGACGCTCACGCTCGTGCCGACCGATTCGCGCATGCAGAAGAAGGTGAGCGAGATCACGCTCGCCGGCACGGGCGCGACGCTCGCGCGCGTCGAGATCAGGCAGGCCGACGGCGACCGCTCGCTGATGCGCCTGCAAGACGCATCGTCACACTGAACACGGCATGCGCGCGGTTCTCCGTCAGCCCGCCGTACTCGTCTGGCTGTGCTTTCTCGCGGTGTGCGCGGCGGTCATCGCGCGCGCCAGCTTTTCCGCCGATCTCTCCGCTTTCCTGCCGCGCTCGCCGAGCGCGCAGCAGCGCGTGCTCGTCGAGCAATTGCGCGACGGGCTCGTGTCGCGGCTGATACTCGTCGGCGTGGAGGGCGGCGATGCGGCCGGCCGCGCGGAGGTTTCGCGCAGGATCGCGGCGAAACTGCGCGAGGACAAGCGCTTTTCCGCGATCAACAACGGCGAGCCGGTCGCGCAGGCGCGCGACGAGCGCTTCGTCTATGAGCATCGCTATCAGCTGAGTCCGGCGGTCACACCCGCGCGCTTCAGCGAAACGGGTCTCAAGGATGCGCTCGCCGCCAGCCTCGACCTGCTGACCTCTTCCGCCGGCATGATGGCGAAGGACCTGCTGCCGCACGATCCGACCGGCGAAGTGACCGCGCTCGTGAGCCAGCTGGACAGCGGCGCGCAGCCCGTGATGCAGGACGGCGTGTGGGCATCGCGCGACGGCAAGCGCGCGGTGCTGCTCGCGCAGACCGCGAGCGCCGGCTCCGACACGGACGCGCAGGCGAGCGCGATGGCCGCGATCCGCGATGCGTTCCGGCAAGCCGCGCCGGGCGCGTCGCCCTACCGGTTGCTGATGACGGGCCCCGGCGTGTTCGCCGTCGAGACCCGCGACACGATCATGCGCGACGTGCGCTGGCTGTCCGCCGCGAGCATCGTGCTGATCGTCGCGCTGTTGCTCGCGGTATATCGCTCGGTGCCGACCTTGCTGCTCGGCCTGATGCCGGTTCTTTCGGGCGTGGCCGCCGGGGTGGCCGCCGTGAGCCTCGCATTCGGCACCGTGCACGGCCTGACGCTCGGCTTCGGCACGACGCTGATCGGCGAGGCCGTCGATTACTCGATCTATCTCTTCGTGCAGTCGGCGGGCGTGCAGCGGCGCGAATCGCTCAAGGACTGGGTCTCGGGCTTCTGGCCGACGATCCGCCTCGGCGTGCTGACCTCGATCTGCGGCTTCGCGTCGATGCTCTTCTCCGGCTTCCCGGGCCTCGTGCAACTCGGACTGTATTCGATCGTCGGCTTGTCGACGGCGGGCATCGTCACGCGCTTCGTGCTGCCGCATCTCCTGCCGCAAGGCTTCGCGATCCGCGATGTGTCGCGCCTCGGCAATCGGCTCACGGGCTTGGCGGCACGCGCGTCGCGCCTGCGCGTGCCGCTCGCGGTGCTGATCGTCGCGGCGGTCGCGGCGCTGCTCATGCAGCGGCACGGGCTCTGGAGCCAGGAACTGTCCGCGCTGAGCCCGGTGCCGCAAGCGAGTCAGGCGCTCGACGAGCGCCTGCGCGCGGATGTCGGCGCGCCCGATGTGCGCTATCTCGTCGTGGTATCGGCGGCGACGGAGCAAGCCGCGCTCGAACGCGCGGAAGCGGTGGCGCAGCAGCTGCAGCCGCTGGTCGACGCGCGCGTGATTGCCGGATACGAGAGCCCGGCGCGCTATCTGCCGAGCGATGCCGCGCAGCGCGCGCGCGTCGCGAGCCTGCCCGCCGCCGCCGATCTGCGCGCGCGTCTCGCAGCGGCGTTGCAGGATCAGACGATCCGCGTGAAGCCCAAAGTCTTCGAGCCGTTCATCGCCGATGTCGAAGCGGCCCGCGCGCAGCCGCCCTTGCGCCGCGCCGATCTGCAAGGCACGTCGATGGCGCTCGCCGTCGATTCCCTGCTCACCGAACGCGACGGCCGCTGGACCGCGATGCTGCCCCTGCGCGCGGCGGAAGGCTCGGAAGTGCAGGCGCAGAAGATCCGCGCGGCGGTGGCGGCGGCGCACGTGCCGGACGCGCTTTTCGTGGACATGAAAGCCGAGGCCGACCGCCTCTATCAGAACTACGTGCGCGAGGACATCCGCCTCTCGCTCGGCGGGTTCGCGGCGATCGTCGTGCTCCTGGTGCTTGCGCTGCGCTCGCCGGTGCGCGCCGCACGCACGCTCGCGCCGCTGGTCGCGGCGGTGATCGTCGTGATCGCCGGGCTCGCGCTCGCGGGCAAGTCGCTCACGATCCTGCATCTGATCGGCATGCTGCTGATCGTCGCGGTCGGCTCGAACTATGCGCTCTTCTTCAACTATCGCGCGCATGCCGGCGGCAACGCGATTTCGCCGCAAACGCTCGTGTCGCTGCTGATCGCGAATCTGGCGACCGTTCTCGGCTTCGGGCTGCTCGCGCTCTCCAGCGTGCCGATGCTCGAGACTTTCGGCCTCACGGTCGGGCCCGGCGCGATTCTCGCGCTACTGTTCTCGGCGATACTCGCGCCGCGCTCGGGGCATTCGCGATGAACGCGCCCGTGCCCGCACCCGGCAAGCCGCGCCACTGGCGGCCGACGCCGCTCGTCGGCGGCGCGGCGGCCGTGCACGCGGGCGCGCTGGCGGCGCTCGCCGTATCGCCCGCGACCTGGCCGTGGGCGGCGGGCGGCGTGATCGCGTCGCACCTCGCGTTGACGGCTGCGGGACTGTGGCCGCGCAGCACCCTGCTCGGTCACAACTGGACGACGCTGCCGGCATCGGCGAGTGCGCGCATCGCGATCACCATCGACGATGGTCCCGATCCCGAAGTCACGCCGCGCGTACTCGATCTG
The DNA here is from genome assembly GCF_001545075.1 of Caballeronia ptereochthonis. GTDB lineage: Bacteria > Pseudomonadota > Gammaproteobacteria > Burkholderiales > Burkholderiaceae > Caballeronia > Caballeronia ptereochthonis. The sequence continues at coordinate 63,421 of NZ_FCOB02000019.1, forward strand.
CTCGACGCGCACCGCGCCCGCGCGACGTTCTTCTGCATCGGCGAGCGGGCGCGGCGGCATCCGCGCATCGTCGAGGCGATCGTCGCGCGCGGGCATGCGGTGGAAAACCATAGCCAGCGGCATCGGCACAACTTTTCGCTGCTAGGTCCGGGCGGGTTGCGGCGCGAGATCGAAGCCGCGCAATCGACGCTCGGCGAGATCGCGGGCACGCGGCCGCTCTTCTTTCGCGCGCCCGCGGGGCTGCGCAATCCGTTTCTCGAGCCTGTGCTGTGCGGGCTCGGCCTGCATCTCGCGAGCTGGACGCGGCGCGGCTTCGATACCCGGACGGGGCATGCGGCGCTCGTCGCGCGTCGCTTGCTGCACGGACTCGCGGCGCGCGACATTCTTCTCGTCCACGATGGGCACGCCGCGAGGGACGCGAACGGCGCGCCCGTCGTGCTGGCGGCGCTCGATACCGTGCTGCGCGCGGCGGCCGGCAGGGAACTCGAAACCGTGACGTTACGCGGGGCGATCGCGCCGATGCTGCGCTAGACTGCACGAGCCCCCCGCTCATCCATCGTCCGCATGGTTCCGACCGCGCTCATCGAGACAGCCAGTCGTCCCTACCGCGCCGCGGGCCGTTTCGCGTGGCACTTCGCTTCGGCCAAGCTCCGCCACGATCCGTTCTTCGCCCACATCCTCGCGCACGGCCTGATTCCCGACGGCGCGCGCATCCTCGATCTCGGCAGCGGCCAGGGCCTGCTCGCCGCATGGCTGATCGGCGCGCACGCCTGGCATCGTGACAGCGCCGAACGCGCGTGGCCCGCGCGCTGGCCCGCGCCGCCCGCGCCGCGCTCGCTTCACGGCATCGACCTGACGCGGCGCGATGTCGACCGGGCGCGCATCGCGCTGAAGGAGCATGAGGCGCGGATCCGCTTCGTCTGCGACGACATTCGCGTCGCGCCGTTTCCACAGGCGGATGTCGTCGTCGCGTGCGACGTGCTGCATTACGTCGATGCCGACGCGCAGGAAGCCGTCCTGCGCCGCGTGCGCTCGAGCCTCGCGCCGGACGGCGTGCTGCTCCTGCGCGTGAGCGACTGCACCGCGGGCTGGCGCGCCGCGCTCGACCGCGCCGTCGACTTCGGCGTGCAGGTCGCCCGCTCGGGACGCACGAGCGGCCTCACCTGCCGCAGCGAATCGCAATGGCTCGCGCTGCTCGACGCCCTGCGCTTTCGCGTCACGCGCGTGCCGATGGGGCGAGGCTCGCACGAAGCCAATCGTCTGCTGATCGCGCGGCCCGCCCGCTGAGCCCGGCCGGGCCGAAACGCCCCGTTTGTTACAATTCATCGGATATCGAACGCCACCGGACTTTGAGGGCCGAGCCCGTAGTGAACCCTATTTTGCTTACGCATTTCACCGCCACGAGTTGCGCGGGCCGCGGCCTCGACGCGACGCTCGCCGCGCTCGCCGAAGGGCGCGGCGGACTCGCGCCGTGCGATTTCGAAGGCGCCGCGCTCGACACGTTCACGGGCCGCGTCGCCGGCATCGAGGACGCGCCCGTGCGCGCGGACCTCGCCGAGTTCGATTGCCGCAACAACCGCCTCGCGCAACTGGCGCTGACGCAGGACGGCTTCGACGCGCGCGTGCGCGAGGCGATCGCGCGCTACGGCGCCGGCCGCGTCGGCGTGTTCATGGGCACGAGCACGGCGGGCATTCTGGAGACGGAGCGCGCGTATCGGCGCCGCGACCCGCAAAGCGGCGGGCTGCCCCCCGATTTCAATTACGCGACGACCCACAACCCCTATTCCCTCGCCGCGTTCGTGCGCGCGTATTTCGGGCTGCGCGGACCGGCGGTCTCGGTGTCGTCGGCGTGCTCGTCGGGCGCGAAGGTGTTCGGTTCCGCGCGGCGCATGCTCGAAGCCGGCCTGGTCGACGTGGCTGTCGTCGGCGGCGTCGATACGCTCTGTCTCACCACGCTGTACGGCTTCAACTCGCTGGAACTGCTCGCGCCCGGGCCATGCAAGCCGTTCGATCTGAATCGCGACGGCATTTCCATCGGCGAGGCGGCGGCGTTCGCGCTGCTCGAACGCGATTCGGCCGAACCCGCGGACGACGACGCGATCCGTCTGCTCGGCATCGGCGAATCGAGCGATGCGCATCACATGTCGTCGCCGCATCCCGAAGGGCTTGGCGCACGCATGGCGATGGAGCAGGCGCTCGAAAGCGCGGGACTGGAAGCGCGCGACATCGGCTACGTGAATCTGCACGGAACGGCGACGCCGAGCAACGACGCCGCCGAGAGCCGCGCGCTCACGAGCGTCTTCGATCGCGTGCCGTGCAGCTCCACCAAGGGCGCGACCGGTCACACGCTCGGCGCGGCGGGTGCGCTCGAAGCGGTGATCGCCGCGCTCGCGCTCAGGCACCAGATGATTCCGGCGGGCGCCAACACGCGCGAGCCCGATCCCGCGCTCGGTCTCGACTACGTGGTCGCGACACGCCATGCGCCCCTGCGCGCGGTGTTGTCCAACTCGTTCGGCTTCGGCGGAACGAACTGCAGCCTCGTATTCGGGCGCGGCGCCCGTTCCGCGCAGGGAGCGGCGTCGGCATGATTCCATTGCGCGCATATATCGAAGGCGTCGGCGTGATCGGACCCGGGCTCGCCGACTGGCCGCGCACGGCGCAAGTGCTGACGCGACGCGCGGCGCGTGAAGCCGCGAAGACCGTGCTGCCGCCGCCTGCCGGGCTGCCCTCCGCCGAGCGCCGTCGCACCGGACCGGTCGTGCGCGCCGCGCTCGCCGCCGCGCACGAAGCGCTCGCCGCGAGCGGCCGCGACGCCGCCACGCTCGCTTCCGTGTTCGCGGCATCGGGCGGCGACGGCGGGAATTTCCACGCGATCTGCGAGACGCTCGCGAGCAGCGAGCCGCAGCTTTCGCCCACGCGCTTTCACAACTCGGTCCACAACGCGCCGGCGGGCTACTGGAGCATCGCGACCCGCGCGATGGCCGCATCGAACGTGCTGTGCGGGTACGACGGCAGCTTCGCGGCGGGCCTGCTGGAGAGCCTCGCGCAAGTGAGCGTCGACGGCGTCGCGACGCTGCTCGTCGCCTACGACACCGATTATCCCGAGCCGTTGCGCAGCGTGCGGCCGATCGCCGATGCCTTTGGCGTCGCGCTGGTGCTCGCGCCGCGGGAAAGCGAGCGCACGCTCGCGCGCATCGAGGCGCGTCTCACCGATGCAGACGCATTCGCATTCGCCGATACGGATCTCGAAGCGCTGCGCCTGTCGAATCCCGCGGCGCGCGTGCTTCCGCTGCTCGAAGCGATCGCGCGCGGACAGGCATCGAGCGTCGTGCTGGATTATCTCGAAGGAACACGTCTCGCCGTGGATGTCGAGCCGTCATGACGCCCGCCCAATTCCTCGATCGCGACTGGATCGCCACGCGCATTCCGCACAGCGGCTCGATGTGTCTGCTCGACGCCGTCGTCGCGTGGGATGCGGAGCGCATCCGCTGCACGGCGACGAGCCATCTTTCTTCCGGGAATCCGCTGCGCGCCAAAGGCCGCCTCGCGTCGGTGTGCGGCATCGAATACGCGGCGCAGGCGATGGCGACGCACGGCGCGCTCGTCGGCGCGAACGACGGCCGGCGTCCGCGCGTCGGCATGCTGACGAGCGTGCGCGGCGTGCAGACGCATGTCGAGCGCCTCGACACGCTCGACGGCCCGCTGCAAATCGAAGCCGAACGCATGGGCGGCGACGACAACACGGTGCTCTATCGCTTCACCGTTCTCTGCGCGGAACGCGTGCTTTTGAGCGGCCGCGCCGCCGTGATACTCGACGCCGCTCAGGCCGCCGGCCTGGTCGCGCAGTAAGCGGAGAAGATGCCGAGCTCGACCTCGCGGCGCACGTCGGCGAAACCCGCGCGTCTGATCGTGGCGAGCACGGTGTCGGGCGGCACGCAGGCTTCGATCGAGTCCCAGTAGTAGCGCATCAGCTCGACGCTTTCCTCTTTCTTCCCGACGACGCGCGCGACCAGCGGCACCACGCCGCGCATGTAGAGCTTCATCGCGGCGACGCCCATGCCATGCGCGGGACGCGTGATTTCGAGGACGCAGAGCCGTCCGCCGGGTTTGAGCACGCGGAAGTATTCATCGAAGACTTGGCCCAGATCGCTGACGTGGCGCAGCGCGAAACCCATGCTCAGGAAATCGTAGGAAGCGCTGTCGCACGGCAGATTCTCCGCGCAGCCGATGCGCGTCTCCACGCCGGCCGGCAGATGCGCCTGACCGACCATGCCCGGACTCGGATCGACGCCCGTGACGAGTGCGGGGTCGCCGGTGATCGCGATCGCCTCTTTCGTGACGAGCCCCGTTCCCATGCCGACATCGAGCACGCGCATGCCGCGGGAGAGGCCGGCCGAGCGCAATGCGCGATTGCGATACCAGGGGCCGGAGCCGAAGGCCATCGCGCGTTCGATCGCATCGTAGTCGGACGCGGTGCGGTCGAAGATGCCCCGCAGCCAGACGCGCCTTTTCGATTCGTCGGGATAGTAGGACGTGAGCGGCTCGTGCGGGGCTTCGTGCGTGCGCCGGGGCGAAGTCATACGGTCTCCTGGTTCCGTCGATACGGGGCGTGCGTGCTCGTCGTTCGTCTTTTATCACAGCGCGTCGAGCGGCCTCGCCTGTTCCATCGCGGAGGCGCGCACGAAGTTGCCCGCGCCCAGGTGGTGAATCGTGTGCAGCGGCTGGTTCGAATCGTCGAGGGTCCAGTGGCCAGCGGAGAACACGCGCGGGTCCGCCGCCGCCGCTACCACTTCGGCGAAACAGGTGTCGTACGCGTCTTCCGTGTGCTTCTCGTCGATGAGCCTGCACTCTAGCCACGCCGCGCAGTTCTTCTCGATAAGCGGCAGCCCCAGCACCGGTCCTGCCACCGCCTCGATGCCGAAGGCCTCGAACTTGTCGAGATCGCGCCCGCTCGAGGAGCCCACCGCGTAGGTCAGGTCCATCATCGCGGCGCCCGGCACGCAGATGCCGAACGTCCCGCTCGCGGCAGCAAGCTCGCGCGTGTATGTGCGCTTGTCGATGACCACGGCGATGCGCGGCGGCGTGAACTCGACGGGCATCGACCAGGCGGCGGCCATCACGTTGCGGCATGCGCCGTGTGCGCTCGTGACGAGCACCGTCGGGCCGTGATTGATGAGACGGCTGGCGTGTTCAAGCTTGACGGGGAGGAAGTGGCTCATGGGTTGGTCCAGTGGAAAGGTCGGTTCGCGTGATTTTAGGCAGTGTTCCGTTTGTGAGTCCCCGCCCTCCACTGTTCGTTCAATGGCGCTTCGTCACAAACCACCAACTTTCTGCGCCTCCTTCCAAAGCGTCCACGTCTGAGGGAAACGGTCAAGTGGCTCCAACCACACGCGAAGTTTCGGATTGAGCCATTCGATAACCTCCAACCCTTTTTGGTGCTGGTCCTCGAGAGAAGGACCGAGCCAAAGCAACGGCTCATGGTGGAACCCGCGATTCCTAAGAGAACGCACTTGCGCCAATGCCGACGAAATCGTGTCGCGTTTGCGGATCTTCTTTGGGCAGCGAGGAAAGGCCCTTCGGAGCGGTCCCCAAAGGTTGTCCTGGAACTGCGCATTGAATAGCGACGTCCAAAACCCGAAGCTCAGTTCAGCGACGATCTTGTCCGGATTCTGAGGCTCATGACGGCTAGACAGCGCGGCTTTGGCCTCGGCTATCCGGGCATTCTGGAACGTGAAGTTTCCGTCGTCGGTCCAGTTCCTTGTGGCCCACCATTCCTCGCTTCCGTATGTTTCCGTCAACCGGTGGTGGATGCTGTTGCGAAGAGCGATTTCAAGAACGTTCAAGGATGGCAGCAAAGCTTCGGCAAGCTGCAAGTCATAGGGGTAAGCTGCCGCCGCCTTTGCGGTATCGCCTTTGCGGTATCGCCTTTGTAAGCGACGGCATATCGACCAAGCCGCCGTGATGAGAAACAAACTTCCAGTTCACTCCATTCCATGTCCAGCTTGTCCCGATTCTGTGCAAACGGTGCTGTGGCGATGCGCCCTATGGCCCCTGTCTAGCAGCGTTCACGCTGCGTGCCGGAGCGTGAGTGATGTCTTGGTCCCGGCGGGAAACCAGGACATGCAAAGTTTCTCAAAGAAGCGGCAAACGCGGTTCCTAATTTCTGACCAGGAATCTCGGGGCGACGCCGCGGTTCCCGAGCTTCGAACGGATTGCTCGGACGATAAAATCGATGTACAGTTTCTCCACTGCCCTATGTCTTCCTCTTCCAGCCTCCATACTGGGTTCTGAAGCCAGGTATGTGTTTGGTCCCGCTTAGTCGGGGCCACCCAAATTCCCAAAAGCCCGCCACCGTGCGGGCTTTTTTGCGTCCAGAGTCCTGACGGGCGGCAGTTCGGTGCCCGGCGGGAATCCGCGGTCCCTGCAACTTGGCGTGAGGCCCGTGGCACCGAACCGCTCGATACGTCGACCTCATCTCCCCTTCGCAGCCCCCGTCGTCACGGTCTCGCGACGGCAGCGCGCCTCCTCCCGCTCGTTCCCCCGAAAACTCGCCTTGACAGACACTCTTACGATATATATCTTTAGATATGTTTTACGACATATCTGGAGTGCACATATGAAATCCCTTTGCTTTCAACGCGCGCGTGAAGCCGGTTTCCGCGCATTCGGTTTTGATTTTCCCTTCGACGCCCCCGAGTGGGCCGAGCGCTTCGCCTTCGAACGCTGGGGCATGAGCGGCCGTCATCGTCATGGTGGCGGACGCTTCGGCGGCGGTCCCGGAGGAATGGGCGGCATGGGCGGCATGGGTGGATTCGGCGGCGAAGACGGCATGCCGCGCGGCCGCAAGTTCTCTTCCGACGATCTGCAATTGCTGCTTCTGGCGATGCTCGCGGAGGCGCCGCGTCACGGCTACGAGCTCATCAAGGCGCTGGAAGACCGTTCTAACGGCTTCTATGCGCCGAGCCCCGGCATGGTTTATCCGGCGCTGACCTATCTCGAGGAACTGGGCTACACGACCGTCGAACTCGAAGGCAACCGCAAGCGCTACGCGCTCTCGGATGCCGGTCGCGAATACCTCGCGACCAATCGCGAACGCGTCGACATCATGCTCGCCAAGCTCACGCATTTCGCCCGCAAGATGGATCTCGTGCGCCGCGCCTACATGGGCGAGGAGACGGACGACGCAGCCGGCGACACGGGCTGGGTGCCCGAACTGATCGCGGCGCGCCGCGCGCTCAAGAAAGCCCTGCTGCTGCGCACCGATGCATCGCCGGAGGAGCAACGCCGCATCGCCGCGATCCTCGCCCGCGCGACGGCCGAGATCGAACAGAACCCTGCGCCGAAACAGGCGTGAGAAGGAGCCATACTCGATGACCGATTCCATCCTGCAAGACCGGCCCGATCTGGAAGTCACGCGCGTTCGCCACGCGCTCAGGTTCCGCCTGCTGCAAGTCGAGCGCGTGCAGGCGCTCAATCCGCATCTCGTGCGCGTGACGTTCACGGGCGATGACCTCGATGATTTCGTCAGCGCATCGTTCGACGATCACATGAAGCTGTTCTTCCCGCCCCCCGGCGAGACGATGCCCGCGATACCGCAAGCCGGCCCTGACGGTCCCGTTTTCGATCCCTCGAAGCCGCGCCCGATCGCGCGCGATTTCACGCCGCGCCGCTTCGATCGAGCCGCGCGCGAGCTCGATATCGAATTCGCGCTACACGAAGCCGGCCCCGCGACCGCATGGGCCGCGCAGGCCGCGCCGGGTCAGTACCTCGGCATCGGCGGGCCGCGCGGATCGTTCGTGATTCCGATGCAGTTCGACTGGCATCTCATGATCGGCGATGAAACCGCCCTGCCCGCCATCGCGCGGCGTCTCGAAGAATTGCCCGAAGGCACGCGCGTCGCGACCCTGATCGAAGTGGCCGATCAGTCGGCGCGCATCGAGTTCGATACGCGCGCCGATCTCTACGCGCAATGGCGCTATCGCAACGAGAGCGAACATCCGGGCGGCGCGCTGCTGCTCGCCCTGCGCGAAACCTATTTGCCCGAAGGCGAAGGCTATGTGTGGGCCGCCGGCGAAGCCACGCTCATGCGCGCGGTGCGCCAGCTTCTGTGCGCCGAACGCGGCATCGACAAGCGGCGCATTCGCGCTTCCGCTTACTGGAAGCGCGGCGAGCAAGGCGTGCACGAGACGATCGAAGGCTGATTCCCGTTCGTCCCATGCATCGGCGTCAGCTCATGATGCCGATCTGCCAAGGCACGAACTCATGGTCGCCGAGACCGAGCAGTTCGCTTTTCGTGCGCTTGCCGGAAGCGGCCGCGAGCATGGCCTCGAAGATCGCGCGGCCGGTGCTCGCAACCGACGCCACGCCGTCGAGAATGCCGCCGCAGTTCAGGTCCATGTCTTCGATGAGGCGCTCGTACATCGGCGTGTTGGTCGCGAGCTTGAGCGAGGGCACCGGCTTCGCGCCGAACATCGAGCCGCGTCCCGTCGTGAACGCGATGAGATTGGCGCCGCCCGCGATCTGTCCCGTCGCGGAAACGGGATCGAAGCCGGGCGTGTCCATAAACACGAGTCCGCGTTGCGTCACCGGCTCGGCGTAACGATAGACTTCCATGAGCGGCCCCGTGCCGCCCTTCATCGACGAGCCGATCGACTTCTCGAAGATGTTCGCAAGCCCGCCCACCTGATTCCCCGGGCTGACCTTGCCGTTGATCTGCACGTCGCGTCCGACCGAATACTCCTCCTTCCACCAGCGAATCCGTTCGAGCAGTTTCTCGCCGACTTCGCGGCTCACCGCGCGCCGCGTGAGCGTGTGCTCGACACCGTAGATCTCCGGCGTTTCCGAAAGAATCGCGGTGCTGCCGTGCCGCACCAGCAGATCGACCGCGGCGCCGAGCGCGGGATTCGCCGTGATCGACGAAAAGCCGTCCGAGCCGCCGCACTGCAAGCCGACTTTCAGATGACTCGCGCTCACCGTCGTGCGCTTCACGCGGTTCGCGTCCGGCAACAGCGCGCGCACGGCTTCGATGCCCGCCTCGATGGTCCTTCGCGTGCCGCCGCTCTCCTGCATGATGAAGGTATGCAGGCGCGATCCGGCGCTCAAGCCTTCCTGTTCCATCAACCCGGCCAATTGATTGCGTTCGCAACCAAGTCCGATGACGAGCGCCGCCGCGAGGTTCGGATGCCGCGCATAGCCCGCCATCGTGCGGCGCAAGAGCGCCATCGGCTCGCCGCTCATCTCCATTCCGCAACCGATGCCGTGCGTGAACGCGACCACGCCGTCCACGTTCGGGTAATCGGCGAGACGCTCGGGCGTGAACCATTCGGCGATCCTGTGCGCGACGCTCGCCGAGCAATTCACGGTCGACAATATGCCTATGTAGTTGCGCGTCGCGACTTCGCCGGTGTCGCGCACGATCCCTTCGAAGGTCGCGCGGTCTCGATCGGCGATCATGTCCACCGCGCGATAGTCCGCGCAGAACGCGTGATCACGATCGAACTCGCGGAACTCGACGTTATGGCTATGCACCATCGTGCCCGGCGCGATGTCGGTGTTCGCGAAGCCGATGGTCACGTTGTACTTGCGCACGGCATCGCCCTGTCTGATGGCGCGCGCCGCGATCTTGTAGCCCGCCGCGACCTGGCTTCTGCACACGAAGCCTTCGGACGGCACCGCCGTGCCGATCGCCACATCGGTGCGCGCGATCACGACGTTGTCTTCGGGATGCAGGCGAATCACCGGACCGGCGATGGTTTTCTTGACTGTGTCTGGCATGAACAGAACTCAGGCGATGCGTTTCCATTGACCATACTTCACGACTTCCTTCTCGTCGAACGAGAAGCCGAGGCCGGGTTCGTCGTGCAGCTTCACGCGGCCATCGCGATGCGACAGTTGCCGGTCGATCAGCCTGCGGAAATTGAGCACCTGATCGTCGCCGAAGAACTCGACGTAGCGCGCATTCGGGGTCGCGGCGACGAGCGGAGCATGCAGGTCGTGGAACCAGTGCGGACACATCACGACGCCATGGCTCGCAGCGGTCGCCGCGATCTTGCGCCATTCGGTGATGCCGCCGCACACGGCCGCATCGGTTTGCAGGATCGCCGCCGCGCCTTTATCGAGCAATTCCTTGTGATACCAGCGGCCATAACCGATCTCGCCCGTCGCGATCGGAATGCGCGTCGCTTTCGCGAGACGCGCGTGATTGTCGACATCGTCGGGAGAAAACGGCTCCTCGATGAAGTACGGATCGTATTGCTCGAAACGCCGCACGTGCTGAAGCGCCTGCGTCACATCGGTCCAGCCGTTGTTCATGTCGATCATGAGCTCGACGTCCGGCCCGATCGCTTCGCGCGCGGCTTTCACGCGGCGCTCTTCTTCCTGCGGCGACAGCCTGCCGCCCTTCATCTTCACCGCGCGAAAGCCCATTTCGACGTAACTCGCCATTTCCTCGCCGAGCTTCTCCGGCGTCTTGCCGTCGAGGTAATAGCCGCCGCTCGCATACGCGGGCACCGTATCCAGCTGATTCGCGCCGAGATACTTATGCAAAGGCAGTTTGTGCGTGCGTGCGTTCAGGTCCCATAGCGCGACGTCGAGAATGCTCAGCGCGCGCATCACGGTGCCCGCGCGCCCTTGCAGAAGCGCTTCGTCATACATCGCCTGCCAGAGTCCTTCGACGGCATACGAATCCTTGCCGATCAGGACCGGCGCGAGCAACTGCTCCACCGCCACCGTCAGCAGCTCGCCTGCCGCGCTGCCGACGTAGCAAAAGCCGATGCCCTCGACGCCATCCGTCGAGCGGATCTTGACTAGACCATAGTGACGTGTCGAAACGGTGCGGGTGGAAAACGACGTGACGCGATCGAGCGGCACGGCGGCCGCGCAAACCGCGATCGATTCGATGATGGGCATGACTTCGTCTCCGTTGTGTAAGCCGCGATGCTTTCGTTCGTTGCGGATGCAATCAGTTTGATGGCGCACGTGCCCAAGAGGAAGTATCCTTTGGCTTCTTCAAACCCAAAAATTTTTATCGATGGACTCGCGCTATCTGCAGAGCTTCGTGTTCGTCGTCGAGCTGGGCTCCATTGCCGAAGCCGCGCGCAGACTGGATCTCACGCCCGCGGCCGTGGCGCAAAGAGTCAAGATGCTGGAGGCGGAACTGGGCGCGACACTCGTGCGCCGTTCGGGGCGCACGGTCGGCGCGACCGAGGCCGGCGAGCGCATTCTGGCGCGCGCGCGAGCCGTGCTGCACGACATCCGCGACCTGCGCGCGGATATCGACGGCACGGATCAACTGAGCGGCCAATTGCGCCTCGGCGGCATGGCGACGATGATGGCAAGCCTCATTCCCGACGCGCTCGCGGTGCTCCTGAACCGTCATCCGCAGATGGATTTCTATCTGGAGCCGGGCACGTCGCTCGATCTCTATCGCAAGGTGACGAGCGGCGATCTCGACGCCGCAGTGATCGCGCAGCCGCTGTTCAATCTGCCGAAGAGTTGCGACTGGCATACATTCAGAAAGGAATCGCTCGTTCTGCTGACGCCCGCTTCGATGCACGTCACCGATGTGCACGCCACGCTGCAAGCGGAGCCGTTCGTGCGCTACGACCGCAACGTCGTAGGCGGTCAGCTTGCGGATGCGTATCTGCGGCAACACGGCATCAAGCCGCATCAGCGTTGCGAACTCGATGGCCTTGCCGCCATTGCGACGCTCGTCGACCGGGGCCTGGGCATATCTCTGGTGCCGGATTGGGCGTCGGAGGAAACGCGCGGGCTTTCGCTGAAGAAATGGGCCTTGCCGCATGCGGCGCCCAAGCGTCTCGTCGGCTTGCTCTGGGGACGTTCTTCCGCACGCATTCGTCTGGTGCAGGCGTTCCTGGCCGCGGCCGAATCGGCGGAGCATCATTGAATTCGCGGCGAGCGGTTAGCATCATTCGCTTCCGGAAGCAAAAATCTCTATGGTTTGAAGCAAGCACCAAGCGCTCACAACGCCGGCGCGAGCCGCGATAATCAAGGCACGGAGACATTCAACGCTCATCAAACGGTAGTACGACCATGACCGACACATTCAAGAAGAAGCCCGGCGGCGACCCCGCGCAACCTGGCGGCCTGCGCAAATCGCTGACGAGCTACGGAGACAACGGCTTCTCGCTATTTCTGCGCAAGGCGTTCATCAAGGGCGCGGGCTATACCGACAGCGCACTCGATCGCCCGGTGATCGGCATCGTCAATACGGGCAGCGCCTACAACCCGTGCCATGGCAACGCGCCGCAACTCATCGAAGCGGTCAAGCGTGGCGTGATGCTCGCGGGCGGCTTGCCGATGGACTTTCCGACCATTTCGATCGCCGAGTCGTTCTCGCAACCGACGAGCATGTACCTGCGCAATCTGATGTCGATCGACACGGAAGAGATGATCCGGGCGCAGCCGATGGATGCGGTCGTGCTGATCGGCGGATGCGACAAGACCGTGCCCGCGCAGCTGATGGGCGCGGCATCGGCGGGCATTCCGGCGATCCAACTGATCACCGGCTCGATGCTCACGGGCGCGCATCGCGGCGAACGTGTTGGCGCATGCACCGATTGCCGGCGCTACTGGGGCCGCTTTCGCGCCGAGGAAATCGACGAAGCGGAGATCGCGGCGGTGAACAACCAGCTCGTCGCGAGCGTAGGCACATGTTCGGTGATGGGCACCGCGAGCACGATGGCCTGCATCGCCGAAGCGCTCGGCATGACGGTGCCCGGCGGCGCGTCACCGCCCGCGGTGACGTCGGACCGCATGCGCATCGCGGAGCTGACGGGCACGCAAGCCGTGCAGATGGCGCGCGATGACCTCACCATCGACAAAATCCTCACGGCCGAGGCCTTCGAGAACGCGATGCGGGTGCTGCTCGCGATCGGCGGCTCGACCAACGGCATCGTGCATCTGACGGCCATTGCGGGACGCATGGGCTATGACGTCGATCTCAAGGCGCTCGATCGCGTGGGCCGCGAGACGCCGGTGCTCGTCGATCTCAAGCCGTCGGGCTCGCATTACATGGAGGACTTTCACAAGGCCGGCGGCATGGCGACGCTACTGCGCGAGTTGAAGCCGCTTCTGAACCTCGACGCATTGACGGTGACCGGCCGCACGCTCGGCGAGGAGATCGACGCCGCGGGCCCGGCCTTCGAGCAGGATGTCGTGCGTCCGTTCGACAAGCCGGTTTATCCGCAAGGCGGCATCGCGGTGCTGCAGGGCAATCTGGCGCCGGGCGGGGCGATCATCAAGCAATCGGCGGCGAATGCGAAGCTGATGGAGCACGAAGGAAGAGCGGTGGTGTTCGAGAACGGCGCGGACCTCGCGGCGCGCATCGATTCCGACGATCTCGACGTCACGCCGGACGACGTGCTCGTGCTGAAGAACATCGGGCCCAAGGGCGCGCCAGGCATGCCGGAAGCCGGTTATATCCCGATTCCGCGCAAGCTCGCGGTCAAGGGCGTGAAGGACATCGTGCGCATCTCCGATGGACGCATGAGCGGCACGGCGTTCGGCACGATCGTCCTGCATGTGACGCCGGAAGCGGCGGTGGGCGGGCCGCTTGCGCACGTTCGCACGGGTGATCGCATTCGCTTGAGCGTGTCGAAGCGCGAGATCAGCCTTTTGATCAGCGATGAAGAGCTTGCCGCCCGCGCGAAGGAATCGCCGGTGACCGTGCCCAGTGCCGAACGCGGTTATCGCAAGCTGTTCTACGACACCGTGACGCAAGCCGACAAAGGCGTCGATTTCGATTTTCTGCGCGCCGCGCAAATGCGGGGCGTGACGCCGCGCCGTTGAGCAAGCGGGTCGAACACGCCAGTCAGGGCCGCTTTCGAGCGGCCCTTTTTTTCGTCCAGCGCGAACACGCTCAAGACACAAAAAATTTTTGAGTTTGAAGCAAGCGCCCCCCTGTTCTTCGACGTATTGCGCGCGGCGATACTGGCCTCCATCGCAAAGAACCGCAAAGGAGACGCTTGCTCATGACCTCGCCGCACACGTTAAAGGGCGCGCTGTCGCCCGTGCTCACGCCGTTCAACGAGGACGGCTCGCCTTCGCCCGAACGCTTCATCCGCCATTGCCGCGCGCTCTTGAACGACGATGTCGGCCTTGCGGTTTTCGGCACCAACTCGGAAGCGAACTCGCTGACCGTCGCGGAGAAGCGCGGCCTGCTCGACGCGTTGCTCGAAGCAGGCTTGCCGGCCGCGCGCATGATGCCCGGCACGGGCGCCTGCGCGCTGCCCGATGCGATCGAGCTGACTCGCCATGCGGTATCGAACGGATGCGCGGGCGTGCTGATGCTGCCGCCCTTCTACTACAAGGGCGTGAGCGACGAAGGACTCTTTCGCGCGTATGCGGGCGTGATCGAGGCAGTGGGCGATGCGCGTCTCAGGATCTATCTCTATCACATCCCGCCCGTCGCACAGGTCGGCTTGAGTCTGTCCCTGATCGAACGTCTGTTGAAGGCGTATCCAGGCGCGATCGCGGGCATCAAGGACAGTTCCGGCGATTGGAGCAACACGGCCGCATTGATCGACGCCTTCTCGGCTTCGGGCTTCGAAGTCTTCGCGGGCAGCGAGACCTTCCTCTTGCGCACGCTGCAGGCGGGCGGCGCCGGCTGCATCACCGCGACGGGCAACGTGAACGCCGCGGCCATCGCGCGTCTCGCGCGCGACTGGAAAGCGGTCGATGCGCCCGCCCAGCAGCGCCGCCTCGACGAAACGCGCGGCGTGTTTCAGCGCTTCCCGATGATCGCCGCGATGAAGGCCGCAATCGCATGGCAATCCGGCGACGAAGGCTGGGCCACGCTGCGCGCGCCGCTCGTCGAACTGGACCCGGTGCAGCGCGCGCAACTGGAAAGCGCGCTCACGGCGCTCGGCTTTCGCATTCCGCACGCGGCGGACCTGGCGGCATCGGCGGAAGCCGCGCATTGAGGATGAAGGCGACCGCGCGCGCCGGAGGTACGCGCAAGCAAGCGAGCAAATAAACAAAATGCAACGCTCAGCGATATTCAGGAGACAGCCTTGTACAACAGCACTTCCCTGCCCTCGTCGCTCGAGGCGAGCGACGCCGACTCGATCTTCCGCCGCGTCGCGTTGCGCTTCATGCCGCTGCTGTTCGTCGGCTACGTGGTCGCGTATCTCGATCGCGTGAACGTCGGCTTCGCCAAGCTGCAAATGCTCAACAGCCTGCACCTGAGCGAAGCCGTCTATGGTCTCGGCGCAGGCCTTTTCTTCGTCGGCTATTTCTTCTTCGAGGTGCCGAGCAACCTGCTCCTGCATCGCATCGGAGCACGGCGCTGGATTGCGCGGATCATGATCACCTGGGCCATCCTCTCGATGGCGACCGCGTGGGTCACGACGCCGGTGCAGTTCTACGTCGTGCGCTTTCTGCTCGGCGTGGCGGAAGCGGGCTTCTTTCCCGGCATGGTGCTCTATCTGACGTACTGGTTTCCGTCGCATCGGCGCGGCAAGATGGTCGCGCTGCTGATGGCGGGCAATCCGGTGTCGGGGCTCGTCGGCGGCCCCATGTCGGGTTACATCATGCACGCGATGCAAGGCACCTGGGGCATGGCGGGCTGGCAATGGCTCTTCATCATCGAAGCGCTGCCTTCCATCCTGCTCGGCTTCGTCGTCCTGCGCCATCTCGACGATCGCGTCGCCGATGCGACGTGGCTCTCGGACCGGGACAAGAGCGTGATTCTCGACGAAATCGCCGCCGACACCACGACGCACACGCATGGCTCGGTGCGCGCCGTGTTCACGTCCGCGCGCGTGTACCTGATGTGCCTGATCCTCTTCGGCATCGTCATGGGCTCGTATGCGATCGGCTTCTGGCAGCCGACCATTCTCCGCTCGACGGGCATCGAGGACGCGTTCATCATCGGCCTGCTCACGATGATTCCCTACTCCGTCGCGCTCGTTTCGATGATCGTGGCGGGCAAGCACGCCGATCATACGCGCGAGCGACGCTGGCATGTGGCGGTGCCTGCGCTCGTCGCCGGATCGGGGTTCGTGCTGTGCGCGCTGTTCGGCTCGTCGTCCGCGCTCTCGGTACTGGGGCTCACGCTCGCGACCGCGGGCGTCATCACCGCCTTGCCGATGTTCTGGGCGCTGCCGACCGCCTTTCTCGGCGGCACGGGGGCAGCCGCGGGTATCGCGCTCATCAATTGCACGGGCAATCTCGCGGGTTTCATCAGCCCCGCGGTGATCGGCTGGCTCAAGACGATCACGCAGTCGCTATCATCGGGACTTTTCGTCGTCGCGGCTTCGCTTGCGCTCTCGGCGCTGCTGATTCTCATGTTCGTCCCGGCGCGCCTCGTCAACAAATGAGGTATCGATGTCCAGCCGCAACGACAAAGAGGTGAGCTTGCCGCCGGTGCTGCGCATCGGCGAGTTTCCGGCTAGCGCGCATGCGTTGCTTCAGGCGCGCTTCGATCTCGTCTCGCTTGCGGAGATCGATGAAGACGATGCCTTGCGCGAGCGCATCGGCGCGATCGCCACACGCTCGAACTATGACATCGACATCACGTTGATCGAGCGCCTGCCGTCGCTGAAGATCATCGCGACGAGCGGCGTCGGGTTCGATCGCATTCCCATCGGGTTCGCGCGTGAACGCGGCATCGTCGTGGCGAACACGCCGGACCTGCTCAATGCGGCGGTGGCGGAACTGACCATCGGCCTGCTTCTCGCGCTCTTGCGGCAATTGCCGCAGGCGGACCGCTTCGTGCGCTCGGGCGCATGGTCGCAATGCGCGTTCGCGCTCGGTTCGAGCCTCGCGGGCAAGCGCGTGGGCATCATCGGCATGGGACGCATCGGCAAGGAGATCGCGCGGCGGCTCGCGCCCTTCGATGTCGAAATCGCTTACTACGGGCGCACGAAACAAGCGCTTGCGCATGAATGGTTCGCGCGTCCGCAGGAACTCGCGCGATGGTCGGACATTCTGATCGCGGCGTGCCCGGGCGGCGCCGAGACGCGGCATCTCGTCGACGCCGCCGTGTTCGATGCGCTCGGTGCGCAAGGCGTGCTCGTGAATATCGCGCGAGGTTCCGTCGTCGATGAAGGAGCGCTCGTGCAGGCGCTCGAACGAAAAGCGATCGCGGGCGCCGCGCTCGACGTCTTCGAACATGAGCCGCTGCAAGCGTCGCCCTTGTGCGCGCTCGACAATGTCGTGCTGAGCCCGCACATCGGCAGCGCGACTCACGAAACGCGCCTGGCGATGGCGCGGCTCACCGTCGACAACATCGTGTCGTTCTTCGCGACGGGCGAGGCGATCACGCCTGTTGTCGTGGCTTGACGCCCGCGAGACGCCTTTCGATTTCGTCCGCCTCGCCCAGCCGATGCCGAACGCAAGCGCCCCCATCGTGCGATAAATTAAACTGATGGCCTTCGCATTCAGGCGCCTTGCACATGGACAATCGCGAGCTGCTCAACCTCGCCTACCTGCGCGCGTTCCGGCTCGTCGCGCAGACCGGCAGTGCCACGCGCGCCGCGGCCGCGCTCTTTCGCGCGCAATCGGCGGTCACGCGTTCGCTGCAGGAACTGGAGGCGGCGGTCGGCGAAACCTTGCTCGAACGCCGCCCTTCAGGCATGTTGCCGACGCCCGCCGGACGCGCGGTGCTGCTGCGCTGCCAGCGCATCTTCACGGAGCTGGAAGAACTCGCGCAGTGGTGCGCGGTGCGACAATCGCGCCGCCGGACCGCGACGGCCGGCGGCACGCTTCCCGCGTTTCTGCTCAACACGCGACGGCTGCAACTCTTTTCCGCGCTCGCGCGTCACCGCCACATGCCCAGCGCGGCGCAGACGCTCGGCCTCAGCCAGCCGGCCGTGAGCAGCGCGATCCGCATCATGGAGACGGGCGCGGGCATGCAACTGTTCTATCGCAGCCCGCGCGGACTTCTTCTCACGAGCGAGGGCGAAACGTTCGTGCTGCACGTGCGCCGCGCGCTGAACGAACTGCGCCACATTCCCGACGATCTCGCCGCCTTGCGCGGCACGATTCAGGGCTACGTGACGGTGGGCGCGCTGCCGCTCGGCAGAACCCTGATCCTGCCCGGTGCGATCGCGCGCGTGGCCGCGCAGTATCCGGGCGTGCGGGTCGTGACCGACGAGAGCTCGTACGAAACGCTCGTCGCGGGACTGCGTGCGGGTGATATCGACTTCGTGCTCGGGGCCTTGCGCCAGAACGATGCATCGAGCGGGCTCGCCAACGAGCGTCTCATGTCGGAGGACATCGTCGTGATCGCGCGGCGCGGACATCCGCTCGCGGGCGTGAGCGGACTGTCGCTCAAGGAGCTGACTTCAGCACAATGGGTTCTGCCGCGCAGCCACGCGCCCGCGCGCGGTATGTTCGAGGCGCAGTTCAAGCGATGGAAGCTCAAGCCGCCGATGCCCACGGTCGAAACCGCCGACCTCGCGGTCATTCGCGGTCTGCTGATGCACACCGACATGCTCGCCGCCGTATCGGCGCAGCAACTGCATTACGAGTGCGAATCGGGTCAGCTCACGGTGCTGGACATCGCCATGCAGAATACGCGGCGCGAGATCGGCCTCACATTGCGTGCGGGCGGCACGCCTTCGCCGGCGGCAAGAGCGATGATCGACGCGATCCGTCTCACGGTCGACCAGCTCGGGCACGCGATGCGCCGTGAATCGTCGAGCGCGGCGAAGACGGTCGTTTGACGTGTCGAGCTTTTTATTTGATGACCGGCGTATGTCACCTTGATTGCGGAATGCTTGCGGGGCCATCTGAATTATTTATCGCGCTAAGCCTTTTTGTATCGATCCGTTGCTGTGCTGTATGGTGTAGTCGTTGAATCGCGTCAATCTCGAGCCTTCCCGACAAAGGCAAAGGACAATCGATGAATGAACGGCAATGGATCGCAATGGACGAGTACCTGTGCGAGCGTACTCGAGCACAGGACGAAACGCTCGCGGCAACCTTGCAGGACAGCGCGCAGGCGGGGCTGCCCGCCATCAATGTCGCACCGAACCAGGGCAAGCTGCTGCAGATGCTCGCGCGCATGCGCGGCGCACGGCGCATCCTGGAGCTCGGCACGCTCGGCGGATACAGCACCATCTGGCTCGCGCGCGCCCTGCCCGCCGACGGCACCTTGCTCACGCTGGAAGCCGTCGAACGACATGCGGAAGTCGCGCGCAGGAACATCGAGCGTGCCGGACTATCGGGCGTGGTTTCGGTGATCGTCGGCGACGCGGTGGATACGCTCGAAGCGTTCGTGCGCGACGGCATACCGCCGTTCGATTTCATCTTTCTCGACGCCGACAAGAAGAGCTATCCGGCGTATCTGAGCCTGGCGTTACGTCTCAGCCGGCCGGGAACGGTAATCGTCGCCGACAACGTGATCCGCGCTGGCCGCATCGCGGATCCCCACAGCACCGATCCGGACGTGATCGGCGTGCGCGCCTTCTTCGACATGCTGGCCTCGGATGCCCGCATTTCCTCCACGGCAATTCAGACGGTGGGCAGCAAGGGTTGGGACGGCTTTTCGCTCTCGATCGTCTCCGATTGAAGCGGTGACTTTTTCGTCTGAATAAATATTCATAGCCCCGGGGAATAAAACGCTCGGCCCGCCTGTTAGCCCATCGAGAGCACAAAAAATCGATGCGCCGACATGGATGACCCGCTAACGGAACGAGATATTCAGGCTTTTGCGGACGGAAGCCTGCCGCCTGCGCGCGCCGCGCGAGTCGGGCGCTATCTCGACGCGCGTCCGGGCGAGGTGCAACGGGTCGCGTTTTATCGTCATCTGAACCGGCGGATGCCGAACGTTTTCGATCGGGTCTCGGCGCATCACCGGCATGAATCGCCTGGAGCCCGCCCGCCGGCAAGAAGCGTGCTGCGCAATACCCTGCTCGTTGCATGCTCTGCTCTGGCCGTCGCCGGTTGGTGCGCCGCCGCCCATGTATCAGCTGACATGCTCGATGCGTCGGCGGTCATGGCATTGACGGAGACATCCAGCCCCCACGGCACCAGTGCGCCCCCGCTCGTCTCGCACGACCCTTACTTCACCGAACTCACGCCGGTCGGCCTCGAACTGGTTGCGACGAAGCTGCGTCGTGCGGGATCATTCGCCCATATCGACGAGTTCGACTACCGGAACGCCGACGGCGACGCCGTGATCCTGCTCACGGCGCGGGCGCCCTTCGCCGGCGAGGAGCCACATTGGAGTGCGCAGCGGGTGGGCGACATCCGCCTGCTCTCATGGACGACGGGCGGCAAGCGATACGCGCTCGCCGGCCGCGCCGGCACGCACGGACTCATGCGCGCGGCCGACGCCTTGACGATGACGGCGCAAAGGGCGCAATGAAATGCGCGTATCGCCGTTCACCGCATCGGGCGCGCCGCGCAACATACGACGGATAACGCAATGGACATCCGCGACGAACTGATGGAACACATCCCGAGGCTGCGCCGCTATGCGCGCGCGCTGCTCAACAATCGGGATCTCGCGGACGATCTGATCCAGGACACGATCGAACGCGCACTGTCGCGCGCGAGGATGTTCGAAGCGGGCACCGATCTGCGCGCCTGGCTTTTCACCATCATGCATAACGTGTTCGTGAATCAGGTGAGCAAGGCGTCGGCACGTGCGGTGCACGTGTCCGTCGACGATGACACCACGAGCGAAACCGACATCACCGTGCCGGGCAATCAGCTCGGCTCGCTCGAAATGCGCGATCTCGACTTTGCATTGCAACGTCTGCCCGCCGAACAACGCGCAGTCGTTCTGCTCGTCGGATTGGAAGAAATGAGCTATGCGGAAGTAGCGATGGCGCTCGATATTCCCGTGGGCACGGTGATGTCGCGGCTTTCCCGTGGCCGTGAACGGCTGCGTGCATTGATGGCAGGCGCGCAACCCGATGCGAAGTTGAAGGTGGTGCGATGAGCGACCAACAGGCTCCGATCAGCGAAGAAGACATTCACGCCTACGTCGATGGCGCGCTCTCGGCAGAGCGCCGCGCGCAGGTCGAACGTGCAATCGAACTCAATCCGGCGCTGGCCGCGCGAGTGAGCGATTACTTCTCGCTCAACAACATGTTCCATGAGCGATACGATCGCGTGCTCAACGAGCCCGTGCCCGCACGCCTGCGCACGCTGAAGAAGCAACGCTGGTTCAGCGCCGCGAACTGGCCGCAATTCGCCGGCATGGCGGCGGCGCTCGTGCTGGGCATCAGCATTGGCATCGGCGCGAACATGGGGAAGGATGCGGTGTCGCTCACGGGAACGAGCACGTCGAACGCGAGCGCCGTCAGTGCGAACGGCGTCGAGGGCATGGCGCGACAGGCCGCGATCGCGCATGTGGTGTATATGCCTGCCGTCGATCGGCCGGTCGATATCGGCAAGGACCGCGAACAGGACTTCGTTCAGTACCTTTCGAACAGGCTCGGCACGGATGTGCATCCGCCCATGCTCACGAAAAGCGGCTTCGAGCTGATGGGCGGACGCATCCTTCCAGGCGACGACGGCCCTGTCGCGCAGTTCATGTATCGCGATGCCAAGGGCGAGCGCGTGACGCTATGCATCTCGCATCGCAAGACGAGGTCGAACACCACTGCGTTCAAGCTGTATCAGGACGGACCCGTGAATGTCTTCTACTGGATCGATGGCGATTTCGGTTACGCGCTGTCGGGCGGCATCGATCGCAAGGTGATGCTCGAACTCGCGCACGACGTCTATGCGCAACTGACGCCATCGACGCCAGGCTGATCGCTCATTCCGATGACATGCCCTGCCTCGTCAGGCCGGACCAGCGGCTGCGTACGGCGGGCAGGCGCGCTTCTGCCTGCCCGCGCGGCAGCTTGCGACATTCGACATGCATGCCCCGCGACGGCGCCGCGGCCACGAACTTCTCGATCTCCTCGCGCACATCCGGGTCGATATAGTCGGCTCTCGACGCGTCGAGAATGACCGTCGCGCCATCGGGAATCGCGCGCAGATGATGCTTGAGCGTCACCTTGGCGAGAAACGACACGTCCTTGCGAAACGAAAGAAGGTAATGATCGTCGTGCTGCGCGATGGCGATCGGACGCCTGAGATTGGCGCGCACCGCAAGCGCCAGGCTGCATGCGATGCCGAGCAGGATGCCCATCAGCAGATCGGTCGCCAGGACGCCCGCAATGGTCGCGATGAACGGCGCAAAGCGTTCGATGCCCTGCCTCGCGACGTCGGCAAAGAGCGAAGGCTTGGCGAGCTTCAGGCCCGTGAAGATCAGGATGGCCGCAAGACACGCAAGCGGAATCAGGTTGATGACGCTCGTCAGCGCGAACACGCTCGCGAGCAAAAGCGCGCCATGCACGAACGAAGACCAGCGGCTCTGCGCGCCCGCATGCACATTCGCGGAACTGCGCACGATGACCGACGTAATCGGCAACGCGCCGATCGCACCGGCCATCATGTTGCCGATGCCCTGGGCCTTCAGTTCACGGTCCGGATGCGCCGTGCGCTTCTTCGGATCGAGCTGCTCCACCGCTTCGAGGCTGAGCAGCGTCTCGAGACTCGCGACGATCGCGAGCGTCAATGCAAGCCGCCATACATCGGGATTCACGAACTGCGAGAAGTTCGGCAACTCGAGCGCATTCGTGAACGCGGAGAGCGATTCGAGCGAAGGCAGCGCCACGCGATGCTGCGCGGGCGGCGCGAAGCCGGGCGCGAACAGATCGAGCAAAAGCGTCATGCCGATACCGAACGCGACCACGGCGAGCGGCGCAGGCACCGCGCGCACCAGCGCGAAGCGACGCATCGCGCGCGTCTCCCAGCCTGCGAGCATTGCGAGCGATACGACCGCCACCGCGCACGCCGCAACCGATACCGGGCCGAACGGCGTGCCGAGCATGCCGGGGCCGCTCGCGGCCGGCGCGCCGTTATTGGCAAAGCCCGCTGCAAGCGGAATCTGCTTGATGACGAGCAGAAGGCCGATGGCGGCCAGCATGCCCTTGATGACCGACGAAGGGACGTAGGCCGCGAAGCGCCCCGCCTTCAACATGCCGAAGCCGAACTGGATCGCGCCCGAGAGCAGCACCGCGAGCAGGAACGCGGAGAAGCTGCCGAGCCCCGCGATGCCGTCGACGACGATCACGATGAGGCCCGCGGCCGGCCCGCTTACGCTCAAATGCGAGCCGCTCAGCAAGGCGACGACCAGACCGCCGATGATCCCGGACAGCAGCCCGGCGAACGGCTCGACGCCCGATGCATTGGCGATGCCGAGACATAACGGCATCGCGACGAGAAACACGACAGTGCCCGCAAACAGATCGCGCGGGAAAGTGGCAAGACGATTAGCGGAGTTCATGATTTTTTTGCACGAGTGGGCGCCTGCGAGCGTCGCTTTAGCGACATCGCATGGAATGGCAATCGATCGGAAAGTTGGACGCTCTAGACCGTTTCGAGCGATGCGGACGTCAGGTGCGCGCCGCCTTGCGTATCGCGCGCATCGTCGTAGCCGGAGGCCAGCACTTTGATGTGGCCGTCATGGAGGCCGAAAATCCAGCCGTGCACGAGCGGAGGTTCGTCGCGATCACGCACGATGGACGTGTGACGCAACAGCCGCACTTGCTCGAGCACATTAAGCTCGGCCAGGCGATTCGCGCGGGCGTCGAGCTCTGCAAATGCGTCGAGCTCTTCGCGATGCCGCGCGCCCAATGCGCATAGCGGCGCGATATGGCGATTCACGTGCGGCAAGTCGCTCGACAACGGCAGGAGTGAGGCGCGCACGCCGCCGCATCCGTAATGGCCGCACACGATCACGTGATCGACTTTCAGCACGCGCACCGCATATTCCAGCACGCTCATCGTATTGTCGTCGGAAGGAGAGAACAGATTGGCGATGTTGCGATGGACGAAGAGATCTCCGGGATTCGCGTTCGTGATGGTCTCGGCCGGGACGCGGCTATCCGAGCAGCCGATCCAGAGCACCTTGGGGCTTTGCCCTTGCGCTAACCGCGGGAAAAATTGCGCATCGGCATGCGCGGTCTCGCGCGCCCAGGCAATGTTTTCCAATAGCATTCGTTTGGGTCGATTCATGCATTTCTCTCCGGAAACAGACAGCGCGCCTTTGATGCCGACGCAAGTAGTACTCGAATAAGGACCGCATCTGCATTGCATGCGGCGCGTTTCTTACGAATTACTTTCGCAGAAAAAGTTCAGGCGCGTCCAGAGAAAAAAATCGGCTTGGCGAATATGCCTTTGCAGATGAGCCGATCACTCTATTTATTGCAATGCGTGCACGCGAATGATGCATGCGATCTTCCGGTTTGATTTCAGCCTGAACGTCGCGCTTACGGCGTCTGTTAATCTTTGCGCTCATCTTTCGCTCCATGTTCAGCCCCGAGAGCCATGAACGATCAAGCAGCAAGCATCGATATGACGCGTTTCGCCGAATTGAATTGCGGCGCCTATCCTGTGCGCATCGAATATCGATGGCTCAACCCCGAGCGGGTCGATGCGCCCATCGCCGTGTTCCTGCATGAAGGCCTCGGTTCGATCGCGCTATGGAAACGATGGCCGCAAACGCTGTGCGATCGCCTGAATTGCCGGGGGCTCGTATATTCGCGGCCGGGTTATGGACGCTCGACGCCACGTCAGGCGGGAGAGAAGTGGCCGGCGAGCTTTCTGCATCATCAGGCACAGGACGTTTTGCCCGCATTGCTCGATGCGCTCGGCATCGATGCGCGGGAACGCTCGCGCATGTGGCTCATCGGTCACAGCGATGGCGGCACGATCGCCCTGCTCTATGCGAGCGCGTTCCCCAACGCATTGGCCGGTCTGGCGATCATGGCGCCGCACGTGTTCGTCGAAGCCATGACGGTGCAGGCCATCGCGGAGACGAGAACCACCTATGAAACCACTGCGCTAAGGGACAAGTTGCGGTCCTATCACGACGACGTGGATTCGGCTTTCTACGGATGGAACGACGCGTGGTTGAATCCCGAGTTCCTGCATTGGGACATCACGGGAGAGATTGCGCCGATCCGCCGTCCCTTGCTCGCCATTCAGGGACGCGACGACGAATATGCATCGATGCTTCAGATCGACAAGATCAAGGGGGCCGTCCCGCAGACGCAACTCGTCAAGCTGTCGCACTGCGGACATTCGCCGCATCGCGATGCGGCCGATGCAGTCAACAATGCGATTGCCGCATTCGTGGCGACGCATCGCGACTGATGCTCAGGCGTTTGTCAACGCTCTCGTGCGTTCGCTGACGCTAGAGCCGCCAAGCAGCCAATGCATCGAGCACGAAATCGGCGCGCGCGGCAACGTCGGTCTTTGGAAGCATCGAGACGTCATAACCTAGCTTCCGATACGCGCTCACGAGGCGAACATATTCATCGTGCGCGCTTTGAAATTCGTGTCTGCGCTCGTCGTCCTGAACGAAGATTTCGGGCCACGGCGGCGTCATGAACACATGCCGGTGGTACGCATCCGCAAGACCGGGCGCGCTCAGGTAAGGCTTCCCGCTCAGATGTTCCAGACCTGAGGCGGCGTCGATCAGTCCGCGATCGAAAAATACCCATTTCCGCGCCTCGCTGAACGAGGCGCGATCGGCGTGGGCCATGTCGATCGCGCGATGCAGGAACGCGCTCATGTCGAGCCATGGCAACGCATTTCCGTCGTGCTGCATTTCGGCTTGCACGATGCGTCGTCCCGGCTCCTCCACGGTTGCGAAACCGCGGCGGGAAAGCTCGGCCAGAAGCGTCGACTTGCCTGCGCCAGAACAGCCCGAAACCACTACGAACCTGTTCATCGTTCATTCCCGGCCAGGCCTGAGCGCCGGCTGGACCGGCAAGTGCTGCTGGAGCGTGATAGCGTAAATCGATATTTCAGGGAGAAAACGCATGCTGCTCTCCGACGAAGAACTGGCCCGCCTGCAATCCGTCGCGCCCTTTCTGCAAAGCGAAGCGCGCGCGGCGCTAGAGAACGAAGCGCAATATGAAGTGACGATGGAACTCGAAACGCATCTGCAGCCGGGCCTGCGCATACGCGCGCCGGATTCGCCCGAAACGACCGCGGACCCCGATGCGCCGCCCTATGCGATCGATCTGTTCGTGGGCTTGCCGTTGAACGAGTTGCGCGCGCTGTCTCATGCCGACGACGCCACGCGCGAAGCCGCGTTAGCGCGCTTCGGCGCGCACTTTTCGCCACGCCTGTTGCGTGCGATTGCGAAGAGGATGCCGCACGAGATCGACCTGAATGCCGGCGTGCAAAGCGAGGCGAGCACGCTGTCAGTCATGCTGGACGAAGATTAGCCAGAAGGATAGGCCTGGCTCAACTCGCGTCCGCGGTCTTCGGCGACCCTTCATGTGCGCGCCGCAACCGCTCGCGGCTGTTCGACAGATGCATGCGCATGGCGGCGCGCGCCGCTTCGGGGTCGCGTCGCTCGATTGCATCGTAGATATCCTCGTGTTCGCGATTCACGCGATCCAGATAGCTGCCCGGATCGTTGTGCGCGAGCGCGGCAGAGTTGACGCGCGTGCGCGGGATGATCGTATTGCCGAGCTGGCTGAGGATGCTATGGAAATAGCGGTTGCCCGTAGCCTTGGCGAGTTCGAGATGAAACGCGACATCGGCGGCGACCGCGTTGCCTTCGCCGGCTTCGATCAGCCGCTCGAATTCGTCGAGCGCGCGACGCATCTGCGCGAGGTTTTCATCGGTGCGGCGCACGGCCGCGAGCCCGGCCGCTTCCGCTTCGAGACTGATGCGCAGTTCCAGGATCGCCATCACGTCGCGCACGGTGAGGTCGCCCGCGGCCTCGATCTGGAAACGATCCTGATCTGTCGCTTCCAGTACGAAGGTGCCGATGCCGTGACGCGTATGCACGAGGCGCGCCGCCTGCAGCCGCGAAATGGACTCGCGCACGACCGTGCGGCTCACGCCGAGCTGCGCCATGATTTCCGATTCCGTCGGCAGCTTGTCGCCAGGCTGAAGCGCGCCGCTGCGAATCCGCTCCGACAACTCGGCGACGACTTCCTCGGTGAGATTGCGAGAGCGGCGCAGCGCGCCGGACGAGAGTGCTTGGGACATTGAAAGGCCGATCGTGATTGTGCTCGATCGCCCATTATAGGGCGGGGGACAGCTTGTACGATGACTATCGATGGTGCGGGCATTTTGAATGCATGGAACCGCGCGGTCGGCGGTGCGGGACTCCGCGAATCCATCGGATCCCGCGTCGTCCGCCCGGAAAAGACAAGGCGAAAAAACCTTCGACATCCTATGATTAGGGACACAACAAACCGTTGAAAAACCGTTTCTTGCGGCGTAAAGTTCAAGTATCGCATGAAGTGAATACTCGCCCGCCAGGCGGCATCGGTCCGTGCGCCGGCTGCGTCCGTTCGCGTGAATTTCGGGACGTTCGCTTCATCGTCAGGCTCGCGAATCCTCGTCCGCATCCGTTGGATTCACCATCTTCTCGCGCGCTCGCGAGCCCGAGCAGCGGCACACCGGTTCGTCGCACCGTGCGTGGTTATGTGTCCTTCCGCGCACCTCTCGTGCATTTCACTCCTCTCGGGACGACAACCGGTGTACACCCGTCTTCACATTCGCGGCGTTCACGGCGATACTGAAACGCGGCATCGAGGGTTGCAGGCAAGGAGACGAGCAATGATGCGTGAAGTAAGCGGAGCGTTTTTCAGCTCCCGTAAGCTGGATGAAGCACTCGACGATTTACGCGCGGAGGGCATCACGGGTGATCGGGTCCGTGTGGCCAGCATGAGCGGTTTTGCCGATTTTCGTTCTTCGGAGATACAGAGCGCCAGCTTGCAGACACAGTGGATCGCGGCCGAATACGCCGGACACGGCGAGCATCTCGGCGTGGTCGATACTCACGAGTACCCGTTCGGTCTCGAAGTTTCCGGCGAAGACATACTGCCCGCGTTCGGCGCCGACGGTGGCGATGCGGACGTCGTTTGCGGCATCACGCGCGTGATCGTCAGCATCCGCGACGAAGCCGAGATGCGCGCGGTATGCGACATCTTCTCCCGGCTCGGTACCGACGATATCGACGTGGAAGGCGCTTCAGCCTGACCCTCACGGATGAAATGGGCGTGGGCGCCCTTGTGCGTCGCCGCGCGCGTCGCTTCTTCTTTTGCCTGAAGTAAAGCCCTGGCGCGTGCTGCCAGCCGTGGGCGCGTCGTCGCCTCCCGATTTCCCCATCGCCCCGCACGAAACATCTATCGTCACGCCTGCCATCAGCGCATGTAAAACCGGCGAGCGGCCTCGGTGTGCATTTTGCATTCAGGATGCGTAACGCAAAGTTCCATCTGGAATATGGCATGCTGCATGCTCCTTTCGCACTTCTCCTGCGCTCGCCTCCGAGCCACCCTTCCCATGGATGTCCGCAAAGCCAGGTCCCAGGCAACCCCACATGACGGTGCTGCGAATGCATCGAGGGCAGGTTTCGTGCGCGTTCGGGGCGCGCGCGAGCATAATTTGAAAAACGTCGATGTCGATGTCCCGCGCGATGCCCTCGTCGTTTTTACGGGCGTGTCAGGTTCCGGCAAATCGTCGCTTGCATTCGGCACGCTGTACGCCGAGGCGCAGCGCCGCTACTTCGAATCCGTCGCGCCTTACGCGCGCAGGCTCATCGAACAGGTCGGCGTGCCGCAAGTCGATTCGATCGAAGGCTTGCCGCCCGCGGTGGCGCTTCAGCAGCAGCGCGGCGCGCCCAACGCGCGTTCGTCGGTCGGCAGCGTCACGACGCTCTCGAGCCTCGTGCGCATGCTGTATTCGCGCACCGGCAGCTACCCGCCGAAGCAGCCGATGCTTTACGCGGAGGATTTTTCGCCGAACACGGTTCAGGGCGCATGTCCCGTATGTCACGGGCTCGGCCGTGTCTACGAAGTCACGGAAAAGTCGATGGTGCCGGACGACTCGCTCACGATCCGCGAGCGCGCCGTCGCCGCCTGGCCGCCCGCGTGGCATGGGCAGAATCTGCGGGACATTCTGGTGACGCTCGGCTATGACGTCGACAAGCCGTGGCGCGACCTGCCGAAGAAGGATCGCGACTGGATCCTCTTCACAGAGGAGCAGCCGACCGTGCCCGTCTACGCGGGCCTCACGCCCAAAGAAACGCAGGCGGCGCTGAAGCGCGGCGCGGAGCCGAGCTATCAGGGCACCTTCACCGGCGCGCGCCGCTACGTGCTCCACACCTTCGCGCACACGCAAAGCGCGCTCATGAAAAAGCGCGTATCGCGCTTCATGATCGGCAGCGATTGTCCTGCCTGCCACGGCAAGCGGCTCAAGAAGGAGGCGCTGTCGGTGACGTTCATGGGCCTCGACATCGCCGAGTTCGCGCGTCTTCCGCTGAACCGGCTCGCCGATCTGCTCGGGCCCATCGCGCGCGGCGAATGGCCCGCGCACGACGATGCACCGACCGAGACGCTCACCAGGGAAGCCCGCCACGCCGCGACCGCACAGCGCGTCGCGGCCGGCGGCTCGGCGCACAAGGCCGCGCCCGACGTACGCCGCACGCCGAATCTCTCCGACGAAAAGCGCGCCGCCGCCGAGCGCATCGCCGCCGAATTGCTCGACCGGCTCGGCACGCTGATCGACCTCGGCTTGGGCTATCTGTCGCTCGATCGCGCGACGCCCACGCTCTCGTCCGGCGAATTGCAGCGCCTGCGCCTCGCGACGCAACTGGCGTCGCAACTCTTCGGCGTCGTGTACGTCCTCGACGAACCTTCCGCGGGCCTGCATCCCGCCGACAACGAAGCGCTCTTCGCCGCCCTGCAACGCCTGAAGGCCGCGGGCAATTCGCTCTTCGTCATCGAGCACGATCTAAATACGATGCGCCGCGCAGACTGGCTCGTCGATGTCGGTCCGGCCGCGGGCGAAGGCGGCGGTCATGTGCTCTACAGCGGGCCGCCGGCGGGACTCGCTTCGATCGACGCATCGCAGACGCGCAAGCACCTGTTCGCGCCGAAGGAGACGATCGAGCGTACCGTCCGCAAGCCGCGCGGATGGCTGCGGCTCGCGGGCATCACGCGCAACAACCTGCATGACATCGACGTTGCGTTTCCGCTCGGCGCTTTCACGACCGTCACCGGCATATCGGGCTCCGGCAAATCGAGTCTCGTGAGTCAGGCGCTGCCCGAGCTCGTCGCGGAGCACCTCGGACGCGCGCTGGACGACACGGAGGAAGACGAGCAAGACCCGCTCTTCTCGGCAGCCGATGCGCCCGCGGCCGGCCGCATCGTCGACGGCATGGAGACGATCCGGCGTCTCGTGCGAGTCGATCAGAAGCCGATTGGCCGCACGCCGCGTTCGAACCTCGCGACCTACACCGGTCTCTTCAATCATGTCCGAAAGCTCTTCGCGGACACGCCCGCCGCGCGCAAGCGTCGCTATGGCGCGGGACGTTTTTCATTCAACGTCGCGCAAGGACGCTGCCCGACATGCGAGGGCGAAGGCTTCGTGAGCGTCGAATTGCTGTTCCTGTCGAGCGTCTACACGTCTTGCGCGACGTGTCACGGCTCACGCTACAACCCGCAGACGCTGGAAATCGAGTGGCGAGGAAAGAACATCGCGCAAGTGCTCGACATGAGCGTCGATGCCGCATGCGATTTCTTCGCCGATGAGCCGAACGTGATGCGCGCGCTCGCGGTGCTGCGCGACATCGGTCTCGGCTATCTGCGACTCGGTCAGCCCGCCACCGAGCTCTCGGGCGGCGAGGCCCAACGCATCAAGCTGGCGACGGAACTGCAACGCGCACATCGCGGCGACACGCTCTATGTCCTCGACGAGCCGACGACGGGACTTCATCCCGCCGACGTGGACCGCCTGATGGCGCAATTGCAGGGACTGGTCGACGCGCGCAATACGGTGGTCGTCGTCGAGCACGACATGCGCGTAGCGGCGCTTTCCGATTGGGTCATCGACATCGGTCCCGGCGCGGGCGAGGACGGTGGCAGGATCGTCGCGGCGAACACGCCCGGCAGGGTCGCGAAACATGTCACGAGCCGCACCGCCCGTTATCTGAAGGAAGCGCTGGGAGGTTGAACGAGAGAGAAGCGCGCGGCAAACATTACTTCGCGCGCAGCGTCAGGCAGCGCGGCGTGGCGGCATTCCTTGCCGATATGCTTCATCGAATAGCGCTTCGAGACCCGCATGCGCGCCGCGCAATGCATCGACCACGCGCTTCGCCCACTCGAAATACTCGCGCTTTCTTTCGTCGCTCCAGTCCGCGGGCGGCATCGTCGCGATGTCACGCAGATTGCAGATCTTGTCCGCAAGCTTGACGAGCTTCGCGCGATGACCGACATGCGCCGCATGCTCGATCTGCAGCCGCTTGCGCTCGGCCTTCGGCAAGGACTTGTCGTCGGTGACTTCCGCGACGATATGCGCAACCTCCTCACCGAACCATCGCACGAGTTCATCGTGTGACGTATCGGTGTCTTCGATCGTATCGTGCAGCACGGCCGCGAGCAGCACGCGCTCGTCGTCGATGCCGGCTTCGTTGGCGAGCACATCGGCGAGTGCGATCGGATGATTGATGTACGGCGATGCCTCCGCGTCCTTGCGGCGCTGATTGCGATGTTTGTCCGCGGCAAACGCGAAGGCGCGAATCAGTTGATTCATCGGATGGTCTCCAGCTCGATGCGCCGAACGACGCTCATCGATATTGTAGGCGACGGCTGCAACGCTCCGCGTTCACCACCAGCCGATCCATCGCAACAGATGAAAGCGCACGATCCCGAGCAGCTCGCGCAGCGCGCTGTTCGAATCGATCCATCCTTCGGGATGCGGCACCCACCATGACTTTGGATTACGTATGAATGCAACTACGGGCTGTGGATGCAGGTCGAACGCCTCGAAGGCCAGCAACGCACGTCGCATGTGCAACGATGAAGTAATCAGCACGGAAGTGTCGTATTGGCGCGACCGTAGGATCTTCTCCGTATTGCGCGCGTTCTCGTATGTGTCGAGACTTTTGTCTTCGAGGATCAGATCCGAACGCTTCACTCCCCTGTCGACGAGCAAAGCTCCATACAAATCCGCCTCGCTCTGCTCGTGATGTTGAGGGTTTCCGCCGCTCACGACGACGAGACATTCCTTCTCCATCTCGATGCAGCGCTTATAGAGCGAAGCGCCGAGATCGACACGGGTCATCGAATCGCCCATCGGAACCAAATGCCGATGACGATCGTATTGGGTCCCCCCGCCGAGCACGATGATCACCATGCGCGCGCCGAAGCGGGGATCGTTCATGGTGTCGTGGCCGAGGTTCGCGAGCCGCACGAGCGGCCCCGCGATCCAGCTTCCGAGCAGCCAGAACACGGCGCCGGCCACGAGGAAGATCGCGACACGCCGCTTCTTCCACACGATGAACAACGCGATGAACATGAGCAGCAGGCAGATCAGTACCAATTACCTCACCTGAAACGATAAGTTTTCAAACACCTTGCAGCCTCGCATATTTCTTGCAAGGTACGGCGCGTGCTACACGCAGGAGTTACTGCATGACGGGTTTGCCACGGCAGGGGCCAGTCTGCAGGAATTGCACAGATGGAAGCGTGCCTGATGTCGCACAAAGAGCCTCTTCGTTCATCGAAGCTCACCGTGCGCCATCGCACGGACGCGTGGGCCTCGTAATTCGTTAAATACGATCAAACAACAACGACGACGGTGCGTGCGAGGGCTCTCGTGAAATCGTCTTCACGAGAAGTGAACAACACCACCGCCATTTCGCCCCGGACCGAAGCGACATTCGATAAGAACTCATCGTCGCCCTCCGGATTCACTGCACCGCTGGCCGGGTACAAAGGAATACACAGACAATGAAAACTGAATTGCGCCGCATCCTCGCTGAGTCCGCTCGACTCGACATGCCCATCGACACGCTCTCCGACAGCGCCGATCTCTACGCCGCAGGTCTTTCCTCGCTCGCCACGGTTCATGTGATGCTCGCGATCGAGGACGAATTCGGCATCGAGATCCCCGATCACATGCTCACGCGCCGGCTCTTTTCGAGCGTCGATTCGCTCGCCGCCGCCGTCGACGAACTGCGTCGTTCGCAGGCGGCAGCATGAATGCCCCCGCGCAGGAGCAGGAAGCAGCGGAGCTCGCGCAAAGCGCGCACGCGCGCAGCGAGAGCGAGCTGATCGAAGCCGCGAAGCGCGTCGCCGCCATTGCAGCGAAGCACGCCGATGCAGTGGACCGGGAAGCGCGCTTTCCCGCTGAGGCCGTCACCGCGATGCGCGAAGAACGGCTCTTTTCCGCGATGGTCCCGGCCATTCATGGCGGGGACGGCCTCTCGCTCACCGGCGTGGCTCGCCTGTGCGAAGCGATCGCGCAAGGCTGTGCATCATCCGCGATGATCTATGCAATGCATCAGAGCCAGGTCGTGTGCATCGTCGATCATGGCGTGAGCGTGCCCTGGCAGCGCGAGTTTCTTGCGCGCCTGGTGAACGAGCAATTGCTGCTCGCATCGGCGACGTCGGAGGAGAACATCGGCGGCAACATGCGCACGAGCGCCTGCGCGGTCGATCTCGTCGATAACGCGTTTCGCATCGAGAAGCTCGCCCCGACCATTTCGTACGGCACGTATGCGGATTGCATTCTCGTGACGGCGCGCCGTCATCCTGATGCGCCGCCGTCCGATCAGGTGCTGATCGTCGCGCCCCGCGATAAGCTCACGCTCGAGCCGCGCGGCACGTGGGACACGCTCGGCATGCGCGGCACATGCAGCGAAGGGCATCGTCTGGTCGCGAGCGGCGTTGCCGAGCAGATCCTGCCCGCGCCGTTCTCGAAGATCGCCGACGAAAGCATGCTGCCCGTGTCGCATACCTTGTGGTCGTCGGTGTGGTGCGGCGTCGCGAGCGATGCGGCGAACCGCGCGCATCAGTTCTTCCGCAATCAGGCACGCGGCAAACCCGGCGCGTTGCCGCCCTCGGCCGCGCGGCTTGCGCAAGTGCTCACGCTCATCAAGATGATGCAGGCGCGTCTGCGCGATTCGCTCGCCGCCGTCGAAGCGGCCAGCGCCGCACGCAAGACGAGCCAGAGCGACGACGACACGCCGCTCACGGCGTCGATCGGCATCAACGCGGATCTGAACATGCTCAAGCTCGCGATCTCGCAATCGGCGGTGCATGTGGTGCAGGAGACGCTGATGATCTGCGGCATGGCCGGCTACAAGAACGACACGCCGTTCAGCGTGGGACGCCATCTGCGCGATCTGCATTCGGCGCCGCTCATGATCAGCAACGACCGCATCGAACTGAACACGGCGAATCTGCTGCTCGCGCAGCGCGCCGCAACGGGAACCCTTTGACGATATGAACATGCCGACAGAACAGGCCGCCATGATGCCGGCCGATGCACAAGCACAAACACAAGAGACTCGGGCACCGTATGACAAATCGGACGTGACCTTGCGCGATCGCCTGATCGAGGCCGGCATTCTGCTCGACACCGGGGAAGACGGCCTGTATGGCCGCAGCGAAGTATTCGAGGACATCGTCGAGCGCCTGAATCAGGCGATCACCATGCTCGGCGCCGATCAGCACGCGGAAGTGCTGCGCTTTCCGCCCGCGATGCGCCGCCGCGACTTCGAGGACAGCGAGTATCTGAAGAGCTTCCCGAATCTCGCGGGCACGATCCACTCCTTCCAGGGCAATGACCGCGGGCATCATCGCCTGCTCGAGGCGCTCGACAAGATCGTGCATATCGGTGAGGACGAAGAGCGTTCCGACGAATGGATGGATCAGCAGAAGCCCACGCGGCTCGTGCTCACGCCCGCCGCCTGCTATCCGATCTATCCGCTCGTCGCGAAGCGCGGCAAGCTCGCCGGGGACGGCGCGATCTTCGACGCGTTCTCGTACTGCTTCCGTCACGAACCGTCCATCGATCCGGGCCGCATGCAGATGTTCCGCATGCGCGAGTACATCCGCGTCGGCAGTCCCGAACAGGTGATGGCGTTCCGTCAGAAGTGGATCGAGCGCGGCTCGCTGCTCGTGCAGCTTCTGGAGCTGCCCTTCGAGATCGATCTCGCCAATGATCCGTTCTTCGGGCGCGGCGGCAAGATCGTCGCCGACAGCCAGCGCGAGCAGCAGCTCAAGTTCGAACTGCTGGTGCCGGTGGCGACGCCCGACCGTCCGACCGCTTGCCTGTCGTTCAACTATCACCAGGACCACTTCGGCGAGCTGTGGAACATCCGCCAGGCCGACGATCAGGTTGCGCACACCGCATGCGTCGGCTTCGGCATGGAGCGCACGACGCTCGCCCTCTTCCGCCATCACGGCCTCGATGTCAACGCATGGCCCGCGGGTGTGCGCCAACTGCTCTGGGGCGACCAGACACCGCTCATCGAGCAAGGGCTCGCGAACCTGGGAAACAAGGCATGAACGCACGATCGCCGGCAGATGCCGTGACCGACACGTCCACGCCCGCGGAGAGCGAATACCGCCAGCACGCGCTGCATCGCGACGAGCGCGTGTGGCTGGAGACGAACTGCTATGTCGACCTGTGGATCGAGCTGCTGCATCACTATGGCTGCGATCCGCATGCGGCACTCAGTTTCACCGTGACGCAAGCGTTCGAGGGCGATCAGTTCACGTTCCCGAAGTTCTCGCTCGACGATATCTCGAGGCTCTACGGCCTGCAGGCGCAGGAGCTCGCGATCTACGACACGGTGGAAGCGCACGTGCGCGAGCAGACGCGGCGCGGGCAGATGGTGGTCGTGGAAGTGGACTCGTTCTGGCTGCCCGACACGCGCGCGACCGCCTACCGGCAGACGCATACGAAGACGACCATCGCAATCGACGCCATCGACACCGAAGCGAAGCGCATCACGTACTTCCACAACGCGGGGTACTTCTCGCTATCGGGCGAGGACTACGACGGCGTGTTCCGTCTCATGCCCGACCTCGCAAGCGACGTGCAGGCGCTCTTCCCGTATGTCGAGTTCGTGAAGCGCGCGCGTGCGCCGCTCGAGGGCGAAGCCCTGGTGCAACGCTCGGTCGAACTGCTCGCGCTGCGGCTCGTGGATCGTCCGGCAACGAATCCGGTCGCGCAATGGCGCGCGGCATTTCCCGAGCATCTGCGCGCCCTGCTCGAACGCGACCCCGCGTACTATCACCTCTACACGTTCAACGTGATGCGTCAGCTCGGCTCGAACTTCGAGTTGCTGTCGAACTATCTCGGCTGGCTGAACGATCACGGCGTGGAAGTGGCAAGCGAGATCCAGTCGAGCGCTCATGCGCTTGCGAGCGAAGCGATGGTCATGCAGTTCCGTCTCGCGCGCGCCCGCATGCGTTCGCGTTCCGATCCGTGCGAGGATTGCCTCGCCTCGATGCAGGCGTCCTACGACAAGGTCATCGAGCCGCTCGCCGCGCGCTTCCTTTGAAGGCCGCAGCCGCGTCGTCGTGACGCGGCTGCGGTATCGTTCTCCCTTTCCATCCACGAGGAAGACTCATGCTCGTCTCGCTCGCGCACGCGCCGCGCCGTCTTGCCGAAGGCTGGCAATGCGTGAGCACGCCCGCGGGCGCCTGCGCGACGCCGGCCTCGCTCGATACGTTCACGCAATGGATCGACGCACCCGTGCCCGGCACGATCGCATCGGCGTTGCGTGCTTCGGGGGTCAACGACGAAGCGCTCGCGCAGCCGTTCGCGCATTCGGATCACTGGTATCGCGCGAAGCTGAGCGGTAACGGCAAGCGGCGCGTGCGCTTCAACGGACTCGCGACGATCGCCGAGGTATGGCTCGACGACCGCAGGCTGCTCGAATCGGATTCGATGTTCGTCGCGCACGATATCGATGTCGATCTGAATGGCGAGCACATGCTCCATCTGTGCTTTCGTTCGATCGCGCCCGCGCTCGCGGCCAGACGCGGACGCGCGCGCTGGCGTCCGAAGCTCGCGCAGCCCGCGACCTTGCGCAACGTGCGCACGACGCTGCTCGGTCATATGCCCGGCTGGTGTCCGGCGATTCAGCCTGCGGGACCGTGGCGCGCCATTGAACTGATCGGCGAATCGCAGGCTAGCATCGACAGGATCGACATGCGATCGAGCGTCGATGGAGACGACGGCATTCTGGATATCACCGTGCGCTTCTTTCACGCGCAGGAACCCGTGCCGGTCCGGATCGAATGCGGCGAAGCGCAAGGCGCCCTGCAATGGCAGGATGCCCATACGCTCACGGGCCGCGTACGCGTTGCGAATGTGCGCCTGTGGTATCCGCATACGCACGGAGAGCCGTCGCTCTACGCGGTGAGGCTCGGCGATATCGCGCTGGGCGATATCGGCTTTCGCACGATCGAAGTCGATCGCGGCGCGGACAATCAGGGCTTCCAGATCGTCGTGAACGGCGTGCCCGTGTTCGCTCGCGGCGCGTGCTGGACATCGGCGGATATCGTCGCGCTCGATGCGCCGCGCGACAGGCTCGATGCAATCTTCAAACTGATTCGCGACGCGGGCCTCAACATTGTCCGCGTGAGCGGCATCACGCTGTACGAATCGGATGCCTTCCATGAGCTCGCGGATCGATATGGCGTGCTCGTCTGGCAAGACTTCGCGTTCGCGAACTTCGACTATCCCGACGACGAAGCCTTCCGAAGCAGCGTGCAGCGCGAGGCCACACAATTTCTCGCGCGCACGCGGCGATTCGCATCGCTTGCAGTGGTTTGCGGCGGAAGCGAAGTCCATCAGCAAGCGGCAATGCTCGGTCTGCCCTTCGACGCCTATCAGCAGCGCCTCTTCACCGAGCTGTTGCCAGGCGCGGTCGCAGCGGAGCGGCCCGACGTCGCGTATGTCGTGAACTCGCCGAGTGCGGCGCCCGGCGATACGGTGTCGATGCCGTTCGGTACGCGCGGCGGCATCACGCATTACTACGGCGTGCCCGCGTATCAGCGCTCATTCGACGACGTGCGCCGCGCGCAGGTACGGTTCGCGTCCGAGTGTCTCGCGTTCGCCAACGTGCCCGACGATGTCGCGTTGCGTCTGTTGCCGAGTGCGCGAGCACATGAGCCGCGCTGGAAAGCCGGCGTGCCGCGCGATCCGGGCTCCGCGTGGGACTTCGACGACGTGCGCGAATATTATCTGCAGTCGCTTTATCGTCTGGATGTGCCGCGCTTGCGCTATGAAGATCCCGAACGTTATCTGGAGCTGTCGCGCGCCGTGGTCGCCGATGTGATCGGCGCGGTGTTCTCCGAATGGCGTCGCGAAGGATCGACATGCGCGGGCGGCATCGTATGGAATCTGCTCGACGTGCGTCCCGGCGCGGGCTGGGGCGTCATCGACGTGCTCGGCGCGCCGAAGAGCGCGCTGCATGGTCTCGCGCGCGTGCTTCAGCCGGTGCAGGCGCTGATTCTCGACGAAGGACTCGACGGCCTCGACGTGCATCTCGTCAACGAAACCGCACATGAGATTCGCGCACGCCTCGAACTGGCTTGCCTTCGCGAAGGCGCGGTCAAGGTCGCAGGCGGTGCATGCGATGTCGTGTTGCGGCCGCGCAGCGTGCAACGTATCACGTCGAACGCGCTGATCGGCGCGTTCTTCGATATCACGTATGCGTATCGCTTCGGTCCGCGCGCGCACGATGCGACGCACGTGGTCCTGCGGGACGCGGACACGGGCGCGGTGCTTTCCGAGGCGTTTCATTTCCCCGATCCGTCGATCGGCGAACGCCGGGATATCGGCCTGAACGTGACCGTCGAGAAAGAAGACGAGGGCTGGAGCCTGGTCGTCGAAACGGCGCAGCTCGCACGCTGGGTGCATGTCGTCGATCCGAACTACTTCGCGCGCATCGACTGGTTTCATCTTGCGCCGGGCGACACGCGGCGCATTTCCCTCGCCGCGCGGCACGCGAACGTACGCGCCGCGCCCGAGGGCGATGTGTGCGCCGTCAACGCCTCGCGTAGCGCGACGTATCGCGCATCATAGATCAGCGGCCAAAGGCTTCCGTTTCGACGCGCCGCCCCGTCAGAAAGGCATCGGCGACGAGACGCAGCGGGCGCACGTCGACATCGCTCGCGTTCGTTGCGATGAGTTCGTGGAAGCGCTCGTATAGCGCGGGATATTCGCGCTCCGGTCCGACATCGACCTCCCTGCCCGCGATGGAAAGCCGCCTGCCGCCTTCGCGCATCGACAGGCGCCCCGCATCCGTGTCGACATCGATGTCCCATTCCTCGACGGGACCGTGACGCCAGTCGAACATGGCGCGCACAGGCGCACCGTTCGTCGCGACGCAATCGAGCTCCGCCGCGATCGGCGTGAACGTATCGACCGGTACGGTGAGCGTGGCCGCGCGCAACGCCACTTCGTGCGGCAGGATGCGCGTGACGATGGAGAGCGCGTTGATGCCCGGATCGAACACGCCGAGACCGCCCGGCTCCCAGATCCATTGCTGGCCCGGATGCCAGCGCCGCACGTCCTCCTTCCAGCGCACCTCGACCGAGCGAATCGCGCCCGCGGCCTTCGATGCGAGCCATGCGCGCGCCGGCTGGACCGCGCTCGCCGCGCGCGAATGCCATGAAGCGAAGAGCGTGCAGCCGCATGCGCGCGCGATGTCATGCAGCGCTTCGACTTCGCTCACGCTCGCGCCCGGAGGCTTTTCCAGCATGACGTGCCTGCCCGCCTCGAGCGCGGCCAACGCCTGGGCGTAGCGCACTTGCGGCGGCGCGCACAGCGATACCGCATCGAGCGATGGTTCGGCGGCGAGCAGCGCATCGATGTCCCGATAGTTGCGCACGCCGTCGACACTCGCATTGCGGCTCGCGCACGCAACGAGTTCGAACCCCGGCTGCGCGGCGATGGCAGGCAGATGCTGATCGCGCGCGATCTTGCCGATACCGGCGATGCCGAGCTTATAAACCGCTTTCATACGATATCTCCCTTGCCTCCGAGCGTAAAGATAACGCTATTGTGCCAGCGCAACACGAGCGGATCAGCATGCTCCTGAACGACGACTCAATGCGAATGTCTCGGCACGGCCGCGCCACGCTTGCCGACGAGAAAGTCGAGATCGCATCCCTCATCGGCCTGCAGAACGTGATCGACGTAAAGCCGTTGATAACCGCCGTCGCCATGCACGCGCGGCGGTTCGTGATCGCTCATGCGGCGCGCGAGCTCTTCGTCGCCGATGTCGAGATGCAGCGTGCCCGCGTCGCAATCGAGCTCGATCCAGTCGCCGTCACGCACGGCGGCAAGCGGACCGCCCGCCGCGGCTTCGGGCGCGACGTGCAGCACCACCGTGCCGTACGCCGTGCCGCTCATGCGGGCGTCGGAGATGCGCACCATGTCCTTCACGCCCTGACGCAGGAGCTTGGGCGGCAAGCCCATGTTGCCCACTTCGGCCATGCCCGGATAACCCTTTGGCCCGCAGTTCTTCATCACGAGCACGGAGTCCTTGTCGACATCGAGCGACTCGTCGACGATGCGTTCCTTGTAGTGCTCCAGGTTCTCGAACACCACCGCGCGGCCGCGATGCCTGAGCAGTTCGGGCGTCGCCGCCGAAGGCTTGAGCACGGCGCCGCGCGGCGCGAGATTGCCGCGCAGCACGCGAATGCCGCCGTCCTCGATCAGCGGATTGGTCAGCTTGCGAATCACTTCGTCGTCGGTGATGGGCGCGGTCTTCACGTTCTCCCACAGCGACTTGCCGTTCACCGTCAGCGCATCCGGATGCGGAATGAGGTTCGCTTCTCCGAGACGCCGCAGCACGGCGGGCAAGCCGCCCGCGTAATAGAACTCTTCCATCAGGAAGCGGCCCGACGGCATCAGATCGACGATAGTGGGGGTATCGCGGCCGATGCGCGTCCAGTCCTCGAGTTCGAGCGGCACGCCGATGCGCCCGGCGATCGCCTTCAGGTGAATGACCGCATTGGTCGAACCGCCGATCGCCGCGTTCGTGCGGATCGCGTTCTCGAATGCTTCGCGAGTGAGGATCTTCGAGAGCGTCAGGCCTTCGAGCGCCATCTCCACGATGCGGATGCCCGACATGTGCGCGAGCACGTAACGGCGCGCATCGACCGCGGGAATCGCGGCGTTGTGCGGCAACGAGGTGCCGAGCGCTTCGGCCATGCACGCCATCGTCGATGCGGTGCCCATCGTGTTGCAGGTGCCCGCGGAACGCGACATGCCCGCTTCGGCCGAAAGAAACTGATGCAGGTCGATCTCGCCCGCCTTCAGCGATTCGTGCAGTTGCCACACGGCCGTGCCCGAACCGATGTTCTTGCCATCGAGCTTGCCGTTCAGCATCGGGCCGCCGGTCACGACGATCGCGGGCACATCGCAGCTCGCCGCGCCCATCAGAAGCGCGGGCGTGGTCTTGTCGCAGCCGGTGAGCAGCACGACCGCATCGATGGGATTGCCGCGAATCGCTTCTTCGACGTCCATCGCAGCGAGATTGCGCGTGAGCATCGCGGTCGGACGCAGGTTCGATTCGCCGTTGGAAAACACCGGAAACTCGACGGGAAAGCCGCCCGCCTCGTACACGCCGCGCTTCACGTGCTCCGCGACCTTGCGAAAGTGCGCGTTGCACGGCGTGAGTTCCGACCACGTATTGCAGATGCCGATGATCGGCCTGCCGTCGAACTCGTGATCCGGAATGCCCTGGTTCTTCATCCAGCTTCGATACATGAAGCCGTTCTTGTCGTTGGTGCCGAACCATTGCGCTGAGCGCAGCTTGGGCTTGGATGCGGCCATCGGTCTCTTCCCTGTCAGATTCGAATCCGGCGGAGTTTAAGCGTCCGCGTGATAATCTGCCAATGAAAAGTTGGACCTTGTCGATATCCAAATCAGCATTCGTATAAACCCTTAAATGCTGCTGAATTCGAGCCCCCGGTACGTGCACAGCCGCTTGAAGACGCGACAGCTTTTGCTCGTCGTCGCGCTTGCGGAAGAAGGTAATATTCATCGCGCGGCGGCCGCGCTGAACATGACGCAGCCCGCCGCGTCGAAGACCCTGCGCGAGCTGGAAGAGGCGCTCGGTGTGACGCTCTTCGATCGCGAGCCGCGCGGCGTGCGTCCCACGCTTTATGGCGACGCGATCATCCGCCATGCGCGCGCGGTGCTCGGCAGTCTCGATCAGGCTCAGGAAGAACTCATCGCGCTCAAGTCGGGGCGGCTCGGGCACGTGAGCATCGGCGCGATCACGTCGCCGGGCGTGCGGCTTCTGCCCGCCGCGGTTGCAGCGGTGAAGCGCCTGCACGCGGATATCCGCATCTCCGTCGAGATCGATACGAGCAATGTGCTGCTCGAACGCCTGGCGCAGGACAAGCTCGACATCGTGATCGGACGGTTGTCCGCCGAGCATGACAAGGTGCAATTGCGTTATGAGCCGCTCGCGGAAGAACCGGCGCATGCAGTCGTGCGTGCGGATCATCCCTTGCTGAAGAAGAAATCCCTGGCCTTGAACGACGTTCAGCAGGCCGCGTGGCTCGTGCCGCCAGCGGGCAGCGTGCTGCGGCATCGCTTCGACCTGATGTTCCAGCGCGCGAGCCTCGCGCCGCCGTCGAACGTCGTCGAGACGGCGGCGATTCTCTTCGTCACGCAGTTGCTGGAACAGAGCGATATGATCGCCGTGCTGGCGGAAGACGTCGCGCGCTACTACGCGCGGCATGGCATCGTCGCGATGTTGCCGCTGCCGATGGATTGCAGGATGGACGACTTCGGCATCGTCACGCGGGCGGATCGGCTCTTCACGCCCGCCACGGAAGTGATGGTCGATGCACTGCGC
Organism: Caballeronia ptereochthonis; assembly: GCF_001545075.1. Classification (GTDB taxonomy): domain Bacteria; phylum Pseudomonadota; class Gammaproteobacteria; order Burkholderiales; family Burkholderiaceae; genus Caballeronia; species Caballeronia ptereochthonis. The sequence goes on from NZ_FCOB02000019.1 coordinate 106,109, forward strand.
GCGGCGGCGCGCGACGCATATGAAGATCAGGCCGTCGCCGCGAGTTCCACCGGCGCGCGATAACGCTCGATCAGGCGCTCACGCTTCTTCGAAACAGCCGCCAGGTTGCGCTCCTTGACATGGCCGAAGCCACGGATCTCATCGGGAAGCTTGGCGAGTTGCAGCGCCGTATCGAAGCGCTCCGCGTCGAGCGTCGCGCAAAACTCATCGACGAGCGCGATGTAATCCGCGATCCACTGGCGCTCGGCGCGGCGCTCCGCGGTCTTGCCGAACATGTCGAGCGAGGTGCCGCGCAGACCCTTCATCCTTGCGAGCAAGCGGAACGCGGGCAGCATCCACGCGCCGAAGCGCTGCTTCACGAGATGGCCGTGCTCGTCGCGTCTGGCGAAGAGCGGCGGGGCGAGATGGAACGCCAGCTTGTAGTCGCGTCCCGGCTCGCCTTCGAATTGCTCGCGCAGCTTGTCGAGATATGCGGGATCGGCGTAAAGGCGCGCGACTTCGTACTCGTCCTTGTAAGCCATGAGCTTCGCCAGATTCACCGCGACGGCGCGCGTGAGCGGCAGCTTCGCGTGGCCGTTCAGTTGCTTTTCCTTTGCGCGGATGCGTTCGACCACGCTCCGGTACGAACCGGCATACGCGTCGTTTTGATACGCCGCAAGCAAAGCTTCGCGCGTCGCGATCACCTGCTCCAGCGACTCTGGCATCTTCATCACGATCGCGTGTTGCGCCGCCTTGATCAGATCGCCCACGCCGCGATGCGCGACGAAACGTCCCCAGCCGAACGCCAGCCAGTTCTTTTCGACAGCCACGCCGTTCAGTTCGATCGCGCGCTTCAGGCTCGCCAGCTCCAGCGGCAACCAGCCCTTCTGCCACGCGAAACCGAGCAGCAGCGGATTCGAGTAGATCGTATCGCCGAGCAGCTTCAGCGCGAGCGCGTTGGCATCGACGAATGCGCAGCCCGCGCCGATGCTTTCCGTTAGCGCACGCTCCGTCTGCGCGCCCGGAAAGGTCCAGTGCGCATTGGTGACGAACTCGGCCGTCGGCGTCGCGCCGCTGTTGATGGCGGCCTGCGTGATGCCGTTTCGCGTGCGCGAGAGCACATCGTTCGATGCGGACACGATCGCATCGCAACCGATCACGAGGCGCGCCTCACCGGTGGCGATGCGCGTCGCGTGCAGCGCATCCGGCGCCGGCGCGATCTGCACGTGACTCAGCACCGCGCCGCCTTTCTGCGCGAGGCCGGCCATGTCGAGCACGGTCACGCCCTTGCGCTCGATATGGGCCGCCATGCCGATCAACCCGCCGATGGTCACGACGCCCGTGCCGCCTACGCCCGTCACGAGAATGCCGTAAGGCTTCGTCAACGCCGGAAGCGAAGGCAACGGCAGGTTGTCGAAATCGGGCTTCTGTCCCGCCGCCGCTTTCGGCTTGCGAAGCTGCGCGCCTTCGGCAGTCACGAAGCTCGGGCAAAAGCCCTTGACGCAAGAAAAGTCCTTGTTGCACGACGATTGATTGATCTTGCGCTTCGTGCCGAGCGGCGTATCGAGCGGCTCGACCGACAGGCAGTTCGACTGCACCGAGCAATCGCCGCAGCCTTCGCACACGGCATCGTTGATGAACGCACGGCGCGCCGGATCGGGATACGTGCCGCGCTTGCGGCGGCGGCGCTTTTCGGTGGCGCAGGTCTGATCGTAGATGAGCACGGTCGTGCCCGACGTATCGCGCAGTTCGCGCTGGATTCTGTCCAGTTCATCGCGATGATGCACGGTCACACCCTTCGGCAGTTCGATTCCGGCGTCGTACTTGTGCGGCTCGTCCGTCACGATGACGATGCGCTTCGCACCTTCCGCATGCACCTGATGCGCGATTTGCGGCACCGTGAGCACACCGTCGACGGGTTGGCCGCCCGTCATGGCGACGGCGTCGTTATAAAGAATCTTGTACGTGATGTTCGCGTTCGCCGCGATGGCCGCGCGCACCGCGAGCAGGCCCGAATGGAAATACGTGCCGTCGCCGAGATTGACGAACACGTGCTTGTCGCCCGAGAAATGCATCTGCCCGATCCACGCGACCCCCTCGCCGCCCATCTGGCTGAACGTCTCGGTCTTGCGGTCCATCCACATCGACATGTAATGGCAGCCGATGCCCGCGAGCGCGCGCGAGCCTTCGGGCACGCGCGTCGACGTGTTGTGCGGACAGCCCGAGCAGAACCACGGCTTGCGTTCGACGCCGACGCGCGGCTTGACTGCCTCGCGCTCCTTCGCTTCGATTGTCTCCACGCGCGAAAGCATGCGCGCGCGCACATCGGCGGGAAGATCCGCACGCGCGAGACGGCGCGCAATGGCCTTCGCGATCAGCGCGGGCGACAGCTCGTAATGCGCGGGCAAGAGCCAGTTGCCGCGCGGCACGGACCACTCGCCGCCTTCGTTGTCGCGCTCGTCGAACTTGCCGTAGATGCGCGGGCGCACGTCCTCGCGCCAGTTGTAGAGCTCTTCCTTCAGCGCGTATTCGAGGATCTGCCGCTTCTCCTCGACCACGAGAATCTCTTCGAGGCCGGTCGCGAACGCGCGCGCGTCCTGTGCGTCGAGCGGCCACACGCAGCCGACCTTCAGCACGCGCAAGCCGATCTGCGCGCAGGTTTCGTCGTCGAGGCCGAGATCGGCGAGCGCCTGGCGCACGTCGAGATACGCCTTGCCCGCCGTGATGATTCCGAAGCGCGGCTTGTCCGAGTCGATCACGACGCGATTCAGCTTGTTCGCGCGCACGTAGGCGAGCGCCGCATACCACTTCTCGTCGAGCAGACGCGCTTCCTGCGCGAGCGGCGAATCGGGCCAGCGGATGTTGAGACCGCCCGCGGGCATCGCGTAGTCGGTCGGCGTGACGATCTCCACGCGGTCCGGATCGAGATCGATCGATGCGGTGGATTCGACCACGTCGGTCACGCATTTCATCGCGACCCACAGGCCGGAATAGCGGCTCATCGCCCAGCCGTGCAGGCCGTAGTCGAGATACTCCTGCACGTTCGACGGATACAGCACCGGAATGCCCGCCGCAATGAACGCATGATCCGACTGATGCGCGACCGACGACGACTTCGCCGCGTGATCGTCGCCCGCGAGGACGAGCACGCCGCCATGCCCGTCGGTGCCAGCGGAATTCGCGTGCTTGAAAACGTCGCCGGTGCGGTCGACGCCCGGGCCCTTGCCGTACCACATGCCGAACACGCCGTCGCGGGTCGCGCCCGGCCAGAGGTTGACCTGCTGCGTGCCCCAGATCGACGTGGCGGCGAGATCCTCGTTCACGCCCGGCTGGAACACGATGTCGTTGTCCTTCAGGTGCTGCTTCGCCTTCCACAGCGACTGATCGAGCGCGCCGAGCGGCGAGCCGCGATAGCCCGAGATGAAGCCCGCCGTGTTCAGCCCCGCCTTGCGGTCGCGCGCCTTTTGCAGCATCGGCAGGCGCACCAGCGCCTGCGTGCCGCTGATGTAGACACGGCCTTTCTCCAGCGTGTATTTGTCGTCCAGCGAAACGTCTGCGGGGGCTAGCGCGGCTAAGTCGGGTGCGTTCATGAGGGGCTCGTCTCCGGATACGTGAATAGTTTTTTGCCCGAGTATATGAAGCCGATTTGCCATCGTAAAATCACGAATAAACAACTCTGGTATCCGAAAATCAGATGGCATTCGATCTCACGCTCCGGCAATTGCGCTATTTCGTGGCCGCCGCGCAAACGGGCCAGTTCTCGATGGCGGCGGCAAACGAGCACGTATCGCAATCGGCGATCACCAACGCGGTGCTGGCGCTCGAAAACGCGCTCGGCACGAAGCTGTTCGAGCGCCTGCCGCAAGGCGTCGCGCTCACGCCCGACGGCCAGGATTTCCACAACCACGCGCGCCGCGTGCTCGACGCCGCGCGCGATGCGATGCACAAGCCGCCCTTTCGCTCGCACGACATGCGCGGCGTGGCGCGCATCGCCGCGTCGTATACGGTTCTCGGGTATTTTTTGCCGGAACTGCTCGCCCGCTTCCGCGCGACGTATCCGTTCATCGATTTCGATCTGCGCGACATGGAGCGGCCCGGGATCGAGGAGGCGGTGGCAAGCGGCGATGTCGATATCGGCGTGGTGCTGCTCTCGAACGTGCAGCGCGCGAGCCGCTTCGGCAGCCAGGTGCTGATACGCTCGCGGCGCCAGCTATGGGTCGCGCCGACGCATCCGCTTGCGCAGCGGCAGGCCGTTTCGCTCAAGGACATCGCCGAGCATCCGTACATCATGATCACCGTCGACGAGGGCGAGCATTCGACGATGCGCTACTGGCACAAGAAGCGCATTGAACCGAACATCGCGTTTCGCACGAGTTCGATGGAGGCGTTGCGCGGTCTGGTGGCGCATGGCTTCGGCGTCACCGTGCTGTCGGATATGGTGTTTCGACCGTGGTCGCTCGAGGGCAAGCGCATCGAGGCGCGGCCTGTCCACGACGCCATTCCGCATATGGAGGCCGGCATGATCTGGCGCAAGGGCGCGGTACTGAGCGGCCCGGCGGCGGCTTTGCAGCAGTTCCTCATTCACGCATGCGGCGGTTGACGCGTATGTCCCTGGCGCGTCGATTGTCGCGCGCCGTTCGCCAAAGCATTCTGCCGGAATCACGACCGAAGACGAACATCGACGTTCCTGTTCGTCGGGTGCAGACAAGGTCCGGGGCTCTGTCTTGCAGCAACCAACATACTCCGTCGGCATGACGCTCTCGAAAGAGCTGGACAATCGCCCATCGATACCGGCTTTGTCTTTATCGTCAAGGCTTTGGCTTGACCGAACAGATCTTCTACACCGGCCTGGCATACCTCTCGCATAGGTAGGTGCGAGCGCAACGATTAGTGCTCATCCAACCAACCGAGTGATTAGGAGATACATCATGCTGAAGATCGACAACCTGGCCGTTAGCAAAGAACTCGACCGTGACGAAATGGGCGCTATCGTCGGCGGTACGAGCATTTTCCAGAACAACGGCATCAATTCCAACTACCAGGGCGGCGGTGTCTCGTTCGCCAGCCCGCAAACCAACATCGCGCCGGTCACGCAAGTGGATGCCTCGACGCACACCGACGTCGACGTGAAGGACATCACGAAGTCGCTCACCGCCGTGGGCAGCCTGCTCGGCGGCGTGAAGCTCTAAAACGTCTGCTTCGAAGGGAGAAGAGACCACGTGTTTCCTTCTCCTCTCTCTGAACCTTGACGTCGGATATGTCGAGGCTCAAAGAGAGGTCCGCTATCCCCTTGGCGGCCCCTCGTTTCCGGTGATGATTGTTGGTTTGGCCCGCTCGTACAGCGGGCCTTTTTTCGTTCGACGTGTTCATTGCCGCTCGAACCGCTTGCGACGTTGCTCCCGCATCAAGAAGACGACGTTGCTGTAGAAGCCGCGTCACTCGCCTGATCCGATGCGTTCGCCCGATACCAACATGTCCCCCGTCATCCGTTTTTCCACGACCAACAGTCTGCGCCCGGTCACGAGAGCGCGAATCGATCGCCGCTTGCGCATCCATGCAACATTGTCATTTATCTTCAAGCACTTGGATTAACCGAGCAGATCTTCTAACCCGCCTGGCACGGCTCTCGCAAATGTAGCTGCGAGCGCAACGATTGATGCTCATCCAACCAACCGAGTGATTAGGAGATTCATCATGCTGAAGATCGACAACCTGGCCGTTAGCAAAGAACTCGACCGTGCCGAAATGGGCGCCATCGTGGGCGGTACGAGCATCTTCCAGAACAACGGCATCAACTCCAATTTCCAGGGCGGCGGCCTCTCCTTCGCCAGCCCGCAAACCAATGTTGCGCCGGTCACGCAAGTGGATGCCTCGACGCACACCGACGTCGACCTGAAGAACGTCACGAAGTCGCTCACCGCCGTGGGCAGCCTCCTCGGTGGCGTGAAGGTCTAAGCAGCATCCACCATCCGACCCAATCAAGTGATCAGGAGATACATCATGTTGAAGATCGAAAACCTCGCCGTCAGCAAGGAACTCGACCGCGCTGAAATGAGCGCCATCGTCGGCGGTACGAGCATCTTCCAGAACAACGCCATCAACTCCAACTTCCAGGGCGGCGGCCTCTCGTTCGCCAGCCCGCAGATCAATGTTGCGCCGGTGACCCAAGTGGATGCATCGCAATACACGAAGGTCGACCTGACCAACGTCACGAAGTCGATCGACTCGCTGGGCAGCCTGCTCGGCGGCGTGAAGGTCTGACCCGTACTCATCCAACCAGCCAAGTTATCAGGAGATACATCATGCTGAAGATCGACAACCTCGCCGTTAGCAAAGAACTCGACCGCGCTGAAATGGGCGCCATCGTGGGCGGTACAAGCATCTTCCAGAACAACGGCATCAATTCCAACTACCAGGGCGGCGGTGTCTCGTTCGCCAGCCCGCAAACCAACATCGCGCCGGTCACGCAAGTGGATGCCTCGACGCACACCGACGTCGACGTGAAGGACATCACGAAGTCGCTCACCGCCGTGGGCAGCCTCCTCGGTGGCGTGAAGCTCTAAAGCATCATCCTCGAAGGGAGAAGGAACCAGGCCGACTGTCTCCTTCTCCCGCTCTTCTCCGATTCGTCCTTCACGAAGAAGCGAAGCGACACGGCCAGCCAGGCCGGCGGATCCTCGAAAGTTCCCAACCGAATTGATGAAGTGCCGAGCAACCATGCCCCGGGCCATGGCACGCTTCACGCACGCCCTTCCCTGACATCGCCGTACACGACGCGTACAGCGGGCACGAACCACGCGAGACACAAGCCGACGAACGCCGCCAGCGCGGCAACCACAAGGCCGATATGGATCGATGCGACCAGCGCGGCGCGGGCCGTATGCATCATCGCGTCGCCTGACTGACCGACGCTCACGAGGCGCTCGATCAGCGCGGACTGCTCCGCGCGGTCGATCAGCAAGTCAGGGCTCGCAAACGACTTGAGCCACTGCGTCGCCTGATACGAATCGAGCGGGCGATGCACGGCCCGGGCGTAAAGATGTCCGAGCAACGCGCCCGTTATCGCCGTGCCCAGCATGCCGCCGAAAATGCGCAGCGATTGAAGCAGCGCCGTTACCGCACCGATCTGATCGCGCGCGACGATCTGCTGCGAGCAGATCGTCAGGTTCGTTGCGACGAGGCCGAGTCCAAGCCCGCTCGCGCCCATGCACGCCATCCACACGAAATGCGGCTCCTTGCCGCTGAGCGACACGAGCGCAAGGCACCCGGCCACGCATAATGCGAAACCGACATACATGAGGTCGTTCGCGCGACGGATGCGCGTGACGATGCGATTGTTGAGCATGCTGCCTACGGTCGTGCCGAGCAGAAGCGGCGTGATCAGCATGCCCGAATCGTGCGGCGACATGCCGTAACCGCCCTGGAACAGCAGCGGTATATAGAACGCCATCGAGAAGAGCGCGAAACCGCCGAGCACCGAAATCGCGAACAGCGCGACGAGCTTGCGGTCGAGCAATACATCGACGGGCACGACGGGATAGCCCATGCGCTTCTCCCAGAAGTACAGCGTCGCGCCGAAAACCAGCGTGATCAGCAAGAGCAGGATCGCCGTGCCGCTCATGCCTTCTCTGGGCAGCACTTCGATCAGCAGTTGCAGCGCGCCGAACGTCACCGCAACGACGCACGCGCCGAGCCAGTCCAGTTGAATGCGCTCGCGCGTTTTGACATGGCGAAGGTTCGGCACGAACATCTGAACCAGCATCAACGCGACGATGCCGACGGGCACATTGACGAAGAAGACGAGCCGCCAGCCACGCATCTGCGTAAGCATGCCGCCGAGGGTCGGGCCAATGACGTTGGCGACGCCGAACGTCGACGTGACCAGCACGAGCCAGCGCAGACGCAGCTTCGGATCTGGAAAGAGGTCGGCGACCGTCGCGAACACCGTCCCGAGCAATATGCCGCCGCCGATGCCTTGCAGGCCGCGCGCGATCACGAGAAACAGCATGCTGCCGGCGAGCCCGCAAAGCACGGAGGCCAGCGTGAAGAGGACGATCGCCGCGAGAATGAACGGCTTGCGGCCGAAGAGATCGCCCAGGCGCCCGAAGATCGGAATCGTGATGACGGATGCGAGCATGTACGAAGTCGCGACCCACGCGTAGAGATCGAAGCCCTTCAGATCGGCGACGATGCGCGGCAAAGCGGTGCCAACGATCGTCTGGTCGAGCGCGACCAGCATCGTGACGAATGCGATGCCGAGCATCGCAAGCAGCGATTCGCGGAACGGCAGCACCTGCCGCTCCGGATCGAAGGCAGCGACGAAAAACCTCATGTCGTGCATCCCCCTGCGCGAAGACTCACGCCATCACTGGCCGCCTTCCTGAATCGTCAGAACATTCTTGACCGAAGTGACGCCACTCACGCCGTTGGCGATCGCGGCGGCCTTGTCGATCTGGGTCCCATCCGCGGCGTGCCCTGCAAGCGTGATGGCGCCGTTCTTGGCGATCACGTTGATTCCGACCACATCGATGCCGCCCTTCTGCAACGCCTGAGCCACCTTCTTGCTGAGCGCCCGATTGGCCTTGCGTGCCGCCGCCTTGGAACTTCCCGTACTCGCCGATGGCGTGGCGGACTGGTCAGTCGTCGCGGTCGCGTCGCTGGTTTGCGACCACGCGTTGAGCGATGCAGCGGCCACTAATGCAACACCTGCCAGCTTGAGCGAATTGATCATGTTCATTGCGTGCTCCCGTGTTGAGGCTTCGATGGATGCGCCATTGCGCGAAGGTACGTCTCGAACAATTCTAGTCGGCGAGTTCATACATGAAAGGCAAGTTTGCTTCGTCAGCGGGCGAGGTTCCAATGCCCGAGGTCTGATCGTAAATGCCGTTTGCCGTTGGGGCGGAGCGGCGTACAGTTCCGGAAGCGCCGAAATTCGTAAAATCGATCCTGCAACATTTCTTCAGGGAACCACGCTACCATCTGAATAATTGCCGACATACGCTGCTCAGAAGTCCACCGGGACGGCCGAAACGAAACCTGAAGACCAAGCCGACCCGACCTGCATCGCCCGTTCCATCCGAAATTTGACATGTAATCATTCGACATGCAGAAAATGGAGGCCTGGAGATGAAGAAGAGTTCCGCAGCCGTCTGGATTCTGGGCGCGATGATCCTGGGCATCGTGATCGGATACATGATCTTCACCAGCTTTCCCGACAAGAAGGTCGCCACGGAGGTCGCGGGTTACATCTCGCTCATATCGGACATCTTCCTGCGCCTCATCAAGATGCTGATCGGCCCGCTCGTTTTTTCCACGCTGGTGGTCGGCATCGCGCACATGGGCGACGCGGCCTCGGTCGGACGCGTGTTCGCCAAGGCTCTCGCCTGGTTCGTCACCGCTTCTCTCGTCTCGCTGCTGCTGGGTCTCCTGATGTCGAATCTGCTCAGGCCCGGCGATAACCTCGGGCTGCCGCTGCCCGACATCGGCGCGTCGGCGAATCTCGCAACGTCGAAGTTCACGCTGAAGGACTTCGTCAGCCACATGGTGCCGAGATCCTTCGCCGAGTCGATGGCCAACAACGAGATTCTGCAGATCGTCGTGTTCTCCATGTTTTTCGGCGTCGCGCTCGCCGCGCTCGGCGACAAGGGCAAGGTCCTGCTGGCCGCGATCGACCAGCTCTCGCACGTGATGCTCAAGATCACCGGCTACGTCATGAAGCTCGCGCCGCTGGCCGTGCTCGCCGCGATGGCCGCCACGGTCGCGGTCAACGGGCTGACGATCCTGCTGAAGTTCGCCGTCTTCATGGCCGACTTCTATATCAGCCTGTTTCTCCTGTGGGGATTGCTCACGCTCGCCGGCTTCGTGTTCCTCGGGCGACGCGTCCTCAAGCTGCTGTCGCTCATCAAGGAAGCGTTCATGCTCTCCTTCGCGACCGCCAGTTCCGAAGCCGCGTATCCGAAGATCCTCGACGCGCTCGACCGGTTCGGCGTGAAGCGCAAGATCTCGAGCTTCGTGATGCCGATGGGCTACTCGTTCAACCTCGACGGCTCCATGATGTACTGCACGTTCGCGTCGCTCTTCATCGCGCAGGCGTACAACATTCACCTGTCGCTCGGCACGCAGATCACCATGCTGCTGATCCTGATGCTGACCTCCAAGGGCATGGCCGGGGTGCCGCGCGCGTCGCTGGTCGTCATCGCGGCCACGCTCAACCAGTTCAACATTCCCGAGGCCGGCTTGCTGCTGATTCTCGGCGTGGACACTTTCCTCGACATGGGACGTTCCGCCACGAACGCGGTGGGCAATTCGATCGCGAGCGCGGTGGTCGCCAAGTGGGAAGGCGAGCTGCTGTCGGAATCGGACGCCGCGGCGAACGAAGCGCGCATCGAGGCCGAACAGGACGCCTCGCTCGCGCACCCGGCGCAAGTCTGACGGAGACCGAGCCATGAAGACGCAGCGCTTCTGGGCGGCGCTGGCGCTGGCCAGCGTCGTGGCCGTCTCGCCGGCGCGGGCAGCCGAGGACGTGCAGACGCCGGTCCCCGCCATCGACACGTTCGCACCGGCGACACTGACCGGCACATTGGCCAAGGTGCGCGACACGGGCACGATCGCGCTCGGCTATCGCGAGGCTTCGGTGCCGTTCTCCTATCTCAACGCGCGCAAGGAACCGAGCGGCTATTCCATCGAACTGTGCAAGTCGCTGGTCTCCGCAATCGGGAATGCGGTCCACAAGAGCCTCAACATTCAGTGGGTGCCCGTCACGCCGGAGAACCGCATCGATGCCGTGACGAGTGGCCGCGTGGACCTCGAATGCGGTTCGACCACCAGCAATCTGGAGCGCCAGAAACGCGTGGCCTTTTCGCCGATCATCTTCGTGGCCGGCACCAAGGTGATGGTCAGGAAAGGCTCGCCGATCAGCTCGTTTCGCGATCTGGCAGGCAAGCAGGTCGCGGTGACGGCAGGCACGACGAATGAAAAGGCCTTGCGCGATCTCGACAAGAAGTTCGATCTCGGGCTTCAGCTGCAAGTGGTGCCGGACCATGCGGAAGGCTTCGCGCGCGTGGCCGACGGCCGCGCCGACGCGTTCGCCACCGACGACGTGCTGCTATATGGCCTCATCGCCGAAAACGCTGCGAAAGGCGGCGCCTATCAGGTGGTCGGCGATTATCTGTCGTATGACCCATACGGCATCATGTTCCGCAAGAACGATCCGCAGCTCGCGCAAGTGGTGAGGGATACGTTCCAGGAACTCGCCGCGGATGGCGAGATCGAGCGTCAATACAAGCGCTGGTTCCTGCGTCGCCTGCCGTCCGGCACCAGCCTCGACATGCCGATGAGCGCTCAACTCGAAAGCATCATCGAGACGATGGCGGGCGGCGAGGCGCAGTGAGCGGCTGCGGCGCGAACGCTGAAATCACCGTGGCCAGAATGCTTATCCCTCGCCGGATCTCGTCGACGGTCAGACTGGCATAGCCCAGGATCAACCCGGCGGCGCGAGGCTGCGCGGTGCGTCCCCGCGCGGCGAAGAGCGGCGAGACAGGATACGCGCCCACACCTTCGCGGTTGGCCGCCGCCACGAGCGCAGGCTCGTCCTTCGAACTCAGCGACGGCAGCCACAGCAGAACATGCAGCCCTGCCGCCGTCCCCGCGGCCCGCGCGCCCGCGGGCAGGAACTGCGCGATCGCATCGAGCAACGCCGCACGGCGGCGCTCGTACTCGCGCCGCACGCGCCGCACATGGCGTTCGTAAGCGCCGCTCTCGATCATGGATGCCAGCACGCGCTGCTCGAGCACCGGCGCGTGACGATCGCTCAATCGCTTTGCCTGCCGAAACACCGGCACGAGCTCGTCGGGCAGAACCAGATAGCCAAGCCGAAGATGCGGCGACAGCGCCTTGGAAAACGTGCCGACATAGATCACGCGGCCATTGGCATCGATCGACTGAAGCGCATCGATCGGGCGCTGGCCATAGCGGAACTCCCCGTCGTAATCGTCCTCGATGACCCATGCATCGTGCCGCTGCGCCCACTCGAGCAGTTCGAGACGCCGGCCGATGGGCAATACGCCGCCCAGCGGAAACTGGTGCGAGGGCGTCACGTAGACCAGACGAGCGGCGCTATCGACGGGCAGGCTGCGCGTATCGAGACCGTGCTCGTCGACGGGAACGGATACGAGGCGGCCTCCCGCGGCTTCGAAGCTGTGGCGCGCGATCAGATAACCGGGATCCTCGAAGACGAACGCATCGCCGGGATCGAGCAGCAGGCGTGCGCACAGGTCGATGGCCTGCTGTGTGCCGCTCACGACGAGAATCCGTTCCGCATCGCAGACGAGCCCGCGCGCGCGCCGCAGGTAAGCCTGGAGCACGCGGCGCAGGAACGCGTCGCCTTCGGGCGCGACGTAGTAGAGGCTGTCCTGCTGACGCAGCAGTTCCGCCTGATACGCGCGCCGCCAGATCAGCGCGGGAAAGTCGCGCGCGGCCACCGCGCCATAGAGAAAGTCGATGCGGCCCCGGGCGACGGAAGGCAGCGGCGGCGCCGTGATTTCCGCCACGCGGCGACCGAACCCGGAAAGCGACGGCGCACGCCCTGCCGCAGGACGCGCGCTCGACGCCGCGGGCGCGACCGGCGGGCTCGCGACCCGCGCGGCTCGCCCCGCGGCGGTGACGAGGAAGCCCTCGGCCGCGAGCTGCTCGTAGGCGGCGGTGACGGTCGTGCGCGACACGCCCAGATCGGCCGCGAGCGCCCGTGTCGACGGCAATCGGGCGCCCGTGGGGAGCGTGCCGTCGGCGATCTGCGCGCGCAGCATGTCATAGATGCGGCGTCCGGTCCCGGCGCTCGCGCCCGCAGGCGGCTTGCGAAACTGGTCCATGAAGAATCGAGAAAACTGGATCTTCTCATTGTGCCTGTTTCGCGCGACAGTGTGAGCTTTCGCGTCACACCGCCAATTTGGGGATTCACGATGTACATTCCGCCGCACTTCGCCGAAACGCGCCCCGAGGAACTGCATCGCATCATCGGCGCGCATCCGCTGGGCATACTCGTCACGCACGGAGACGCCGGGCTGGACGCGAATCACATTCCGTTCGAGTTCGATCCGGATGTGGGAGAGCACGGCCTGCTCACGGCCCACGTCGCCCGAGCGAACGACGTGTGGCAGCGCTGCCCGACCGGCACGCCCGTCATGGTCATCTTCCGCGGCGCGCAAGCCTACATTTCGCCGAACTGGTATCCGAGCAAGCACGAGACGCATCGGCAGGTGCCGACGTGGAACTACGAGGTGGTCCATGCGCACGGCACGCTCACGATTCGCGACGACGAACGCTTCGTGCGCGGCCTCGTCGCCCGCCTGACGCGGCGGCACGAGGAGTTCGAGCCCAGGCCCTGGAAAATGGGCGACGCGCCGCCCGACTTCATCGACGGCATGTTGCGCAGCATCGTGGGCATCGAGATCGCGGTGACGTCGCTGGTCGGCAAGTCGAAGCTCAGTCAGAACAAGGACGCGCGCGATCGGAACAATGCCGCCGACGAGCTGGCGAAGCGCCATCACGATGAGCTCGCGCAGTCGATGCACCGGGCCGGCCAGGCGTAAGCGCGCCCTTCTCTTCAACGACCCACGGGATCTTCACGACATGTCGCTCGTTTCCTTTCTGATCGCCGCCATCGTCCTCGCCATCACGCCCGGTCCGGGCATCGCGTACGTCGTCGCGCGCACGGTCGCGGGCGGCCGTTGCGAGGGGCTGGCCTCGTGTTTCGGCACGGCAATGGGCGGCCTGATTCACGTGCTCGCGGCAGCGCTCGGCCTGTCCCTGCTGATTGCGGAATCCGCAATGCTCTTCGGCCTGGTGAAGTACGTCGGCGCGGCTTACCTCGTCTATCTGGGCGTGCGCATGCTGTTGCGCAGGCAGGAGACGCTCGACATGGCGCCCGTCGCATCGCAAGGTGCGCGCCGGGCCTGGCGAGAGGGCATCGTCGTCGAGGCGCTCAACGTCAAGACCGCGCTCTTTTTCCTGGCCTTTCTGCCGCAGTTCGCCTCGCCCGGCGAGCCGCTGGTGCCTCAGCTGGCGCTGCTCGGAGGCATCTGCGTGGGCTTGAACACGCTCGTCGACGTGATCGCGGTGTTCGCGGCTGCGCGCCTGCTCAGATCCGGCGCCGCACGCGCGGCGCGCGCCCGGCTGCTCACGCGCACCTCGGGCTTGGTCATGCTGGGACTGGGCGCGTACCTCGCGCTGGCGCGACGGGCGAGCGCGGTCTGATGCCCGCTCTTTGCCGGGAACGCCGCCCTCACCCCGCGGGCGCGGCGCACACGCTGCCGGCCACGACGATCCGGTCCGCCGCGCCGCGCAGAAACGCCACGAATTCGGCGGCCGGCATCGGCTCACTCAACAGATAGCCCTGCATCTGATCGCAGGCGAGCGCGCCGAGCGTGCGCATCTGCGATTCCGTCTCGACGCCTTCCGCGACGACCTCGATCTGCAAGGCCCGCGCGAGCGTCACGACGGCGGAGAGCAACGCGCCGCCGCGCTGTCCGTCGGAATCGAGATCGCGCACGAACGAGCCGTCGATCTTGATCTGATCGAATCTGAAGCGCTGCAGGTAGCCGAGGCTCGAATAGCCCGTGCCGAAATCGTCGACGGCGACCGCATAGCCGCGCGACTGCAACGCTTCGATCGTGAGGCTCGTCTTCTCGACGTTCTGCATCGCTGCCGTTTCCGTGATCTCGAACATGAGCCGGCATGGATCGACGCCGGCCGCAGCGATCAGCGAATCGATGCGCTCCACCAGATCCGGCACGTTGAACTGGATCGGCGACAGATTCACCGACACACAAGGCACGGGCAGCCCCCGCGCGTCCCATAGCGCGATGTTGCGGCAGACCTCGCGCAGCACCCAGTCGCCGATCTCGACGATGAGGCCCGAGCGTTCCGCGATCGGGATGAATTCGAGCGGCGGAACCTCCCCGAGCTCCGGGTGACGCCAGCGGATCAGCGCCTCGACGCCCGTCACCGATTGCGAGGCCACGCTGAATTTCGGCTGGAACGACACGCTGAACTGCGCGTCGCTCAACGCGCGATGCAGATCGCGCTGCAGGATCAGCGCCTTGTGCGCGGTGTGATTCATCTGCGGCTCGAACACGCGGGACGTGTTGCGCCCGCTTTGCTTGGCGGCGTACATCGCGGCGTCGGCGCTATGGAGCAGTTCGTCGGCGTTGCGGCCGTCGCGCGGATGAAACGCGATGCCGATGCTCGCGCTGACCCGCAACGGCAATCCGTTGACAACGATCTCCTGGGAAAGCCGCCGCAGCACGCCATTGGCGACCGCCACGGCGGACGACGCATCCGCCACGTTCTCGACCACGATCACGAACTCATCGCCGCCCAGGCGCGCGACCATGTCGGTATGACGCAGGTCCTGGCGCAGACGTTCGGCGCACACCTGCAGCAGTTCGTCGCCGACGCCGTGACCGAGCGAATCGTTGATCGACTTGAAGCCGTCGAGGTCGATGAACAGCACGGCGAACGCCGATTCATCGCGCTCGCATTCGGCGACCGCCTGCGCGATGCGCAACGAAAGCTGCTGGCGGTTCGGCAGCTTCGTCAACGCGTCGTGCGTGCCGAGATAATGCAGTTGCCGGTTCGCGCGCTTGAGCGAGATCGAGAGGCTGCTCGTATGGAAGCCGACCAGCGCCAGCGTGCCGACCAGGACGATGAACGACATCGCCGTGACGGCGAGCGCGAGCCAGTCGGCGTCGAGCTTTGCTTCGGCGAGGCACAGGCTGCCGGCGGCGAAGTTGGCCGCGCTCATCCCGAGATAGTGCATGCCGGTGATCGCGAGCGCCATGATGAAGGCCGCGCCGAGCCGCTTGACGACGAGGTTCTCCACATCCGCGGCGCGCAGCGTGAAGGCGAGCCAGAGCGCCGCCATCGACGCGACGATCGCCACGGCCACCGAGAGCACGAGCTTCCAGAGCGTGTATTCGATGCCCGGCGACATCTGCATCGCGTGCATGCCGGTGAAGTGCATCGCGGCCACGCCGACGCCCATGATCGTCCCGGCGACCATGAGCCGCCTGCGCGACAGCGCGCCCTGGCTCGCGGTGGCGAGCGCGATGAACGATACGCTGATCGCGAGGAATAGCGACGCCCCAGTGATGACGAAATCGTAGCCGACCGCGATCGGCAGGGAGAACGCGAGCATGCCGATGAAGTGCATCGACCAGATGCCGACGCCCATCGAAACGGCGCCGCCGGCGAGCCATGCCGGCCGCCTTTTCGCGCTCGCGAGCGCGTTCAGGCCGCCGGACAGCTCCATCGCCGTGTAGGACGCCAGGAATGCGACCACCAGCGACAGGCAGACCAGCAGCGGGTTATAAACACCAGTCATCGGGCCTCTCTCGTTCGTGTCAGTCTGTTGCGACTGCTTTCTCTTCCGTCTCGACCCCAGCTCCGGCGGGCCTCGCCGCATCGTTGCGCGGCGCATGGTCCCCGCTGCTGTATCGGTCAGCTAAAAGAAAACTTTAGGGATTCAGGGGTCGGACGAACGCTCGCGCGTCGAATTGGTGACCGTGAGCGGAATGCGCGAGCAAAGCCAGTTCACAAACGGGCGCTCGCCCGCTAGAATGGCACCCCTCTTGCCCAGGTGGCGGAATTGGTAGACGCACTATCTTGAGGGGGTAGCGCCGAGAGGCGTGCGGGTTCGAGTCCCGCCCTGGGCACCAAATGACACTCCGACATCGCCATCGGAAGAAAAAAAGCCCCGTCCGGACCATGGTCCGGACGGGGCTTTCGGCTTGCAGCAGCAACGCCTTATTTGCAGTGACGTTCCCAATGATGATGCACGTGCACCTTGTGGCAAACAGGATGGTGATGCGTTGCTGCGAAAACCGGAGCGACCGCAAACAATGTCGTGCCCGCGGCCAGGATGGCGAGAAGAGCCTTTTTCATGAGTTCGTTGACTTGAAAATGATGGAGGCGCCATCCTAACAGCGCGAGTTTACGGGTAGCTTGACGAAGCTGAATCACTCACCATAGAGCAGGATCGTTGTACTCATCCGGGGTCAGTCCGACCGGCGCAAGCGAAAAATCGAAGAGCCCTTCCTTCGCGAAATGCGCGATGGTGGCAACGGCTGTCATCCGGACAACGGCTGCTTTCATGAGGGCGCGGACCTCGACGAGCCCGCATCGGGCGCAGGCGCTACAAGTCCAACGTCCTCTCGCTCATCCACTTGACGATCGCTGGATCTACCCATTTGCTTGCCGACTGGAGTCCATCGTCTCCCGGGCTCTGCCTTTATTACCCTGCCAATCGCCATCCGCCGACGGCACTGCGACTCTTCGCGACTGCAGTTCGCGAGTGGGCCGAATGCAACGTGAGAGACCGATCGCCGGCGCCTGGACCGCCATGACCGTCGACGCTCGGGAAGCCGACGCATGCGGTGAAAACGAGGCCGCGCGCGCATTCGTCGCGACGTATCGCGACTAACGCTTGATGCTCAGATAAGCCCGGCTGATTGCGGGCCGGGTATGCACCCAGAGACGCGACGCGAGCCACGACGCCGGACGATCCCGCACTTCGAGCCGCTTGATGGTGCGCTCCGCATCGGCGGACGACTCTCGATCAAGCGGTTTCGCTCCGACATTCGTGCCCGCATGACACGTGTAGAAGTGACGAAAGCCCGCGGCCAGCGCGACCTCGCGATAGTCATCGTCGTAATAGCCTTGCGGCCAGCACAGATGATCCGACGCTTCGCCCAGGCGCGTTCGCAAGACCTTGCGCGCCGTGCTCAGATCGTCTTGCAGGCGCGTGCGCTTTTCGGCAGCCGATCCCGCGACCTGGTCCCAGCGCACATGCGTATGCGTGTGACTATGAAACTCGAACGTGCCCGCCTCGCGCATCGCGTCGATTTCGGACCAGCGCAGAATGACGTCGTCGGCGCGCCCGTTTTCGATCGCGAGTTCGCCCGCGCGATGATCCAGGAGGCGCGGAAGCTCGGCACTCGCGCGCGAAGCATTCGGACGCACGCTGCCCTCGCCGGGCCAATTGCTCACGAGAAAGCACAACGCAGTGAAGCCGTGCCGTTCCAGTATCGGATGCGCATGCACCCAGTTGTCGAGATAGCCATCGTCGAAAGTGATGACGATCGACTTGGCCGGCACGTCGTCGCCGCGCAGGAAGGCGGCGAGTTGCGCCGAACCGATGGTGCGATATCCGGCTTCTGCGAGATAGTCCATCTGCGCCGCGAAGTGCTCGGGCTTCACGGTAATCATGCCGGGCGACGTGCTGACGTGGTGATACATCAGCACCGGTACGGCGCGCGCATTAGGCCGGCTCATCGACGATGACCTCGCTCGTGCAATGCGCGCCGGTAAAAGAGCGAGGTTTCATAAGCCATGTCGCCGACCGTAAAGCCTCGCTCCATGATGCGCAGACTCTCGCGGCGCAAACGCTGCCGCAATTCCGGCTCGTCGATCATGCGCACGATCGCCGCGCGCAGCGCCGCCGGATCGCGAGGCGGCACGAGCAAGCCGTTGACGTCGTGCTCGATGAGCTCGGGCACGCCGTCGACGTGCGTGCCGATCACGGGCAAGCCGGCCGCCATCGCTTCGATGAAGGCCTGCCCCAGCGCTTCCTGATGCGTGGGCAACACGAACAAATCGCAGCCACGAAAGATATTCGGCACGTCGGTGCGAAAGCCCAGCATGTGAATGCGATGCGCGATGCCGAAGCCTGCCACGATGCCCTTGATGCGCTCGAACGCAGGGCCGTCGCCCGCCATCACGACGTGGAGGTTCGGATGCGTCTCGAGAAGCGGACGCACAGCCGCAATGAGATCTTCGTGGCCTTTCTCGTCGCGCATGATCGCGACCATGCAGGCGATGAGCGCATCCGGTTCGAGACCGAGCTCCGCGCGCAGGGTCGAATGCGCGACTGCCTCGGGCCTGGCGATGCCGTCGTAGATCGTCTGCACGCGCTTCTCCGCGACGCCCGCGGAGATGAGGGAACGGCGCACGAAATGACTCACCGCGATCACGCGGTGCGGAATCCACGTGTACGTCGCGAGCGAGCTGATGGGCAGCGCGAGATGCCGCGTGCGCACGATGAGCGGCGTGCGCGCGAGCCTCGCCGCCGTGCCGGCGACGAGGCTGTCGTGGCCACTATGCGTATTGAGCACGTCGAATGCGCGATGGCGCAGAAGCGCCTCGATGCGGAGCATCGAGCGCACGTCGCCGCCGCCTCGCATGCGCGCGTGGTGGACCGTGAATCCGTGATCGGCGCAACGTTCCCCGATACGCGCGTCCCGCGGGCAGATCAGTTCGACGGTGTGCCCGCATTCGCGCATCGCCACCATCTCCTTCAATGTACGGATTTCCTGACCGCCCCAACCTTTCGATGACTCGCTATGTAATATCTTCAAACCCCTGGTCTCCAAAAACCGGCAGCGAAGCTGCCGGAAATATTTGGTAATATTTAGTTTAGCTTTCTGTCGTATGCGAATCGTAATAAAACATTAAGGAAATCTTTTGGCCTCGAACGAGGCTCAAGGGATGGAGACCTGGCTTGCAAGCATTATGAAAGTGCGCTGCGGGCAGGACTCGACGCGTGCCGGCGACCTTCGCTCAAAGGTCGATTACCGCGGCCCGGCCATGCGGCCGTATGGCATGGCGCGCTAACGGCTCAGGAGACCATTTGGTTGACTGTTTTCTGACAAATTCTCGTGAGGGTTTTCGCCAAGAGACGGTTTCAGAAAGACTGCGCCGCACGCGCCAGTGCGCTCCAGCACACAAAGAGAACAACCGGGGCGTGACACGTCTCCGAAAATCACGCTCCGTTCCACACGTGCCGTAACGCGGTGTCCGGTCCGTCAGCTCATCCGGCGCACATGCCAGCGCGATGAACGCAAGCGTCACGGAAACGGCCCCGAAAGCCACATCGGCCCAGAGGTGTCCGATGGATGCGACGCGAGAGCACCGCAATGCCCACCGCGGGCAGCGAATTGCCGCTGTAGCAGCAAAGCAGATACGCGGACAACAGTTCGGCGCGCTGATCATCGGGCGCGATGCGATCGATCTCCTGCAGGCTGCCGCGAAACCCCAGCGCCGATGCAAGGCCGCACAGTGCCGTCGTCGATATCAGCAGCGCGATCGAACCGTCCGCCTGCGCCCACAGGAGCAACGCGAGGCTCGGCGGCAGCAGCGACAAACCGGCGAACATGGCGGTGCGCGCGGCGAGCATCGGCGTCGCGATGACGGTGATCGTGCTCGCGACGAACAGCTCCGCGACGATCGCGCCGCTCAACGCCGGGCTGCGGATGTTCATGCTGTTGGCGAGCAGATTGGGCAGCAGCGCCGCATAGAAGCCGAGAAGCGCGAACGTGGCGAACGCGGTGACGGCGGGCGCGACGAACGCGACGCGCAGATCCGCAGGAATGCCGATGCGCGGCGCGAACGACAATGCCGCGCGCGAGCGCACGGGCGCATCGACGGTTTCGCGGGTGCGCCCCGCGAGCGCCGCCGTGACGACGAGCACCGCCAGATACGCGACGAACACCGTACGCAGCGGCCACGGCGCGAACTGCGCGAGCAGGCCGGCGATCAGCACGCCCGCGGCGAGGCCCGCGAGATTGACCGCCGCGGCCAGGCGGCTCGCGGGCGCCTTGTCGGCGGCGCGATGCAGCTCCGCGATCCACGCGGTCGCGGCGCCGACGCCGATCGCAAGGCCGCTCGCGCCCCGCGCGACGAACAGCAGCGCGGGATGCACGGCGAAGAGAAAGAGCAGCGTGCTCGCCACCGCGACGGCGAGCACGACCAGACTGACGAAACGGCGGCCCGCCTGATCGGAAATGCGGCCGAACGCGAGCAGCGCCGCAAGATTGCCGATCACGTAGGTGGCGTAGACGAGGGTGACCGTGAGGTCGGAGAGGCCGAATTCGCGCTGATAAAGAGGATAGAGCGGCGTGACGAGCGTGCTGCCCGCGTAAAGCACGCCGAGCAGGAGAGCGGCCGCGATCAGCGAGACGCGGCCCTCCTGGGTCGCCCGATGCATGACTTCACCTGGAAGATGCTTTTCCTGTCATGCGATCGCGCAAGCAAACGTTCCCGCCGCTTCAGTGCCGACATGTCATTCGCGCGCGAGCAACGGATAGCGCCTTCAGCCCCGGTCAGCTTCCGACCCTTCTTCCGGGTTTGCTGCTGACGTCGAACGACGCCGCGAGTGAACGCGGCTCGGCGCCGATCAGATCGCCGTTCGAGAGCACTTCCCCGATAGCCGCAGCGGCCGCTCCAACATTGCGATCATTCAAAGCCGCAACGCACATGCGTCCGGACCGAATCAGATACACGCCGTGCCGCTCGCGCAGCACGTCGACCTGCCCGGCGGAAAGCCCCGTGTAGGTGAACATTCCGCGCTGATCCAGATAACGCGCGAGCATGGGTTCCGGCACATTGCCGCGCAGGCGCGCGTGGATCTCGCCACGCATGCGCGCGATGCGCCGGCACATCGATGCCAGCTCGTCTTCCCAGGATTGCCGCAGCGACGGCGTCGCGAGTACGCGCGCGACGATCTTCGCGCCGTGCGTCGGCGGGTTGCTGTAGTTCGCGCGCACGGCGCTCGTCAGCTGGCCCAGCACGCGTGCCGCCGAGTCCGGCGACTCGCAGATCACCGACAGCGCGCCGCAGCGCTCGCCGTATAGCGAGAAGTTCTTCGAGAACGAATTGGCGACGAACGCCGGCACGTTCTGGCGAACCATCTCGCGAATCGCAAATGCGTCGGCATCGATCCCGGCGCCGAAACCCTGGTAAGCCATGTCGATGAACGGCAGCAGTTCGCGCTGTTTGATCGCTCCGATCAGCTTCACCCATTGCGCATCGCTCAGGTCCACGCCGGTCGGATTGTGACAGCACGCGTGCAGCAGCACGACGCTCTTCGCGGGCAGATCACGGATGGCCGAGAGCATCGCCTCGAACTTGAGGCCGCCCGTCGCTTCGTCGTAGTACGGATACGTGCCGACCGTGAATCCCGCGCGCTCGAAGATGAAGCGATGGTTGTCCCACGTCGGATCGCTCACCCAGACCTGCGCATCGGGGAAATAACGCCTGATGAAGTCAGCGCCGACCTTGAGCGCACCCGAGCCGCCGAGCGTCTGCACGGTCGCGATGCGGCGTTCCGCGCGCGCCGGCGAATCGTCGCCGAACACGAGCGACTGAACGGCATCGCGATAGTCCGCCATGCCCGCCATCGGCAGATATGGCTTCGCGGCGGGTTCCGCCAGCAACTGCGCCTCGGCCTCGCGCACGGCGCCCATGACAGGCAGGCGGCCTTCGTCGTCGTAGTAGATGCCGATGCTCAGGTTGACCTTGTGCTCGCGCGGATCCCTTGCGAAGTTCTCGTTCAGCGTGAGGATCGGATCGCCGGGATAGGCATCGATGTGTTCGAACATGACAGCTCCAGTGCAAGGCAAACGGATGAGATCGAACGGGACGGCCCTGCGCGCCGTCCCGCGACCGGGCCACACGCTCAGCGCAGCGGCACGCGCGACGGCATCGACGCGCCCGCGCGCCGGTTGCGAACGACATAGCCCACGCCCAGCACGGCGAGCCAGACCGGGATGAGATAGACCGAGATGCGCAGATCGGGAATCAGGCACATCACCACCAGAATGCCGCCGAGGAAGGCGAGGCACAGGTAGTTGGTGAGCGGATAGCCGAGGCTGCGGAACGTGGTCGTTTCACCGGCACGGGCCTTCGCGCGGCGGAATTGCAGGTGAATGAGACTGATCATCGCCCAGTTGATGATGAGCGCCGACACGACGAGCCCCATCAGCAGCTCGAACGCCTTGCCCGGCATCAGGTAGTTGATCAGCACGCACGCGGCAGTCGCGAGCGCGGAGACGCCGAGCGCGACGAGCGGAATGCCGCGCGCGTTGACCTTGAGCAGCGCGCGCGGCGCGTTGCCCTGCTGCGCGAGGCCGTACAGCATGCGGCTGTTGCAGTACACGCCGCTGTTGTAGACCGAGAGCGCCGCCGTGAGCACCACCGCATTCAGCACGTGGGCCACGAAGTTGCTGTTCATCGCGTGGAAGATCAGCACGAACGGGCTGCCGCCGGAGACTACCTTCTCCCACGGATACAGCGAAAGCAGCACGCCAAGCGCGCCCACATAGAAGATCAGGATGCGGTAGATCACCTGATTGGTCGCGCGCGGGATCGTGCGCGAAGGATCATCCGCCTCGGCCGCGGTGATGCCGACGAGCTCGAGCCCGCCGAACGAGAACATGATGACGGCCATGGCCATCACGAGACCCGAGATGCCGTTCGGAAAGAAGCCGCCATGACGCCAGAGGTTCGTCACGCTCGCTTCCGGCCCGGCGCTGCCCGAGAAGAGCAGATAGCCGCCGAAGCCGATCATGCCGACGATCGCCACGACCTTGACGATCGCGAACCAGAACTCCAGCTCGCCGTACGATTTGACGCTCGTGAGGTTGATCGCGTTGATGACGCAGAAGCATACGAGCGCGGAGACCCATGTCGGGACGCCCGGCCACCAGTACTGCACGTAGATGCCGACCGCCGAAAGCTCGGCCATCGACACGAGAATGTAGAGCACCCAGTAGTTCCAGCCCGACAGAAAGCCCGCGTATTGCCCGCAGTACTTGTCCGCGAAATGGCTGAAGGAACCCGCGACGGGCTCGTCGACGACCATCTCGCCGAGTTGCCGCATGATGAAAAACGCGACGATGCCGGCGATCGCGTAGCCGAGCAGGACCGACGGCCCCGCTGATTTGATCGTCTGGGCGATACCGAGAAACAGCCCTGTCCCGATCGCGCCGCCGAGCGCGATCAGCTGAATGTGACGGTTCTTCAGGCCGCGCTTGAGCGTGCCGTGTCCCTCATGTGCCACGTGTCTCTCTCCTTTTGTGCTGCGGTTGATTCCGGACGCTTCCGACTTCAAGCGTGCCCCGCTCGATTAGGGGAATCAGTGTAAGTTTCTTGCGGCACAATATGATTTCCTAAGAGCCGCATACAAACCCTAGTTTGCGAATCTGGATTTCCTCAAGTCGCCCATCGGAGAAATAAAATTGCAGACCATCGAGATCGATCGTATCGACCTGCGTTTGCTCGGGATTCTGCAATCCCGCGGACGCATCTCCAATCTCGAACTCGCGGAGGCCATCAATCTGTCGCCGGCACAGACGTTGCGGCGTCATCGGCGGCTGGAGGAACTGGGCGTGATCAAGGGCTATGAAACCCGGCTCGATGCGCAAGTGCTCGGCTTCGGTGTGGTCGCGTTCATCCAGGTGACGATGGAGCGCGGCCACGTGCGCGACCTGGCGAAGTTCAAGGGCGTCGTCGGCAGGCTCGCGGAGATCCAGGAGTGCTTCGCCGTCACCGGCGATATCGATTACATGCTGAAGGTCATCGCGCGGGATCTTAAAGGCTTGTCGGAATTCCTGCTCGATACGCTGATGCGCATTCCGGGCGTAAGCGGTGTCAAGTCGAGCGTGTGTCTCGACGAACTCAAGTGCGTGAGCGCGGTGCCGCTCGAATCGTAGAACCGTTCTACGATCACGATGTGTGCCGCAGAAACCGCGCATCTTTCGCACTGACCGAACCCGTCCGAACGCGTCAAACCGATGACCTCCAACCTCGATGCAACCCGGCGAGCCTCGATTCCCCGCACCGTATGGGCACTCGGCATCGTCAGTCTGTTCATGGACCTGTCGTCCGAGCTGGTGCACGCGCTGCTGCCCATCTATCTCGTCACGACGATGGGCATGAGCGTCACCGCGCTCGGCGCGCTCGAAGGCGCCGCCGAAGCGACTTCGATGATCGTGAAAGTCTTTTCCGGGTCCTTGAGCGACTGGCTCGGCCGTCGCAAGGGTCTGCTGTTGCTCGGCTATGGCCTCGCCGCGTTGACGAAGCCGCTGTTTCCGCTTGCGGACACGCCGGCGCTGGTCGCGACCGCGCGCCTGCTCGACCGCTTCGGCAAGGGCATCCGCGGAGCGCCCCGCGACGCGCTCGTCGCGGACATCGCGCCGCCCGAGATCCGCGGCGCCTGCTTCGGCTTGCGGCAGTCGATGGACACGATCGGCGCGTTTGCCGGCCCCCTGCTCGCCATCGCGCTGATGCTCGCGCTGTCCGATCACATCCGCGCGGTGCTCTGGTTCGCGACGGTGCCGGCATTCGTGGCGGTCGCCGTCATCGTCCTTGGTGTTCGCGAACCTGAACATCCGCCGGTGCAAGGTCGATTCCGGTCGCCGCTGCACTGGCAGTCGTTACGTGAATTTTCCGGCCGTTACTGGTATGTCGTCGGCATCGGCGCCACGTTCACGCTGGCGCGTTTCAGCGAGGCGTTTCTCGTGCTGCGCGCGCAGCAGACCGGGCTCGACATCGCATGGATTCCCGGCGTGATGGTGGTGATGAGCCTCGCGTATTCGCTCTCCGCGTATCCGGCCGGCGCCTTGTCCGATCGCTGGAACCCGCGTGCGCTGCTCGCCTGCGGCCTCGTGCTGCTGATCGCGGCCGACGTGCTGCTTGGCGCCGGTGCGTCGATGATGACGCTGTTCACGGGCGTCGCCTTGTGGGGGCTGCACATGGGCTTCACGCAAGGCATTCTTGCGGCGATGATCGCCGAGGCGGCGCCCGCTTCGCTGCGCGGCACCGCGTTCGGCGTGTTCAATCTCGCGAGTGGCCTGTGCATGGTGCTGGCAAGTTCGATCGCGGGCTGGCTATGGGATCGCAGCGGCGCTTCGACGACGTTCTTTGCCGGCGCCGCGCTCGCGCTCATACCGCTCGTCATGTGCATGCTCGCGCGCGACAGTTGAACTGCCCGATCGCGTGTACGATGGAAAGAGTCGACCAACGAGTTTCGGGAGGCGCCATGAAAGCGGTGTGCCCGCTGCACGGGCCAACGACCATCATCCGCACGAATGCGTACGGATTTCCGGTGTATGCGTGCTGCTGCGACGACGTGCCTTTTGTCACGCCCCCGGACGCATGTACGAGAGCGCCGACGCAACGCGGCCGCCCGGATCAGTCACAGCAGCCCCAACGGCCGAAAACCACGAAGGAATGAATGCGGACCGCGCGCTCGCGACGGTAACAGGACCGCGCCACGCTCGGGCAGTTGCGCCTGCTGCACGACTCGTATGAGGAAAGCGCGCGGCGTGAAGAAGCGAACCCCAAGCGTTCGCGAGAGTTCGCGCCGTGAGGTGCTGCCCGATGCCCGTATCGCGCGGTGGGCGGCCGAACGCGCGCCGCAGCCGATGAAACGCGAGTCGCATCGCAATTCCTTCATGCCCCCGAAGCCTCCCGTCGAATCGCCGAGTTAACCGCCCTCGCCTCACCTGACCAACGTCCATCATTCGGCTGCGCTGCACCGACAGCGTTCGCCGTGAATGCATGCGGGTTTTCCTTGGCTCATGCGGGAAAGTCATGCGCCTCATGAAATCTTTTCGATTGTTGCCGCCGCGGCACCGCGTCGAGAATGATTGCAACACAGCCGCCAGCGCCCAGGCACAAGACAAGTCGAATCGAGATCACTGCAAGTTCGTGCCGCCGTTCAGCACGCGATGCCGACTCGTCTTTCCTGCCGCGTCCACGGACAACCCAACCAGGAATGCGACGACCGATGAACCTTCGCGAATCCATCAAGCACTTCGATGAACGCAATGTCAGAGCGGCAAACCGGCAGGTGGCTCCATGCCATCGAACCTGTGGCGAAGCGCTCGTCACATTGCTCGAGGAATATGGCGTTCAGTACGTGTTCGGCATCCCGGGCGTGCACACCGTGGAACTCTATCGCGGTCTTGCGAGCTCGCCGATCCGGCACGTGACGCCCCGCCACGAACAGGGCGCGGGCTTCATGGCCGACGGCTACGCGCGAGTCACAGGCAAGCCTGGCGTGTGCTTCATCATCACCGGGCCGGGCATGACCAACATCGCGACCGCGATGGCACAGGCCTATGCCGACTCCATACCGATGCTCGTGATATCGAGTGTCAATGCGCGGCGCGATCTGGGAAGTGGAGACGGGCGCCTGCACGAATTGCCTTCGCAGCGCGAAGTATTCAACGGACTCGCCGCCTTCTCCCACACACTGCTGGACGCCGCCGAATTGCCCCAGGTGCTGGCGCGCGCGTTCGCGGTATTCGAGAGCGCCCGGCCCCGGCCTGTGCATATCGAAATCCCGCTCGACGTGATCGTTGCCCCGGCGAACGTCATCAAGGCGGCACCCGTAGTGCGCCCCGCGAGGCCCACCGCACACCCCGCCGCGCTCGCCTCCGCGGCGGAGCTGCTTGCCGAGGCGCGGCGCCCGCTGATCCTCGCAGGCGGCGGTGCGGCACGCGCCGCAGTCGAACTGCGCGAAATCGCCGAACGGCTGCAGGCGCCCGTCGCGCTCACGACCAACGCGAAAGGTCTCCTGCCGTGCGGGCAGCCGCTTCTCATCGGCTCCACGCAGTCGCTTCCGCAAACCCGCGCGATGATTCGCGAAGCCGACGTGGTGCTCGCGGTCGGAACCGAACTGGGTGAGACCGACTATGACGTCGTATTCGACGGCGGGTTCGCGATCGCCGGGCAGCTCATCCGCATCGATATCGACGCGCAGCAGCTGATGCGCAACGTTCATCCGGACGTGGCCATCGTCGGCGACTCGCGGGAGGCGTTGAGCGCCCTGTCGACAAGACTGCACGAGCGACCTGTTCGGCCTCCCTCGTCCGACTGGGGCGCCGCGCGCGTGACGGCAGTGCGCGACGCCATCATGGCCAGCTGCGACGCCGCGATGCGATCGCAGAAGCGCCTGATCGACACGATCGTCGGTGCGTTGCCCGACGTCATCATTGCAGGCGATTCGACGAGCCCGGTCTACGCAGGCAACTTCCTCTACGATGCGCCGACACCGCGCTCCTGGTTCAACTCGTCGACCGGCTACGGCACCCTGGGCTATGGCCTGCCCGCCGCGATCGGCGCGAAGCTCGCCGCATGCGGACGGCCGGTCGTATGCCTGATCGGAGACGGCGGCCTTCAGTTCACGCTGCCGGAGCTGGCGAGCGCGGTCGAAGCGCGCGTGCCCGTGATCGTGCTGCTGTGGAACAACTTCGGTTACGGCGAAATCCGGAAATATATGGCCGAGCGCGATATCTCGCCCGTTGGTGTCGATATCTACACGCCTGACTTCGCGGCGCTGGCAAGAGCTTTCGGATGCGAGGCGGCAAGCGTCGACGGCCCGCAGGCCCTCGACCTCGAATTGCGGCGAGCGGTATCGCGCGAGGTCCCGACCGTGATCGAGGTTCGCGAAGCCGACTGGTTCGCACGGGTGCCGTCATGAGCGCGCAGGCACGCCCCCTTTTCGAATTCCCGCTGCGTACTCAGCTCTTCATCGACGGCCGCTGGTGCGCGCCCGAGACGAGACAGCGGCTGCCCGTCGTCAATCCATCGACTGAAGAGACGATCGTCGAAGTGGAGGCCGGCGGCCCCGCCGATGTAGATCGCGCGGTGCGCGCGGCGGCACATGCCTTTCGCGCCTGGAAGCAGACTTCGGGCGCGGAGCGCGCGGCCCTTCTGCGAGCGATTGCCCGCGGCGTGGAGGCGCGCCGCGAGCATCTCGCCGCCCTTCAGTCGCTCAACAACGGCAAGCCGATCGCCGAATCCCGGATCGACGTCGGCGACGTGGTCGCCACCTTCGACTATTACGCGGAGCTGGCCGAAGGGCTGGATGCCGCCGAAGAAGAAGTCGCCATCCCCAACGGCGATCATCGCGCGGTGATCCGTCGTGAGCCGGCGGGCGTCGTCGGATTGATCGTGCCGTGGAACTTCCCGATGGTCACGACGGCGTGGAAGCTCGCCCCTGCGCTCGCCGCGGGATGCACCGTCGTGCTGAAGCCCTCCGAATTCACCCCGCTGCCGGAACTGGAGCTGGCCGCGATCGTCGAGCAGGCCGGTCTGCCGCCGGGCGTGTCCAACGTCGTGACGGGCACCGGAACGGAAGTCGGCGCAGCGCTCACGACACATCCGCTGGTGTCAAAGGTCTCGTTCACCGGCAGCACGGCGGTCGGCGAGCAGGTCATGAAAGCGGCCGCTCAAACCATCAAGGGCGTGAGCCTCGAACTGGGCGGCAAGTCGTCCATCATCGTTTTCGCGGACGCCGACCTCGATCTCGCTGTCGATCTCGTGGCGGGCGGCGCGCTCTTCAATGCCGGGCAGATGTGCTCGGCCACTTCGCGCGTGCTCGTCGAGCGACCGCTCGCGCAAGCGCTGATCGCTCGCCTCGCCGACCGGGTGGCGCGCACCGTCGTCGCTGATCCGTTTGCGTCCGGCGTGCAGATGGGGCCGCTCACGACCCGCGCGCAGTACGAACGCGTGCAGCGTTACATCGCGCGCGGCAAGGCGGACGGCGCGAGCCTGGTGGTCCAGGGCGGCGCGCCGGAAGGCCGCGGATATTTCGTGCAGCCCACGATGTTCGTCGATGTGCCCACCGGCAGCGCGGTGTGGCGCGAAGAAATCTTCGGGCCGGTGTTGTGCGTGCGCAGCTTCGATACGGAAGACGAAGCGATCGCCACGGCCAACGACACCGAGTTCGGGCTGGTCGCAACCGTCGTCACGAGCGACCCGGCGCGCGGCCAGCGTGTGGCCGGTGCACTGCAGGCGGGCGTCGTGTGGATCAATGCACCACAACTGATCTTTCCGCAGACCTCCTGGGGCGGCTACAAGAAAAGCAGCCTCGGCCGCGAGCTCGGGCCGTTCGGACTCGCGGCTTTCCAGGAAATCAAACAGGTATTGACCGCGACCGGCCCCGGCTGAACGGCTTTTTCGAATCCCGAGCCATGCGCCCGGCTCATGGCAACCATGCCGAGATTTCGTTTGTTTCCGAAATTTTGCATCCCTAGAGTGTTCTCACCAGCGCCGTTGTCGATCACCTACCGCATTGACCTACTGCTGCATCGCTCAGCGAGGAGATAACCATGCAAGACATCAAACGAGGCAGAAGGCAGGCCATCAAGACCATCGGCATGGCGCTGGCTGCATCGAGCCTGCCGATGCCGTTCATCAGCACGGCGAAGGCACAGGAGAAGCGCTTTGCTGGCAAGACGCTGCGCCTGCTCACCTGGTCCGACGACACTGGCGCCGCGGCACTGCGCAACATCGCCATGACCTTCAGCCAGAAGACCGGCGCACAGGTCATCGCCGACCGGGCTGACGGCACGTCCGGCATGGTGGCGAAAGTCAAGGCGGCGGGAGACCGGCCGACCTACGACGTGATCACGCTTGCGGGAGTGGGGGCCTCGGGGCTCGCGGATGCCGGCCTCCTGATGAAGCCTGATCTGAACCGGCTGCCCAATCTGAAGGATGTCGCCCCGCAGTACCGGACCGGCGCCAACGGCTTCGGCATCGGCTACCTGCTGTGGTCGGACGGCCTCGTCTACAGCACGTCGTCCGTGAAGACGCCGCCCTCGACCTACGAGGCGCTGTGGGATCCGAAGTATGCGGGCCGTCTCTTCCTGCCGCCGCCGGAATGGGCCGAAGCGGTCGATCTCGCGATCATTGCCGCCAAGATGGCCGGCGGTTCGCAGCAGAACATCGAGCCCGGCTTCGTGAAGCTCGCTCAACTGAAGGACCGGGTGCTCACGCTCGGAGAGAATCCGAATCAGGTCGCCGACCTGTTTCGCACCGGGTCGCTGGATATCGGCGGCATCTATTCGCCGGCATTCTTCCCCAATCAGTTGCGCAAGCCCGAGTACAAGATGGCCGTCACGTACGGAATGAAGGAAGGCTTCGCGACCCAGCTGATGTTCACGGTCATTCCGAAGGCGCATCCGGGCGACATCGACCTGATCCACGCGTTCATCAACCATTCGCTCGACGCCGGCGTGCAAGGCCGCATGGCCGCCGACGTGCTGAACGGTCCGGTGAACTCGAAGGCGGTGATCCCGGCCGAAAGCCGCGCGTTCGTGCCGTCCCCTCAGCAGATCGCGGAGAACGCCGTGCTGCACGACGACAAGGCGCTGGCGGCGGTACAGCCGGCCTGGATCAAGCGCTATACGGAAATCTTCTCGGCCTGACATCCATGTCCGCACTTTCATTCCGCCGCAGGACGGCAGCGATGGCGGGCGTTGCCCTTGAGCGGTCGGCGCCGCCGGCGCTGCCCAGGGTGCCCCCATGGGTGCTGCTCGCGCCCATCCTGGCATTTCTCGCCGTGCTCGTCGCGGCCGCGCTCGCGGTGCTGCGCATGAGCTTCGGCGTGTCGGGGAACGAGTGGCATGCGTTCACGCTGCGCAATTACACCGACCTCGTCGATTCGTACTTCCTGCGTTCGCTCTGGCTCACACTGCGGCTCGCATTTCAAAGCATGATCTGCGCGGTGCTCCTCGCGATTCCCGTGGCGCTTGCCATGGCGCGCACCGAGTCGCGGATCGCCCGCCGGCTTCTCCTCGCGGGCGTGCTGCTGCCGCTGCTCGTCAACCTGCTGTTGCAAGGCTACGGATGGCTCGTGATGCTGGGGCCGGCCGGCCTGCTGAATCATGCGCTGCTCGCCGCAGGCGTCATCCGGCGTCCGCTGCAGTGGCTCTATCGCGAGAATGGCGTGCTGCTCGGCCTGATCCAGACCGCCTTCCCGCTCGCCGTGCTGCCGCTCGCGAGCGCGATGCGCGCCGTATCGCGCTCTTACGAGGAAGCAGCCGCAACGCTGGGCGCGACCCGCTGGCAGACGCTGCGCCACATCATCCTGCCGCTCGCGATGCCAGGCCTCGTCTCCGGTGCATTGCTCGTATTCGCCTACAACGCAAGCGCGTTTGCCGTCCCCCTGCTGCTTGGCGGGCGTCGCGTGCCCATGCTCGCCGTGCTCGTGCATGACCAGGTGGCGCCGCTCCTGAACTGGCCGGCCGCGTCGGCATCCGGCGTGGTGCTGATGGTGGCGACGCTCGTGGTCATGGCGGTCTCGCAACGGCTTGTACGCAGCATGCAACGCATGGAGGAATCCCGTTCATGAACACCTTGCGCCTTCCCGCGATCATGCCCGGACGTCTGAGCCGTGCAGCCAGCCTGCTCGCGACCATCGTGCTCTTTCTCGCGGCATTGCCGATCCTGACCATGATCACGATGTCATTCGGCAATTCGGACACGCTCGAGTTTCCGCCGCAGAGCTTCGGGCTGCGCTGGTATCAGGCCGCGTGGCACACGTTCCTGTCGCCCGATGCCGGCGATGTGCTCTCGATGGGAACCGCCCTGACGACGAGCCTCATCGTCGCGATCTCGACGATGATCATCGCCACCGCGGTTTCAGTGCCCGCGGCCTACGCGCTCTCGCGCTACCGCTTCCGCGGCAAGGCCCTGATCGAACAGCTCGTCGCGCTGCCGCTCGTCTATCCGCTCGTGATGCTCGGCCTCTCGCTGCTGCTCGTGTTCAACGTGCTGCCCGTCGAGCTCGGCCTGTTGCGGCTCATCATCGCGCACGTGATTCTCGCCTTGCCGTTCACGGTGAAGAACTGCGCCGCATCCGTCGCGTCGATCGGCCCCGAGTTCGAGGAAGCCGCGTGCCTGATGGGCGCGAGCCCGCGCCGCGCGATCGTCGACGTGGTGTTGCCGCTGATGCGGCCGGGCATTCTCGCCGGCATGCTGTTCGCCTTCATCATCTCGTTCAACGAATTCACGGTGACGTTCTTTCTGTACGGCATCGATACGATGACGCTGCCCATCTGGCTGTACAGCCGCACCGTGTCGTCGCTCGATCCAACCGTGTTTTCGTTTGCGGTCTTCATCGTGCTCGTCGACTTTGCATTGATCTGGCTGCTCGAGAAGCTGGTCGGCGATGAAGGCGTTGTGCTTTAACCGTCGCCGCTTTGGCCTTCGCGTGCACAGGGAACTCTCATGACTCATTTGACACTTCAGGCGGTGACGAAGCGCTTTCACACCGCGTTCGCCGTCGATCACGTCGACCTCGCCGTGCCCGACGGCAAGCTGGTGTGCTTTCTCGGACCGTCCGGCTGCGGGAAGACGACACTGCTGCGGATCATCGCGGGGCTCGAAACGCCATCGTCCGGTGCCGTCGCATTTGCAGGTCGCGACCTTACGCACGTGCCGGCAAACCAGCGCGATTTCGGCATGGTGTTCCAGTCGCTCGCCCTCTTCCCGCATATGACGGTCGCGCAGAACGTCGCCTATCCGCTGCGGCTGCGCCGGGTCGAGAGAAGCGCGCAAGCCAGGCGGGTCGCCGAGCTGCTCGAACTGATCCAGTTGCCGCACATGGCGGACCGGCCGGTCTCCCAGCTTTCGGGCGGCCAGCGTCAGCGCGTGGCGATTGCGCGCGCCATCGCGTCGTCACCGAAGCTGTTGCTGCTCGACGAACCGCTCTCCGCGCTCGACGCGAAGCTGCGCGAAGCGATGCAGGTCGAAATCCGTCTGCTGCAGCAGCGCCTGGGCATCACGACGATCATGGTGACGCATGACCAGCGCGAAGCCATGACGATGGCCGACGAGATCGTCGTGATGGAAAAAGGACGCATCGCCCAGGTTGGCAAGCCACTCGACATCTATCGCAATCCCGTCAGCGAATTCGTCGCCGATTTCATCGGCCTCGGCAACATCCTGCCCGTCACGCACGACGGCGGCGACCGGATCGGGCTTCCGGGCGGCCAGCAGATCATCGTCGATGCCGCGCCGCGCGCAAATGGCGCGGCAGGCGAGGTCCGCCTGCTGATTCGCCCCGAAGACGTGTCCATGCGGGCTGCCGTAGCCAGTCCCGGACCCAATGTGCTGGCCGGAAAGGTGACGTTCATCCGGGATGTCGGCGCGTCGCTCGAAGCCACCATCGATTGCGCCGGCTTCACGCTGACCGCGGCCACGACACCACGCGAGACGCCGGACCTCCAGGTGGGCATGCCCATCTTCGCGGAATTACCGCCGCACGCCTGCAAGCTCATCGCGGCACGCACCGCGCACTGAATTCACGCCGTCCCAAGCCTAATCACAGGAGACATCCTCATGAACACCACGAATCCCGCGAAGCGCTTCCTCGTGCGCACGTCCGCCCTCCTCTCCTTCTCGTGCATCGTCGGCCTTGGCGCATTTGCGCCGCTGGCGCAGGCCGATGCGCTCGACACGATCAACAAGTCCGGTGTCGTGCGGATCGGCGTCTTCGAGGACTATCCGCCGTTCGGCTCCATCGGGCCGGACATGAAGCCGCAAGGCTATGACATCGACGTGTCGAGCCTGATCGGCAAGACGCTCAACGTGAAGGTCGAACTGGTTCAGGTCACGGGTGACAACCGCATGGCGTACCTTGCCGACCATAAAGCCGACATGCTGCTCTCGGTCGGCAAGACGCCGGAGCGCGAAAAGGTGATCGACTTCTCGCAACCGTATGCGCCGTACAACCTGGCCGTGTTCGGTTCGAAATCGCTTGCGGTGAAGAACGCAGGCGACCTGGCCGGCAAGTCCGTTGCCGTCGCGCGCGGCACCCTCGAAGACCTGAGCGTGAGCAAGGTCGCGCCGCCGTCCGCGGTCATCAAGCGTTTCGACGACCCGAACGGCGCAATCTCCGCGTTCCTGTCCGGTCAGGCGCAATTGCTCGTGGTGGGCAACGACGTGGGCGCGACGATCATCGCGCGTCATCCCGCGAACGATCCCGAGCAGAAGTTTTCGCTCTTCAGTTCGCCCGATCACGTGGGCCTGAACAAGAACGAGCCGCGCCTCAAGCAGAAGGTGGACGAGGCCATCGCGGCGGCGAAGAAGGACGGCACGATGAACGCCATCTCCCAGAAGTGGCTGCGGGCACCGCTGCCGGCCGATCTGTGATGCGCTTCGCTTTCCACTCGCTCGCACGCAGGAGGGCGCCGCGATGACCTACACGTTCGATTTCAGCGACTTCGGCCTCTACGCAGACGTACTCGCGCATGGCGTCGCGGTCACGCTCGGCCTGACCGCCGCGTCGACCGTGCTGGGCGGCATGGTAGGCATCGTGGGAGCGTGCATCGCCGTGGCGGGCTCGAAGTGGGCTCGCGCCCTCGTGGCCGCGTATGTCGAGCTCATCCGCAATACGCCGTTTCTCGTGCAGCTCTTCTTCGTGTTCTTCGGACTGCCCAGTCTCGGCGTGCACGTCGACGAAATCGAGGCCGCCGTGCTGGCGATGACGGTAAACCTTGGCGCCTATGCCATCGAAATCGTCCGGGCGGGGATCGACTCGATTCCGCGCGGGCAGACTCAGGCTGCGATGGCGCTCGGCTTGCGGGGCCCGCAGGTCTTCCGCCACGTCGTGTTGCCGCAGGCGCTCGCAAACGTGTTTCCGGCGTTGCTCGGGCAGGTGCTGATCGTGATGCTCGGTTCCGCGGTCGTATCGCAGATTTCGGTGCCGGACCTGACCCATGCCGCCAGCTTCATTCAGTCGCGCAATTTCCGTTCGTTCGAATGCTATGTGATCGTCACCGCGATCTATCTGGCGCTGTCGATCGTGTTGCGCATGCTGATCAACCGGCTCGGCAAGCGGCTGTTCGCGGGACGGGCCGCCCGTGGCGTGATGATCGCGCCTCGTCGCGGCTTGCGTAGCCTGTTCTCCGTGCGTCTCGGCGGCGCGGAGCCCGGCCTTCCCAAGGAGCGTTCACGATGATCGAATTCACGCTATGGGATATCGCGCGCAACCTGCTGCTCGCCGCGCGCTGGACCGTGTTGCTGTCGTTGATCGCGTTCCTCGGGGGCGGCCTGACGGGGCTCGTGCTGCTCGCCATGCGGGTGTCGCCGCTGCCGTGGCTGCGCCGGATGGTGGTGCTGTACGTCGAGCTGTTCCAGGGCACGCCGCTTCTGATGCAGCTCTTCCTCGGGTTCTTCGGCTTGCCGCTGCTGGGCGTCGAGGTGTCGCCCTGGGCCGCCGCGACGGTCACGCTCACGCTTTACACGGGCGCCTATCTCGCCGACATCTGGCGAGGCTGTGTGGAGGCGGTGCCGCGCGGCCAATGGAGCGCGGCGGCGAGCCTCGGCATGACGTGGACGCAGCAGCTGCGTTATGTCGTCTGGCCGCAGGCATGGAAGATCGCCGTGCCGCCTACCGTGGGATTTCTCGTGCAGGTCGTGAAGAGCACCGCGCTCACGTCGATCATCGGGCTCACGGAGCTGACCAAGACCGGGACCATGATCACGAACGCAGCGTTTCGTCCCTTCCCGATCTACGCCCTCGTTGCGTTGCTGTACTTCGCCATGTGCTTTCCGTTGACCTGGTATGCGCGCGCGCTTGAGCGCCGGTATCAGGTCGGCCGGCATCGGTGAAGCTCGCCGCCGTGGCAGGCGTCCTCGTTCAACCATGTCAAAACGGGTTTGCGCATGATTTCCATCGGTAATGTATCGAAGTGGTATGGGCAGTTTCAGGTACTGACCGACTGCACCACCGAAGTCAGCAAAGGCGAAGTGGTCGTGGTCTGCGGGCCTTCCGGATCCGGCAAGTCGACGCTCATCAAGACAGTCAATGGGCTCGAGCCGTTCCAGAGCGGGACCATCACGATCAACGGCGAGTCCGTCCGCGACAAGCGCACCAGTCTGTCGAAACTGCGCGCGAAGGTCGGGATGGTGTTTCAGCACTTCGAGCTGTTTCCGCACATGTCG
This sequence comes from Caballeronia ptereochthonis, assembly GCF_001545075.1. GTDB lineage: Bacteria > Pseudomonadota > Gammaproteobacteria > Burkholderiales > Burkholderiaceae > Caballeronia > Caballeronia ptereochthonis. Next base: position 142,661 of record NZ_FCOB02000019.1, read on the forward strand.
ATCACGGAAAATCTCACGCTCGCACAGACGAAAGTCCTGGGGCGCTCGAAAGACGAAGCCGCCGACAAGGCGCTGCGCCTGCTTCGGCGGGTCGGCCTGCGCGCGCACGCGGACAAATATCCCGGGCAGCTTTCCGGCGGCCAGCAGCAACGCGTGGCGATCGCGAGAGCGCTGTCGATGGATCCGGTCGCGATGCTGTTCGACGAACCGACTTCCGCGCTCGATCCGGAGATGATCAACGAAGTGCTGGATGTGATGGTCGAGCTGGCCCAGGAAGGCATGACGATGATGTGCGTCACCCACGAAATGGGGTTTGCCAGAAAGGTCGCGCACCGGGTGATCTTCATGGATCATGGGCGCATCGTCGAGGACGACAGCAAGGACGCGTTCTTTGCGCATCCACGGTCGGACCGCGCAAGGGAATTCCTGGGCAAGATACTCCACTAGCACCGTGCGTCCGACTTGCTACTATATGCATGACCGTCATGTCACGTTGCTGCCCGGCCGGGCATATGCCCGGCCGACATCGTTCCCATGATCGGAGACACGCCCCATGCGACGACTTCCTCCGCTCAATGCACTCCAGATCTTCGAGACGGTCGCGCGTCACCGCAGTTTCACGCGCGCGGCGGAACATCTGTGCCTCACACAAGGGGCGATCAGCAGGCAGATTCTCGCGCTGGAGGAGTACTTCGGGTTTCCCCTTTTCAAACGGGGCGCAAGGGGACTGACGTTGACGGCGGAAGGCGACGTGCTGCTGCCCGTCGTCCGGGAAGGCTTCGCGCGCATCGAGGAGGTATCGCTGCGCCTTACGCGTCAGCGCACCGATCTCGCGCTGAAAGTGCCGACCTGCGTGATGCGATGGATGCTGCCGAGGATCATGCGTTTCCAGAGCGAGCATCCCGAATTGCAGCTGCAAATCACGACGACCTGGCAGCACGACGTCGATTTTCAGGTGGAATCGTTCGACGCCGCGATCATCTATGGATCGTCGCCCGGCGCGGACGTGCACGCCGTAGCGCTCTTCGACGAGCAGCTCACGCCGGTTTGCTCGCCGGATCTGCTCGATGAAAGGCCCCTGGCCGCCGCGGCGGATCTCGCGCATCATGCCCTGCTGCATCCGACGCGGGATCACCGCGATTGGAAGCTGTGGCTGGACCGTGCGGGTGCGAGCGAGATCGACGCCACCCTCGGGCCGACATTCGAAACGCTCGATCTGGCGACGAACGCCGCCATGCAGGGGTTCGGTGTCGCAATCAGCGACCGCACGCTGGTCAGCGAAGACGTGGCGGCCCGGCGACTCGTCATGCCGTTCGACACCGTGCTCGAGACGGGCTCACGCTACTACTTCGTCTATCCGGACTGCGTTGCGAATCAGCCGAAGGTCAGGCTCTTCAGCGACTGGATCGTGCACGATCGGGATGCCGCGGCTGTGATTGAAAAGCGGCCAACCGTCGCATGACGTCGATCAATGAGCCGGTTTCGCGTGGGCGTGCTCGCCCAGCGGATGACTCTCGTCATATTCGCGCGAGATGTCCTTGTTCGTGTAGTCGCCCATCCGCCATGCGGCGGCGAGACTGAACAACGCGCACACGAAGATATAGCCTGCGATCGCATAGCCCGAGTGGTAATACGCGAAAAGCGCGGTCGCGATCAACGGCGCGGGTCCGCCTGCAATCACCGAGGCCAGTTGATAGCCCAGTGACGCGCCGCTGTACCGCAGCCGCCCCGTGAAGGACTCCGCGATCAAAGCCGCCTGCGGACCGTACATCATCGAATGCGGAACCAGTGACAGCACGATGGCCGCGAAGATCCAGGCTGGGTCCCTGCTGTCGACCATGGCGAAATAGATAAAGCCGAATATGCCCGCGAGGGCCGCGCCGATCATATACATCCGCCGGCGCCCGATGAGGTCCGATACGTGACCGAACAGTGGAATCGTGAAAAACTCCAGCACGGACGCGGCCAGGACAGCCGCGAGCAACAGATCGCGTGACGCGCCGAGGGTCCGCACGCCATAAGTGAAGACGAAGGCCGTGAAGATATAGAAAGGCGCCTGTTCGGCCATTCGTACAAGGGCGGAGAGAAGAATGTCCCTTGGCTGCCGGCGTATGACTTCGAGCATCGGCGTCTTTTCGATCTTCTGCTCGGCCAGGAGCCTGGAGAAGATCGGCGTCTCGAGAATATTCAGGCGGATATAGAGGCCGATCGCGACCAGCACGATACTGAGGACGAACGGCACGCGCCAGCCCCACGTGAGAAAGGCATTGCCGGAAATCTGACTCATTGCCAGCACGGCAAGATTGGCGATGAACAGTCCCGCAGGCACGCCGAATTGCGGCCATGAAGCGACGAAGCCGCGATGCGAGTTCGTGCGTGCCCACTCCATCGACATCAATACGGAGCCGCCCCATTCGCCGCCTACGCCCACGCCCTGGATGAAGCGCAACACGGTCAGCACGACGGCGCCCCAGATGCCGATCGTCGCGTAAGTCGGCACGAATGCGACGGCGAAGGTGGCGAGCCCCATCAGCAACAGCGTGACGATCAGCGTGGCCTTGCGTCCGATGCGGTCCCCGAAGTGGCCGAAGATGGCCGCGCCGATCGGCCTCGCGACAAAACCGACGGCGTAGATCAGAAAGGCCTGCAATGTGCCGACGAGCGGGTCCGATTCCGGGAAATACAGCTTGGCGAAGACGAGGCCGGTGACGGTGCTGTAGAGAAAGAAGTCGTACCATTCGATCGTCGTACCGATCGTGCTGGCAATGACGGCACGGCGTAACTGGCGCCGATAGTCTTCGTCGGAAAGGGGCATGGCCCCTCGTTGAGTGGCAGCCATTTCGATTCCCCAATAAGGGCAAGCGCTTATATGGACAATTTAGTCCAATAAGCGGTTCCGACATACATCACGACATGAGTAATTGCGATATGCTCGGAATGCCCTAGTGGTTAATACTATGATGCTGCGCGCACGGCGCCGTCGAACAACTGATGGTACGACGATTGAATCGAGCCGCCTGACAGCGAGTGGAATCGACCCGGCAGTTCGGCAGCCCAACCAAAGATTCGCACGCCGCCGCTCGTCAGATCTTGAAGCTCTCCAGCGTGGCGGGGTGGAACAGCTCCTCGGGCTGCAGCAAACGGCTCGACAGCCCTTCTTCGTGATGACGCTTCAGAAAGCGCGACAGCACATGCCGGTTCGGCTCGAAACCGTACGACCAGAAGTCATGGCCGAGCAGCTGGCGCGCGGCGCGCAACTGCTCTTCCACGAACGGCAGCGTCACCTTCGTCGCGGACGTGTCGCTCAGCTTCGCGAGCGCGACCGCCTTGCTCTTCTCGAACGCCTTCGCGAGCGCGCCCGGCAGCCACGGATGCTGCTCCGCGAGAGTGCGCCTCACGCCGAGCAGATGCATGATCGGGAACAGCTTCGTGCGCGTGTACCAGTCGGCAGCGGCCTTCTGCGGATCGTCGTACAGATACTTCACGTTCGGATGGCCGTTCGTGAAGCACGACGGCGCGCGCGGCCCGATCACCGCGTCGATCTCGCCCGAGGCGAGCAGGCCCGTGATGGTCGCGTTGGACGGCGCGTTCTCGAGGCGCACATCGGCGGGCAGGTTCAGTTTGATCTTCTCCTCGCGGCCGGTTTCCTCGTAGCCGCCGCGCACCCAGGTGACGTCGGAGGCCTTGACGCCGTGATCCTCTTCCAGAAAGAGCCGCGCCCAGACATTGGCCGTCAGCTGGTATTCGGGCACGCCGATGCGCTTGCCCTTCAGATCCGCGGGCGAATCGATGCCGCGATCGTTGCGCACGTAGATCGACGTGTGCCGGAACGCCCGCGACGGAAACACCGGCACGCCGATATAAGGGCTCGTGCCCGCCGCCGTCTTCACGCTATAGCTCGACAGCGACAGTTCGCAGACGTCGTAGTCCGCGTGACGAAACGCGCGGAAAAAAATCTCCTCGGGGTCCTGCAGCATGAAGACAGGATCGACGCCATCGATCTGCACTTCGCCGTCCACGAGAGGACGCATGCGGTCGTAGTTACCCACCGCAACCGAGAGGTTGAGCTTGCCCATGGTTCTGTTCCCTTGTTCGTATCTGAAGTTCTTCACGCACCGATGAGCACGTCGCGCTGTTCCGCGCTGGAGCGCAGCATCGCGAGGCAGATTTCGAGCGTCCCGCGCGCCCACACGCCGTCGTGAAGCGGCGCGATATCGCCATGCACGGCGGCGATCAGCTCATCGATGACTTCGCTGCGCGGCACGCGCGGCGCATCGAGCGCGATGCGTTCGCAACGCTCGTCGCCATAGACGATGACCCCATCCGGCAGCGGCCGCAGATCGCCCCGCTCGCACGACACGATGAGCGGCCCGAAGTGCTGATGCAGACGCGGCTCCGGCTGCGAGCGCGACGGTGACGTGTAAGCCGCGCCGCCGTATGTGCCCGCCGCCTTCAGACGCGCTTCCTCGTCGCGCGATTGCACAAGCGCGAGCTTGCGCCGCGCGGCGCCGTAACCGTCGGCATGCTTCGCCTGGCCCATTTCGCCGATCCAGCCGGTCCACTCGTCCGAATCGAAATGCGCGTAGCCGCTGTACGAGAGCGTCGCGAACGCGCCGTTGTCGAACCAGAGCGTCGCGGCGTACGCGCCTTCGGTCGGGCGCGACGCATCCCAGTTGCCGACCGCCGCGCGGATGCGCGTCGCGCGGCTGCCCGCGAGCAGGCGCACGACGTCGACCTGGTGTGCCGCCTGGCTGAACACCGCGCCGCCGCCCTCTTCCGTCTTCAGTTCCTCCGGCCTGCGCGGCCGGAACAGATAGTCGGTGTAGTTGAGCGCCTGAATCATCTTCACGCCGCCGAACGCGCCCGACGCGATCAGCTCGCGCGTGCGCAGATACGGCGTATCGAAGCTGTGACAGTGCCCGACGATCAGATGCACGCCGGCCTCACGGCACGCGGCGATCATGTCGTCACATTCGGCGAGAGACAGCGCCATCGGCTTCTCGACGAGCACATGCCTGCCGTGCCGCGCCGCGATGCGCGTGTGCGCCGCGTGAAACTGATGCGGGCTCGCGATGTAGATTGCGTCGATGTCGGGCATGCGCGCGAGCGCTTCGATGTCGTCGAAGGTCGGCGCATCGAAGTCGGCTTCGAATTGCGCACGCGCCGTTTCGCGCGGATCGCATGCGCCGACGAGCTTCACGCGCGTATCCGCGAGAAACGTCGGCAGCATCAGCGAGAACGCGCGCCCCAGTCCAGCGATGCCGAGCTTGAGCGTCTGCATCACGCCTGAACCTGATAGTTCGGCTCGACTTCGCCCTGCTCCTCGATCTCGACCCAGACGGGCTGCGCGGCGTACTGCTTCCAGTCGGTGTCCTTCGGCACCATCGCCTGGAACGAGCACACGCTGCGCGGAATCGCCTTGTCGCCGGTGCCGATGGCCGCTTCCCCAGCCTGGAACTCCTTCAACGCATCGAGCATGCGGCGGCGGAACTCGACCACGGCGACATCGCTCGCGCCGAGGCGCTCCTCCGTGCGGTCGGCGATCGGGCCCATCGTCACCCACATCGCGATGTCCTGATTCGGAAAGCCCTTGATGCCCGTGAAGTTGCCCGCCTTCATCGCTTCGCGGTCTTGCCAGAAGCGGTTGTCGGTGTTGCGCAGCGGCCGGTAGTATTCGTCGAGATCGATGCCCACGCGCTGGCCGAGGAACTTGCGCCACGTCTCCGTTTCCGGCGTCTTGTCGGGATGGCCCCACGCCATGAAATAGAACGCGGTGCTGCCGTCGTCGCACGGCACGTTGATGTTGGCGACGTTGTAGAGGTTGTTCGGCGGAATCAGCGCCGTGGCCGGCGCGACGAACACCGTCGAGCGCACATAGTCGTGCGTGGCGGCGTTCTGGATCGGACGGCGCAGCGCCGCATAGCGGAAGCCGTAGCTCGTGCGATGCACCTGCATGCGCGGCGCCTTGTCGGTCGACGGCCGCAGCCAGTTCTTCGAGGTCGCTTCCGCGCCGCCGACACGCGCCGGCACGAAGTCCGACGAGTGCAGGCTGGAGCTGTGCGCGGAATCGATCGCGCCTTCGAGAATCTGCGCCCAGTTGCACGGCAGAATCGCCTTCGCGATGCTCACGCGCGTGTCTTCCGTCGGCGCCCAGGCGGGCGGCACGAATTCGGGAATCGCGTCCTGCGGGCCCATGTATGCCCACACGAAGCCGCCCCATTCCTTCGTTTCATAGGCCTTGTGCTTGACCTTCTTCGTCATGTCGCTGCACGAAGGCTCGGAGACCATTTCAATCACGTTGCCCTTCACGTCCATCTTCCAGCCGTGATACAGACAACGCAGGCCGCAATCCTCGTTGCGTCCATAAACGAGCGACACACGACGATGCGGGCAGTATTCGTCCATCACGCCGACGTTGCCGTCGGTGTCGCGGAACACGACGAGATCCTCGCCGAATACACGCGCCTTCACGGGCGCGCCGTCCGGCTCGCTGACTTCCTCGATGAGGCACACAGGCGTCCAGTGACGCCGCATCAGCTGACCCATCGGGGCATCGCCTTCGACACGGCACAGCAACATGTTCTCTTCATGCGTGAGCATTTACGCTTCTCCTGACCAACGGATTCAATGGGGACAATTCGTTAGAGATCCAGCACCAGTTCCTCGCTCTTCGCGCGCGAGACGCAGATCATGATGTGATCGTGCTTCTCGTCGTCGCCGAGCACCATGTCGCGATGGTCCGCAACGCCTGCGCACAGCGTCGTGCGGCACGATCCGCACGTGCCGCTCTCGCACGAGCTCGGCGCGCGGATGCCGTTGTCACGCAGGATTTCGAGGATCGAGCGGTCCTTCGGAATCTCGAAGCAGCGGCCCGTGCGCTCCAGCTTCACGCTGAACGGCGTATTCTCCGCCGCGCGCGACTGATCCACGCCGAAGCTCTCGAAGTGCACGCTGCCTTGCGGCCAGTGGCCGGTCATGTCGCGTACGCCGTCCATCAGCGCGCGCGGGCCGCAGCAGTACACGTGCGTGCCGCTGCCGGGCTTCTCGAAGACGGGCCAGAAGTCGAACGCGTTCGCGGCATCGCCCCGGTCGTGATGAACGACGACATGCGGCTTCCATTCGGCGCCCGACAACTCGTCGATGAACGCCGTCATCTCGGGGCTGCGCGTGAGGTAGTACAGCTTGAAGCGCGGGCCGCCCGTGGCCTTGAGATGGCGCATCATCGAGAGAATCGGCGTGATGCCGATGCCGCCCGCGACGAATACGAAGCTCCGCGCGCGCTCGCTCAGTTCGAACTCGTTGCGCGGCGCCGATACCTCGATGCGATCGCCCGCGTGCACGTCGTCCGTCATGCTGATCGAGCCGCCGCGCCCCGCCGCATCGCGCTTCACGGCGATCACGTAGCGGGCGGTTTCGTCCGGATCGTTGCACAGCGAGTAGTTGCGATTCGCGCCGCTCGGCACGCGCACCGTCACGTGCGAGCCCGCGGTGAAGGGCTCGAGGGCGCCGCCTTCCGGATCGCGCAACTCGAAGCTCACGATGCCCTCCGCCACCTGCTCCTTCTTCGTCACCACGAGCGTCCTGAATGACAGTTCGTTGCTCGCCGTTTCGCTCATTTCGCCTGCTCTCCTGCGTCGTTCATCACCCATGACGTCCCCGCTGCAACATCACTCCATGTGTTTATATTAGATATCTAATCATTTGGAAGCAAGCGGGTTTTCCCTGAAACGCGTCGTCGCGGCAGCAAGTAAAAACGGCGCCCGAAGGCGCCGCCGGTGCTGCGAGAAGTCTTTTTCAGGCGCGCTTTTCCGCGTGCTCGCGCAAGGTGTTCGCCGGCACGCCGATCAGCACGGCGAGTCCGCCGAGTATCACGATCGCGGCGATCGCGGAAAGGCCGATCGCGAGACTGCCCGTCATCGTCTTGATCCAGCCGAGCGCGATCGGCCCGCAGAACGCGCCCACCTGCCCCAGGCTGCTGATCGCGCCGATGCCGGCCGCCGCCGCTTCGTCGGAGAGATACGCGGGCGGAATCGACCAGATGATCGCGGCCGCGCCGAAGTACGAAATGGAGATCATGCCGAGACAGACGATGGCCGCCGCGGTGTTGCCGGACAGCACCGGCAGCAGAAAGCCGCCCAGCGCGCCCACCGCCGTGCACGCAAAGAAGTGCCAGCGCCGTTCGAGCGTCACGTCGGAGCTGCGCGCGACCGCGAACATCCCGAGCGCGCCGATGATGTACGGTAGCGCGGACAGCAGGCCGACGTTGAGCACATCCGAGACGCCCGCCTGACGGATGATGGTCGGCGTCCAGTAATTGAGGATGGTCCCGCACAGCGGCACCGTGCCCCAGCCGGCCGCGAGGATATAGACGCGCGGGTCTTTCAGCGCGACCAGCAGTTGATGACGCGTGTGCTTCGCCGGCTTCTTCTCGGCGCGATCGGCGGCGAGCGCATCGAGGATGATCCGCTTCTGGTCGTCGTCGAGCCAGCGCGCGTCCTGCGGCCGGTCGACGAGATAGAAGAACGCGACGACGCCCATCAGCAAGGCGGGCAGGCCTTCGAGAAAGAACAGCCATTGCCAGTTCTTGTAGCCGAGCACATCGACGAAGTTGTGCAGGATCCATCCCGACAGCGGCCCGCCGATGATCCCCGCCGCCGCGATCGCCAGCAGAAAGCGCGAGGTGATGCGCGCGCGGCGCGCGCCCGGATACCAGTAGGTCAGGTACAGAATGATCCCCGGCCAGAACCCCGCCTCCGCCGCGCCGAGCAGGATGCGCGCGACATAGAACTGCGTCGGCGTGGTCATGAAGGCCATCGCTGTCGATATCCCGCCCCACAGAATCATGATGCGCGAGATCGTGAGGCGCGCGCCGATCTTCTTGAGCCACAGCGTGCTCGGCACTTCCAGTGAGATATAGCCGATGAAGAACAGGCTCACGCCGAGGCCGTAGGCGGCATCGGACAACCCGAGGTCCTGCTTCAAATGCAGTTGCGCGAAGCTCACGTTCACGCGGTCCAGATAGTTCAGCACCCAGCACACGAAGATGAACGACATCAGCCGCCAGGTGACCTTGTGATAGGTGGCTTCGACGCGCGCTGCCGTCGCGTCTGATTCCGACATGAATTGCGTGACAGTGGATTTGGCCACCAGACGTCTCCGTTGCGCTTGCTCATGAGGATGATGCGCCGGAGCGCACCGCTCCGGACATCGGACACTTTTATTCGATATCTAATCATTATGGTAAGGAGACGGGCGCGCGCGAACAAGTTCGGGTTTGCACCGAGGGCCGTCGGGCGCATGCCGGACGCGCATGGCGGCGCTTCCAGCGGCTATCATGTGAATCGGGAAAGAACCGCACTGGAAAAAGACACCGCCATGACACGAAAGAAAACTGTGGAAGGCGCGCCGCGCGAAACCGCGGAGATGCTGCGCCACTGGCACGAATTCGTGCCGAACGACCGCCTCGCCCACCTGGTGAAGGACGCCACGCGCTCGATGGTGCGCGCGCTGCAGATGCGGCTCGCGGAGCATTCCGTGTCGTTCGGACACTGGACCTTCCTGCGCATCCTGTGGGAAACGGACGGTCTGACGCAGCGCGAGCTGAGCGAGCAGGCGGGCGTGATGGCGCCCACCACGTTCGCGGCCGTCACTGCAATGGAAAAGCTCGGGCTGGTCGAGCGTCAGCAGCGGCCCGAGAACAAGAAGAACACGCACGTGTATCTGACGCCGCATGGCCGTGCGCTGAAGGACAAGCTCGTGCCGCTCGCGGAGGAAGTCAACGAAATAAGCGTGACCGGTCTGAGCGAGCGCGACATCAAGACTGCGCGCAAGGTGCTGCTCGCGATCATCGAGAACCTCGCCGAGGACGAGGCGGGTTCGACGAATCCGCGGCGACGGGTGCCGTCCACGCGCGAACTGGGGAGAATCATCGCGGGGCGTGGGGAGACGCTGGAGGGCGTCGATTAGATCCTGACGATGGCGCGTCGCGCAGGCTGGCTCAGTCGATGGTCTCGAGTTCCTTCATGCTTGCCGCCCGATCACGCGGCCCCTCGATGCCGAAATGCTTCGCCAGTGTATCGACGACATTTTCCGCCATGGCGCGCCGCGTTTCTTCGGTTCCTGACCCGATATGAGGCGTCAGCACCAGCCGATGATCGCGCAGGAGCGCCTCGGGAACGGCCGGTTCATGCTCGAACACATCGAGCGCGGCGCCCGCGAGCTTGTCTGCGGCAAGCGCCTCGATGAGGGCGCTTTCATCGACCACCGGACCGCGAGCAATGTTCACGAGAAATCCGTTCGGACCGAGCGCCTCGATGACGGCTGCATCGATCAGATGATGCGTCGCGGGCGAAAGCGGACACGTGAGAATGATCATGTCGCTGTCGCGTGCGAGGCGGGACACGTCGTCGTAGTAAGGAATATCGACGGCCTTGCGGCTGGGACCGAAATAGGCGATCTTCGAACCAAAAGCCTGTAACCGTTTCGCGATGGCCGAACCGATGCTCCCCAGTCCGACGACGCCGACCTTCATGCGCGAGATCGATCGGCCCAGCCGATAATGACCCCGCACCGGCCATTGGCCCGAGCGAACGTAGGCATCCGCATTCACGAAGTCGCGCGTGAGCGCCAGTGCAAGGCCAACCGCCGCATTCGCCACGTCTTCGGCAAGAATATGCGAGGTATTCTCGATGCGGATGCCGCGCGAGCGTGTCGCCTCGATATCCACGTTGTCCAGTCCCGCGCTATAGCTCGAGATGATTTCCAGAGCAGGAAGCGCATCGAGGAATGCCGCATCGATCCTCGCTTTACGCAGCGCAATGCCGCGAACCTCGCTGCCGTGCTCTTTCAGAAACGCACTTGCGGCTGCGGGATCTTTCGGCAGATCGAGCACGGCGAAAAGCGCGCTCAGTTCCGCGTGGGTCCACTCGGGCAATTCTGCCGCATTGAGGATAACGGGCTTGGTCATGGTTCGGATTTGATGATGAACGCCCGGCGCGTATTTTTCGCTCCGGGCTTGTGTGCAAGTGACGCAGGGCGAAGTCTGAAGCGGCGATTCAACTCATCTTGACGCGTTCGATCTTGCCCATGAAAAACAGGTAGACGACGGCCGCGACCAGGCAGTGCGCGGCGACGAAGTACAGTCCGACCGTATAGCCGCCGGTCGCCTGCACGAGATAGCCGAAGACGATCGGCGTCACGATACCGCCGATATTGCCTACGCAATTGAAGATCGCGCCGGCGAGTCCGACCGCCTCGCGCGGAGCCGTATCGCTGACGATGGCCCAGGTTCCCGCGCCTGCAGCCGCGCCCTTGCCGAAGAAGGCCAGCGTCATGAGCAGAACGATCACGATATTGCTTTCGGTGACGGCCGACAAAACGATGCTGCAACCCATCGCCATGCCGATGATATACGGCGTTTTGCGGGCCCATGACACGCTCCAGCCGCGACGAATGAGCCAGTCGGAAATGGTTCCGCCCGCAATGCCGCCCACAAAGCCCGCAACGGCCGGAACCATGGTCGCGAAGCCTGCCTGCATCACGTTCATGCCGCGCGCCTGAACGAGGTAGATCGGAAACCAGGTGATGAAAAAGTAGCTCAGCGCGATGGTGCAATACTGGCCGATATACGAGCACCACAGCATGCGATTGCCGAGCAGCACGCGCAGCACGCCGGCCGAAAGCGCGGGGCGTGATTCGAGCGCGTGCTTCGAATCGATGTCGATCATCGCCCCGCCTGCGATGATGTGATCGAGCTCGCTGCCGGACACACGCGGATGTTTGCGCGGCTCGTACATGACGACGGCCCACACGCCCGCCGCCGCGATGCCGATCAAACCCAGCGCGATGAATGGAGCGGGCCAGCCGAATCGCGACGTGAGCCATCCCGCGAACGGCGAGAAAATGGCCACGGCGAAATATGATGCCGATGCGAAGAGCGACGTGGCAAGGCCGCGTTCCTCCTTCGGAAACCACATGACCGCGACACGGCCGTTGGCTGGAAAGCTCGGTGCTTCGATCAGTCCGAGCGCGAAGCGCAGCGAGAACAGCAGTCCCAGCGCAATCGACAGATCCGAGGTGAAGTTGCCGATGAAGCCGACCATCATGGTCGCGATGGACCACAGGATCAGCGTTGCGCCGTACATCGTCTTGGTGCCGAAGCGATCGAGCAGCAGACCGCCGGGTATCTGGCCGACCACATAAGCCCAGCTGAAGGCGGACAGCACGTAGCCCAATTGCACGTGATCCAGGCCGAATTCCTTCGATATGCCGGGGCCCGCAATCGACAGAATGGCGCGGTCCGCATAGGCCACCGTCGCCAGGAGCAGGATCATCGCGAGGATCGAGTAACGGGTGCGGGTCGTGCGAGCCGCCGTGCCCGCTATATACTGAGTCGTTCGCTCTATAGCCACTGATATCTCCTCTTTCATGTCCCTGAACGGCTCGCAACGCATGGCGCGATGGCCTTTCGACCTGTCGGTCGCGCTTTTCTCAGGGTGGTTTATGTCTTGCATTAAACCGATGCGATGGATGACCGTCAATCTTGATTGAATCGATCAACGTGAAGAACTGGATGACACAGGAAGAGGCCTGCGAAGCCCTGGGCGTGCGCAGGCAGACGCTATACGCCTATGTCAGCCGCGGTCAGATCGAGGTCCGGGGCGACCCGCAGCATGCGAACCGCAATCTCTATCGCGCAGCGGATATCTCGACACTTCTGAAGAAGCGCAGCCTCGGGCGGGCCCGGAAGAACATTGCGGCAAGCACGATGGCCTGGGGCGAGCCGATCATCGATACCAGTATCTCCACGATTGTTCACGGCAGGCTCTACTATCGCGGCAGGGATGCCGTGCAACTGGCCGCATCGGCCACGCTGGAGGAAGCCGCGCGGCTGCTTTGGGGGATGGCCGAACTGCCGCACTTTCCGTCGTTCGAGCCAGACTCGTTCGATGGTCCGATCGGGGCGCGGGTCTACGCTGCCATGGCTATCGCCGCGGCGAATGATCGAGCAGTGTGGTCAGGCGACTTCGCGGGCATGGTGGATCAAGCCGCCGGACTGGTCGGCTGCCTCGCCAGCAATTTCGTGGAGCTGCGATCGGATGACAGCCCGTTGCATCTGCGGATCGCTGATGCATGGGGCGTCCCGCATCATGCAGATTTACTTCGCCGCGTGCTGGTACTGCTTGCCGATCAGGAACTGACGAGCTCGTCATTCGCAGCGCGCGTCGCCGCATCGACGGGAGCGTCGCTCGGAGCGAGCATGATCGCGGGACTCGCCGCGTTCTCCGGGCCGATGCACGGCAATGCCATCGTGCGCGTTCGTGAGTTCATGGACGATGCAAAACGCTCGGGAACCGAGACCGTGGTTCGGCGCCGGATGTCGGATAGCGATTCGTTGCCCGGATTCGGGCACGAATTGTATCCGCAGGGCGATCCGCGCGCGGCCCAGCTTCTGTCCGCCTTCGAGGTGCCGGACGCCGCGCGCGAGCTGATCGCCTGTGTCGAACGATTGACAGGCAAGTTGCCCGCGATCGATATCGCGCTCGCCGCGCTCGTCGAGCATTGTCGTCTTCCGGAGGGTTCGGCGTTTGCCTTGTTTTCCATCGCACGCAGCGTCGGCTGGATGGCTCATTCGATCGAACAGATCACGGAGGGAAGTCTGTTGCGGCCAAGGGCGCATTATGTCGGGCCTGCCGTTGTCGATTGAGTGATCCGCCGGGCGTGCAGGCCGCATCGCTTGCGACCTGCACGCATCGCCGCCATCACTGATCGATGACGAAGCCATCGAAGTGCGGCCGCATCGAAATGGGCTTGACGAGCGGCGGGCGAATCTTCTGTGCGTCGGGCAACAGCGACATGCCGAGCCCCGGGCCATCGGGAATATCGACGAAGCCCTCGCGCGGCAACGGCACCTTGTCGACGATATCGCTGCCCAGATGCGTGCCGGTCGATTCGAACACGCCCGCTTCGAAGCCCGTCGCGTACTCCTGCACCGCGAAGTTGGGAATCGCGGCGGCCACTTGCAGACACGCGGCGAGCCCGATCGGCGACAACGGATTGTGCGGCACCACTTGCACGTGATGCGCCTCGGCCATCGCCGCGACTTTCTTCGCGCCCGTGATGCCGCCGCACACCGCCACGTCCACGCGCGCATACTCCACCGCGTTGCGCGCGAGTAGCGCCTGGAACTCGTAGATCGTGCAGAAGCGCTCGCCGGTCGCGATCGGCACGCGAATGCGATCGGCCACGCGCGCCATCGCATCGGCGTTCTCCGGGCGGATCGGGTCTTCGACGAACATCGGCATGTCCTGCTCGATGCCGTTCGTGAACGTCACCGCCTCCGCGGGCGTCAGACGCCGATGCAGCTCGATCAGCAGATCCACGCGATCACCGACGACTTCGCGCATCCTGTGCACGTTGTCGATCGCATCGCGCATCTTGCGGATATGCGTCTTGAAGTAGACCTTGTCGTTGCCTTCGTCGAGGAACGGGTTGATATGGCCGAACGCGTTGAAGCCCGCCTCCATCTTGCGCTGGCATTCCTCCAGCACTTTCTCGATGCTGCTTTCATAGATGTGACCGTAGATGCGCGCCTTCTTGCGCGCCGGTCCGCCGAGCAGTTCATGGATCGGCACATTGAGTGCGCGGCCCTTGATGTCCCACAACGCGATGTCGATGGCCGAAATCGCCGCGTTGATCGCGAGGCCCTGGAAATAGCTGAAGCGATGCATCACGTTCCAGTGATGCTCGATATCGAATGCGCGCTTGCCGACGAGATATTCCGCGAAGCGTCTGATCGCGGTGCCCGCCGCTTCGATGTGCCCCCAGATGCCCGCTTCGCCGTAGCCGGTGATGCCTTCGTCGGTATCGATGCGAACGAACATGAACTGACCGATATGCAGCGGCTCGACCTTCGTGATCTTCATCTTTGCTCCTTCAGTGATTTCCATTTGCTGCGTGAATTCAATGCGCGTCGTTCGGCATGGCGACGGCGTGACGCAGCGTGGCGTCTTCCCCGCGCGCGGGATCGTCGAGTGCGCGGCCGCGTGTTTCCGGCCCGAGCAGCACCGAGACCGCCGTGATGACGCCGAGCGCCACCACGTACCACGCGACCAGATGCGGCGAGCCCTGCCCCGCCGCCAGCAATGCGACGGCGATCATCGGCGCGATGCCGCCCGAGATCGGCGAGGTCACTTCGCGTGCGAGCGAGAAGCCGGTGTAGCGAATGCGCGAGGGGAACATCTCCGCGAGCCAGGGGCTCTGTGCGGAGGTCATCATCGTCTTGGCGATCGACGACACGAGGAACAGCCCCGTGTAGATCCAAACGAGCTGACCGCTTTGCAGCATCGAAAAGAACGGGAAGATGGCGAGGCCGGACAGCAGCGCGCCAGCCATATAAACAGGCTTGCGGCCGATCACGTCCGACACGAAGCCGAAGAACGGCACGGTGATGAACTGCAGCGCCGTGCTCCACATCAATGCGGTCACGATGATGTCGCGCGACATGTGCAGTTGCTGCGTCACGTAGACGATCACGAACGATTCGTAGATGTACGCGAGCGAGTTGTCGCCGAGACGCGCACCCCACGCGCAGAGCATCGGGCGCAGCGAGGTCTGGAACACTTCGGTGATCGGCTCGCGCACCACGCCTTTCTTGCGGCGGAGTTCCTCGAAGACCGGCGTCTCCTTCAGCCGGCTGCGCAACAGTACGCCCAATGCGACGACCACCGCGCTCAGCAGGAACGGAATGCGCCAGCCCCACGCCTCGAAGCCTTCCTTCGACATCGACGAGGACAGATGGAACGTCGCGAGCGACATCAGAAGGCCGAGCGCGACACCCGTATAGGGCAGCGAACCGTACAGGCCACGACGCTTCGCGGGCGCATATTCGATCACCATCAGCACCGCGCCCGCGTATTCCGCGCCCGAGCCGAGACCTTGCGCCGCACGCAGCACGCACAACAGCAACGGCGCCCATACGCCGATCGATGCATAGGTCGGCAAGAAACCCATCAGTGTGGTGGAACCGCCCATCAGCAAGAGCGTGATGATGAGCACCGCCTTGCGCCCGATCCTGTCGCCTAGTCTTCCGAATATCACGCTGCCCGCCGGACGCACGATGAAACCGATCGCGAAGCTCGCATACGCGAGCAGCGTGCCGGTCAGATGGTCGTAGGACGGGAAGAACAGATGATTGAACAGCGTCGCGGCGGCAGTGGCGTAGAGGTAGTAGTCGTACCACTCCATCGCCGTTCCCACGATCGCGCTCAATATCGCGTTGCGTACCGCTCGCCGGATTTCCGGCGTCATACGTGCTGCGCTCTCCACGTATCACCCTCTTTGTTATGCGCACGGCTCGCGGCGGTGCGCTCGTCTCGCTCCATGACGATCGCCGCCCGAAAACGGCGGCGCCTTGATTCTGCAGCTTGGAAACGTTTCCCGGAAACGTTTCCAGAAGATAATCGTTGTAGACTAGCGCGTCAAGCGGAGATTGGATCGATGAGTGAGAATGCGCCGGGCGATCCGAAGGGAAGGCCCGGAATCAAGGCGGTGGCGGCGTTGGCCGGGGTGGGAATCGCGTCGGTGTCGCGCGTGCTGTCGGGTCAGCCCGGTTCGAGCCCGCAGCTCACACAGCGCGTGCTCGACGCCGCGCGCGCGCTCGGCTATACGCCCAATGCGCTCGCGCAGGGCTTGAGGAGACGCGCGACGCGTTCGATCGGCTTCGTCGTGTCGGACATCACGAATCCGCTCATCGCATCGATCGTCGGCGGCGCGGAGAGCGTGCTGTCGGTCGCGGGGTTTTCGGTGCTGCTGACCAATTCCGGCGGGGTGCCGAGCATCGATGCCGAGCGCATCGAAGTGCTCATGCAGCGGCAGGTGGACGGGCTCATTCTTCTGCCCGCGCTCGAGGACGATGCGGCCACGCTCGCGGCGCTACGCAATGTGAAGTCGCCGATCGTGGTCATCGACCGCAGCTTTCCGGACGATATTCCCGCGCATTACGTGCTCTCCGATCATTACCAGGGCATCGGCGCGGCTGCGCGGCATCTGCTGGAGAGCGGGCATCGACGCCTCGGTCTGGTGGTCGGGCGCGATGTGCGGCCGACGCGCGAGCGCATCCGCGCAATGCAGGACGCATTCGATTCGCTCGGGTTGAAGCGGGATCTGATCGTGCATCGCGGAACGCTTTCGCCGGAGCACGGGAAGGCCGCGCTCGAAGAGATGCTTGCCCAAAAGCGGCCGCCGAGCGCTATCGTGCTGGGCGGCAATCAATTGCTGGAGGGTGCGCTGAGCGCGGTGCATCGCCGGGGATTGAAGCTCGGGGTGGATCTGTCGCTCGTCAGTTGCGACGACGTTCCGCTATGCCGTTTCCACCAGCCCGCCATTGCGACCGTGATGCGTGATGCCTCGCTGCTGGGCGCGCGGGCGGCGCAACTGCTTTTGGCGCATATCGAAGCGCCGGGCGAGCCGGAAACCGTCAGCCTGCCGACATGGTTCGAGCTGCGGGAGAGTTGTGGCGCGGCGCCTGTCACGAGTGCGAATGCGTCGGGTTGATCGCAGGCTTCGACTGCTTATGATGCGGCGGTCGCGGAGCAGTCCTGAAGTAAGGCTCGCAAAGAGCGGGGCTCCATTCATCAGCTGAGTCCAGCGATGTTGGCTGGCAGATCAATCAGTCAGCACTTGCCGCGAGCAGCATTTGCGGATCATTTTGTGCAGGCGAGACGAACACAGAGGATGCCGAAGTGTCAGCCCCGTAGGAAGCCATCGCGGCGATGAGATTCCGGCTCTGCGAATCGGTGGAGTCCGTTGCATAAGCGGGATCTCGCGTGCCGCGAAGCGGACCAACGTCTCCGATATCTCCGACATGGACGTTCCCCGTTCTGTCGCTGCCCCCTCTGTCCGCACCCGCACCGCCGCCGTCCCTGCCGCCCGCATTCAGCCATGTATTGTCCCCACCATTGAACGTAACACGCGGTCTCGACATGACATCGGCTACGTTGCGTGAGCCATAAACATAAACAGTCACGTTGCTGGAATCTGCTGAATTGAAGGTTATATAGTTGTCGTCCCCGTAGATTGAGACGACTTGCGGCCTTCCAGTCACCGCAATTTCGATATGGCCATTCGAACCCACGAGCGTGTTCGAATTTCCAACGTTGCTGATCGAAGAGCCCGCACCAAAATACACGTTGTTGCCGTCTCCGCCCACCGAGACGGACGCGCCGTTCACAGTACTGAGGTTATTTCCGCTCGAATTGACCGAAATGCCCGTTCCGCAGATACCTATGGTGTTGCCGTGACCGGTTACCGTCGCCTCCGAGTTGCTCGTGAAATTGACGGTGACGCCGCAGTTGTCGGGGGTGTTGATGGTGTTGTTCCTGCCGCTGACGGTCGTTGCGGACCAGCCTCCGGCATTGATCACATTCCAGTTGCCGTGGATGTCCGAAGTGAATCCGCCTGCCGAGAAATTGATCGTGTTGCCGTCCGTCGTTACATCGGTATGTGACGCGGTGACGTAAATCTTGTTGCCCTCTCCGTGGACCGTTGCGCTGGCGTACTCGTTGACGAGGGCGACCATGGAACTCGACCAGGACGCCGAGTACACAACGTTGCCGTAGCCAGTGAGAGCGAATGAAGTGCCCGCCATAGCATTGATGTAATTCCGGCTTGAATTGACGTAGATGTCCGAGCCACAGATACCTACCGTGTTGCCATAGCCGTTTACCGTTCCGCTAGAGTGGCTCGCAAAATCGCACTGGGCACCGGAATTACTGGCGGCATTGAAGGTATTGTTCCAGCCGAAAAGGGTTGTCTTTGACCAGCCTGCCGCATTGATGACATTCCAATCACCGTAGATGTCGGTGTTAAGGCCGGTAGCTGAGAAAGTGAAGGTATTTCCGTTCGACTTGACACCATTTTTCGACGCGCCAATGCCGATCGTGTTGCCGAGGCCGTAGATTTCGGTATAGGCCCATTCGCTATAGAGGTTGAGTCTCGAACCCGAATAGTCAACCATGCCTACGCGGTTTCCATAGCCGTAAAGTTCGGTATAGGAATGTGCGCCCGTATGGATCGAATTGTCGTTGCCGTGGATGCCGCTGCTATATCCGGCATTCGCGGACCAGACAGTGTTGCCATAGGTCTGGACGACATTGTTCGATGCATAGAGACCGATCGTGTTGCCGACGCCGTAGACGGTGGTATTCGCGTGCGGGCTGAAGAGATCGAGTCCCGCACCCGAATTGGAAGCCAGGCTCACGACGTTTCCGTAGCCATAAAGCCTGGTATAGGAACTGGAGCCGCCATAGATCGAGTTGTCGTTCCCCCGAATCGTCGCGCTGGCTCCAGCGGCCAGATTGATCTTGAATGCCGATACATCGGAGATGACATCCCGTCCATACAGTTCCTCGTAACCCGTGCCGCCGTTCATTGCCAGCACCACGCCGCTGTTCCAGGCTCCGGCAGTATTAAACTCGTCGTACACGAACGCGCTTCCATTGAGCCGGCTCGACGTGAAGTAATCAGTTGCTCGTCCAGCCATGACGATAACCGATTGCCCGTTTATATTCGAGGCTCCGAGATCCAGCGTGAAGTCGTTCCATTCCTTCGCTCGCATCAGTTGGTTATCGAGTTCCTGGAAGTAGTCTTGGATTCCGTAGATCGTCGACATGCCGAAGCCCACTATGGCTGAGGCAGCGCCGACGGCTCCAGCGGCAGTACCCATCGAAGCGGCAGCCGTCACAAGAGCCACTTCACCCGCCTGTACGGCGATGGCGCCCATTCCAGAAGCGACCGCCTGGGCCAGGCCGGCCGCATCGCCAACCAAGGAAACGAAGGCCGCGTTGCGGGCGCGGGAATCGCCGAATTGCGCCGCCTCCTTATAGGTTCGAAGATCGGCTTTGAAGTTAGCGGCGCTGGTTGCGAATCCGGCAATCCCCGAGAAGGTTTGGGCGAATTGCGATGACCCCAGAGCCGATGCAGCGGCAGCTAGATTTGCACCCGCCTGTACTACGGCATCTTGCTCCGCTTTGCCTTTTCGGTAGTCGTTAAGCGTCTGTGTGAAGCTGCTCCAAGCGCCAAACGCCGTTGCGATATTCGATGAAGTTTGAATAGTGGTAATACCGGACATACGGGTTCTCATAAGTTATTAAAATCAAAGATCAACCGCAAGACGAAAACCATGAGCGGAATTTCGCAGATTCGTATAACTTCCCGTGCCATTGGCGGCGCGAACTCCAATCGGAATGGAAGCCCAACTGCCGCCCCGCAGATCGTGGCCGCGACATTTACTCTCGGGGACAGGTGGCAAGTAGGCAAACAGCTTTCCGCTATTTTCGGAGCAGTCAGCCATCCACTGCGTTGCATTGCCCAGCATGTCATACAGCCCCCACCGATTCGGCAGAAAGGAACCCACTGGCGAGGTCCAAAGAAAATGATCATCGCAAGGCGCAACTGGGTAATCCGGGCCTAGCGCCTTTGCTGTTTCATCGCGAGCGTTCTCATAGCGGCACTGCTCCTGTCTGCTGCTCCCCCAATACGTCGGCGTAGTCGTGCCGGCACGCGCGGCATACTCCCATTCCTTCTGAGTCGGCAACCGGTAGCGATGTACGGTCTTGCCAGCGAGTTTCTTATTCAGCCATTCGATATATTGCTGTACGTCGTTCCATGAGACGCACACGACCGGATCATCATCGGTCTGAGGGAAGCCGGGGTTCTGCCAGTCTGCGTCTGAAACGAAATCCCAGTCCGTCCGCTTGAATGTCATACAGCCTTTGCCGTTAAAACCCGTCTCCTTTGCAAAAACGGCGAACTGTTTCCTGGTGACATGAAAGCGACCGAGCGCGAATGACTTCACGCGCATGGAACGTGGCGGACCTTCTACGGTGAGTTCCAACTGATACTTTTTGAAATCGCCTTCGAAATCGTCCTTCGTCGCACCCATCATGTACTGACCGGCTGGAAGTACGACCATTTCCGAGCAGTAGTCGCAGTCTTTGAACGTGGTCGGTGGCGCACTTGTCTTTGCTGAAACTGACGGTCCGGTCAATACAGCCAATAAGGCGAGGCATACGAAATGCCCTCTTCGATATGAGTTGATCATCTCTGCTCCGTGATGATTGATGAAAGTGGGAGCCTGTTTCATCAGATGTCGTTCCGTCCAAGCGCGCCCAATTTCGATGCGAGGTCTACCCGCGCATCGTTCCAGTCTGCAAACGCCTGAATCCGCTGCTGCTTTGCGTTGGCTAATGCGGTCTGCGTGGTCAGCAATGCCTCGCCGATACGGTTTCTTCACCCATCCTCCTTCGTTGTCAAAAAATGTTGTTTTCCTAATTTATTCAATCAAGAATCAACTGCAAGACGAAACCATGAGCGGAGTTTCGCTGGTTCGTATAACTTCCCGTGCTATCAGCGGCATGAATTCCAATAGGAATGGAAGGCCAACCGCCGACTCTTAGATCGTGGCCACGACATTTCCTCTCGGGTACTGGTGGCAAGTAGGCAAATAACTTGCCGCCATTTTCGTAGCAGTCAGACATCCACTGAGTCGCTTTCCGGTGTAACTATTTCAAAGACCGACAGCAAGGCGAAATCCCTGAGTGGAATTGCGCTTGTCTGTATAGTTGCCCCCTCTTCCCGCTGCGCGAACCGCAAATGGAATCGACGCCCAACTAGCGC
>NZ_FCOB02000074.1 GCF_001545075.1 Caballeronia ptereochthonis
GGGGCTGAGGCAATGGCAAAAGTAATCAAGAGTCTCACACGAAGTATCAGAGGAAGGTTTATCTGTCGAAAGACGGATTAATCATCGTCAGTACGTTGAGTGAGCGACCGGTTTTTAGCAGGCGACTGCGGAACCGAAAAACAGTAACAGGTTTGAACTGAAGAGTTTGATCCTGGCTCAGATTGAACGCTGGCGGCATGCCTTACACATGCAAGTCGAACGGCAGCACGGGGGCAACCCTGGTGGCGAGTGGCGAACGGGTGAGTAATACATCGGAACGTGTCCTGTAGTGGGGGATAGCCCGGCGAAAGCCGGATTAATACCGCATACGATCTACGGAAGAAAGCGGGGGATCTTCGGACCTCGCGCTGCAGGGGCGGCCGATGGCAGATTAGCTAGTTGGTGGGGTAAAGGCCTACCAAGGCGACGATCTGTAGCTGGTCTGAGAGGACGACCAGCCACACTGGGACTGAGACACGGCCCAGACTCCTACGGGAGGCAGCAGTGGGGAATTTTGGACAATGGGGGCAACCCTGATCCAGCAATGCCGCGTGTGTGAAGAAGGCCTTCGGGTTGTAAAGCACTTTTGTCCGGAAAGAAAACCGCCGCCCTAATATGGTGGTGGGATGACGGTACCGGAAGAATAAGCACCGGCTAACTACGTGCCAGCAGCCGCGGTAATACGTAGGGTGCGAGCGTTAATCGGAATTACTGGGCGTAAAGCGTGCGCAGGCGGTCTGTTAAGACCGATGTGAAATCCCCGGGCTTAACCTGGGAACTGCATTGGTGACTGGCAGGCTTGGAGTGTGGCAGAGGGAGGTAGAATTCCACGTGTAGCAGTGAAATGCGTAGAGATGTGGAGGAATACCGATGGCGAAGGCAGCCTCCTGGGCCAACACTGACGCTCATGCACGAAAGCGTGGGGAGCAAACAGGATTAGATACCCTGGTAGTCCACGCCCTAAACGATGTCAACTAGTTGTTGGGGATTCATTTCCTTAGTAACGTAGCTAACGCGTGAAGTTGACCGCCTGGGGAGTACGGTCGCAAGATTAAAACTCAAAGGAATTGACGGGGACCCGCACAAGCGGTGGATGATGTGGATTAATTCGATGCAACGCGAAAAACCTTACCTACCCTTGACATGGTCGGAAGTCTGCTGAGAGGCGGATGTGCTCGAAAGAGAACCGACGCACAGGTGCTGCATGGCTGTCGTCAGCTCGTGTCGTGAGATGTTGGGTTAAGTCCCGCAACGAGCGCAACCCTTGTCCTTAGTTGCTACGCAAGAGCACTCTAAGGAGACTGCCGGTGACAAACCGGAGGAAGGTGGGGATGACGTCAAGTCCTCATGGCCCTTATGGGTAGGGCTTCACACGTCATACAATGGTCGGAACAGAGGGTTGCCAAGCCGCGAGGTGGAGCCAATCCCAGAAAACCGATCGTAGTCCGGATCGCAGTCTGCAACTCGACTGCGTGAAGCTGGAATCGCTAGTAATCGCGGATCAGCATGCCGCGGTGAATACGTTCCCGGGTCTTGTACACACCGCCCGTCACACCATGGGAGTGGGTTTTACCAGAAGTGGCTAGTCTAACCGCAAGGAGGACGGTCACCACGGTAGGATTCATGACTGGGGTGAAGTCGTAACAAGGTAGCCGTATCGGAAGGTGCGGCTGGATCACCTCCTTTCTCGAGCTTCGCACAAGTACCATCAAGCGCTCACGCTTATCGGCTGTAAGAAAGACAGGCTAAGGGTCTGTAGCTCAGTCGGTTAGAGCACCGTCTTGATAAGGCGGGGGTCGTTGGTTCGAATCCAACCAGACCCACCACCCGGTCGGCGCTGACAGAGCGAGATTCAGAGTCAGGCACGAAGGGGGATTAGCTCAGCTGGGAGAGCACCTGCTTTGCAAGCAGGGGGTCGTCGGTTCGATCCCGTCATCCTCCACCAATCCTCAATGCACAGCGCTCGGGTGAGCGTTGCGCATTGGCGATTGATAGCCAGTTGAGGCAGATGGGTAGAGAAGTCACCCAATCGGCTAAACGTTCTTTAACAATCTGGAAGAAGTAGTAAAGAGAGTCGCTGAAAGCACTTAGAGATGGGTGTGAGTAGGGGGCTCAGGGTAGTGATTGTATCGAGTATGAAAAGTGATCTTGAATGATGACTTGGAATACGGCACAACGCGAATACTCAGCCTATGACGTGGTGAGTCGACAGACGCACTCGTTATAGGGTCAAGCGAACAAGTGCATGTGGTGGATGCCTTGGCGATCACAGGCGATGAAGGACGCGGTAGCCTGCGAAAAGTTGTGGGGAGCTGGCAAACGAGCTGTGATCCACAAATGTCCGAATGGGGAAACCCACTCCTTATGGAGTATCCATGACTGAATCCATAGGTCATGTGAAGCGAACGCGGTGAACTGAAACATCTAAGTAACCGCAGGAACAGAAATCAACCGAGATTCCCAAAGTAGTGGCGAGCGAAATGGGATCAGCCTGTACTCGTTATCTTCGTGGTTAGCTGAACGCTCTGGAAAGTGCGGCCATAGCAGGTGATAGCCCTGTAAGCGAAAACCGTGAGGAAGGACTAGGGGTACGAGAAGTAGGGCGGGACACGTGAAATCCTGTCTGAAGATGGGGGGACCATCCTCCAAGGCTAAATACTCGTGATCGACCGATAGTGAACCAGTACCGTGAGGGAAAGGCGAAAAGAACCCCGGGAGGGGAGTGAAATAGATCCTGAAACCGCATGCATACAAACAGTCGGAGCCTGGAAACGGGTGACGGCGTACCTTTTGTATAATGGGTCAGCGACTTACGTTCAGTAGCGAGCTTAACTGATTAAGGCAGGCGTAGCGAAAGCGAGTCCGAACAGGGCGATCAGTTGCTGGGCGTAGACCCGAAACCAAGTGATCTATCCATGGCCAGGTTGAAGGTGCGGTAACACGTACTGGAGGACCGAACCCACTAACGTTGAAAAGTTAGGGGATGAGCTGTGGATAGGGGTGAAAGGCTAAACAAACTTGGAAATAGCTGGTTCTCTCCGAAAACTATTTAGGTAGTGCCTCGTGTGTCACCTTCGGGGGTAGAGCACTGTCATGGTTGTGGGGTCCATTGCGGATTACTACGCCATAGCAAACTCCGAATACCGAAGAGTGCAATCACGGGAGACAGACATCGGGTGCTAACGTCCGGTGTCAAGAGGGAAACAACCCAGACCGCCAGCTAAGGTCCCAAAGATTGGCTAAGTGGGAAACGAAGTGGGAAGGCTAAAACAGTCAGGAGGTTGGCTTAGAAGCAGCCACCCTTTAAAGAAAGCGTAATAGCTCACTGATCGAGTCGTCCTGCGCGGAAGATGTAACGGGGCTCAAGCCAGTCACCGAAGCTGCGGATACGTACGTAAGTACGTGTGGTAGGAGAGCGTTCCGTAAGCCTGCGAAGGTGTGTCGAAAGGCATGCTGGAGGTATCGGAAGTGCGAATGCTGACATGAGTAGCGATAAAGGGGGTGAAAAGCCCCCTCGCCGTAAGCCCAAGGTTTCCTACGCAACGTTCATCGGCGTAGGGTGAGTCGGCCCCTAAGGCGAGGCAGAAATGCGTAGCTGATGGGAAGCAGGTCAATATTCCTGCACCATTGTTAGATGCGATGGGGGGACGGATCGCGGAAGGTTGTCCGGGTGTTGGACGTCCCGGTCGCTGCATTGGAGAAGGTGCTCAGGCAAATCCGGGCACAGGATTCAAGGGTGTGGCGCGAGTGACTTCGGTCACGAAGCAATTGGAAGTGGTTCCAAGAAAAGCCTCTAAGCTTCAGTCTAACGATGACCGTACCGCAAACCGACACAGGTGGGCGAGATGAGTATTCTAAGGCGCTTGAGAGAACTCGGGAGAAGGAACTCGGCAAATTGGTACCGTAACTTCGGGATAAGGTACGCCTCTGTAGCTTGACTGGCCTGCGCCAGGAGGGTGAAGAGGTTGCAATAAACTGGTGGCTGCGACTGTTTAATAAAAACACAGCACTCTGCAAACACGAAAGTGGACGTATAGGGTGTGACGCCTGCCCGGTGCCGGAAGATTAAATGATGGGGTGCAAGCTCTTGATTGAAGTCCCGGTAAACGGCGGCCGTAACTATAACGGTCCTAAGGTAGCGAAATTCCTTGTCGGGTAAGTTCCGACCTGCACGAATGGCGTAACGATGGCCACACTGTCTCCTCCCGAGACTCAGCGAAGTTGAAGTGTTTGTGATGATGCAATCTCCCCGCGGCTAGACGGAAAGACCCCATGAACCTTTACTGTAGCTTTGCATTGGACTTTGAACCGATCTGTGTAGGATAGGTGGGAGGCTATGAAGCCAGGACGCCAGTCTTGGTGGAGCCGTCCTTGAAATACCACCCTGGTTTGTTTGAGGTTCTAACCTTGGTCCGTGATCCGGATCGGGGACAGTGCATGGTAGGCAGTTTGACTGGGGCGGTCTCCTCCCAAAGTGTAACGGAGGAGTACGAAGGTACGCTAGGTACGGTCGGAAATCGTGCTGATAGTGCAATGGCATAAGCGTGCTTAACTGCGAGACCGACAAGTCGAGCAGGTGCGAAAGCAGGTCATAGTGATCCGGTGGTTCTGTATGGAAGGGCCATCGCTCAACGGATAAAAGGTACTCTGGGGATAACAGGCTGATACCGCCCAAGAGTTCATATCGACGGCGGTGTTTGGCACCTCGATGTCGGCTCATCTCATCCTGGGGCTGTAGCCGGTCCCAAGGGTATGGCTGTTCGCCATTTAAAGAGGTACGTGAGCTGGGTTTAAAACGTCGTGAGACAGTTTGGTCCCTATCTGCCGTGGGCGTTGGATATTTGAAGGGGGCTGCTCCTAGTACGAGAGGACCGGAGTGGACGAACCTCTGGTGTACCGGTTGTGACGCCAGTCGCATCGCCGGGTAGCTATGTTCGGAAGAGATAACCGCTGAAAGCATCTAAGCGGGAAACTCGCCTTAAGATGAGATATCCCCGGGGCTTCGAGCCCCTTGAAGGGTCGTTCCAGACCAGGACGTTGATAGGTCAGGTGTGTAAGTGCAGTAATGCATTGAGCTAACTGATACTAATTGCCCGTAAGGCTTGATCCTATAACCAGTGTGTTTGAATCCACTGGCGAGTAGCGTGTGCGTACGATCGCCACCCGAATTCAATACTGCTTCTTCCCGGATTGGTCCTCGCCTCCCAGCACGCGAGGACAACAAGTCATGCCTGATGACCACAGCGAGTTGGTACCACCCCTTCCCATCCCGAACAGGACCGTGAAACGACTCCACGCCGATGATAGTGCGGATCTCCCGTGTGAAAGTAGGTAATCGTCAGGCTCCTCATGCTTCACGCAAAAACCCCACCCCAAAA
>NZ_FCOB02000069.1 GCF_001545075.1 Caballeronia ptereochthonis
CTCAATCCGACCAAGGCGATCGGCAAGATCAAGGAATTGATGGTGCGCCGCGCTGTCTGAGATGGGCGATGTGATGGTCAATACCCAAGACGATACCCCGCATCAGTCCGACCCTCTTCGCCGGGCGCGCCTTCGCTGGCGCGCCCGGCGCGGCTTGCTGGAAAACGATCTGATCTTCGATCGTTTCTTCAGCCGATATGAGCATGACCTCAGTGACGCCGACGTGGCCGCATTGACCCGCCTGCTGGAGCTGAGCGACAACGAACTGATGGACCTGCTGCTGGCGCGTACGGAACCGGAAGGCGACCTGGCGACGCCGGATGTGATCCGCTTGCTGGAAATGCTGCGCTCCGTGTGATTTCAGCAGGAATGCGCGGAGTTCTGCAAAATAGGCCAATGGTTGCGATATGCACCGGATCGGCCGCACTACAGGCCGGCACCGAGACCAACGGCCGACAGTACAGTTTTGCCGCGCAGCTTCCGTCGTGCAAATTATCGAAAACCTGTATCCATACTTCGATTGAGGATGTGCTATGACCCCGTCAGATGTTAAAGCCACGCTATCGTTCAGCGACAACTCGCCGAGCGTCGAAATGCCGATCTACAAGGGCACGATGGGCCCGGACGTGATCGACATCCGCAAGTTGTACGGGCAGACCGGCAAGTTCACGTATGACCCGGGCTTCATGTCGACGGCGGCGTGCAATTCCGCGATCACCTACATCGACGGCGACAAGGGCGAGCTGCTGTATCGCGGCTACCCGATCGAGCAACTCGCGGTGAACGCGGACTTCCTCGAGACGTGCTATCTGCTCCTGAAGGGCGAGCTGCCGAACGAAGCGCAGAACAAGGAATTCGTGGATACGGTCACGCGTCACACGATGGTGCACGAACAGATGCACTTCTTCTTCCGCGGCTTCCGTCGCGACGCGCATCCGATGGCCGTGCTGACGGCTGCGGTTGGCGCGCTGTCGGCGTTCTATCACGACTCGCTGAACATCAACGACCCGCGTCACCGTGAAGTTTCGGCGATTCGCATGATCGCGAAGCTGCCGACGCTCGTCGCGATGGCGTACAAGTTCAGCATCGGCCAGCCGTTCGTTTATCCGAAGAACGAACTCTCGTACAGCGCGAATTTCATGCACATGATGTTCTCGAACCCGTGCGAAGAGTACAAGGTCAACGACGTGCTCGTGCGCGCGCTCGACCGCATCCTGATCCTGCATGCGGACCACGAGCAGAACGCGTCGACGTCGACGGTGCGTCTGGCGGGTTCGTCGGGTGCGAATCCGTTCGCGTGTATCGCGGCCGGTATCGCATGTCTGTGGGGCCCGGCGCACGGCGGCGCGAACGAAGCCGCGCTGAACATGCTGGAAGAAATCGGCTCGGTCGACAACATCCCCGAGTTCATCAAGCAGGTGAAGGACAAGAACTCGGGCGTGAAGCTGATGGGCTTCGGTCACCGCGTGTACAAGAACTACGATCCGCGCGCCAAGCTGATGCGCGAAACGTGCCACGAAGTGCTGAACGAACTCGGCCTGCACGACGATCCGCTCTTCAAGCTCGCGATGGAGCTCGAAAAGATCGCACTGGAGGACGAATACTTCGTGTCGCGCAAGCTGTACCCGAACGTCGACTTCTATTCGGGCATCGTGCAGCGCGCGCTGGGCATCCCGACGTCGATGTTCACTTGCATCTTCGCGATGGCGCGCACGGTGGGCTGGATCGCGCAGTGGAACGAGATGATTGCGGATCCGGAGCAGAAGATCGGCCGTCCGCGTCAGTTGTTCATCGGCCAGACGCCGCGGGAAGTGAAGCCGCTGGCGAAGCGCTGAGCCGAGCGATCAGCTCAGGCGGTAAAAAAACCCCGGCGAGCGATCGTCGGGGTTTTTTGCTTTTAAGGTCCGGGCAAGCGCTGCAAGAGCGGGCTCGCCATCGAAATCAATCCGCAAACACTTCCTGCAGCGCATGCAGCGTGTCCAGAAGCGTGTTCTCAGCGATTGTTCCTTCTTTCCTGACCAGCCGCACCTTGTCTACCGTGCGGATCTGATCCAGCAAGATCAGCCCTTGTTTCCGATTGAACGAAACAGGGATGCGAAAGGGCGCTGGCCGGCCCTTTGACGTCATCGGAGCGACGATGACGGTTCGCCGATGGTCGTGCAGCTCGGGCGGCGAAACCACGACGCACGGTCGCGTTTGGTGAATTTCGCTGCCCAACACCGGATCGAGTCCAACCAGCCACACTTCTCCGCGGGCTACCATTCGAGCCCCGCATCATCGGCATTGCCGAATTCACCCATCACGAGGCTGTCGTCTCCGTTCTCCGCGAGTGATTTGCTTGCTTCCGCCCAGCCTTGGTCGACGCCTACGAAGACATCGTGAAGCCGGTGTTCGAGCGTCTCGGCTACGAGCTCGAAGCGATTCACCACAGCACGGACCCGCGCCGCAGCATCGAGCAGGCCGACGCCATCGCGGTCGGCGGCGGCAATACGTTCGCGCTGCTCAAGCGCATGTACGACGCGGGCACCGTGGCCGCGATCCGGTCGAAGGTGCGCGGGGGCACGCGCTATATCCGCTGGAGCGCCGGAAGCAATGTCGCGTGCCCGACGATTCGCACGACCAACGACATGCCGATCGTGCAGCCGCCGACGCTGCGCGCCTTGGCGCTGGTGCCGTTCCAGATCAATGGCGAGCGCGGCGCGCTGCATTTCGTCGACAAGACGACCATCGCCACGATTGCGGAAAACGAAACCTTCGCACTCTCGCGCGTCACGGGACCCGCCGGACTCGAACATCGGCCGGACTTCCGCGAGTAAGTCCGGTCCGCAAGGAAGCAGGCAAATCAGGGAGACATAAATGAATGAAAGGGAAGTACATCGCGCTCGCGATGACGGCGAGCGCGATGGCCGGTGCGCACGCGCAATCGAACGTGACGCTCTATGGCGTCGTCGATGCGGCATTGAGCTATCAGACCCACAGCAATCCGGCCGGAGAATGGATGCGATCTCTCGATCGACGCGTCGAAGGGGAACAGCATCTGGTGAAGGTCATGCAGTCGACGACGGGGCGCGCGGCCTTCACCCTGCCGATCACCCAGCAGGACATCACGCCCTACGACAACGGCCCGTACCACTTCAACAGCATCATGCAGCCGCACGCCGCGACCGGCGCGCCGGTGGTGGGCGTCGCGCTCACCGCTGAGTCGGTGGTCGGCGGCAGCGATTCGAGCGCAAGCCACGAAGTCGACATTGCGGAGGCGGTCCGCTTCTGTCTGGAGGTCGCCAAGCGCTACACGGCTGCGTCGGCGGACAATCCCTGCGAATTCTATGATGCGGCGGAGTGGCGGCGAATCCGGCAGATGTATCCGGATCTCTCCGTCCCGCAAACCTACGGCAGCGCGTCGGAGCGCAAATCCCCGGCGGCTGACGAGCGTTCCGCCCTCGTTTGATGCCCGTATAACACGTCTCGCGAACCGGCCGGACCGCAGACGACCGCGCCCGGCCGCATGACCCGTATCCGGAGGAGATCCGAATCCTCCGGCTCCGCATCGGGCGCAAAATGAGCGCTCCATTCGCCTTCCATCCGGGTATCCCTTATCCGGGTACTGGCACCACCACCATAACTCACTGTTTTTACTAGGTTTTTTCCCTCAGCCTAGTACCCGCGGCGCGCCCGGAAGTGGCATAATCGACCAACAAGCTGTCGATGGAACCACACAGCACATTCCCCGCAGTCACCCACGAAAGCGCTCACCATGGCACAGACTCTCTACGACAAACTGTGGAACACGCATGTCATCCACACGGAAGAGGACGGCACTTCGATCCTCTATATCGACCGTCACCTGCTGCATGAAGTGACGAGCCCGCAAGCCTTCGAGGGCCTGAAGCTCGAAAAGCGCCCAGTGTGGCGCATCAGCGCGAATCTTGCGGTGTCCGACCACAACGTGCCGACGACCGACCGCTCGCACGGCATCGCCGATCCGGTCTCGAAGCTGCAGGTCGATACGCTCGACGAAAACTGCGATGCCTTCGGCATCACGCAGTTCAAGATGAACGACCTGCGCCAGGGCATCGTGCACATCATCGGGCCGGAGCAGGGCGCGACGCTGCCCGGCATGACGATCGTCTGCGGCGACTCGCACACGTCCACGCACGGCGCGTTCGGCGCGCTCGCGCACGGCATCGGCACGTCGGAAGTGGAGCACGTGCTCGCGACGCAAACGCTCCTGCAGAAGAAGAGCAAGAACATGCTCGTGAAGGTCGAAGGCCAGTTGCCGCGCGGCTGCACGGCAAAGGACATCGTGCTCGCGATCATCGGCAAGATCGGCACGGCCGGCGGCACCGGCTACGCGATCGAATTCGGCGGCTCGACCATCCGCGCGCTGTCGATGGAAGGCCGCATGACCGTCTGCAACATGGCGATCGAAGCGGGCGCGCGCGCCGGCATGGTCGCGGTCGACGATACGACCATCAGCTATCTGAAGGATCGTCCGTACTCGCCGCAGGGCGTCGAGTGGAATCAGGCGGTCGAGTACTGGCGCCAGTTCAAGTCGGACCCGGATGCGCATTTCGATCGCGTCGTCGAACTGAACGCCGCCGAGATCGTGCCGCAGGTGACGTGGGGCACGTCGCCGGAAATGGTGACGTCGATCGATGGCCGCGTGCCCGATCCCGAGAAGGAAAAGGACCCCGTCAAGCGCGACGCGATGGAGCGCGCGCTGATCTACATGGCGCTGCAGCCGAATACGCCGATCGAATCGATCAGGCCGGACAAGATCTTCATCGGCTCGTGCACGAATGCGCGCATCGAGGACTTGCGCGCCGCCGCGTATGTCGTGAAGTCGCTCGGCAAGCGCGTCGCATCGAATGTTCGTCTCGCCATGGTCGTGCCGGGCTCGGGCCTCGTGAAAGCGCAAGCCGAGCGCGAAGGCCTCGACAAGATCTTCACGAACGCCGGTTTCGAATGGCGCGAGCCGGGCTGCTCGATGTGCCTCGCGATGAACGCGGACCGCCTGGAACCGGGCGAGCGCTGTGCGTCGACGTCGAACCGCAACTTCGAGGGCCGTCAGGGCGCGGGCGGACGCACGCACCTCGTGAGTCCCGCGATGGCCGCCGCCGCCGCGATCGAAGGCCACTTCGTCGACGTGCGCAAGCTCGCGTGAGCAACCCGAACACTTGAAAGGCTGAAGCGTCATGGAAAAATTCATTGTGCATAGCGGCCTCGTCGCGCCGCTCGATCGCGAGAACGTGGACACGGACGCGATCATCCCGAAGCAGTTCCTGAAGTCGATCAAGCGCACGGGCTTCGGCCCGAACGCGTTCGACGAATGGCGTTATCTCGACGTCGGCCAGCCCGGCCAAGACAACAGCAAGCGTCCGCTCAATCCGGATTTCGTGCTGAATCAGCCGCGCTACCAGGGCGCGTCGATTCTGCTCACGCGCAAGAACTTCGGCTGCGGCAGCTCGCGCGAGCACGCCCCGTGGGCACTGGATCAGTACGGCTTCCGCGCGATCATCGCGCCGAGCTTCGCGGACATCTTCTACAACAACTGCTTCAAGAACGGCCTGCTGCCGGTCGTGCTGACGGAGCAGGAAGTCGACCGGCTCTTCAACGAGACTTATGCGTTCGTCGGTTTCAAGCTGACGATCGATCTCGAAGCGCAAGTCGTGCGCACCGGCGACGGCACCGAATACAAGTTCGACGTACCGGGCTTCCGCAAGTATTGTCTGCTGAACGGCTTCGACGATATCGGCCTCACGCTGCGTCATGCCGACAAGATCCGGCAGTACGAAGCCGAGCGCCTCGCAAAGCAGCCGTGGCTGAACAACCGGCTCGTCGGCTGAGCGTCAATCAAGCGAAACACGAACACAGAAGGAAGCGAGACATGAAAATTGCAGTGTTGCCCGGCGACGGGATCGGTCCGGAAATCACGGCTGAAGCGGTCAAGGTGCTGAACGCGCTGGGCGAGAAGTTCGAGCTGGAAGAAGCGCCCGTCGGCGGCGCGGGCTATGAGGCGAAGGGACATCCGCTGCCCGATTCGACGCTCGCGCTCGCGAAGGAAGCCGACGCGATCCTGTTCGGCGCCGTCGGCGACTGGAAGTACGACAAGCTCGAACGCGCGCTGCGTCCCGAGCAGGCGATTCTCGGCCTGCGCAAGCATCTGCAACTTTTCGCGAACTTCCGTCCGGCGATCTGCTATCCGCAACTGACGGGCGCGTCGTCGCTGAAGCCGGAGATCGTGTCGGGGCTCGACATCCTGATCGTCCGCGAACTCAACGGCGACATCTATTTCGGTCATCCGCGCGGCGTGCGCGAGGCGCCGGACGGCCCGTTCGAAGGCGCGAAGGAAGGCTTCGACACGATGCGCTACTCGGAGCCCGAAGTGCGCCGCATCGCGCACGTCGCGTTTCAGGCCGCGCAGAAGCGCCAGAAGAAGCTGACGAGCGTCGACAAGGCCAACGTGCTCGAAACGTCGCAACTGTGGCGCGACACGATGATCGAAGTCGCCAAGGAGTATCCGGACGTCGAGCTGTCGCACATGTACGTCGACAACGCGGCGATGCAGCTCGTCAAGGCGCCGAAGGCGTTCGATGTCGTCGTGACCGGCAACATGTTCGGCGACATCCTGTCGGACGAGGCCGCGATGCTGACCGGCTCCATCGGCATGCTGCCGTCGGCGTCGCTCGACAAGAACAACAAGGGCCTGTACGAGCCGTCGCACGGTTCCGCGCCGGACATCGCGGGCAAGGGCGTCGCCAATCCGCTCGCCACCATTCTCTCGGCGGCGATGATGCTGCGCTACTCGCTCGGCAAGTCCGAGCAGGCAGATCGCATCGAGCGCGCGGTGAAGAAGGTGCTCGAGCAGGGCTACCGCACCGGCGATATCGCGACGCAGGACGGCAAGATCGTCGGTACGAAGGAAATGGGCGACGCAGTGCTGAAGGCGCTGTAACAGCCCGGAGAGCGGTCGGCTGTTTGACGCAATAAAGCGGCCGATCGTCTCTTTTTCCAGATGTTCGCGCACGATACGCACGAATTTCACGCAAGCGCAGCATCGGGCTCACGAAAACGCGAAAGTTTCGTGTATATTCTTTGGTCATGGCGAAGAACTCTCAATTCTCTCTGCATTCCATCGGACGCGGCTCAAATGCCGTCGCGACGGAACTCGCCATCAGCACGCGCATCGACGCCATCAAAGGCATCGCTAAAACGCGCATTACGAAAATCTCCATCAAAGCGATCACGATTCGCTGATCGTCCCCCGTGTCCGAGCGTCTTCCCCGCGCGGCCACGCCGGGTAAAGATGCGGGGAAGCGTCCACTTCAAGGGTAGTGAGTCATGAACGTAGGTCTCGTTGGTTGGCGCGGCATGGTCGGCAGCGTCCTGATGCAGCGCATGCAGCAGGAAGGCGATTTCGATCTGATCGAACCGGTGTTCTTCAGCACCAGCAATGCGGGCGGCAACGCGCCGTCGTTCGCCAAGAACGAGACGAAGCTCAAAGACGCGACGAGCATCGACGACCTGAAGAAGTGCGACGCCATCATCACCTGCCAGGGCGGCGACTACACCAACGAGGTGTATCCGAAGCTGCGCGCGGCCGGCTGGAAGGGCTACTGGATCGATGCGGCCTCGGCGCTGCGCATGAAGGACGATGCGGTCATCATCCTCGATCCGGTGAATCTCGACGTCATCAAGGATTCGCTGGTCAAGGGCGGCCGCGACTTCGTCGGCGGCAACTGCACGGTCAGCCTGATGCTGATGGCGTTGGGCGGCCTGTTCCGCGAGAACCTCGTCGACTGGATGACGGCGATGACCTATCAGGCCGCCTCGGGCGCGGGCGCGCAGAACATGCGCGAGCTGCTCCAGCAGATGGGCGTGCTCTACGGCGCTGCGAAGGAAGATCTCGCCGATCCGGCCTCGGCCATTCTCGACATCGACCGCCGCGTGCTCGCCGCGATGAACGGCGAGCGCATGCCGGTCGACAACTTCGGCGTGCCGCTCGCGGGCTCGCTGATTCCGTGGATCGACAAGGATCTCGGCAACGGCATGTCGAAGGAAGAATGGAAGGGCGGCGCGGAAACCAACAAGATTCTCGGCAAGCCGGCAATGGGCCAGCCGGGCTCGATTCCCGTCGATGGCCTGTGCGTGCGCATCGGCGCGATGCGCTGCCACTCGCAGGCGCTCACCATCAAGCTGAAGAAGGACGTGCCGCTGGACGAGGTGAACGGCATCCTCGCGTCGGCGAACGACTGGGTGAAGGTGGTGCCGAACGAGCGCGAAGCGTCCATGCGCGATCTGTCGCCTGCGGTCGTCACGGGCACGCTGACGGTGCCGGTCGGCCGTCTGCGCAAGCTGGCGATGGGCGGCGAATATCTGTCGGCGTTCACGGTCGGCGATCAGCTGCTGTGGGGCGCGGCCGAGCCGCTGCGCCGCATGCTGCGCATTCTGCTCGACAAGTAAAGTAAACTACGCGCCTGGAAGCGCGTGCCAGGACCAGGAAGCGTCGCGTTTCTCGCGGCGCTTTTTGTTTTTCTGCGGCGTCGTTCGTTGCAAAACCGTGTTCGAGCGGACCGGCTGTCGCCGTTTCGTTTCCAATTCGCCGTACTCCGGAGCCTCAATGATCCAACGACCTCGCCGGTCTCCCCTTTCGTCATCGCGCGCGGCGTTCGCTGCGGCAGGCTTCTCCGTTTGCGCGGTGTTCTGGGCGAATCCCGGCGATGCGCTCGCACAGGCGAGCGGCGCGGCTGCCAGCGCGAGGCAGGAGTCGAACGGCGCGGCGCAATACGCGGTCAAGCCGGGACAATCGCTGAACGATATCGCCGGCCAGCTCACCGGATCGAAAGATCGCGAAGTCCGCGAACGCGCGGCGCGCGTCTTGTTCGACGCCAATCCGGGCGCGTTTTCGAATCACGACATCAACAGGCTGAAGCTCGGGTCGGTGCTGAGCGTACCCGCCGAGTTGAGCGGCGCGTCGTCGCCGGCGGCCGCGCCGGCGCCCGTCGCGCAGGAAAACGCCCCTGCCCAGGCGCAGCCGGCCAGTTCGGCCGCTGCCGCGCCGGCGTCCGAAAGCGCGACGGCGGCGTCATCGGCCGCGACAGCCGCTTCGGCCGTCGCGCCGGAAGCGAGCGCGCCTGCGGATGTCGCGTCGGCGCCGCAGCAGACTCCTGAAACCGGGTCCGCGCCGGCGACTACGGCGAGC
>NZ_FCOB02000070.1 GCF_001545075.1 Caballeronia ptereochthonis
ACCCTGCGGCAGCGCGTAGCGCTGGGCCGGAACGCTTTGGGGCTGAACCAGCGCCTTTAAACTTCTAGCTCGGCAGACCGTGCGCGAACCACGGCGCGTTAGACCTTCGAGGGCACTCTTTAGAGGCTGGGCCACTGCGAACCATGACGACGAGTCAATTTGAAGCACTCGGGGCCAAAGCTGCTTTCTTTGGTTACTTTCTTTGCAGCAGCAAAGAAAGTGACTGCCGCCCCGCACAGGGGCAACGCTAATAGACCACTAAGAATTCAGGATTCCACGAAAGAACAAGCAAGCAATAGAACAAACAACACAACACTAAGCCTCAGTAGCCGTAACGGCAAAATCCGGCGTATCCGTCGATGCATAATTAAATGTCACATCGCGCCAGACATCGAGCGCCTGCTTCAGCGGAGTACACCCCCGCGCAGCGGCCTCGAGAATATCGGGCCCTTCATTGACGATGTCACGCCCTTCATTCCGCGCCTTTACCATCGCTTCGAGCGCAACGCGATTCGCCGTCGCACCGGCCTGAATGCCTTGCGGATGCCCGATCGTCCCACCGCCGAACTGCAGGATCGCATCGTCGCCGAAGAGATCCAGCAGTTGATGCATCTGCCCAGCATGAATGCCGCCCGATGCCACCGGCATCACTTTTCGCAATCCCGCCCACGGCTGGTCAAAGAAGATCCCCCGTGACAAGTCGACTTCGTTGCGCGCCTCACGGCACACGTTGTAGTAGCCCTGCACCGACAAGGGATCACCTTCCAGCTTGCCGACCGCCGTGCCAGCATGAGCATGATCCACGCCCGCCATGCGCAGCCACTTGGCGATCACACGGAACGAAATGCCGTGATTGCGCTGCCGCGTGTACGTGCCATGCCCCGCGCGATGCAAATGCAGGATCATGTCGTTCCTGCGCGCCCACTTCGACATCGACTGGATCGCGGTCCAACCGATCACGAGATCGATCATCACGATGCACGAGCCCAGTTCCTTTGCGAACTCCGCACGCTCGTATATGTCCTCCATCGTCGCGGCCGTCACGTTCAGGTAATGACCCTTCACTTCGCCGGTCTCGGCCTGCGCACGGTTGACCGCTTCCATCGAGAAAAGGTAGCGGTCGCGCCAGTGCATGAACGCCTGCGAATTGATGTTCTCGTCGTCCTTCAGGAAATCGAGGCCGCCTTTCAGGCCCTCGTACACGACGCGCCCATAGTTCTTTCCCGACAGCCCGAGCTTGGGCTTCACCGTCGCGCCGAGCAAAGGACGCCCGTACTTGTCGAGCCGCTCGCGCTCCACGACGATGCCCGTCGGGGGCCCCTGAAACGTCTTCAGATACGCAACCGGAATGCGCATGTCCTCGAGACGCAGCGCCTTCAGCGGCTTGAAGCCGAACACGTTGCCGATGATCGATGCGGTCAGGTTCGCGACCGATCCTTCCTCGAACAGATCGAGCTCATAGGCGATGTACGCGAAGTACTGTGGCTCGTCGGCGCGCGAGCTCGGCACCGGCTCGACGCGATACGCCTTGGCGCGATACATGTCGCATGCGGTAAGACGATCGGTCCACACGACGGTCCATGTCGCGGTCGACGATTCGCCCGCCACGGCAGCGGCCGCTTCTTCGGGTTCCACGCCCGCTTGCGGCGTGATGCGAAAGAGCGCGATGACGTCCGTATCCTTCGGCGTGTAGTCGGGCTGCCAATAGCCCATCTCGCGATACTTCATGACGCCGGCCGCATAGCGCGAGCGCGGATCGGACGGATTGCGCGCCGCGTCGACGGCGGCCTTGCTGAAGTCGTTCATTCCGTTTCCTCGACAGTGAAGATGAGAGTGACGCGCGCTCTTACGTTCGAACGTCCGTCGCGCTTGTGTGTTGCGTCTGCTGTGATTGCAGAGTAAGCGCGGGCCACAAGGAAATGAATTCACGATTTTCTTGCGCGGGCTTAAGGGATGCCTTATTGGGGGTTAGCCCTGATGCGGTTATTGCCAGGTGAATGGGACACTTTGCTCTGATTCCGTCACAGTCGGCGCGCATTGAAGGACTTCGAGGCTCCCCGGCATCCGCTTCATGTCATTGGCATGGCGCTTGCGTCGCTGAAATGCCGGCCCCTCCCGGCCGCCTGGCGGATTCGTCCGCATCGGCAAGCTATCGAGGAATCAACCTGAAGCAGCAACCCAACTCACATGGAGGAATGCGCATGCAATGGACCACGCCTAGCTTCACCGATATGCGTTTTGGTTTCGAAATCACGATGTATATCGCCACCCGCTAACCGCGGATGAAACCCGCACGAGGCCGCGTCGAAAGGATTTGCGGCTTCTTCGTGCGGTCCGAATTTCCTTGAGCCGACCGGACCGAACCGCGCATCATGATTTACGAGACCATCGTCACGACCGCGGATCGCGATGGCCGGCCGCACATCGCGCCGATGGGCGTGCGCTTTGAGGAAGGCTTCGCGATCCTCGCGCCGTTTCGCCCGTCGACCACGCTCGACAACGTCATCGCGACGAAGAGCGCTGTCATCAACTTCACGACGGACGTGCGCGTCTTCGCGGGCTGCGTGACGGGCTATGCGCGCGACTGGCCGACGGTGGTCGCGAGCACGGTGCCGAGCGTGCGCCTCGCTGAGACGCTTGCCCACAACGAACTGCGCCTGGCCGAACTGCGCGACGACGCCACGCGTCCCGTGCTGCGCATGGAATGCGTGCATCGCGCGGTACATGCACCTTTTCCGGGCTTCAATCGCGCGCAGGCGGCCGTGGTCGAAGGCGCGATTCTGGTGAGCCGGCTGTTCATGCTGCCGCCGGAGAAGGTGGACAGTGAAATCGCGTATCTGCAAATCGCGATCGACAAGACCGCGGGCGATGCCGAGCGCGAGGCATGGCAATGGCTGTTGCGCGCAATCGAAGCGCATCGCGCGAAGGCGCTCACCTGACGCTTCTTTCGTAGCATCCCTCTGGAGTTTTGACGATGACCGCATTGCTCGCGAGCGTCCGCTCGGCGGACGAAGCATTCGATGCCGCGAAGGCCGGCGCCGAGCTGATCGATCTGAAGGAACCGAGCGCGGGCGCGCTGGGCGGCGTCGCGACGGGCGAGATCGCGCGCATCGTGGGTGCATTGCGGGCGCAGTATGCGCTGCGGCCGATCAGCGCGACGATCGGCGATTTGCCCAACGATGCGCTCGATGAGATGACCGCGCGGGTGCTGGATGTGGCTGCTGCCGGCGTGGATTATGTGAAGGTGGGCGTATCGCCGGGGGCCGGCGCGGCTGCCTGCTTGCGGCATCTGGCTGGCTTGCCGGCGGCGGTGGTGCCGGTTCTTCTTTCCGATGACGGCGTGGACCGCGAATTGGCTGCGCTTGCCGCGCAGTTGGGCTTTGTCGGGATCGTGTTCGATACGGCGAGCAAGAATGGGCGCACGCTGTTCGATTGTGTCGATGTTGGGATGCTTGCGGCTTGCATGGCCGATGCCCGGTCGCGCGGGACGATGACCGCGGTCGCTGGTTCGCTGGGTTGGGGCGATCTCGACAGGATTCGTATGCTTGCGCCGGATATTGCGGGTTTTCGTGGCGCGCTTTGCGATGAGCGCGATGGGAGAGGGGGGAGGCTTGATCCCAAGCGCGTCGAGAGGTGGGTGCGGGCGTTGCATGGGGCCGGTTTTGATCGTTCGCTTCGGCGTTTGTGCAATCCTTAATTCTTAGTGGTCTATTAGCGTTGCCCCTGTGCGGGGCGGCAGTCACTTTCTTTGCTGCTGCAAAGAAAGTAACCAAAGAAAGCAGCTTTGGCCTAGGCAGACTCGTCGTCATGGTTCGGAGTGGCCCAGCCCCTAAGTGTCGCCCTCAAAGGACGAACGCGGCGTGGTTCGCGCACGGTCTGCCAAGCTAGTCTGTTTAGCCCATGGGTTCAGCCCCAAAGCGTTCCGGCACAGCGCTACGCGCTGCCGCAGGGTAGGCAAGTGAAACCAATCTTTAGCGAATGCGGTGAGATGGAAAGCGTTAGTAGAGAAGCGCGCGCAAACCCGATGGACCCTTCGGCCGCGAAGCGGGCCGGCGCTCTTGGAAGCTGAACCAGTCAGTCTTGTGGCCCGATGGGGAAGACCGTGCGCGAGCCACGGCGCGTTCGTCCTTTGAGGGCGACACTTAGGGGCTGGGCCACGCCGAACCATGACGACGCGCCCGTCTCAAGCACTCCGGGCCAAAGCTGCTTTCTTTGGTTACTTTCTTTGCAGCAGCAAAGAAAGTAACTGCCGCCCCGCACAGGGGCAACACCAATAGACCACTAAGAAATCAGGATTCCACAAACGCCGAAGCGAACAAAAAAACCTAAACCGCCACATTAAGCAACCGATCCCGCATAACCCCAGCATCCCTCTTGCCAAAAATCTCAACAATATAGTTAGCATCCCGCACATAAGCAGGAAACCGCCGATCCAAAATGCCGTCCGCGGCGAGCGCCTCCAACGGTGCATTCACCCCCACCTCACACGACTTCACGATCATGAGCCGCTCCGCATTGAGCGAAGTGGAGAGCCATGCCGCGAGGCTGTCGGAGGTAGTGTCCCAATTGGTCATAGAATCCGGCGTCGAACGCATCAGATCCGTCGGCACCCACACCGCGACACGTCCATCCCGCAACGCCCGCCGGATGCGATTTTCATTCGACGCCAGCACGAGCTCCGGCACCACGCCCTGCATCAGAATCGCGTACTGCGCCATCGCAAGCAGGCACATGTTGTGGGCCGCGAGGTCGTCGAAACGCCATTCACGCTGATATTGCCGCACCGCGTCCGCGAAATCGCCGCCGCCCGGCACGATCACGACACGCCCGCCCCCCACTTCCCATAGCCGCGTGAGCCACTCGCGCAGCGCCGGGTCGTGACTCAGGCTACCCCCGATTTTCACCACCCACATGGTTCCTGTCCTCGTTCGATCTCTCGTTCGATCATGCCGCCGAGCCACGCACCCGGTTCAATTCCCCAAGCTATCACGCAGCGCGCGGCGACGCATCGTTCGAAGGATGCGCTTCGTTGCCTGGCGCTCCCTTCGCCCCACGTGCCCCCATCGACGCAAGCAGCGCAACCGCCACGCTCGGCGCGCACGTCGATATCCATTCGGCACGCGTCGCATCGTCATCCGCGACGCCCGCGAGCCGCGCGAAATCGATATAACTGCGCGCCTCCTGCCGTGCGAGCGCAGCCGCAAGAAAACGTCCGCAGCCCGCGCCCACGATCGGCGCCGCCGCGAGCGCCGCGTCCCGCGCGATCACGCGCGCGAGATTCGCCTCGAGCGCGCGCAACTGTTCGTGCCGCCAGTTTTGTGCGAAGCTCCGCCATTCGGCATCGCTCGCATCGGCGGCGTCGCGGCCGATCATCCGCGCGATGCGCGCCCGGCTCGCGGCCTCCGTCTTCGGCCCGTTGTCCGCGCTCGGATGCTGATCGTGCTCGGCCCACAGCTCGCCCGTCAGACGATAGACGTCCGCGGTCGTCGCGAACCATTCGTTCATCACGCCGGTCGTCTCGCCGCGAAACGCAATGCGATGCGCCACCCCGCACAAGGGCGTGCGCACGACGCCCTGATAGACGAGCTCGCCGCTCATCAGACGCTCGGCGTCGTTCGCGCCGCGCGCCGCGACACGTGAGCCGACGATCGGAATGATGTCCGTCGTCGTGCTGCCGATGTCGACGAGCAACGCGTCGGGCACGCACGTCGCGACCCATTGCGCGGTCGCGAGCCAGTTCGCGGACGCCACCTTGCGCCAGCCGTCCGCGCAGGCCGAGCGCGCGAGCCAGCCCGCATCCCCGGCATAGAACATCGTGCGCGGACCGAGCCGTTGAACCAGCGTTCGCGTAAGCATGCGCACGCCCTCGGCGCGGTCGGCGAAGAGATCGACCATCTCGCCGGTCATCGTGACGGCATGGCGCGCCGATGCATCGGCGGCGACGGGCCAGCGCTCCAGCACGCCATCGATCACGCGCTCCAGATGCGCAATGCCCTGCCATAGCGGACACGCCCATTGCGCGACGTCGAGGAGCGCGCCCGCGCGAGTCGCCAGCGACACCTTGACGTGCGCGCCGCCCACGTCCCAGCCGAACACCGGCGCATCCGAAGATATCGTCGCGTTCATGACGATGCTCCGCCGCATGCGCGCAGGCGATGGACATCGCCGTCGAAGCCGGGCACGCGATGCGCCGCGAGCAACTCCGCCGCGAGATTCCTCCCTCCGTGCCGGCTCAGCTCCGCATACGCGACGGTCAGACGCGGATTGACCTCGATCACGATCGGCCCGAACTCCGGATGCCACACGACATCGATGCCGGCGAAGCCGCGCAAGCCGGGAAATGCCTCGGCGACCCGCAGCGCCAGGCGCTCCAGCGTGCGTCCCTGCGGCCCGTGGCGGTCGATGCGATCGACATCGACACCGTCGAACTGGACGATGCGCTCGCGACGTTCCGACCCCGCCGCATCCGACAGCCCGATGCGCTGCCGGTTGATGCTGACGAGCCGCGCGAGACGCTCGCGGCAGATGAGCGAAAGACTCAGCGGTTCGCCGTCGATCCATTCCTGAAGGACCGGATTGCGGCCCGAGGCCGCGCGTGCTTCATATTCGGCGCGCGCGGCGGCGAGATCGTCGTAGACGTAGGTGTCGAGGCCGCCCGCCCCGTCATCGGGCTTGACGACCCAGCGGCGTCCGGGTCCCGCTGCGGCGGCGTCGGGTTCGAGTGCGGGCGTAACGGCGATGCCGCGCGCGGCGAGGCACGCGGCCGTCGCGCTCTTGCTCGACGCCGCGCGAATCACTTCCTTCGCGCAGCCGAGCCAACGCGCCTGGCCGACGGCATCGAAGAGCTTGAGGAGCAATCCGTCGCACTCGGGCGCGACGATGCAGGCATAGTCATGCTCGCGCGCCACGCGGGCGACGAAGCGCGTGAGCGGCTCGCCTGGCTGCGCACGCACATAGCCCTGGGCCTCGTCGACCTGTTCGAAGCGCGAGCTCGCGACGGTCACCTCGATGCCCGGCAGCGCGCGCAGGTCCGCTGCGATGGCATCGCGCATCACGCGGCCCTCGACGATCAGCGCGGAGAGATCGGCGAGGCTGCCAGCGTCCGCCGCGTCCGGATCGATGCCGCCGCCGGTGAGATACTCGAATACGAAGATCTTGGTCAAAGGAAAG
The DNA here is from genome assembly GCF_001545075.1 of Caballeronia ptereochthonis. Taxonomy (GTDB): domain Bacteria; phylum Pseudomonadota; class Gammaproteobacteria; order Burkholderiales; family Burkholderiaceae; genus Caballeronia; species Caballeronia ptereochthonis. Next base: position 7,171 of record NZ_FCOB02000070.1, read on the forward strand.
CCATCCATGCAGGTGATACCCGTTCTCGATCTGCTCGACGGCCACGCGGTGCGCGCGGTGCGCGGCGAGCGTTCGCGCTACCGGCCGATTCAGTCCTCGTTGTGCGCGACGAGCGATCCCGTTGCGATCGCCCGCGCGCTCGTCGCTGCCACCGGCTCGCGCACGCTGTACGTCGCGGACTTGGGCGCGATCCTGCGGCGCGGCGCGCATGACGAGGCGCTTGCCGCGCTGTGCGATGCGCTCGGCGACGGCGTCGACATCTGGCTCGACGCGGGCTTCACCGCTTTTGCGCCGATGCGGGCGCTCGTCGAACGTGTCATGCGCCTGTCGCGCTCCGCATCGCGCGCCAAGATCGTGCCTGTGTTCGGCACCGAGACCCTGCTCGACATGGGCGCCATCGCCGAAGCGTCGGCCAGCGGCTTCGAGCCGATCCTCTCGCTCGACTATCGCGGCGGACGCGCGCTCGGCGCAACGCATGCCAAGAGCGCGTGGTGGCCGTCGCGCGTGATCGTGATGACCCTGGATCACGTGGGCGCCTATGCCGGGCCCGATCTCGATACCTTCGCTGACGTGCGCGCGCTCGCCGGTGAGCGTGAGGTGATCGGCGCTGGAGGCGTCCGCAATGACGCCGATCTCGCTCTCGCCGCCGATAGCGGCGCGTACGCGTGGCTCGTTGCGTCCGCGATTCACGATGGGACGGTTTGCATTCGTCGCGATGTGGGACGCGGATCGTCGGTGGGGTAACTCAATATCTGTGCCAACTGCGTTGGGGCTTGGTTTGGCTGTAAACCTTTGGCAAGGCGGTGTTGCATAGGGTGGTGCATGGGTGACAGTGTGTTGCATTGCGGAGCAGTTTCTTTTCTTTCTTTTCTTTCTTTTCCTTCGGGGTGGGGGCTTGCTTGTTCTTTCGTGGAATCCTGAATTCTTAGTGGTCTATTGGTGTTGCCCCTGTGCGGGGCGGCAGTCACTTTCTTTGCTGCTGCAAAGAAAGTAACCAAAGAAAGCAGCTTTGGCCCAGAGTGCTTGAGGCGGACCCGTCGTCATCGTTCAGAGTGGCCCAGCCCCTAAGTGTCGCCCTCAAAAAAATAACGCGGCGTGGCTCGCGCACGATCTGCCCCATCGCACCACAAAACTGACTGGTTCAGCACCAAAGAGCTCCGGCCCGCTACGCGGCCGAAGGGTTCATCGGGTCTGCCCGTGCTTCTTGGATAACGCCTCCATCTCTTCGCATTCGCTAAAGGTTGGTTTCCCTCGCATGCCCGACGGCAGCGCGTAGCGCTGTGCCG
>NZ_FCOB02000073.1 GCF_001545075.1 Caballeronia ptereochthonis
TCGGGATCGCGCACGGTGAGGTGACCGGCGAAACCGTAATCGAAACCTTGCTGCGCGAACGCGCGGCACGCGCCGACGAGGCGCTCCTTCAGATGCTGGCGATGTTCGGCGTGGCTCGAAAACGTCGGCAGCCGCGGGAAGATCAGACCTTCCTGCTCGGGCTGATAAATCGAAACACGACCGTTGAGGTCGATGGTCTTTTCAGTGGTCTCCATGATGTCGCTCACATTCGCTCCATGCATATCGATCGGGATGATGCATGGTGACGTGAGCCACGCCTGAGTACAAACGAAGATTGTTCAATAAAACATGAATCACGTTCATGTCACGCGCTGCGAGCGGCCGGTTCCGGGCCAAAAACCGCATTCGTGTACGCGATGCAACGTTTTTACGCACGCCTCCTGTTCGGGTCGAGATGCCTTGCCGCACGGCGCCACTCCGGAGGCGAATTCCGTACGAGCCCCGCCGTATAAGGCTTCCGGCGCGGCCGATGCGGCGGCGCCGCGTCCGATGGACACGGCGCATGACCAGGATTGCAACATTTTTCGAACGCACCCCGTTTCCCCGGCGACAGGGGCTCGGCGTCCGGGAATCGACACTTTCCACGCCCTCGCCAATCCGCCATGCGCACGACCAGACGGGGCATTCAGCAGACGAAAACGTTTGTCGGCGGCGGGGCGATATCCGCGTACCGTATGAAGGTCGCCTTTCACGATTGAATCAATTTTCGCCGCGGGCACCGGACGCGTCGCCGCGTCGGCGCGCAAAGCCACACTGGTATAAGGATTGGCGCCTCCTGGCACAGCTCTCGCTAATGTATGACCACGCACGAAGATCACCGCGATCCTCCGACATAAAAACAGCGGCAAGTCCGTGCGACGGGGCTGGTCGCAACGGGTTCGATGAACGTCGTCAGAAGCGTGCACGAAACCCGTTGCGAACCAGAGAAAAGCAAAAGCGCGAAGCGCACAGACAAGAGCATAAGAACATGTTGACTCTCCAATCCGATCTGCATGGCAATCATTTGTTGGGCGCGCTTCCGGCGCAAGAATGGCAGGCCATCGCGCCTCATCTCGAACTCGTCCAGTTGCGCACCGAGCAGTTGCTCTGCGATTCCGGACAACGCATCCACCACGTGTATTTCCCGACCACGGCGATCATCTCGCTCCTGCATACGATGGAAGACGGCGGCTCGGTCGAGGTCGCGGCGGTCGGTCGCGAAGGGATGTCGGGTGTTCCGGTGCTGACGGGCGGCGATACGATGCCGACGCGCGTGCAGGTTCAGTGCGCGGGCTTCGCGTATCGCATGAGCGCGGGTGCGCTGCGTGAACACTTCGGCCGCTCGGACTTCCTGCGCCGCGTGATGCTGCTGTACATGCAAGCCCTTCTCACGCAGGTCGCGCAGACGGCCGCGTGCAATCGCCATCACTCGCTCTCGAAGCAACTGTGCCGCTGGCTGCTGATCCAGACCGACCGCACGCCGTCGGATCAGTTGCGCGTGACGCAGCAGATGATCGCCGACATGCTGGGCGTGCGCCGTGAAGGCGTGACCGAAGCGGCCGGCAAGCTGCACGCCGCGGGCCTGATTCATCACAGCCGCGGCTGCATCAAGGTACTGGATCGCGCCGGCCTGGAAGAGCGTGCGTGCGAATGCTACGGCATCGTCAAGCGCGAGTTCGACCGGATGCTGCCGCGCCGTCAGGCCGAAGCCGTGGCGTAAGCGTGGTCAGACGAGGGCGCGGCCGGCAGCGGCCGCCCGCCCGCGCAGCGAGTCGATGCTCGCGAAGAGCAGCACGGCGAACACGATGAGCATCATCCAGTCGATCTTCCGGGTGGACGGCGGCATCCATGGCCGCTTCAATCCGCAGGCGCCGATTGCGTATGCTATCGGCATCATCGTGCGGATTCCGTTCATGAACGCGCCGATGTAAGCGGAGCCCCGTGCCTAAGTATCTCGATGGCGCCTGCTGACGTCGCCGTTGTATTACCGGCTCGCGTCGCGGGATACGGTTTATCGGCGCAGGCAGAGTCATGCCCACGTCGTATTGAACGCGACGCGATAGAGATGATCGGGCGGGCGGCGATCATGTCGCTGCGTTGAGCTCGAAGTACGGACGGCGTCATCGCGGCGTCGTTCGTGGGAAGATCATTTTCCCCGGTGCTCCAGTGAGCCCGCGGCGTCATTCGCATCGTCCGCATGCGTGGCCGTTCCGTTTGATGCACGCATCGCGCCTTTCAACCATGCGTACATGTCGCGGAACGCGCGCACCGTTCGATACCCGACGAGGCCCCAGGCCGTGTTGGCGATCTGCATCGTCCATGCATGGCTGCGATTGCCGCGTCCCCAGTAGGTCTTGAAGCGCTCCGAGCCGACGCCGAAGTCGATGTCGTAGCCGTGCTCGAGCGCCCACTTCACGGCGTGCTCCCACGCGATCGCCCCCGCGCCGAACTTGCCATACGCCGGATCGAAGCTGCCGATGACGGCATTTGCGAGCGGGTTGCCGTGACTCATGATCACCGCGGCTATCGGCCGGGCATCGAGGGTGACGACGGTCATGCGCGCGAGCGATTGCGTATCCGGACCATCGGAGCGGTGAGTGAGCGTGGCGATCAGAAAGTCCTGGTAGTAGGGCGAAAACAGCCATACGCCCTTCTTGCCGGTGCGTTCCGCCCATTGACGCTTCCAGGCGAGCATCGCGCGCACGCATTGCGCGATGCCTTCGGCGTCCGACGGATCCACCAGGCGAATGCTCAACTGGCCTTCCTTCGCAAGGCGCCGTTCGAGCTGGCCGGGCTTCTTGCCGTGCATCGTGCCGAGGGAGCGGCAGTAAGTATTCCAGTCGGTTTCACCGCGCAGCTTCGCGACCCACGACTCATGACGCGAGAGCCCCAGGACGCGTGGCTCGCGCAAGGCGACGCGATGCAACTCGGACCCTTCGTTCATGTAGGGCAAATGCACGAAGTCCGCCTTGCATCGCGCGCACGCCGCGCGCCATGCGGATTCGATTCGCGCTGCCGCATCGGGACCGTCCTCGACGAGCATGCTCGTGTAATCGGCGGCATCGGGACTGAGCGGAAGCAGATACGTCCAGAAGATGCGTCGCCATGAAACGAGCGGCCACACAAGACGAAGCTCGCCGCGCTCGCGCAGCACGATGCAGTGCAGCTTTCTGTTCTGCGGTCTGGCGACGTGCCGCCATGCGAGCAGGCACACGTCGAAGCGCTGGAAGTATCGTCCGTGTGCTTTCAGCCAGAGCGCGTTCCACTCGCGCTCGAGCGCAATGAAGCCTTGTTCATCCGAAACGACTTCCAGTCGCGTTTGACCGTCGCTCATTGATTCCCCGTGACCTGGTGTGCGAGCGCATGCACTGCTCGCCGCGGAAGCCCTGGCGGTCATCGTCTGCGATTGCGTTTCGACGCCAGTTCATACCCACTACGACATTACCTTCGATGCCGTCGACTTGTCGGCCAACACTCAGTGCTTTTCACGCAGAACACCCGACATGCTGTCAGCGCGACTTTGGCATTGCGGATATCGTCTCGCACATGAAAGCAATTGGTACGTTATACGTAAGCTTAAGGCAAGGAGGGCGATTTCATCCGCAGCTTTCCAATTGAAAACTTGGACGGAATCTTGGGTTTGCGCGGCACGAAAGATCCGGGCCGCCTCGAAGCCATCTTCGTTCGCGAGAGTGGCTTCAGTGTGACGAACGGCGGGCCGACGCGTCGATAGGGGCGATCGCGCTCAGCCCTGCGTTTCGACGCGCGAATTTCGCAAGTGAATGCCGAGCGCGCGTCGCGCGCTCAATGCGAGCGACACGCACGACAGCGCGTTGAAGAGAAAGAGGCCGCTCGGTCCGACGATCGTCATCATCGCCGAGGCGAGCGCCGGACCCGTCATTCCCCCGAAAGAGAACAGCACGAGCAGCGTCGCCGAAATGGCGACCCGGTGTTGCGCCTCCGTGCGATCCTGCACGTGCGACACGATGAGTCCGTACTGCGTGAAGGTGACCGCCACATAGGCGAGCGTCGCGCACCAGGTGATCACGCGCACGTCGAAGCAGAAGAGCACGAGACTCAATGCAGCGGAGATCGATGCCGTGTAATAGACGAGACGCCGCCGGTCGACCCTGTCGGAGATGCGGCCCATCGGCCATTGCGGCACGAGCGCGCCGATCAGCGCGACGCCCATGAAGGTCGCGAGCTCGCTCGTCGAAAAGCCCGCGCGCTCGAGGTAGACCGGCATCATCGCGTAGAAGCTGCTGTAGATGAAGCCTGCGAGCACGCAGCCCGGCACGGCGAGCGGCGCGGCCGCCACCATGTCGCGCACGCTTTCCCGCCAGGTGCGCGCGGGCACGCGATGGAGATTTTCGTCGGCGACCTTGACGGGCCAGCCTTCGAGCAAGGTCACGGGCAGCACGGCGGCGGCGAAGAGCGCCGCGGCAATCGAGAACTGCTGTCCGCCCGAGCCTGCGCCCACGTTCAGCAGAAACTGCCCCGTTCCGACCGCGAGGTAATTGATGGCCGCATAGGAACCGAAGACCTGTCCGCGCTTTTCGTTCTCGACCGTGCCGTTGAGCCAGCTTTCGATGGACGTATACAGTCCCATGAAGGCGAAACCGGTCAGCAGGCGCACGATTCCGAGCGTCCACGGCGATTGCGCGGCGCCGAACGCGAGCGCGAGTATCGATGCCGCTGCCGAGAACGCGACGAAGGTCCGGTGCTGGCCGATGCGGTCGATGAGCCTGCGATTGAACACCGCCCCGAGAATGAACCCGGCGTAGTAGCACGACTGGATGAGACCGATCACGATCGTCGGGTAGCCGGACTGCAGGATGCGCAGCGGGATCAGCGTCTGAAAGAGGCCGTTTCCGGCGATGAGCAGCGCGTATCCGCACAGCAGGCCGGCCAGCGCCCGATAGCTGCTGCCGGCGCCGCCCTGAACGTGCGGCGTGGCGGCGGACGGCGCCGCGGCCGCGGGCGGCGTCTGGCGGCCGAACAGCTTCGCTTCGGTGAGCGGCCCGGTGCGCGCGACAGCCGGCGCTTCCGCCTCCTGGTGCGTTTCCTCCTGCTGTTCGTCCTGTGTCGTGTCGGGATCAGGGGCGGGATCTTGCGCGGGATCGGTTGCGGGGTCGCGCGTGAATTCGTGTTCGACTTTTGACATGACACCCTTGAAGGTTCGGGAAAGCGCGGCTCGCTTCGTTTTTTCGCCGTGCCCGCATGGCGCTCCTCGACGATGCTAACCGAGAGCGGGGCATCGTCGCGACACCCTTAAGGGAAACCCCTGATTCCGCACGGACGGGCATTCCGCCGCGACCGCATTGCCGGGGCTTTGGATGACGCGGTCTTATAAAGATGGTAACGGGCGCTGATGGTGCCGCAGGCTGGATTTGTATCTCTCAAGGCAAGGTGGCGTTCACGCTGTAAGGGCTCGCTTTCGCGAATCCGCCTCCGAAACACTGCGCTGCCTGTCGCGTCTAGTAACGTCTGAAATTAGAGTTGCGCGGTTACCTGAAGCCGAACGTGACGCGTGACGTCGAGAGGCCCGACGGCTTGTAAAGCGGCGTGCCCGCGAACAGGTCGTAGCTCAA
>NZ_FCOB02000012.1 GCF_001545075.1 Caballeronia ptereochthonis
GCGCTGCCGCCCGCCGCGAACGTCGTGCCCTTCGTTTGCTCGTCGTAGTTGTGCTGAACCAGCTTGTCACGGTCATCGGTCGCGACGTTATCGAACTTCAGCGTATTGGTGACGGTCGTCGCGGTCAGGTTGCCGCCCGCAGCAACGCCCATGTCGCCGCCCGCGCGCACGCTCGCGCCCTTGAACGTCATGTCGTTACCCGACTGCATCGCCAGACTGCCGCCCGCGCGGATGCCGCTCGTCTGGTTGATCGTCGTGTTCTCTTCCCAATGGTGCTCGGCGTTCTTGGTCACCGATTGCGACGTGTTCGACTGCACCGCATCGACGAGGATACTGTTGCCCGCCGCGATCTGCGCGTTGCCGCCCGCCGCGATGGTCGCGCCATGCACCGTCAGATCGTGGCCGGCTCCGATCACCATGTCGCCCGTCGAGGCGATCGTGCCCTGCGCGCCCACCAGCGTTTGCTGGACGCGGCTGCCGCCCGCCACCGAACTGACGCCTGCCGCATCCACCAGCGTCGTGTTCACGATGTCGTGGCCCGCCAGCACCGCCACGCGGTTGCCCGTGATGCGGCCCGAGGCGTTCGTGATGTCGTTGGTCGCCGAGACAACCGTGGTGCCGTTGCTGCCGATGCTGCCGCCGCGATTCAGGATGTCGGTCGCGCTGATGACGGTCTTCGTGCCGCCCTTGATGACACCGCTGTTCGCCACGCTGCCCGTCGCGTGGATCTCGACATCATCCGCGGCGATCAACGCGCCGCTCGGCTGCAAGTCATTGGCATGGGCTTGCGCCAGATACACGACCGGCGCCAGGACATGCTGCACGCTGCCGTCAGGGGGTGTGACCGTCTGATCCACCAGCCAGACGATGTCGCTCGTGAGCGCGTCCATCTGCACGGCCGTGAGCGCCATACCCGGCACGAGGTTGAATTCCTTCGCGTAGTTCACGCCGTTGGTCATCAGCGCGCGGTATTCGTCTTCGTTGCTCGTGTAGCCTTGCAGATAGACCCGGCCGGTCAGTTGCGTGATCTGGTTACGGATCAGCTGCTGTTCGTACACGCCATCGCCCAGGCGCTTGATGACCTTGGACGGATCGAGATTCAGCGCATTGAGCATGTAGTCGCTCGAGATGAAGCTCGTATAGCTCGTCAGGCGCGGATCGGTGGCGATCAGATACGCCGCGTCCGGTGCGGTGTTGTAGTGGTACAAGCCGCTCGTCGGCAGCGGGATGTTCAGCGCACCCGTGGGACCGGCAATCGACTGCGGCGCGTTGACCGTCGCACCATTACTTGTGGCCTGTCCTGTCTGCCCGCTTGCGGTATTGACGTTCGGTGCATTGCTCGTAGCCGCGCTCGTCGCATTGCCGCTCGCGCCGTTGACCGATGCGCCGCCCGCCATATTGACGCTATTGGCGCTTGTGCCCGACACGGACGCCATCGCCGTGTTCGCCCCGAGCGTGCCGCCCGTTGCGCCCGTGGCGGAATTCGCCGCCGCCACGTTGACGTTATTCACGTCGAGCGCGCTGATCTGAACGAGGTTGTTCGCGACGATCGTGCCGCCCGTGCCACCGATCGCCACCGGCGCGAGCACGATCGATGGCTCGACGACCGGACTCACGTCGCGGTTCTTGTCTTCGTTCCACGCATACGTCGATACGATGTCCTGCCGCTGATACTGGTACAGCGTCTGCCCGATGTTGTTGACGATGGTGCCTGCCACATCGCCGTTGCCACTGGCATCGATCGTGCCGTTCTGCACCGCGCCGCCAATCCGGATCGCGTCGCCCGCTGCAATCGCACTGTAGGCGTTGTTCACCGTGCCGACGTTGGCGAGCGTCATCGTGCCGGCCGCGAGCAATTGCGCCTGCTGCGCCTGCGCGCCGCTGATCTGATCCCGTTGCGTGGTGGTGGTCGTGTCGCGTGCGATCTCCACGCGCTGCCAGCCGTTGTGCGCATCGTCGCGTGACGGGTATTCCGTCGCCGGATCGTAGTTGATGTGCGGATCGTAGGCGTCCCAATACGCAACCGTGATCGTACCGTCCGTGTTCTGCGTCAGGCTGTTGTAGTAGATCGTGGTCGGTGTGCCGTTCACGTTCATGACCAGCACGCGATCGACGGCGTTCGGCCCATTAGTCGTCGAAACGACATCGGCATCGCTATATGTGTCGTATCGCGGATTCTTGTACGGACCGTTGTACATGAGATCCGTACAGCCCGCGTTCGAATCGCCGCCCGTGGTCGTGCAGGCGATGTATTTCTCGCGCTTGGTCTGGCGCACCGTCTCGACATCGGTCGTCACCGTTTCGACCGCCACAGCGGGCCGCGTATTGTTCAGCGTGTTGGCCGCGACTTCGATGTTCCCGAACGCCTCGATCGTCGATTGATCGTTGGTGACCGTGTTCGCGCGATTGGCCATCAGACCATTCGCGTCGCGCGTGGCGTCGCCCGCGATGTTGATGTCGCCGAGGCTGAAGAGGTTCGCGCCGTTCGTGTTGCTGATGTCGCCGCGCGAGTACAGGTTCAATTGCGACGCCGCCGCCATGACCGCCGCCGCGCCATCGTTGACGATCGACTGCGTGCCGGTGAGCGTCACGTCGTTGCCGATGATCGTCGCAAGGTTGGTGAGCGTCGCGCTCGTGGTCGTCACCGTATTGCCTTCGATGCGGCCTTGGTTCGTGATCGCGTTGGCGGCATTGACCGTCGTGCTCGCCGAATTCAGGTCGGCGCCCGCCTGATTGTCGACGTTGCGCGCGTTCACCGTCAGCGCGTTGACCGCCGCGAGCGTGCCCTGGTTGGTGAAGTCGCCCGCCGTGGTGAAGGTGAGATCGTGATTGGCCTGAATCTGGTTCACGCCGTCGAGCGTGTAATCGCCGTAGATCGTCACCGCGCCGTCGTGGCCCGCGATGATGCGGCCATCGCCCGTCAGGGTGTTGGTCGTGAGACTCAGGTTCTGATCGCTGCCGATCGCGCCGTTCTGGTTCGCAAGCGCGCCCGTCGTGATGGCCACGCTGCCGCCGCTGCCCTGATCGTTGCCGATGCGACCGCTCGTGTTGTCGATCGACGCCGTATTCAAACCGACCGCACCGTTGCCGTGAATCGAGCCGTTCACGTTCACCACTGCGGCGTTCGGACCGTTGAGCGTGACGTTGTTCGCGCCCGAGAGCGTCGCATTGGTGTTGTCGGCCAGCTGCGCGATGTTCAGCGCGAGGTCATGCCCCGCAAGTACCTGCGCGCCGCTCGTGTTGGAGAGTGCGGCAGCGCTGAGCGTGACGTCGCCGTTGCCGCCGATCGTACCCGCGCCCGCCACGCCGCCCGTGTTGCGGTTGGTGATCGAGGCCGCGTCGAGCGTGGTCGCACCCGTTCCGGTATTGGCGATGCGTCCGTTCGTGTTGTCGAGCGAGGCGCCCGACATCGACAGGGCAGAGCTCACACCATCCGCTTCGATTTGACCGCCGCTGTTATCGATCGCGCCCCGTGCGGCGACGGACACGTCGCCCCCGGCCTGCGCGAGCCCCGCGCGATTCGTGAACGTGCTGTTCGATTGCGCCGTGAACGCGCCGCCCGAGTTGTCGATGCTGCCGCCCGCGACCGATACATCACCATTGCCGCCGATCAGGCCGTCGTTCGTGTTGGTGAGCGCGCCGCGCGCTATGACGCGCGTCCCGCCTGTGCCGCCATTGGCGATCGCACCGTTGTCGTTGGCGATCGATTGCGCGGACACCTTCAACGTATCATTTGCCTGCAGCGTGCCGCTTGTGTTGTCCAGCGCGCCGGTATCGTTGATCGACACGCTCTGCGCGCCGACATAGCCCGCGCGGTTGTCGAGCGAGGCGACATCGAGCACCGCCGACGATTGCGCCGCGAGTGTGCCGCCGCGATTCGATACCGCGCCGCTTCTGACGTCGAGCGTACCGTTCGTGGCAAGCGTGCCGGCATCGTTCGACAAGCGGCCCGTCGTGACCGCCAGCGTGCCGGTGCCGGAGCTGGTGATCGTGCCGTGGTCGTTCAGAATCGCGGCGGGCGTGAGGCTCAAATCGTCGGCGTTGGTCTGGATCGAGCCGAATGTATTGTCAAGCGTCCCCGAGACATGGAACGTGGTCGCGGCAGTGCCAGTTTGCGTGATGCTCCCGCGATTGACCAGATCGAACGCCGAGAGCGCCAGCTGAGCGCCGGCAATCGTGCCCGCGTTCGTGAGCGTCGCGCCCGCCGAAACGGTCGTCGTGCCATTGGATGCGAGCGTGCCGCTATTAAACAGGGTCTGCACCGCGCCGGCGATCAGGTTCCGCATCGCCGTGATCGAACCCGCGTTTGCTAGTTGCCCCGCTTGCGCCGTGACATCGCCGTTGCTCGCGAGCAGGCCGTTTGCTCCGTTGTTGAGCAGACCGGCGACCGTCACCGACAAACCGTTCGTGCCGAGCGCGGCCACGGTGCCGCCGGTGTTGTCGAAGCTGCCTGCCCGCGCCGACAGTGCGCCGCCCGTCTGCAGGGTACCGTCCTGATTGGACAGCGCGCCCGAGACGTTCGCAACGAGTGCGCCATTGGTCGCAAGCGTGCCGCCCTTGTTCGACAGCGCTCCGGTATCGATCGAGAGCGTTCCCGTGCCCGAACTGGTGATCTTCCCGTGGTCGTTCACGATCGCGGCGGGCGTGAGGCTCAAATCCTGCGCGTTGGTCGCGATCGTCCCGTTGGCGTTATCCAGCATGCCGGTGACGGCGAGCGCCGTTGCGCCCGTGCCGCTCTGCACGATGCTGCCGTTGCGATTCGTCAGGTTCGACACGCTGATTGCGACCTGATTCCCGCCGATCGAGCCGTTGCTGTTGTCGAGCGTCCCCGCACTGACGTTCGCGGTCTGACCCGCGACGATCGTGGCTACATTGGTGAGCGCGGTGCCGGCTGTCACGGTCGCATTGCCGTTGGCCGCGAGCGTGCCGCTGTTGAACAGTGCCTGGACGGCGCTGGCGATCAGCGTATGTACGGCGGTGATCGAACCCGCGTTGGTGACTTGACCCGCTTGCACGGTGACGTCGCCATTGCTGGCGATCGCGCCGTTCGCGCCATTGTTGAGCAGACCATCGACATTGAGCGTGAGGCCAGCCGCGTTCAGCGAAGTGATGTGAGCGTTCGTGTTGTCGATACTGCCCGCGCGCGCATTCAACGCACTTGCCGCCTGCAACGTGCCGCCCTGATTCTGCACCGCGCCGCCCACGTTCGCCGTCAGCGCGCCATTGGTGGCAATCGTGCCGCCAACGTTCGACAGGCTGGCCGTCGTGATCGACAACGTGCCGGTGCCGGCGCTCGTGATCTTGCCGTGGTCGTTGACCATTGCGGCAGGCGCAAGCGTCAAGTCCTGAGCGTTGGTCGCAATCGTACCGTCGGCGTTGTCCAGCGTGCCGTTCACGGCGAGCGTGGTCGCGCCCGTGCCGGTCTGCGTGAGGTTGCCGCGATGATTCACGAGGTTCGTCGCGGCGACGTCGAGTTGGTCGCCGTTGATCGCGCCGCCGCTGTTATCCAGCGTGAACGCGCGCGCGCTCACGGTTCGACCCGCCGCAAGACTGCCCGTGTTGGTCAGCGTCGCGCCCGCGGAGGCGCTCACGTTGCCATTGGCCGCGAGCGTGCCTGAGTTCGTAAGCGATTGCGTCGCACTCGCCCGCAAGTCCTGCATCGCGGTGATCGAACCCGCGTTGACGAGCTGGCCTGCATGCGCGTTGACGCTGCCATTGCCGCCGATCGTGCCGCCCTGGCCGTTGTTCAAAAGGCCTGAGACGTCAAGGTTCAAGCCGTCCGCGTTCAGCGAGGCAATTTGTCCGGCGCTGTTATCCATACTGCTCGCCTGCGCGCCGAGCGCGCCCGCCGCTTGCAGCGTGCCGCCGCGATTGTTCAGCGCGCCGCCTGTCTTCAAATCGAGCGTCGATTGCGAAATCGCCTGACCGTCCGCATTCGAGACGTTCGCCGCTGCCAGTCGTACCGCGCCGCCCGACAGTTTCCCGCCGTCATTGACGAGCGTATTGTTCGCACCTGCGGCGAGTGCGCCGCCTGCGGTCACGGTCGCGCCGCTCAGGTTCATGTCGCCGCTCCGCGCGGTGAGCGTCAGCGCGCCATTCGCCGAGGTGCTGCTACCGGCGAGACTCATCGACGCGCCTTGCAGCGCCGCGTTGCCGCCCGCGGCGTTGCGGCCCGTCGCGGATATCGCGCCGTTCGCCAGCACGCCGAGTTCACCTGCGCCAGCAATCGTGCCGTCGCTGTTGATGCCCGCGCCGAGCGTGCCGGTCGAGGCGACGCTGCCCGCGTTGACCGTCGTGTTGCCTTGCGCCGCGAGTGTCCCGCTGTTCGTGAGCGCGCCCGAAGTCGTCGCGATGACGTCGCGTTGCGCATAGGTGATGCCGCTATTGTCGATGCCGTCGCGCGCCGATGCGTTGATATCACCGCTCGCGTTGTTTTTTCCGGCCAGCACGAGCCGGCCATTGGACTGGAGCGTCAGATCGCCCGCTTGCGACGCGAGGATGCCGCGCGTCGAGACGCCGACGCCGTACTCGTTCGACGTCAGAAAAATGCGGTTCGCGTACATGCCGCCGAGCTGACTGACATCGATCGCGACCGAGGGGGCAGGACCATTGCCCGCGATGGGCGACGCATTGAGCGTATCGTGGTCCACCTGATTCGCGCCCGCGACCACATTCAGCCTGTTCGCATAGATCGCCGCATTGATCTGCACGGCGCGAGCGAGCAAATCGACCTGATCGACGTTGCTCGCGTTGAGGCCCGCGCCCTGCACGGTGATGTTGCCGCCCGGGACGTTGAACCCGGCGAGACTGCCGTTCGGTCCGAAATTCGGCGTGCCGGTGGTCAGCACGGCGCGTGACGTATTGATGAAGCCCGCACCATCGACCTGTATCCCCGAGGGATTGGCAATGATCACTTCCGCGCGCGGGCCGGCTACTTCGGTGTAGCCGCGCAACTGCGACGGCGCATTCGACATCACCTGATTGACGATGATGCGCGCCGAGCCATCGGGTTGCAGGTTCGGATTGCCGTTGATGTAGCCCGCCTGTTGCGTTTGGACAATGTTCGGCGAGTTATTGAGAATTGCGCCTTGCTTCGGAACGTCGAACCGCGAGTATTGATTCAGCGACACGCCCGCGCCCGAGGGCCTCGCGATATTCACCTGATCGAGGCCGTTTTGTGTCTGCACAACGTGCGCGCCGGACCCGGGCGCGGCGACGATCTGCGCGAGCGAGGGCGCACTCGTGCCGAGGGTGCCAACGAGCAACATTGCGGCAAGGACGAGCGGGCGGAGGGCGAGCACATGCGGGGCGTTTCGAGCCTTCGCGGCGCGGCCGTCGCCCGCTGTCGCGCCCACGCCCTGTCCGTGGCCGTGCGCACTCGCGTAATCGGCGACTGCGACGAACATCGAGCGCACGCGACTAAAGACGAGTTTGTAAATGCCAGCGTTCATATTATTGGTTTGTCGGGCGAGTGATTCGAGAAGGCGCTAACCACGTAGCGCAGCAAACTCTTTATTGTCAGCTTTCCTAATGGTCCACCATAGGCAGAAAACTCCTAAAGCTAACTACGACAGGGAAAAACGCCTCGCGATTGCGAGGCGCGAAGCTGGGAACGTGCACGAAGAGAGTCCGAGAGAAAACCGCACGTATATTCCCGGAGAGAGAAAAAGAGCGCCTCGCCGAGACGAGGCGCCAAAGTCCGCTCGAACGGATGGAACGCCGTCCGAGCGGTGCTCAAACCGTGTAACCGGTTTGAGCGGGGGAGCGATAGAAACCGAGGGGCTAATCGAGCGCGCAAGCCGCGCCGCGCATGGCGCGTGGCGGCCTACTGGGACCGGATATTGATCGGGTCCCCTCCCCACGAAGGGCAGTCTCATGAAAGCAAAAATACGGCTGGCGGCTCTACCGCTTACAGCCTTGGTCACTCACGTCTAACGCACAACACGCGCCCACACCCGACGACAAAGCAGCCGCGGCGCGAGCGAATGCCGAACAGAATCAGCAACTACAGCAACAACGCGATGCGTTCTGACGGTCAAGCGCGCGAAGCCGTGGACCGTGCTCGCCTCGATCGACAACTCGGGCGGCCGCGCGACGGGCAAGCTGCAGGGCAATCTGAGCCCCGGCCTGGACAACCCGCTCGGCCTCAACGACATTCTGAGTCTCGGCGCGAATCAGGATTTGTACTCAGGACCCTCGCCGAGCCCTGGCACGCTATCAGCCGTAGTCCGTGTCAGCGTCTCTCGCTCTGCCTGATCAGGGAAGTCTCACGATTTGTGTTTTTTAGTCTCGCGAAAAGCGATCCAGTCTGCCCGGCAGGAGAGTGTCAGATAGGCGCGACATTATCTGTAGACTTGTGTAGCCGTTCGCGATGATTGCGCGACGCGTATAGGGGTCTATAAAAGGGTACGCCACGGCGTGGCAGCAGCATAAAAAGCCTTTAAAATCAATTGCTTGGTTTTGACAGATTACTTTCCTTCAGCAGCAAAGAAAGTGACTGCCGCCCCGCACAGGGGCAGTGCCAATAGACCGACACGAAAACGGGATCCGGCGAAAGCCGAAGCAAACACCGACAAACCGCCCACCCCCAAATGCCGCCCAAAAAACCGCCCATCGAGCGCCGCCCCCGCCGGGGCCAAAGAGTAGTGCGCATCACCGACGTGGCATCCTCCGCGGGCGTCTCCCCAATCACCGTATCCCGCGTCTTCAACGCGCCCGAATCCGTAGCACCCGAAACACTGGCCCGCGTGCGCCGGGCCGTCGCCGAACTGGGCTACGTGCCCAACCGCCTGGCAGGCGGCCTGTCATCCGCGAAATCGCGCCTGATCGCGGCGATCGTGCCAACAGTCGCCCATTCGCTCTTCTCGGAAACGATCCAGGTCTTCAGCGATACCATGTCGCGCGCCGGCTATCAGGTCCTGCTCGGCCTCTCCGGCTACAGCGACGAAAACGAAGACCAGTTGCTCGACGCCGTTCTCGGCCGCCGCCCCGAAGGCGTCCTTCTCACCGGCGTCGCACATACGCCGACGCTCCACGAACGCCTGCGCAAGATCGCCATTCCGATCGTCGAAACGTGGGACATGACCGACGACCCCATCGACATGCTCGTCGGCTTCTCGCATTACCGCATCGGCGCGGCCGTCGCCGAGCGCTTTCTCGCACGCGGCGCGCGCCGGCCCGCCCTCGTGTCCGCGAACGATCAGCGCGCGCTCGTCCGGCGGCGCGGCTTCGTCGAGACGTTCGCCAGGCACGGCATCGCCGACGTCGCCGAGTTGCTCATGCCGCCGCCCAGCTCGGTCGCGCTCGGCAAGGAAGGCCTGCGCCGCATCATCGAAGCGCGCGCGGGCGTCGACGCCATTTTCTGCAGCTCGGATCTGCTCGCGCTCGGCGTCGTGTCCGAGGCGCGCCGGCTCGCGATCGACATTCCCGGGCGCATCGCCGTGTGCGGCTTCGGCGCGCTCGAATTCAGCGCCGACACCATGCCCGCGCTCACGACCGTGCGCGTCGATGGCAAGCGCATCGGCGCGACGGCGGCGCGCTGCCTCATCGACAGGCTCAATGGCGCGACGGACAAAACCCTCGTCGACGTCGGGTTCGAACTGGTCGAGCGCGAAACGCTGTGATTACGGAAGAAGATTCCACTTGATGATCGCGCGCACGTCGCGCTCGAAGCCGAGCACGCTCATGGCCGCGGTGTCCATCAACAGATGCGCGCCCAGCGACGGCGAGCCCGTCGCCCATTGCGCGCCGAACACCCGCGAGAAGTGCGCATGCGAAAACAGCGCGATGTTCGTCGCGTTCGTGGCGAGCAACTTGTCGATGAGCGCCTGCGCGCGCTTGCCGATATCGGCGAGATTCTCGCCTTCCGGAATCGGCGACGTCCATACCGACCAGTCCGGAATTTCCTTGCGGATGTCCGGCGTCTTCCGGCCTTCGTAGACGCCGTAGTTCCACTCGTGAAGCTCGGGCTCGACCTGCGCGCGCTCGCCAAGACCGGCGAGCCGGCATGTTTCGATCGCGCGGCCCATCGGGCTCGTCAGCACGAGATCGAATTGCTGCGACGATAGAACCCGCGCGAGCGCGGCCGCCTGCTCGCGCCCTTCGTCGGTCAGCGGAATGTCCGTCGTGCCGGTGTGCTGCCCCGACTTGCTCCACTCGGTTTCGCCATGCCTGATCAGCCAGATATGGACGTCGCCTTTCAAGTTCATGTCGTTCACCCTGTGTCTTAAGCGTTTCGGCCGCGCGCCGGCGTGCCGCAGCATCGCATTCTGCACCGCTTGCCGAAGGCGCGCCGCGGGCGTGACCGTTCTCCAGCCAGCGATTCAGTCGAGCTCGCCCGTCGCGAACGCCTTCAGCAAATGATGCGCGATCGCGAACGGTTTCGGCGCCGACAGCCCCTGCTCGTGCGTGCCGTCGACCATCGCGGCGACTTCCGCGCGCGTGAACCAGCGCACATCTTCCAGCTCGTTCCTGTCGACGATGATCTCCGTGCTGGTCGCGCGTGCGAAGCAGCCGATCATCAGCGACGACGGAAACGGCCACGGCTGCGATGCGAAGTAGCGCACGTCCGTGCAGCGGATGCCCGCTTCCTCCAGCACCTCGCGGCACACCGCATGCTCGAAGGTCTCGCCCGGCTCGACGAAGCCGGCGAGCGCCGAATACATGCCCGGCAGGAATTGCGGCTGGCGGCCGAGGAGGCAATGGTCGCCGTCGGTGACGAGCATGATGACGACCGGATCGACGCGCGGAAAATGCTGCGCGCCGCAACTGCCGCAGACGCGCCGCCAGCCCGCGCCCGCGGAATCGGTCGGCTGGCCGCAGTTCGCGCAGAAGCGGTGCCGGCGATGCCAGTCGAGCATCGAGCGCGCTTCGCCGAGCGCGCTGACCATCGGCGCAGGCACGAGGCCTTGCATCGCGATCGGGCGAAGCTCCACTGCTTCGACGGAATCGCCTTCGAACTGGCTTTTCGCGTCTTCATCGAACGAGAGCGCGAAAAGCGAGCGCTTGTCCGCGTCGCGGCCCAGAAACACGGTTTGCAGCGGCGCGCCGGGCTTCGCGGCTTCGTGCGCGTCGAAAAGCGGATCGTGCCCGCCATCGCGCCCGTTCGTGCGCTTGAACAGCGGCACGTTGTTCACGAAGAGCAGAAAGCGCGTGGACGGCTCGTCGCGCAAGGCGGCGACGAAAGCTTCGTCGTCCCGCTTCTCCGAGACGCGATCGAGCGGATCGAGCGTAAAACCGATGGCGTGAGGCGGCGTGGGCATAGTATTTTTCGTGTGTGGCGGCGCATGCCGGAAACACATGCGCGCGTGACGGGAAGATGCAGGGCCAGTCGGCAATCGTAGCGAACTTGGCGCGTCCTTGCAGGGCGATGCTTCATCGTTGCGGCCGGTCAACGCGGTGCTCGCGGAGGCGTCGATGATCACGCTCTATTCGTATCCTCAGTTGTTCGGCCTCGAAGACAACAATCCGTTCGGGCTCAAGGTGTTCGCGTTCCTGAAGCTTGCCGGCCTGCCGTTCGAGCACAAGCATGTGCTCGATACGAGCGCCGCGCCGCGCGGCCAGCTTCCATACCTCGTCGACGACGAAGAAACCATCGGCGACAGCGATGCGATCGTCGCGCACCTGAAGCGCAAATTCGCGCTCGCCCTCGACGACGCGCAGACGCGCGCGCAGCGCGATCTCGATCTGCTCGTGCGCCGCACGCTCGACGATCTCTACTGGGTGATGTCGTACTCGCGCTGGCGCGACGACCGCTACTGGCCGCGCTTTCGCGACGCGCTGCTCGAGGCGCATCCGGATATCGACTCGCAAGTGCTCGAAACCGCGCGCAAGTACAACTTCGAGCGATATCGCTATCAGGGCATCGGCAGGTATGAACCGGATGCAGCATATGCGCGCGGCATCGAGGATCTTCAGGCGGTGGCGAATCTATTGGGCGACGGACCATTCATGTTCGGCGCCGAACCCGCGAGCATCGACGCCGCAGTGTATGGCTTCGTCGCGAACATCTACTTTTACGACATCGACACGCCGCTCAAGCGCTTCGTCGCCGCGCAGGACAATCTCGTGAAGCATTGCCACGCGATGCGCGAGCGCATGGGGCAAAGCCCGGCGCCGTGACGCGCCTCGTCGTCATTCCGGCGCCGTCTCGACATCGTTTCCGGACCAGCTGATGCTCGACACGCCGCGCTCCATGCTCATGCGGCTCGCCATGCGCTCGAGCTTCGCCTGATCCTTCGGATGCATGCGCACGGTCGCCGTCACCTTGATGCGCGGCGGATCGCCGTCGACATCCTCGCTCGTCAGGCTCTGGAAGGACAGCGGCTGCGCGTCCATCGCGTTCGACAGCAGCGTGCGGATGTGGATCTCGTCTTCCTGCCGCCCGATGACGGTCAGCACGTACTCGCGCACGATGTCCGCGCTCGACACGGGCGTCGCGTTGATCGCGCGGCTCACTTCGCGCAGCAGCGTGTTGGTGACGAGGACGACGCCCGTGCCCGCGATCGCCGGTCCGTAGTGCCCGGTGCCGCACAGCACGCCGACGGCCGCCGAGCACCAGAGCGTCGCGGCCGTGTTGATGCCCTGGATCGAGCCCTTGTCGCGCATGATCACGCCGCCGCCGAGAAAGCCGACGCCCGACACCACATACGCGGCGATCTGCGTCACGCCCGCGACGCCGTTGCCCGTCAGCATGCCGAGCGTGACGAAGAGACACGCGCCGCTCGCGACGAGCGTGATCGTGCGCAGTCCGGCCGTGCGCTGGCGCAGCTGCCGTTCGAGACCAATGGCGACGCCGCAGGCGAACGCGGCGAGGAGGCGCAGGGCGAAATCGACGCTCATCGGTTCGAAGGCGAGGCCCTTTCCGGAAATAAACCGGCAAGGATCTCACGCATCCATGTCGTGCGCGTGAATGTGCGGGTCAGCGGAAGATCGCCGTGAGGCGGCGCCAGATTCGCGCGGGCGCGCGCGCGCGGTTTTCGCGCGCTTCGAGGTGGAGCATGGCGTCGTAGTGACGGCGCGATTCGTCGACACGGGGCAGTTGCGAAAGAAGCAGGAAGTTCATGAGTTTCTCCGTGCGCCGGGCGCGGCGCGATGAGCGGAAAGCCGGCGCACGGATGGACGTGCTACGGGCTTGCCTAGGCTGGAAAATGCAACGAGCGGCGTATGGGGCAACAGTCGCTGTCGGGCATGGCGGCTCCTTGTCGGTTGAAAACGACGCGCGAAAGCGCACGCCAGGCAATACGCGACGCGAATGAGAACGCGCGGCGCGGCATCGCCCGAATGGCGCTAACGAAGGTGGTGCACGAGGGAAGATACTGCGGCGCGCACCGTCTGCCTGATGGCGGGACGGCGGCTGGAAGCTTGGAGGGAAGCGGGAAGCGGCGTCCTGCCTGTCAGGCAGCGAAACAGTTCGAAGATCGGCTACTGCAGGTGTCCAAAGGATCGCCCCGTCTTTTTTGAGATGCGCGATTTTAGTCGGGCCATACGATGGGCGTCAACACGAACGGACGACTTGTGCGTCCGGCGCGTAACATTCAGGCCGTCAGCGGTACGAAAGGTGCGGACCGCGATCAGGTCCGCCCGACGAACTGCCTGATGTTCACGCGCGCATTGCCGTAGTCCGGGTTCGAACCGGCAGTCGGGGCGGCATCGGCTGGCTGCCGGAAGGCAGCGATGAGCGGCGAAACAATGCCTTTTGCGCCCGACAGCACCCTGTCACACACGCGCTCGAAGGCGCGCGCCTCGTCGAGCGTGCTCACGACGCCCGATGCGCCCGCGCGCTGGATAGCGGCGAGGGCGGTTGCGTCGAGTTCATCGGTAAGAACGACGACCGGCGTGTCCGGGCAGATTTGCCGCAGCTCGCGCAAGAGCGCGAAATCGTCGGCCTCGGAGCCTTCGATGCCGCCGCTCAGCACGATCAGGTCGAATTCCGCGGACGCCAGTTCGGCGAACAGGCGGGCGCCGTTTCCGGCGCATGCTGCGATATGAAATCGCTCGTGCGCGCCGAACCAGTTCTGCAGCCCCGACAGAACGACCGGACGACGCTCCGCGACTACGATCCTGATCTTGTATGCGCGCATCATGATCCGTGAACGGCGTGCGCGGGAGGACGACGCACGCGAGCCGATTCATGCAGTTGGCCTAAAGCGGGCACGTTAGCAAATCGCCCGAACGAAGGTTGCGCCGCACAACAAATTTTTTCGTTTCGATGTCGATTCGGGCGTCGCCCGCGCGTCGTGCCTATGAACGGCGCCGAAAGACGGCACAGGACCGTCGCGCCGCATCCTGAAACTGCTCGGCAACCCGGAGACTTGTCAGATGAGCTTGCAACTGTATGCGCACCCTTTCTCTTCATATTGTCAGAAGGTGTTGACCGCGCTGTACGAGAACGGCACGCCGTTCGAATGGCGCGCGTTGACGCCCGAGACGCCGCAGTCGATGCGCGAACTCGCCGAGATCTGGCCGATGAAGCGCTTTCCCGTGCTCGTGGACGGCGGCCGGCCCGTGATCGAGTCGACGGTCATCATCGAATATCTGGGATTGTTTCATCCAGGGCCGGTGCGGCTGATTCCCGACGATCCGCGCGCCGCACTCGAAGTGCGCTGGATGGACCGCTTCTTCGACAACTATGTGTCGACGCCGCAGCAGAAGATCGTATTCGACGCCCTGCGTCCGGAACACGAACGCGACGCGCGTGGCGTCGCCGATGCACGTGCGATGCTCGACACGTCCTATGCGTTCCTCGACGGCCTGATGGCCTCGCGCGAATGGGCGGCGGGCGACGCCTTCAGCCTCGCCGATTGCGGCGCCGCGCCGTTTCTGTTCTATGCGGACTGGACGCATCGCATCGGCGAGGCGTTTGCGAATGTGATTGCGTACCGCGAGCGGCTGCTCGCGCGTCCGTCGTTTGCGCGCGCGGTGGACGAGGCGCGGCCGTATCGGCCGCTGTTTCCGCTCGGCGCGCCGGATCGCGATTGAATGCCCGCGTCATTCTGGAGATTTCACGATGAGCACAGCAACGAACCATGTTCCCGCCGCTGAACTCGCACGGCGTGCGACGATGCGGTTTCCCAACGAAAGCGCCGAGTACCGCAAGGCGCGGACCGAACTGCTGGCCGAAGAGATCGAATTGCGGCGGCATATCGAACGCGTCGCGCGGATGCGCCGTGCGCTGCCTCCCGGCGGGGAAGTGAAGGGCGATTACGCGTTCGAGGGCGAGCGCGGGCGGGTCGATTTCGCCGGCCTGTTCGGCGACAAGGACACGCTCGTCACCTATAGCTACATGTACGGGCCGCAGCGCGAGCGGCCTTGCCCGATGTGCACGTCGCTCCTGTCCGCGTGGGAAGGCGAGGCGCGCGATATCGGCCAGCGCGTGGCGCTCGCGGTGATCGCGCGCTCGCCGCTCAGCAGGCTCGTCGCGTTCAAGAAGGAGCGCGGCTGGCGCGACCTCAAGCTTTATTCGGATCTGAACGGCAATTTCAGTCGCGACTATCACGCAATCTCCGCGGAAGGCGGCGATGAGCCCGCGCTCAATGTATTCACGCGGCGCGACGGCGTGATCCGCCATTTCTGGAGCGGCGAGATGGATTTCGACACCGCCGATCCCGGCGAGGATCCGCGCGGCGCGCCGGATTTGATGCCGCTCTGGACCGTGCTCGATATGACGCCCGAGGGGCGTGGGACGGATTGGTATCCGAAGCTCGATTATGGGCCGAGGACGTGAGCGAGGTCAGTGCGCCGCCGCGTGCTCCGCGTGCGCTTCGAGCCGGGCGCGCACCGCGTCCGGTGTGAACGGCGGCGCGTAAAAGCGCACGCCGGTCGCATCGAACAACGCATTCGCGATCGCCGCCGGCCCCGGCACTGAAGCCGACTCGCCTGATCCGAGCGGCGGCTCGCCCTGACGCGGCATCAGCAGGACATCGACCGCCGGCAGCTCCGCGAACGTGATCAGCGGATAACTGCCCCATTCGCGCGACGCCACCAGGCCGTCGCTCATCCGCACGCGCTCCTTCAGCGTGCGGCTCAGCGTCTGCACGACGTTTCCGTGAATCTGATGACGCACGCCGTCGGGGTTGACCATCGTGCCGGTGTCCTGTCCGATCGTCACGCGCTCGATGCGAATCTCGCCCGTCAGACGATCCACTTCGAGATCGACGATCCACGCGGCCCATGCCGCGCCGAAGCCGGGAAAGCGGCTGTGCACGTAACGCGCGTAAGCGATGCCGCGCCCGCGCACACGTCGCTCGCCCGTCTGTTCGAAATGACGCGGCTTCTCGCGCTTTTGCCATCCGGCGCGCGCGGCGATGGCCTGCAACAGTGCCCGAGCGCGATCGTCGGCGAGATTGCGCAAGCGGAATTCGAGCGGGTCCGCGCCCGCGTGCACGGCGAGCTCGTCGATGAACGCGTCGTGCGCGAAGGAGTTCGGCAGCGCCGACACGCCGCGCAGCCACGACGAGCGCACCAACGGCGCCAGGTCTTCGCACACGAAGCGCGCATGCGGAAACGTGTATGGCGTGACGGCCGTGCGATCGCCCATCTCGAAGACGCGCGCCTCGGCGGGCATCGCGCCGGTCAGAAGGAGCGCGAGCAGGGGCGCATCGTTGGACGGATAGCGCGTCGTGAAGGAATACGCGACCGTTTCGCCCGACGCCGACACGCCGCCCGTCACATCCATCACCTGCGCGGTGCCTTTTGGTTCCCACAGATGCTCGTCGGCGCGCGAAAGCTGCACGCGCACCGGCGCGCGCATCGCACGCGAGAGCAGGAGGGCGTCGCCCGCGACATCGTCGGCGCAATTGCGGCCGTAGCAGCCCGCGGCTTCCATGCGCACGATATCGACATCGGCTTCGTCGCGGTCCGCGAGTTTCGCGAGATCGTGCCGCAGCGATTGCGGATTCTGCGTACCGGACCAGACCGTGATGCGTTCGTCGCGATAATCGGCGAGCGCGCATGACGGCCCGATCGACGCGTGCATCTGGTACGGCCATTCGTAGCGTCGATGCAAAGTCGTCACGCCGGGCATGCGCGCGGCGGCATCGACGTCGCCGCTTTCCTGCAGAAGCCTGCGCCTGGCGGGCGCGTCTTGAATCGCGCGAGCGGGATCGGAGAGATCGGGCATTGCGGGAAGCCCGCGCCAGCGCACCCTGAGCGCCTTCGCCGCGCGAATGGCCTGCTCCTCGCGCTCCGCGACGATGCCGATGAAATCGCCGATCACGACCACGCCGCGCACGCCGGGCAGATGCCCGACGGACGCGCGATCCACGTCGATCAGCGAGTTGCCGACGAACCCGCCGCCATCGTGCCCGTAATACGGCGGACGCACGACGCGGCCATGCAGCATGCCGGGCACGCGCATGTCGTGAACGAAGGTGAGCTTGCCGGTTGCCTTTGCTGGCAGATCGACGCGCGGCGACGACTTGCCGACCAGGCGATAGCGCGATGGATCCTTGACGGGCGCCGCGGTATCGAGCGTGAGCGTCAGCCGTCGACCGCGCAGCAAGGAACCGAAGGAGAGCGGTGTGCCGTCGCCCGCGATGACGAAGCCATCGTCCGTACGCAAGGACGAAGCGTCGGTATTCAAACGCGCGGCCGCCATTTCCACCAGCGCATGCCGCGCCTGCGCCGCCGCCGCGCGCAGCGGCACGGCGGATATCTGAATCGAAGCGCTTGCGATCGTCGGTCCCTGATTCGGCGTTTCGCTCGAATCGCCGAGCACCATACGCACGCGTTCGGCGGGCACATCCAGCTCTTCCGCGACGATCTGCGCGAGCGACGTGCGGATGCCCGTACCGAGATCGACATGCCCGTTGAACGCGACGATGCTTTCATCGTCGAGCACGGCGACGAATACCTCTGGCGAATCCTGCACGTACTTCGACGCGCTGCCCGGCTGGCCGGGTGCGGGCTTCGGTGGCGCGACGGGCTGGCGCACGACGGTCAGGCAACCGTCGCGCGCCAGCAGTTCCTTGCGAGTGACCATATCGACGATAAAGCGTCAACGATTGACGATGTGCTTCGGCATCGCGAGCGCGAGCAGGCAGCCGAACAGCATGCACACGCCGAACACGATGAGACCCGCGCTCATGCTGTGCGTCCAGTCCTTCAGCCAGCCGATCACGTAGGTGCTCGCGAAGCCGCCGAGATTGGCGATCGAGCATGCGAAGGCGATGCCCGCGGCGGCGGCCGTGCCCGTCAGGAACGTGGACGGCAACGCCCACACGACCGGCATCGCGGCAGCTACGCCCGCATTTGCGATCGACAACAGGATAACCGTAGCTGCCGTGCTGCCGCTGAAGAACGTGCTGGCGATCAGGCCGAACGCGGTGCACGCGAACGGCACGACGATATGCCAGCGGCGCTCGCGGAACTTGTCAGAACTGGCGCCGGTGACGAGCATCATCACGACGGCGAGCGCGTTCGGAATCGCGGTCAGCAGGCCGATAGTGAGCGCGCTGTGCACGCCGGAGTCGCGGAGCATCGTCGGCATCCAGAAGCTGATCGCGTAGGTGCCGAGCAGCACGCACAGGTCGATCAGGCCGAGCGCCCAGACCTTGGGATCGGTGAACGCATCCAGCAGGCGATGGCGCTTCGCGCCGTGCGCTTCCCTCGCGAGGTCGAGCTTCAGGCGTGCGCGCTCGTCGCTATCGAGAAACCTGGCGGTATCGGGCGTGTTCGGCAGATAGAAGAACACGAGCACGCCGAGGACGATGGAAGGCAGCGCCTCCAGGCCGAAGAGCCATTGCCATCCTTGCCAGCCGTGCAGGCCGTCGAAGAACGTGACGATCCAGCCCGACAGCGGCCCGCCGACGAGGCTCGACAGCGGCAAGCCCATCATGAAGAGCGCGATGATCTTGCTGCGGCGCGCATCCGGGAACCAGTTGGTGAGATAGAGCAGCACGCCCGGCAGAAAGCCCGCTTCGGCGACGCCGAGCAGAAAGCGCAGCGCATAGAACTGGCCGGGCGTCTTGACGAACATCGTGAGCCCCGAGAGCACGCCCCACGTAACCATGATCCGCGCGATCCACAGCTTCGCGCCGACCTTTTGCAGAATCAGGTTGCTCGGCACCTCGAAAAGGATATAGCCGACGAAGAACAGACCCGCGCCGAGACCGTACACGGTATCGCTGAACCTGAGCGCGTCGAGCATTTGCAGCTTCGCGAGACCGACGTTCACGCGATCCAGATACGCCGAGAAATAGCACAGACAGAAGAACGGGATGAGCCGCCAGGTGAGCTTGCGGTAGAGGGCACGCTCGGCTTGCGCGTCGGTCTGGAGCGAGTCGCGCGTCGTGTCGAGTGAAGGGGAAGACATGTCGTGTTCCTTGGAGAATCGATGCGTTGTATTGCGCCACCGCGAGTGGGCCAACCTGCGTTTGCGACCTGCCTAAGTTACGAAGTCAAAATCCGAAAAGCAACGCTTTTTGATAAAAAATGTCTTTCAAATCAATGCGTTATTTCTGTTTGGCGAAGACGTGCGGAAGCGTCCCCGGCGGGGTCGGCCGGGGACTTCCGTTACCGCGGGAAACGGGTTCAGCGGGCCGCTGCGGCGGCGCTTTCCAGCGTGTGAAGGGCTTCTTCGAGCGGCATCACGGCCGCGTATTTCTGCGCCATGTCAAAGAGATTCGCTTCGTGCGGCGCGATCGCGCGATCGCCGACACAGTCGGACACGACGAGCGGGCGGAAGCCGTGCGACATCGCATCGACGACGCTTGCGCGCACGCATCCGCTGGTGACGGCGCCTGCGACGAGCAGCGTCTGCACCGCGCGCTGCGAAAGCCAGGGCGCGAGTTGCGTGCCGAAGAACGCGGAAGGCACGGTCTTTCTCACGACGAGCTCGCCTGGCGCGGGCGTGAGCTCGGGCACGATCGCGCTGTCGGGATGATCTTCCGTCAGCGTGGCCATGCCGGGCACCTTGATGGAGAAGATGTTGTCGTCGCTGCCGTCGTCCGCGTAGACGATGCGGCTGTGCGCGACCGGCCAGCCATGGCGGCGCGCGGCCGCCAGCAGATGCACGGTGCGCGCGATGGCCGGCTTGATGTTGCCGCCGCCGAAGGTATTCGGGTCCGCGAAGCCGACGACGAAATCGACGATCAGCAAGCCCACCTTGCCCTTCACGGGCAGCGGCGTGCCGAAGCCTTGCTGCTGGTACACGCCGGATTCGGCGTGGCTTTCGATGACGCTCATGTGCGTGCCTCTCAGTTTTAGCGATCCATCACGGCGCCGTTCAGCACGACGGGCTCGCCGTCGAGCATCACGTCGCAATGGCGCAGGGGAATGTCGATATGGCAGGTCGTGGTGCGGCTGCCGCCGGCCTCGTTGTTCGGTCCGAGCGAGAAAAGGAAATTGCCTTCGAACGCGCGCGCGTCCATGCCGATGGTCGCTTCGCGATCGTAGAGGCCGAGCGTCGACCAGCGCGCGCGCGGCTGCAGTCCCCAGCCGATGTGCGAGATCGCATAGCCTTCGGGGTCGTTGAACGAGGCCATGTAGTCGCGCAGCAGCGCGGCATCGACGCCGCCTTCGATATGCGTCGCGTAGCCGTTCTCGACGGTCAGCGTGATCGGGTCGCTCACGTACTTCTTCTGCGGCAAGAGAATGTCGCCGCGATCGATGACGATCTGTCCGCGCGCCGCGCCCTCGTTCGGGAACGTGAGCACGAAGCCGCTCGGCCAGTGATCCCAGCGGCCGGGTTCATCGACGAAGCCGTATTCGGAGATCGCCGGGAACTCGCCGAGCGGGCACACGAGATCGGTGCCCGACTTCGACCTGACGCTCATCTGGCGAGCCTTCTCGATGCGCTTCGCGGCGGCGCGCACGCGGGTGCGGTCCGCTTCGGTCGGCACGAGGCGCGCGAGCACTTCGGGCGGCTCGACGGCGAGCAGGATTTTCGTGCCGGTCTTGAGGATGTCGTGCTGTTCGGGCGAGAAGAGCAGCGTCATCAGGTCGAGCACGAGATCGCTTGCCTTCAATGCGGCGATGGCCGCGTGATTGCCCGTGAGCGGCGTCGTGCCGAGATAGGCGAGCGAATCGCGGCTCAGGGCTTTTTCGCCGTTCACCGGCAGGAGGTCGAGCCGGTTGACGACGGCGCCCATCGCTTGCGTGGCGATGAGTGCGGTCGAGAGCGTCTGCGGATGCGTCGCTGCGCTCGTGAGAATCGTGACCGTCTGACCGGGCTGAAGTTTCGAGAGCGTCAGCACCTGTTTCCAGGCGGCGATCATTTCGTAATCGCTGATGGCCATGTCGTGTTGGCTCCTTCGTTAAACGAGCTTCGCACCGAGGAAATCGCCGAAGGCGGCGTAGAAGCCGGCTTCGTTGTCCCACGGGATCATGTGGCCCGCGTTCGGCACGCGTGTGTGCTGCAGCTCGGGCGCGAGGGTTTGCATTTCGGCGACGTCGCTATCGAGGACCACGTCGCCGCGTTCGGCTGTCATCAGCAGCGCGGGCACGCGCAGCTTCGGCAGATCGGCGTGGATGTCGTCGGTGTGGAAGCCTTCGAAGCTCGCGCGGACTGCGCGTTCGTCGCAGGTATGCAGCCATTGCGCGCGCAGGCGCAGTTGTTCTTCGGTCCACGTGGGGCAGAACGCGCGCATGCCTTCCATGTCGATGCCCTTTTTCGCCAGCGCGATCGAATCGGTGTACCACGGGAGTTTCGACGGATACGCGCGGCGGCCGGGGCCCGACACCGGCGGATCGATCAGCACGGCGCGGGTGAGGCCGCGGGGTTGCGTGCGGGCGGCGCGGATGGCGATGCGGGCGCCCATCGAATGGCCTACGTAGGCGTAGCGGTCGAGCTTCAATGCTTCCGTCAGGGCCTTTAGATCTTCGGCTTGCGCGTCGAGGCTGTAGTCGAGTTCGTCCGATGCTTCGGAGAGGCCGCGGCCGCGGACGTCGAGGACATAGGTATCGAAGTGCCTGCCGAACGTTTCGGCGACGAAGGCCCATGTCACGGCCGGGCTCGTGATCCCCGGGATCAAGATGATCGCATCGCGGGTTGCTCTTTCACCTGCGGTGCCGCCGTAGTGGAGGTAGTGTTGGCGGATGCCGTTTGCGGTGACGTTCGCGCCGTGGGGGTAGGTCGATTGCATCGGTTGGGGTTTCCTTTTAGGTGTTCGGTGGTGTGGTTTGCTCTTGTTTGTTTGTTGTTTGTTGTTTGTTTGGTCGCTTGCTTGGGCTTCTGTGAAATCCTGATTTCTTAGTGGTCTATTAGCACTGCCCCTCCCCGGGGCGGGGGTCACTTTCTTTGCTGCTGCAAAGAAAGTAACCAAAGAAAGCAGCTTTGGCCCAGAGTGCTTGAGGCAGACTCGTCGTCATGGTTCGGCGTGGCCCAGCCCCTAAGTGTCGCCCTCAAAGGACTCACGCGCCGTGGCTCGCGCACGGTCTGCCCCAGCGGGCCACAAGACTGACTGGTTCAGCACCAAAGAGCGCCGGCCCGCTTCGCGGCCGAAGGGCCCATCGGGTCTGCGTGTGCTTCTTGGCTAACGCCTCCATCTCACAGCATCCGCTAAAGGTTGGTTTCCCTTGCATACCCCACGGCAGCGCGTAGCGCTGTGCCGGAACGCTTTGGGGCTGAACCAGCGCCCTTAAATGTCTAGCTCGTCAAACCGTGCGCGGTCCACGCCCGATTAGTTCTTTGAGGGCACTCTTTAGAGGCTGGGCCACTCCGAACCATGACGACGAGTCTGCCTGGGCCAAAGCTGCTTTCTTTGGTTACTTTCTTTGCAGCAGCAAAGAAAGTGACTGCCGCCCCGCACAGGGGCAACACTAATAGACCACTAAGAAATCAGGATTTCACAGAAGCCCAGGCAAGCCAAAGAAACGAAAAAAACTCAATAAGCCCCAGAAAGCAAAACCCCACCCCCCGGCACGACCGCCTCAAGATCCAGCTCCCGCAACATTGCATAAGTGGTGGCAATCGCAGCAGTAACCACAGGCTTCCCGGTCAAAGCCTCAACCTTCGGCACCACCGGCAAGGAAGGCATCTGCACGCAGGCAGAAAGCACAATCACATCCGCATCCTGATACCTCATCGATTGAACGATCTCAGGCAGATTCCGCGGATCATGCCGCGCGACTTCGAGATTGTCGGGAATCTCCAACGCCCGATAGTCGATCACCTCGAACCCTTCGCTCTGGATGTATTCGACGACCAGCTCCGTCAAAGGCTTCATATAAGGCGCAACCACGACCACCCGCTTCGCCTTCATCACCTTCAATGCATCGACCAACGCGCCCGCGCTCGTAATCACCGGCGCCGCACCGCCGTTCTCCGCCGTGTGCTTCGTCAAACGCTCCTGCGACACGCGGTGATACCCCCGCCCCATCGCCATGATCGCCACCAGACACGCATAACCAAGCACATCGACCCGCGCATCCGAAAGCTCGACGGCGCAACGGTCCGACTCCGCATCCATCGCGGCAAGCTCCTCCTTCACCACCTTCTTCATCCGCATGCGGCTCGAATGAAACGTGAAACGCTCCGGACGGATCGCCTGCCGCGCAAGCAGCATCGCCGGAATCTCGGTTTCCATCGTCGTGTTGGAACTCGGCACGATCTGGCCGATGCGGAAACTCTTGCTCATCTGTGTTCGACTCCGTATGTCAGGTATCCAGGATTGATATCGGTCAAGCAAAGTCTAGTGTACACACTGTAATTAAACAAGGGAGATCGACGCTTTATTCTTGGTGCACGTGCGCACCGCTTCAGTGGAAACCCTATATTTATGCACAAAACCAGGGTTTTCCGTAACACATGGCTAGGCCATAGAAAATTCTTTACGCTGCAAATTCGAATGTGTACACTCAATTAACACTTTCAAACCGGCTCGGCGACGGACTGTCTCGGCGAGCGCCAGACATGGAGAAAACATCATGAAGAAACCTCGTATCGCGATCGTTGGCGCGGGTCTCGGCGGCACCGCCGCAGCCGCGCTGATGCAGCGCGCCGGTTATCAGGTGCGCCTGTATGAACAGGCGCCCGCGTTCTCGCGTCTCGGTGCGGGCATTCACCTCGGTCCGAACGTGATGAAGATCATGCGACGCATCGGCTGTGAGGACGCCCTGAACGAAATGGGTTCGCATCCCGACTTCTGGTACAGCCGCGATTGGAAGAGCGGCGAGGCGATCGCGCAGATTCCGCTCGGCGACTTCGCGCTGAAGCACTACGGCGCGTCGTACCTGACCGTGCATCGCGGTGACTTCCATGCGCTCATGACCGAAGCACTCGAGCCGAACACCATCGCGTTCGGCAAGTGCCTGAAGAGCATCGAGGATACGGGCGACGAAGTGCGGCTCACCTTCACCGACGGCACCATCGAAACCGCCGACATCGCGATCGGCGCGGACGGCGTGAACTCGCGCATTCGCGAACATCTGCTGGGCGCGGAGCCGCCGCGTTATACGGGCTATGTCGCGCATCGCGCAGTATTCCCGGCGTCGCGCCTCGGTACCGATCCGTTCGACCTGTGCGTGAAGTGGTGGTCGGAAGATCGTCACATGATGGTCTACTACGTGACGAGCAAGCGCGATGAGATCTACTATGTGACGGGTGTGCCGCAGGCCGAGTGGCCGCAAGGGCAGTCGGTCGCGCCGAGCAGCCGCGACGAGATGCGCGAGGCCTTCGCGGGCTATCATCCGTCGGTGCAGAAGCTGATCGAGGCGACGCCCGAAGTGACGAAGTGGCCGCTGCTCGAACGCGATCCGCTGCCGCTCTGGAGCCGTGGCCGTCTTGTGCTGCTCGGCGACGCATGCCATCCGATGAAGCCGCACATGGCGCAAGGCGCGGCCATGGCGATCGAGGATGCCGCGATGCTCGTGCGCTGTCTCGGCGAAACCGGCGCGAACGACTACGCCGCCGCATTCGCGCTGTACGAAGCGAACCGCGCGGAACGCGCGTCGAAGGTGCAGCTCGTGTCGCACAACAATACGTGGCTGCGCACGAACGAAGACCCGGCCTGGGTGTTCGCCTACGACGTGTTCAACGAACCCCTGAAGGCGCTGCAGGCCAAGGAGAGCACGGCCGTCGAGGCATGATGCAACGAGCCGCTACGTACGCGTGGCGGCGCTTCACCACGAATTCGGATAGCCGATGACCGAGCCCGTATCGAATGCGCAGGCAGTGACGCTCACCGTCAACGGCTGCACGCGCACCGTCGCCACCGAAAGAAGCACGCCGCTTCTCTACGTGCTGCGCAACGACTTCGAGCTGAATGGCCCGAAGTACGGCTGCGGCCTCGGGCAATGCGGCGCGTGCACCGTCCTGATGGACGGCGGCGCGACGCGCTCGTGCGTGGTTCCGGTCGCCGCTGCCATCGGCCGCGAGACGACGACGCTCGAAGGACTCGGCGACATAGAGGCGCCGCATCCGATCCAGCGCGCGTTCATCGACGAGCAGGCGGCGCAATGCGGCTATTGCCTGAACGGCATGATCATGAGCACGAAGGCGCTGCTCGACCGCAATCCCGATCCGGACGACGACGCGATCAAGGATGCGCTGCGCTTCAATCTGTGCCGCTGCGGCACCCATCTTGAGATACTCGCGGCGGTGCGGCGCGCGGCGAAGTATGTGCGGGATGAAGAGCGGACGCGTACGCAATGAACGACATGAGCGAGGTGCGTATTCGCGAGATGGCGCAGGCTTCGCTTGCCGCGTGCGTGATCGTCGATATCGATGAAGGCATGGCCGAGCTCGCCGAGCGCACGCCGATGGATGCGCGTGTGTCGTGGATCGCGGCGGGACGCATCGGCGCTTTCGTCGCCGCAGACGAGGACGACGCATTCGACGCAGCGCGACGGCTTGCAGCGGCGAATATAGACGCGACGGCTGTCGTGACTTCGCGAGAGCGCTTGCCGCACGAAGCGCGCTATACGTGGCCGCTTTTCGACGATGCTCTACGTATGTGCGATGTCCTCGCGCGCGACGATGGCGCATCGATCGAAGTCCGGTGTCCGGTCCCCGATGAAGCCGCGCTGGCCGCACAACTGGCCGAAGCAACGGGTCTGCCTTTGTCGCGCTTTTCCGTGCGCGCAACATCGCAGGGTGGCGATGCGACGATTCCGGCTCTTGCAGCGGTGATGCTGCTGCATCGCACGGGGCGCGCGG
This sequence comes from Caballeronia ptereochthonis, assembly GCF_001545075.1. Lineage (GTDB taxonomy): Bacteria > Pseudomonadota > Gammaproteobacteria > Burkholderiales > Burkholderiaceae > Caballeronia > Caballeronia ptereochthonis. Next base: position 26,096 of record NZ_FCOB02000012.1, read on the forward strand.
TGCGCGTGCGCGGCGTGATGAACGCGCGCGAAACGAAAGATGCTCGCTTGAGCCTCGGCGCATCGCTCGATGCAGATGCGCATCTGAATGAATGGCGCTATGACGCGGACACGGGCCGTCGTCTGAATGCGACATCGCGGCTGGACACGCATAACCCATACGCAACGCGCAATGAAACCCTGCGCGCTGATGCCGGCTATGGCGCAATACCGAACACGGCACATACTTTCGCGCGCGAATCGTTCGTCGATGAAATCGCTCGCGAACGCGACATCGATCCGTTGAAATTCCGCCTCACTCATCTCGATCCCGTGGACGATGCAGGCGCACGCGAACTGATCGACACGATTGCGGACCGCGCGGTATGGAACGCGAACCCGAAGCGTGCGAAGGACGACAAGCGCATGCGAGGCCGAGGCTTCGCATTCGACAAACGCGACGACTCGGCGTCCATGCCCGAATACTCCGCGTGGATCGTCGATCTCGACGTGAATCGCGCAACGGGCGATGTCACGATAGAGCGCGTCGTTGCAGGCAGCGCGCAGGGGCGGCGCAGCATTGGGAGGATCGCGGGCGTGCCGTCGTCGCGCATTGCGGCGGCGGCGTCGAAGCTGATCGGCGTGCCGCTTGGCGCGCAAGCCGCGCACGACGAAACGCCGGGTGCGCAGGCGATCGCGCATCGCATCGAAACGGCTTCGCACGAAGCCGTGCCCGCGACGCGCGAGGATCCATTGATCGACACATCGCCTGCCGCTGCGGCAATTGCCAACGCCCTCTACGATGCAACCGGCGTGCGCTTTCGTTCGCCGCCGTTCACGCCGGAGCGTGTCCGCGAAGCATTGAATGGCGCAAGCGCGCAGGGCAAGGCATTGCCCCAACGCTTGCGCCGTTCCTTGCGCGGCGCGTTGGCGGCGACGGGTCTGGGCGGGCTGGTTGCGCTCGCGTGCACGGCGTGGCCGCTGCGCGGGCCGATCGCGCCGATCGATCGGCCCGATGCGTCGACATGGTCGCAAGCCACCATTGCGCGCGGACGTGAGGTTGCCGCGGTGGGCGATTGTGCCGTCTGCCACACGGCGCCGGGCGGCGCGGTGAACGCGGGCGGTCTTGCGCTGGAAACGCCGTTCGGCACGGTGTACACGACGAACATCACGCCGGACGAGCAGACGGGCATCGGCAACTGGTCGTTCGCGGCTTTCGATCGCGCGATGCGGCGGGGCATTTCGCGCGATGGCCATCATCTCTATCCCGCGTTTCCGTACACATCGTTCGCGAAGCTGAGCGACGCCGACATGACCGCGCTCTATGCATATCTGATGTCACGGCCTGCTGTCGCATCGATGCCGCCGCAGACTCGCCTGCCGTTCCCGCTGAACCAGCGCGGGCTCGTCGCGGGATGGAACGCGCTCTATTTGAAGCAGGGCGAGTACGTGCCGGACCCTGCGCGCTCGGCGCTCTGGAATCGCGGGAAATATCTCGTGGACGGCGCGGGCCATTGTGGCGCGTGCCACTCGCCGCGCAACGCGATCGGCGCGGAGAAGGGCGGGCGGTTGTATCTGACGGGCGGCACGGCGGAAGGATGGATTGCGCCGTCGCTGGTGGCGAATTCGAAATTGCCGGTGCGCTGGAGCGAGCAGGCGCTCTTCGATTATTTGCGCACGGGGTTTTCGCACGAGCACGGTGTGGCGGCGGGACCGATGGCGCCGGTCGTTTCGCATCTTTCGACGCTGCCCGCGGAGGATGTGCGTGCGATGGCGCATTACGTTGCGTCGTTATCGACTGTTGATGCCGATGCACGTTCGCCTGTGCAGCACGATGCGATGCGCGTGCATGGCTTTGAAAACGGGCGACGGATTTTTGATGCGGCGTGCGCGGTTTGTCATGCGCAAAGCGGCGGTGTCGGGAATTTCGGTGTGAGACCGTTGTTGGCGCTGAATACGAGTGTTAACGATGAATCGCCGGAGAATTTGCTGCATGTGATCTTGCATGGGATCGATGCGCCTGCTACCGAGGAGCTGGGTTATATGCCTGGTTTCAAGGACTCGTTCGATGATCGGCAGGTGGCAGAGCTTGCGGCCTATATTCGGGCGGAGTTTGCTCCTCGGGAGGGACCCTGGACGGGGTTGGAGAGGGCTTCCGCCAAGGTTCGAAGATTGGGGGATTAAGGGTTTTTGTTTTGCCTGCCGGCGTTTCCATGAAATCCTGAATTCTTAGTGGTCTTCGATGACGACGAGTCTGCCTGGGCCCAAAGCTGCTTTCTTTGGTTACTTTCTTTGCAGCAGCAAAGAAAGTGACTGCCGCCCCGCACAGGGGCAACGCCAATAAACCACTAAGAATTCAGGATTTCATGGAAACGCAAGCAGCGCAAACAAACAACGACCGTTATGAAGTCTCCGAACAGATCGGCCATCTACTGAGAAAAGCATACCAACGCCACCTGGCGATATTCAGCCAGACAATCGGCGATCCCCAACTCACGGCGGTGCAATTCGCCGTCCTGAGCGCGAGTCTTCGCATGGGCCCATCATCGATGAGCGATCTCGGCAAGGCCACCGCGATCGACGCGGCGACCGTACGCGGCATCATCGAACGATTGAAGGGCCGCAAGTTGATCGAACTGAAAACAAACCCCGCAGACCGCAGAAAGACAACCGTCGAACTGACCAGCGAGGGCCGCGAGCTCGTGGAACGCACGACCCCCGCCGCCCAACGCGTGAGCGAATCGACAATGAGCGATCTGAACGAGGTGGAGCGCGTCGCCGCACTCATGCTGTTGCGCAAGCTGAGCAACTCCCCGACGGCTTGAAGAGAATCAGGAAGTTTCAGGCGCGTCGATCATCTTCCTGAGCAGATACACCATCGCTACACGCTCTGCCGGATTCAACGGGCCGTAAGTCTGCTCCGTGATGTCATGCGCGAAAGGCACCGTGCGCTCGACGAGCGCGTCGCCTTCACCGGTCGTCGTGACCGTGACCTTGCGTCCGTCGTTGGCGTCCCGCGCCACGGCAATCAGACCGCGCGTCTGCAGGCGCTCGACCACGCCGCGTATCGTCGCCTGATCGATCGCCGTGATCTTGGCGATGTCGTTGAGCGACGCGCCTTGCTGATCCCGCACCGCGCACAGCGTGACGAACTGCGCGGCGGTCAGCTGGGAGTCGGGAATCGCCTGTTGAAAGATCGCGACGTGACGCTGATACGCGCGTCGCAACAAATGACCGATCTGCTCGTTGAAGTGATAGTCGTCAGATGCGCGCGAAGTTTGAGCCGGGGCACGGGACATGGCTGCCTGCATGTGATTGCACGATGTGTCGTCCCGCGATTATAACGAGGCGCATGTCCACGCCCGTCTATTTCGATACCCCCGCTCGCATGGACGTATCCGCAACGAGGCGGCTGCGCGTGGCGAAACGGTCCTTGATGCGCAGAAACGGCGCTTCGATCAGGTAGTAGCTCAAGGTCGCCGCGGCGAGCGCGCCGACCACGCAGAGCGGAAAACGATACGCGACGGGCGAATGCACATTGCTGAAAAGCTGCTGCCAGAGATAGAGACTGAAGGATATCGTGCCGACATACACGAAGGGCGCAGTGCGCAGAAGCCGCGAGAACCAGAAGTCCTTTTGCGAGATCAGCACGACGATGACGAAGCCGACCATCGCCGATTCGATCGTCGTGCCGTAGGTGGCGCGCCAGAGTCCGCCGAGCTTCGCCTGCAAGGCCGAGACGGCGAAGAGCAGCAGCAGGACCGTTGCAGTCGGAATGACCGGTCCCCAGGGAAGCGCCGCGACGCGCGCCTTGAGCCCATCCTTGTTCAACGCGACGAAGCAGCCGATCAGGATAGGGTCGATACCCGTGTGCAGCATCATGCTCAATTGTCCGCGCAGGCTGGGCGCGGCGAAATACGTCGCGATTCTGACGAGCGGCACGAGCACGATCAGCGCGACGAGCGCGCGCTGATTGCCGCGCTTGAGGATATGAAAGAGCAACGGCGGCCAGAACCAGTAGAACTGCTCTTCGAGCGCGAGCGTCCAGAAATGGCCGAGATACCACGCGCCGTCCGCGTGCGCCGCATTCAGCGAACCCATGCCCGCGATGGCCGAATAATTCCACAGATGCAGCGCGGCGACCGCGACTTGCCGATGATCTATATCCACGAGACCGGCGAACGACATGAACGCGACGATCGCGAGATACATATAGAACGCGGGCCAGATTCTCAACGCGCGCTTCGCATAGAAAGGAAGAAGGCGAATCGAACCGCTCGCTTTCCACTCCGCATTCAGGATGCTGGTGATCAGATAGCCGCTCAGCACGAAGAAGATGAGCACGCCGAGACGTCCATCGGAGATCAGCCGCAAGGGCGCGAGCAACCCGCTGTAGCCGCCGTCGATCATGTGCTGCGCGTGACCGATGACGACCATCGTTACCGCGACGCAACGCAGGCCCGTCAGCTCTTGCACATGATTCTTCATGAAAGATCCTCTCGATGAAAGCCGAGAGCGGCGTCCTCCTTGCCGCTAGGAAGATCAAGCATCTGCTAAAAAATTAGGCAAGAAATAATCCGGCTTGTTAGAAAATATTTCGAACTATCCAGACTTGGCGCGCCAAGGCGCGTGCGCGAATCGCCGGGAATTCGCTAAGGATTTTTTTCTTTTTCTTGCGTTCTACGATGAGCCGCACACCGAGCGGCCTTAGCGGCTGCGTTTAACCGCATCGACGACGCGCAATCATGAACGAAAGAATTCGCGGATTCGACGGCCTGCGCGCGCTCGCCGTCCTGCTGGTCTTTCTCCATCACAAGGCGATGGCGGAAGGCAGCGGCCTGGGACATCTCGGCGTATGGATTTTCTTTGCGCTGAGCGGTTTTCTCATCACTGACATACTGACGACACAGCGGTGTTATATCGATGCCGGTACGAGCTCGTTCGCCGCCGAGCTCAAGCGTTTTCTCTATCGGCGCACGCTGCGGATCTTCCCGATCTATTACCTGCTGCTCGTCACGCTCGCGCTGCTGATGACGATCGGCTTCGCGGGTCCCGAGCTCGCGGGCGGCATGCCGTTTCATTTCGCGTATCTGTCCAATTTCTGGATCGCGGACGTGCTGCATTACTGGCCTGGACGCTATTCGCATCTGTGGAGCCTGTCGATCGAGGAGCAGTTCTACCTCGTGTTCGCGCCGCTGCTGCTGGCCGTGAGCGCGAAATGGCATGCGCGGATCTGTTGCGCGGTATTCGTGACCGGCATCGCGGCGCTCGCGTGGATGAAGGCGGCGAACGATCCGGCGATCGTCATCTATACGCATCCGCTCACGAATTTCTGGCTGCTTGCATTGGGCGGCGCCGGCGGCGCATTGCTGCGCAGAGGCGGCGTGTTCAGGCGTTGCCTGAAGCCGCTTCCTGTCGCGCTCGCGCTTGCCGTGTGTATCGGGCTCCTTTGCAGTGTGGAGCCCACATGGGAAACACTCGCGAGTCCATGGCGCTTCACGGTGCTGTACGTGCTCTACGGCGCATGCATCGCGGCACTCGTGTGCTCGGTCGCGTGTAGCGGGAGCGCGGCACTGTTGCGCGTGCTCGAATGGGCGCCGCTCGTGTCGCTCGGCAGGATCAGCTATGGCTTTTATCTTTACCACGGCTTCATTCCCGACTTTGCCAAGAGCGCCAAGGTGATCGCGATGTTCGGCGCATCCGGCATTCCGTGGTGGGCGCATGCGGCGAGCGTCGTCGCGTCGTTCCTGCTCACGCTGATGCTCGCCAGGCTGTCGTGGCGCTTCATCGAGGAGCCGATCCTGCGGCTCAAGAACCGGCGCTTTGCGCGCAAAACCGAGCCCTCGGAACCCAGCCAGAGCGCGCTTTCTCGCTAAGCAAAAGCCTTAGCAGGAAAACTTTTAAGTATCGCTCGAAATGTCTTGTCCTGTCATATTCGGACAAACCATAGCAATGGTATGCTTCCTGCACAATATCTTCATACACGAGCGAGACCACGCGTCGTGCGCTGATTTGGATCGGTTACTGCACCACCAGCGATTCAAAACCAGCCGGATGCACCATTTTGTTGTTCGAGCAAACGTTTGCGAGTACCTCGGAATCCCTGGATCGGGTGTGCGGGACGCCGGCTTTTTAGGCCGTCCGTTTGATTTTCGTGAGCGCCGTCCGATCCGCAGCGAAGTCGACTGCATGGAGCAAAGCAATGTTTTTCAACGAACTCAGCAATGAAGAGTGGGTGATGGTCTCCGAGTTGATCGGCGAGAGCGAGGTGCGCGAGCACCGCCGCGGCCGGCCCAGAGCCCATCCGCGCACCATCGTCAATGCCGTGTTGTGGATCCTCACGACCGGCGAAACCTGGTCCAGATTGCCGAGCCACTATCCGACGGTGCCAACTTGCCGCCGCCGCTTTGTCGAATGGCAAATGAACGGCACGCTCATTGAAATCGTGAAGGTGCTGGCCAACGCCGGACGTTCCTTCGCCTATGTGCCGCGCCAGCCGGTGGCCGAAGCGGCGCCGCGTCCCGTCGCGCCTGCGTACGATTGCGATCGCCTGAGAGGCGTGTTCTGGCAGAACCCCGAATCGTGGCAGTCGCCGGATGCGCTGCCGTTCAGTCGGGTCGCGAGCGCGCCGCGCCGCTTGCCCGAGGCGCGCGATGTCGCGCAGGCCAACGCGCCGGTGCTCGCGCAGACACGCGCGCGCGCGGCGCGTCTGGCGCGGCCCTATGAAACGCCGCTGCCCTTCGAGGCCGCCTGCGCGCCCGTCAGCGATGCGCGCGGCTATAACATCTATCCGATCGCCCGCAACGTGTCGGGCGGCATGTTCCGCGGCTGGGCCGAGATCGTGAAGGACGGATGCCGCGTCGAGCGCTCGGGACTGATCGGTCCGCGCTTCGCAGCGGCGGAAGACGCGCGCACGTATGCGCTGGAATGGGCGAAGCGCTGGATCGCCGCGCAAGCGACGCGCGCGGATGTCGCCGTATCCGCGCGCGAGATTCGTTCGGAGGAGCGCGCGCCGGCGGATTTGAGGAACTGAGAAGCGAGGATCGCGACACATCGCCTCGTTGGACGAGGCGATGTTCAACCAGGCGCATTCAACTGCGGCCGTACGTATCCTCGAATCGCACGATATCGTCCTCGCCGAGATAAGTTCCCGACTGCACTTCGATGATTTCGAGCGGCATCTTCCCCGGATTCTCCAGGCGATGCTGCACGCCGATCGGAATGAACGTGGACTCGTTCTCCGCGAGAATGAACGTCTCGCTTCCGCGCGTGACGAGCGCTGTGCCGCGCACGACGATCCAGTGTTCCGCGCGATGATGATGCATCTGCAAGGACAGCCGCGCGCCCGGCTTCACGACGATGCGCTTCACCTGGAAGCGGTCGCCCTGATCGACTGAATCGTAATGTCCCCACGGCCGATGCACCTTGCGATGGTCCGCCGCCTCGCTGCCCTGTTCCGACTTGATGCGCCCGACGATCGCCTTCACGTTCTGAGCGGATGACTTGTCCGCGACGAGAATCGCATCCGCGGTTTCGACGACGACGAGATTCCGCGTGCCCACGCATGCGATGAGCCGCCCTTCGGAATGCGCATAGGTCGAAGACGCGCCCTCGAACATCACGCGCCCGCGCGCGACGTTCGACGCATCGTCCTTCGGCAGAATGTTCCAGATCGCATCCCACGAGCCGACGTCGGACCAGCCGGCATCGAGCGGCACGACCGCGCCCGCGAACATGTCGTCGCCGCGGTCGCTTGCGAGATGCTCCATCACGGCATAGTCGATGGAATCCGACGGCGACGACGCGAACGCGTCGCGGTCGAGCCGCAAGCACTCGCCATCGTCGATGCCGCGCTCGAACGCCGCGAGACATGCCGCGTGGATCGCGGGCTGATAGTGCTCGATGGCCGCGATCCACGTCGACGCACGCACGATGAAGATGCCTGCATTCCAGCCATACTCGCCCGAGCCGAGATATTGCTGCGCGAGTTCGAGATGCGGCTTTTCGACGAAGCGTTCGAGCCTCCACGCGCCGCGGCCGTGCATGGGCGCGCCCATCTTGATGTAGCCGTAGCCGGTCTCGGCATGTGAGGGCACGACGCTCAGCGTGACGATCGCGCCTTCCTCCGCGCATCGCGCGCCTTCGCAAATCGCGCGATGAAACGCATCCTGGTTGGCGACGACATGGTCCGCTGGCATCACGACGAGCACGGCGTCCTCGCCTTCGCGCAACGCATGCAGCGCGGCAGCGGTCAGCGCGGGTGCGGTGTTGCGCGGCACGGGTTCGAGCACGAGACGCGCGCGGCGGCCGTGGCTGCGCAACTGCTCGGCGGTGGTGAAGCGGTGCTCTTCATTGCAGACGACGATGGCAGCGGCGACGCGCATGTTCATCGGCGACAAACCATCGAGGCGGTTCGCGGTCGCCTGCAGCAACGACTGGTCCCCGATCAAGCCGATGAGTTGCTTGGGAAAGTGCTCGCGCGACATCGGCCACAGCCGCGTGCCCGAGCCTCCCGCGAGAATGACCGGCTGAACGCTCAAGCGCACGCCGGTATCGGCGGCGATCGTGGATGCGCCCGAGAGCGCGGTGTCTGTCGCATTCATGAAGTGCCTCCTGGCGCGTGATCGCAAAAGCGGACTCGCCAATATTTAGCACGGAGCAAATGCAACGATAAAAGAAAAAACCGCTAAAAAATCGACACGTTCCTTAGCGGAGCAAAGCGCGAAGGACATGCTCGATCAAGAGCGCGAATTATTTCCGTCGTTCGGGAGAAATGGCTGAAAACCCGTCAGACCGGGCCTTCATCGATAAAAAAAGAGAAAAAAATCGGGCCGATCGCCAAGACATATTTTCGCGGTTGCAGCGACATATTTATTCACGTTCCATACCACCATGCAGTGAGCAATAAGGACCGTCTTGCTATCTTCTTCACGAGGTGGATGCAATGCTGAGCGTGATATCGAGAGTCGTCGACATAGCCGTGGCGGTGTTGGGCGCGTCGCTCGGCGCATCGCTTGATGCGGGCGCTTTCGTCTGGCTCGACGATGTCGAACGCACCATGCTCGGTTTCTCCTGCGTGCTGATGATCATGACGTTTCCCTCGTTCGGCATCTATCAGTCGTGGCGCGGCAAGCCGGTGTACGACCTGCTTCTGCGCGTGACCTTCGCGTGGCTGCTGGTCGAAAGCGCGGGCGTGCTGCTCACGTTCAGCATTCACCGCTCGGAATCGCTCTCGCGCGTGTGGCTCATGTACTGGGCCGCGTGCACGGTCGGCTTGCTGATCGTGTCGAAGACGCTCATCTATACGGCGCTCAAGTTCCTGCGACGTGAGGGCTTCAATCAGAAGACGGTCGCAATTGTCGGTTTCGCGCCTTATGCGCTGTTTCTCATCGAGCAGATGCGCGGCCGGCCCGACGCGGGTTTCAGCCCCGTGTGCGTGTTCGATCTCGTCGAAGAGCTCGACGTGAAGAGCCATGCGATGGAAGGCGAAACGCTCGCCGGCGTGCGCATCGAGCGCGATTTCGCACAGCTCGCGAATCACGTGCGCAGGCGCGGGATTCGCGAGCTGTGGCTCGCCTTGCCCATCTCGCACGAGCAAGCGATTCACCGCATCGTCACCGAGTTTCGCGACGATTTCGTCAACGTGCGCTTCATCCCCGACGTGCGCAGCCTGTCGTTCTTCGGTCACGCGGTCGTCGATCTGCTGGGCGTGCCTGCCATCAACCTTGCCGCGTCGCCGATCACGGACATCAAGGTATTGCCGAAGCTCGTGTTCGACCGCGTGTTTGCAGCGTGCGTGCTGATCGGGATGGCGCCGGTGCTCGCGGTGATCGCGGTACTCGTGAAGCTTTCGTCGCCGGGGCCGGTGTTCTTCAGGCAAAAGCGAAAAGGCATCGACGGTCATGAATTCGAGATCTACAAGTTCCGTTCGATGAAGGTCCATACCGAGGCGGCGGGGCATATCACTCAGGCGCGCCGCGGCGACAGGCGCGTGACGAAGGTCGGCGCATTCCTGCGCCGCACGAGTCTCGACGAGCTGCCGCAATTCATCAACGTGCTCAAGGGCGAGATGTCCGTGGTCGGTCCGCGTCCTCATGCGCTCGAACACGACGACATCTACAAGGATCTCGTCAAGGGCTATATGCATCGCTACCGCATCAAGCCGGGCATCACGGGCTGGGCGCAAGTGAACGGCTTTCGGGGAGAGACGGACCGCATCGAAAAGATGTCGGGGCGCGTGAAGCTCGACCTCTACTACATGCAGCACTGGACCTTCGGCCTCGACATGAAGATCGTCGCGATGACGCTGTGGAAGGGCTTCGCGGGCGCGAATGCTTACTGAATACGATCAAGCAAACAACACCTGGAGTTGGACCATGAAACTGACGATCATCGGTAGCGGCTACGTTGGACTCGTGACCGGCGCATGCCTCGCGGACATCGGCAACGACGTGTTGTGCCTCGATGTCGACGAACGCAAGATCGCCATTCTCAACGGCGGCGGCATCCCGATTCACGAGCCGGGCTTGCAGGAAGTGATCGACCGCAATCGCGATGCGGGGCGGCTCGCGTTTACGTCGAACGTGCAGCAGGCGATAGAGCATGGCGAGATGCTGTTCATCGCGGTGGGCACGCCGTCCGATGAAGACGGCTCCGCGGATCTGCAATACGTGCTCGCGGCCGCCCGCGATATCGGCCGCTACATGAACGGCTTCAAGGTGATCGTCGACAAGTCGACGGTTCCGGTGGGCACCGCGCGTCGCGTGAAGGCGACCATCGAACACGAATTGAGCGCGCGCGGCGTGAGTCATATGTACTCGGTCGTCTCGAACCCGGAGTTCCTGAAGGAAGGCGCGGCGATCGAGGACTTCGCGCGGCCGGACCGCATCGTGATCGGCTGCGACGAGGATGTTCCCGGCGAGCGCGCGCGTGACCGGATGAGGCGCCTCTATGCGCCTTTCAACCGCAATCACGAACGCACGCTGTACATGGACGTGCAATCTGCGGAGTTCACGAAATACGCAGCCAACGCGATGCTCGCCACGCGCATCTCGTTCATGAACGAGCTCGCGAATTTCGCGGACCGCGTCGGCGCGGATATCGAAGCGGTGCGGCGCGGTATCGGTTCCGATCCGCGCATCGGCTACGACTTTCTCTACGCGGGCTGCGGTTATGGCGGCTCGTGCTTTCCGAAGGACGTGCGCTCCCTGATCCAGACCGCTTCCGAATTCGGCCATGACATGGGCATTCTCAAGGCCGTGTCGAACGTCAACGAAGCACAGAAGGAAACGCTCACGCGCAAGATCGTCGAGCGTTTCGGCGAAGACTTGTCGGGCCGCACGTTCGCGCTTTGGGGCCTTGCGTTCAAGCCGAACACCGACGACATGCGCGACGCTCCGAGCCGCGTGCTCATTGCCGCATTGCTTTCGCGCGGCGCGCAAGTCGTCGCGTATGACCCCGTCGCCGTCGACGAAGCGCGCCGCGTCTTCGCGATCGATCTGCACGGTCAGCCCGATGCACGCACGCGTCTCTCATACGCGGCCAATCACAAGGACGCTCTCGATGGTGCGGACGCGCTCGTGATCGTCACCGAATGGAAGGTGTTCAAGAGCCCGGACTTCGACGCGATCAAGCGCCGCCTCAGGCATCCCGTGATCTTCGATGGCCGCAATCTCTACGAGCCGGAAACGATGAGCGAAATGGGCATCGAGTATCACGCGATCGGGCGCGGTGTGCGGCAGGTCGAAGCGCCGGTCTCCACGAGCATCGCGTAATACGTCACGCAGCCTATGTTCGGAAGCGTTCTGATCGTCTGTCACGCGAACATCTGCCGCAGCCCCGCCGCGGAGATGCTGTTTCGCGCGCATCTTCAGCGGCGCGGGGGAAAGCCGATCGAGTTCCGCTCGGCCGGACTCTACGCGCACGAAGGCGAAGACATCGACCCGACGATGCAGTTCCTGCTCGCGGAGCACGGGCTGGATTCGTCGGGGCATCGCGCGCGGCGGCTGGATCGCCGGATGGCGCGCGAGGCCGATCTCATTCTGGTGCCCGAGCGCAAGCAGATCGACGCCATCGCGCGCCTCGCGCCGACGACGCGCGGCAAGGTGCATCTGCTCGGCAAGTGGGAAGACTCGGAAGTGGCGGACCCGTATGGCGGTCATGAAGCCGCTTATCGCGAGAGCCTTGGACTCATCGAACGGCTAGTGCTCGGATGGCTAAACAAAATATGCTGACTTCCCGTGTTGCTTTGCTGACGTTCTTTATGTCGGCGCTTCTATCCGCGTGCAGCACCGCGCCCGGCAATTTTCTCGATACATCGCGACTCGAAGACAAGGATCCCACACCGACCACGACCTATCCGGTGCATCTCATCACGGCGGACACCATCGCGCAGGAACTGGCCACGCCCGAAGCCGCACAGCCGCTGCCGCCCGCGCGCTTCGCCGATGCGGCGCAGTATGTGTATCGCGTCGCGCCGCAGGACATTCTCGGCATGACGCTATGGGACCACCCCGAACTGACGACGCCGCAAGGCAGCACGTTGTCGACCGGCGGCAACACGACACAGACGGTCGCCGGCGCGCTTCAGCAACCCTATACGCAGGCGCTGCCGGGCCAGGCGGATCCATACGGCCAGACGGTGTCGGCGAACGGCACGATCTTCTTTCCGTTCATCGGCAAGATGCGCGTGGCGGGCAAGACCACGGGCGAGATCCGCGACGAGATGGCGGCCGCGCTTTCGCCGTACATCAAGAACCCGCAACTCGACGTGCGCGTGCTTGCGTATCGCAGCCAGAAGATCGCGGTGACGGGCGAAGTGAAGCAGCCCGGCCCGCTCGCGGTGAGCGACGTGCCGCTCACGCTGGTCGATGCGATCACACGCTCGGGCGGCACGACGCCCGAAGCCGATTTGCAGCGCGTGCGCCTCACACGCAACGGCAAGCTCTACGTGCTCGATGTGAACGGGGTGCTCGATCGCGGCGACGTCTCGCAGAACGTGATGCTGCAGACGGGCGACATTCTCAACATTCCCGACCGCTACGACAGCCGCATCTTCGTGATGGGCGAAGTGAAGACGCCGATGCCGGTGAACATGGTGCGCGGCCGCGCGTCCATCGCCGATGCGCTCACGCAGGCGGGCGGCGTGCTCGACACCGATGCGAACGTGCGCCAGATCTATGTCGTGCGCGGCGTGCGGAACAACCCGACGCGGCCCGACATCTATCGCCTCGACATGTCGCAGCCCGATTCGCTTCTGCTTTCGACGCAGTTTCAGCTGCATCCGCTCGATGTGGTCTACGTGGGCACGGCGGGCGCGGTGCAGTTCAATCGCCTGATCAACCAGGTGTTGCCGACCTTGCAGACGCTCTTCTATCTGAAGCAGCTGACGCGCTAAGGGGAGTCGTATCGTGAACATGCAAGATCATCCCTATCTGCAGAAGCCCGATGAAGAGGACGCCGTTCTCGGCAATCTGATTCAAGCGGTGATCGACGACATCTGGTGGCTCGTCGGCGTTGCTGCGTTCGTCATCATGGCAGCGGCCGTGTATTGCTATATCGCGAGGCCGGTGTATTCGGCGGATGCTCACGTGCGCGTCGAGACCAATGACAACACCTCGCAGGCGCTCACGCAGACGCAAACCGGCCAGGCCATCAACACCGGTTCGAGCGCACTGCCGACCGACGCCGAGATCGAGATCATCAAGAGCCGCGGCGTGGTCGCGCCGGTGGTCGCGCAATGCAAGCTCAACTTCTCCGTGTCGCCGGTGACGCTGCCGGTGCTTGGCAGCCTTGCCGCGCGTTTCGCGACGCCGGGCGTGCCCGCGAAGCCGTGGTTCGGCCTGTCGTCATACGCGTGGGGCGGCGAGATCGCGGATGTCGATTCGATCGATGTCGAGCCGCAATGGGAAGGCAAGGACCTGATTCTCACCGCGCTCGGCGATTCGCGCTACGCGCTCGCCGATCCGCAGGGCCGTGTGCTCCTGCAAGGACGCGCGGGCGAAACCGCGAACGGCAATGGCGTGACGCTGCTCGTGAAGACGCTCGTCGCGCGGCCCGGCACGCGCTTCAAGGTGATGCGCGCGAACGATCTCACGGCTATCGCGAGTTTTCAGTCTGGCATTACCGTGACCGAGCAGGGCAAGCAGACCGGCGTCATTCAGATCTCGCTCGAGAACCAGAACCCCGACAAGGCTGCAGAGATTGCGAATGCGCTGGCCCAGTCGTATCTACGTCAGCATATCGAGAGCAAGCAGTCCGACGCGAGCAAGATGCTCGAGTTCCTGAGGACCGAGGAACCGCGCCTCAAGGCCGATCTGCAGCACGCGGAAGCGGCGCTTACCGAGTATCAGCGGCAGGCCGGCGTCATCAATGCGAGCGACGAAGCGAAGGTCTATCTCGAGGGGAGCATCAACTACGAAGCGCAGATTTCCTCATTGCGCCTGCAGATCGCGACGCTGGAGCAGCGCTACGGCAACCTTCATCCGTCGCTGGCCACGGCGCGCCAGCAACTCGCGCAACTCGAAGCGCAACGCGAACGCTATGCCTCGCGCTTCCGCGATCTGCCGCAATCGGAGGTGAAGGCGGTCGCGCTGCAACGCGATGCCAAAGTGGCCGAGGACATCTACGTGCTGCTGCTCAATCGGGTCCAGGAGCTTTCCGTGCAGCGCGCGGGCACGGGCGGCAACGTGCATATCGTCGATGCGGCGCTGCGTCCGGGCGACCCGGTCAAGCCGAAGAAGGTGCTCATCATGTCGGCGGCGGTGATTCTCGGGCTCATTCTCGGCACGGGTTTCGTGTTCGCGCGCCGCGCGATCTTCAAGGGCATCGACGATCCCGAGCGTCTCGAGCGTGTCTCCGCGCTGCCGATCTTCGGGCTCGTGCCGCAAAGCGTGGAGCAGACGAAGTTCGATACCGACTCGAAGCGGCGCCGCGAGCGCGATCACGAAGCGCCCATTCTCGCGACGATGCGCCCCAACGACGTGTGCGTGGAGATCATGCGCAGCCTGCGCACGTCGATCCAGTTCTCGTTGATGGAAGCGCGCAATCGCGTCGTGATGGTGACGGGCCCGGCATCGGGTGTCGGCAAGAGCTTTCTCACGATGAACCTCGCGGTTCTGCTCGCGGCGACAGGCAAGAACGTGCTGCTGATCGACGGCGACATGCGGCGCGGCAAGCTCGAGCGGTCGTTCGACGGCGAGCGCGCGCCGGGCCTTGCCGAACTGCTGGCGGGATCGATCGGCCTGGAGGATGCGATCCGCGCGACGCGCATTCCTTCGCTCGGCTTCATCGCGGCGGGCAAGCGTCCCGAGAATCCTTCGGAGCTCCTGATGTCGCCGCGTCTTCAGCAATATCTCGACGCGCTCGGACGCACCTACGACGTGATTCTGATCGACACGCCGCCCGTGCTCGCCGTGACCGACGCGTTGATCATCGGCAAGCTCGCGGGCACGAACTTCCTCGTGCTGCGCTCGGGCGCGCACAACGAAGCGGAGATCACGGAAGCGACGCGCCGCTTGCGCACGGCGGGCATCGCCGTGCAGGGCGCGATTCTCAACGGCACGCCGCAGCGCGCACGCGGCTATGGACGCGCGCATTACGCCGCGGTCGAGGAATACGCGGGCACCTGAGCGCACGACAAGGGAGATCGAGCGATGACGATGAGAGTCTCGGTAGTGGTGCCGACCTATCGGCGGCCGGCGGATCTGAAGCGATGCCTGAGCGCGCTGCGTGCGCAGACGCGCATGCCCGACGAAGTGCTGGTGATCGCGCGGCCCGAGGACGAAGCGACCGCGCGGCGCCTCGTCATCGAACTCAAGAGCGCGAACCGTTTCGCATTGCGCGTGATCGAGACCGCCGCGGGCGGCCAAGTGGCCGCGCTCAATCGCGGACTGGAGGCGGCAGGGGGCGACATCATCGCGATCACTGACGACGACGCCGCGCCGCATCCCGACTGGATCGAACGCATTGCGCGCGCTTTCGAAGACGACGAGCGGCTCGGGGCGATCGGCGGCCGCGACTGGGTGCACGAGAAAGGCCGCGTGCTCGATGGATCGCGTCGTGAAGTCGGCGTGATTCGTCGCACGGGGCGCGTGGTGGGCAATCATCATCTCGGCGTGGGCCCGGCGCGGCCCGTGCGCATGTTGAAGGGCGCGAACATGAGCTACCGGCGCGCGGCGGTGTCCGCGCTGCGCTTCGATACGCGTCTGCGCGGCGCGGGTGCGCAAGTCCACAACGACATGGCGTTCAGCATGAGCGTGCGGCGCGCGGGATGGAACGTGACGTACGATCCGCTCGTCGCGGTCGATCACTTTCCCGCCGAACGTTTCGACGAAGACAGGCGCGATGCGCAAACGCTCGGCGCGCTGAGCGATGCCGCGTACAACTTCCATCTGATCCTGAGGGAGCAGCTCGAACCTGTCGATCGCGAGATCGTTTGGCTCTCGTATGCGCTGATCGGCACGCGCGCCTATCCAGGCGTGCTCCATGCACTGATCGCGATGCGCGGCGGCGTGCAGCGCGCATGCCAACGCTGGCGCGCGGTACGCAAGGGCGCATTGCAGGCGCGCCGCGAGGCACGCCGCACGCGCGACGCATCGACGCCGACGATTCCCGCCGCGAGGACGCTATGACGAACGTGCACGTGCATCTCTTCTACGGCGCCGATCCTCGGCACTATCGCAAGGGTGACGGCATCGGCTGCCTGTATGGCTATCATCATGCGGAATCGCCGGAGTTCGCATTGTCGTATTCGCGCGATGCCGAAGAGAGCACGCCAATGCGCTTTGTTCGGCGTGCATTGAAGGCTGCACTCGGCTTCGACTTCATTCATACCTGGCGCAATCGCGATGCGATCCTCTCCTGCGATGCGGTGTGGACGCATACGGAGCAGGAATATCTCTCGGCGGCGCTGCTGCTTCTGCTCAAGGGTCGCAAGAAGGGCAGACCGCTCCTGCTTGCGCAATCGATCTGGCTGCTCGACAAATGGGCCGGATATGGCGCATTGCGTCGCTGGATATATCGCAAGCTGATCGCGCGCGCCGATATCCTCACGACGCATTCCAGCGTGAATGCGGCGCTAGTGCGCGAGTACTTCGGCCGCGAAGCGACTCAGGTATTCTATGGTCTCAATACGCAGGATTTCGCGCTGACGGCGCCGAACGAGTGGATGCCGCATGCGCCGTTGCGCATCGGCGCAATCGGCAACGACCGCGATCGCGACTGGACGACGCTCGCCATGGCCTTCCGCAACGACGAACGCTATGACGTGCGCATCGCGACGCGTCGACGCGTGCCGGCTTCGTTGCGCGCGGACAATGTGCGCATCGCGCGCGCGATCGGCCTGAATGCGGCGCGCGAGCTTTACGACTGGGCCGATGTCATCGTCGTGCCCTTGCGCGCGAACACCCATGCATCGGGTTTGACCGTGCTGCTCGAAGCCGTCGCGCTGGGCAAGCCGGTGATCGCGACGGACGTGGGCGGCCTGCGCGATTACTTCGGCACGGGACACGTCTCTTACGTGCCTGAGCACGACTCGGCGGCGCTCCGGCGCGCGCTCGACGAACTGCGCGCGAACCCTTCGCTTGCGCTTGCACGCGCGCAAGCGGCGCTCCGGCATTTCGTCTCGCGTGACTACACCACCCGCGAGTTCGCGCTGCAGCATGTACGGTTGACGCGCGAAGCGCTGGGGCGCGGCCAGGGCGCAAGCGAGGCGACATCCGCCGGCCAGGCGGTGTTCGCATCGCACGAGCTGACGCGATGAACGCCTCCTCCCTGCCCCGCGCGCCGCGCGATCTTGCCGGCCGCATCGGCACGATGCGCCCCGCGCGCAAGGGTCCGCCCGAGTGGACCGCTCAGGCCGTTGTCTGGGGCCTGACCGCGCTGCTCGTGCTCGCGCGCCAGGGCACGGTGCTCACGCTCGCGTTCCCGCTGATGTCGACGCTCGCCGCGCTCTGGCTCTACTTCAAGAGCCCGGCGCGCTATATCGGCTTCATGTGGTGGGTGTGGTTCCTGAGCCCCGAAGTGCGGCGTCTCGCGGACTGGGGCAAAGGCTCCTTCACGCCGACGAGCATGATCCAGATCGCGCCGCTCGTCGTCACGATGATCTGCGGCCTCACGCTGTTGCGCCAATACCGCGTGCTCGCGCAACGGCGCGGCCTGCCGATGCTGCTGATGCTGCTCGGCATCGCGTATGCGTATCTGATCGGCGTGGCGTCGAGCGGACCGATGGCCGCGACCTACGATCTCGCGAACTGGCTGTATCCAGTGCTGATCGGCTTTCATATCATGGTGAACGCGCACGAGTATCCGAAGTATCGCAAGGTGCTGCTCGACACCTTCATCTACGGCCTGCTCATGATGGGCGCATACGGCATCGTGCAGTTCTTCATCATGCCGGCGTGGGATTCGATGTGGATGATCGGCTCGCAAATGGCCTCGCAAGGCGAGCCCGTGCCGCTCGGCGTGCGCGTGTTCAGCACGATGAATTCGTCGGGTCCGTTCGCGCTCGTCGCGATGGCCGGGCTCACGTTCGTCATGGCCGGCACGCAGCGCGCGCGGTGGATCGCTGGCGGTCTCGGATTCGTGTCCTTCGGCCTCTCGCTGGTGCGCTCGGCGTGGGGCGGCTGGATCATCTCTATGGTGCTGCAGCTCATCAAGGCGAGCAATCGCGTGCGTTTGCGCATTTTGCTCGGCGCGATGGTGCTGGTGGGCCTGTCGGTGCCTTTGATGACGATTGGCCCGATTGCCGACCGTCTCGGCACGCGCCTGCAAACCATGACCAACCTGAGCGACGACAGCAGCTACGCGGCACGCAACGAGTTCTACACGACATTCATGGTGACGGCCTTTACCGACGTCACGGGCGAAGGCTTCGGCGCGACGGGCACATCGACGAAGCTCGCGAGCGCGAACGGCGATCTCGGCAAGTACGGCAGCTTCGACAGCGGCGTGATGAACGTGCCGTTCGTGCTCGGCTGGCCGGGCGGCCTTCTGTACATGGCTGGCGTGGGCCTGCTGCTCGTGCGGGCATTGCGCGCTTCGTTTTCGCTTCGCGACGACAAGTTCGCGCAGGCCGCATTGAGCCTTTCCCTTTCGATGATCGGCATTCTGCTCTTCGCCAACACATTCGTGGGCACGGGCGGGTCGCTGTTGTTCACGAGCCTCTTCTCGATCATCGCCGCGCGCCATCACGCGAAGCTCATGCGGCGCAACGCTTTCTTATTCAAAACTCAAGGGCTAGCCAATGAGAATCGCGATCGTCACGCACGTCGTGCGGCATAACGACGGACAAGGGCGCGTCAACTACGAAATCGCGCGCGCGGCGCTGGCCGAGGGGCATGAGGTGATACTCGTCGCATCGCACGTGGCGCCCGAATTGCTGGAGCATGCGCGCCTGCGCTGGGTGCGGGTGATCGCAGGCCGCGCATGGCCGACGCGACTCGTCAGGCAGCAGGTGTTCGCGATCAAGAGCGCACTGTGGTTGCGCACACATCGCGACGAGTACGACGTGCTGCACGCGAACGGCTTCATCACGTGGTCGCGCGCCGATGTGAACACTGCGCATTTCGTTCACGGCGGATGGATGAAGAGCCCGTATTACCCGTTTCGCCTGAGCGGAGGCGCCTGGTCGGCGTATCAGTTGATCTATAGCCGACTGAACGCGTGGCTCGAAGGCTGGGCTTATCGGCGCTCGCGTGTGGTGGCGGCGGTGTCGGAGAAGGTTGCGGAGGAAATTCGCGCGGGCGGCATCGACCGGGAGCGCGTCGAGGTGGTCTATAACGGCGTCGATACGAAGGCGTTCAGTTCGGCTGCGTCCGACCGTACGGCGTTCGACTTGAAGGATGACGCGTTCCTTTTGCTCTTCGTCGGCGACCTGCGCACGCCGCGCAAGAACCTGCAAACCGTGCTGCACGCGCTCGTTTCGCTTCCTGCCGGCGTGCAGCTCGTCGTGGCGGGTTATTTGCCGGGAAGTCCCTATCCGGAACAGGCGCGTGCGCTCGGTATCGCGGACCGCGTGCATTTCCTGGGGCTGGTGAAGGACATGCCGACGCTGATGCATTCCGTCGATGCGTTCGTCTTTCCTTCGCGCTATGAGGCGATGAGCCTTTCGCTGCTCGAGGCGCTTGCCGCGGGCTTGCCGGTCATCACGGCGCGCACGGCGGGTGGCGCGGAGATCATCGGCGAAGAATGCGGCATCGTGCTCGAAGATCCCGACGATGCGACTGCGCTGGCGCATGCGATCGGCCACCTGGCCGCTTCGCCATCGAGGCGCGAACGCATGGGTGACGCGGCGCGCGAACTTGCATCGGGCTTCAATTGGGCGCGCATGGCGCGGCGCTATCTCGACCTTTACCGCAGCTTTGCGTCTCATGAGCGGGACAACGCGGTGACACGGATGAATGCGACTTCGGCGCAAACCCGCGCCTGAACGGCATGTCGGATCATATCGAACAGGGCAGGCATATGAGCACGCAATCCATCAAGTCGCTCCAGATCGGAATGCACTGGTTTCCCGAGCGCGCGGGCGGGCTCGACCGCATGTATTACACGCTCGTCGGTGCGCTGCCGGCCGCGGGTGTCGAAGTACGCGGCGTGGTGGCGGGATCGCCGCGCGTGGCCGTTGACACGGGCGGCGCGATTCGCGGTTTCGGGCCGGCGGCGCAATCGTTGCCGCGTCGCTTGATGAATGCGCGGAGCGCATTGCGCGAAACCTTGCGCGACGAGCGGCCGGATGTCGTGTCGTCGCATTTCGCGCTTTACACGTTTCCGGGTCTGGATGTGACGCGCGGCATTGCGCAGGTCTCGCATTTTCAGGGTCCTTGGGCTGATGAGAGTCATGTCGAGGGCGCCGATTCGCTGGGCCAGCGCGCCAAGTTCATGCTGGAGCGGCGCGTGTATGCGCGTTCGTCGCGTCTGATCGTGTTGTCGGAGGCGTTCGGGCGGATATTGAATGCGCGCTATGGCGTGCCGGAGGAGCGCATTCGAGTCGTTCCGGGTTGCGTGCATGTAGCGCAGTTCGATCTGAAGATGACGCGTTCCGAGGCGCGCAGGAGGCTGCAATTGCCGGTCGGTCGACCGACCGTGCTCGCGGTGAGACGGCTCGTGCGGCGCATGGGACTGGAATCTCTCATCGATGCGATGACGCGCGTCAAGCGGAAGGTGCCTGATGTGCTGCTTCTTGTCGCGGGCAAGGGGCGTCTGGCGGAGGAGTTGCAGGCGCGCATCGATGCGGCGGGTCTGGATGACAATGTGCGTTTGCTCGGTTTCGTGCCTGATGAACAACTTGCTGCGCTTTATCGTGCGGCGGACGTGAGTATCGTGCCGACTGTTGCTCTCGAGGGATTCGGGTTGATCACGGTGGAGTCGCTTGCTTCCGGCACACCGGTGCTGGTGACGCCGGTTGGCGGATTGCCTGAGGCGGTGAGAGGCTTATCGGAGGATCTTGTTCTTGAATCGACCGGCGCGGATGCGATTGCCAATGGCCTGATCGCGGTGTTTGACGGCGCGTTGGACTTGCCGGATGAGGGGGCGTGCAGGCGTTATGCGTGGGAGAATTTTGATCGGTCGGTGATCGCTAGGCGCGTTGCGGCGGTTTATGAGGAGGCTATTCAGGTGGGACCGGGGGGGTGAGGGGTTTGGGGCTTGTTCGTGGTCGTTTGCTTTGGCTTTCGCTTCGGCTTTCGCCGGATCCGCCGAAAGAACAAGCAAAACCCAAGACCAAATCAAACAACAACCCGAGCACTCATACAGTCATACATCCATTCGAGCGTATCCGAAATAGGCGTATGAGGAACCTGCCCGATCACCTTCCGCAGCTTGCGATTCGACCCAACCAACCGAGCGATCTCATTGCGCCGCATGAACCTTGGATCAACGAATACATCAATCTGATACCCCGCAATGCGCGCGAGCATCTGCAGCATCTGCCCGAGCGAATGGCTATGCCCTGAACAGACGTTGAACGTCTCACCCACCGGCGCCGCCTGCAACAACTTCGCATAGATCGCCACCACATCCCTCACATCCGAGAAATCGCGGCTCACATTGAGATTGCCCAGCGATATGCGCGCCTCGCGCCGCGCAAAATGCCCGACGATCTTGGGCAGCACGTAGTCCTCGCTCTGCCCGACGCCCGTATAGTTGAACGGCCTGACGAAGATGATCGGCAAACGGTCCATCCAGAGCCGCGCCGCATGCTCCATCGCGAGCTTGCTCACCGCATAGTCGTTCGCGGGCTGAATCGACACGTCCTCGTCGATCGTCTCCACAGACGCGTTCCCATATACGTTCGCAGTGCTGGCGAGCAGCACGGCCCGCGGCTTCTTGTCGAGCGTCGTCAGGGCGGAAAGCAGATTGCGCGTGCCGACGATGTTGACCATGTACGTCTTTCCAGGCGCGTTCCCCGTGACATGCGCGGCGCCCGCGAGATGCACGACGACATCCGGCCGAGCGTCCGCCACGAAGGACTTGAGCGCATCCGCATCGAGCAGGTCGACCGGAATGCCAACCGCATCGGCGACATCGCCGTCAGGCGAAGGCGTGATCGTGCCCCACACGTCATAGCCCGCAGACGTGAGCTCCACCGCCATGTGGCGGCCCGTGAAGCCAGAAAGGCCTGTGATGAGTGCGCGTCTTGCCATGAGTCGCCTAGAAAGTCGGCTGCAGTTCGTTGCGCTTGAGGTCGGCTTCGACCATCATCTGGCACAGCGCCTCGAGCGTGGTCCTGGGCGTCCAGCCGAGCTTTTCGCGCGCTTTGTCCGCGCTGCCGATCAGCAGGTCCACCTCGGCCGGACGATAGAACTTCGGGTTCACACGCACGAGCGTGCGTCCCGTCGCCACGTCGATGCCGCGCTCGCGCTCGCCTTTGCCCGCCCATTCGAGCTGATATCCGGCAGCACCGAACGCCATGCGCACGAAGTCGCGTACGGTTTCGGTCCGGTTCGTCGCGAGCACGTAGGTATCCGGCTCGCTTGCCTGCAGCATGCGCCACATGCCCTCGACATATTCGGCGGCAAAGCCCCAATCGCGCTTGGCATCGAGATTGCCGAGCTCGAGGAGCTCTTCCTTGCCGAGACGAATCTTCGCAACGGTGTCCGTAATCTTGCGCGTGACGAACTCCCGGCCGCGCAACGGCGATTCGTGATTGAACAGAATGCCGCTGCATCCGAAGATACCGTACGACTCGCGATAATTGATGGTCGTCCAGTGCGCAAAGAGCTTGGCGACGCCGTAAGGGCTGCGCGGATAGAACGGGGTTTCCTCGCTTTGAGGAATGGCTTGCACCTTGCCGAACATCTCGGACGTGGACGCCTGGTAGTAGCGGATCTTCGGATCGATCACCCGGAGCGCTTCCAGCAGATTGAGCGCGCCCAGACCGGTGACGCCTGCCGTCGTCGAAGGCTGATCGAACGACACGCCGACGAAGCTCTGTGCCGCGAGGTTATACAGCTCGCACGCTTCGGCCGTTTCGAGCAGACGAAGATTCGAGCCCAGATCCGTCAGATCGTGCTCGACCAGCCTGAGCTTCGGATGACGTTCGATACCCAGTTCCGCGATACGCCAGAAGTTCACCGAGCTCGTGCGCCGGTAAGTGCCGACCACTTCGTACCCTTTATCGAGCAGCAGCCTGGCGAGATACGCGCCGTCCTGTCCCGATACGCCTGTGATGATCGCTTTGAGCTGCGTGGCCATGGGTTCTACCTCATCGAGATGTCATGAGGCGATTCTAGGGAAAAGAAAACGAAAAAATATCCGTGCGCGATGGGTTCCCGATAGCCGTATTTTTCAAGCGACGACGCGCGATTTGCATGGCGGCCGCAGCGGCATCTCCAGATAAGGCGGCCACTTTGCACCACTAAAGCCCGCGAAATTAATTTTCGTTTTTTTAGCTTTATTTGGCCTCTAACCTCAATGCGTCAAATCGGGCCGTTGAAGCGGCGCTATCGGAGGAGCATTTGCGGCGTACCGTGTCGTTCAGATCGGCTTGCGTTTCTCTTTGCATCGCGTTCGCGCTTGCCGCAGCGCTCGCGGAGGCGGCGCCGGTGCGCGTGCTCGACGCCAAATCGTCCTGGATCGGGAATACGTTCGGTTTCGGCAACGGCACGTGGACGCAGATCAACATCACGGCGATTGCCGTCGCGCCCGATGGACGCGTGTTCACCAATTCGCCCTGGGATGAAAGCGGCGCCGAAGCGAGTGTCTATCGCGACGGACAGATGCTCGGCTACGCCGGCGGCACGCACGGATGGGGCGGCTCGGGCGGCAATGCGGTCGCGGTGAATTCACGTTATGTGTTCGTCTCCGTCGGTGTCGGAAACGAGAAGGGACGGCTCGTCAAGGAAGGCGTGTGGCCGCCTTCGGGCCGGCAATGGATCGGCGTTTCGCGGCGCGATATAGGCGACATGAAACGTCCCGTGCCCTTCGAAGGCGGTCCCGATGGCGCCATCGCCAGAAAGGCGCTGGCGAACGACAAGGACCCGCGCGCGACACTCGCGCGCAGTTTCCTGACGATCAACGACACGCCGAACGATGCGCGTCAGGACGTAGGCGGCCTCGCGGCGAGCGATGCGCTCTTGTATGTGGCGAACACGACGCAGGACCGCATCGAGCGCTACGACGCGCAGTCGATGCAGAAGCAATCGCAATGGAGCGCGCCGCAGCCGGGACGCATCGCGCTTGCGCCCGACGGTTCGTTGTGGGCCATCGTCGAGAGTCTCGGAGAACATCCGCGCATCGTGCATTACGGCGCTTCGGGAGAAGCGTTGAGCGATGCGCCGCGCTTGCAGGCGGACAGCATCGCGGTCGATGTCGCGCTGGACAAGCAGGGGCGTTTGCTGGTGGCGGATAACGGACCACGTCAGCAAGTGCTGTTCTTCACGAAGGAAGGCGGTGCGTATCGCGAGTCCGGTACGTTGGGCGAGCGCGGCGGCATCTTCTCCGGCGTCGCGGGCAAGCCAGGCCCGCGTCGCTTCAACGGGCTGACCGGCGTGGGCGTGGATGCTGCGGGCAACGTGTATGTATCGACCAATGGAATCGGTCCGCATAACGGCCCGATCGGCGCGGGACTCGGCGCGACGCTGGAAAGCTATGCGCCCGGCGGCGCATTGCGCTGGCAGACGCAGGGACTTCTTTTCGTCGACGGCGCGTGGATGGACCCGGGCAGGCCCGATAGCGTGTACACGGGCAACAAGCGTTTCGAACTGGATCTCTCGAAGCCTGCGGGACAGGAATGGAAATACGCGGCCTTCCTGTCGGGACGTTTCAAGTATCCGGATGACCCGGTGTTTCATGTCGATCAATGGCCGGGCTTGCCTGTCGCGCGAAGGCTCGAAGGCCGGACGTTCCTGTATCTGACGGACATGTATGCGGACCACTTGAAGATCTATCGCTTCGATGCAAAGCGCGACGGCGAGCTCGCGATTCCATCGGGCTTCATCGCGGGACGGCCGCGTCCGGTGCAGAACGTGCCGAATCGACCGGAGGGCGGCGAATGGATCTGGCGCGATCTGAACGGCAACGGCCGTTTCGATGCCGGCGAGTTTCAGCGCAATCCAGGCACGGCGCGCATCACGGGCGGATGGGGCTGGTGGGTCGATACGAAGGGTGACATCTGGCGCACGAGCGATGTGAAGGGCATTCATCGCCTGCGCTACGGCGGACTCGACAAGCAGGGCAATCCCGTCTACGACTACGCGAACGTGCAGACGTACCCCGTGCCCGCACCCTTCACCGAGTTGCGCCGCGCCGTCTATGACGCCGCATCGGACACGATGTACATCACCGGCTACACGGCCGAGGAACCCTATGACCGCCGCTTCTGGAAGGAAGTCGGGCGCCGTCTCGTGCGCTACGACCATTGGTCGGGCGATCCGCGGGCGCGCTATTCGATCGACCTGCCCTGGGACACGCAAGCGAAGCCGCTCTCGACGGTCATCGGCGTGACGGTGGAGGGGCAATATGTGTTCGCGGTCGAACCGGTCGGCGATGTGCACGTGTACGACAAGGACTCGGGCAAGGAAGTCGGCGTCATCAAGCCGGGACCGGAAGTCGGCAACGCATCCGGCTGGGTAGACGTGCCTAACGGCGTGAGCGCGCATCGGCGCGGCAATGGCGAGTATCTCGTGTTCGTCGAAGAGGATGCGCGCGGCAAGGTGATGATGTACCGCTGGACCCCCAAGAGTTGAACGCGCGAGGAAAGCCGATGGAAAAGAGCATGGTCAGGAACGTCGCGATCAACTTCATCGGGTTGATCCTGCCGACTTTCGTCTCGCTCGCGACGGTGCCCGCGTATATCCGGCTAGTGGGCGTCGAGCGTTATGGCGTCATCAGCCTCGTATGGACGCTCATCGGCTATTTCAGCATTCTCGATCTCGGCATGAGCATGGCCGCGCAGCATCAGATCGCCCGGGCGCAGGCGGCGGGCAATGTCGAGCAACGCGCGCGCGTATTCTGGAGCGCGGTGTGGCTCAACCTCGCGACCGGCGTGATGGGCGGCCTGGCGATCTACTTCGGCGCGTTCATCTACACCGCGTACGTCGCGCATTCCGCGCCCGCCTTGCAGCAGGAGGTGTATCGCGCGTTGCCGTGGCTCGCACTCGCGATTCCGATTGCCAACGTGTCGTGGGTTTTTGCGGGCGCGATCAACGCAATGGAGCGCTTCGGCGTCTACAACGCGAATCAGACGTTCGGCACATTTCTCTTCCAGTTGCTGCCGCTGGGTGCCGCATGGTTCATCGCGCCGAATCTGCAAACGGTGATCGCGGCGGCTGTGGTTGCGCGTCTGCTCGCGGCGCTGTTGCTCGCGAGAGCCAGCTTCAGGCTGCTTGAAATACACCGTATCGACTGGCCGAAGCGCAACGTCGCGGGCGGACTGTTCCGCTTCGGCGGATGGATGCTTGTCTCGTCGATCACGACGATGCTCACCGATTCGCTCGATCGAGTCCTGCTCGGCGCGCATCTCGGCGCTCGCTTCGTCACGTACTACACGGTGCCGCAGAATCTCGTCACGCGCCTGAACATGCTGCCGAACGCGATGGTGCGCACGCTGTTTCCGCGTCTTTCCGCGATCGATCGTAGCGACGCGAACGGCATGGCGGCGACGTCGCTCGAATTTCTCAACGGCGTGTTCACGCCGCTCGCGCTCTTCGCGATGCTCGTGCTCGAACCCTTCCTGCATGTGTGGATCGGCTCCGATCTTGCGGTCGCGAGCGCGCCGGTGGGCCGCATTCTCGTTATCGCGGTCTGGCTCGTCGGGCAGGCGGGCGTCACGCGCATCCTGATTCAGTCGCAAATCGATCCGGCGGCCGCGGCGCGCGCGGGGCTATTCCAGTTGCCGTTCTTCGTGGCGCTGCTCTGGTTCGGCATCGAACGATTCGGGCCGGTGGGCGCGGCGAGCGTCGTCGCGCTGCGCTCGCTCGCGGACTACGCGGTGCTCTTGTGGATGTCGCGGGTGCGGGCAAGGCCCATTGCGCTCGACATGTTCGCGCATCTCGCGTTTCTGATTGCCGGTATCGCGCTCGGCGACATGATCGATGCAACGGCCCACCCCTTTTACGCGATCGCGACAGCGTTGCTGCTTGCGCTTGCCAACGCAGGATGGTCCGTGCTGACGCGTCCCGTTCTGCGCTCGCTGGTTCGCACCTTCGCGCAAAAGCTCGGATCACGCATCCCTTCACCTCAGAAAGCGAGGAGTGACGCATGAAAATGGAATTCGAAGACGCGTTCATCGGACGCGCAAAGTCGCGTCACTTCCTGCATGAGAATGCGCCAATCATGGCGCCGGCGCCGCGGCGCGAGCGCAGCGTGCCGCTCGAGAACGGCATGCCGCGCGTCGCGATCGTGCACGACTGGCTCGTCACGTACGCGGGCGCGGAGCGCGTGCTGGAACAGATCATCGCGTGCTTTCCGGATGCGGATATCTTCAGTGTCGTCGATTTTCTCGAAGATCGCTCGTTCCTGCACGGCAAGCGCGCGACGACGTCCTTCATCCAGAAGCTGCCATTCGCGAAGAAGCGCTATCGCGCGTATCTGCCGCTCATGCCGCTCGCGATCGAGCAGCTCGATCTTTCCGGCTACGATCTCGTGATCTCCAGCAGCCACGCGGTGGCCAAAGGCGTGCTGACCGGGCCCGATCAGGTCCACGTGAGCTATGTGCATTCGCCAATACGCTACGCCTGGGACTTGCAGCATCAGTATCTGCAGCAGTCGAATCTGACAGCGGGCATGAAGTCGCTCCTTGCGCGGCTCATTCTGCATTACATGCGCAACTGGGACATCCGCACGTCGAATTCGGTGAATCATTTCATCGCCAATTCGGACTTCATTGCGCGGCGCATTCACAAGGTGTACCGGCGCACCTCGAAGGTGATCTTTCCGCCGGTCGATGTCGCGTCGTTCGAGCTTTGCGAACAGAAGGAAGACTTCTACCTGACCGCGTCGCGCATGGTGCCGTACAAGAAGATCGATGTCGTCGTCGAAGCGTTCGCGCGCATGCCCGGGCGCAAGCTCGTCGTGATCGGCGACGGTCCCGACATGGCGAAGATTCGCGCGAAGGCGACGCCGAACGTCGAGATCATGGGTTATCAGCCGTTCGCCGTGCTGCACGAGAAGATGCGCCGCGCGAAGGCATTCGTGTTCGCAGCCGAGGAAGACTTCGGGATATCCGTCGTCGAGGCGCAAGCGTGCGGGACGCCGGTCATCGCGTATGGCAAGGGCGGTGTGCTCGAAACGGTGCTCGACGAGTCGCATCCGCAACCGACCGGCATGTTCTTCCCGATGCAGACGCCGGATGCGATCGTCGATGCCGTCGATGCGTTCGAGCGCGACGGCATCGCGTTCCGTCCCGCCGATTGCCGCAGGAACGCGGAGCGCTTCTCGAATGCGCGCTTTCGCGAGGAATTGCGCGCACATGTGGCCCAGATCGTGCCGCAGTTCGTGCTGCCGCCGTTGCCCGTCGATGAAAAGCCGGCCGCGCCGGCCATGACCGAGCCGCCGGGCGATTTGCGCGTGCTTGCGGTCGATCAGAGCGGCGCGCTCGGCGGCGCGGAACTGTCGATGCTCGAAGTCGTGAAGAACATGCGGGGCAACGTGCAGACCGTGCTCTTCGACGATGGCCCGTTCCGCATCGCTCTGGAAGCGGTCGGCGTGAAGGTCGACGTGCTCGATGGCAAGTCGCTCGGCAATGTGCGCAAGGACGGCGGAACACGTCCGGGCGTAAACATGCTGGGCGGCGCGCTCAGGCTCCTGCGCGGCACGCTCGAGAAATCGCGCGATGCGGACGTCATCTACGTGAACACGCAGCGCGCGATGGTGATCGGCGCGATCGCCGGTCTCATTTCGCGCAGGCCGGTCGTGTGGCATCTGCGCGATATCGTCAGCGAGGAACATTTCGGCCGTACGCAGCTCGCGATCATCAAGTGGTGCACCAAGCTGATGCTCGAGCATGTGATCGCGAACTCGACGGCATCGGCGGCGGCGGTGACCGCACTCACGCGCTTGCGCGAGGAGCGGCTCGACGTCGTGTTCAATGGCATCTCGGCGGAGCCATTCACGGATCTCGAAGCGGTCGCGCAGCACCAGTTGCGCGCGCGCTTCGGCTTGCCACCGGATGCGTTTCTGGTCGGCAGCTTCAGCCGCCTCGCGCGCTGGAAGGGGCAGCATGTGTTGCTGGAGGCGCTGCTCGAATGTCCGGAGATGCATGCTGTGCTCGTCGGCGCGGCGCTCTTCGGCGAAGGCGATTACGAGGCGGAGTTGCGTACATTCGTGAAGGAACACGCGCTCGCGGATCGCGTGCATTTTCTGGGCTTTCAGGACGATATCGCCGCGTGCATGAAGGCCGTCGATGTGGTCACGCATACGTCGATCATGCCGGAGCCTTTCGGGCGCGTCATCATCGAAGGCATGTTGTCGAAACGGCCTGTCGTGGCGACGCGTGCGGGCGGCGTGATGGATATCGTCGAAGACGGGGAGAACGGCATTCTCTGTTCCCCCGGCGAC
Source organism: Caballeronia ptereochthonis (assembly GCF_001545075.1). Classification (GTDB taxonomy): domain Bacteria; phylum Pseudomonadota; class Gammaproteobacteria; order Burkholderiales; family Burkholderiaceae; genus Caballeronia; species Caballeronia ptereochthonis. The sequence goes on from NZ_FCOB02000012.1 coordinate 56,068, forward strand.
GCCGCCGAGCTGGCGCGCGTTCTCGAAAGGCTCAAGAGCAATGCGCCCTTGCGCGAGCGGCTCGTCGAGCAGGGCTATGTCAATGCGACGAGCCGGTTTGGCACGCAGCGGTATGTCGAGAGCGTGGAGAAGATCCTGGCCGATGTGGCGGAACGGACGCGCAAACGAGGGTGAACGTCGACGGGCTCAGGCACTGCGCAGGGAGTGCTTGAGCGCCGCGGACCACATCATCGCAGGCCGTTCAACGACGAAATGGAACGCAAGAGCGACGCCCACGGCAACGGCCGTAAAGGCGAACGTGGCCCAGATATCGGTCTGCAGCGCGGACCTGAAGAAGATCGATCCAAGCAGCACGAAGATCGGCAGATGCACGACATAGAGCGAGAAGCTGAATTCGCCGAGGGAAGACAATCCGCGCGCCGCGAGCGTCTCGCGCATGGGCTTGTCGAGCGCGCCGAACAAATACACCGCGAATGCCACGGCCCATAGCTGAAACGCCGCATATTGGGCGAGGCTGAACGCGCCGCATCCTGCAAGCGCGATCGCGCCTGCGACGAACCCCGTTCGGGACCGAGCCCTGACCCCGAGCGCCTTTGCTTCCGCAATCCAGGCCCCCGACGTCCAGGCGAACCAATAGGACGTGAACACGACGATGTGCTGCCGCTCGAACGCCAACGCCGACGCGAGATTCACGAGGCCGACGAAGATCAATACGCCGCGCATCCCGATGCGCCGCCGCAATGCGATCAGCAACGGATAGACGAGATAGAACTGCACCTCGATGGAAAGCGTCCAGAGCGCGCCATTCGAGCCGAACGTCTTTCCCGCGATTCCTTGCAGGGAAAGTAGATTGACGAGAAACGCATGCAGGTCGAACGGATTGATCTTGCGACTCACGGGCAAGAAGGTCTCGCTCAGGGAATCGAGCGCGAACGTCAATAACAAGGCGGCGATCAACACCGGATAGATTCGTGCGAATCTTCGCAGCAGGAAATTCACGCTATCGAACCGCGCTGAAGGATCGGCAATCAGCCTGCGCGCCATCGCGCGATGGATGCAATACCCGCTGATGACGAAGAAGATCGGTACACCAGCCGATCCCCACGCAATGGGAAACGTCAAATAGCTGATGACGGTATTTGCATCCCAGGCATGCGCCGTTCGATGAAACTGCTGCATGCCGATCCACGTGACCTGGCGGCAATGAAAATAGGCGACGAGCAAGGCGGCGATTCCGCGCCATGCGTTGATTGCCATATCTTTGTCATCGAGAAGGGCGCTCGTTTGACGCGCGGCGGACGCCGCGAATACGGAGGAGTCGCTCATGGAGATCGCTCGGGCCCGCGAAGGAAATTCAGAGCATCTTAGATGCAGCCGCTAGTGCAAGCCTAACTAAAAAATTCCCGATCTCGCCACGCATTATTTATCCATTTTTTTCTGCTACGTTTGATTCTCATCTAACGCCGAATGGATGCCGATCATGGATATGCATGCAATAGCGGGCGTGGCCGTCCTGCTCGTTCTCGTGGCCGCCTCGGCATATCGCGACGCGCTTCGCAACGACCCTTTGAGCCCGCTGCGCAGGCCCGGCTCGAATCGCGCTTCGACGACTCAGGTGGAAGAAGCGGACTAAGCAAAGCGTCGAATGAAACCGGCCGCCAGTGCCGGAATGCAAAAAGCGGGGACATTTCAATTACCGGTTTCGATCTGGAGGGAGGAGTCATGCTCAAGGTGACCAAGGCGGTGTTTCCAGTCGCGGGTCTCGGCACACGCTTTTTACCGGCGACCAAGGCGAGCCCGAAGGAAATGCTGCCGGTGGTCGACAAGCCGCTCATTCAATACGCGGTCGAAGAGGCCATCGCTGCGGGCATCACGGAGATGATCTTCGTTACCGGCCGCGGCAAGCGCGCGATCGAGGATCATTTCGACAAGTCATACGAGCTCGAGGCGGAACTCGAAGCGCGCAACAAGGCGGCATTGCTCGAAGCGGTGCGCAGCATCAAGCCCGCGAATGTCGATTGCTTTTACGTGCGTCAGCCGGCCGCGCTCGGTCTCGGGCATGCCGTGTTGTGCGCGGAACGCCTCGTCGGAGAGCAGCCGTTCGCCGTCATTCTCGCCGATGACCTGCTGCACGGCGCGCAGCCCGTGATGAGGCAACTCGTCGAGGTATTCGATCACTATCACAGCTCGGTGATTGGCGTGGAGCGCATCGCGCGCGAGGACAGCGCGTCGTATGGCGTGATCGAAGGGCGCGAATGGGAAGAGGATGTCATCAAGATGTCGGGCATCGTCGAGAAGCCGCAGCCCGCGCTCGCGCCTTCGAATCTCGGCGTCGTCGGGCGGTACGTGCTGATGCCGAGCATCTTCGAGCACTTGCGCAATACGCGGCCGAACGTCGGCGGAGAGATTCAATTGACCGATGCCATCGGCTCGCTTCTGGCCGTCGAGCAAGTGCTGGCCTATCGGTATTACGGCACGCGCTTCGACTGCGGCAGCAAGCTCGGCTATCTCAAGGCGACGATTCAATTCGCGTTGCAGCATCCCGAAGTACGCGAGGACTTCGAGGAATACCTGCGCGCGGAAGTATGGGCGCTCATGCCGGAGCTCATAGGCGCGGAAAGAACGCAATCGGAGCAGTTGTCGAATACGATGCAAGTAGGATGAGGCTTAGAGAGAATCAAGGGCGCGCCGCGACACAAGCGCCTTTCTGTAAAGTTGAGTCATATCCGCGTCGCTCTCGTCAACTTCGAGGCGATGCGGACGTTGTGAGCGAGCCGATCCGGATGCGTCGGCATTTCATGGAGAGGCTCGCTCATGCAGGACAATGGATTCATCACGCAATGGCACGCCGTCGGAGTCGTCGTCATCGCCGCTTCGGGCGCCTGCGCGGCGGACGTGCATGCGCAGGCAGCGGAGGATGCCGGGAACGCGCCCGACACCGCTTCCACCGCGCAATCGCCAGGCGCTTACGAGGGCAATTCCCTGAGCGGCGAGCCGTTCGACTATCGTGACGCCCGGACGAACGAGACCGCGGAGATCGGGCGGGCGTCTTATTACAGCGCGAAGTTTCAGGGACGTCGCACCGCCAGCGGCGAGCCCTATGACATGCACGCGCTCACCGCGGCGCATCGGACGTTGCCGCTCGGCTCGTACGTGCGGGTCAGCAATCTGTCGAAAACCAAGTCGGTCGTCGTGCGCATCAACGACCGTGGCCCGTACACAAAGGGCCGCGCGATCGATCTGTCGTACGCGGCGGCGAGCGAACTCGGTCTGCTGAAGGCGGGCAGCGCGGACGTGATCGTCGAACCGGTCGGGCAGCGTCTTGCCCAGGCGAGCGCCACGACGCCGCCGAAGCGCATCATGGTGCGCATCGCGCATCATCCACGTCCCCATGCCAGACTTGCCTGCCGCAAAGCCGGTCATTCACGCGGACGGATACAATGCGGCGGCGCGCGGTCATCGCGCGCCTAGCCGAAGGTTTCCGATCCAAGTCATGAACAATTCGCCCCGGGCCGTTCTTCTGGGCCCGCTTCTCAAGAGCGTGTCGCGGTCGTTCTATCTCACGCTGCGCATCCTGCCGACCGGCATGCGCGATCCCATCGGGCTCGCATATCTGCTCGCGCGCGCGGCGGACACGATCGCGGACACGTCGCTGATCTCGCCGCAACGCCGTCTGGAACTGCTGCTCTCGTTGCGCGCGCAAGTGAACGGCGCACCCGACGATGGCGCGCTCGCGCGCATCGCAGGCGAGGTGGCGGGCCAGCAGGCGCAACCCGACGAGCGCGCATTGCTCGAACGCTTGAGCGCGGCGCTCGCGATCCTGCCGCAGCTCAGCGAGCAGGATCAGGCCGCGGTCCGCGATATCGTCACGACGCTCACCACGGGCATGGAGTTCGATCTGCGCACCTTCCCCGACGAGACATCGGGAACGATCGTCGCGCTGAAGGAGTTCGGCGAACTGGATCGCTACACGTATCTGGTCGCGGGCTGCGTCGGCGAATTCTGGACGAAGATGACGTACGCGCACATGCCCGGCACGCTGAAGGCCGCGCCCGACACGATGCTCGCGCTCGGCGTGCGTTTCGGCAAGGCGCTCCAAATGACGAACGTGCTGCGCGATTGCGCGCGCGACCTGCGCATCGGCCGCTGCTATCTGCCCGAATCGATGCTCGCGCGTCACGGGCTCACGCCACAGGATCTCTTGCAGCCCGAGGTGTCCGGGCGTGCGCGGCCTGTGCTCTTCGAACTGCTGCGCGTATCGCTCGCGCTGTATCGGGATGCGATCGACTACACGCTCGCGATTCCGTCGAGCGCGATTCGCCTGCGCCTCGCCTGCCTGTGGCCGATCATGATCGGCCTCGACACGCTCGGATTGCTCGCGCGTAACGACGCGTGGCTCGACCCGGAAAGGATTTCGAAGATCCGCCGCAATGACGTGTACCGGATCATGGCGGCGTCGCTGCCGATGGTGGCATCGAACGGCTTGCTGCGCGGGTGGACTTCACGCCGCATCCGCACGATGGAAACGGAAATCAGCGCCGCAGCTCGGCCATGATCCGCTCGGCGAGAAAGTCGCACGGCGGACGCTTCGACGCCGCGCTACGCGCCAGCACCACTTCGAGCGTGCCGATGTCCGGCAAGCCTTGCGCCGGCCCGAGCAGCGTGAAGTGCGCAGGCACCGCGCATTTCGCGAGCGGCGTGACGGCGAGACCGGCTTCGGCCATTGTCAGTAGACCGAGCAGGCTCGGGCTTTCATACGACGTGCGATAGCCGATGCGCGCGCGCTCCAGGCTGCGGATCGCGTTCTCGCGCGCGACGCTGCCCGGCAGGAACACGGCGATCGGCAGTGGCCGCTCCTTCCAGATTTCCGTGGCGCCGGGCGCGGCCGCCCACACCATGGGCTCGTGCCGGAGGAATTCGCCGGACAGGCCCTTCACGCGCGTCGCGCAGACGAGATCGACCGTGCCGTCCTTCACCATCGGCGCGAGCGCGACGCTCGGCAGCCCCACGACCTGAATCTCCACCTTCGGATACGTCGCCGAAAATTTCTTGAGGATGGGCGGAAAGAGCGAAGACGCGTAGTCGTCCGGCACGCCGATCACCACGCGCCCGGTCACGTCCGGCCGCACGACCGCCGCCCACGCCTCGTCGCGCAGCGCGATCATGCGGCGCGCATAGGTGAGCAGCACCTCGCCGTCCTGCGTCGGCACGACGCTGCGCGGCTTGCGCACGAAAAGCGCCTTGCCGAGCGCCGTCTCCAGTGTCTTGATCTGCATGCTCACGGCCGATTGCGAGCGATGCACCAGCTCGGCCGCGCGGCTGATATTGCCGGTGTCGGCGACGGCGACGATCATCGAGAGAACATCGAGGTCGAGGGCTTTCATGGGGCGAGCGAGCGTTCGTTATCAGAAAATCTGAACGATTCTATCAATATTATGCGATTTTCTTTTAAATCGGCGCGGCGCATAGTGCGGGAAAGGAGCGAATCCATGAACGCGCGAACCGATCTTTCCGTGCTGACCGCTGTGCAAGGCCTACCCGAACCGTCGTTCGCCACGCCGGCTTCGGGCGTTTCCGTGCCGTATATCGAATGCGGTGAGGGCGAGCCGCTCGTCTTCGTGCATGGATCGCTGTGCGATTACCGCTACTGGAGCGCGCAGGTCCTGCCGCTCGCGAAGCAGTTCCGCTGCATCGCGCCGAGCCTCTCGCACTACTGGCCCGCCGTCGATGCCTTCGTGCAGGGCGAATTCGGCTGGGAGGCGCACGTCGCGGAGACGGCCGAGTTCATCGAATCGCTCGATCTCGCGCCGGTGCATCTCGTCGGGCATTCGCGCGGCGGCTGCATCGCGTTTCATCTGGCGCGCGAGTATCCGCGTCTCGTGAAGACGCTCACGCTCGCCGATCCCGGCGGTCCGTTGCAGACGTCGCAGCAAGCCGTGCCTGCCGCGCTGCCGCCCGCGACCAACGCGCTGCGTGCGCGCGTCGCCGAGCTGATCGAGCAGGGCGAGTTCGACCGTGGCCTGGAGATGTTCGTCGATTCGGTGAGCATGCCCGGCTTCTGGAAGAAGAGCACGGAGAACTTCCGGCGCATGGCGCTCGACAACGCGCTCACGCTGCCCAAGCAATTCCGCGATCCGCTGCCCGCCTATACGCACGAGGCGGCGCGCGACATCAAATGCCGCACTTTGCTGATCGACGGCCAGAAGAGCCCGCGCATGTTCCGCAACAACGTCGACAAGCTGGAAGCGTGGATCGAGTTCACGGAGCGGCAGACGATCGCCGGCGCATCGCACGGGATGAACGTCGCCAGCCCCGGCGCGTTCAATCGCGCGGTGCTGGCATTCGCCGGCGCGTGGTGAGTCACGAGCGGCTTACTGCAGCTTCCAGATGTTCGCCGCGATCGTGCCCTGGTCGTTGAACACCTTGATGACGTCGGGCAAGCCGGAGATCGGCACGTTGTTCACCACCAGCGCGAAGGCGAGCCGGCGGCCGCTCTTCGTGTCGACATAGCCTCCGAGCGCCTGTCCCTTCAGCGTCGTCGTGACTACACCGTTGGTCTCCGTGCCCGTGACATACGTGCCCGTCTTCGCGTAGACCTTGCCCTTCGCGCCCGCGAGCGTCGGATCGCTTTCGAAACCGGTCGTGCTCGCGAGCGAGCCGTCGACGCCCAGGAACGGCAGCGAATCCACATACGTGGGGAAAGTCGGCCGGCCGTTCATGGCGCGCAGCATCGCGATGACCGCGATCGCTGTCGCCGTGGTGTCGCCGCCGCCGCTGCCGTCGATGAAATGCGTCTGATCCATCGGCACCTTGTACGCATTCGAGAGCGTCGCGTTTTCCGCCGCGAGCGCCGCGTCGAGCGTGGTCGAGCCGTTGTTCGCGAGGCCGAACAGCATCAGGCTCGTGTCCGCGCCGATGTTGTAGCTGACCTTCAGAATCCACTTGGCATATTCGGACCACGGCTGCGACGTGAGTTGCGCGACGCGCGCATCGGCGGAGTACGCGTTCTGCGCGGGCAGCAGTTGCACCGGGTTGTTTTCCACCGTGGACGCCGTGACGGTCACGCCGGCACGCACGAGCGCCTCGATGAGCACCGTGCGCGCATAATTCGACGGCTGCGTGATGCGGAAGGTCTGGATCAGCGGGAAGCTCGGGACGATCGGCGGCACGAAATCCGCGGGGATCGTGCCGCTGAGCGCGCCGGTGCAGTTGGGCGCGCCGATGCAGGTAGGCGCTTCAGGCGCGAGCTTGATGGAGTCGTCCGTGCCGGCGGCGGTGGTCGTCAGCGTGGACTGCATGGTGAACGCCGACGACTTCGGCCGGTAGTCCACCGGCGTCGCCGACCCCGCGCTGCCCTGGTTGATGATCACGTCGACCACGTCGTCGTTGACGAAGATCGGCCGCACGTCGAATTCCCCGCGGAAGTCGAACGGCTGGAAGAGCCGGTCGTCGATCACGACTTCGCCGTTGATCTTCCTGATGCCGGCAGCCGCCACCTGCGCCGCGATCGCGTCGTAGCCCGCGAGCGGATCGGGCGCGGTGATCTGCGCATTGCCGAGGTTGTCCGCTTCGTTGTGGTCGAAGTTCGTCCACGCGAGCGTGCCGTCGGCATTCGTGCGGCCGCCCATCGAGAGATCGCCGCTCGCGACGAGCACGAGATTGCCGTTGAGCGTGCCGGTCGCATCGACGGTGCCGGTGCGGTAGACCGGCGTCTGGAATTGATGCTGCGCGCCGTATTGATCGAGCAGCGCGCCTTGCGAAAACAGCTTGCGCACCGAGCCGATATAGAGCTGCGCGTTCGAATTCATGTCGTAGATGACATTGCCCGAGGTCAGGTCGACGACGCGCAGCGCCCATGTCGAGCCCTGATACATGGGTTTTTTCATGACCTGAGTGATGGAGTCCGGGACGGATGTGTTCGGCGAATCCGAGCCGCCGCAAGCGGCGACGGATGCGACGAGAGCAGCGAGCGCGCACGGAAGGGCGAGAGCGGCAAGGCGTGCCGGACTTCCTGAAAGCGGGATCATGACGCGGCTCCGATAAAGGCACATCGCGCTCGGAATGGAGCGAACATCCAATACGTCGGGACTGCTTCACAGCACGGACAGGAGATGTCGGCCGCCGCATGCATGCTGAAAGGCGCGGTTGCATGAATTAAATACCGCGAACGCCGCGTGTCAAGCGAGGACTATCGCGGATCCGGTGCTTTAGGCAAGCGCTTTTTGTATGATTTCTTGCGCGTCTTTCGTTCGCTTGTTGTGACCGGACAACGGAAAATCGCACGGCGCGGGCTAACATCGTTGGCACCTCATCGCGAAGAAGAGGACATCTGTGAGCACGGGCCACGACGATCTCGATGCATGGAAGCGCCAGCGCACCGTCGAACTGGCGTTCGAGCTGGCCGATAGCGGCCGCTACGAGAATTTCACCGACATCGCCTATGCGCTGCAATTCGAGCGCGGCATGGCGACCGCCCAGGCATTGATCGACGATCCGGACATGCGCCGCCTGCTCAACGAGCGTTGCGGCGATGCGCGCGAGAAACTCGCGCCGCCTCCCGAGCCTTCCATCGTCGAAGCCGAGCCTTCGCCGGTCGTCGAAGCGGTCGTGGAATCATCGAACGATCATGCGGAACTGCCGCAACCCGCCCACTTCGAACGCGCTCCATCCTTCCTGCGCCGCGCCTTGAGCGTCGTCTGGCGATCCGGCGTCAAGCCGGTCAGTGCGGGGGATCTGAATTCCGCCGCTTCCTGAGCTTCAGCTCACGCAGGCCGTGCGTCAAAGCACGGTCTCGCCCCATTCCTGGCCGATTTGCGCGGGAATGGCGGATTTGCACGAGAAAGGCGCACGCCAAAACCATTACACTTGAGGAGGCTCAACCATAAGCCCGGATGGCGTACGCGCATGTCCGGTGTTTGAACTTCGAGGAGGAAATGTTCGTGGCTAACGAAAAGATGCTCGCGCAGATGGCTGAGAAGAATGGTTTCATCGCCGCGCTGGATCAGAGCGGCGGCTCGACGCCTGGCGCGTTGCGGCAATACGGAATTCCGGACGACGCCTACAACGGCGACGCCGAAATGTTCAAGCTGATGCACGAAATGCGCGTGCGCATCATGACCGCGCCTTCCTTCACGGGCAAGAAGGTCATCGGCGCAATCCTGTTCGAGCGCACGATGGACGGAGAAGCGGAAGGCAAGCCGGTCCCGACATTCCTGTGGGAAGACCGCGGCATCGTGCCGTTCCTGAAGGTGGACAAAGGTCTGGAGGCGGAAAGCGACGGCGTGCAGGTGATGAAGCCGATTCCCGGCCTCGACGATCTCCTCGCGCGCGCGGTCAAGCTCGGCGTCTTCGGCACCAAGATGCGCTCGGTGATCCATCAGGCGTCGGAGAAGGGCATCGCCGCGGTGGCGAAGCAGCAGTTCGAAGTGAGCGCGCAGATCATCAAGCATGGCCTCGTGCCGATTCTCGAACCCGAAGTGTCGATCAAGAGCCCGGACAAGAAGGGCGCGGAAAAGATTCTGCGCGACGAGTTGCTGAAGGGCCTCGATGCGCTGCCGGAATCGAGCAAGGTGATGATCAAGCTGACCATCCCCGATGAGCCGGATTTCTATCGTCCGCTGATCGAGCATCCGCGTGTCGTGCGTGTCGTCGCGCTGTCGGGCGGCTATACGCGCAGCGACGCGTGCAAGAAGCTCGCGCAGAACCACGGCATGATCGCGAGCTTCTCGCGCGCGCTCATCAACGAGCTGAAGAAGTCGATGAGCGACAGCGAGTTCGACAAGACGCTCGAAGAGTCGATCGACGAAATCTACGACGCGTCCGTCAAGAAGGTCTGATTCATCGCTTGTCGGTGCGTCGAGTGGGCGGCGGTGTCTGTACGACGGGCGCCGCCGCCCGAAAGATATCCTCGCGCGTGCCGTTCCTCGGCGGATAGATGCGCTCGCCGTTGATCGTCCGCTTCGTCGCCTTTGCCGTTTCGCCCTCCGAGACGAGCTTTCTGTCCCAGCCCTCCGTATAGACCGCGCCCCACGGCCCCAGATCGCAGATGGTCGTGTACCAGTCGATCGAGAGCGGCAGCATCTCCGCGCCGAACAGATCGCAGGCCGCGTTGTTGCCGGCGTAGCGTCCCATCGGCCGGCCATGCTGGCATGACATCACCGAAGGCCGCGCGCCGTCGATCAGGATGCGCGCGCAGTCGCCCGCCGCGAATACGCCCGGCACGCCTTCCACGCGCAGAAACGCATCCACCGGCACGCGTCCGAGCGGATCGAGCGTGACGGGAAGCTGTCCGGCGAGCGCGTTCGCGTGCATGCCGCCGCACCAGACGACCGTCGACGCCTCGATGCGCTCGCTCGTCGTTCCATCGGTGAGCGTCACGCTCCGGCCGTCTAGCGATTCCAGCGACACGCCCGTCCGCGCCTCGACGTCGAGCGCCTGCAACGCGCCTTCGATGACCGGCTGCGCGCCGCCCATCGATTGCGCGATCTTCGCCGAGCGATCCGCGAGCACGACGCGCACCTTGCTTCTATCGCCTTCCGCCACGATCTCGCGCAGCCGCGAGGGCAGCTCCGCCGCGAGCTCGATGCCCGTCAGGCCCGCGCCGACCACGACCGCCGTGTAGCGCGCCGGCGTATCGGGCAATGCGGGCAGCGTGAGCAGATGCGCCTGGAGCTTGCAGGCGCCCGCGTAGGTATCGACGTCGAAGGAGAAGCGATCGAGCCCGGGAATGGGCGGCCGCACGAGCACGCTGCCGGCGGCGAGGATCAGGCGATCGTAGTCGAGCGATTCGGACGCACCATCGCGTTCGATGGTCACGCGCCGGTTCGCGCTGTCGATGTCCGTCGCTTTCGCTTGAATCAGGCGCACACCCGCGGGCCCGAGGACGGTGTCGAGTTGCACGAGCGTCGGGTCGAGCGGCTGCTCGTAATTGCGCACCCGCACGCTGTGAAAAGGCGCCGGGTTGATGATGGCCACCTCGGCCTCGTCGGCGCCGCGATGGAGCTCGTCCAGCTTGCGCGCCGCGGAGAGTGCGCCCCACATGCCCGCGAAACCCGCGCCGATCACCAGGATGCGCTTCAAGGTGATTCCCCTGAAAAACGAACGTTCGTGCTGCATGCCACGCACCGTGGCCCTGCTGTCTTTGGTTATAGCCGATTCATGCGCGGTTCGTTTCGATCCTTTGTACCCGGATTAGTCGCGATTTCGCCAAAAGTGATTTCGTCGTTTAGGTATTTACCCTAGGGTCCGTGGTGCCTAAACTCTCCTCAACGGTCGCAAACGAAGCAAACAAGGCAGCGTGAGCGGCAACTCGAAAACTTCTATACGGAGGAAAGAATCATGAACAAGTTCATCGGTATTGCAGCGGTCGCTCTTGCTTTTGCCGCTCCGGTCGCGTCGTTCGCGCAATCGAATCAACCTGTGACGCGCGCGCAGGTTCGCGAAGAAATCGTTCAGTTGGAAAAGGCGGGCTATAACCCCGGCGTCATCAACGATGCGAAATATCCGGCCGACATCCAGGCAGCCGAAGCGCGCGTCGCCGCGCAAAACGGCACGGCGCAAAGCGCATTCGGCGGTGTGACGGAAGGTGCGGCGCAATCGGGCGCGCGCGTCAATGCGGTTCAAGGCGACGTGTTCCCGACGTTCGCGCATCACTAAGCAGCAAGCGGTACAAGGAAACGCGCCCGCGTGACAGCGGGCGCGTTTTGCTTTGTGCGCGCCCGGACGCCGCAAGTCAAAGCGGAAATCCGCCCGCAAAGCTCTCGCGCAAATATCCGATGAAAAGCGCGACCGCGCGCGGCACATGTGGCGCATAAGGCCGCACCACGAAAAGCTGATCCGCGAACGCGCCGACCGGACGCCATTCCGGCAGGAGCACGACGAGCCTGCCGGCCTGAACGGCCGCCTGCGCGGTGAAATCCGGCAAGAGCGCGATGCCGAGATCGTCGAGCGCGGCATCGCGCAGCACTTCGCTGTTGTTCGCCGCAAACGGGCCGCTCACGGCCAGCGTGTAAGGACCCGTGGAACTCTTGCGCCCGCCCTTGCGCTGGAACGACCAGATGCTCGACGCCTGCGCGCGCGGATAGACCAGGCAATCGTGCGTGGCGAGATCGTTCGGCGTCAGTGGCGTACCGCGCCGCTTCAGATACGCGCGCGTCGCGACGATCACCGAATGCGTATCGCACAGCTTCCACGCGACGTGCGTATCCGGCACCTGCGCGCTATGCCGCACGGCGAGATCGAAGCCTTCGGTTGCGATCGAACTCAATCTGTCTGACGCTTCGAGCTGCACTCGCACTTCCGGATGCGCGTGCAGAAACCCCGACATTTTCGGCACGAGCTGCTGCCGTGAGAACGCCATCGGCGCCGTCACGCGGATCGAGCCGCGCGCGACGCCCGCCATTTCCCGCACGCTCAGGAAACTCGATGCGATGTGCTCGTACTGCTCGCGCGTATCGTCGACCAGCCGCCGCCCGGCTTCCGTGAAGCGCACGCTGCGCGTCGTGCGCGTGACGAGCGGCACGCCCGCCGCGCGCTCCAGTTCCGCGATGCGCTGGCTCATCGCCGCTTTCGACACGTTCAGGCGCGCCGCCGCCGCCGTATAGCTGCCCTGTTCCGCGAGCACGGTCAGCCAGTGCAAATGGGTCCAGAGCGCCTCGATCTTTTGCTCGTCCATCAGCGGATTGTTTGCAGATATAAACAATGAGTTCAATCATAGCGTCTTTGCGCGGGGCGCGACGCTTCTTACACTGTATCCATCGCCAAACCAATCAGTGAGAGGAGTCGAGATGCAAGCGTTCAACGATACCGCCGACGTGGTCCACTACATTCACGGCCAGCGTACGAGCGGCTCGGCCACGCGCACGCAACCGGTGTTCAACCCCGCGACGGGCGAGCGTCCGCGCAAGCTCGTGCTGGGCGAAGTCGCCGATGTCGATGCCGCCGTGGCGAGCGCGAAAGAAGCGTTCCCGGCCTGGCGCGACACGCCGCCGATCCGCCGCGCGCGCGTCATGCTGAAGTTCCTCGAACTGATGAACAAGCATCGCGACGAGCTCGCCGCGATCATCACCGCCGAGCACGGCAAGGTGTTCTCGGATGCACAGGGCGAAGTGTCGCGCGGCATCGACGTGATCGAATTCGCGTGCGGCATTCCGCAACTGCTCAAGGGCGATTACACGGAGCAGGTCTCCACCGGCATGGACAACTGGACGACGCGCCAGCCGCTCGGCATCGTCGCGGGCATCACGCCGTTCAACTTCCCGTGCATGGTGCCGTGCTGGATGTTCCCGGTCGCGATCGCGGCGGGCAACGCGTTCATCCTGAAGCCGAGCGAGCGCGATCCGTCGGCATCGCTCTTCATGGCCGATCTGCTGAAGGAAGCGGGCCTGCCCGATGGCATCTTCAATGTCGTGCAGGGCGACAAGGTTGTCGTCGATGCGCTGCTCGCGCATCCGCAGGTCAAGGCGATCAGCTTCGTCGGCTCCACGCCAATCGCCAATTACATCTACGAAACGGGCGCGAAGCACGGCAAGCGCGTGCAGGCGCTGGGCGGCGCGAAGAACCACATGGTCGTGATGCCCGACGCGGATCTCGATCAGGCCGTCGATGCGCTGATCGGCGCGGGCTACGGCTCGGCGGGCGAGCGCTGCATGGCGATCTCGGTGGCGGTGCTGGTGGGCGATGTCGCCGACAAGATCGTGCCGCGTCTCGCCGAGCGCGCGAAGCAGCTCAAGATCAGGAACGGCATGGAGTCCGATGCGGAGATGGGCCCGATCGTCACGCGCGCCGCTCTGGAGCGTATCGAAGGCTATATCGCGATAGGCGTCGACGAAGGCGCGAAGCTTGTCGTCGATGGTCGCGGCTACAAGGTGCCGGGCCATGAGGACGGCTTCTTCACGGGCGGCACGCTGTTCGATCACGTCACGCCGGACATGCGCATCTACAAGGAAGAGATTTTCGGGCCGGTGCTCGCGTGCGTGCGCGTGAAGGACTTCAGCGAAGCCGTCGATCTCGTCAACGAGCACGAGTTCGGCAACGGCGTCGCCTGCTACACGCGCGACGGCCATATCGCGCGCGAGTTCGGCAGACGCATCGAAGTGGGCATGGTCGGCATCAACGTGCCGATTCCGGTGCCGATGGCATGGCATGGCTTCGGCGGCTGGAAGCGCAGCCTCTTCGGCGACATGCACGCGTATGGCGAGGAAGGCGTGCGCTTCTATACGAAGCAGAAGTCGATCATGCAGCGCTGGCCCGAGAGCACCGAGAAGGGCGCCGAGTTCGCGATGCCGACCGCGAAGTAAGCATCGGCCGCCGCTTGTGCGCAGTGCGTGTGAATATCGCCCGCTTCTTCCGATCAGGAAAAAGCGGGCGATTCGCTTCGGGCGTTCGCCGACGGATCTGTTCCTCCGCGTCGCAATTCAATTGAAACCGCATCGGTTGACCGCCCGTCCGCAAGCAGGGAAGATTCATCGCAAGGCGTACTGAAGCGCACCACGACGCGAAGCCAACCGACATGCAGCGGCAATTCGACGACCTTCTTCTCGGCAGCATCGAACTCTTCTGCCTCGCGGCCGAGCTCGGCAGCTTCACGCTTGCGGCGACTGCGGCGAGCGTGACGCCCGCCGCCGTGAGCCGCTCCGTCGCGCGACTGGAAAAGCGCCTGGACGTGCGGCTTTTCGTGCGCACGACGCGCCAGATTCGCCTGACCGATGCGGGCCGCCGCTACTTCGAGCAATGCCGCGATGCACTCAATCGACTTGCGGAGGCGGAGCGCGAAGCGACCGGCCAGCAGACGATGCCGAAGGGCGTGCTGCGCATCAGCATGCCGACGCCTTATGGCCACTATCGTGTGCTGCCGCTTCTCGCGGAGTTTCGCAAGCGCTATCCCGACGTAACGGTCGAAGCGCATTTGAGCAACCGCAACATCGACTTCGCCGACGAAGGTTTCGATCTCGCCATACGCGGCCGCGCGCCGCGCGATTCCGGGCTGATCGCGCGCAAGCTGGAAGATGCGGAACTCGTCGTGGTGGCGTCCCCCGGCTATTTGAAGCGCGCGGGCACGCCGAAGACGATCGAGGAGATTCCGGAGCACGAGTGCATCCAGTTCGAGATGCCGAGCACCGGACGTCCCGTGCCGTGGCTTTTCATGCGGAACGGCGAGGCCGTGGAAATGACGACGCACGGCGGCTACGGAACCTCCGGCGACGCACTCGCGGGGATTCCGCTCGCGCGTAACGGCGCGGGTCTTTTCCAGATCTACCGCTTCACCGTCGAGGACGATTTGCGCGCGGGCACGCTGACCGAAGTGCTGCGCGATTTCGGCGGATGCAGCAGGCCGTTCATCCTGCTTTATCCGCATGGCAGGCATTTGTCGTCGCGCGTGCGGGCTTTCGTGGACTTCATCGTCGAGAAGCTCGGCACGCGCTGAATCATGCAACGTTCAAAGGACGCACATTCATGAGCAAGAATGCATTGACATCGCTACTCGGCATCGACACGCCGATTATCCAGGCGCCGATGGCAGGCGTGAGCACGCCGGCGCTCGCCGCGGCCGTATCGAACGCGGGCGGGCTCGGCTCGCTCGGCGTCGGTGCGATGAACGCCGAAGGCGCGCGCAAGGTGATTCGCGAGACGCGTGAACTCACGAGCAAGCCATTCAACATCAACGTGTTCTGTCATGCGCCGGCGAAGGCGAATGCGGCCGTCGAGAAAGCCTGGGTCGAGTGGCTCGCGCCGCTCTTCGCGCAATACGGCGCGACGCCGCCCGGGAAGCTGAGCGAGATCTACACGAGCTTCGTCGTCGACGAGGCCATGCTCGAGGTGTTCGTCGAAGAGAAGCCGGCGATCGTGAGTTTCCATTTCGGCTTGCCATCCCGGCAATATATCGACGCCTTGCGCAAGGCCGGCATCAAACTGGTTGCATCTGCAACCAATTTGCGCGAAGCGGAACAGGTCGCGGCGGCGGGCATGGACGCGATCGTCGCACAGGGCATCGAAGCGGGCGGCCATCGCGGCATCTTCGACCCGCAGGCCGACGACGACAATCTCGGCACCTTCGCGCTTACGCGCCTCCTCGTGCGCAAGTTCGATGTGCCGGTGATCGCCGCGGGCGGCATCATGGATGGCGCGGGCATTGCGGCGGCGCTGGCGCTCGGCGCGCAGGCGGCGCAGCTCGGCACCGCATTCGTGCCCTGCACGGAAACGTCGATCGACGCGGGATACCGTCGCGCCATTCTCAGCGAAGCGGCGGACCACACGACGTTCACCGCCGCGATATCGGGCCGCAAGGCGCGCAGTCTCGTCAACCGGTTCACGGAACTGGGCCGCGGCGCGCAAGCACCCGCGATTCCCGCCTATCCGATTACGTATGACGCGGGCAAGTCGCTGCACGCGGCCGCGAAGGCAAAGGGCGAGTTCGGCTACGGCGCGCAATGGGCGGGGCAGGCGGCCGCGCTCGCGCGCGAATTGCCGGCAGCCGGGTTGATGGCGCGTCTGCAGGCGGAATTGCACGAAAGCATCGAGGGTTTGCGCAAATATGCATCTCGCTGATCGATGTAAAGCTTAGTCGAAACGCTTCGTTGGTCGAGCGTCCTGTCGATGCTTCAATGTTTCGGTCGCATCCATTGCGGCCAGCATCCGACAAACGCATACCAACGGAGATTTTCGATGTCCGAAACCCACACGCTCGCCGCCGACTCCGCGCGTCACCCCGTCGCGTCAAATGAACCGTTCCAGGTGCGCCCGATCGGCGGGCGCATCGGTGCGGAAGTACGTGGCGTGTCGCTTTCCGCCGATCTCGACGATGCCGCCATTGGTGCGATCAACCAGGCGCTGCTCGAGCACAAGGTGCTGTTCTTCCGCGGCCAGTCGCATCTCGACGATGCCGCGCAGGAAGCGTTCGCGGCGCGTTTCGGCGAGACTGTCGCGCATCCGACGGTGCCTTCGCTTGCGAATGGCAGCCGCCTGCTGGAGCTCGATTCGAAGCACGGCACGCGCGCGAACTCCTGGCATACCGACGTCACCTTCGTCGATGCCTACCCGAAAATCTCCATCCTGCGCGGCGTGGTGATTCCGCCCGCCGGCGGCGACACGGTCTGGGCCAATACGGCCGCCGCGTATGCGAACCTGCCGCAGCCCTTGCGCGAACTCGCCGACCAGCTGTGGGCGCTGCATTCGAACGCCTACGATTACGCGGCGACCCGCAACGTCCCCGACACGGAAACGGAGCGCGAATACCGCAAGCAATTCACGTCGACGCTCTATGAAACGGAGCACCCGGTCGTGCGCGTGCATCCCGAAACGGGCGAGCGCACCCTCGTGCTGGGCCACTTCGTGCAACGCTTCATCGGCCTGTCGCAACGCGACTCGGACCGTCTGATCGAACTCTTCCACGATCACGTCACACGCCTCGAGAACACCGTGCGCTGGCGCTGGACGCAAGGCGACGTCGCGATCTGGGACAACCGCGCGACCCAGCATTACGCAGTGGCGGATTACGGCGACGCGCATCGCGTCGTGCGCCGCGCGACCGTGCACGGCGATGTGCCCGTGGGCATCGACGGGCGCAGGAGCCGCATCGTCAGGCAGGAAGCGCGCGCGTCCTGACGCGCTTCTCCCTGCATGCACGGGCGATGACTCTTCATCGCCCGCCGTCCATTCTTCTTCATTGCACGATGACACTACGATTCAAGCTCCTAGCCGGCGCGGCAGCGCTTCTTGCCGCGCTCATCGGTCCCGCGCATGCCGCCGATCCGGCGGTGGTGCGCATCGGCGTCGCGCAGCAGGGCACGGGCGATCCGCCCACGTTCGGCGGTTCGCCCGCCGCGACCGCGCAGTTGCAGCATCGCGTCGAGAATGCGTTGCAGCCCGAGCACGTCAAGGTCGAATGGATCTTCTTCAAGGGCGCGGGGCCGGCGGTGAACGAGGCGCTCGCGAACAAGCAGATCGACTTCGCGTATCAGGGCGACCTGCCCTCGGTGCTGGGCCGCGCGAACGGTTTGAAGACGCATCTGCTGCTGGCGTCGAACGTGCGCGCGGGCGTCTATCTCGCGGTGCCGCCGGATTCGGACATCAAGGGCGTGAAGGACCTCAAGGGCAAGCGCGTCGGCCTCTTTCGCGGCACGAACCTTCAGCTCGTCGCGGACAACGTGCTGAAGGAAAACGGCCTCACCGAGCGCGATCTGCGCGTGATCAATCTCGATACCGCCGCGGCGCAGGCAGCGCTCGCGTCGAAGGGCGTCGATGCGGTGTTCCTCGATTACTCGCTCTTCAAGCTGCAACGGCAGGGTCTCGCGAAGATCGTCTACGCTTCGCGCGACGGCGGCCTGCAACTCACGCGTCAGGCGCATCTGCTCGTGCTCGAGGATTTCGAGCATGCGCATCCCGATACGGTGCAGAAGGTCGTGACCGCGGTGGTTCAGGCGGCGCAATGGTCGTCCGACGAAGCGAATCGCAGCGCGTTGTTCGCATTGTGGGCGAAGAGCGGCGTGCCGCCGGAGTCGTGGCAATCCGAGTATGCGAATCAGCCGTTGAAGGACCGCAACTCGCCGCTCATCGATCCGTTCTTCGTCGCGCGCTATCAATCCGTCGCCGATGACGCGCTGCGCCTGAACCTGATTCGCCAGCCCGTCAGCGTGAACGGATGGTTCGAGCCGAAGTATCTCGATCAGGCGTTGAAGTCGCTGAAGCTCGAAGCGTATTGGCCGCGTTTCGATGCGTCGGGCAAACCCATCGCTTAACGCATAAGGAGAATACTTCAGATGGCGAACGCACTTTCCCGAGTCCTGCTGCCTGCGGATCGCTTTCGCGCTCGCAAGTTCTTATCGAGCGATGCGCTGCATGCCATTGGATGGACCGCGTTGCCGTGGCTTCTGCCCATTGCGTGCGCGGTGTCGTGGGTGCTCGGTTCGCGCTACGGCTGGATCTCCGCGCAAGTGCTGCCGCCGCCCGCGCTCGTCTTCGAGACGCTCGGCGCGCTCGCGAAAAGCGGCGAGCTGTGGATGCATCTCGCCGCGAGCACGACGCGCGCGGCGGTCGGCTTCGGCGGCGGCGTGGTGCTCGGCGTGCTGCTGGGCGGCTTGCTCGGCCTGTCGCGCACGCTGGAGGCGTATGTGCTGCCGAGCTTCAACGCGATCGTGCAGGTGCCGGTGCTTGGCTGGCTGCCGTTTCTGATGATCGTCGTCGGTATCGGCGAGCCGCTGAAGTATCTGCTGATCGGGCATGCCGCGCTCGTGCCGGTCACGCTTTCCACGCTGCAAGGGTTTCGCGGCACGCCGCGCGCATTGCAGGAGGTCGCGTCGGTGTATCGCTATTCGCGCTGGCAGGTGATCACCCGCGTGACGCTGCCAGCCGCGATTCCCGTCATCGGTACCGGCGTGCGGCTCGCGTTCACCAAGGCATGGCTGACGCTCGTCGTCGTTGAACTGGTCGCGTCGTCAGAGGGGCTCGGGTATCTCATCGTGTATGGGCGGCAGCTCTTTCAGCTCGATCTCGTGCTGGCTTCAGTGTTGATCGTCGGCGCAATCGGCTGTGCGGCGGATCGCCTGCTCAACGCGTTCGAGCGCAAGCTCCAGCGCGGCCGCGTGAACTGAGGAGGAGGGTATGTCCACGTTGGATTGGGAAGCGGACATCGTCAAGGGATCGTGGCGCGGCGTCGTGCTGCCGGTCGCCGCACTTGCGCTGTGGTGGTTCGCCGCGCGCGGCGCGCAAGCCGATCACGGCATCATGGTGTCGCCTGTGCGAGTGTGGGATACCGCGGTCGAGCAGGTTCGAAGCGGCGCGCTATTGCGTGCGTTGTCGGCATCGCTTGCGCGCGAGTTGACGGGCTTCGCGATCGGTACGACGCTCGGCCTCGCACTCGGTGCGCTGCTCGGCATCTCGAAGCTGGCCAATCGCGCGATCGCGCCGAGCTTCAACACGTTCAAGCAAGTGTCGCTGTTCGCGTGGATTCCGCTGATCTCAGTGTGGTTCGGCCTCGGCGATGTCGCGAAGGTCGTGTTCCTGTCGCTCGCCGCGCTCATGCCCGTGGTGATGCATACGAGCGATGGCATTCGCGCCGTGCCGCCGCAACTGCTCGAGGTGGCGGGCGCGTATCGCTACGGCAGATTGCAGACGCTCGCATACGTCGTGCTGCCCGCCGCGTTGCCTTCGATCTTCACGGGCGTCTATCTCGCGCTCATCTATTCGTGGCTCGCGACGCTCGGCGCGGAATATCTGCTCGTGGCGGGCAGCGGGATCGGCAATACGCTCGTCGACGGCAGCGAGCAGTTTCGAATGGATCTCGTCGTGTTCTGCGTGATCGTGGTCGGTGTGACGGGGTGGGGGTTGAATGCCCTCGCGCGCGGCGTGCAGCGGCGCTGGTTCGATGCATCGCGCGCGGCTTGAGGAGAATCGGGAATATGACGACGATAGTCGAGCAAGACCGCGGCCTGACGCTGCGGCACGTGAGCAAGCGATACAACGGCGACGATGCGCCGCCGGTACTCGATCGCATCGACCTGTCGATTGCGAGCGGAGAATTCGTGAGCATCGTCGGGGCGAGCGGTTGCGGGAAATCGACGCTGCTGCGTCTCATCGCCGGTCTCGACGCCGATCACGAAGGCGAGATCGACTTCGACGGCGAGCGTGTCGTCACGACGGATTTGTCGCGCGGCATCGTGTTTCAGGATCATCGCCTGTTTCCGTGGCTCGATGTCGCGCAGAACGTGGCCGTCGCGCTGCGCAATGCGCCGCTATCGAAAGCGGAGAAGGCGCGCGCGGTCGCGGAGCATGTCGCGCTCGTCGGGCTGACGGGCTATGAGCGGCACTATCCGCATCAGTTGTCGGGCGGAATGGCGCAACGTGTCGCGATTGCGAGAGGGCTCGTGAATCGGCCGCGACTGCTCTTGCTCGATGAACCGTTCGGCGCGCTCGATGCGCTCACGCGCGCCCGCCTGCAACTCGAATTACAGCGCATCTGGGAGCGCGAGCGCATCACGATGGTGCTCGTCACGCATGATGTCGAGGAGGCCGTGTTGCTTTCGGATCGTATCGTCGTGATGCAGGCGCGTCCGGGGCGTATCGGCGAGGTGGTGGATGTCGCGCTGCCGAGGCCGAGAAAGCCTGGCGATCGCAAGGTCGGCGAGCTGCGCGACGACATCGTGGAGACGTTCTTTACGGACGTCGTCTAAAGCTGGGCTTCGATCGCCGCCTTGTCGATCACTGACCAGACCTGCTCGATCTTTCCTTCGCGGAATTCGTAGAAGACGTTCTCGCTGAAGGCGACGCGTTTGCCGTCGACGCGCAGCCCCATGAAAGCCGCCTTCGGCGTACAGTCGAAAAGCAGGCGGCTCGCGATGCGAGGCGGATCGGCTATCAGCAGTTGAATGTCGAAGAAGAGATCCGGGATGTCGCGGAAGTCTTTCCTCAGCATCTCGCGATAGTCCGTGAGCGTGAGCGCCCGTCCGTTGTAGTGCAACGCGTCGTGAACGAACGAGCCGAGGCTTGCCCACTCCTGCGCATTGAGGCAGGCGATGTAAGCACGATAGCGATCGGAAAGCGCGGTTTTGGTCATATCGGCGGTTCCTGAATCATTGAAGTCGTGGACGCGGCATCGCAGGCGCTGGCCGCCAATGACGCGATTCGCGCTGCCTATCTGTCAGCCGGGAGTCTTCGCCGATAACTCAGACCCAGATGCGTGAGTCGGTATTTTTGGTTTGGGCTCGTCGGCTTGCCCGGAACGGTCATTTCGATCAGGCCTGATTCCAGTGTGGGAACGAGATAAGCCTTTCTGAAGTGCTCCGGGTCACTGAGTTTCAAAAGATGCTGGATGTCCGCGCGGCGTCTTTCCTTGTCCATTACCTTTGTGGGACAACCAGACCTCATACCCGAGCGAGGTGAGCAACGTATAGACTCGATCAAGTAACTCCTCGACGCAGTACGCGGTTGAGGACACCATCAGTTTCAGTCGTTCGGCCGTAAATCAGCATCACCAGAATCGTATCGTTGGAAATGAGTATCTGCTCACCGGGCGTCGATACGTCGCCGCAGGCCCGGGTTCCTGCGCTGCGTCGGGCCGTAATTGTCCTCAATTCTACGAGATTCACCTTGCTTCCCTGCAACGCCGGGATGGACGAGAGACGACCGCTTGGCTTCGTGTGACTGCTGTAATTCGACCAGAGACAGCGGCAGCAAGCGGGACGAGGCTCAGCGACGCTTCACATGCCCTCTTCTTGTTCGATACAACGAGCGAAACGAGCACCCTTGCGTCCTGCTTCCCGAGCCATCAGTTTTATTTATCGACATATCGCGCGAACGACGCCCTCCACACGACCCACGACCCCGGCGCAGCAACGCTAACCGGTCTCCGAACCCCGTCCGCACGGGAAAATTGCTGGTTTACACGTAGTACCTGCCGCCGCCCATTCCTCGCTACCCTTCGTTTCAGTTTCCCTGAAGGAGTAGCGCACATGGCACGGATCATCGGAGGCATTGCCGCCTCGCACACACCGACAATCGGTTTCGCGTTCGACAAGAACAAGCGTGACGATCCCGTCTGGGCGCCGATCTTCGAGAACTTCGCGCCGCTCGCGAACTGGCTTGCGGAGAAGCAGCCCGACGTCGTCGTAACCATCTACAACGACCACGTCACGTCGTTCTTTTTCGACCACTATTCCGCGTTCGCGCTGGGCGTTGGCCCCGAATGGCGCGTCGCGGACGAAGGCGGTGGCGCGCGCGACCTGCCGCCGATCAAGGGTCATCCGGAACTCGCCGCGCACATCGGCACGTCGCTGATGACCGACGAGTTCGACATGTCGTTTTTCCAGAACAAGCCGCTCGATCACGGCTGTTTCTCGCCGCTCTCGATGCTGTGCCCGCACAAGCCCGAATGGCCGGTCAAGCTCCTGCCACTGCAAATGGGCGTGCTGCAATTGCCCGTGCCGAGCGCGCGCCGCTTCTACAAGCTGGGCCAGGCGCTGCGCCGCGCGATCGAGAGCTATCCGGAAGACCTCAAGGTGGCGATCCTCGCGACGGGCGGCCTTTCGCACCAGGTGCACGGTGAGCGCTCGGGTTTCAACAACACGGAATGGGACGCGCGTTTCCTCGATCTCTTCGAGCGCGATCCCGAGCAACTCGCGGACATGACCATCGCCGAATACGCGGCGCTCGGCGGCTACGAGGGCGCGGAAGTGATCATGTGGCTCACGATGCGCGGCGCGCTTTCGTCGAATGTCGTGTGCAAGCATCGCAGCTACTACCTGCCGTCGATGGCCGGCATCGCCACTGCGATCTACGA
The DNA here is from genome assembly GCF_001545075.1 of Caballeronia ptereochthonis. Lineage (GTDB taxonomy): Bacteria > Pseudomonadota > Gammaproteobacteria > Burkholderiales > Burkholderiaceae > Caballeronia > Caballeronia ptereochthonis. The sequence goes on from NZ_FCOB02000012.1 coordinate 79,337, forward strand.
AGGCGAGGACAGCGAGACCAAGCCCGCGATCATCGAGCGTCATCGTCAGCGCATGGCGGTGCAGCTCACCGATGTCGAGAAGCTCGAGGGCACGTATCCGTTCTCGATCGAGACGGCCGTGCGCGCATATCGCATCAACGACTATCTGCATCGCATGGTCGAGCCGGCGCATCGCGAAGCATTCAAGCAGGACGAGGAAGCGAGCTTCGAAGCGGCGGCCCTTTCTGACGAGGAGCGCGATCTGATTCGCCGACGCGACTGGCGCGGCCTGCTTCATTACGGCGTGATCTTCTTCATGCTCGAAAAGCTCGGCGCGGTGACAGGCGTATCGAACCTGCACATCTATGCGGCGATGCGCGGCGAAACGCTCGAAGAGTTTCAGAAGACGCGCAATGCCCCCGGCGCGCTGTATTCGGTGGCGGGCAAAGGCTCGGGCAAGCTCGACTGGGACAAGGCGGAAAAGGCCAGGAACTAAAAGAGATCAGGGGACGGGAGACAAGCTATGAAAATCAACAGAACCATCGACATCAAGGGCTTCATCGACGAGCGGCCCATTTCCGCCTACCAGTGGCTGCTGGTGGCGCTATGCTTTCTGATCGTGATGGCCGACGGCATGGACGTAGCCATCATGGGCTTCGTCGCGCCTTCGATCATCGCGGACTGGCACATCTCGCGCCCCGCATTCGGCCTCGTGATGAGCGCGGCGCCCATCGGTCTCGTGATCGGCGCGCTCGCGGCCGGACCGGCATCGGACCGCATCGGGCGCAAGTGGGTGCTGATCACGTCGGTGTTCCTCTTCGGCGTCTTCACGATCGCCACCGCGTTCACGAATTCGCCCGCGAGCATGGCGTTGCTGCGCCTCCTGACGGGCATCGGCCTTGGCGCCGCCATGCCCAACACGACGACGCTGCTCTCCGAGTACGCGCCGCAACGCAAGCGCGCGCTGCTCATCACGATCATGTTCACGGGTTTCAATCTCGGCTCGGCATTGATCGGCTTCGTCGCGGGCTGGCTGATTCCAGTGCACGGCTGGCGTTCGGTGCTGATTTTCGGCGGCGCGCTGCCGCTCGTGCTGATTCCGCTGCAGATGTGGCTGCTGCCCGAATCCGCGCGCCTGCTCGCGGTGCGCGGCGCGACGCCGGAGCGCATCGGCAAGGTGCTCGGCGGCGTGTGCGGCGCGCGCTTCGACGGCAATGAAACCTTCGTTTCGAACGAACCTCCGCTGCCGACGAAAAGGCCCATCGGCGTATTGTTCTCGCATGGCTACGGCTTCGTGACCGTCTCGCTGTGGGTCACGTACTTCATGGGCCTGCTCGTGATCTATCTGCTGACCGGCTGGCTGCCGACGCTGATGAAGGACGCGGGCCTCACGGTCTCGGCGGCCGCGAACATCACCGCGATGTTCCAGATCGGCGGCACGATCGGCGCGATCATCGTCGGCTGGATGATGGACAAGGCACGGCCTGCGCCGGTCATCAGCGCGGCGTATCTCGGCGGTGCGGTATGCGTGCTCGGACTCGCGTGGATCGGCGCGCTGTCGTCGTCGCTTGCCGTGCTCGTGTTCGCCGCGGGCTTCTGCATGAGCGGCGCGCAAACGGGCCTCAACGCCTTCGCGCCGGGACGTTATCCGACGGTGGCGCGTGCGACCGGCGTGAGCTGGATGCTCGGCATGGGCCGCTTCGGCAGCATCTTCGGCTCCGCATTCGGCGGCGCGCTGCTCGGCCTCGGCTGGCAGTTCGGCGCGATCCTCGCGATGCTCGCCGTGCCCGCGACGCTCGCCGCCATCGCGATTCTGGTCGCTCAACGCACCAATGCAGCGGACGCGGCGCCGCAGACCAATGCCGCACATTAGTACCGGGAGCCAGGGATGATCATCGACATACACGGCCACTACACGACCGCGCCCAAGGCGCTCGAAGCGTGGCGGAACCGGCAGATCGCCGGCATCACGAATCCTTCGGAGATGCCGGGCGCATCGGAACTGCGCATCAGCGACGACGAACTGCGCGAATCGATCGAAAGCAATCAGCTGCGCCTGATGCGCGAGCGCGGCCTCGACCTCACCGTGTTCAGCCCGCGCGCGAGCTTCATGGCGCATCACATCGGCGACTTCGAAGTGTCGAGCACGTGGGCTGCGATCTGCAACGAGCTGTGCCATCGCGTGAGCCAGCTCTTTCCGGACAGTTTCATTCCGGCGGCGATGCTGCCGCAAAGCCCGGGCGTCGATGTATCGACGTGCATTCCCGAACTCGTGAAGTGCGTCGAGCAGTATGGCAATGTTGCGATCAACCTGAACCCGGATCCGTCGGGCGGCCACTGGACGAGCCCGCCGCTCTCGGACCGCTACTGGTATCCGATCTACGAGAAGATGATCGAGTACGGCGTCCCCGCGATGATTCACGTGAGCACGAGCTGCAACGCGTGCTTCCATACGACGGGCGCGCACTATCTGAACGCGGACACGACAGCGTTCATGCAGTGCCTCACGTCCGACCTGTTCCGCGATTTCCCGACGCTCAAGTTCGTGATTCCGCACGGCGGCGGCGCGGTGCCGTATCACTGGGGACGTTTCCGCGGGCTCGCGCAGGAGTTGAAAAAGCCCTTGCTGAAGGATCATTTGATGAACAACGTGTTCTTCGACACGTGCGTCTATCACCAGCCGGGCATCGACCTGCTGACGCGCGTGATTCCCGTCGACAACATCCTGTTCGCGAGCGAGATGATCGGCGCGGTGCGCGGCATCGATCCGGAAACGGGACACTATTTCGACGACACGAAGCGCTATGTCGAGGCCGCGCAAATCGAGCCCGAAGCGCGCTACAAGATTTACGAAGGCAACGCGCGCCGTGTGTATCCGCGTCTGGATGCGGCGCTCAAAGCGAAGGGACGTTGATATGTACGAACTGGGAGTGGTTTATCGCAACATCGGCCGCGCGAACGCGGATGCAGCCGACAATCTCGGCGCGCTCGGCTCGGCGACCGTGCACGAAGCGATGGGTCGCGTCGGCCTGATGAAGACCTACATGCGGCCGATCCAAGTCGGCGCGCAGGCGAGCGGCACGGCGGTGACCGTGCTGCTGCAGCCGGGCGACAACTGGATGTTGCACGTCGCCGCCGAGCAGATCCGGCCGGGCGATGTCGTGGTCGCCGCATGCACGACCGATTGCACGGACGGCTTTTTCGGCGACCTGCTCGCGACGAGCTTCAAGGCGCGCGGCGCGCGGGCGCTCGTCATCGACGGCGGCGTGCGCGATGTGCGTGTGCTGACCGGGATGAACTTCCCCGTGTGGAGCCGCGCGATTTCCGCCAAGGGCACGGTGAAGGCGACGCTCGGCTCGGTGAACATTCCGGTCGTCTGTGCGGGCGCACTGGTGACGCCTGGCGATGTCATCGTCGCGGATGACGATGGCGTCGTCGTCGTGCCGTCCGCATCGGCGCAACAGGTGCTCGACAAGGCCGTCGCGCGCGAGGCGCTCGAAGCCGGGAAGCGCGCGAAACTTGCCGACGGCGTGCTCGGCCTCGACATGTACGGCATGCGCGAACCATTGGGGCGCGCGGGCCTGCGCTATATCGACTGATGAGCGGCGCGATGATCACCGGCATCTCGTCGATGGCGACGCGCCAAGTGCTCGCCGATCTCGTTTCGGCTTTCGAGGCGCGTTCGGGTCAGCAAGTGGCGATCGAATCGATGGGCGGCGTGGCGGCCGCGAAGCGCACCGAGGAAGGCGCGGCGTTCGATATCGTCGTGCTCGCATCCGATGCGATCGGCCGGCTCGCGGCTTCGGGGCGCATCGATGCGGCGAGCCGCGTGGGCATCGCGCGCTCGGGCGTCGCGATCGCGGTGGCGGCGGGCGCGCCCCATCCGCGTATCGACGATGAAGCCGCCGTGCGCGACGCGGTGCTGGCGGCGCGCAGCATCGGCTATTCGACGGGACCGAGCGGCGTTTATCTGATGCGCCTGTTCGAGCGCTGGGGCATCGCGGAGAGCATCGCATCGCGCGTCGTGCAGGCGCCGCCGGGCGTCGCGGTGGGGGCGCTCATCGCGTGCGGCGAGGTCGAACTGGGCTTCCAGCAGATGAGCGAGATGACCGGCGTTGCCGGCATCGACGTGCTCGGCATGCTGCCGCGCGAAATCCAGACGCTCACGGTTTTCGAAGGCGCGGTGTGCGTGAACGCGAACGCGCCGCAGCTCGCGCGCGCATTCCTCGCATACGTGAGTTCGCCCGATGCCGATGCGACGAAAGCGCTGCACGGCATGGAGCCCGTTCGATGAGCGCGTGACTTCGTGCGCGTGAGCACACGCACGCCGGGTCGCGCTTCGAGCGTGTGAAGCCTGTACCTTCGTCAATGCCCCCAGCGTAACACGAGCGGATCGAGCCTGCGCGCGACCGTCAGAAGACCTTCGCGCGCGGCGGGATGCATCGGCGCGAGCGGATGGCGCACCGCATCCGAGCGAATCACGCCGCCTTCCTTCATCAAGGTCTTGCACGCCGCAAGGCCGCACTGCCGGTTTTCATAGTTGATGAGTGGAAGCCATTGCTGATACAGCCCGGCGGCTTTTTCGGTCTCACCGGCGAAGTACGCATCGACGATCCTGCGAATGCCGTCCGGATAACCGCCGGCCGTCATCGCGCCGGTCGCGCCCGCGTCGAGATCGGCCATCAGCGTGATCGCTTCCTCGCCGTCCCACGGACCGACGATCGAATCGCCGCCTAGCTCGATCAGTTCGCGCAGCTTCGACGCGGCCTGCGCGGTCTCGATCTTGAAGTAGGACACATGCTCGATATCGCCTGCGAGCTTCGCGAGAAACGATGCGGAGAGCGGCGTACCCGCGACGGGCGCGTCCTGGATCATGATCGGGATGTCGATTGCGTCGGACACCTGCCGATAGAACTCGTAAATGCCGCGCTCGCCGACGCGAATGGTCGCGCCATGATACGGCGGCATGATCATCACCATCGCGGCGCCCGCGTCCTGCGCGGCACGGCTGCGCTCGGCACAGACGCGCGAGCTGAAGTGCGTGGTGGTGACGATGACGGGCACGCGACCCGCCACATGTTCGAGCACCGCGCGCTGAACCGCGTCGCGCTCGGCATCGGAGAGCACGAACTGTTCGGAGAAGTTTGCGAGTATGCATATGCCGTTCGAACCGGCGTCGATCATGAAATCGATCGCGCGTTTCTGGCCTTCGAGGTCGAGCCGGCCCGCGTCGTCGAAGATGGTCGGCGCGACGGGAAAGACGCCTCGGTAGATCGGTGCAGGCATTGAAATGTGTCTCCTGTGATCGGCCTAGATTCGGTAGAGCGCGCTCGCATTGTCGTGAAAGAGCGCGAGGCGCTCGTCGCGGGTGCGCTGTGCGACGATGGCCTTGAACCCCGTGAAAAGATCGTCCAGCATGACGACGAGGCCGTCCACCGGAAAGTTGCTCGCGAATAGGCAATGCGCGACGCCGAAGCTCGCGATCGCATCGCGCACGACACGGCCATTGCGCTCGACACTCCAGCTTACACCCGGTTCGCCGATGCCCGAGATCTTGAGCCAGACATTGGGCCACTGCGCGAGCGTGTCGAGCGCGGCGCGCCATGCGCCGAGCGCTTCCTCGCTGCGATCCGCGGGAAGGCCCGTATGGTTCACGATGATTTTCATCTGCGGAAAATCGCGCGCGAGCTCCGCCGCTTCGTCGAAATGCCACCACGGCGCCTGCAATTCGAACATCAGGCCGCTTTGCGCGAGCAGCGCGTAACCGCGGCGCCAGCGTGCGCAGCGCATCGAGCCGGGCGCATCGAAGTCGGCGCGATGCTCGCTGCGCGGCACGGTCCTGGGCTTGTGCCGCACGCTGCGCACGAGCGGCATCTCGCGATAGGCGGCGATCACGTCGGCAACATCGTCGCGATCGAGCCAGATCTGCGCGGCCAGCGCGCTCGGCAAGCCGGTGCGGCCGCGAAGCGAGGTGGCCCAGCGCGCCTCGCCGAGCACGTCGCGCGGGTCCCATTCGCCTTCCATCATCACGGTCTTCACGATGCGGTGATTGCCCGCCTGCGCGAAGTAATCGTCAGGCAGGAAGTTCTTGCAGATCGCCGCGTAGTCGCCGTAACGGAACGGGATGCGCGGCAGATCGCGCAGCCACGGATGATAGTTGCGCTTCACATCCCAGAAGTGATGATGCGCGTCCACGATGGGCAGGTCCGCGTCGTCGCCGCTTTCCAGGAAGCGCGCGCGCAAGGCTTCGATGCGTTCTTGCATCATGGCGTCAGCCAAGACGTTCTTCCGCCATGCGCACGGCGATGTCGAACGCCTTCTGCGTCGCGCCGACGTCCGCGCGGCTCTGGCCGTGGATATCGAACGCCGTGCCGTGCGCGGGCGTCGTGATCGGCACGGGCAGGCCGCCATGCACGGTGACGCCGCGCCAGAATCCCATCAGCTTCATCGCGATCTGGCCCTGGTCGTGATACATCGTGACGACGCCGTCAAAAACCTTCTGATCTCGCGCGCGCACGAAGATGGTGTCGGCGGGAAACGGGCCTTGCGCGTCGTAACCGAGCGTGCGCGCACGCTCGACGGCGGGCGCGATCACGTCGATCTCCTCGCGGCCGAACGCGCCGTTGTCGCCGTTATGCGGATTGAAGCCGCACACCGCGATGCGCGGCTTCGCAATGCCTGCGCGCTTCAGGCCGTCGTGAATCAGCTGCACCGCGCCGACGATGCGCTCCGGCGTGAGCTTCGCGCTCACGTCCTTCAACGCGATATGCGAGGTCACGCGCGAGGTCCACAGCTCGTCGAGCACGTTGAACTCGCAGAATGCGCCGCTGTAGTCGAGCTGGCGCGCGAACCATTCCATTTCGTCGTTCGTCTCCATGCCCGCCATGTGCAGGGAGGTCTTGTTGACCGGCGCGAAGAGCATCGCCTGCGTGCGGTTCGCGCGCGTCATCGCGAGCGCCTGTTTGAAGGCTTCGAGGCTGTAGCGGCCGCCGCGTTCGGTGGATACGGCGCGCTCGTAGGGCGCGTCGTCGGGCAGGCGGAAGTCGATGAGCGAGGGCACGTCGGTGTCGCGCGCGGCGGCGGCTTCGTCATCGATGACGTCGTACTCGAAGCGCTGCTGCGCGATTTCCATGCCTCGGTCGAGCTCGCGCCTGTCGCCGATGATGAGCAGGTCGGCGCGCGCGCGATTCTCGGGGCGCGCGACGAGACGCGCGATCAGTTCGGGGCCGATGCCGGCGGGGTCGCCGAGGAGGACTGCGATGCGAGGTTTCATGTTGGTCCAGTTCTGTTGATCGGGTTTCAATGTGTGCGGCGCAGATCGATGACGATCGAACCGAAGATATACACCAGCGCGCACGCGCCATAAAAGTGCAGCACCGCGTCGAACGAGCCGGTGCGTTGAAGAATGAAGCCGGTGATGAGCGGAATCGAAATGCCGCCGACGCTGCCCGCGCAGTTCATGCACGCGCCGAGCAGGCCGACGCGCCCCGGGCTTGCGAGCAGCGAAGGCAGGCTCCAGTAGAGGCTGCCCCACATCAGCAGGAACGATGCGCCGCACAGCACCGCGACCGCGATGACGGGCGATGTGATCGTCGGCAGCGAGGCGAACACGGCGAGCGTCGCGATGCCGGAAACCGCAATCATGCTCTTCACGACCTTGCCGCGCGAGAGATTCATCGCGCACAGCGCATCGCACAGAAAGCCGCCTGACAGCGAGCCCAAGGCACCGGAAAGGAAGATGAAGAACGTCGCCGCGCCGATCTGCGAGAGGCTCAAGCCGCGCGCCTGCGTCAGATAGCTCGGACCCCATGTGAGCAGGCCGAAGAAGATCATCGCCCAGCTCATGCGGCCGACGCACATTGCGATGGTCGAGCGCACGGGCAGCGGCGCATCGTCCTGGCTTGCGCGCGCGGTGGCGGAAAGGGGCGGGGCGCCGTCGCGGATATGCGCGAGTTCCGCGCGGTTCACGCCGGGGTGCTTCGCGGGATCGTCGCGCAGATAACGCCAGGCGAGCCAGCCGCACGCGATGGTCGCGAGGCCCGCCACGACGAACGCGGTGCGCCACGAGCCGAACATGAGGATCAGGTTCGAAATCGCGAGACCGCCGATCGCAGCGCCAAGCGGCGAGCCCGCGTCCATCAGCACTGCGCCGCGAGCGCGTTCCTTGCGTGACAGCCAGAGTGCATTGAGCTTGCTGCCCGCGGGAAAGAGCGGCGCTTCGGCACCGCCGAGGCCCACGCGCAGGAACAGCATCGACATGCCGCCCGTGGCCGCACCCATCAGGGTCTGGAAAAGACCCCACAGGATAGTTGCGCCCGTAACTATTTTGCGCGGCCCGAGCTTGTCGATGAGCGAGCCGCCCGGAATCTGCAGGAGCGCATAGGACCAGAAGAAGCTCGACAGCACGAGCCCCTGCATGGCGGGCGAGAGCGCGAACTCCTTCGCGATGGTCGGCATCGCGATCGAAAGCGAGATGCGGTCCACTAGATTGATCAGCGTGATGAGAAACACCACGCCGAAGATACGCCAGCGCACGCTCGTCGCGCGTTCGGATGCGGCGGAGTCTCGCGCCGCCTGTGCTTCGATCCGGCTCTCCATGTCTGTCTCCTGTCTCGGCGAGTCGGGCTGCGTTGGCCCGAGTGCATTACGTCATTCGATGATGTTGAAGTCCTCGAGATGCTTGTCGGACAGGGTGATGCCGAGACCGGGAGTCTCGTCGGAGAGTTGCAGATAGCCGTTCTCCGGTTGCGGCTCGCCGTCGAAGATGTAATAGAAGAGCTCGTTGCCCACTTCGACGTCGAACACCGGGAAGAACTCGGACATGGGGCTCGCCGTGGTCGACATCGTCAGGTGATAGTTGTGCATCTGGCCTGCGTGCGGAATAACCGGCACCGACCAGGCCTCGGCCATCGCGTTGATCTTGCGCGCGGCCGTGATGCCGCCGACGCGGTTCGTGTCGTACTGGATCACATCCACGGCGCGACGCTCGAGCAGGTCCTTGAAGCCGTAGCTCGTGAACTCGTGCTCGCCGCCGGAGATCGGCACGATGTTCATCTTCTTCAGTTCCTGATAGCCCTCGATGTCGTCGCCGATCACGGGCTCCTCGAGCCAGCGCGGATTGAACTCGGCGAGGCGCGGCAACATGCGGCGCGCGTATTCGAGCGTCCAGCCCATGTAGCATTCGACCATGATGTCCACTTCGTCGCCGGCCAGCTCACGCAGCAGGCGCACCTGTTCGAGGTTCTTCGCCATGCCTTTGGGTCCGTCCTTCGGGCCGTAGCCGAAGCGCATCTTCATCGCGGTGAACCCCTGGTCGAGATAGCCTTGCGCTTCGGCGAGGAACGCGTCGCGGTCGTCGTTGTTGTAGAGTTTCGATGCATAGCACCAGATCTTCTCTTTCGTGCGTCCGCCGAGCAGCTTGAAGACGGGCTTGTTGACGGCCTTGCCCATGATGTCCCACAGCGCGATGTCCATCGCCGAGATCGCCGCCATGCCGATGCCCTTGCGGCCCCACGCAAGCGTGCGTCGATACATCTTCTGCCAGATGTATTCGTGATCGAACGGGTCTTCGCCGATGGCGATGGGCGCGAGATATTCATCGACGATCTGCTTGGCGACGCGCGGAGCGAGTGCGCAATTGCCGATGCCGACGGTGCCGTCGTCGCATTCGATCTCGACGACGAGCCAGCCGTGAAAGCGGAATGAGCCCATTGCGTCGCCGCGTTCGTAGAGAACGTCCACGGCGTTCGTGCAGAAGTGCGATTGCGGCGGCACGACCTTGCCTTTCCATTCGAAAACGCGTGCGCGGACATGCTTGATCTTCATCTTCGGTGTCTCCGTGTGATTCGCGTAGAGCCGCTGAAACAAGGGTTTGCGCGGCTGTTTCGGGTAGCGCCAGTGTGCGAAACTCTGCGATAACTGACCATTGAATTATTTGAATCAGGCTATTTCCTGGAGTTATCGCTCGCATGATTGCGCCCGCCGCGACCATTCGCAAACGCCTGCGCCTGCGTCATCTGCAACTGATGATGGCGCTCTCGGAAACCGAATCGCTACGAAGCGCCGCGGACGAACTCGCGATGACGCAGCCTGCCGCGACGAAGGCATTGAAGGAACTGGAGGACACCATCGGCGCATCGCTGTTCGTGCGGCATGCGCGCGGGATGGAGCCGACCATCTACGGCGAGGCCGTGATGCGCTATGCGCGCGTGGTGTTCGAGGATCTCGATGAGTTGCGCGAGGAATTGGCGGCGATCGAGGCAGGCGATATCGGCAAGGTGCGCATTGGCGCGGTGATGGCGCCGGCGCCGGACCTGCTGACGAAGGTGATCGTGCAGTTGAAGGAGGCGCATCCGCGCCTGCAGATCGGCGTGCAGATCGATACGAGCGATGTGCTCGTGCAGGCGTTGCAGCAGGATCAGCTGGATATCGTTGTGGGGCGCATTCCGTATGGGTTTCCGGCGCTGGATCTGACTTTCGAGACGCTTTCGGAGGAGGCGTTGGCGATCGTTGCGCGGCCGGATCATCCCGCTGTCGGGGTGGCGGCCAAGCCGAAGCTCGTCGATCTGGCGAAGTATCCGTGGATCGTGCAGCCGCATCCGAGCCCGATGCGGCAGATCATCGACCAGACGTTTCGTGAATCGCGGGTGGCGCCGCCGGTGAGTACCGTCGAGACTTCTTCGATTCTCACGACGTTGTCGTTGTTGCGTGATTCGGACATGCTGGCGGTACTGCCGAGTTCCGTCGCGGATTATTATTCGGCGCTTGATACGGTTGCTTCCTTGGCTACCCCGTTGAGGGGGCGGCTTGCGCCTTATGGGTTGATTTTTAGGAAGAACAGGAGGATTAGTCCGGCGACGCAGCTTGTGATTGATGCTATTCGGGGGGCTTGAGGGGTTGTTGTTCGCTTGTTCTTTCGCCGGATCCCGTAGTCGTGTCGGTCTATTAGCACTGCCGCCCCGCACAGGGGCAGTGCTAATAGACCACTAAGAAATCAGGATTTCATGGAAACACAAGCAAGCAACCGAACAAACCCAAACCCAAACCCATACCCAAACCCCAAACCTCACCTCCCAACCTGCCGCTCCGCAAGCTTCAACTCCCCACGCATAGCATCATCAGAAACCGAAGACCGGTCGAGCGCGACATCGGGGCGCATAAAAAACGTCATCACGATCCCGATAGCGAGCAACCCAAGCGAGCCGGCAAACGGCAAGGTCCAGCTCCCAGTCCGGTCAACGACAAACCCAAAAACGATCGGCGAGAAAATCCCCGCAATCGCGGAGCCAGCATTGACAAGCCCGCTGGCAATCCCGACGTGCTTCGGCGTAATGTCCATCGGCACCGCCCAGATCGGCCCGATAGTCATCTCGAGAAAGAAAAACGACAAGCTCATCGACGCCGCCATGACGGGCAGCGACTTCACGAACATCACCGGCGCGAGAAACACCAGCGCGCCGAGAAACGCCACGATGATCATGTTGCGGCGAGCCGAAACCACACTGCCCGTGCGCTTCAATATGCGATCGGAAATCACGCCGCCCGCCGTATTGCCGACCACGCCCGACAGAAACACACCCGCCGAAAAGAGCGCAGAGCTCTTCAGATCGAGGCCGCGGCCATGCATGAAGAAACTAGGCAGCCACGTGAAGAAGAGCCAGCCGGTCCAGCCATAGCAGAAGTAGACCATCATCGTCGGCCCGATACGCTTGATGAGACGCCCCCAGGGCGTCGGCTCGCGCGTCCTGTCGACGGCGACCTTGTTCTCGGGCGGCAACTCCGCTTCTTCCTCGGCCGTCATGTGACGATGCCTGCGCGGATTGTCCGCGAAGTACCACGCATACACGACAACCCACACGGCCGTCAGCGCGCCGACCAGAACGAACGACGCGCGCCACGAGGCGAACGCGACCAGCAGCGCGATCAAGGGCGGCGTGAGCGCATTGCCCAGGCGCGAGAACGAATGGGTGAGGCCCTGCACGAAACCGCGCTTGCTCGCCGGATACCAGTTGACGAGCGCGCGCGCCTGCGCAGGCAGCGCGGCGCCTTCACCGACGCCCAGCAGCATGCGCGCGCAGAACAGCGAGACGACTCCGCCCGCGAAACCCGTCGCGACCGTCGCGACGATCCAGATCGACGCGCACAGCACGAGCGTGGTCTTCGCGCCGAAGCGGTCGCTGAACCAGCCGCCGATGACCTGGCAGATGGCGTACGTATAGGCGAACGCGCCGAACACGAGGCCGACGTCCGTGTTGGTGAGATGCAGATCGTCGCGTATCACGCCCGCGGCGGCGGACAGGTTCACGCGGTCGAGGTACATGATGAACGACATCGCGCACATCAGCGCGAGCACGGAACGGGTGACTCTGGGGCGATGCAGCATGTTCTATGTCTCCTCCGAGGCTTGTTGCGCGCCGGTTCGTTCCTTGCGCGCGCTCTTATTCGAGGACGGACCGCACGTCGGTCCGACGCCCCGCAGTCTCGCGAAAACAGCGATAGCCGTCTATTGAATTCGCCTCATGAGGTGATTACCGGCGGTTATGGCTTCAGAAAAGCACGCGGCTCGCGTCCCGAAGGACCGCGAGCCGCGCATCATCAAATCAGGGAATGACTTCAGGCCGTGGCGTGCATCGCCTCGTCGTGCAGGCGGAACGTCTCCACCGCCGCGCGCAACGCGCCCGCCTGATGTTCCAGCGATTGCGCCGCCGCCGCCGCCTCTTCGACGAGCGCGGCATTCTGCTGCGTCACTTCGTCCATCTGCGTGACGGCGCGCGCGACCTGCTCGATGCCGCTGCTCTGCTCTTCGGACGCCGCCGCGATTTCGCCCATGATGTCGGTCACACGCTGCACCGCCGTGCTGATCTCCTTCATCGTGCGGCCCGCTTCATCGACGAGCGCGGTGCCCGATTGCACGCGCGCGACCGAGCTGTCGATCAGTTCCTTGATCTCCTTCGCCGCCGCGGAGGAACGTTGCGCGAGCGAGCGCACTTCGCCCGCCACGACCGCGAAGCCGCGTCCTTCCTCGCCCGCACGCGCCGCTTCCACCGCCGCGTTCAACGCCAGGATGTTGGTCTGGAACGCGATGCCTTCGATGATCGTGATGATGTCCGCGATCTTCGCCGAGCTCTGGTTGATGTCGCCCATCGTCGTCACCACCTGCGACACGACGTGGCTGCCCTTGCCCGCGATTTCCGATGCGTTCGCCGCGAGCATGCTCGCCTGACGCGCATTGTCGGCGTTCTGCTTGACCGTGCCGGTAAGCTCATCCATGCTCGACGCGGTCTCCTGAAGCGCGGACGCCTGCTGCTCGGTGCGCGAGGAAAGATCCACGTTGCCCGCTGCGATCTGCTTGGTCGCGGACGCAATCGATTCGCTCCCGCCGCGGACCGTGCGAACGGTCTCGCTGAGGCTCGCCTGCATCGTCGAAAGTCCGCGCAGCAGCCGGCCCATTTCGTCGTTCGAAGCGACGGTCACGTTGCGGCGCAGATCGCCCGCCGCGATGGCGTCGAACTGCGCGAGCGCGGCATCGAGCGGACGCGTGATGCGGCGGCGCAGCGAGAACCACGCATGGAACGCCGCCGCCACGCCGGCGAGGATCGCGATGATCGAGCCCAGGCGGAACATGTCGAACGTCGCCTGGCCTGCGTCGTATGCGGCCTTCGCCGATTCGAACTGCAGCTTGCGCAGCGCGACGCCCGTCTTCGCGAACTCGTTGAACGCGGCCTGCATGGCGCTCGCGTCGGCGACGATCTTCGCCTGGTCGCTTGCGCGGACGTCGGCGTAGCCTTCGTCGATCAGCTTTTGCAGCGCGAGGCGCTGCGCGTTGAACTTGGCCGCGAGCGGCTTTTCGCCGGAATCGTGCGGCAGGCCGGAGTATGTCGTCCATGCGTCGTCGGAGGTCTTGCGCATGAGCGCGCCGCGTCCGATGGCGTCCTCGGCCGCGGGCGTGCCCACGTTCAATGCAGCGCGGTCGAAGCTCAGGCGCTCGCGCGCCATGAACATTTCCGCATTGCCGACCGACACCGCGCTCGGCATTTCATTCGTGAAGAGGTCGTAAGTTACCGCATTGGACCGGCTCATGCCGATCAGTCCGACCATGCCGATCATGATCAGTAGCGCGCTCAGAAGCGTCATGGCCAAGGCCAGACGGCCTTTGATTGTCGAAAACATAGCTCTCTCAAGGTGGCTGCATCTCGGGGACGCGAGCGCGAACGCGGGCGAGATGCTCCGCCGGCCGCGCGGCCGATGAGGTCATCGGGCCACCTTGTATAACGACAGCGCGGACGACGCCTTTAGGGAGCAATTAAAACGGAAGGAAACGTTTGCTGACCGGGTTCTCCTCGTTTTGACGGGATGCGCGACGAAAACGGTCCTGCCCGGCGCATGTCGCGCTGAAGCTTTCAGCGATGTAATTCAGGGAAAGCGCGGCGCGCGCGGACGTTGCCGCACGAAAACGGCAAGAAGCGCACGCGCGATCAGGGCAAGGTGATAGTAGAACCGCGGGCTGAGCCCGTAAGCATAGGCATCGGGACGATCGAGCGCGACGCGCAGCGCCGCGAGCGGCGCATCGTGCCTCGCGTGCAGCGACACGACGATCGGCGCGAGCCTCCGCAATGCGGTTCTGCGCGCCGCTTCGAGCGATGCATCGAGCGATAGTCCCAGCACGAACGAATAGGCGGTGAAGGCGGCGGCAAACGGCGACACACGCGTGCTCCTCGATATGGAGACCGGCGTCCTGCGGTAGTAAGACACATACTCGTGCAGGTAATGGACGTGCGATGCCGCGAGACACAGCTCGACGCCGAACACGAAGTCGCAGCACGCACCGGCGTCCTCGTGATAGCCCACGCGCCTCACCAAGGCCGCGAGCGCCAGCCATCCGTTGTTGGGGAACATCTGCACGAGGCCGGTTCTTCCGGGACTCGCTTGCATGCCTTGCGCGCGCCGCTTGCGATGAAACGCGGCATTGAGCGCCGCGCTTCTTCGCACATCGACCCGGCCCGAAGCATCGACTTCGTATTGATCGCCGAACGCGACTTCGAGATGCGGATACCTCTGCCAGAGCGCGGCGAGTCGGGCGACGCCTTCCAGCACGAGGTAGTCGTCGTCGTGAATCAGCATGAAGAGCGCGCCCGACGCGCGCTCGAAGAGACTCGCGACGTTGCGCGCCTGACCGAGCGGCGGCTCGTTGCGCACGTAGCGAATGCGCGCATCGTGGGCATAGCGTGCGGCGATCAGTTGCTGAGTGAGGTCGTCGCGCGAATCGTCGCCAATGAGGATCTCGATGTGCGGATACGTCTGCGCGAGACACGAATCGAGGCATTCGACGATCAACTCGGGCCGATCGCAGGTCGGCAGGCAAATGGAGACCATCGGTGCGCTCGTCATGTCTTCCTCTCGCTTTGTTCCTTGTCGTGGCGCTCTTGTTCGGCAGACGCTTTACATTGCGAAATGTCACGCGGATTTCAGCAAGGTAGAAGAAAGACGAAGAAAAATAATCGGAAAAAATTGAGTAAAAAATACGGCGTTGCAAGCGCGGCGTGTTTGCGTTCAGGCAAAAAATTCGACGTATGCGGTGCTAGTGGAGCATCGCAGCGTGCACGATCATCGCGCAGCCCAGCATGACGAGAACGCCGCCGATGCCTCGCGCAACGGTTCGATGGGAACGCGCGAGCCGCTCGGCCGTGATCGCGACGGTCACGAGCGTCATCGCGCGCAGGTCCATGACGCCGAAGACGAAGAGCGTCGCGGTCAATCCCGCGCAGCAACGCGCGCAATGAAAACCATGCCGCGAGCCCGCGACGCACGAGGCGCGCAGGTCGTCGCGCAAGACGACATGCCGAACGACGGCTTCGCGGCAGCACGCCAGCCACTCGACCTTCCATGCGGAGAACTGCAGCGCGCCCGCCAGCAGAACAACGGCGCCGCCCATGAACGGAACGGCGCGCGCGATCGCGGGCATCCGCATCGCGAGTTCGGCGAACACCGCGCCGAGAACAAACGATGCAATGCCGAATGCGGTCCATACACAGACATAACCCGCCGCCATGGCCGACGAATGCCGGGCGACGCGCCGCGTGCCCGCACGCCTGAGCGTCTCGCGATGGCGCCACATGAGCGGTGCGAAGGAAGGCAGCATCATCGTTGTCATCATCGCGATCCACATGGCGACGAACGATGCCGCCGCGCGCAGCCAAGTGCGCCCGCACATGGGCGTCCATG
Source organism: Caballeronia ptereochthonis (assembly GCF_001545075.1). GTDB lineage: Bacteria > Pseudomonadota > Gammaproteobacteria > Burkholderiales > Burkholderiaceae > Caballeronia > Caballeronia ptereochthonis. The sequence goes on from NZ_FCOB02000012.1 coordinate 95,537, forward strand.
TCGGCGAGAGCATCCAGCCGCCCGGCATCGGCAGCTCGTGCATCGACGACATCGACACGTGCATGGCGCAGGTCACAAGCATGCTCGCGATGAATACGAGCGCTGCAATGGCAATGAAGCGGCGCAAGGCTTGCTCGTTCTCTCGTCCGGCGGTAATGGTCAGCGCATTCATGATGCCGTTCCGTTGCGGCCACGCGGCGCGCGGTGAGTACGGTGTTAGATTAGTTGCGGACATCCACCGGAGAGGAGTGACAAGTGTGTCGGGATTCGCATGGATTCGCTGATCACGGCGGCGGCGCGCGCGCTCGCGGCGGGTGATCCGCTCGGCGCGCTGAACCGCATCGCGCTGCGCGAGGACGCGAGTGCGCTCGCATTGCGCGGCATCGCGATGGCGCAGCTGGGCGACTTCGCGCGTGCGCGGGCGCTCGTGAAGAGCGCGGCGCGGGCGTTCGGCACGAAGGAGGCGCTCGCGCGCTCGCGTTGCATCGTCGCGGAAGCGGAGATCGCGCTGGCATCGCGCGATCTCGCGTGGCCGGCCAGATCGCTCGATCACGCGCGCGCGATCCTCGCGGCGCACGGCGATCACGTGAACGCCGCGCACGCGCGCTATCTCGAAGTGCGGCGCGCGCTTCTGATCGGACGTCTCGACGATGCCGAGCGCATGCTCTCGACGCTGAATCCCGAACGGCTTCCGCCCGCATCGCGGGCCGCGCACGAACTCATCGCGGCGGGTATCGCGATGCGGCGGCTTCAGACGCAGGCGGCGCGCGCCGCGCTCGTCCGCGCAGAGGGCGCGGCGCGGCAAGCAGGCATTCCCGCGCTCGCCGCGGAGGTCGAGAGCGCATGGCGCATCCTCAGCACGCCCGCGGCGCGCCTCATTGCTCGGGGCGAAGAACGGCTCCTGCTGCTCGACGAAGTGGAGGCGCTCCTCGCGTCGGACGTCTTCGTCGTCGATGCCTGCCGTCTCTGCGTGCGCGAAGCGGGCGCATCGGTCTCGCTGGCCACGCGCCCCGTGCTCTTCACGCTCGCGCGCATGCTCGCGCAGGCATGGCCCGGCGACGCGCCGCGCGACGCGCTCATCGCGCGGGCGTTTCGCATCAGGCAGGCCGACGAGACGCATCGCGCGCGGCTGCGGGTCGAGATGGGCAGGCTGCGCACGCTGCTGCGGCCGCACGCCGGCATCGACGCGACGCCGCGCGGCTTCGCGATGAAGCCGCTTCATGCGCGCGAGGTCGCCGTGCTCGCGCTGCCGGTCGAGGACGAACATGCGCCGCTGCTCGCATTTCTGGCCGATGGCGAATCGTGGTCGAGCTCCGCGCTCGCCATGGCGCTCGGCGCGAGCCAGCGCACCGTGCAGCGTTCGCTCGACTCGCTCGCCGCAAGCGGCAAGGTGCAATCGTTCGGGCGCGGCCGCGCGCGCCGCTGGACGACCCCGCCCATGCCCGGATTCACGACGGCCTTGTTACTCCCCGTCGAGCTCGCGAGCGACTAGCATGGAGGCTCGATCAACGAAGCAGACGATCCGGAGGACATCGACATGAAACGCGCGAAGGCGGAAATCATTCGCGAATACGGGCCTTTTCCGGATATCGAAGGGGTGCACGGCGTCACGTACGACGGCGAGCACGTGTGGTTCGCCGCCGGCGATACGCTCAACGCCTTCGACCCGGAAAGCGGCGAGAAGACGCGCTCGCTCGATGTCCCCGCGCATGCGGGCACGGCCTTCGACGGCGAGCACCTGTTCCAGATCGCCGAGGACCGCATCCAGAAGATCGATCCGAAGACGGGCCGCGTGCTCGCGACGATTCCCGCGCCGGGCGGCGGCGCGGATTCGGGCCTTGCATGGGCCGAAGGCACGCTCTGGGTCGGGCAGTATCAGGCGCGCAAGATCCATCAGGTCGATCCGCAGAACGGCGCGATTCTGCGCACGATCGAATCGAACCGCTTCGTCACGGGCGTGACGTGGGCCGACGGCGAACTGTGGCACGCGACCTGGGAAGGCGACGAAAGCGAGTTGCGGCGCATCGATCCGCAGTCGGGCGAGGTCATGGAGCGGCTGGAGATGCCCGAGGGCGCGGGTGTATCAGGGCTCGAAGCGGACGGCAAGGATCGCTTCTATTGCGGCGGCGGCCGAACCGGCAAGGTGAGGGCCGTGCGCAGACCCAAGCGCGGTTGATGCGCATGCTCGCCCCCTGGTGCGATTCGACGCGCCCGGCGGGCTAGCCTCGATTCGGAGATCAATGAACTTGCTCAAGACTTTCCGCACCTCGCCGATAAACAACGATTAAGCCATCAGCGAAACAGGGTCAGAGCGGTGCGGAAAGGAGCGACCGATTTTCTCGGGGTCATCGGCGAGAACGTCGCCGGGAACATGCCATCCATCGAATGCGCACGCCGTTTCGGTGGGCTCGGTCTTGCCGCGTTCGGCGTGTTCATCGCCGTCTGCGGCGCCTTCTTCGTGCCGCTTCCCTGGAACGTGCTGCTTGCCGCTGTCGTCTTCGTGGTCACGCTCGCCGCGTACCGGATGCGGGACGCGCACCGCAAGAGCTTCGCCGCGCGTCAGGTTGCGTACAGCTTGCTTGCCATCGCCGAGGATTGCCTCAAGCTGCTGAGCCTCGAAGGCAGGATCATGTGCATCTCCGAAGTCGGCAGACGCCTGATCGAAGCGGATCGCGCAGATGATCTCGTCGGCATCGACTGGATCGCGCTCTGGGACGGCCCCGCCGCGCGGCAGGCCTTCGAGCGTGCGAAAGCGGGCGAATCGACGTCGTTCTCCGGCGCCTGCCGCACGATGGGCGGCAACCTCAAATGGTGGACCTCCACCTTCGCGCCCGTCCACGGCGAGTACGGCAGGGTCAAGGCGGTGCTGTGCAAGTCGCGCGACATCACGGCCGAAGTGAATCTCATCGACGAATTGCGCGGCAATGCGCGCGTGCAGAAGGACATGGAAGATCACGTCGATGCCGTGTTCTGGACCGCGACGCACGATTTCCGCGAGCTCCTGCACGTGAGCTCCGCGTTCGAGCGCATGTGGGAAATGCCGATGTCGGTGCTCGAAGCCGATCAGACCGCATGGGCTCAGCGCGTGCATCGCGACGATCTTCCCGCGTTGCGTGACGAAATGCGCACCGCCGTGAAAACCGGCGCGGCGACGCAGAGTTATTTCCGCCTGTGCCTGCCGCACGAGCGCACGCGCTGGGTGCGCGCCGACATCTATCCGGTGACGGAAGACGGCGTGGTGTCGCGCGTCGTGAGCGTGTGCGTCGACGCGACCGACGAGCGTCAGCGTCTCCAGGAGCTGCACCGTCTCGCCAACACCGACAGCCTCACCGGGCTCGCCAACCGCAATGCGATGATGGAGGCGCTCGTCGGGCGCTGCGAATCCGGCGCGCCCTTCGCGTACCTGTTCGTCGACATCGACCGGTTCAAGTCGATCAACGATACGGCGGGCCATATCGCGGGCGATGCCGTGTTGCGCACGATCGCGCGGCGCATCCAGGACGCGCTGCCGGAAGGCGCCGTGGCCGCGCGCCCGGGCGGCGACGAGTTCACGGTGATCCTGCCCGGCTCGTTCGATCAGGAAAGCATCGCGCGGGCGTGCCGCAAGCTCTCGCTCGCGTGCCATCGCCCGATCGAGACCGACTGCAAGAGCGTGACGATGACCTGTTCGATCGGCGTCGCGCTGCATCCGGAACACGGACGCACGCCGGAAGCGCTCTTCATCAGCGCGGACATGGCAATGTACGCCGCCAAGCGCGCGGGCCGCAACACGTTCCGCGTGTTCGGCGAGCGCGAGAAGGACGATCTGGCGCGCGCGCATCTGGAGTCCGAGCTGCACGGCGCGATTCGCGAGAATCAGTTCGTGCTGCACTATCAGCCGCAGTATCGCGTCGATTCGGGCGCGCTCGTCGGCGTCGAGGCGCTGCTGCGCTGGAATCATCCGGCGCTCGGCATGCTTGGGCCGGGCGCGTTCGTGCCCGTGCTCGAGGAAAGCGCGCTCATCGTCGAGGCAGGGCATTGGGTCATTCGCGACGCCGTGCAATCCGCGGCGCGGCTCGCGGGCGCGTTGCCGACCGTGTGCTCCGTGGCGGTCAACGTCTCGCCGAAGCAGTTCCGCGATCCGCGCCTCGTGTCCGTGCTCAGGCACGCGATCAGGCGCGCGTGCATCGATTCGAACCGCATCACGCTCGAAATCACCGAATCGGCGCTCATCGAGAACCTCGACGACGCGCAGGAAGTGCTCTCGAACGTCCGCGCGATGGGCGTGCACATCGCCATCGACGACTTCGGCACGGGCTATTCGAGCCTCAGCTATCTCGCGCGCTTCAGGCCGGACGTGCTGAAGCTCGACAAGTCCTTCGTCGACAACATCGCGACCGACGTCATGGTTCGCACGGTGGTCGAAGGCGTGATCGACCTCGCGCACAAGCTCGGCGTGACCGTGATCGCGGAGGGCGTCGAGACGCAGGAGCAGCTCGACACGTTGCGCGACGTGCGTTGCGACAAGGTGCAGGGCTTTCTTCTGGGCAGACCCGTGCCCCTCGCGAACCTGATGGAACGGGCGGGCGCGAACGAGCTGGAGCCCGCGCGCTGACCTTTGCAGCCGAAATCGCTCCGGCACGCCGGCCGGCGTTATCATCGCCGCATTCGGAGGCGAGCCGGCCCGGACGCGGGACCGCGATGAGGCATCCGATTTTCGCGTCGCGGCGGCATTGCCTTCCTTCGCGCAATCCGGAGAGAACCGATGAAGACATCCTCGTTGCGCTGGCTCGCCGCCCTCGGATGCGCGATGGGCGCATCCGCATTCGGGCAGACCGCCGCGCCGTGTCCGGACCCGGGCAGCCCAAGCGCGGCCAAACTGGTCTTCGTGCGCGATTTCACGCCGGTGAGCGAAGGCGGGGCGCCGCATCTTCCCGGCTCGCGGCTGCGCGCCGCGCGTAACGCCATGCGGGTGAATGAGAACGCATCGGCGCTCTCGGAGGGCATCGTGAAGGCGCTGAACGCGCGCGGCATCGCGGCGTGCCACGCGACGGCGCAAACCGCGCTGCCGGCGTCGGGCTGGCTCGTGAACGGCGAGTTCGACGAAACGCTGTCGGCGGGATTCGGCTCCGCGTTGCCGTCGATGGGTTCGTCGGACAAGCAGGCGCCCAACACGCACGTCACGGTTCAGCTCGCCGATCTGGCGGCGAGCCCCGACAAGCCGCTCGCGCAGATCGACACGACCGACGAGCTCAAGGGACAGAAATCGGCGGCCGCGCCGAAGCCCTACGGCGCGGCGGTGCGCTTCGTGATCAACCGGGTCGAGGCGTCGTCGTCGCTCGACGATCTCGCGGGCAAGATCGCGGACGGCATCGTTGCCGAGAAGGCGAAGCTCCCCGCAGACGAGCAGTAAAGGGATCGAATCACAGCGCAAGATCTGGAGTGCCGTCGCGCGCCGTAACCGTGACGATGGGATGTCCCACCCCAACGTCACGGAGAACCGCCGATGCATTTCCCCGCTTCCTTCCGGCGCCTCGCCTGGTCGAATCTGCTCGCGCAGTCCGCCGAGCAGATCGGCCTCGCGGCCGCGCCACTCGTGGCCGTGTTCGCGCTCGGCGCGTCGGCCGCCGATACCGGTGTGCTGCAGAGCGCGCAGACGCTGCCCTTCCTGCTGCTGTCGGTTCCGCTCGGCGTGATCGCGGACCGGCGCTCGCGCCGCACGCTGATGGCCGCCGCCGAATGCGCGCGGGCGCTCGCGATGGCCTGCGTGCTGCTGCTCGTGCTCTCCCGCTCGCTGACGCTGCCGCTGCTCGCGCTTCTCGGCTTTCTCGGCGCGACGGGCACGGTCGCGTACAACGTCGCCGCGCCCGCGCTCGTGCCTGCGCTCGTCGAACGCGCCGCACTGTCCGCCGCGAACGGGCGCATCGAACTCGCGCGCAGCGTCGCGTATTCGGCGGGGCCCGCGCTGGGCGGGCTGCTCGTCGGCTGGATCGGCGCGGGGTGGGCGTATGGCTGCGCGGCGGGCTTGTCGGCACTGGCGGCGATGCTGCTCGCGGGCCTGCGCGAACCGGCGCGCAAGCCGGCGGCCGCCCGTCACTTCCTGACGGAGTTGCGCGAAGGCGCGGGCTTCGTCGCGCGCGACGCATTGCTGCGCCCGATGCTCGCCACCGCCGTGTTCTTCAACATCGGCTTCTTCATCCTGCAGGCGGTGTACGTGCCTTATGCCGTGCAGCGCCTCGGTTTGAGCGCGTCAGCGGTGGGCGTGACGCTCGGCGCGTACGGCGTCGGCATGGTGTGCGGGGCGCTGGCGGCGCCTGCCGTCGCGCGGCGCATCGCGTTCGGCCGCATGCTGCTCGTCGGGCCGTTCTGCGGCCTGGCCGCCTCGCTCGCGATGGTCGCCACGCTCGCCGCGCCGTCGTTCTGGCTCGCGGCATCGAGCTTTTTCCTGCTCGGCGCGGGCCCGATTCTATGGACCGTCGGCTCGACGACGCTGCGCCAGGCCATCACGCCCGCGACCATGATGGGCCGCGTGTCCGCGCTCAACAGCACGGCGACCTACGGCGCGCGCCCGCTGGGCGCGCTCGCCGGAGCGGCGATCAGCGCGCACTTCGGCATGGGGCCGTGCCTCGTCGCGGCGGCGCTCGGCTTCGTGGTGCAGGCGTGGATCATCGCGACATCGCCTGCCGCGCGTCTCGCCGATGTGCCCGAGGGCGTGAGCGCCTTATCCGCGTGATCGTCTGCCACGCGCGCGCCTTGCCGTGACGGGCGCGGGCCGCGCGAACATCGGCATCCTCCCGAGAATCCAGTCGAGCAGCTCCTGCGGCCCCGCCGCGAGCGGCCGTCCCGTCTTCACGAGCAGTTTCGCCTGTGCGCTTTCGAAGAGCGGATGCGCGATCGGGATGGTCGTCAACTCGCCGCTCGCCAGTTCCCGATACGCCGCGAACTCGCCGATCAGCGTCATGAAATTCTCGGCGCTGACGAAGCGCTTCAATGCGCCGAGCGAGTTGGTGGTGAGTGTCGGGCGGATGGCGAAGTCGTCGGTGGTCTCAAGCATCTTCACCACGTGGCCGATGCCGAATGTCGGCGGCATCAGCGCGAGCGGGTAGTCGAGCAGATCGCGGATATGCGCGACGCCGCCGCGCCGCGCCAGCGGATGGTCGCGCCGCGCGAGCAGCACGACCGGCTGCGGCGAGCTCGCGCGGCATTCGATGCGCTCGTGGGGCGGCGGATTGTACGCAAGCCCGATATGCGCGCGGCTCTGCGCGACTTCCTCCAGCAGATCGTCGACGGCGAGCATCCGCACGTCGATCTCGAGGCGCGGATAGCGCGCGCAGAACGGCGCGAGCACGTCGTCGACGAGCGTGTCGACGTACCCCTCGCTGACCGCGAGGCGAATCTGCCCCTGTTGCAGGCCCTTCAGCGCGTGAAGCTGATCCTCGAGCTTCTCCTGTTGCGAGCGATAGCCGCGCCAGAACTCGAGCAGATGGAACGCCGCTTCCGTCGGCCGCACGCCGCGCGCCTCGCGCTCGAAGAGCGTCGCGTCCAGTTCGTCCTCGAGCAGCCTGATCTGCCGCGTGATCACCGAAGGCGACGTGTTCAGGTGATCCGCCGCGCCGCGAATCGTGCCGTGCGAGAGCACTTCGTGAAAGTAGCGCAGCCGCTGCTGGTTGATCTCGCGCATGGTCTTCGTCCCGATCGAATGGAGAGTGTTGCTCACAGGGCAACGATACGTGAACTTAGTTGCTCTTGCTAGCACGATTGCGCGCGCTCAACATGGCCTTACCCGAAGACGGGGAGACAAACAAGGAGGCGCGGATGTCGACGATTCAGACCCTGCGAGGCGGCGATGCCGTCTCGGCGCTGTACAGCAGAATCAACTGGCGGCTCCTGCCGCTCCTGATCGCGTGCTACATGTTCGCGTATCTGGATCGCGTGAACGTGGGTTTCGCGAAGCTTCAGATGCAAAGCGATCTCGGCTTCTCCGATGCGGCGTACGGCGTCGGCGCGGGCATCTTCTTCATCGGCTATGTGCTTTTCGAGCTGCCGAGCAACCTGATGCTGCCGAAGATCGGTGCGCGCCTCACGTTCAGCCGCATTCTCGTGCTGTGGGGCATCACGTCGGCGTGCATGCTCTTCGTGCGCAACGTGCCCGCGTTCTATGCGATGCGCTTCCTGCTGGGCGTCTTCGAAGCGGGCTTCGCGCCGGGCATGATCTATTACCTCTCGTGCTGGTACGGCCCGAAACGCATGGCGCGCGCGATCGCGCTGGTGTTCGTCGCGGGGCCACTCGGCGGCGTCGTCGGCGGGCCGCTCTCGGCGTGGCTGATTTCGTCGTTCGCGGGGGTCGGCGGGCTGGCCGGCTGGCAGCGGATGTTCCTCGTCGAAGGCCTGCCGTGCATCGCGCTGGGAGCGCTCGTGTGGTTCGTGCTCGCGAACCGTCCGGGCGATGCGCGCTGGCTCACGCGAGACGAACAGCGTTTCGTCGAAGCGGAAGTCGGCGGCAATGTAGGCGAGTCGCATCGCATCGATTCGTTCAGGGAAGTCGCGAAGAATCCGCGCATTTACGTGCTGGCGCTCGCGTACTTCTGCATCATCTTCCCGATCTACGCGATCAGCTTCTGGCTGCCCACGCTCCTGAAGGAGCAGGGCGTCAACGACACGATCCGCCTCGGCTGGTATGTCGCGATTCCGTATGTCGCCGCGGCCATCGCGATGTACGCCGCCGGCCGCCATTCCGACAAGGTCGGCGAGCGCCGCTATCACAGCGCGCTGCCGGCGCTCGCCAGTGCGGTGCTGCTGGTCATGACGCCATACGCTTCCGGCAACCTCGTCGCGACGCTCGCGCTGCTCACGCTCGCCACCGCCTGCATGTGGATGGCCTACACGGTGTTCTGGGCGATTCCCTCCGAAACGATCTCGGGCCCGGCGGCGGCGGGCGGCATCGCGCTCATCAACACGATCGGACTGTCGGGCGGATTCTGGGGCCCGGCGGTGATCGGCTGGGTCAAATCCGCGACCGGCAGCACGCAGGGCGGCCTGCTCGCGATGGCGTGCATGGCCGCTGTCGCCTGCGTGCTGATTCTCGCGAACAAGGGCGCAGTCGCCGCAGCGAAGGCGCGCACGGCCTGAACGTTTATCGACGAACCAGAGGACACCGATCATGAAGATCCTGATCGCAGGATTTCAGCACGAGACGAACACCTTCGCGCCGACGAAGGCGAGCTACCAGAGCTTCATCCAGGGCGAGGGCTTCCCGCCGATGGCGCACGGCGACGACGTATTGAAGCTGCGCGACGTGAACGTGCCGATCGGCGGCTTCATCCAGTGGGCCGAAGCGCACGGGCATGAGCTGCTGCCGGTGATCTGGGCGGGCGCGAGCGCATCGGCGCATGTGACGGAAGACGCGTATGAACGCATTGCGGGCGCGATCGTCGGGCGCGTGCAGGCGGGCGGCTTCGACGCGATCTATCTCGATCTGCACGGCGCGATGGTGACCGAGCATCTCGACGACGGCGAAGGCGAATTGCTGACGCGCGTGCGGCGCATCGTCGGCGACGAAATGCCGCTCGTCGTCTCGCTCGACCTGCACGCGAACGTCACGGAGCGCATGGTCGAGCTCGCGGATGCGCTCGTCGCGTATCGCACCTATCCGCATGTCGACATGGCCGGGACGGGCTTGCGCGCGGCGCATCTGCTCGCGCGACGCATCGCGCATGGCAGGCCCTTCAAGCGCGCGCTGCGCCGCGTGCCTTTCCTGATTCCGGTGAACGGCATGTGCACGCTCGTCGAGCCGGCGCGCGGCATGTATGAAGCGCTCGAATCGCTCGAATCGCCCGAAAAGGAAGTCGTGTCGCTGTCGTTCGCGCCGGGCTTTCCCGCTTCTGACTTCGATGAATGCGGCCCGGTGGTCTGGGGCTACGCATACGATCAGGACGCGGCGGACAACGCAGTCGATGCGCTCTATGCGAAGCTCGTGAACGAGGAAGCGCGCTGGGACGTGCCGTTCCTTTCCCCCGACGAAGCCGCGCGCGAAGCGATCGACGCGAGCCGCGCCGCAACGAAGCCCGTGATCATCGCGGACACGCAGGACAATCCCGGCGTCGGCGGCGATTCGAACACGATGGGCATGGTCCGCGCGCTCCTGCGTCACGGCGCCCGCGATGCGGCCGTGGGCGTGATCTGGGACGAGCAGGCGGCACGGGCGGCGCACCGGGCAGGCGTGGGTGCGCGCATCGAGCTCGCGCTCGGCGGCGGCTCCGGCGTGCCCGGCGACGCGCCGCTCGAAGCCGTCTTCGAGGTCGAATCTCTTTCCGATGGTCGCTTCCGCTTCGACGGCCCGATGCTCAACGGCATGGCCGGCGAACTGGGCCCGACCGCGTGCCTGCGCATCGAAGGCGTGCGCATCGCGGTGAGCAGCATCAAGATGCAGGTGTTCGACCGCAATCTCTTTCGCGTCGCGGGCATCGAGCCCGAGCGCATGAAGATCCTCGTGAACAAGAGCTCGGTGCATTTCCGCGCCGACTTCGAGCCGATCGCCGAGCGCATACTCGTCGCGAAAGCGCCCGGGCCGATGGCGGCCGACCCAGCCGATCTGCCCTGGCGCAATCTCGATGCGCGCATGCGCGTGCGGCCGATGGGGCCGACGCTCGCCGCGCTGCGCGCATCGGCTGCATGACCGTTCGCCGGTTTGTCGATTTCATCGAATACATCGAAACAGGAGAACCGCACCATGTCGGATGATCAGATCAACGTCTGGCGCCGCCGCTTTCTGGGCACGACGATCGCGGGTGTCGGCGCAATGCAGCTCGGTTTGAGCGACCTTGTCCGTGCTCAGACCGCGCCATCCGCCAAGCCGGTCCGCGCCGCTTCGACCGCGGGCTTCGCCGGGATTCGCCAGATCGACGCGGGCACGCTCAACGTCGGCTATGCGGAGGCCGGCCCGGCGAACGGTCGCGCCGTGATCCTGCTGCACGGCTGGCCCTACGACATCTACAGCTTCGCCGAAGTCGCGCCGCTGCTCGCGGCGCAGGGCTATCGCGTGATCGTGCCGTACCTGCGCGGCTACGGCACGACGCGCTTTCTTTCCGCCGACACGCCGCGCAACGGGCAGCAGGCGGTCGTGGCGGTGGACATCATCGCGCTCATGGATGCGCTCAAGATCCAGCAGGCCGTATTCGGCGCGTTCGACTGGGGCGCGCGCACGGCGAACATCATCGCGGCGCTCTGGCCGGAGCGCGTCAAGGCGATGGTGTCGGTGAGCGGCTATCTGATCGGCAGCCAGCAGGCGAATCGCGCGCCGCTGCCGCCGAAGGCCGAGTTGGCGTGGTGGTATCAGTTCTATTTCGCCACCGAGCGTGGCCAGGCGGGCTACGAGGCGAACCGGCACGACTTCAACAGGCTCATCTGGCAACTGGCGTCGCCGAAATGGAACTTCGACGATGCCACCTACGACCGCTCGGCGAAAGCCTTTGAGAACCCGGACCACGTCGCGGTGGTGATTCACAACTACCGCTGGCGCCTCGGACTCGTGCAGGGCGAGCCGCAATACGACGCGCTGGAGCAGCGTCTCGCGACGGCGCCGGCCATCGGCGTCCCGACGATCACGATGGAAGGCGATGCCAACGGCGCACCGCACCCCGATCCTTCCGCGTATGCGAAGAAGTTCACCGGCGAGTACCGGCATCGCAATGTAGCCGGCGGCATCGGCCACAACCTGCCGCAGGAAGCGCCGAAAGCCTTCGCCGATGCGGTGATCGAAGCAGACCGGATGTAAGGGCGCAGGACGCTAGCCGAGGTGCGACTTCTTCGCCTTCGGCTGCGCCGTTTTCTTCGACGTCAGTTCGTGCATGATGCCGCAGGTGTCGACCGCCTGTTCTCCACGGCACTTCTTGCGCAACGTGGTGAGTTGATCGCGCAGTTTGATCAGCTCGTCGATGCGCGAGCCGACATGGGCGATGTGCTCGTCGACGAGCGCATCGATCGCGCAACAACTCGGCGAGCCCGTGTCCACCGCATGAAGCAGCGCGCGCACTTCGTCGTGGGTCATGTCGAGCTCGCGGCAATTCCGGATGAGACGCAATCGTTCGATGTGCGATTCGTCATAGGTCCGGTAGTTCGCTTCCGTTCTGCCGGCCCGCGGAAGCAAGCCTTCCTTTTCGTAGAAGCGGATCGTATCGGGCGTGCAGTTCGTGATGCGCGCCAGTTCGCCAATCTTCATTCTCACACCTTTCGTTCCCGTGTCTTTCCTTCTTGACTCTGGAGTCGCTCCAGGGTGTCTACTCATTCCGGGTCAAGAAAGGAAGCCAGTATGTTACGTCCGAAGAATATCAGCAAGCCGTATTGCGATCGTTGTCATGACCCGGTGTGTCAGGGCGAAAGCAATGTACAGGATCGCGAAATAACATCGAAAGAAACGGTGCGCACGCAGGTCCGCATCGAGCAGATGGATTGCCCGACCGAACAGGCGCTGATCCGCAAGAAGCTCGAGGGCATGCGCGAAGTCGCGTCGATGGATTTCAATCTGATGCAGCGCACGCTCGTCGTCGAGCACGAAGCGGGTGCGCTCGCCGCGATTCTCGATGCGGTGCGTTCGCTGGGATTCACGCCGCGGACCGCTCGGCAGCCGATGCCGGAGGAGAGAAGGGCGACCTGGCCGCTCGTCGTCGCATGCGTGGCCGCGCTGGCTTCGGAGGCGGCGAGCTGGCTCGGCCAGCCGTCGTGGCTCGTCGCCGCGCTCGCGCTTGCGGCCGTGCTTGCTTCGGGTCTCTCGACGTATCGCAAGGGCCTGATCGCCCTTTGGCACGGCAGCCTGAACATCAACGCGCTGATGAGCATCGCGGTGACGGGTGCGCTCATCATCGGACAATGGCCGGAAGCGGCGATGGTCATGGTGCTCTTCACGATCGCCGAGTTCATCGAGGCGAAGTCCCTGCAGCGCGCCCGCAATGCGATCGCCGATCTCATGAAACTCGCACCCGACCGGGTGACCGTATTGCAGGCGGACGGCACCTGGATCGAGACCGACGCGCGCGAGGTCCACCCGGGCGCCGTCGTGCGCGTCAAGCCGGGCGAGCGCATCGCGCTCGACGGGGAAATCGTGTCCGGCGGCTCGACCGTCAATCAGGCGCCGATCACCGGCGAGAGCCTGCCTGTCGAGAAGGCGCAGGGCGACACCGTGTTCGCGGGCACCATCAACGAGACCGGCTCGTTCCAGTTTCGCGTGACGGCGGCGGCGAACGACACGACGCTCGCGCGCATCATTCAGGCGGTCGAAGGCGCGCAGGGTTCGAAGGCGCCGACGCAGCGCTTCGTCGACCGGTTCGCGCGCGTCTATACGCCGACCGTGTTTGCCGTGGCGCTCGCCGTCGCGCTCGTGCCGCCGCTGGCAATGGGCGGCGCGTGGCTCGACTGGATCTATCGCGCGCTGGTCCTGCTGGTGATCGCGTGTCCGTGCGCGCTCGTCATCTCGACGCCCGTGACCATCGTCAGCGGGCTCGCCGCGGCGGCGCGGCACGGCATTCTCGTGAAAGGCGGTTCGTTTCTCGAGCGCGGGCGGCAGTTGCGCTGGCTCGCGCTGGACAAGACGGGAACCATCACGCACGGCAAGCCGGTGCAGACCGCATTCGAACTGCTCGATCAAACACTCGAACCGAGCCGCGTGCGTGCGCTTGCCGCCAGCCTCGCGAGCCGCTCCGATCACCCGGTGTCGCTCGCGATCTCGCGGGCCGCAAGAAAGGACCATGTGATGCGCTTTCCGGTCGATCAGTTCGACGCGGTGCCGGGGCGCGGCGTGCGGGGCACCATCGCTGCGCGCGCGTACTGGCTCGGCAATCGTCGAATGATGGAGGAGATCGGCTGCGCTTCCGACGATCTGGCGCGCCGCGTCGATGCGCTCGAGCGCGCGGGCAAGACCGTCGTGATGCTCGCCGGCGAGGACGGCCCGCTCGCGCTCTTCGCGGTCGCGGACACGGTGAAGGAGTCGAGCCGCGAGGCAATCGGCCGGCTGCACGCGCTCGGCGTGCGCACGGCGATGCTGACGGGTGACAACCCGCACGCCGCCCGGGCGATCGCAAGCGAAGTCGGCATCGACCGCGCCGAGGGCGGGCAGTTGCCCGAGGACAAGCTGCGCGTCATCGAAAGCCTCGCGGGGAGCGGCGGCGCAGTCGGCATGGCCGGCGACGGCATCAACGACGCGCCCGCGCTCGCGCGCGCGGACATCGGCTTCGCGATGGGCGCGATGGGCACCGACACCGCCATCGAAACCGCCGACGTCGCGCTCATGGACGACGACCTGCGCAAGATTCCCGCGTTCATCCGCCTGTCGAAGACCACGCACGCGATTCTGCTGCAGAACATCACGCTCGCGCTCGTCATCAAGGGCGTGTTCCTCGCGCTGACCGTGGCCGGACTCGGATCGATGTGGATGGCCGTGTTCGCGGACGTGGGCGCGAGCCTGATCGTCGTGGGCAACGGGCTGCGGCTGTTGCGTGCGCGCTTTGCATGAAGAGGCCACGGCAGCGGAGCGACGCAGCATGCAGCACGTGTTGAATCTGGCCCGCGTACATCGGCATCGCCCATGTGACCAGGTTAGTGCGCGCAGCATCCGAAGGCTGCCTCCCTCTCAGGCCAACTCCAATAATTACAACTGACTGTCAAGGAAATTTCACATTCATTTCCTAAAGTAGCGCGTCATCCGGTACGTCAGGCCGCAACGACTTGAGGCAAGGGCTTCGCTCGCCGGTAGATAACCCACAATCCAGGACACGAAACCACACATGGCGCAGCCTCTCGACCTCTCCCGCCGCAAAGCCCTCAAGATTCTCGCCAGTGCCCCGATGCTCCCGCTCGGCGGCGCGGCGACCGCTTCGTTGCTCACCGCATGCGGCGGCAGCGACAGCAACGCGGCAACGCCCGCGCCCACCCCGGCGGCCGCGTTCACCACGGCCGCGTTCGGCAGCATGGCGGCGCCGACCCTGGCCGATCCGAACGCGATGGCCAAGACCACCGTCGCCTCGACGATGACCGCGAATTTCAGCGACGGCAGCAGCCGCACGTACAAGCTCGCATATCAGCCGTTCTTCATGACGGGCGACACCGTGACGAACACGAGCGGCGGCACCATCGTCGCGGGCGGCTACTTCGACATCGACAATCAGCCGATCATGGACCGCTCGGCATCGGGCAAGGAACGCCAGTTCTTCTCGGACTGCCCGGACGGCACCTCGCTCATCAGGATGGACAATCCGACCGTCAAGGGCGTGAAGGGCAATGCGGTGCTCGCCGTGGTGCAGTTCGAGTACGCCTCGCGCGACCAGAACGACGCCGACATGTACGGCAAGCTGCCCTCGCCGATCGCCGTGCTCACGCTGGACCAGGACCCGGCGACGGGCAAGCTCACGCTCGTGAGCTACTCGAACGTCGATACGTCGAAGGCGAACGGCCTGTGGATCACCTGCGGCGCGAGCCTGTCGCCGTGGAATACGCACCTGTCGAGCGAAGAGTACGAGCCGGACGCGGCCACGCTCTCGACGAACTCGCAGTTCAAGGCATACAGCAAGAATCTCTACGGCGACGAAACGAAGGCGCGCGCCTATCACTACGGCCATCTGCCGGAAGTCACCGTGCATCCGGACGGCACGGGCACGATCAGGAAGCACTATTGCCTCGGCCGCATCTCGCACGAACTCATTCAGGTCATGCCCGACAAGCGCACCGTGCTGATGGGCGACGACGCGACCAACGGCGGCCTCTTCATGTTCATCGCGGACAAGGAGGCCGATCTCTCGGCGGGCACGCTCTACGTGGCGAAGTGGACGCAGACGTCGTCGGCGGGCGCGGGCTCGGCCACGCTCACGTGGCTCAACCTCGGTCACGCGACGAGCGATGAAATCGAGAATCTCGCCAATACGCTGACGATCGCCGACATCATGGACATCGTGACGGATGAAAAGAACCCGCCGGCCGATGCGTCGTACACGCGCATCCACTACAGCGGCAAGTTCAACTGGATCCGCATCAAGCCGGGCATGGAAAAGGCGGCCGCGTTCCTGGAGACGCACCGCTACGCCGCGCTCCGCGGCGCCAGCATGGGATTCACGAAGCTCGAAGGCACGACCGTCAACGCGAAGGACAAGGTGCTGTACTCGGCGATGTCGCAGATCGTGTCGTCGATGGTGAAGGGCAACGCGCATTCGACGGACATCGCGCTCGACAAGTCCATCAACTCGGGCGCCGTGTATGCGCTCAACATGAAGGGCGAGCAGCGCGACATCGGCGGCGCCGCGATCGACAGCGAATGGGTGCCCGTCGACATGGCCGCGCCCGCCGCGCTCGTCGGCGAGGATCTCGCTTCGGCGGATGCGCTCGGCAACACCGCGAATCCGGAGCGCGTCGCGAACCCGGACAACCTCAAGTTCTCGGAGAAGCTGCGCACGCTCTTCATCGGCGAGGACAGCGGCATGCACGTCAACAACTTCCTGTGGGCGTACAACGTCGACACCAGGACGCTGTCGCGCATCCTGTCCACGCCGTCGGGCGCGGAATCGACGGGCCTGCACGCCGTCGACGAGATCAACGGCTGGACCTACATCATGAGCAACTTCCAGCACGCCGGCGACTGGAGCAGCAGCCTGCACTCGAAGGTGCGGTCGACGCTCGATCCGCTCGTGCGCGCGAACTACAAGGATCGCTTCGGCGCGTCGGTCGGCTATCTGACCGCCGATCCGACCTCGACCAAGCTGAGCTGACGATGTGGATGGAGCGAAGCCTCGCGCTTCGCTCCATCTGCCGCATCGATGCGGCCGCGCCGTTTCCCGCACACGTTCCGTGCCGGTTTCTCCAGATGGTGCTATGTTCCGTTGAATCGTTTTCTTTCAACCGAGCAGAGCCCATACGGAGCTAAGACGGCCATGAAAGTTCGTGTCTGGAAAGCGGCAGGTTTCCTTCTCGTCACCTCGAGCGCCTTTGCGCAGACGAGCGTCACGATGTACGGACGTCTCGACGGCGGCATCGAGTATCTGAACCACATCGCGAACGGCACGGGCGGCAGTTCCTCGCGATGGAGCGCCGAAGGCGGCGACTGGGGCACCAGCATGTGGGGCTTGAAGGGAACCGAGGATCTGGGCGGGGGCATGTCCGCGGTCTTCAATCTCGAGACCGCAATCCAGATCATGAACGGCACCACCGGCGGCGGCCGCGAGTGGTCACGCCGCGCCTATGTCGGCCTCAATTCGAAGACGTGGGGCCAATTGCAGGCGGGCCGCAATCTTTTCATCGATAGCGATGGCGTGTGGGAGTTCGATCCCTTCGTGCAGCAGGCGGTGTCGTCGGCATCGCTGGTGCGCGGGCGCAACTGGCAGCAATCGAGCAACAACGTCGAATATCACAGCCCCGTGTTTCATGGCTTCGACGTGCAAGGGCAATACGCGTTCGGCAATCAGCCGGGCGCCTTCAATCAGGGCGCGCCGGGCGAGTTCGGACGTTCCGACGGCATCATGCTGACTTATCACTCCGCCTTGCTCGACGTGCGCGGCATCTACGACGAACTGCGCAGTCAGGACGGCCGGCTGGACAACATCTTTCAGGCGTCGCGCGAATACTTCGTCGGCGCAAATCTGAAGGTGGAGAAATGGAAGGTGCAGGCAGCCTACACGCACTACGCCGCGCCTGATTCGCCGGCGGGCGTGGCCGATACCGCCGATCATTATTGGCTCGGCGCGACTTACCAGGCGACGCCCGCATGGGCCGTGACAGCGGCGGGCTTCTATATTCATGTCGGCGCGGGCACGGGAGACGCCGCGCACGATCCCGCGAGCCACGCGACGCTCTACGCGCTCGGCACGACCTACAACTTCACCAAGCGCACCTTTCTCTACGGCACCGTGGCTTACGTGCGCAACAGCGCGAACGGCACGTTCTCGGTCTTCGCGACGCCGCGCAACGCGGAACCCAGCACGAGCCCGCTGGCGGGTGAATCGCAGACGGGCGCGTATGTCGGCATGATGCACGTGTTCTGAACGGATCTGAGCGCCTCGCGCAGGGCAGCGGGGCGTTCGGACGCGCTCGTCAGGAACGCGCGCGCTTCAGCCAGTCGTCGAGTGCGATGCTTCCACGACGCGCCTCGCCGAGCGGCACGAGGGAAGTCTCCTCGACGGTGCCGCCGAAATACGTCGCCTTCGGATCGACGACGATCTCGCGCGCATCGCCCTGGGCCTTCATATACGTTGCGATGAACTGATGCAGGGGCGCGCGCTCCGGCCCCGCGATTTCGACGATGCCATTGACCGGCGCGCCGAGCGCGACGTCGGCGACGATGGCCGCCACGTCGTCGGCTGCGATCGGCTGAAATTGCCCCGTCGACAGGTGAACCTTGCCGTCCTGCATTCCCGAATCGGCAATGCCGCCGAGAAACTCCATGAACTGCGTCGCGCGGACGATCGAATAGGGCACGCCCGACTCCGCGATCAGCTTTTCCTGCGCGACCTTCGCGTCGAAATAGGCGTTGTCCGGCATGCGGTCCGTGCCGACGACGGAGAGCGCGACATGATGCTGCACGCCCGCCGCGGCCTCGGCCTCCACGAGATTGAGCGTCGAGGTGCGGAAAAACGCCATCACGTCGTCCGGCGCCCATGAGGGTGCGTTCGACACGTCGATGACGACCTGAGCGCCACGAAGTGCTTCACTCAGACCCGCGCCCGTAACCGAATTGACGCCGTTGCGCGGCGACGCGGCAACTGCCTCATGTCCCTTCGCGCGCAGAATCGCGACCGTCTTCGCGCCGATCAAGCCGGAACCTCCGATGACGACGATCTTCATGATGCACCTCGTGTGGTAAGTGAAAGTGTGGTTTCCGAGTGCATTGTGTGACAATCATGTCTTGGCATAAAGGGACAAGAATTATCGAATCGACTAGTCCAAGAGAGCCCTCGATGACGCCGACGGAACACGCGCTGAACCTCGAAATCGACCGGCGCAAGGCGTCGCCGATTTATCTGCAGATTTGCGAGCGCTTCAAGGCGGCGATCGCGGCCGGGCATCTGAAGCCGGGCGACCGCGTGCCCGCGCTGCGTGGACTCGCGACGCAACTGAATACCGCGCGCGGCACCGTCGAGACGGCCTACAACATCCTCGTCGACGAGGGCTATTTGCAGATGCGCGGCGCCGCGGGCACGTTCGTTTCGTCGTCGCTGCCGGATTCGGTCATGTGCACATCGGCCCGCAAGGGTCGCGAACGCGCCGATGTGCCGCGCTCGAGGCAAGCCGCCGCCGCCGATATCGGCCACGACGCGAAGCCGCTGCGCCCCGGCTTGCCCGCGCTCGATGCGTTTCCTCGCAAGGTCTGGAGCCGCCTCGTCATGCGTCGCGCGCGCAGCGTCGATCTCGCTTCGCTGACCTATCCCGATCCCGCGGGTTATGGGCCGCTGCGCGAGCGCATCGCCACTTATCTGGGTCTGTCGCGCGGCGTCGAGTGCACGCCGGAGCAGGTGTTCGTGACCAGCGGCTATCGCGCATCGCTCGAGCTTGTCCTGCGCGGTCTCGCGAAGCCGGACGACAGCGCATGGTTCGAGGAGCCGGGCTATTTTCTGGCACGCAATTTTCTTGTCGAGGCGGGACTGAAGCTCGTGCCGGTGCCGATCGATCACGACGGGCTCGACGTCGACGCCGGACAGACGCTCGATGCGCACGCGCGTTTCGCCATCGTCACGCCCTCGCATCAGAGTCCGCTGGGCGTCACGCTGTCGCTCGCGCGGCGCATGAAGCTGCTCGACTGGGCGCAACGCGCGGGAAGCTGGGTCGTCGAGGACGATTACGACAGCGAGTTCCGTTACGCGGGCCGTCCGCTGCCTGCGCTGAAGAGTCTCGACGTCAACGATCGCGTGATCTACTGCGGCACCTTCAGCAAGGTCCTGTTTCCGGGCTTGCGGCTGTCGTATGTCGTGGCGCCGGAGCGGGCGATCGCGCGCTTCGAGCAGCTCACCAAGAGCATGAACGCCGGGCCGCCGCATCTGTTGCAGGCGGCCGTCGCGGATTTCATCGCGCAGGGGCACTTCGCGCGGCATCTGAAGCGCATGCGGGCGCTCTATGCGGAGCGGCGCGGGGTGTTTGCGCAGGCGCTGGTGAAAGCATTCGGAGACAGGGCGAGCATCGAGCCGCCCTCGGGCGGGATGCATCTCGTCATGCTGTTCAACGCGGACGCGAACGGTCCCGTCGATGATCTGGCGATCGCCGCACGCGCGCGGGAAGCGGGGCTCGCGGTGAGCGGGCTGTCGTCGTGGTATCTCGGCGCGCGCACGAAGCGCACGCTGCGCGGCATGGTGCTCGGCTTCGCCAATGTCACGGATGCGGCTGAAGCGGCGCGTCTCGCGCGCATGCTGCGGCGCGCGTACGACGGATGAGCAGCGCTAGAGCGTGATGGCGTCGCCGGACCCGAAGAGCGCGTGCCGCGCGATTTCTTCGCGGGCGGACCGCAGGGCGTCCGTCACGGCTTCGTCGCCGCGCACGAGTCCCTCCAGCAGGACGAAGTGCAGGCTCTTCAGGCCGATGGAGCCGAGCGCGTAACGCAGATACGGTGTGAGGAAATCCTGCTGCCGCGCATGCTCGCCGCTATGAAACCCGCCCGAGCCGACGATCACGAACGCGGGCCGGTCGCGCATCAACCCGACCTTGCCTTCGGGCGTCGCGGCGAAGGTGCGGTGAATGCGCAGCACGTAGTCGATCCACAGCTTCAGCGCGGCGGGCACCGTGAAGTTGTGCATCGGCGTATTGATGATGAGCGCGTCCGTCGCTTCGATCTCGCCCACGAGCGGCTCGGACACGTCGAACCGGCTCGCATCCGGATCGCGCGACGTGATGGCGCGTGCATAGTCCTGCGTGATCGGCGGCAATGGCTGCGAGGCGAGATCGCGTTCGACCACCGACACCTGCGCGCTCTTGCCCAACGTGCGGATCATCTCGAGCGCAAGCCCGTAGCCATGGCTCGCTTCGCCGTGCGGGCTCGCGTTGACGAAAAGAATCTTCATCGCGCGCGCTCCGTGTCGTTCTGAACGAGCGGTTCGACGAAGTGCATGCCTTTCGCGAGCAGGCCGTTGCGGAAGTAGAAGCGTTGCGCGAGCGGCATGTGCAAGCCCGTATCGAGCACGAAATGCGCGCAGCGCGCATGACGTGCGATCTCGCGGACCTTGTCGAGCAGTTGCGCCCCGATGCCGCCGCGTTGCAGCCGCGCGGTCACGACGAGGTCGTCGACATAGATGAAGCGCCCGTACAGCGTATTCGTTTGCGCGCGATATCCGGCGAGACCGAGGATCGTGCCTTCGGCGTCGCAGGCGGCGAGCAGGCGGTAATTTTCCTCGCGCTGACGGCGCAGTTGCGCGCAGAACGTGTCGGCGTCCGTCAGATGCGGCCGCAGTTCCTTCATGACGTCGAAGGCGCGGGTCCAGTCCTCGGGTGAATCGAGATGCCGGAAGGTCAGGGTCGTGTCCATGCGTGTTCTCCACGTTGCATGGCGCCTACGATATCGACTCGATGACCCGGCCTGAAGGGCCAAGAAGTGATCTCTCGACTAGACCATGTTCGATGCTCGTCCGGTCCGGCGCTCTCGAACCGTGAGCGATAGAATCGAACGCATCGCCTACCGTTTCGACACATGCCGCTCAATCCCGATTCTCCGCTTGCACATCTCATGAACGCGCCCGTGAGGCCGGGCGGCGTCGTATGGATAGGCTTGCGTGTCGCGCGGCGCGCGCCGCTTCAGGTGGTCGAATCCGCGCTCGCAGTGGCGGGCGTCGGCCTCGAAGGCGATCACTACGGCCGCAGGGACGGCAACCGGCAAGTCACGCTGATTCAGGCGGAGAGCCTGCGCGCGATCGCGAGTCATCTTGGTCTCGACGATGTTTCGCCCTCGGACTTGCGGCGCAATATCGTCACGAAGGGAATCAATCTTCATGCGCTGAAGGACCGGCGCTTTCGCATCGGCGGCGCGGTGCTGGAGGCGAGCGGCGAATGCCATCCCTGCTCGCGGATGGAGGAAACTTTCGGTGTGGGCGGCTATAACGCGGTACGCGGCTTCGGCGGCATCACGGCGCGCGTCGTCGAGGGCGGAGCAATCGATCTTTCGAGCGCGATCGAAGCCTTGCGCTGATCGGCTAAGATACAGCGCCCAGATCATCGACCCATAGCGAGGAGTGTTTTCCGTGATTCAGCCGAGCAACGTATTCAAGGACAACCTGGCCCAACTGCCCGCCATCGACGGCATCGAGCGCATCGACCTGGTCGACGGCAAGGGCGGCGTGGTCGCGAGCATCGAGAACAAGCCGGGCAAGCAAGGCTCGCTCGCGGTCTACAACTATCTGAAGCAGGCGTTCGGCGCGCTTGACGCCCAAGCCGCCGCGCACGGTCTCGCGGTGTTCGCCGAACATACCGCCGATGCGCGCAATCGCCCCGGCGCGCATCCGAACGTCGACCGCTTGCTCGAGATCGCCGCCGGCGGCGAGGCGCTGCGCATCGACGTCGTTCAGGCGAGCTAGCGTCATGCTGCCTGTTCCGCAAGCTTCGACGGAACAGGCAGATCGATCAACGAGTGCGGGAACTCAGACCCGCAGTTCCACGCGCTTGATGTCCTTCACGATCACCAGATAGCTGAACACGGTAATCAGCGCATTGATGCCGACGAACGCCAGCGCGCCGTTGAACGATCCCGACTGCGCGACGAGATAACCGATCACGATCGGCGTGACGATGCCGGCCACGTTACCGAACATGTTGAAGATCGATCCGGAGAGCCCGATGGCTTCCTTCGGCGACGTATCCGCGACCACGGCCCAGCCCAGCGCGCCGATGCCCTTGCCGAAGAACGCGAGCGACATCAACGCGACCACGACCCAGTCGGCATTCACGTAGTTGCAGCCGACGATGCACGAGGACAGCAGCATGCCGCCGACGATCGGCGCCTTGCGCGCGACGGTCAGCGAGTGGCCGCGACGGATGAGGCCATCGGAGATCACGCCGCCGAGCACGCCGCCCGTGAAGCCGCAGATCGCGGGGAGGGAGGCCACGAAGCCCGCCTGCAGGATCGTCATGTGACGCGCCTGCACGAGATAGATCGGGAACCAGGTAAGGAAGAAGTACGTCAGCACGTTGATGCAGTACTGCGCGAGATACACGCCGAGCAGCATGCGATTGGTCAGCAACTGCTTGACCACCGGCCAGCCTACGCCGTTCGACTTCATACGCGATGCGCCGCCCGCGCGCTGGTGACCGCGCACGAGACCGCCGCCTGCCTCGATGTACTCGAGCTCCTGCCTGTTCACGCGCGGATGGTCCGCCGGATTCTTCATCACGGAAAGCCACGTGAGTGCGAGCAGCAAGCCCGCCACGCCCATCACGATATACACGTGATGCCAGCCGAACGCATGCGTGAGCCACGCCATCAGCGGCGTGAACACGACAGCCGCGAAATACTGCGCCGAGTTGAAGATTGCCGATGCCGTGCCGCGCTCCTGCGTGGGAAACCAGCTCGCGACGACTTTCGCATTGGCCGGGAATGCGGGCGCTTCCGCCGCGCCCATCATGAAACGCAGCACGAAGAGCGCCGTCACCGCGGTGGCCGCGCTGCCGAGCAGGCCGATCGAGCTTTGCAGCAGCGTGAAGAGCGACCACAGGAAGATGCTCGTCGCATACACGCGCCGCGCGCCGAAGCGATCGAGCAGCCAGCCCGCGGGCACCTGCGACAGAACATACGCCCAGCTGAAGGCCGAGAAGATGTAACCCATGCGGATCGCATCGAAGCCGAATTCGGCGCGCATCGCCGAGCCGGTGACGGACAAGGTCGCGCGGTCCGCGTAGTTGAACGTCGTGATCACGAAGATCAGCAAGAGAATGAGATAGCGCACCTTCGTGCGCTTCATGACGTCCGCGGGATTCGCGGCGCGGCTCATCGACATGGACTTCCCCTTCGAATCGAACGTGCTGATGCACGGAGGGCCGCTCAGGCGGCCCTCATGTGTGAAGCGATGCGCGGCGCCGTTGCGGCGCCAAGCGTTCCGCTTGTCTCCTTCTGATCCTGCTTACTGCGCGCCGAGCTTCCTGATCAGCACGTCGAGCTGCTCGAGCTCGTCTTCCGTCAGGTCGGTGAGCGGCGCGCGGACCGGACCCGCGTCGTGGCCGACGAGCTTCGCGCCCGCCTTGACGATGCTCACCGCGTAGCCTGCGCGGCGGTTGCGGATCTTCAGGTACGGCAGGAAGAATTCGTCGATCAGCTTGCCGGTGGTTTCGTGGTCGTTGGCCGCGATCGCGCGGTAGAACTGCATCGCGGTCTTCGGGATGAAGTTGAACACAGCCGACGAGTACACCGGCACGCCCAGCGCCTTGTACGCCGCTGCGTAGACTTCAGCCGTCGGCAGGCCACCGAGGTACGAGAAGCGGTCGCCGAGGCGGCGGCGGATCGTCACCATGTTCTCGATTTCGCCGACGCCGTCCTTGAAGCCGATCAGGTTCGGGCAACTATCCGCGAGTTGCTCCAGCATGTCGGCGTTGAGCTTCGAGTTCGCGCGGTTGTAGATGATCACACCCATGTTCGGCACGGCCTTGCAGACTTCTTCGGCATGCGCGCGAATACCTTCCTGCGAAGCTTCGGTCAGGTAGTGCGGCATCAGCAGAATGCCTTGCGCGCCTTGCTTCCCGGCTTCCTGCGCGAACGCGATGGCCGTACGGGTCGGGCCGCCCGCGCCTGCCAGGATAGGCACCTTGCCACGGCAGACTTCGGTGGCCGTCTTCACGATCTGCGAATATTCGGGTTGCGTCAGCGAGAAGAACTCGCCCGTGCCGCCCGCGACGAACAGCGCCGAAGCACCGTACGGAGCCAGCCATTCGAGGCGCTGCGCGTACGTATCGGCGCGGAAGTTGCCTTGTTGGTCGAAGTCCGTCACGGGGAAGGAGAGCAGGCCTTCGGAAACGATTTGCTTCAGTTCTTGCGGTGTCGTCATGTTGATGTATCTCGGTGAGCAGCGACCGGCGGGTGCCGAGCTTATATGTCATCGTACAACATGATGTGACGAGGGACAATCAATTTAAGCGTGTGAAATCAAGATATTCGGGTAAATACTTACCCAATGTGGACGCCCATGTTGTAGGATGACATAACTCCAAGCCGCGCGCGGCCGCGCGGTCTGTTCCGCCGAAGGAATCGTCAGAATGAATCAATCTCCCCTCTATATTCGCGTCCATCCGGATGACAACGTCGCGATCGTCGTCAACGACGGCGGTCTCGGCGAAGGCGCCACGTTCTCCGACGGTCTCGTGCTGCGCGAGCGCGTGCCGCAGGGCCACAAGGTTGCGCTGAAGGATCTCGCGGAAGGCGACGCGGTGATCCGCTACAACGTGGTGATCGGCTATGCGACCAGGCCCTTGCCGAAGGGAAGCTGGGTGAACGAGCACGTCACCCGCATGCCGACGCCGCCCGAACTGCACGATCTGCCCATCGCGACGATCAAGGCGCCGGACGAATCGCCGCTCGAGGGCTTCACGTTCGAGGGCTATCGCAACGCGGACGGCTCGGTCGGCACGCGCAACATCCTCGCCATTACGACTACCGTGCAGTGCGTGGCGGACGTGGTGCAGCACGCGGTCACGCGCATCAAGGCGGAACTGCTGCCGAAGTATCCGAACGTCGACGATGTCGTGAGCCTCGGGCACACCTACGGCTGCGGCGTGGCGATCGACGCGCCCGATGCGATGGTGCCGATCCGCACCGTGCGCAACATCGCGCTGAACCCGAACTTCGGCGGCGAGGTGATGATGGTGAGCCTCGGCTGCGAGAAGCTGCAACCGGAGCGCCTGATGCCGCCGGGCACCATTCCGATCGCGGCCGCGACGGCGGAAACGGAAGACGTGGCGGATATCGGCGACAACACCCACGATGACAACGGCGGCACGGTCGTGCTGCAGGACGAATCGCACGTCGGTTTTCAGTCGATGATCGAGTCGATCATGCGCATGGCCGAGACGCATCTGAAGCGCCTCAACAATCGCCGGCGCGAGACGTGCCCGGCGTCGGATCTGGTCGTCGGCGTACAGTGCGGCGGCAGCGATGCGTTCTCGGGCCTCACGGCGAATCCGGCGGTCGGCTTCGCGACGGATCTGCTGGTGCGCGCGGGCGCGACGGTGATGTTCTCGGAAGTGACCGAAGTGCGCGACGGCGTCGCGCAACTCACGGCGCGCGCGGCGAACGGCGAAGTGGCCGCCGCGATCATCCGCGAGATGCAGTGGTACGACGATTACCTGAAGCGCGGCGGCGCGGACCGCAGCGCCAACACGACGCCGGGGAACAAGAAGGGCGGGCTCTCGAACATCGTCGAGAAGGCGATGGGTTCCATCGTGAAGTCGGGAAGCTCGAGCATTTCCGGCGTTCTCTCGCCTGGCGAGAAGGTCAGGCAGAAGGGCTTGATCTATGCGGCGACGCCTGCGAGCGATTTCATCTGCGGCACGCTGCAACTGGCGGCGGGCATCAACCTGCACGTGTTCACGACGGGACGCGGCACGCCGTACAGCCTGGCGGAAGTGCCGGTGCTGAAGGTCGCGACGCGTTCGGATCTCGCGCGCCGCTGGCACGATCTGATGGACGTGAACGCGGGCACCATCGCCACGGGCGACGCGACGATCTCGGATGTGGGCTGGGAGCTGTTCCGCCTGATGCTCGATGTCGCGAGCGGGCGGAAGCAGACGAAGGCCGAGGCGCTCAAGCTGCATAACGCGCTCGTATTGTTCAATCCGGCGCCGGTGACCTGATTTGAAGGGTGGTCAGCGAAAACGAATCGCCCCGCATCGGCGGGGCAATTTTTTCGCTTCATGCAGATTGTCTGGACGACCGGCGTTATACAAACTCCGCCGCGCCAAGTTGCAGCCGCTCGAGCAACTGAGGCAGACGGGGTGCTCCTGCGCGACCGCCGAAGTGCTCACACTTCATCGCTGCCGCGACGCTTGCTGCGCGCACTGTTCGGGAAAGATCCCAGCCGCGCGTAATACCGTAGGCGTACGTGCCGTGCCACACATCTCCCGCATTGAGCGTATCGAGCGCGCGGATGTTGATGGTGGGAAAGCGACTTAGCGTTCCGGCTCCGTCGTCGTTCTGCCAGATCAGACTTCCACGCGCGCCGAGTGTTACCCCGACTACCCTGGCGCTCAGAGTAGACGCGACTTCCACGAGCGCCTCTTCTGGTGAGGACGCCCCGCTCAGGGAATGTAATGCCGGCTCCGAAAGCAGCACGTGGTCGGCCAGCGGCATCATGGCTCGAAGGTCGTCGACCGGAGCGACGTCGGCGTCGAGGATGGTCGGAATACTCAGGCGTCGCGCATGTGAAAACAGCACCTCGGCGCCTTGCAGCCAACGCATGTCGCAGAGGACCGCGCCCGCGCTCGCGATTTCGTGCAGTGGCAGCCACCCCGTATCGGTATCGAGCGCGGGGTCGAAATACGGCACCACCAATCGTTCTCCGTGCTTGTCGACCAGAATCGTCGAGAACGGGGTGCGCACATTCGGCAATTGCCGGACGCCCGCTGTCGAAACGCCTTCGCGAGCCAGATCTTCAATGAACATCTGGCCGGTATGGTCGTCGCCGATGCGGCTCCACAGGCTGACCCGCCCGCCCAGCCGCGCGATGCTGACCGCGGCGACCGTTGCCATCCCCGAGGCGCCTTGCACCGCTATGGTCGGCAAAACCTTGCCGCCGTGCGGCGGGATATGGTCCACGCGGAAAATGGTGTCCCACAGAGCGGAGCCAAGGCAGATGATGTGCTTCTCGGACATGATGTGTTCTCTCAGCTCCTTTGACAATTGGCGTCGATCACCTGACGCACGATCGTGTCCGGTGCGGGCCTGATGCTCGCATGGCCATCTTCATCGAGCAGCACGAAGCGAATCTCACCTCCCTCCGATTTCTTGTCATGACGCATCAGCTCGAGATACCGATCGGCGCCCAGTCGCGGCCCGACGACGGGAAACCCGGCGCGCTCGACCAGACGGCGCAATCGAATCGCGAATGCCTCGGAGATCATGCCGAGGCGCGCCGACAGGTCGGCGGCCATCGCCATGCCGCAACCAACAGCCTCGCCGTGCATCCACACGCCATAGCCGGCGCCGGTTTCGATGGCATGACCGAAGGTGTGCCCGAAATTGAGAACCGCCCGCACATTCGCCTCGTGCTCGTCCTTGGCCACTACCTCGGCCTTCAATTCGCAGCAACGTTGTATTGCATATCCCAATGCGTCGGTGTCGCGCGCAATGAGTGCGTCGATGTTCGTCTCGATCCAGTTGAAGAACTGAGGGTCGAGGACAGGGCCGTACTTGATCACCTCGGCGAGTCCGGCGGCGAACTCGCGGGCAGGAAGCGTCGACAGCGTGTCCAGGTCGGCGACGACGAGCCGCGGTTGATAGAACGCTCCAATCATGTTTTTCCCGAGAGGATGATTGATGGCAGTCTTGCCGCCGACTGATGAATCGACCTGGGCGAGCAGCGTTGTCGGGACTTGCACGAACGGGATGCCGCGCATGTAACATGCGGCCGCGAAGCCCGTCATGTCACCCACCACGCCGCCTCCCAATGCGAACAACACGGTTTTCCTGTCTGCGCGCTCGGAAAGCAGCCGGTCGAAAATGTGATTCAGCGACGCGGCATCCTTGAATTCCTCGCCATCGCGCAGTTCGATATGGATCACGCGCCTGAACCGGTTCGAGATCGCGCGTTCGAGCGTGGCCGCGTATAGCGGCCCCACGGTCGTGTTGGTGACGATTGCCGCGCAGTCGCCTTCGCCGGCACTCGACCAGACTGATGCGTCATCGAACAAGCGGCGCCCGATCACGATCGGGTAGCTACGGTCGCCAAGCTCGATCTGGACGATGCGTTTGTCGTTTCGCTGCTCAGCGGCGATTACGTCACTCATTTTCAATTCCGTATCTGGTGTTAGTTAGCCTGCTTTGCCGTGACGCGGTTCGAGCGACAAGGCGCAAATCTTCGAGCGGAAGTCTTCGGTGCCGGCGACGATCTTGTCGAGCACTGCATCGAGGGCCCAGAAGCGCTGGCGGACGTCATAGTCGATTGCGCGGCAACCGATGGACGAGAATGTGCCAATGCGCTGGTGGTACATCTTCGCAAGCGCGGGATAGCCGAGTGCTTCCGACACCGCCGCGAGCACGAGAAAGGTCGACAACGCCTCTGCGAGCGCCGGATGGCTTGCGCTGTCGCTGCGCAGCCATTGATAGAGATCGGGATGGAAGTTGTTGAATACCCCGTTGAATCCGGCCGCGCCTGCTTTCATTGCGTCCCATGCGATGGCCGCGTTTGCGTTCAGGATCTTGAGCGGCGACCCCTCCGCCATTGCCACTCTCCGGACGACGGTGCTCAGGTCGCAACTCACGTCCTTCAGCATCACGAACCGCCCCGAGTCGATGCACACCTTGAGTTCGTCATCGGTGAGCAAGCGGCGATACGGCGCCGGACACTCGTACAGGCCGAGCGGTACTTCCGGCGGCAGCGCGGAGAGCAATTGATGAAGGTTGGCAAGGAATACCGCCGTACCCTCGTGTTTCGGATCAAGCCTGTTCGTGACAAGCACGATGCCCTGCACTCCGGTGGATGCGACCGCACGGAGCTCCTCGATCTGGTCACCGATGGAATCGCTGATATGGCCGGATGCGACGACCGGGATGCGACCGCCAACCTTCTCCACGACGAATCGGGCGATCGCGACCCGTTCAGGGAGGGTAAGGAACTGCATTTCGCTCGACTGAGCGACGGCGAACAGCGCGTCCGATCGGTGCGCCACATACCATTCGATCAGACGCTCCAGCCCCGCGTAGTCGACTTCACCGCTGTCGAGAAAAGGGGTGAGCATGACCGGGACGATGCCCTCGATGGCGGTTGTCGGCATATTGATGTTCACGATGCCTGCTCCTCTTGGAAATGATTGACGATTTGCCTGTGTGCAATGCGCTGTCAGGTCGAGACCTGAAACGGGATGGTGTTCGCCGAGGGGTCTCGTTCCGGAATCGGTTTGCGGACCAGGAACAGGTATGCCATCGAGCCGACGAGAGCGATTCCCGCGCCAGTCAGAAGCGCCGGGACGAATGACCATGCCTGTGCGATATATCCGGTCAGCAGAGGCGCCAACGCGCCACCGAGGAAACCACCGAAATTCTGGATCGCACCGAGCGAGGCAATCCGGCTGGGCGGCGCCGTGACTGTCGCGAGCGACCACGCGCAAGCCGACGACGCGTTGGCAAGAAAAATCACGACCGAGATGCACGCCAAGGCGATCGTGTTGCTTTCGACGAATGCAGCGGGCACGGTGAAGACGACCATTCCGAGCATCGCAAATACCATCGCGTTCCGGCGCCCGCCCACGGGTGACGCGCTCTTGCTTGCGATGCGGTCGGAGACCCATCCGGCAACCAGTGCACCCAGGAAGCCACAAAAGAACGGAACCGCTGCGGCGAAGCCTGTGTTTGCGAGGCTCATATGCCGCGCGGTTCTGAGATAGCCCGGTAACCAGGTGAGATAGACCCAGTTGAGGTACACGGAGCCAAAAAATCCGATCAGCATGCCCCACGTGGCGGGGTAGGAAAACAGGGCGCGCCACTCCGCGAAGCTGACGTTGGCGGGCGGCTTGTCCGAGACTTCGACGCCGGATTCAAGGTAAGCGCGCTCTTCCTCGGACATTCGCGACTTCACCGGGTCGCGATACATGGCGACCCAGACAAGCGCCACGACCAGTCCGGCAGCACCCGTCATCCAGAAAGCCCAACGCCAGTCAAGAACGGCAATCAACGGCGAAAGGACGAGCGGGGCGAGTGCAATCCCGAGCGGCGAGGCCGAGTTGAAAATGCCGGTGGGTGCGCCGCGCGACGCAGGCGGAAACCAATTCCCTACCACTCGGGCCGCCGATGGAAACTGGGGCGCCTCGCCGATCCCGAGCACGAGCCGGGCGATGACAAAAAAGCCGAACGTTGCGGCAAAGCCGCCCGCAGCCTGCGAAACCGACCAGATGACCAGGCCGATGCCCAGGAGCCAGCGAGGTCCGATCCGATCGACCAGTACGCCAATCGGGAGTTGACACACGGCGTAGGTCCACGAGAAGGCGGACAGCAGGACGCCCATCTGCCCCATTGTGAGCCCGAGGTCGCCGCGGACGAGCTCGTTGGCCACCGCAAGCGTGCCGCGATCCAGGTAATTGATCACGCCGCTCAGCATGAGCAAGGCCATTGCGATCAATTGCTGGCGCCGAATCCGTGGCGGAGCGGGCGGGGGTGTGGGGCGATCTGTCATTTGATGTCTCCATGTATTCATGCGAGCGCATGTGGTCAGTACGGGCGGCCGGGTTTTGCCGCCACGCCGATGCCGGGCTTCCCGGATGGGCGGGTAGCCGAAATGTAAGCGTAAATCACGCATTGCACAGACTTATCGACAGCGATCTTCTCTGTCTGGCAAATATGGAACACCGCTCGTTTTAGTACTATGATTAGCGCTTACATTATCAATCCGCAGGCATCTTGCGCTCGAACGGCAAGTTGCGTCATTAAGGGAAAACACTTATCGTAAGCGTATCGCTTACATCGAGGTATGACTTGCTATGGGAGTCTCCAACGACTCGGCAGGCGACGCTGCTGCCTCCCCCCAGACCGAATCTGAAATGTTGGCTTCCGCCAACGCTGCATTGACGGCCCAGCCTCTGTTGGCCGACGTTGCGCGCCTGGCCGGCGTGTCTACCGCCACCGTGTCGCGGTTTCTGAACGAACCAGCGAAAGTCACGGAGCAGACACGAGCCAAGGTCCAGGCTGCAATTACCCAATTGGACTGGGTACCGAATGCAGCGGCCCGTTCGCTCGTTTCGCGCCGCTCGTACGCGGTCGGCGCGATCGTGCCCACACTCCAGCATGAGAAATTTCACCAGCAACTCCAGGCTTTCCAGGCTCGCCTCGGCGTTGAAGGGCTGGCGGTCTTCGTCGCCTGCTCATCGTATGATCCTATGGAGGGTTACCGGCAGGCGCGAGGAATGATCGCGCGAGGTGTCGACGCGCTCGCGCTGCTTGGCGACGATTATCCTGATGCTCTGTTCGAGCTGCTGGAGGCGAAAGGCATACCGTACGTCATTACATTCGGCCGGCGCGCAGACAGCCAGCGGCCTTGCGTCGGCTTCGAGCACACTCGCGCGTATGAATTGATGACGCTGCGTCTGCTTCAGCTTGGCCATAGTCGATTCGGAGTGATTTTCCAATCGCAGAAGGACAACAGTCGCGTCGAGGCACGGTTGAAAGCGATTACCGACACGCTTGCTCGGAACGGGCTTGCCGTCAGGCCGCAGCATCTGGCGGTGATGGCCGACAACGCGACCTCGCGCATTCCTTTTGCACGGGCTGCGTTTCAGCGAATGATGAATGCTGATCCGGCTCCTACCGCCATCATCTGCGGGAACGACGCGTTGGCGATAGCCGCACTTCTCGAGGCAAAGGAAATGGGCCTGGAAGTACCCGGTGCAGTGTCGATTTCAGGCTTCGACGACATTGAACTTGCGGCGCACTTTCAGCCTGCCTTGACAACCATACGTGTACCGGACCGCCAGATGGGCGAGCTGGCGGCTGAATACCTGATAGATCGAATCGCGGGAAAAGCCGCCGAATGTCCTCCGATGCTCGATGTCTCGATTATCGAGCGCGATTCGACGGGCCCGGCGCCGGCATAACTTGATCCCTCACGGAGAGTGATCTTCATCGACGCGGTGCCATGACCGACCGGCGCCTCGGTAGCACGGCATACGCCAACTTGTCGCGTCGGTCGAAGCATCTTCGAGCAGCGGAGTGGACGATACTCCGTTTTAAGCTTGGCGGGCCATATTCATGATATTCCCGTTGAAGTTGATCCCGCCGCTTGCCTGCTTGATCCGCTTGCGAGTGGGCTGGCTCTTTGTTGGGCTGATGGCGCGCGGTGTGGCCGCATGAACACTATCGAAGAATGAACGGCGACTTCCCTTACTCTTACCTCAGGGATGTTCTCACATGATCGCTGCGCAGCCAGCTGGCAAGCCGTTCCCCGTGATGTATTCGAGGCTCGTGTGGCTGTCTATGCGGCAGATGTCCCATCAGCGAAGCCAGCCTTGAAATGCCGTTAAATCTCTGGGTGCGATGCTACGTTTTTCGTGCGTTCGCTGGCGGCAACGTGTCGGATACTGTGATTCAAGCCCCTTCGTGTCCCGGTAGTGGGCTTCCCCGGGTTGTATCTTTCGACGACTAGCGTCTCTGTGAAGGCAGGATTCCTCAGCGCGGGGTCGACGTCTTCTTTACACCTCGATCGTGAAGAAGGAACCGCCGATGGCCGGCCGTCCCGGTTACTCAGCTTCTCGCAGTCAATAAGTTGTCGGCGTCCGCGAAACGATTGGGCCTTCCAAAAATTCCCGTTTTGATCCGCTAAATCCAATGTCAACGCACGATCGTGCTAGAGGTTTGCGTGCCCAATTACAGAAGCTTCGTTTAGGTCGGAACTCGGTCCCGAGTCAGGGCGCGACGCCAGAATGAAGGGTTTTTATCAGATGAGAACTGTTCACCTCCGCTCAAAAATATATCCTAGACTCTTCAGAAATCGGTAGCGTTAGTCGTGGCATTTTGTAGTGTTTGTAAGCCGTGGAAAGCGGAGAACAATAATGAACGAGAGTCTTCGAGTGATGGTCGCCGCATTCCTTCTCGTTGTTGGTGTCCACGCCAACGCGAAACGGCCAGCCGTTCCAGAAGGCCCGCCTGCGGAAATTGAAAGCGTTCTTAACCAGGTGCAGCAAGCTCTGGCAAACGTCCAGTCGACGCTTGCCGAGAGCAATTTGCCCCCCCTAAGTGAAGTGAAACTGGATTTGCAGACCGTTGTGAAGGTAAAGGTAGGCGGAGGCGTGACGCTTTGGGTAATTTCCGTTGGCGGACACTGGGAACAAGATAAGGCGCAACAAGTCGTGCTGACGTTGAAGCCTCCAAGCCCCGGTGCCGAGAGAAACGTCGCTTCCGCATCGCTCACGCAGACACTCGAGGAAACGATCGTGAGCGCGGCAAAGGGCGTGAAGGATGCGGAGAAGTCGCGCGTGCCGCTAAAGCCGTCGGCACTCGACCTGACATTGCAATTCACTGTCGAGACGAATGTGAATGCAGATGTCGGGCCCAAGATTACCCCGATCACTGCTGATTTCTCGGGTGATGTCACCAAGACAGCGATTCAAAAGCTCACGGTCAGTTTCGCTTACCCCAAGACGCCCGGAAAATAGGAGGTGCCGTGAAGCGTCTCTTCCTCAGCATAGCGTTCTGCGCCGGGTTCAATCTGGGTGGGGCTGCGACTGCAATCGCGGAATGTGGAAACTTCGAACCGCCAAAGATGGATGAAGTTCAGCTTCGCAACGAATACAGTGGCGCGGTGCTCCGTATCACGATAGGAGACGGCGACATTTGGGGAACCGGGTATCTCATTGATGCCGAACACGGATTCGTTCTGACTGACAAGCATGTAATCGAGACTGCGACTTCCAAGGAAGCCATTCACGCGGAGAGTCCCGTCATCCCCGGGGAAAAGACCGACGCCAAAGTCGTGAGCACGATCGATGCTCCGACTGACCTAGCTCTACTTCAGTTGAGCCATCCGCTGCCATCAACCGTCCATGCTGTGGATATCGTTTTGCGAGAACCAAACCAGTCGACGACTCTCTATGTAATGAACTATCCGAAAATCGGAGACGAGAAGGCTGTTTTCCACGAGCAGGCCGTACATGTCATCGCAGTGAATGGAAACATCGAAGTTCAGCAAAGTTTGTCGACGGGTGGTGATAGCGGGGGACCGCTGATCGATCCGTCTGGAAGCTCGCTTGGCACTTGTCGCGCGCAGATTGGCATAGGCGGTACGGCTGCCCGCTATGTGCCGATGAGCGATGCGCAGAACCTTCTGAATCTTATCCCGATGTCTACAAGGGTTAAGGCGCTCGACGAGCGCCTTAAGTCGGGTGATTTAAAGAGCGCAGAGTTTGCCGAGATGCTCAGAAAGACGCCGGATCGTCCGACAAATCTCGAGCTCTACACCTGGGGAAAATTGATATCGAAGAATCCGGCCTTATATGATGATCGCGCAAAGCACTTGATCCAGTGTCCGCTTGTAAAAGCTTTGATGCATCGGGGTATGGAGGATGCGGTTCCTCCGCTTTATCCAATTGCCGATGCCAACGACGTCGGCCAAGCGTACGTTCGCATTGCGAACCGGGAAGCGCTCCTAGGTCGCCCGATCACATCGCTCGCCAGCTCGCGAACGGCGTTGGCTGCATATAAAAGCACCGGAAACAGGGAGGGAAAGATTGCAGCCCAGCTCGTCCTTGCACAAGCGCACCTTCAGAGCAACAACAATGTCGCGGCGCAGAAGAACATTTCGTATGTGCTGTCGCAGAAGAAGTATCTCTCCCCCGCGGAAGAGGGGAAAGCGTACTACACCGCTGCCGCGATATCCGAGAATAAAGGCAGTATGCATGCTGCGATTAGTCAGTATGACACCGCTTCCGAATTGTTCATAAAGAGCGGCGACTACGTGAGCGCCGCCAACGCGCTCACCAATCTTGCTGAAGTTCAATTCAGCAAGGGGCGATATGCAGAGGCGCAGGAGAGTGTTTCCCAAGCTGTGGCTTTGTCACGCCAAGCTGGCAATACTGCGGCTGAGTCGCGATCGCTTTACGACCTAGCGAAGATTCAAAGCGCCGCGGGACTCACGTCGAAATCCTTTGATACCCTGCAGGACTATCTGAACGTTGCCCCGTCCGGTCCGCATGCAAACGAGGCGAAGGCCATTCTGGATCATGCCAAGTAGGCGTAACCGTACTTAAGATGCAAAATCTGGCGGTTCCGTCGGGCGACACGCGCGATACAGCTTCGAGAATGCGTAAAAAAGCTCGTCAAAGTTGACCTGCGATAATTGCCGGGAAGCTAGCTGTATCGAACACCTTCGCGCATAGGACTTGCTCCGGCAAGACGGCGAGCACCCGCGTCACGCCTTCCACGAGACGCTTGCCGACGGGCGACGGCGCCCTCACGGAACGCCGGCTTATCGCTATGCCTCAAGAGCATAAAATGACCTCCTCCGAAAGACATGGCTAGTTCAATGTTCCATGCATCGAATGAAACCAAGGACCGTCGTTCATTTGAGCGTTTTGGCAAGCCCCGAGGATCGCCCTATCGCATCGCCATCTGATCCGCTGTCTTCTTGAGCTGCAATACGAACTGATTGACGATCACCGAACGCGGGCGACCAGGCGCGAACAGGAAACGCGGCTCGACCGGCACGGCCGGCGAGAATGGCCGTGCGATCAGATCAGGGAACGAGCGTCCCATCAGCGCGAAAGGATCGACGAGCGCCACCGCGTTGGCTTCCCTCACGAGCGCGCAAAGCACCGGCGTACTGTTGGAGACGAACGTACTCGTAAACATCCGGTCTTGCGCGCGAAAAGCCTCGCGCAGCCGCCAGCCTGTGAGCGTGTCCTCGCCGAACGTGGCAAGCGTTTCCTTGTCCAGCATTTTCGGCGTAATGGTCTTGCGCCCCGCGAGCCGGTGCCCGGCGCGCATCACGCAGCGCAGCTCCGCGCTGCAGAACTCTTCGACCTCGAGCGTGCCGGAAGGCGCGGCCACATCGAGAATGCCGAAATCCGCCTGGTTGTTGTTCACGTATTCGACGACGTGACGCGTCGGCAGTGCGCGGATATCGAATTCCACATACGGATGAGTCTCACGAAACTCGCCCACCGCACGCGCGACGATGGTGGTCGCGAGCATCGACACCGTCGACACGCGAATCGACCCGCGATGTCCTTGCTGAATCTCGCGCGCGGTCTCCGCAATCGATTGCACGCTGCCGAACAGGCGCTCGATTTCCGGCAGGATCGCCTCGGCCTCGGGCGTGCACACCAGGCGCCCTTTGACACGCAGAAACAGCGTGAGGCCGATTTCCTCCTCGAGCATGCGCAACGTCTTGGTGACGGCGGGCTGCGAGACATACAGCAGACGCGCGGCGGCCGACACGCTGCCGGACTTCACGACCGCGCGGAAAATCTCCAGATGGCGCACTTTGAGCATGGTCCGGACTCGTTGAAGGTATAACTTTCTGGCAGGAACAAGCTTAGCAGAATGTATTGGTTTTCATGGTTTTGACACCGTACACTGGGTTCGACCGCTTGAGGAAGCACGCAATCCACTCATCCATCAAGGAGTTTTGCTGTGAGCATTCCCGACGCATCGGTGTGGCGCGCTCGCGCGCAGGAGATCCGGCCCGAAGGCCGCGCGTTCATCGACGGACGGTACGTGCCCGCGCTGTCGGGCAAGACCTTTGCGACGGTCAATCCCGCGACGGGCCGCGTAATCGCCGGGATCGCGGAATGCGACAAGGAAGACGTGGACGTGGCGGTGGCCAGTGCGAGGAAGGCGTTCGAATCCGGCGTGTGGTCGCGCCGCGCGCCCGCCGAGCGCAAGGCCGTCATGCTGAAGTTCGCGCAGTTGATGATGGAGCATCGCGAGGAACTGGCGCTGCTCGAATCGCTCGATGTCGGCAAGCCGATCGCCAACGCGTACAACGGCGACATCGTCAGCTCGGCGACCTGCATCCAGTGGTACGGCGAGGCTGTCGACAAGCTCTACGGCGAGACCGCGCCCGCCGCGCCCGACATGACCACGATGATCGTGCGCGAGCCGCTCGGCGTAGTCGCGGCCGTGGTGCCGTGGAACTATCCGCTGTCCATGGCGAGCTGGAAGCTCGGCCCGGCGCTCGCATCGGGCAACTCCGTCGTGCTCAAGCCTGCCGAACAATCCCCGCTGACCGCGATCCGCATCGCCGCGCTCGCGATGGAAGCGGGCCTGCCGCCGGGCGTGCTCAACGTGTTGCCCGGCTACGGTGAAACAGCGGGGCGCGCGCTCGGCCTGCACATGGACGTCGACGCGGTCGGCTTCACCGGCTCCACGGCGGTCGGCAAGCTCTTCATGCAGTACTCGGGCCAGTCCAACATCAAGCGCGTCGGGCTCGAATGCGGCGGCAAGAGTCCGCATATCGTGCTCGACGACTGCCCCGATCTCGACGCCGCCGCGCGCGCCGTCGCTGCGGGCATCTTCGCCAACAGCGGGCAGGTGTGCAATGCGGGCTCGCGGCTCATCGTGCACGCCGCCGTGCGCGACGAACTGCTCGACAAGATCGCGGCCATCGCGCGCGAGCTCGTGCCCGGCGATCCGCTCGATCCCGCCACGAAAATGGGCGCCATCGTGAGCCAGACGCAGCACGAAACAGTCATGTCATACATCGACGCGGGACGCGCCGACGGCGCGCGCATCATCGCGGGTGGACGCGCCGCGCGGCCGGAGTCGGGCGGCTATTTCATCGAGCCGACCGTGTTCGACCGCGTGAGCAACGACATGCGCATCGCGCGCGAGGAAATCTTCGGGCCGGTGCTGTCGGCCATCACGGTCGAGTCGCCGGAAGAAGCGGTGCGGATCGCCAACGACACCATCTACGGACTCGCCGCCGCCGTGTGGACCTCGAACGTCGCGCGGGCGCAGCAGGTCTCGCGGCAACTGAAGGCCGGCGTGGTGTGGGTCAACTGCTTCGACCGCGGCACCATGTCCTCGCCGTTCGGCGGGTTCAAGCAATCCGGCTTCGGCCGCGACAAGTCGATGCACGCGTTCGACAAATACATGGACTGGAAGGCGATCTGGATCGCCGGATGACGCATCGCTCCTCACCACTCGCGCTCATGGAGACCATCGTGAAAACGCCTGACGTCGAAATCGAAACAGCCGCCGATACTTCGTCGCGTTCGCGGCGCGAGTTCTTCAAGCAGGCGGGCGCGCTTGCCGGTGCGGCGTTGCTGGGCGCGCCCGCCATCGTGCGCGCCCAGTCGAAGAGCATCAGCGTGACATGCTGGGGCGGCGCGTATGAAGCCGCGATTCGTGGCGCGTTTGCCGAGCCGTTCACGAAGGAGACCGGCATCGCAGTGAATCTCGTCAACAGCGCGGACCTCGCGCGCATGAAGGTCCAGGTCGAATCGAAGAACGTCTCGTGGGACGTGTTCGACAGCATTGGACCGCAGATCGTCGCGGGCTCGCGCCAGGGCATGTGGGAGAAGCTCGATCCGGCCATCGTCAGGACCGAGGGGCTGATCACGAAGACCGGGCCGGATTTCGTCGGCACATATTCGTATGCGGGCGGCATCGGCTTCGATCCGAAGCGCAGCAGCAAGCCGCCGATGACCTACGCCGAATTCTGGGACGTGAAGGCTTTTCCGGGACGACGCGGCCTGCGTCCACGTGTGAGCGAGAATCTGGAGATGGCCCTGCTCGCGGACGGCGTCGCGCCCGACAAGCTCTATCCGCTCGATGTCGAACGCGCGTTCAAGGCGATGGACCGCATCAAGCCGGCGGTGCGCAAGTGGATCGAGACGACCCCCGAAACGGTCACGCTCATCGCGAGCAACGAACTCGATTTCACCTATACGTACCTGAGCCGCGTGCTGCCGGCGCAGCGCGCGGGCACGTCGATCCAGATGTCGATGAAGCAGACGCTCAACAGCCTCGAATATCTCGCGGTGCCGAAGTACGGCAAGAACACGCAGGCCGCGATGCAGTACGTGGCGTTCTGTTTGCGTCCGGATCGTCAGGCCGCGTTCTGCGAGATGGTCGAATTCGCGCCGAACGCGGCGCAGGCGATGCCGCTGGTCTCCGCCGCCGCGAAGGCGCGCATGCCGGACATGCACGACAAGAACAGCATCATCATCAACGATGCATGGTGGGGCGATCACTACGACACGCTGCAGAACCGCTTCACGACCTGGATGCTGACGTAAGGCGATACGGGGCGCGCGATGAACTACACGTTGAACCTGAAGGCCGTCGTCGCGATGTTGCTGCCGCTCTACGGGCTGCTGGCGGTGTTCTTCCTCTGGCCGCTGTGCGTGGTGGGCTGGTCGAGCATCTGGGACCACGCCTTCACGCTGCGCGGCTACGAGCAGGTGCTGACGAACGCGCTCGTTCATCGCGTGCTCGGCAACACGCTCATGATCAGCGTGCTCGCCACACTGACGAGCCTCGTGCTCGGATATGTCGTCGCGCTGCATCTCGCGCGCATGCCCGCATCGAAACGCGCGCCGTATCTCGTGATGGTGATGCTGCCGTTCTGGACCAGCATCCTCGTGAAGAGCTATGCGTTCACGGTGGTGCTCGGCAGCGCCGGCATCGTCGCGAAACTGGCGGGCTGGCTGTCGGGCGACGCGTGGCATCCCGAGCTGATGTTCAATCGCACGGGCGTCGTCATCGGCATGACCAATTACCTGCTGCCCTTCATGGTGCTGCCCATTCTCACGAGCCTTGCATCGCAGAACCGCAATCTGAAGTTTGCCGCCGAGATGATGGGCGCGGGACCGTGGATGATCTTCGCGCGCATCACCTTGCCGCTGTCGATGCCGGGCGTGATCGCGGGCGTGCTGATGTGCCTCACCCTCTCGATGGGCATGTACATCACGCCGGCGTTGCTGGGCGGCCCGCGCGACATGATGCTCGCCAACCTGATCGACTTCTACACGCGGCAGACGCTCGACTGGACGCTGGCCGCATCCATCGCGATGATGCTGCTCGTGCTGTCGGCCGTGCTCATCGCGATGCTCGGACGCGTGCAGCGCGGCAGCGAGGCGCTCGTATGATGGATACCGCGACCCGCGTGAGCAGCGATTACGTGAAACCCGAGCCGAAGCGTCGCGACTCGCGCGCCCTCATGCGCGTGCTGGGCACGATCGGCGGATGGTGCGGCTATCTGTTTCTGCTGCTGCCGAGCCTCGTGATCGTGCCGATCTCGTTCGGCGGCGGCAGCGAGCTGACCTTTCCGCCGAAGACGTTTTCGCTCACGTTGTTCAGGCAGTTCCTGTCCGATCCGGCATGGTGGGGCGCGTGCGTGACGAGTGTGATGGTCGCGCTGCTCGCTTCGGCCATATCGATCGCGGTGGGCGTGCCGGGCGCATATGCGCTTGCACGCGGCCGCTTTCCCGGCAAGCGCGTGCTCGAGACGTTCGCAATCACGCCGATGCTCGTGCCCGTCGTCGTGCTCGGGCTCGGCGTCTACAAGCAGTTCTCGATGCTCGCGCTGGTCAACACCGTGTGGGGCATCGCGCTCGCCCATGCCGTGCTGGTCGTGCCGTTCGTCGTGATCGCGGTGGGTTCGGGGCTGCGTCACGCCGATGTATCGCTGGAAGCCGTCGCGCTCGTGATGGGCGCGAGCCGCACACGCATTTTCCTTCAGGTGGTGCTGCCGCAGATTCGCGCATCCGTGGCGGTGAGCGTGCTGTTCGCGTTCCTGCTTTCGTTCGATGAAGTCGTGGTCGCGTACTTCATCTCGGGGCCGCAGACCACGACACTGCCCGTCAAGATGTACAGCGCGCTTCGCTGGGAAGTGTCGCCGGTGCTTGCCGCCGTCTCGACGCTGCTCACGCTGATCTCGCTCGTGGTGTGTCTCGGCATCATGACCTTGCAACGGCGCGATGCGTCCGCCGATCAATGAACGAATCGACACCAACATGGCGAACAGG
This sequence comes from Caballeronia ptereochthonis, assembly GCF_001545075.1. Lineage (GTDB taxonomy): Bacteria > Pseudomonadota > Gammaproteobacteria > Burkholderiales > Burkholderiaceae > Caballeronia > Caballeronia ptereochthonis. The sequence continues at coordinate 137,111 of NZ_FCOB02000012.1, forward strand.
TACGACGCGGTGATCATCGGTGCGGGACATAACGGTCTCGTGTGCGGCGCGTATCTCGCGCGCAAGGGCTTCAAGGTCTGCCTGCTGGAGCGGCGCGAGATCGCGGGCGGCGCGGCGGTGAGCGAGCCCGTGTGGCCGGGGTATCGCGTATCGACCGCGTCGTACACGATGGCGCTCCTGCAGCCGCGCATCATCCAGGAGCTGGAGCTGGCGAAATACGGCTACGAGATCGTCGTGCCGTCGCCGATGCTGCATCTCTACGGCGACGGACGCAGCCTCGTCTTGCGCGCCGAAGGCGAACGCCTCTTCGCCGATATCGCGCGCTTCAGCGAAGCGGACGCCGAAGCCTACGGCAAATATCGCGCCCACATGACGAAACTCGGCAAGGTCGTGTCCGAGATGCTGTGGGAAATCCCGCCCGATCCCGCCGACAACGCGCTTTCCGCGCGCAGCAGGCTCCTTGGTTTCGCCTGGCGCTTCCGCGACATGGGCGAGCAGTTCTACGAGCTCTACGACGTGCTCACATTGAGCGCGCGCGATTTTCTGGGGCGCTGGTTCGAGTCCGACGAAATGATCACGGCGATGGGGTTCTATGCATCGTGCGGCGGTGCGGCGACGAGCATCTGCTCGCCGGGCTCGGCTTACGTGCTGTTGCGCGGCTTCATTCGCGACCATACGACGGGCGCGGGACCGGCGGGCTTCGTGCGCGGCGGCATGGGCGCGATCTCGGAGGCGATCGCGGCATCGGGCAAGGCGCACGGCATGGAAGTGCGCTGCGATGCGCCGGTCGCGGAAGTGCTGATCGACGGCGAGCGCGCCACGGGCGTGCGGCTCGCGTCGGGCGAGCGGATCGAAGCGGGATGCGTGATATCGAACGTCGCCACGAAGGTGCTGTTTCAGCAGCTTGTGAACGCGAAGCACGTGGCGCCGGAATTTCTGTCCCGCGTGGCGCGGATCCGCGATCGCTCGACGGCGTTCAAGGTTCATCTCGCGCTCAATCGCTTGCCCACGTTCAAGGACTTCGACGCGCAGGCGGCGGGCTTCGCCTATCCGGCGCAGGTGCGCATCGCGCCTTCGGTCGAGTATCTGGAACGCGCATGGGATGCCGCGAAGTATGGCGGGATCGCGCCGCATCCGGCGCTCGTGGTGATGACGCCGAGCGTGGTCGATCCGGGCGTCGCGCCGGAGGGCAAGCATCTGATCAGCATTTTCGGCCAGCACGCGCCGTATGCGCTGCGCGAAGGGACGTGGAACACGCAGCGCGAGCGCCTTTGCCAGATCGTGCTCGATACCCTCGCGGTCCACGCGCCCGACATACGCGAATGCATCGACGACGCGCAGGTGCTGTCGCCTGCCGATCTCGAACGCATCTTCGCGCTGCCGGGCGGCCACGTGCATCACGGCGAACTCAGCGCCGACCAGATCTTTTTCAGGCGCCCCGTGCAGGGCGCCGCCGACTATCGCACGCCCATCAAGGGCCTCTATCAGTGCGGCGCGTCGGTTCATCCGGGCGGCGGCGTGACGGGCGTGCCCGGGCACAACGCGGCGCAGGTCGTCATGCGCGCGGAACGGCGTTGAACGCGAACGAGGGTGGGACCATACGATGAACATGATCGAACTGAAGCAGGTCTCGCGGTGCTACGGCACGGTGCAAGCGCTCGCTCCGCTCGACTTCAGCGTGAAGCAGGGCGAATTCGTCACGCTGCTCGGGCCGAGCGGCTCGGGCAAGACCACGCTGCTCAACCTGATCGCGGGCATGGTGAGCCCGTCGTCGGGCAGGATCTTCGTGCGGGGCGTCGATATCACCGATGCGCCGCCGAGCGCGCGCGGCCTAGGCATGGTGTTTCAGAACTACGCGCTGATGCCGCACATGACCGTGTTCGACAACATCGCGTTTCCGCTGCGCGTGCGCAAGATGCCGATGGACGAGATTCGCCGCAAGGTGAAGGAAGTGCTCGATCTGGTGCGCTTGCCCGACATCGCATCGCGCAAGCCGAAGGAGTTGTCCGGCGGTCAGCAGCAGCGCGTGTCGCTGGCGCGCTGCATCGTCTATAACCCGGCGCTGATCCTGCTCGACGAACCGCTCGGCGCGCTCGACAAGAAGCTGCGCGAGCAGATGCAGTTCGAGATTCGCCGCCTGCATGCGGAACTTGGCATCACGATGCTCAACGTGACGCACGATCAGGACGAGGCGCTGTCGATGTCCGATCGCATCGTGCTGATGAACCAGGGCCGCGTCGAGCAAATCGCGACGCCCGACGAGCTCTATCGCTCGCCGCGCACGGCGTTCGCGGCGAGCTTCATCGGCACCGCCAATCTGATTTCGGGCACGGTGCAGGGCAGCGCCGGCCAGCACGCGATCGTGTCGACGCCGCTCGGCATGCTGCGCGCCGCGATGACTTCGCAGGCTGTCTCGCGTGGCGCGGCGGTCAAATTGCTGGTGCGGCCGGAAAGCGTGCGCATGGTGCCCGCGCCCGCATCATCGGATCTCGCGCTCGACAACGCCATCGCCGACGGCAGACGCCATGCCGGCACGCTGGAGGATTCGATCACGCTCGGCAGCGTGGTGCGTCATCACGTGCGGCTGCCCGGCGACATGCAGATCGTCGTGCAGCAGCAGGGCAGCCGCGGACCCGCGGCGCATGCGCGCGGCGCGTCCGTTCTGCTCGACTGGGCACCGGAGGATTGCCAGATGATCCTGCAGGACTGAAGCCCGCATCGACACGCGCGCCTCGCCGACCGGGGCCCGACACGTTTCTGGAGAACAGCATGAGAACACAGTCGCCGACCGTGGCGGAAGAGCTCGCCCATCGAAAACGTCAGGAGCTGCTCGCGTTGCCCGAATCGCTCGGCGCTTTCGTGCGCGAACAGGCCGCGCTATATGGCGACAAGACCGCGGCGGTGTGGTTCGAGCGCGGCATCGGCATGACCTATGCGCAGATCGACCGCGCGGCGTCGCAACTTGCCGATTCGCTCGTGAAGCGCGGCGTTCGCAAGGGCTGTCACGTCGCGCTGATGCTGAAGAACACGCCCGAGTTTCCGATCACGTGGATCGCGCTTGGACGCATCGGCGCGGTGATGGTGCCGGTCAACACGGCCTATACGCACGACGAGATGACCTTCGTGCTGACCGACGCCGACGCGCAGTACCTCGTGATCGACGCTGAGTTCGTGCCGCGCCTGGCCGACGCGCCCGCGCTGCCCGGTCTGCTCGCGTGGGAGCGCGTGATCGTGAGCGGCGCGAGCGATCATCCGCTGCAATGGCAGGCGCTCGTCGATGCGGGCGACGCCGGCTTCAAGGCCGCCAGCGCGGTATCGCGCGACGACCTGCTGAACCTGCAATACACTTCGGGCACCACGGGCTTTCCGAAAGGCTGCATGCTGAGCCACGACTACTGGATGATTCATTGCCACGGCGCGGCGCGCCATCGGCGCGGACCGGAGGCGGGCATCGAGAACGTGCTGATCTGGGCGCCGTTCTTCTACATGGACCCGATGTGGCAATTCCTCATGACGATGAAGCTCGGCGGCACCGCGTATATCGCGGAGCGCATGAGTCTGTCGCGATTCATGTCCTGGCTCATCGACTATCGCATTCACTATTGCATTTTTCCGGAGCCCGCGCTGAGCCAGTTTCCGCCGGGTGAACGCGACACCGAGGTGTGCTTGAAGTACATCAGCATCTACGGCTGGACACGCGCCGCGCGCGAGGAAGTTCAAGCACGCTTCAACGTGATCGCGCGCGAGGGCTTCGGCATGACCGAAGTGGGCACGGGCGCGCTCGTGCCCGCATGGGCGCACGACAAGGCGCTCGAACGCACCTGCGGCCTCCCCGCGCCGTTTCGCGAGCTGCAGATCCGCCGCGACGACGGCAGCATCGCGGATACCGATGAAATCGGCGAGTTGTGGATTCGCGGACGCGGCATTCTGTGGGGCTACTACAAGCGGCCCGAAGCAAACGCCGAGAGCTTCGACGGCGAATGGTTTCGCACCGGCGACCTGTTCCGGCGCGACGCCGACGGCTTCTATTTCATCGTCGGACGCATCAAGGAGATGATCAAGCGCGCGGGCGAGAACGTGTCGGCGACCGAAGTGGAGACCGTGCTGCGAAGCATGGACGCCATCGACGAGGCCGCTGTCGTGCCCGTACCCGATCCGCTGCGCCGCGAGGAAGTGAAGGCGTATCTGAAGCTGCGCGAGGGCCTCACGCAGGCGGATGTGCCGCCTGCCGACGTCTTCGCGTATTGCGCGAAGCACCTCGCGCCGTTCAAGGTGCCGCGCTTTCTGCAATACGTCGAAGGCGATTTCCCGCGCACGCCTTCGCGCAAGATCGCGAAGAAGCGCCTGATCGCCGAGACGGCCGATCCGTTCGCCGATACCTACGACCGTCAGGAGTCTCGCTGGCGCTGATGCTCGCGCGCACGCATTCCGGAGCTGCCCATGTTCGTGGACTTTTCGAGCCGACCGCCTTCGTTGCAGTTCGACGGTCCCGCCAGCCATCTGGCGAACTACCGCCGCGTGTACGAAGGCACCGAGCGCCAGGTTGCCGACCCAAGCGGCGTTGATCCGCTTACCGCCTATCTCGCGACCTATGAGCGTTTGAATGCGCGTCATGTCGTGCTGAAGGCGCGCGATCTGACGAGCACCTTCGGCGTGAAGATTTCGAACGAGGATGTCGCCGCGTTCTGCCGCGCACACGGCGAGCGCTATATCGGCTTCGCGGGCGTCGATCCGCACAAGGGCGACGCCGCGGTCGCCGAATTCGAAGCCGCCGTGCGCGAGCTCGGTCTGCGCGGGTTGAACGTGCAGGGTTTCGAGCACAAGCTGAACATCGACGATCCCCTGTTGTTTCCGCTTTACGAGAAGTGCGTGGAGCTGGATGTGCCCGTCAACATCCATTGCGGCACCAACTTCTCGACGCATACCTCGATGATGTATGGCCATCCCGCAGCGCTGGATCGCGTGATGATGGCGCTGCCCGATCTGCGCGTGTGCGCCTCGCCGCCCGGCTGGCCGTGGGTGCAGGAACTGCTCGCGGTGGCATGGCGTCATCCGAACATATGGATCGGCACGCTCGCCGTGCGCCCGAAGCTGCTCGCGACCGCGCACTCCGGCTACGAGCCGTTGCTGCAATACGGCCGCACGGTGCTGAAAAAACGCATGATCTTCGGCTCGGCGTTTCCGATGATGCCGGTCGAAAAAGCACTCCGCGAATTCGACGCGCTCGACCTGCCGGATGCGGTCAGGGAAGACTGGCGCTGCAACAATGCGCTTGCTTTTCTTGGCATGTGAAGCCGGGGCCTTCTGCCCGCCCGCGCGCGCAATGCGCCGCAGGGCGCGCCGGACGGCGTGCACCTCGACGGAGCCTTCGCCATCGTCAGCCCGACATCGATTCTGACCGGCGAGCCCGGCCTACGTCCCGTCCCCGAGCAGCTCCCGCAGCGCATTGAGCGCGGCCGAGAAGTGGCCCTTGCGCCAGACGAGCAGCGTATCCACCTGTCCCAGCTCGCCGATCGAATGCAGATCCACTTCACCCTCGAGCCGCGCCAGTTCCAGCACCGACCGCGGCGCCACCGCGACCCCCGCGCCCGCCGCCACGCACGCGACGATTGCGTGGTACGAACCCAGCTCCAGCACGCGCGCCGGCCGGATACCCTGCAGCTCGTACCAGCGCATCGCGTACGAGCGGTACGCGCAGCCGCGCTCGAACGCCACCAGCGTGAGCCCCGCTGCATCGCGCGCGGTTGCCGCCGGATGCTGCCCGCGCGGCGTGAGCACCACCAGTTCCTCGTTGAACACCGGGACCGACTCGAACTGCTCGGCGGGGAGCACATCGGGCTCGATCGGCCGCGCGATCAACGCCGCGTCCAATTCGAACGTACGCACGTCATCGATGAGCGCGCGTGTCACGCCCGTCGCCAGTTCGAGCGTCACCTGCGGCCAGCGCTGGTGGTAAGTCGCCAGCACGCGCGGCAGGCGGCTCGCGGCGGTGCTCTCCATCGTCCCGAGCCGCAGGCGACCCTGCGGACGATTCTCGCTGAGCGCGTGGCGTGCTTCATCAGCGAGAGCGAGCAGGCGTTCCGCATACGGCAGCAAGGTCTCGCCCGCCGGCGTCAGCACGAGGCGGCGGCCGTCGCGGATGAAGAGTTCCACGCCGAGCGTCTCCTCGAGCTGGCGGATGCGCGTCGTCACATTGGACTGCACGCGGTTGAGCTTGGCCGCCGCCCGCGTCACGCCGTTCTCGCGGACGACAGCCCGGAAGATGGTCAATGCCGACAAGTCCATGATCTCTAAAAAAGATTCAACGCATCTTCATTATTCATTTTTCAAGATGCTTCGGTCAAGCTAGGATCGCTTTATTGCTGCTTCGAACGTCGAATCATGGCTACGCCCGCTCACGCTTCCTCACTGCCTGCCCATCACGCGCGAAATGCCGCGCTCGCGTGCGCCGTTGTGCTTGCGGTGGCGCTTGGCGTCGGGCGATTCGCGTTCACGCCGCTGCTGCCGCTGATGCTGAAAAGCGGCGCGCTGGATATCCGTCACGGCGGCTGGCTCGCGTCGGCCAATTACGCCGGATATCTGATCGGCGCGCTGTCATGCGCGGCGATCCGCCTCGATCACGCGCGCATGGTGCGTCTCGCGCTGGCGTCGACCATCGTGCTGACGCTCGCCATGGGACTCGTCGACATGTTCTGGCTGTGGGCCGCGATACGGTTCGCGGCGGGCGTCGTCAGCGCGTGGGCGTTCGTGTTCGCGTCGCAGTGGGGTTTGAGACGGCTCGCCGAACTCGACGCACATGGTTTCGGCGGGGTGATCTACGCGGGACCCGGCGTTGGCATCGTGGCGACCGGCTTGCTGGGGGCGGCGGCCGCGGCGCTCGCCGTACCGGCGCCATGGGTGTGGATCGGATTCGCGGTCTGCTCCGGCGTGGCGGGAGCGATCGTATGGAAGACCTTCGCACATGAAACATCGGCTACGCGCGGCCGCGCTCGTGTGCCCGACAAGGTCGCGTTCGCATCGACACGTGCCGATGCGACAGGGCTTGTCGGCCTCTACAGCCTGGCGGGATTCGGCTACATCATCACGGCGACGTTCTTGCCGGTCATCGCACGACAGGCGTTGCCGGGATCGCCGTGGCCCGACCTGTTCTGGCCGGCGTTCGGGCTGGCACTGATTGCGGGCGCACTGATCGCCGCGCGGCTGCCGATGTCGTGGGACAACCGCCTGATGTTGGCCGCGTGCTACCTCATCCAGGCGTCGGGAATAGCGCTGGGCATCGTATTGCCGACCGCGCTCGGCTTCGGGCTCGGCAGCCTGCTGCTAGGCCTGCCGTTCACCGCCATCACCCTGTTTGCCATGCGGGAGGCGCGCCGGTTGCGCGGCGACGCCGCCGCCGGCCTGATGGGCTACGCAACGGGAGCATACGGATTGGGACAGATCGTCGGGCCGCTGGTCGCGGCGCCGATTGCCGAGCACACAGGGTCATTCTCCATCGCGCTATGGATCGCGGCGGCGGCACTGGGACTGGGTGCGGCGGGACTGGCCTGCCTTGGCATGCGCAGCGCGGCCAACTCCTAAGTCAGTTCGGCGCAGCTATCGTTCACACGTCTCGCCAGCGTTCACGCGCCGCTTGGTCCATGGCGGCGGCGCTTCAAGAATCGCCTCCGGTTGGCGCTCATCCCACCCAGCGTGGCATCGGCTACTGCTTCATATCATCCGAGGATTCACGCGGCGTAACGCGCGGCCGGTGTGCTGGTCGACAGCTCCGGCGCCATCGCCTGGCGTGCGGCTTCATAGGCGTCCCACTTCGCGCCGTCGTGCAGCGACGGAATCGTCACGAGCTCGTCGCGGTCGAAGCCGACGAGCGCCGCATCGACCATGTCGCCCGCAGACATCACGATCGACTTGTCGAGGTTTTCGAGCGGCAGGCCGCCGGTTTCCCAGAAGTCGGTGGCCGTGGCGCCGGGCAGCACGGCCTGAATGCGCACGCCCTTGCCCGATAGTTCGCGATGCAACGACTGGCTGAACGCAAGCACGAACGCCTTGGTGCCGCCATACACGCCATTGAGAATCTCCGGCGCGATACTCACGATAGACGCGATATTGATCACCGCGCCCCTGCCGCGCGCGACGAAGCCCGGCACGGCCGCATAGGCGAGCCGCGTGAGCGCGGTCACGTTGAGTTCGATCATGCGCGTCATCGCGTCGACGTCGCTGTCCAGCAAGGGCGTGTGCGTGCCGATTCCCGCGTTGTTCACGAGCAGCGTGATGCTCGCGTCTTCCCGGAGCTTCGCCTCGACGGCGGCGAGCGCCGCGCGGTCGTTCAGGTCGGCGTCGAGAATTTCGACGCTGCGGCGCGTCTCGTTGGTGATGCGCTCGGCGAGCGTCGCCAGGCGATCGCGACTGCGCGCGACGAGAATGAGGTCGTAGCCGCGTCGCGCGAGCCGCTCCGCATAGACCGCGCCGATGCCGGAAGATGCGCCCGTGACGAGCGCCGTGCCAAGGTGTTCCTGCGTCATGATTTCACTCCGTTCGGAAACAGATGGTTGATTGCGTGAGTGAATTCTGGTCCGGTTTGACCGTGGCTCAAATGACGTATATGGTAGTCTTTCATGACACGAGGAAGTTTACGGACATCGGCGGCGGAGGAACGGCATGCACCGCATCGGATATTTGTTGAGCGACGGCTTTCAGATCATGGCGCTCGCGTCGCAATCGGTGTTCGAGTTCGCGAACGACGCCGCGGGCGAAGCGTTCTACGGCATCGAAAACTATTCGATGGCGGGTGGCGAGGTGCGCTCGTCGCTCGGCATGAAGCTCGATACGCGGGCCGTCAGCGCGCGCACCGCGATGGACACGTGGATTGCCGCGGGCGTCAACGCGCCGCTCACCGCGCGGCCGCCGGCCGCGCTGCTTGCATTTCTGCGTCGCGCGAGCACGCGCTCGCGGCGCATCGCGGGAATCTGCACGGGCGGTTTCGTGCTGGCCGAGGCGGGCCTGCTCGCGAACCGGCGCGCGACCATGCATTGGGCGTACGCGCGTGACTTGCAACGGCTCTTCCCGGATGTGCGCGTCGAGGAAGACCGCATCTATATCGTCGATGGTCCGGTCTGGACGTCGGCGGGCATGACGGCCGGTCTCGATCTCGCGCTCGCCATGGTCGAGAAGGATCTCGGCGCGGACGTGGCGCGCTCCGTGGCCCACAAGCTCGTGATGCATCAGCGGCGCGCGGGCGGCCAGTCGCAGCATTCGGAGATGCTCGATCTCGCGCCGAAATCGGATCGCATCCAGAACGCGTTGAACTATGCGCGCAAGAATCTGAACCGGCCGCTGACGGTCGAGGAGCTCGCGGGCGAAGCGCATCTGAGCCCGCGGCAGTTCAGCCGCGTATTCACGCAGGAGACGGGGCAATCGCCGGCGAAGGCCATCGAGGGATTGCGGCTGGAGGCGGCGCGCCTCATGATCGAAAAAAGCCGCCACTCGCTGGAGACCATCGCGCGCGAGACGGGCTTCAGGGACCGCCGTCATATGCGCGAGGCATTCATGCGCGGCTTCGGCTTGCCGCCGCAGGAAGTGCGGCGCGAGGCGCGTGCGCAGGTCTGATGGCTGACAGGAATCTGGCGTCACGCGGCTGATACGCTACGCATTCGCCACGCATAACGAGGACATACCGTGTTGAAGATCGAGCCGGACCGCTTGCTGAACGACCTCAAACGACTGCGCAGCTTCGGCGCGACCGGGACCGGCGTCGTGCGCCTGTCGCTTTCGCCGGCCGACATGGACGCGCGCCGCTGGCTCGCGCAGCGCATGAGCGAGGCCGGATTGTCGGCATCGATCGACGGTGTCGGCACCGTGTTCGGGCGCTCGCGCAACGACGGCCCCGCGCTCCTGATCGGCTCGCACACCGATACGCAACCGACCGGCGGCTGGCTCGACGGCGCGCTGGGCGTGATCTACGGCCTGGAAATCGCTCGCGCGCTCGCCGAGTGCGGCGAGACGCGCCATCTCGCGGTGGACGTCGCGTCGTGGATCGACGAAGAGGGCGCGTTCTCGGGCTTTCTCGGCAGCCGCAGTTTCGTCGGCGAATCCGTCGACGCTGCGATTCGCAGCGCGCGCAACCGCGAGGGCGTTCTGCTCGGCGACGCGCTCGAACAGGCCGGGCTCGCCGCCGCGCCGCGCGTGCGCCTCGACAAGACGCGTCACAAGGCATACATGGAGCCGCACATCGAGCAGGGCGGGCGGCTGGAAGCGCACGGCAAGTCGATCGGCGTGGTGACGACGATCGTCGGCATACGCGAGCTCAGGCTGCGCTTCACCGGGCAGCGCAATCATGCGGGCACGACGCCGATGTCGATCCGCCGCGATGCGGGCGCGGCGCTCGTCGCGTTCATCGCGCGCATGAACGAAGCGTTCAGCCAACTCGCCGATGCCGATACCGTGTGGACGGTGGGGCGCATCGAGCTCGATCCGGGCTCGTTCAGCGTGGTGCCCGGTTCGGCCGACATGTGCCTGCAGTTCCGCGATGCCGGCGCGGAGCGCTTGCGCGCGATGGAAGCCGCACTCGCCGCGCTGATCCGCGACTTCAACGCGCAGGAAAAAGTGAGCGTCGCAATGCTCGATGGCGAGCCTCCCGAAGAACCGGTGACGATGGACGCCGCGCTTCAGGCGCATCTGGCGAGCGCCGCCGATGCGCTCGCGCCGGGACAATGGGAGCGCATGCCGAGCGGCGCGTCGCACGATGCGCAGGTCATCGCGCATCATGTGCCGGCGTGCATGCTGTTCGTCCCGAGCATCGGAGGGGTCAGTCATGACTTCATCGAGGATACGGCCGAGGCGCACATCGTGCTGGGCTGCGAAGTGGCGGCGAATGCGGCGGCGCGAATTCTGGAGGCCATGCGGAAGTAGCGTATGCGGCGCGCGGCGCGTGCGGTCTCTCAAAGGCGGTGCGATCATGAACGACAAGCTTGCAATCATCGATTGTCATCAGCATTTCTACGACGCCACGCGCCTGCGCTATCCCGTGTTCGAGGAACGCAGCGCGGGCTTCGAAGCGCTCGTCGGCGATTACGCGGCGATGCCGCGCGTCTATCTTCCCGAGGACTACGCACGCGATACGCAAGGCTTCGACATCGTCGGAACGCTCTGGGCCGAATTCATCTCCAGTGATCCGTCGAGCGAAGTGCGATGGGCGAGCGAAATGCTCGATTCGACCGCGCACGCCGCCGGCATGATCGCGGTGATCGATTTCGCGGCGCCCGATGTGGAGCGCACGCTCGATGCTTACGCGTCGGTGGAACGCATACGCTGCGTGCGTCAGCACATGGCCTGGCATCCGTCGAATCCCTCACTGCGCTTCGCGCCCCGGCCCGATCTCATGACCGGTGCGCAATGGCTTCGAGGCATCGCCTTGCTGCGCGGCCGCCGTCTTGTCTGCGAAATCGAGGTATTCGGCTCCCAGTTGCGCGATCTCACGCACGTCGTGCGAGCGAATCCGGAGATCCAATTCGTGCTGCCAGTGATGGGCTGGCCGCTCGACGTGTCGCGCGAGGGCAGGGCGGCATGGAAAAGCGATCTCGCCGCGCTTGCCGGATGTCCGAACGTCGCGATCAAGATCTTCGGGCTCGAATGCATCTTCGGCATTCACTGGACGCTCGACGAGACGCGGCCATGGATGCTCGATGCGATCGAATGCTTCGGACCCGCCCGCAGCATGTTCGCGAGCCACATGCCGATAGCGAGCCTTGCCTGCGGTTTTCAGCAGCTTTACGATGCGTATCTGCAAACCATTGAAGGGTTCGCGCTCGACGAGAAGCGACAGATGCTGCACGATACGGCCATGACGATCTATCGGCTCGCTTGACCGACCTGAGCGGGCCTGAGCGGGCCTGAGCGGGCCGCGCTCAGTCGATCGCCGCAATGAGCCGCTCTGCTTCGCGCCATTCGCCGAATCCTGAAGCCGGATTCATATGCCCGACTTCGCCGAGATCATGGAGCCGCGCCCCCCAGTCGCGCGCCATGTCGGCCACGCGCTCGAAGCGGGCGAGCGGATCGTTGCGGCTTGCCGCGACCACGCACGGAAACGGCAGACGCTCGCGCGGCGTGGGAAGCCATCCGTGCAGCCGAAGCTCATCGAGCGTCGGGTAGCCCTCGGGCAAGGGCGCGTCGAAATCGGGTGGCGTGACGAGGAGCGCGCCACGTATTTTCCGGCGTTGCCGCAGCGCCCAGTGCGCGGTGATCATCACACCGGCGCTGTGTGCGACCAGCACGACCGGCCCTTCGATTTGCGCGAGTTCCGCATCGAGCGCCGCCACTCGCGCGGCGCGATCCAGCTTGTCGCGTTGCAATGGCGGAACGGTGCGTACGTTCGCATGCGTCTCGGCGAAGTGCGTCTGCCAGTGGTCCTCGACGTGATCGCGAAGACCAGGAACCATGAGAATCGCCGCTTCATGGAATGTTGCATTCATTCGATGGATATCCTCTCGAATCATTGAGCGGCCGCGCGTTGACGCAGCGCGTCCAGGCGGCGCAGATCGCGTGTGTAGCGCGTCCGCCCGAGCGTGAAAGCCAGCATCGCGCCGAGGCTCACGAGCGGAATCGACTGCAACGCGCCGAGCAGGCCGATGCGGTCCGCCAGAAAACCCGTCACGAGCGGGCCCGGCGCCATGCCGAGCAGATTGTTCGCGAGCGTGAGCGTGGCGAATGCCGACGCGTGAATGGCGGGCGGAGTCAAGTTCGCGACCATCGCGCCGGCCGGCCCCGATGTGCCCGCCACGACGAGAATGCCCACGCCGAGGAGCACGAGCTGCATCGGTCCCGCGGGCAGGCGGAAGGCCACCGCGAGCAGGACGAAGGAGAGCGTGCAATACGCGATCGCGGTGAGCCACTTGCGCGCGGGCACGGCTTTGCTTACGCGGTCCGTCACGATGCCGCACGCCACCATGCCGATGCCGCCCAGCAGCACGAACACCGCCGCGCCGGCGCCTGCCTTGTCCGGGGCCAGACCGTAGTAGCGGTTGAGATAGCTCGGCATCCAGGCGAGCACCGCCGCCATGATGAAGAGCTGCAAGCCGCTGCCGATGTATGCGCAGATCACCGACACCGTCGAAAAGAGCCCGGTGAAGAGCGCGCGAAAGCTGACGCGCATGCCTTGTGATTGCAGCTCGCGCCGCTGACTCGTCGCGATGCGCTTTTCCGTCACCATGGCCCAGTACGCGACCACGAGCACGATGCCGAAGAGCGCCATCACGCCGAACGACCAGCGCCAGCCGAAGCGCACCGCCACATAGCCGCCCGCCGCCATGCCGAGCACCGAACCGAACGCGCCGCCCGCCATGAAGGCGCCGGTGAGCGTCGAGCGCAGGTGCGCCGGAAAAATGCTCAGGATGACCGCGATGCCGACGCTGCCATACGCCGCCTCGCCGAGGCCGACGATCGCGCGCGCCGCCAGCATCTCGCCGTAGCGCGTGGCGAGGGCGCAACCGAGTGTCGCGAGGCTCCAGAGCATCGCCATCAGCACGAGGCTTTTGACGCGGCCCCAGCGGTCGGCGAGCACGGAAAGGGGAAGCGTGAGCACGCCCACCATCAGCGCGACCACGCTGCTCAGTGCCCCCAACCGTGTGTCGGAGAGTCCCCATGCGGCCTTGAGCAGCGGGAACACGGCGTTGAGCACCTGGCGCGACATGTAGTCCGAGAGCAGCAGCCCGAAGGTCAGCGCGAACACGACCCACGCGTAACGTCGCGAGACCGCGGGCGTGGCTGAGCCGGCCACCGCGGGTTTGGCGCAATGCAGTTCCAAGATCGTCTCCTCCGTGATCCGGCGGCTAGCGGCCGGATTGTTTCATGGCACGGCGCCGTTCTTATGCGGCGCGCAGCGGCACGTTCAACTGACCCGCGCGCCGGTTCGGGCTCATGCCGAGGTTCCGCAGCGTTTCTTCGACGCTGTCGTACTGCACGCCGATCCTGTAGATCTCGCGCGCTTCCTTGCCACTCGCCACGTCGCGCCCGAGCTCGCGCGCGATGCGCACGCATTGCTCGACTTGCTGCACGGACGTCATGCGCCGGCCGTGCTGATCGATGATCGTGTCCTCGATGCCGCAGCGCGGATGCAGGCCCATCGCCATCGCCATCGTGTTGATCGGCAGCACGTTCTTCATCAGCGATTCGAGCGTGATGCACGAGCCGTCGGGGCAGCGTCGCACGAACTCCATGAAGTTGTACGGATTGGGACCGTCGAAGCCGCCGCCGATGCCGACCCACGTCACATTGAGCGGCCCGCGATAGGCGCCGCGCCTGATGATCCGCTCGAGCGTCTCCAGCGAGTGCATGCCGGTCAACTGGAAGTGCGGCTGAATGCCCGCGTTCTGCAGGCGGCGCAGATGCTCTTCGACCCAGCCGGGACCGGCGGGCACCGTCATCTCGCGGTACGCCTCCCAGTATGCGGGCTCGGCCAGCGACGTCCCAGCGATGTCGTTGCGGTTCATCAGTTCGGTGATGTTCATCTGCACCGTGTTGATCGCGACCGTCACCTGATCGGGACGCGGCGTGAGCTCGGCGAGCATGTGGCGCGTATCGTCGGAGAGCCACTTTGCGGCGGCGCCGTCGTCTTCGGGCGCGAACGAGATCGAGCCGCCCACTTGCAGGATCATGTCGGGCACGGCTTCGCGCAAGCGGCCGAGCAGTTCGTTGAACTTCGAGAGGCGCTTGCTGCCCTTGCCGTCCGGCTCGCGCACATGCAGGTGCAGCACGGTCGCGCCCGCGTTGTAGCAGTCGACGGCTTTCTGCACGTGCTCGTCCATCGTAACGGGGATGTCTTCGGGAAAGTCCGCGGGCATCCATTCCGGCCCATACGGCGCGACGGTGATGACGACCTTGTCCTGATTCTCGGGATGCAGCGAATCGTCGAAGAATTGCATGTTGAACTCCGTTGAGATATTCGAAATGAATGAGCGCGCGTGCCGGGCGAGAACCGGCACTGAAATTCAGAAAGGCATGTCGCCGATGATCCCCGCCCGCTCCATCTTGCGATGACAGGGCGGATAGTCCATCACCGCGTAGTGCTGCGTGCTGCGGTTGTCCCAGATCGCGATGCTGTTCTTCGACCAGCGCCAGCGCACCTGATGTTCAGGGATATAGGCCTGGCTCAGCAGGTACGCGAGCAACTGGCCCGCGCCGGGATTCGCGTCCTGCCCGAAGCGCACGCGCGCGGGCGTGTGATAGTTGGTGAAGTGCGTCGTGAAGGCGTTCACGAACAGGACTTTTTCGCCGGTCTCCGGATGCGTGCGCACGACCGGATGCTCCGCGTCGGGAAAGCGCTCCTTCAGTGCGAGACGCTGATCGATCGGCATCGCCGCGCCGAAGCTCGCCTCGATGCTGTGCCGCGCGCGCAGATCCGCGATCTGCTCCTTCACATGCGCAGGCAGGTTCTCATACGCAAGCACCATGTTTGCCCACATCGTGTCGCCGCCGACGGGCGGGCACTCCACGCACCGCAGCACGCAGCCGAAGGGCGGCACCACGCGCCACGTCGCATCCGTGTGCCACGCGTTTTCGTAGCGGTCGTTCGGCTGCTCGGGCGACTTGTAGATGCGCACGAGTCCCGGATGCCCGGGATCGCTGCCCGCGACCGGATGATCCTCCAGCTCGCCGAAGCGCCGCGCGAACGCCACGTGCTCCGCGCGCGTGATGTCCTGATCGCGCAGAAAGAGCACGCGGTGCGCGAGGAGCGCGGCGCGTATCTCGGCGAAGAGCGCATCGTCGTGAATGGCGTCGGCGAGCCTGACGTCCTTGAGTTCGGCGCCGATCGCGCAGGTGAGCTGTTCTATACGCATGATGCCTCCTCAGACGACGAACACCGACGAGCCCGTGGTCCTGCGCGCTTCGAGATCGCGGTGCGCGTCCTGCGCGTCACGCAGCGCATAGCGCTGATTGATCTCGATGCGGATGCGTCCGCTCGCGACATGATCGAACAGTTCGGCGGCGAGCTGATTCTTCTCGACCGGATCGGCGATGTAGTCGGCGAGCGCCGGGCGCGTCAGGTAGAGCGATCCCTTCTTCGCCAGCAATTGCGGGTCGAAGGGCGGAACCGGCCCCGATGCCGTGCCGACACAGACCATCAAACCACGCCGCGCGAGCGAATCGAGCGATGCGTTGAAGGTCGTCTTGCCCACACTGTCGAAGACGACGTTCACGCCCTTGCCATCGGTCAGCTCGCGCACGCGCGCGGCGACATTCTCACGGCTGTAGTCGATCACGTGCGCCGTGCCGTGCTCGCGCGCGACGCGCGCTTTTTCTTCGCTCGACACCGTGCCGATCACCGTGACGCCCAGAAGCTTCGCCCATTGCGACACGATCAACCCCACGCCTCCTGCGGCAGCGTGGAGAAGCAGCGTGTCGCCTGGTTCGAAGCGGCGCACGCGCGTCATCAGATAGGCGGCGGTGAGGCCGCGCATGGTCATCGCGGCGGCGCGCGCGCAGTCGATCGCATCGGGCAGCCTGATGAGCGGCGCAGCCGCGATGATGCGCTCCGTGCTGTACGCGCCGAGCGTGTTGATGAAACCAGTGTAGGTCACGCGATCGCCTTCCTTCAGATGCGTGACGTTCGCGCCGACTCGCTCGACGACGCCCGACGCCTCCACGCCCATGCCCGAGGGCAGCGGCACCGGATAGAGGCCGGAGCGGAAATAGGTATCGGCGAAGTTGAGTCCGACCGCCTCGTGACGCAGACGGACCTCGAAGGGACCGGGCTCGTCGACGCGAACCTCTTCCCAGCGCAGGACTTCGGGACCGCCGGTTTCGTGAAAGCGGATTGCATGTGCCATTGTGTTCATCTCCAGTTTTTATTGGGCGCTGTCTCGGCCCGCGTGATCTGCGAGCGCGCTCCAGTCGGCATCGCGCAGACAGCGGCGCGATGCCGGCAGCACGACGCCTTCGATGCGTCCCATGCGTTCCCACGCGAAGCGCGCGCACGCATGCAGTCGGTCTTCGATCTCTTCGCCGCGCATGGCGGATTCCGCGATGCGCGCGAGCAGGGCGGCTTCGCGCCCGGCGAGGCGCGCGAGTTCGTCGAACTCGGCATCGAGCGCGGAGGTGCGCTCGCGCAAGGCGAGCGTCAGCGCTTTTTCCTCGCGAGGCGCGACGCAAAGACCTTCGATCGTCCGCTGTGCGAGCCGCTTCGCGCGCAGACCGGCGAGTGCGTCCTCGAAAGCGTCCGAGCGCGCGCGATGCTCGTCGAGCAACGCGCCGACCACTCTGGTGACGCTCGGACGCGCATCGGCGGGACACACGAGCACCGCGACGCCGGCCAGGGGCGGCACGGCGCTGCCTTGAGCGATGCACACGAGGTCGTAGTCGCGCGATGCCTGGTGGCCGATGCCATCGAACGTCGCGCCACCTTGATCCAGAAGCACCGACGCGGGCACGCCCTGAGCGCGCGCCGCGGCTTCCGCACGGGCCAGCAGTGCTTCCGTGCGCCGGTGCGTGAGCGCATCGTGCTCGCCGGTCTCGCCGCAAACGAACGTGATGCGCGCGCCGAGCGATCGCGCAAGCTCGGCCGCATGGCCAATCGCCTCGACGCAGGCGTCGCTGCGCTCGACGGGCACGAGCAGATGTCGGTACATGAGGATCCTTCGGCTTGCGGTTGCACGGTTGAATCTATCGTAGTGCGGGCATTGCACTCGCGCCCCTCTCGCGACGGGAGGGGACTTGACGCATGCGCGCCATCCGACCCATCCTAGGCGGATCACGAATGCATCCCGATGCCCACGAACTTCATCTCATCCGGCGACCCAGCCACCGAGCTCGTATTGAAGACCATGGCGCCGCGCGCCCCGGCCGGCCTGCTCGCACGCGCGCGTCTGAATGCCGAAAGCGCCGAGAGCGTGCCGGGCGCCGGCTGTCAGATCGTCGTCGTGCAGGCAGGCGCGGGATACGGCAAGACTTCGCTGCTGGCCCAATGGCGGCGCGAATTCCTGTCGCGCGGCGCCGCGGTCGCGTGGCTGCTCGCCGACGAACGCGACGACGCCGAACGCTTTCTGCGCGCGCTCGTCCACGCGATCCGCACCGGCTGCGCGCGGCCCGCATTCGGGCGCTTCATATCCGGGAGCGCGGGCGCGCCCGCCGGCGCTTTCGATCTGGCGACGGCATGGCTCGCCGAACTCGCGCAGCTTTCGCTCGATGTCGTACTGATCGTCGACGAAGCGGACAGGCTGCCCGCGTCGGGCGCGCAATTGCTCGACTACGTGATGCACAACGCGCCGCAGAACCTGCGCATCGTCGCGGCCGGGCGGCAGGGTCTCGACAAGCCGGTGGCGGAACTGCTCGCATACGGGCAGGCCGTGCTCGTCGGTCCCGACGCGCTGCGCTTTCGCGTCGACGAGACGATCGCGCTCGTCACGCAGCGCTTCGGCGCGCGCGTGAACGCCGATGCCTGCGCGCGACTTTTCGAGATCACCGATGGCTGGCCGCTCGGCCTGCAACTCGCGCTCACCGCGATGGCGCGCGCGCAGGACCCGCGCGCGGCGCTGGACAATCTCGCGGCGGGTCCGCGCGGCCTGCGCGAGCCGCTCGTCGCGGCATTGCTCACGGAGCTTTCGTCCGACGACGAGCGCTTTCTTACATACATCAGCGCGATGGACGTGCTGCATCCGGACTTGTGCGCCGCCCTGACAGACGACGCGCAGGCGCCGCGGCGCCTGGTGCGCCTCGCACGCGACACGCCCGTGTTCGTCACCGCCGAGGAAAGCGACTGGTGCCGGCTGCATCCGCTCGTGCGCGACGTACTGCAGACCCGCTTTGGCGCGCTCGCGGATGCGGAACGGGCGGAGCTGCATCGCCGCGCGGCGCGCTGGCTCGGCGCGCGCGGGATGCTCGAACAGGCCGCGCGTCACGCGCACGCGGCAGGCGAGCGCGAGCATGCGTACGAGCTGGCCGAACGCTCGCTGCATGACGCCGTGAAGCAAGGGCAGCTCGGCACCGTGCTCGACTGGCTCGAGCGCCTGCCGGAACCCGAGCTGGAAAAGCGCCCGCGTCTGCGCCTCGCCGTCGCGTGGGCGCTCGCGCTCGGCGAACGTCACCGCGAGGCGCAGCGCCAGGTCGAGCGCGTCCTCGCGTCGCCCGGCGCCGATGACGCACTGCGCTACGAATGCGCGCTGATCCTGAGCGCGGCCGCATGGTATTCCGACGATCCCGACCGTTTCCTCGCGCTCTTCGAGCCGTGGGCGCAGCAGCCGCCCGCAAAGGATTCATGGCTTGCTCAGGCGCATGCGAACCGCCTCGCCGCCCGCGCGATGCTGCTGGGCGAGCCTGCGCAAGCGCGGCGGCTGCAACAGGCCGTGACGCGCGCGCAGATCGGCAAGGGGCTCGGCTACGTCGTGCGCTGGGGTGACCACATGGTCGGCCTCACGTGGATGCGGGAAGGTCAGGTGAAACTCGCCGAAAGCGTCCTCCTGCCCGCGCTCGCGAGCGCCGAAGACGATCTCGGCCGGCGTCATCCGCTGACCTGCATGTTCGCCGCGACATGTGCGTCCATCGCGTACGAGGACGATCGCATCGACGAGGCGGGCGCGCTGCTCGCCAACCGTCTCGACGTGCTGGAGCGCGCGGCGATGCCCGAGGCGGTCGTGCTCGCGTATCGTACGGCGGCGCGCATCGCGGCCTTGCGCGGCGACGAGCATCGCGCGCTCGATCTGCTCGAAATGCTGCATGCGATGGGCGTCGCGCGCGGACTGCCGCGTCTTTGCGTGACGAGCCTCGTCGAACAGGTCAGCGTGCACGCGGGCCGCTACCGCGCGCAAACCTGCGACGCGCTCGTCGAACGCATCGATGCGCTCGTCGATGAGCACATCGGCGCGCGTGGCCCGATCTGGCGTCAGTCGGTGCAGATGCTGCAGGCGATGGCGCACGGCAGCGCCGCGCTCGCGCGGCAGGACTGGCGCGCCGCGATCGAACCGTTCGCGCGCGCGGAAGAGATCGCCGCGACGATGAAGCTCGGCCGGCAGCGCATCGAACTGATGGCCTTGCGCGCCTTGGCGCTCGAACGCGCGAGTGCAGAGGGCCGCGCGCCGTTCCTCGAAGCGCTGAACCTCGCGCGCACGTATCACCTGGGACGCGTGCTGGTCGACGCGCATCCTGCGCTTGCCGACTGGGCGCGGAGCGTGAGCGAGGAAGGCGAGATGAAGCCCGGCGAGCGGCCGATCGTGCCGCCGCATGTCGTGCGCGTGCCGCCGCGCTCGGGCGAGGGCGGCCCGCGTGCGCTGCCCAGCGTGATCCTCACGCCGAAGGAGCGCGAGATTCTCGAACTGCTCGCACGCAACCTGACCAACAAGGAAATCGCGCTCGCGGCGGCGGTGGGCGAGGGCACGGTCAAGTGGCATCTGAAGAATCTCTTCGGCAAGCTCGATGCGAGCTCGCGCAAGCACGCGGTGCGGCGCGCCATCGCGCTCGGCCTACTCGAAGGCGTGCACTAGCGCCTTTTCAGCGCGTTTCAACAGGGTTTTCCCGCCTCTCTCGCAATCCCTACCCCTCTCTCCACGAGAGGGGTTCGGCGCACCCCCGATGCGTATTCTTGCCTCCAGACGTCGCAGCACCTTCGACGACACGCGACGCACTCAAAACAGCATCAGGAGACTCGATGAAGCTCAGATTCGCCACTGCGGCAGGGCTCGCGCTGGCCGCCTGCGGCGCGCATGCGCAATCGTCCGTGACGCTCTACGGCGTGCTCGATGCCGGCCTGCTGTATCAGAGCACGTCGGCAGCAAGCTTCGCGCACAACGCGCCCGACACGGGGAAGGTGTATCGCTTCAAGGACGGCGGCATCTATTCGAGCGTCTGGGGCCTGAAGGCCAGCGAGGATCTCGGCGGCGGCTACTTCGTGAACGTGAAACTGCAGGGCTCGTTCGATTCGGGCACGGGCAAGACGGGATTGAGCGATACGCCCGGCGTCGCGGCGAGCTTCAATCAATACGCGACGGTCGGCATGTCCGGTCCGTTCGGCACCTTCAACGCGGGCCGCCAGATCGTGCCGATGATCTGGGCGATGTACGACACCGATGTGCGCCGCGCGCAATACTTCGGTAGCGTCCTTACGGCATGGCTCGGCCTGAACACCGCTGCCGGCTGGCCCGGCACGAGCACCAATGGTTCGATCGGCGCGCTATACGACAGCAACGCGCTCGTCTATCAGTCGCCGGTCCTCGCGGGCTTTTCGCTGTCGCTCGAATACGCGCCCGGCGGCACGGCCGGCCAGTTTCAGGGCGGCACGCGCGAGTCGGCGGTGCTCAAGTACTCGAACTTCGGGCTCACGCTGTCGGCTGTCTACTACAACGGCCACGACACGAATCCCGCACCCGGTTCCGTGCCGACGGGGCTCAACAACAACCGCTTCATGTACTTCGGCGGCCTCTATACGACGCATGGCTTTTCGTTCTCGCTTTCGTATGCGAACGGCAAGAACCCGGTGGACTCGAGCCACGCGAACTTCGATCTTTACTCGGGCGGCGTCGGATATCGCTTCGCGCCCGACCTCAACGTGACGACGGGCGTGTACTACATCAAGGACAAGAACGACTCGTCCAATCATTCGCTCGAGTTCGCGATCGGCGCCGAGTACAACCTGTCCAAGCGCACGCTCGCGTATGCGGAAGTCGGTCACGTGAACAACCGCGGCACGATGAACCAGATGATCGTGTATGGCCAGCCGACCGCGCCCGGAAAATCGACGACCGCGGCCATGCTCGGCCTGCGCCACAACTTCTGAAATCTGGAGAAACGGATGCAAGACCCGCATTTCGATCCGCACGCCGCGACATCGGCGTATGCATACCCATTGCTCATCAAGCAACTGCTGCACACGCCGCTCGCGCAGGCACCGGATCAGGAGATCGTCTATCGCGGCGAGCTGCGTCATTCGTATCGGATGCTCGCCGAGCGTGTCGCGCGGCTCGCAAACGGGCTGGGCGGACTCGGCGCGAAGCACGGCACCACGGTCGCGATGATGGACTGGGACAGCCATCGCTACCTCGAATGCTACTTCGCCGTGCCGATGATGGGCGCGGTGCTGCAATCGGTGAACGTGCGACTTTCCCAGGACGAGATTCTCTACACGCTCAATCATGCTGGCGCGGAGATCCTCATCGTGCATGCGGACTTTCTGCCCGTCGTCGATGCGATCAGGGAGCGGCTCGAGACCGTCCGCACCTTCATCTGGATCGACGAGCGAGACCGCGTGATCCCCGAGCACGGCATCGCGTTCGCGCACGAATATGAAGCGATGCTCGCGGCGGCCGCCCCCGTGCGGGAGTTCCCCGACTTCGACGAGCACACGCGCGCCACGACGTTCTACACGACCGGCACGACAGGCCGGCCGAAGGGCGTGTACTTCTCGCATCGCCAGCTCGTGCTGCATACGATCGCGGGCATGGCGGCGCTGGCGAGTCCGGCGAGCGGTCAGCGCTTTCATCGCGGCGATGTCTATATGCCGCTCACGCCGATGTTCCATGTGCACGCGTGGGGCATGCCGTACATCGCGACGATGCTCGGCGTGAAGCAGGTCTATCCGGGTCGATACGTTCCGCGGAACATCGTGCGTCTGATCGAGGAAGAAGGCGTGACCTTCTCGCACTGCGTCGGCACAATTCTGCACATGCTGCTGACTTGCCCCGATGCCGAAGCCGTCGATCTGCGGCGCTGGAAGGTCGTGATCGGCGGCGGCGCGCTGACAGAAGGGCTCGCGCGCAGTGCGCTTCGGCGCGGCATCGATGTGTTCTCGGGCTATGGCATGTCGGAAAGCGGCCCGCTGCTGAGCTTGGCGCAACTGCCGCCCGACGCCCACGCGCTCGATCCCGACGAGCAGGTGCGCCTGCGCTGCATGACCGGGCGTGCGGTTCCGCTCGTCGATCTTCGCGTCGTGCACGATGGAATGCGCGAAGCGCCGCGCGATGGCCGCACGTGCGGCGAGATCGTCGTGCGCGCGCCGTGGCTCACGCAGGGCTATCTGAAGAATCGGGATGCGTCCGCGGCATTGTGGGAGGACGGAGCGCTGCATACTCAGGACATCGGACATGTCGATACATCGGGCTATCTGTGCATCACCGACCGCGCGAAGGACGTAATCAAGTCGGGCGGCGAGTGGGTGTCGTCGCTGGAAATCGAGAGCTTCATTTCGCAGCTTCCGGGCGTGGCCGAGGTCGCGGTGATCGGCGTATCGGACCAGAAATGGGGCGAGCGGCCACTCGCGCTCGTCGTAAAAGAGGCCGAATGCGCGACGCCCGTCACGGAGGAAGTGATCGTGCGGTATCTGCGCGGCGTCGCGGAAACAGGGCGTATCTCGCGGTATGCCGTGCCGCGTGACGTGCGCTTCGTCGACGCAATCAGCAAGACGAGTGTCGGCAAGATCGACAAGAAGCTGCTCAGGACACGCTTCGCCGATCCTCGCGCCGACGGCGTCTGATTCGGTCGCGCTCGTGCGTGGCGCGGCTCCTCTGCGAAGCGGCGAGGGACATCACGCGGCGCACGCGTGCTTTTCGGCCGCGACGATCGTGGCCGGCGCCGAATCGTCGATGCAGCAACCGAAGCACTGCCGGACATTGTGCCGGATATCGAAACGACAACGGCCGAAAGCGACGTACGCTTCGTGAAAGCGCGCGGTGTGGTCGTGCTCGAATCGTGCTGAACGTGCATTCCGATGCTGGACTGTGCGCCTCAAAGCGCCTTTAATGTTCGTGTACTGCTCGTTGCTTTGTCCATCCATACAGGAGGCGGCATGGATGCAGTCCGAACCTTCCTCGAAAATCAGCCGCTGTTCGCGCTCTTTCTGACTATCGCGCTGGGCTACCTGATCGGCGAAATCAACATCAAGGGCGTGGCGCTGGGCTCCGGCGCCGTGCTGTTCGTCGGACTGGCGATCGGCGCGTTCGCGCCAAAGTCCTCGCCGCCGGCCTTGCTGGGCACGCTCGGCCTGCTGCTGTTTCTGTATGGCATCGGGATTCAATACGGCGCACAGTTCTTCCGGGGGCTCACCAGCCGCGAGGGCATGAGGGCGAACCTGGCCGCGTGTCTTGGCGTGATCATCGCGGGTATCGTGGCGTGCGGCTTCATTCGCTTCGGCATCAGGCTCGCCGACGCGCTCGGCATGTTTGCCGGCAGCGGCACCAGCACGGCGAGCCTGCAGGTCGCCATCGTGTCGATGAAGAACAACGATGCCGCCGTGGCCTATAGCGTTGCGTATCCGTTCGGCGTCGCGGGACCGATTCTGTTTCTCTACGCACTGAACGTCGCACTGAAGGTAAAGATCCAGAAACCGCCGGCAAAGATACTCGAAACCGCGGAGATCGCGCTGCGCAATGCGAATCTCTTCGGTCTCAGTCTGTCGGAGCTCAGGAGCCGCCTGCCTTCCGGCGTCGCGATTGCGGCGGTGCGGCGCGCGCATCACAATCAGTTGGCCATCGACGAGTTCACGCTGCGTTCCGACGACGTGCTGCTCGCCACCGCCACCGATCGACGCCTGCTCGACGAAGCCACGGCCGTCTGCGGCGAGTTGCAGCCGGGCCGCATGGCGAGCCATCGCGAAGACCTGGACTACATGCGCGTGTTCGCATCCAATCCGTCGGTCGTCGGCATGGCGATCGGCGACATCCGCTTTCCTGACGGCGTGAACTGCGCGATCGCACACGTGCGCCGCGGCGACGCCGATCTGCTTTCGACGCCCGATCTCATTCTCGAAGCGGGCGACCGCGTCGGCCTGCTCGTCAATCGCGCGCATCAGGCGACGATCCGCGCGTTCTTCGGCGATTCGATCAAGGGAACGGCCGATCTCAGTTTCATCTGCCTCGGCATCGGCGCGGCGGCGGGCCTGCTGGTCGGCGCGATTCCGCTGCCCGTGCCCGGTCTCGGCACGTTCAGCCTGGGGCTCGCCGCGCTGCTGCTGGTCGCGCTCTGCCTTGGCAAGGCGCGCCGCAACGGTCCATTCGTGTGGGTGATGCCGTTGTCGGCGAATCTCGTCCTGCGCAATCTCGGGCTCACGATCTTCCTTGCGCAAGTGGGCATTTCATGCGGACCGAAGTTCGTCGCGACCGTGGGCACGGCCGGGCCGTTGCTGCTGCTCTACGGCGCGATCACGCTGCTGGTTCTCGTGGGCGTCACCGCCGTATGCTGCCTGTGGCTCTTCAAGCTGCCCTTCGATACATCGGTGGGCGTGATCTGCGGTGCGACCGGCAATCCGGCGATTCTCGCGTTCGCCAATCGAATTGCGCCGACGGATCAGCCCGACATCATGTACGCGATGATTTTTCCGTCGATGACCATCGTCAAGGTGCTTTTCGTGCAGATCGCCATATCGATCGCAGCCGGCTAGGCGCCGCCGCACCGCGCCCGGTCGAAAGTCGAGTTCCGGATCGAGGAGGAGCGCAACATGGAAGTGGCGATATTCAGCTCGACGCCTTACGAGCGCCAGTATCTCGACGAGGCGAACAGGAGCGCGCATCACAAGCTCAGGTATTTCGACGTGCCGCTGGATATGGACACGGTCGGTCTCGCCGCGAACTACGGCGCCGTCTGCATCTTCGTCAATGACAACGCGAACGCCGACGTGCTGGAAGCGCTGCACAAAGGCGGCACTGGCGTGCTCGCGCTGCGTTGCACGGGCTTCAACAACGTGGATCTGAAGGCCGCTGGGGAGCTCGGCATGAAGGTGGTGCGCGTCGTCACGTATTCGCCGAACTCGGTGGCGGAACATGCGGTCGCGCTCCTGCTCGCGATCAATCGCAAGGTGCATCGCGCCTACAACCGCACGCGCGACTCGAATTTCTCGCTCGACGGCCTGACGGGCTTCGATCTGTGCGGCAAGACGGTCGCGGTGGTCGGCACCGGCAAGATCGGCTGCGTGTTCGCGAAGATCATGCTCGGCTTCGGCTGCAGGGTGATCGGCTACGATCCCTATCCGTCAGCGGAATTCGAGGCGCTTGGCGGGCGCTACGCGACGCCGGGCGAGATCGGCGAGAAAGCCGACATCATTTCGCTGCATTGCCCGTTGACGCCGGCGACGCACCACATCATCAATTCGGAGACGCTCAAGCGCGCGAAGCCCGGCGCGCTGCTCATCAACACGAGCCGCGGCGCGCTGGTCGATACCGAGGCCGTCATCGAAGCCCTGAAGAGCGGTCAACTGGGCGGCCTTGGGATCGATGTCTATGAACAGGAGGCAAATATCTTTTTCCGGGATCTGTCCAGTGAAATCATCACGGACGATGTCATTCAGCGTCTCGTCTCGTTTCCCAACGTGATCGTGACGGGGCATCAGGCGTATCTGACGCGCGAAGCGTTGACGACCATCTGCGAGACCACGCTGAACAGCATCACGGCCTTCGAGAAGAATCAGCCTCTGGAGAACGAGGTGAAGGCCGCGTAGGGGCGCTCACATGCTTGCGGAAACGTCGCCGGAGGAGCCCGATTGCACGCGAGAGCCGGTGCTCGATACCGTCGATCGCGTGTCGGAGCTCTGCTTCGGCTTGTTCATGGCGTTGACGTTCGTCGGTACGGTATCGGCCGCGACGAGTGGGGAAGATGCGGGACGCAAGATGCTCTACACGGCGCTCGGCTGCAATCTCGCCTGGGGTCTCGCCGATGCGGTCATGTACCTCGTGCGCACCATCGCGAACCGCTCGCGCAGGCATGCGCTCGCGCTCGCCATCCAGCGCGAGCGCGATCATGCGGCGGGCGTGCGCGCGCTGCGCAGGAGATTGCCTGGCTCGCTCGACGCGTTCGTCTCGGACGCCGATCTCGAAGCGATACGCCAGCGCATCGCCGCAAGCGAAAGTCTTCCGAAGCGCGCGCGCTTCATGCGCGATGACTTTCTCGCGGCGATGGGGATCTTCGTCATCATCGTGCTTTCCACTTTTCCGGTTGCCGTGCCGTTCGTCATTTTCCGGCACGTTCCGACGGCGCTGCTGGTTTCGCGCGTACTCACGCTCGCGATGTTGTTCTTTTGCGGCTTTGCCCTTGGCCGCCATGCGGGTTGGAGAGGCTGGAAAGCGGGGCTTTCGATGATGACCCTGGGCGTCCTTCTGACAATGGCAATCATCGCCTTAGGTGGCTAATACATACCGGCGGCGCACTCGACATATCGGATCGGCGCCGTTGCAAGCTTCTTGAAATCGCTGAAGGGTTCGCATATCTTCCAGTATCCACGCTTAACGCGCGGCTCCGCTTCCAACGCGCATCCAGCCACAAATCGGCAATACGAGAATACGAAGACGCTGCTTTTGTCACGAGGTTACACCCGCGGCTTCGATGCTTTGAACGGGTGTTTTCGCGACACTTGAAGGTTGACACGCGCGACACGGCCAACGTCGTTGGCGCGGGACGATGCGTAACTTTATCGGCGCGCTTTCCGTGGCGATAGCGGCGGCGCTCTATTGGCCCGCGGACGAATCGAAAGGCGAGGAGCCGAGTCCCTTCGGTCCGCTGATCGCGGCGAGCGCGAACCATTTCAAGGATCGAAACCCTGGCGACGCTTATCACGGTTATTACTTCAGCATCCTCACGGAGCAGGGAAGGCACGCGCCAGACGTGACGACCTTCATTGCGAACAACAAGGCGTCGTGTATCAAAAGAATCGCGGTGCGTCCGCACCGCAGCTGACGGAGTTCGATCACGACGCGTCCTGGACCCGTGTGCGCCGTGATGAGCGAGCGGGCGCAGATCTCGTGGAAATCGCCGAAGCCTTGAACTCTTGAACCGGGAAAACTCATGCAAGGAGTCGCCATGAATGTGAAGAGATTGCACGCGGGCTGCGCCATCGTGATTGCGGTGATGGCGCTCGATGCGATCGCGCAGAGCAAGCCGATCGCGTATCCGTCCAAAGGACAAAGTGCGCAGCAGCAGCAGAAGGACGATGGCGCGTGCTATAGCTGGGCGAAGAGCAATACGGGCATCGACCCCGCCACGGCGTCGGCCGCGCCGCCTCCGCAAGGCGGACCGGCAGTCGGCGGTGGCGAGCGCGTGGGTGGTGCTGCGCGTGGCGCGGCGGGCGGCGCGGTGATCGGCGCGATCGCCGGCGATGCGGGCAAGGGCGCGGCGATCGGCGCGACCGCCGGCACGATGGCGGGCGGCATGCGCGCGCGGCAGAACAAGCGGGCGCAGGAAGCCAATGCGCAGGCGCAGAGCCAGGGCGCGATGTCCACATACTACCGTGCGTGGGCGGCGTGCATGCAGGGGCGCGGCTACTCGATCCAGTAGCGTCCGGGCCGCGTACGGCCCTTTTCGAAACGCGCACGACGATGAACCGTGTGAGCCTCGCCGTCCTGTCTTGTCTTGCGATTTCGGCGAGCGCGCTGTCCGCCGTGCGCGAAACCGACGTGGGCGCCATACGGAAGCATTTGCGATCTCCGTGGAACCCGCCATGACGAACTAGCTGCGGCGCGGTTCCGCGCAGCGTGGAGGAGACCAATGAAAATGCGCCTGAGATTCGCGTTGACGAGCGGCGCGTGTGGCCTTGCGCTCGCGCTCGCCGGGTGCGTGCAGCCGGAGCAGCGCGTCGATACCGGCATGAGTCAGCAGGCGATCGTCGCGAAGCTCGGACCGCCGAAGGAGACCTATGACCTGCCCAATGGCGGCAAGCGTCTCATGTGGCCGACGCAACCGATGGGATCGACGACCATCGCGGTCGATCTCGATGCATCGGGCAAGGTCGTCGACTCGCGGCAGGTGCTGCAGGAAAACGAGTTCTATCGCGCCGAAGTGAACAAATGGACGCGAAATGACGTGATGGTCGCGTTCGGCCGTCCGTTCGAGACGGCGTATTTCAAGCGGATGAATCGCGAAGTGTGGTCGTATCGATACACGGAGAACAACATCGACCATCTGATATTCAACTTCTATTTCGACGCCCAGGGGGTTCTCAGGCAAACGCAGAAGCAGCCGGATCCGAAATTCGATCCCAGCCAGCGCAACAGGTTTTGATGGGAGACGCGATGAGCGACTCGCGAGCTAGAAGCTGACGGCCAAGCCGAACGACACCCCATGCACGTTGTGGCCGAACACGTAGCGCACCATCGCGCGGGTGCGCGTGATGATGACCGGATACTTGCTGCTGTCGGGTTCGAGCCCCACGCCGAGGGATGTCAGGTCGTTGAACCCGAGCGCGCCGGCGCTGTCGCCGAAGTAATGCGAGTAGGCTCGTTTCGAGCACGTAGCGCACCAGCCTGTCGAGCGCGGAGAGACCCGTGGGCGCACGCCGGCGCGCCCACAGGCTGAACTGCTGCGCGGACGCCGAGCCTTGCACGGCGTCCGACGATCCGCCGAAGCTGCGCAGATAGATGTCCGTTGCGCGAAGTTCGACGTCGATTTCATAGTGTTCGCGATAGTGCTCCAGATCGAGCATCAGCGAGCCGCCGATGCAAACGCATTGAGCGCGCCGTCTTCGAGGAATTGCAGATTGGCGTCCGCCGCGTGATTGAACACCGATTGCGCGATGCGCAGATCGGTCGCGACGCGGCCGATCATGCCGTTGATGATCGGCCTGAAGCGCAGCTCGTCGGTGATCGGAAAGTCCCAGCCGACTCCGATCGTCGTACTGAAGGTGTTCCATTTCGTCGGCACCGGGCGTTCCTGATTGCCGTCGGTCGCGATGAAGGTGGGGTCGTAGCGGCTATACGCGAGCGTGCCTTCGAGATAGAGCGGAAACGACTTGCTGATGGTGAAGCCGCCGCCGAGCTGCGTCTGGCCGAAGCCGGGATTGCCGGTCGCGCCGCTGTTGACTCGTCGCGTGCCAAGCTCGACGCGCCGACTGGCTCCCACGCCGGTCCAGGATTTCCTAAACTGAAGCTATCTCGCGCATCGTATCTGGGAGACGTCGATGAGACTGAACGAGCCTCGCATGGCGATTGCTTCGATCGGCGTGTTCGTCTGGCTCGGCGGCCTCTATTTCACGATTCATGGTCTCCTGTATGACGTAAAGCCCGAATTCCGCTACGGGATGCTGGGGCTCGGCATCGGCATCGTCACCTTCGTTGTCGCGCTGAATCCTCTCGCCCAGCGCAGGTCGAAAAAGCGCGACGGACCGACCTGAAGCGTGCGAGCGTGCACTACGCTATGGAAACGCCGCGGGACCATATGGAGGAATGTTCGATGGGTGATCTCTGGCTAGGCAATGTCGAAGAGTCGACGACCGACGACGAAATCCGGACATTTCTCTGCAACTACGGCTTTCCTCCCTTCGATTCGATCAGGCGCGTGTCCGGCACCGGGGCGCATCCGGCCGCGGTCGTGAGTTTCGATTCGGTCGAGCCGCACGTGCTGCGCACGTTTCAGCCGCGCGTCCACAACATGTTCTGGAAGAATCGGACGCTCGTGGTGCAGGTCATGCCCGAGCGCAACGAAACCTGACGGCGGTGCGACACGCCCGTGACCGCTTGCCGCGCGCATCGTCGCGACGGCGGCCTCGTCCTGGCCGCGCGGACCGCATCGGACATCGAGGGGAGACAGCGATGAAGGAAGACAAGGGTGTCGACGAATCGCGCGGCGCGCGCGAAGATGTTGGCGTGCATGATCGCCTGAGCAGAAAGCAGTATGAGAAAGAGCTCGCGCGCCTGCATGTCGAACTCGTGAAATTGCAGGAATGGGCGGTCCATGCCGGCGCGAAAATCTGCATCGTCTTCGAGGGCCGTGACGGCGCCGGCAAGGGCGGCACGATCAAGGCGATCACCGAGCGCGTGAGCCCGCGCATCTTTCGGGTGGTCGCGCTGCCCGCGCCGACCGAGCGCGAAAAGACGCAGATGTACGTGCAGCGCTATTTGCCGCATCTGCCCGCTGCGGGAGAGGTCACGCTATTCGACCGAAGCTGGTACAACCGCGCGGGCGTCGAGCGTGTGATGGGCTTCTGCACCGACGAGCAGGCGGCGACCTTCCTGAAGGGCGTGCCGCTGGTGGAGCGTGCGATCATCGACTCAGGCATCATTCTGCTCAAGTACTGGCTCGAAGTCGGTCAGGAGGAACAGACGCGGCGTCTGCGCGAACGCATCCACGACCAGCGCAAGATCTGGAAGCTCTCGCCGATGGACCTGCGCTCCTATAGCCGCTGGTACGACTATTCGCGCGCGCGCGACGACATGTTCGCCGCGACCGACACCGATCACGCGCCATGGTACGTCGTGCGCTCGGACGACAAGCGGCGCGCGCGTCTGAATCTGATCAGCCACTTGCTCACGAGCATTCCATACAAGGCGGTGCCGAGGGAGAAAGTGAAGCTGCCGAAGCGGCAGAAGCCCGGCGGCTATCGCGAAAGCGACCGCCCCGTCAGATACGTGCCCGAGCGCTTCTAGGCGCGGCATCGGGCACGGCATAACCATGTCGCATCACGCGTCCGTCGTTCCCGAGTGGCTGCATCGCTACGAGGAACAATGGGCACGCGCCGACCTCATCGCGGGACTGACGGCAGCGGCAGTCGTCATTCCGAAGGCGCTCGCCTACGCGACGATCGCGGGTCTGCCGGTTCAGGTCGGCCTCTACACCGCGTGCCTGCCGATGGCCATCTACGCGTTCATCGGCTCGTCGCGCCCCTTGAGCGTGAGCACGACGACCACGCTTGCGATTCTCGCCGCGAACGCACTCGGGCTCATTATTGCGAATGGCGATCCGCGGATGCTCATTGTTGCAAATGCCACGTTGACGCTTCTCGTCGGCATGATGCTCGTCGCGGCCGCGGTCCTGCGCCTGGGCTTCGTCGCGAATTTCATTTCCGAGCCGGTGCTGGTCGGCTTCAAGGCGGGCGTCGCGATCGTCATCGTCGTGGATCAGTTGCCGAAGCTCTTCGGCATCCACTATCCGAAGGGATCGTTCTTTCACAACATCGCCGCGTTCGTTGCGGGCTTGCCGCATGCATCAGCCAGCACCCTCGCGCTCGCATTGTTCACGCTGGCCGCACTTTTCGCGCTCGAGCGCTTCACGCCGCGCGCGCCGGCTCCATTGTTCGTCGTCGCCGCCGCGATCATCGCCGTGGCCGTGTTCAAGCTGCGCGCGCATGGCGTCGAGACGGTCGGCGCGGTGCCGGCGGGATTGCCGTCGTGGACAAAGCCGGACCCGTTGCTCGCGTTGAAACTCTGGCCGGATGCATTGGGCATTGCGCTCATGAGTTTCACCGAGAGCATCGCGGCGGCCCGCGCGTTCGCGCGTAACGACGAACCCGCGCCGGATGCGAATCGCGAACTGCTCGCGACCGGACTCGCGAACGCGGGCAGCGCGTTCTTCGGCGCGATGGTGTCGGGCGGCGGAACGAGCCAGACGGCCGTGAACCGGCAGGCGGGCGCGCGCACGCAGCTCGCGGGCCTCGTGACGGCTGCGCTCGCGCTCGCCGTCATGCTGATGTTCTCGCCCTTGATGGCGCTGATGCCGCACGCGACGCTCGCGGCCGTCGTCGTGTTCTATTCGGTCGGGCTCTTCAGCCCTGAAGAATTTCGCGCGATCCTGAAAGTTCGCCGCACGGAGTTCGTGTGGGCGCTGGTCGCGTGCGCGGGCGTCGTGCTGCTCGGCACGCTGGAAGGCATTCTCGTTGCGATCGTGGTGTCGCTGTTCGCGCTTGCGCATCAGGTTTCGAATCCCCCCGTGTACGCACTTAAACGCATACCGGGCACGAACGTGTTCAGACGCGACTCGAAGCGGCATCCCGACGATGAAGCGTTTCCCGGCCTGCTGCTGCTGCGTCCCGAGGGGCGGATTTTCTTTGCCAATGCGCAACGCGTCGCGGAAAAGATCCGCCCGCTCGTGCGCGAGGCGAATGCGAGGATCGTCGTGCTCGATCTGAGCCGCGTGTTCGACGTCGAGTACACGGCCATCAAGATGATAACGGAAGCGGAGAAGCGCCTCTCGGAGACCGGCACGACGCTCTGGGTCGCGGGCCTGAACCCGGGCGTGCTCGCGGCGGTGCGTCGCTCGCCGCTCGGCGAGGCCCTCGGCGAAGCCCGCATGTTCTATAACCTTGAATATGTCGTGACGAGGTATCAGGAAATGGTTGCGCGCGAAGACCGCGACGTCTCGCGTCGATAAGCCGCTGCGCTTGCCACATGCCTGTAGCACCTTGCGGATATATCTTGATGATGGTATTCAATTCATCGCTCCACGCGTTCGCGCGGCCGTTGAACGATGCATTCGGAATGCGGGCTCAAGCATCTGACTCCAGCGTTTTTCCTCTCACGTTCTCGTCGCGGAGGTCACGCCATGACGTATGCAAGTCGACTGGCTCGCAGCCAGGAAATCGCAGGCAAGGTCACACGGGTGTTTCAGAAGCGCGCGGAGCTGGCGCAGCAGCAATTCAGCGAGCGCGCAAGCGAAGCGGGCACACATCTTTTCAGCAACGGCGGCGCCGATCATTTCATGAACGCGGACGCAAGCGGACCG
The DNA here is from genome assembly GCF_001545075.1 of Caballeronia ptereochthonis. Lineage (GTDB taxonomy): Bacteria > Pseudomonadota > Gammaproteobacteria > Burkholderiales > Burkholderiaceae > Caballeronia > Caballeronia ptereochthonis. The sequence goes on from NZ_FCOB02000012.1 coordinate 170,492, forward strand.
GGCCGGTTCGACGGCTATGCCTACGCGGTCGACCTCATGCAGCGCTGCATACTCTTCTGGGACGTGCTGCGCCAACGCGGAAACAACTTCGTCGAGCAAACGAAGCGCGGTCTCGAACCGGTGCTGCATTTCGATCATGAAATGCTCATCGACGGGCGCACTTTCGCGCGGCCGGTGAACTATGCGCTGCTGCGCATCGTGCCGCCGGAAGGCGTGACGATCGATGCGCGCAAGCGTCCCTATCTCGTCATCGATCCACGTGCGGGACACGGGCCCGGCATCGGCGGTTTCAAGGACGATTCGCAAGTGGGCGTCGCATTGCGCGCGGGTCATCCCGTTTATTTCGTCACATTCTTCCGCGACCCGCAACCCGGCCAGACCTTGCTCGATGTCTGCGCGGCGGAGCAGCTGTTCGTGAAGCACGTGCGTGAGCTGCATCCCGAGAGCCTGAAGCCCGCGATCGTCGGCAATTGCCAGGGAGGATGGGCCGCGATGATGCTCGCGAGCTCGCAACCCGACGATGCCGGACCGCTCGTCATCAACGGCGCGCCAATGTCGTACTGGAGCGGTGCGTGGAGCGCGGGCGAGGGCGACAATCCGATGCGCTATTCCGGCGGCATGCTGGGCGGCACGTGGCTCGCTTCGTTGACGGCGGACCTCGGCAACGGCAAGTTCGACGGTGCGCATCTGGTGCAGAACTTCGAGAATCTCAATCCGGCCAACAGCCTGTGGGACAAGTACTACCACCTGTTCGACAACATCGATACCGAGCCGCCGCGCTTTCTCGACTTCGAGCGCTGGTGGGGCGGCTATTATCTGATGAACCGCGAGGAGATCGAATGGATCACGCGCAATCTCTTCGTCGGCAACAAGCTGTGGTCAGGAGAAGTGCGCGGCGGGTCGGGCGCGTCGTTCGACTTGCGCGCGATCAAATCGCCGATCATTCTCTTCGCGTCGCTCGGCGACAACATCACACCGCCGCAGCAGGCGTTCAACTGGGTAGCGGACGTGTATGGCAGCACCGACGAGATCAAGGCGCGCGGACAGGTGATCGTCGGGCTCATGCACGAGAACATCGGGCATCTCGGCATCTTCGTGAGCGGCAAGGTCGCGAAGAAGGAATACACGCAGATCGCATCGGTGCTCGAGGCAATCGAATCGTTTCCACCGGGCCTGTATGGCATGGAAATCGCCGAGCACCGGACGGACGACGGCAAGACCGAGTACGACGTGACTTTTCACGAGCGCCGTCTCGAGGACATCACGGCGCGCTTCAATCGCTTCGAGCGAGCGGACGAATCGCCCTTCGAGGCGGTGCGGCAGGTGTCCGATTTCAATCAGCGTGCCTACGAGCTGTTCGCGCGGCCGTTCGTGCAGGCAATGACGAACGACACGACCGCGACCTTCCTGCGCGCGTTCCATCCGTTGCGCGCGCAGCGCTGGATGCTATCCGATCTCAATCCGTGGCTCGCGTGGCTCGGCCCCACGGCGGATGCAGTCAGGGCCGCCCGCAAGCCCGACACGGAGCGCAACGCATTGCGCGAGACGGAGCGTCACGGCTCGGAGCTGATCAGCGCGAGCCTCGACTATTACCGTGCGATGCGCGACGCGGCGACCGAAAGCCTCTTCTTCTCCATCTACGGCAACCTGTTTTCGTTGCACCAGGACGAGCAGCCCGAAGCGCTGAAGCACCAGGCGGAAGCGGGCGACCCGCGCGCGCTGCCCTTCGTGCAGGACGCGCTCGCATCGATTGCGCACGGCGGCTATGCGGAAGCCGTGGCGCGCGTCGCGTGCCTGCTCATGCGCGGCGACGAACCGCTGCCGCTCGCACGCCTGATCCTGCGCCAGGAGCTGGCCGCCGACTACGCCGAGTACCTGCCGCAACTGCCGCGCGACGAGTGGCGACGCATGCGCGGCGAGCAGGAAATTATCGTGCGCTACGAGCCGGAACAGGCGCTTTCCACGCTGCCCGGCCTGCTCGACGACGCCGACGACCGCAGGAAGCTGCTCACGCTCGTCGACAAGCTGCTGAGCGATAGCCGCGTGCAAGGCATCGCGCCGAGCGATGCCCAGCGCGACATGCTGGCGCGCGTTCGCGCGGCGCTGCCCGTCAAGGCGGCGCGCACGGCGCGGCGTTCGGCGCCCGCGCATTGAAGCAGCAGCGGTGCATCTCACGCCCTCACCGGAGGCGATATGGAACATACGCACGAGAAGTATCAGCGACTGATCGACGTCTGCCGGACGCTGCCGCCGCTCGCCACGGCCGTCGCGCATCCGTGCGACCGCACTTCGCTCGAAAGCGCGGTGAAGGCCGCGGAAATGGGGCTTATCGAGCCGCATCTCGTCGGGCCGCGCGAGCGCATTCGCGAGGTCGCGGAGGAATACGGTCTCGACATCGCCGGCTTTCCGATCATCGATGCACCGCACAGTCACGCTGCCGCGCAGAAGGCCGTCGAGCTGGTGCACGAAGCGCGGGCCGAGGCGCTCATGAAAGGCAGCCTGCACACCGACGAAGTGATGGCCGCCGTCGTCAGGCGCGACGGCGGCCTGCGCACCGCGCGGCGCGTCTCGCACTGCTTCATCATGGATGTGCCCGGACACGAGAACGTGCTCATCATCAGCGACGCGGCGATCAATATCGCGCCGACGCTCGCCGACAAGGTGGACATCGTGCAGAACGCGATCGATCTCGGTCACGCGCTGCGCTTCGAGGAAGTGCGCGTCGCGGTTCTCTCCGCGATGGAGACGGTGAATCCGAAAGTGCCGTCCACGCTCGAAGCGGCGGCGCTCTGCAAGATGGTCGATCGCCATCAGATCACGGGCGCGCTGGTCGACGGGCCGCTCGCGCTCGACAACGCGATCGATCCCGAAGCGGCCCGCACCAAGAAGATCGATTCGCCCGTCGCGGGGCGCGCGAACGTGCTGATCGTGCCGGATCTCGAAGCGGGCAACATGCTGGCGAAGAGCCTGTCGTTCCTCGCGGGCGCGGATGCCGCGGGTATCGTGCTCGGCGCGCGCGTGCCGGTTATCCTGACGAGCCGCGCCGATTCGCTGCAATCGCGGCTGGCGTCGTGCGCGATCGCATCGCTCGTGGCGTCGAAGCGCCGCGAGGAAGCGCAAGTGATGGGGTGAAAAGATGGCCGACGTCATTCTGGTACTCAACGCGGGCTCCTCGAGCATCAAGTACAGCGCGTTCGACGTGCACGGCGGAGCGCTCGCGCTCGTGTCGCACGGGCAGGCCGAAGGGCTGTTCAGCTCGCCGCGCTTCACCGCGTTCGATGCGAAGGGCGAGAAGACCGGCGAGCACGCCTGGGGAGACGGCGCCACGCTGGAGCACGCTCAGGCCATCGCGCATATCGCGGATTTTCTGCGCGCGCGGGGCGGGGGGCATCATCTGGTGGCGGTGGGGCATCGCGTCGTGCATGGCGGCGCGCGCTTCACGAAGCCCGTGATCGCGACCGCGGAGGTGCTTGCGGAACTCGACAGGCTCACGCCGCTCGCGCCGCTGCATCAGCCGCACAACCTGAAGCCGATCCGCATCGTCGCCGAACGCAATCCGGCGATGCCGCAGGTCGCGTGCTTCGATACGGCGTTCCACGCGACGCAGCCCGCGCTCGCGCAGGCTTTCGCGCTGCCCGATTCGGTGACGAAGAACGGCGTGCGGCGCTACGGCTTTCATGGCCTGTCGTACGAGTACATCGCGAGCGCGCTGCCGGACGTGGCGCCCGATGCGGCTGGCGGGCGCACCGTGGTCGCGCATCTGGGCAACGGCGCGAGTCTGTGCGCGATGCTCGCGGGCAGGAGTGTCGCGAGCACGATGGGCTTCACCGCCGTCGATGGCCTCATGATGGGCACGCGCTGCGGCAACCTCGATCCGGGCGTGATCCTCTATCTGCTCGACGAGCTCGGCATGAACGCGCGCGAAATCGAGGACTTGCTGTATCGCGGGTCGGGGTTGCTCGGCGTCTCGGGCATCTCGGGCGACATGCGCGCGCTCTTCGCGAGCGGCGATGATCGCGCGCGCTTCGCCATCGATCTGTACGTGTACCGCATCGCGCGCGAACTGGGTTCGATGGCCGCCGCGCTGCATGGCCTCGACGCAGTGGTATTCACGGCGGGCATCGGCGAGCACGCGGCGGAGATCCGGCGGCGCGTGTGCGAGGAAGCGCAATGGTGGGGCATCGAGCTCGATGCGCGCGCGAACGAGAGCAACGGCCCGCGCATCAGTGCGGCGTCGAGCAAGGTGAGCGCGTGGGTGATCCCCACCAACGAAGAACTGATGATCGCGCGTCACACGCTGGAATTGATCGATCCCGCGCGCGTCGCGCCGACCGAAGGAGCCTCCGCATGACTCTGCACATCCCGCAGCCTCCGCTCGAGGGCGCGAAGGCGCTCGTCACGGGCATCGCCAACGAACATTCGATCGCTTGCGGCTGTGCCAAGGCGTTTCGCGAACTGGGCGCGGACCTCGCCATCACATATGCGGACGAGAAGGCGCGGCCGTATGTCGAACCCGTCGCGCGGAGTCTCGAAGCGTCGATCTTCATGCCGCTCGATGCATCGCGCCGGGACGAGCTCGACGCGGTGTTCGCCCGCATCGCGAGCGAATGGGGCAGGCTCGACATTCTCGTGCATTCGATCGCCTGGGCGCCGAAGGACGATCTGCAAGGTGGCCTGCTGACCTGCTCGGCGGAGGGCTTCGCCAAGGCGATGGACATCTCCTGCCATTCGTTCGTGCGCATGGCGCGGCTCGCGGCGCCGCTCATGAAGAACGGCGGCACGATGTTCACGATGAGCTATCACGGCGCGAACAAGGTCGTCCCCAACTACAACGTCATGGGTCCGGTGAAGGCCGCGCTCGAAGCCTGCGCGCGCTATCTGGCCTACGAGCTCGGCCCGCAGGGGATACGCGTGCACGCGATCTCGCCCGGACCCCTCAAGACACGGGCGGCGTCCGGGCTCAAGGACTTCGACCTGTTGCTGGCGGAAGCGGCGCAGCGCGCGCCGCTCGGCGAGCTGGTGGACATCATGGATGTCGGCTTCACGTGCGCATTTCTCGCGACGCCCTACGCCCGGCGGCTGTCGGGCGAGACGCTCTACGTAGACGGCGGCGTGAACATCATGGGATGAACATGTTCGGCTGGCTGTTCAGGCGTGGCGGCGGCGACGCCGGCCGCGCCCGTGCCTCGCGCGAGGACGTGCGGCAGGCGCTCGAGCGCATCGTCGCGATCGCGCCTCAGGTGCGGCTCGCGAAACGGTACGAGTCGCGGCTCGCGCTCGGCCTTGGTAAGACGCTTGGCCATGCGCGCGAGCTCGCGGCCGCGCTGCCCGGCCCGCGCGACGCGACGCCCGGCAGGTGGGCGAGCGATCCGCACCTGCGCGCGAAGTTCGCGACGCCCGAGGACGTCGCGCGCGTGATCGGCGAGTCGCACGAATTGCGCCGCTGGTTCGACGAGCATATCGCCGCGGACCATGCATTCGCGCTGCTCGGCAGCACGCTGGACGAACGGCGCGTGCTCGTCGCGGCGCAAGAGGTCAGCATGATGCGCTCGGATGTCGCGCGCACGGCGATCGGCTTCGACGACAAGCGCCTGAGCTTCTGTAGCGAGACGGACGCCGCGCTCAGACAGGAGATCGTGCAGCGGATCGTCGAGCAGTTCGCGCTCGAGGCGATGTCGCGCGTCGCGGCGCAGGAAGCCCGGCGCGACGCGCTGCGGGAGCACCGGGCGCTGATCACCGCGAGGATGCATATGCTCGAGCGGCGCGGGGCAGGAATGGGCAGTCTGCTCGCATCGGCTGACATTTCGGGCGATGCCGCACGGCTTCAGCGCGATTTCCAGGAAAACGAAGCGGCGCTCGCGGCGCTGGGATCGCTCACCGATGCCATCGAGATGCAGTTGCGCACCATGGTCGAACTGCTGGCGGAACCGTCCGCGCTCATCTCCGTCACGCCCCGCACGTTGCGCATCAATCAGATGAACCTGCTGCTGGACGAAGGCAGCGACGAGCATCACGCGGAGATCGCGCTCAGTCTTGCACACATTCCGACACGGCCGCCGCAGACGCGCGCCGTCGAGATCGTGCGCATCGCGCGGCATGACGTGCCGCCCGCGGGCACGGCGTTCGAGGATGCCGCGCGCCTGGTGCTGTGACATCCCCCTTCAGGGCCGCCCGTTGCCCTCGATCGCCGCCGCGATGTCACGGCTCACGCTCGCGAGCGCGCGGCTGTGCGCGGCCACGAGCGCATCGTAGTCGGGGCCGGTGACGGGTTCGCGCACGAGCGAGCGGCCGCCGAGCACGTTGTCGTCGCCGAAGCGGCGCACGGACCAGTGCGCGTCGATCGCGACGGCATCGCCGGGAACGGATTCGAACTGCTGGATATCGACGCGCACGCGCCATGCCTCGGGGTCGGCGATCGCGCGCGACGCGACCGCCACGCGGTCGGAGCCGAGCAACAGCGTGAGATCCCCGGCGATGGCGTCCGCGATGCTGCTCCTGAGCGGCTCGCCCCAGCGCGCATACTCGTTGAGCGCGACTTCGTTGCTCGTGTTGCGCGTGACGATCTGCGGACGATCGACGAGATCGGGCACCGTCACCGGGCCGACGATCACCGGCCGCGCAGGCGTGCGCGCGCTCGTGGCGCTCAGGGTGGAATCGGCGCTCAGCCGGTAGAAGCTCGCGCGCGGCGAGGTGCATCCGGCGAGGAACGATATGGCAAGAAGGACATACACGAGAGCGGGGCGCATCACTTCTTGTCCTCCGGCTTGCCGCGCAGCAGCGCTTCGGGATGCTGCTGCAGATAATCCGCGAGACTTCGGAACGATGCCGCCGTGCGCGTCAGCTCGCGGATCGCTTCGGCCGTATCCTGCTGCAGGCCCGAGTCCGGCATGAGCGTCGAGTGCGCCGCATCGAGCGCGGCGCGCGCGGCGGCAAGCGTGTTCGCCGCTTGCGGAACGACATCCGAGTTGAGATTGCGCATCAGCAGGCTCGTATTGTTGAGGGTCTGCCGCGCGCTCGCGGTCAGCTCCTCGATCGGCAGCTTGTCGATGCGCGCCATGATCCGGTTGACCGAATCCTGCAGCGATTCGAGGCCGCTCGCCGTTGTCGGCATCTCGGGCGGCGTGCGGTCCCAGTCGATGCTCGCCTTCTTTGCATTGGGGAAGAAATCCATCGAGACATAGAGTTGGCCCGTCAGCAGGCTGCCCGTGCGCAACTGCCCGCGCAATCCGCGCTCGACGAGCAGGTCGGCGAGGGCATGGCGATCAGTCGCCATGCGCCCGCCCTTCGGCGCGGTCGCGAAGCGCGACGTGAAGCGCTCCGGATAGATCTTGACTTCGACGGGTATGCTGATCCGCTTCGTGACCGGGTCGAAACGCGTATAGATCGCCGACACCTCGCCGATCGGAATGCCGCGGAACTCCACCGGTGCGCCCACGGCGAGGCCGCGCACCGAGCCCTCGAAAGCGAACACGTAAGTGTCGACGATGTGCTCCTGCACGCGCAGCGCGTCGGCGCGGGTCGAAAACAGGTTGAACGTCGTGTCGGGAGGCGCTTCCGCGAAGCTCAGCGACACGGCGGGCGTCTCGAAGGCGAGCCCGCCGATCAGGATCGACACGAGCGATTGCGTGTTGACCTTGAGCCCGTCGGTGCCGAGCGTCACGTCGATGCCGCCTGCCTGCCAGAAGCGCGAATCGGCGTTGACGTAGCGGTCGTAGGGCGCATTGATGAACACGTGCACCGTGACGCCGCTGCCGTCCTTGTCGAGCTCAAACGACGTCACCTGGCCCACCTGCAGGCGCCTGAAATAGACCGGCGCGCCGACGTCGACCGAGCCGAGGTCCGCCGCCTTCAGAATGAACTTGCGCCCGGGCACGTCGCTCGCGAAAACGGGCGGCGTTTCGAGACCGACATAATCGCGCCGGTCGCGTTTGGCGTGGCCGATGTCCATGCCGATATACGCGCCCGACAGCAGCGTGCCGATGCCCGACACGGAGCCGCCCGCCACGCGCGGCCGCACGACCCAGAAGCGCGTGTCCTCGACGAGCATTTTGGCGGCATCGCGCGTGAGCTCCGCCGTCGCGACGACGCGCGTGTAATCCTGCGAGAGCGCCACCGATTTCACGAGGCCGATGTCCACGTCCTTGAACTTGATCTTCGTCTTGCCGGCTTCGATTCCTTCGCCGGTCTTGAAGCTGATGGTGACGGTCGGCCCTTGCTCGAGCACCGCCTGCACCGCGAGCCAGATGCCGATCACCACCGCGACGGCCGGCACGACCCAGACCCAGGGAATGCGCCAGCGCTTGCGTGGCACGACTTCGGCGTCGGGCATGTCGTCGGGCGTGCTCATCGGGGTACCTCGCGCGGGTCTTCCGCGTCCCAGATGAGACGCGGATCGAACGACATCGCGGCGAACATCGTCAGCACGACGACGGCGCCGAACGCGATCGCGGCGGGCCCCGCTTCGATCGTCGCCATCGCGCTGAACTGCACGAGCGCGACGAGCACCGCGATCACATAGATGTCGAGCATCGACCAGCGGCCCACCAGCTCGACGATGCGGTAGATGCGCGCGCGCAGCGCGCTGCGCCGGGTCATGCGCAGATTCGCGCTCGCGGCGAGATAGCCGATCGCGAGAATCTTCAGCATCGGCACGGCGATGCTCGCGATGAACACGATGATCGCGAGCGGCCACGAACCGGAATGCCACAGGTACGCGACGCCGCTCATGATCGTGTCCTTCTGCGCGCCGAAGAGCGAGCTCGTGTTCATCACGGGCAGCGTGTTGGCGGGAATGTAGAGGACCGCCGCGGCGATCAGATAGGCCCACGTGCGCGACAGGCTCGCCGGCTTGCGCAGATGCAGCCGCGCGCCGCAGCGCGGGCAGTGCAGGTGCGCGTGCCGATGCGTGCCGCGCGTGCACAGCCCGCACTCGTGACAGACGCAGATGCCGCTCGGCGCCGCCGTGCGTCCTCGAATCGGCGTGTCCGCCGGCACGCCGGGCAGCGCGCCTTCGATGCGCATCCACATCGCGCGCTCGTCGAACGCCGATGCCGCCGCGACGAGCAGCAGCATCAGCGCGGCGAGCGACCACAGCGCCGGCCCCGTCACCACCGACGCGATATGCGCGAGCTTCACCACCGCGACGAGCAGGCCCAGCATCAGCACCTCGGTCATGCCCCAGTCGCGCGCGATGCGCAGCATGCGGAACACGGCGTCGGCGCGCCAGGGCGTGCGGTTCAGATGCAGCGGAAGGAGCAGCCAGACCATGCCGAGCGCCTGCAGCGCGGGCATCAGGATCGTCGTGACGAAGATGAGAGCGGCGAGCGGCCACATGCCGTCGCGATAGAGCATGCGCACTGCGCCGATCAGCGTGGTCTCGACCAGATCGCCGTTGACCGCGAGGCCGACGATCGGGAACGCATTCGAGATCACCCACAGCACGCAGGCGGCGCACGCATAGGCGAGCGCGCGGTCGAAGCCGCGCCCGCGGCGCCGGTAGAGCACGGCGCGGCATCGGCAGCAGCGCAGCGCGCCGCCCGGCGGCACGGCGCGCTCGTGCTGCAGCAGATCGCATTCATGGCATGCGACCAGCGCGCGATCGACAGGCTGATCGCGCTCGGAAACCGCCCCGGATGTCACTGTGTTCATTGGATTGCCTGCGGGGCCGGCTGGCCCGGTTTCGCTGCTTCGGCGGGCGGATGCGCGGCGCCGCTCGCGCCCGCCGTCTGCTGCGTGGTGAGCTTGTCCGCCGCGACCACCCAGCCACCGCCCATCGCCTTGTACAGCGTGACGAACGAGACGAGCACGGCCGCCTGCGTCTGCGTCTGCGCGAGTTGCGCGTTGAAGAGACTGCGCTCGGCGTCGAGCACTTCGATATAGCTCGTATAGCCGCCCTCGTAGCGCGCCCGCGCAAGACGCGAGTAGGTCGAAAGCGCGGTGATCTGGCGGCCTTGCACCTCGAGCTGCTCGTGCAGCTTCTGCGAGGCGATGAGCGCATCGTCGACTTCCTGGAACGCGACCTGGATCGCCTTCTGATACGAGAGCAGGGCCGCCTGCTGCTGCGCCTCGGCCGTCCGCACCTGTCCGGAGATGTTGCCCGCCGTGAAGATCGGCTGCGCCACCTGGCCCGCGAACGACCATATGCGCGACGGTCCCGTGAAGAGCTTCGAGAACTGGCCGCTCTCCGTGCCGAGCAGGCCGGTCAGCGAGATCTGCGGAAAGTACAGCGCGCGCGCCGCGCCGATCAGCGCGTTCGCCGCGATCAGATCCTGCTCCGCCTGAAGCAGATCGGGCCGCCGCTCCAGCAGATCCGAAGGCAGGCCCGCCGGAATGACGGGCGTCTCGAGCTCGCCGAGCGGCCGGCCCCGCAGGATCGGTCCCGGGTTGTCGCCGAGCAGCACGGAAAGCGCGTCCTCCTGCTGGGCGATCTGCGTTTCCAGTTGCGGAATCGTCGCGAGCGAGGCTTCGTATTCGGACTGGCTCTGCGCGAGCTCCATCTGCGAGACCTCGCCGCCCTCGAAGCGCAGCGTGAACACGTGCACCGATTCGGCGCGGCTCTGGGTCGTCGCCCTGGCGATTTCCAGTTGCTTGTCGAGGCTGCGCAGATTCAGATACGACGACGCCACCGACGCCACCAGCGACAGGATCGTCGCGCGCCGTCCTTCCATGCTCGACAGCAGATTCGCCCGCGCGGACTCGGTGAGCCGCCGGTTGCGGCCGAAGAGGTCGATCTCCCAGGCGGCCGAGACCGACACTTCGAAGTCGTTGAACACGGGACCGAAGCCGACGAGCGGCTGCGGACCGGCCTGCGACGCGCGCTGCCGCGCCGCCGTCGCGCCCGCCGAAATCTGCGGAAAGAGCGCGGAGCGCGTCGTGACGAACTGGCCCATGAACTGATCGATGCGCGCCGCCGCGATCTTCACGTCCTTGTTGTTGGCAAGCGCCGTCGAGATCAGTTCGTTGAGAACGGGGTCCTGGAACTGCTTCCACCATTCGCTGTTGGCCGTGTCGGCGACTTCGGTCGCGGCGAAGCGATACGTCGCGGGCGTTTCCACCGGCTGGCGCGAATAGTTCGGTCCGAGCAGGCAGCCGCTCAAGGACAGCGCGGCGGCAAGGCTCGCGATAGGGGAGATGTGCCGGTCGCGCCGCATGTCAGTGTCCTTTGTCCGGAACGGACGGCGTGGCGTCGGGGCCGCTTCCCGATGCGCTCTGCCCTTGCGTCGCATCGGCGGCGGGCGTCTCGCCGCCTTTCTTCTTCGAGCGCGACGACATCGTTTCGAGCGCCCAGAAGAACATCGGGATGAAGAACACGGCGATGGCCGTCGCGCCGAGCATCCCGCCGATCACGCCGGTGCCGATCGAATGCCGGCTGTTCGCCGATGCGCCCGTCGCGATCGCGAGCGGCACGCAGCCGAGAATGAACGCGAGCGAGGTCATCACGATCGGGCGCAGGCGCTCTTCGGCGGCGGTCATCGTCGCATCGAAAACGGATTTGCCCGACTCGCGGTTCAGCACGGCGAACTCGAAGATGAGAATCGCGTTCTTCGCCGCGAGCGCGACGAGCATCGTGAGGCCGATCTGGAAGTACACGTCGTTGTTGAGCCCGCGCAGGAGAACCGCGAGCAGCGCGCCGAAGATCGCGAACGGCACCGCCATCAGCACGCCGAACGGCAGGCTCCACTTCTCGTACTGCGCGGCGAGGATCAGGAAGACCATCACCAGCCCGAACACGAAGACGAGCCCCGATGTGCCGCCCGACTGCTTCGCCTCGAACGCCTCGCCGCTCCACGCGATGCCGTAGTCGGACGGCAGGCCCGCTGCCACTTCCTCGAGCGCCTGGATCACCTCTCCCGACGCATAGCCGGGCGCGGCGTTCGCCGTGATCTTCACCGCCGGGAAGTTGTTGAAGCGCGTGATGAGATCGGGTCCGGTGACGTAGCGCGTATTGACCACCGCCTTGAGCGGCACCATGTTGCCGCTCCTGCTCTTCACGAAGATCTGCGTGAGATCGTCGGGCTTCAGCCGGTATGAAGGCTCCGCCTGAAGAATCACCTGCCAGAGCCGGCTCGAGCGGTTGAACTGCGATACGTAGAGCGAGCCGAACATTGTCTGCATCGCGCTATAGACGTCCTCGACGGGCACGCCGAGCGTCTCGGCCTTGTCGCGATCGACATCCGCGAGCAACTGCTGCGACGACGCGTTGAAGGTCGACGTGACGCCCGTCAGTTCCGGCCGCTGCTTCGCCTTCTCGACGTAATCCTGCACGACCGCCGCGAACTGCGAGATGGGCGCGTCGCCCTTGCTCTGGATCCACATCTCGGTGCCGCCCGTGGTGCCCAGACCGGGAATCGACGGCGGATTGAGCGGCACGACGATGCCTTCCCTGATCTGCGAGAGATGCTTGTAGGCGTCGATGAGCAGGGCGCGCGCGTTCTGCGTGCGGATATTGGCGGATTTGTAGCGCTCGTCGAAGCCCTTCAGGCCGACGAAGAACGTCGACGAGTTGTTCTTGTTCTGGCTGTCGAGAATGCTGAAGCCGTCCACCGTGGTGATGCTGCCGACTGCCGGCTGCTTCATGAAGTATTCGGTGACGCGGTCCGAAACCGCGCCCGTGCGGTCGAGCGACGCCGCATCGGGCATGATCACCGCGCCCAGCAGATAGCCCTGGTCCTCGGGCGGCAGGAACGCGGTGGGGATGTTGCGCATCATCACGACCGCCAGCGCGATCATGCCGGCGAAGAGCAGCAACGCAATGACGAAGCGCTTGATCACGAGCCGCACGACGCTCGTGTATCCCGCGGTCATGCGCTCGAATTGCCGCTCGAACCAGCGGAAAAAGCCCTTTTTCTCGTGATGCCCCGGCTTCAGCAGCAAGGACGCGAGCGCGGGCGACAAGGTCAGCGCGACGATGCCCGAGATCACCACCGATATCGCGATCGTGATGGCGAACTGCTTGTACATCTGCCCGGTGATGCCGCCCAGGAACGCGACCGGCACGAACACCGCGCACAGCACGAGCACGATGGCGACCACCGGCCCGGCCACTTCGTCCATCGCCTGCTTGGCGGCGGTCTTCGGATCGAGCTTGTGCACCGTCATGTTGCGCTCGACGTTTTCGATCACGACGATCGCGTCGTCCACGACGATGCCGATCGCGAGCACCATGCCGAACAACGTCAGCATGTTGATGGAGAAGCCGAGCGCCGCCATGCCCATGAAGGTGCCGACGATCGACACCGGCACGGCCAGCACGGGAATCACCGTGGCGCGCAGGCTCTGCAGGAACACGAACACGACGATCACCACCAGCACGACCGCCTCGAAGAACGTGTGCACCACGTCGGAGATGGACGCGCGCGTGAATTCCGTCGTGTCCATCGCGATTTCATAGTCGATGCCTTCGGGGAACGACTTCTTCATTTCCGCGAGACGCGCGCGTACCAGCTTCGACACGTCGAGCGCGTTCGCGCCCGGCTGCTGATAGACCGCGAGCACGGTCGCCGATTTGCCCTGGAAGCGGCTGCGGATCGAATAATCCTTCTGCCCGAGTTCGGCGCGTCCGACGTCCTTCAGCCGCACGATCGCCGCACCGCCCGATTCCGCGCGAATGATGATGTTCTCGAACTCGGAAGGCTCGGTGAGCCGCCCGGAGGTCGTCACCGCAAACGACTGCTCGACGGGCGCGCCCGTCGGCGATTGTCCTAGCCGTCCCACCGCGAATTGCTGGTTCTGGTTCGCGACGGCGCGCTGCACGTCGGCGGCGGTGATGCCGAGTTGCGCCATGCGGTCGGGCTTGAGCCATATTCGCATCGCGTAGTCGGGCGTGCCGAAGATGCTCGACTGGTTCGCACCGGGAATGCGCTTCAGTGCGTCGAGCACATAGACATTCGCGTAGTTGGCGATATACGTCGCGTCGTAGCGTTCGTTGGGAGAATAGATCGCGATCACCATCATGAAGGCCTGCGACTTCTTCTGCACCTGCACGCCCTGCGCCGTCACCGACTGCGGCAGTTGCGGCAGGGCGAGGTTCACGCGGTTCTGCACGTCGACCTGCGCGAGTTCGGGGTTCGTGCCGATCTCGAAGTAGGCGTTGATCGTCAGGTTGCCTGTCGATGAACTCGACGAGCTCATGTAGATCATGTTGTCCGCGCCGTTGACCTGCTGCTCGATCGGCGCGGCCACGTTGTTCGCGACGACCTCGGCGCTCGCACCCGGATAGGTCGCGGAAACCGTGATCTGCGGCGGCGTGATGTCGGGATATTGCGCCGTCGGCAGCGCGAGCATCGCCAGCGCGCCGCCCAGCGTGATGATGATGGAGATGACCGAGGCGAAAATCGGGCGGTCAATGCAGAAATGTGAGATGTTCATTGGCCTCTTCCGCGCGACGTGCTTCCGATGGTCTTCGGATCAAATCACTTTTCGGCTCCGCCGCCTTCGGTCCTGTTATGGCCGAGCGACGCCTCCTGCACGCCCGAGCCCGACATCGCGGCGGGCGCGGACGCCGGTGCTGCGTTCCCGGCGGGCGCGCTCGTCACGCGAATCTGCGAGTCTGCGCTGACACGGATCGCGCCATCCACGATGACGCGCTCGCCCGCCCGGAGTCCGTTCGTGACGAACCAGTCGTCGCCATGCCACTCGCCGACTTCGATCACGCGCTGATGCGGCTTTGACTGCCCGTCGAGCACCCAGACGAAATGACTCTTCGCGCCCTGCAGCACGGCGCGCTGCGGCACGAGAATGGCGTTCGGCCGCACCGCGCCCGTGACGCGCGCCTTCACGAACTGGCCAGGCCGCAGCGTGCCCTTCGGATTGGCGAACACCGCGCGTACCAGGAACGTGCCGGTCTCGGTGCTGAACGCCGGATTCGTGAAGTCGATGCGGCCGGTCTGCGGATAGATCGAGCCGTCCGCCTGGATGATGGTCACGTCGAACCTGTTGTCGGGCGGAAAGTGCAACTGGCCCTTGTGGATCTGCTCACGGTAGGTCAGCAGCTCGTTCTCGGAGATGCTGAAGTTCACCCACATCGGATCGAGTTGGTACACGTAGGTGAGCAGGCCGGATTGCGTCGGCGTCACGTAACTGCCTTCCTGCACGCGCGCGAAGCTCGACAGTCCCTTGAGCGGCGAGCGGATCGTCGTGTAGCTCAGGTTCAGTTGCGCGGTCTGCACTTCGCCTTGAGCGGAGATGACGGCGGCTTCGGCCTGCTTCTCGTTGCCGACGGCGTCGTCGAGATCCTTCTTGCTCAAGGCGTTCATCGCGGCGAGCGGCTTCACGCGCGAGAGATTCTGCTGCGTGACGAAGAGCCGCGCCTGCTGCTGCGCGAGCGCGCCCTTGGCGGTTTGCAGCGCGGCCTCGAAGGGACGCTTGTCCATGAGAAACATCACCTGGCCGCTTTCCACGAGCGCGCCTTCGGTGTACATGCGCTTCTCCAGGAAGCCGTCGACGCGCGCGCGGATTTCCACTTCGCGCGAGCTCTGCGTCTGCGCGGTGAATTCGAAGTCGACGGGCGTCGACTGCGCGGCGACGGTCACGACGGTGACGTCGACGGCGGGCTTCTGCGCTTCGGGCGGCGGCTTCTTGCATGCCGCCAGCGAGAGCAACGCGACCGCGGCCACCGAAACGAAACGCAGCGCGCGCCTCCGGCGCGATGCTCGGGCGAACCAGCAGCAGTCCAGTATCCGTTCCGACACGAACGCCATAGGCGCCTCCCTCTTGGGATGGCCGACAATTGAACGGCGAAACGCGCGGGAACGCGCGCTCGCCACGGCATGCTCGCGGTAAGCGATCGGCGATCGCGGCCCCGGTTGACGTGCATCCCGGGAGACCGTTTCGCTATGCGACGAATTCGCGCGCGACGGGATTGCCTGGCGACATCAACGCGCGCGAGCCTGATGCTTGTGATGGGTTGTAGCTGCCTCCGGTCTTGACGGTCGAGTTCTTGTGAGAGAGCCGCTCATGGTTCGCCTGCGTGTGGCGTGACCTGCGTGACGAGTCTACTAATAGTCGAAGACGGCTGAAAACGCCATAGAATTAGCGCGTATTCGAACGTGCGGAAATGAGCGCAATGCGTAGCAATTGCTGAAAACGCGAGAGGGAAAGCCATGGCGTGCCGATTGGTCTGTTGGTTCGTCATATCGGTTTCTGAAACGCTCGACACGACTATCCATACTTTTTGTTCTGCGCCGCGGCGCTTGCGCACCGCCTTCAGGCGTCCGCGCGCTTCCATGTTCTGAACAGATCGAGCAGCGTGCGGACCTGACGGCCGGGCGCCGCACTGCGCGGCCACACCGCGCCGACGTCCATCGTCGGCACCGCGACGCTCAGATCGCGCTTGCTGATGCGATTGCCTTCGAGCGACCACGGCCGGTAGACAAGGTCGGAAAGAATGGTCACGCCCTCGCCGAACGCGACGAGACTGCGCACCGCTTCGATCGATTTGCTCTGCATGCGCACGCGCGGCTCGACGCCGAACTTGCCCCAGTAGCGCGCGACCGTCCGCACGTGCTCGTCCATGTCCAGCAGCAGGTAATTCTCCCGTGCGACGTCTTCGAGCGTGACGCGCTGCGCGTCGAGCAGCGGATGATCCGGTGGCGTCCACAGCCTGCGCGGCGAGCGCAGGATCACCTCGCACTTGAGATCGTCGTGCAGCGCGGTGTTCGATACGAGCAGGATCGCCACGTCCAGGCCGCCGTCAAGGAGTTGCTGCTCGATGACTTCTCTTTCCCGCTCGACCACCTCGACCTGCAGATTCCTGAAACGCCGCGTGAGCGTCGCCATCATCGAAGGCAGCAGATAAGCGGAAATCGTCTCCGTCACGCCGATGCGCACGACGCCCGCGATCTGCCCCGGTTCCTCCTGTGCCGCGAGCACCGCCTGATCGACGGATTGCCGCGCCTGCTGCACGTGACGCAGGAAGCGCACGCCCGCTTCGGTCAGGCGCACGCCCTTCGCATGACGCGCGAGCAGCGCGACGCCGACGGTGTCCTCCAGGTTCTGCAGCGCGATCGTCATGGACGACTGCGACACGCTGCACAGATTCGCGGAGCGTGAAATCTGCCCGCTGTCCGCCACCGACAGGAAATATTCGATCTGGCGCATGGTGATCTGTCGGGGCATCGCGGTGGTCCGGGTTGGTCCTGAGATATCTAAAAATTCTATATCGCTGAATCGGAAATATGAATTCTTGATTTGTTTTTGACTTTCTAGGATCGCCTTATCGAAACCGGAGACGAGATGGAAGCTCAGGAGAAAAAGGGCTATTGCACGCTTTGCCGCTCGCGCTGCGGCACGGTCAACGTCGTGCGCGGCGGGATTATGGCGGAGGTGCGGCCCGATCGCGACCACCCGACCGGCCACGCGATGTGCCTGAAGGGCAAGTCCGCGCCCGAGCTCGTGCACAGCCCGCACCGCGTGCTCCATCCGATGCGCCGCACCGCGCCGAAAGGCGCCGACGATCCGGGCTGGGTGCGCATCGGCTGGGAGGAGGCGCTGGACGAGATCGCCGCGAAGCTCGACGCGCTGCGCCGCGAACACGGCGCTGAAACCGTCGCATTCGGCGTGACGACGCCGAGCGGCACGCCGATGAGCGACAGCATCGACTGGGTGGAGCGTTTCATCTGGTCGTACGGCAGCCCGAACATCTGCTATGCGACGGAGATCTGCAACTGGCACAAGGACGTCGCGCACATGTTCACGTTCGGCTGCGGCATGCCGACCGCGGATTATCGCAACGCCGACGTGATCCTGCTGTGGGGCACGAACCCCGCGAATACGTGGCTCGCGCAGGCCGATGCGATCGCTCAGGCGCGTCGCGAGGGCGCGCGGCTGATCGTCGCCGATCCGCGTCCGACCGCGCTCGCGCGCGAAGCCGACGTATGGCTGCGCGTGCGCCCCGGAACCGATGCCGCGCTGGCGATGGGCATTGCGCGGGAAATGATCGCCACGCAACGGTTCGACGAGTCGTTCGTGCGCGCCTGGACCAACGCGCCGCTGCTCGTGCGGCGCGATGACGGTCATTTCCTGCGCGAGCGCGATATCGATCCTCATGCGCTTCGGAACCGCTATCTGATCTGGAACGCCGCGCATGATCGCGCCGAAGCGCTCGGCGAAGAAGGCGACACGTCGCCCGCCGATTTCGCGCTGTCGGGGCTTCATACGATTGCGTCGATCGACTGCGAGCCCGCGTTCGCATGCTACTTGCGCGCGCTCGATGCATACACACCGGACCATGTCGAAGCGATCACCGGTGTCGCGCCGGACGAACTGAAGCGCGCCGCGGAACTGCTCGCGCCGGGCAGGCGCATCGCTTATCACGCGTGGTCGGGCGTCGGCCAGCAGGCGAACGCGACGCAGACCGAGCGCGCCATCGCGACGCTCTACGCGCTGACGGGCGCCTTCGACACGCGCGGCTCGAACCGCGAATTCGCGAGGCAGCCGGCGAACGCGGTGAGCACGTACGCGCTGCTCTCGCCGCAACAGCGCGCCAAGGCGCTCGGTCTCGCCGAGCGCCCGCTCGGTCCGCCCGCGCAAGGCTGGGTGACGGCGCGCGACATGTATCGCGCGATCATCGAAGGAGAGCCGTACAAGGTGCGCGCGCTGTTCGCGTTCGGTACGAATCCGCTCGTTTCGCAGCCGGACAGCGCACGCGCGCACGAGGCGCTGAGCGCCCTCGAATTCCATGTGCATTGCGATCTCTACGAGACGCCTTCGTCCCGCTACGCCGACATCTTCTTGCCGGTCAACACGCCGTGGGAGCGCGAGGGCTTGCGCATCGGCTTCGAAATCGACGAGCGCGCGGTGGAGCTCGTGCAGTTGCGCCAGCGTATGGTCGCGCCGCGTGGCGAGAGCCGCGCCGACTACGACATCGTGTTCGAACTCGCAACGCGTCTCGGGATGCGCGAAGCGTTCTTCGGCGGCAGCATCGAAGCGGGATGGAATCACATGCTCGCGCCGCTCGGGCTCGACGTCGAGACCTTGCGCGCACATCCCGAAGGCATTTACCGCCCGCTCGAACAGCGCGAAAAGCAATATGCGATGGCGACGCCCGATGGCGTGCGCGGCTTTCGCACCGAAACGCTGCGCGTGGAACTGTATTCGGAAAAACTTCTGCGACATGGCTACCCGCCGGTGCCGGTGCATGTGCCGCCCGCAGGACTCGCGCCGGACGCGCGCGATCCGAAGTACCCGTATGTGCTGACATCCACGAAGAACGGCTATTACTGTCACAGCCAGCATCGCGGCGTGACGCGGTTGCGGCGGCGTGCGCCCTGTCCGGTCGTCGAAATGAGCGCATCGCTCGCGAAGAGGAAGGGCGTCGAGTCGGACGACTGGGTGATCCTGAGCACGGCGCAAGGCACGGCGCGCTTCGTTGCGCGCATCGAAGCGGCGCTCGCGGACGACGTGCTGATCGCCGAATACGGCTGGTGGCAGGCCTGCGATGAACTCGGCATGAAAGGCTATCCGGCGCTCGGCGAGGGCAACAGTAACTTCAGCAATCTCGTGTCCTCGGAGAAGCACGATCCGTTGAGCGGATCGATGCCGATGCGCGCGCTCGCATGCGACATCGAACCCGATCCTTTGTTCGATCGCGCGCGGCGCGCATGGCAGGGCTGGCGCGAATTCGTGGTGGCGAAGCTCGAAGACGAAGCCGAAGGCGTGCGCACGGTCACCTTCACGGCGAAAGACGGTGGCGCGCTACCCGACTATCTGCCGGGCCAGCACGTGACCGTGCATGTGCCGACGCTCGGGGCGCGCGGCACGACGCGCGCGTATTCGCTGGTCGGTCCCGCGAGCGAGCCCGCGCGGCACAGCTACACGATCTCGGTGCGGCATCAGCTCGAAGGCGCGATGTCCGGACATATTCACCGGGCGCTGGAAATCGGTGATCGCGTGGATCTGCGCGCGCCGGGCGGCACCTTCATCCTGCCGATGCGCTCGCGCCAGCCTGTCGTGATGTTCGCGGGCGGCATCGGCATCACACCGTTCATCGCATATCTGGAGTCGCTTGCCCGGGTGACGTCGATGAACAGGCGGCCCGAGGCGTGGCTCTTCTATGCGAACCGGCACGGCGCGTCACACGCGTTTCGCGGCCGCATCGGCGCGCTGCGGGAGGCATGGCGCGGGCTGCATGTATTCGATTGCTACGCGCATCCGCGCATGGGCGAGGACGTTGCCGGCCGCGACTACGACCGCGCCGGCTACCTCGATGCGTCGAGCGTCGACGACGCGCTGATCCGGCGACGCGCGCGCTTCTATCTCTGCGGCCCGGAGCCGATGATGGCCGCGATCACCGAAGGCCTCCTCGCGCGCGGCGTGCCCGCATTCGACATCTTCAAGGAAGCATTTCGCTCTCCGTCCGAGCCGCGCGCCGACGAGACGCAACGCTTCACCGTCGAATTCGTGCGCTCGAAAAAGTCCGCGCAATGGACGCCGAAGGACGGCAGCCTGCTCGCGTTCGCCGAAGGACTCGGCATCGCGCTGCCGAGCGGCTGTCGCGTGGGCCAGTGCGAGAGTTGCGCGGTGCGCGTCGCAGCGGGCACGACCGGTCACCTGTCGGGCAACGCGCCCGACGAACCCGACATGTGCTTCGCGTGCCAGGCGATTCCGCTGTCGGATCTCGTCGTCGAGGCATGACGACGCCGTTCAATCGATTTGCACACACACGCCAAGGCGCGAAAGGGGAGAGGAAATGGAACAGGTCACACAGGTAAAACCGCTACGGTCCGAAGGAAGGCCGGGCAACATGATGGAACGCATGGCGGCCAGCGTCACGCGCTGGGCCGAGGCATGGTTTCCCGATGCGTATATCTTCGCGGCGATCGCAGTGATCGTCGTGGCGTTGGGCGCGCTCGCGATCGGCGCGCCCGCGCAGCGCGTGGGCATCGCGTTCGGCGACGGCTTTTGGAGCCTCATTCCGTTCACGATGCAAATGGCCGTCGTCGCGATTTCCGGCTATGTGGTGGCGGTGTCGCCGCCGGCGTCAAAGGTCATCGCGCGGCTCGCGCGCCTGCCGAAGACGGCGCGCGGCGCGGTGATGTTCGTCGCGTTCGTGAGCGTCGCCACGTCGCTGTTCAACTGGGCGATCAGCCTCGTGTTCAGCGGGCTGCTCGTGCACGCGCTCGCGCGCCGCAACGATTTGCGCATGGATTATCGCGCGGCGGGCGCGGCGGCGTATCTCGGCATGGGTGCGACGTGGGCGCTCGGCCTGAGCTCGGCGGCCGCGCAGTTGCAGGCCAATCCGGACAGCCTGCCAAAGACGCTCCTCGCGATCACCGGCGTGATCCCGTTCTCGGAGACCATCTTCCTGCCGCAATCGATGCTGATGGTTGCGGCGCTGACGATCGTCTCGCTCCTGATTGCGGGCCTGTCCGCGCCGGTCGGCGAGCGTGTGCGCACGGCGGCGGATCTCGGCGTGCGGCTCGACGACATCGATATGAAAATGGACAAGCCCGCGCGTCCCGGCGACTGGCTCGAATACAGCCCGCTCGTGACGATTCTGCTCGTGGCGCTCGGGCTCGTCTGGGTCGCGCACGAGTTCACGACGAAGAACCCGATCCTCGCGATCTCGAACCTCAACACGTATAACTTCGTGTTCAT
Source organism: Caballeronia ptereochthonis (assembly GCF_001545075.1). Classification (GTDB taxonomy): domain Bacteria; phylum Pseudomonadota; class Gammaproteobacteria; order Burkholderiales; family Burkholderiaceae; genus Caballeronia; species Caballeronia ptereochthonis. The sequence continues at coordinate 192,086 of NZ_FCOB02000012.1, forward strand.
TCTGCTCGGCATGCTGCTCAACTGGAGGCCGCGCCGTTTCCTGAACGCCGTGGCGAAGTCCGTGCCGTCGACGGCGGGCGTGCTGATCCAGTTTCCGCTCTACGGCGGCATCGCGTTCATTCTCACGAAGGCCGCGGCGCCGGGCGGCCTGCCGCTCTCCGAGCATCTCGCGCATTTCTTCGTGGCGATTTCCTCGCAAGGCTCGTTTCCTGCGCTGATGGGCGTGTATTCGGCGGTGCTCGGCTTCTTCGTGCCGTCGGGCGGAGGCAAGTGGATCATCGAGGCGCCATACGTGATCGAGGCGGCGAAGGCGTTGCAGGTGCATCTCGGCTGGTCCGTCACGGTCTACAACGCGGCCGAGGCGCTGCCGAACCTGATCAATCCCTTCTGGATGCTGCCGCTGCTCGGCGTGCTCGGGTTGCGCGCGAAGGATGTCGTCGGCTTCACATTCACGCAGCTCGTCGTGCATACGCCGCTCGTGGTGTTCATGCTGTGGGCGCTTGCGCCGACGCTTGCCTATCATCCGCCGGTCATGCCTTGAGTGCCTGATGTGAAGGGCGAGCGACGCGCGAACTGAATCGTGTCCGCAAGTGCCGTCAGTTTCAGAGGCAGTCCTTGGTGGAGATTCTCATCGACACGCTGCGCCACCACGGTTGTCGCCTGGGCGTCGAGGCGTCGTGCGCACGGCCTCCGCACAAAGCGCTGCATTGTCCCGCGGGCTCAGCAGATAGCCGAGCCGCAAGCCCGGCGCGAGGGTCTTCGAGGTCGCCGAGATGTGGTAGGTAAGCTCGGGGCACAGGCTCGCGATCGTCGGCAGGCGCTGCGCGACGAGCGGGCCGTACGCATCGTCCTCGATGATCGCCACACCGTGCCGCCGCGCGACATCCACGAGCTTCATGCGCCGCTCGAGGCTCATGGTCGTGACGGTGGGGTTCTGCAGATTCCGGCACGATGAAATGGCCTTTACCGGCACGCGCTTGCAGAGTGCGCGCAAATTGACGGGCGTCGGACTCAAGGACGACAGCGCCATGACCCTGCCTCAGCGAACGATCGATCGTCTATCGAAAAGCTGGCGACGCACGATGCTTCGCGTAAACCCCGCCAAAAGAAACCGCCTGCCGTAAGAAAAGGGTAAGCGCACGCTCTTACCTTAGTCTCCAGCGAATCGAAGACAGAACTTCACGCAGGAGACGGAAATGGACCGCAATGTCGTAGAGAAGATCAAGTCGAGCGCCACATACGGCGAACTGGTGCGAAAACGCTCGAAGCTCGGCTGGACGCTGACGGCGCTCGTGCTGGTCGTGTATTACGGCTATGTGCTGCTCATCGCGTTCAACAAGGGCCTGCTCGCCGCGAAGATGGGCGCGGGCGTGATGACGTGGGGCATGCCGATCGGCCTGTTCGTGATCGTTTTCACGGTGGTCATCACGGGTCTCTACGTGCGCCATGCCAACAGCACGTACGACGAGCTCACCGACAAGATCAAGCGGGAGGCCGCATGAAGCCGCAACGATACCTCACGGCAGGCGCGCTTCTCGCGGCTTCCGCCAGCTCCTTCGCCGCGGGTGGCGATCTCGGTCAGGCGGTGAAGCAGCCGACCAACTGGACCGCGATCAGCATGTTCATCGCGTTCGTGGTCGCGACGCTCTTCATCACCAAATGGGCCGCGAAGAAGACACGCTCGGCCGCCGAGTTCTACACGGCGGGCGGTGGCATCACGGGATTTCAAAACGGCCTTGCGATCGCGGGCGACTTCATGTCGGCTGCATCGTTCCTCGGCATTTCAGCGGCGGTTTATTCCAACGGCTATGACGGCCTGATCTATTCGATCGGCTTTCTCGTGGGCTGGCCGATCATCACGTTCCTGATGGCCGAGCGCCTGCGCAATCTCGGCCGCTTCACGTTCGCCGACGTCGCCGCATACCGCTTCAAGCAGACGCCGATTCGCGCGTTCGCCGCGTCGGGCACGCTCGTCGTGGTGGCGTTCTATCTGATCGCGCAGATGGTCGGCGCGGGACAGCTCATCAAGCTGCTGTTCGGTCTCGAATACTGGATCGCGGTGGTGATCGTCGGCGCGCTGATGATGGTCTACGTGCTGTTCGGCGGCATGACCGCGACGACGTGGGTGCAGATCATCAAGGCGTGCCTGCTGCTCGCGGGCGCTTCGTTCATGGCGTTCATGGTGCTGTGGCAGTTCCACTTCAGCCCCGAGGCGCTCTTCGCGAAGGCCGTGGACGTGCACGAGAAGAAGGCGTCGATCATGGGCCCGGGCAACTTCATCAAGGATCCGATTTCGGCAATCTCCTTCGGCATCGCACTGATGTTCGGCACCGCCGGCCTGCCGCACATCCTGATGCGCTTCTTCACGGTCCCCAACGCGAAGGAAGCTCGCAAGTCGGTGTTCTGGGCGACGACGTGGATCGGCTACTTCTACATTCTCACGTTCATCATCGGCTTCGGCGCGATCGTGCTCGTGAGCACCAATCCGCTGTTCAAGGACGCGGGCGGCAAGCTTCTCGGCGGCACCAACATGGCGGCGGTGCATCTCGCCAGCGCGGTCGGCGGCAACGTGTTCCTCGGCTTCATCTCGGCGGTTGCGTTTGCAACCATCCTCGCGGTCGTCGCGGGTCTGACGCTCGCGGGCGCCTCGGCGGTGTCGCACGATCTTTACGCGACCGTGTTCAAGAAGGGCAAGGCATCGAGCGCGAGCGAACTGCGCGTGTCGCGGGTCACGACAGTCGTCCTGGGCATCATCGCGGTCGTGCTCGGCATCGTGTTCGAGAAGCAGAACATCGCGTTCATGGTGTCGCTCGCGTTCGCGGTGGCCGCTTCCGCCAACTTTCCGGTGCTCTTCATGTCCGTGCTGTGGCGCGGCTGCACGACGCGCGGCGCGGCCGTCGGCGGCTTCCTCGGCCTGCTCTCGGCGGTCGTGCTGACGGTGCTCTCGAAGGCCGTGTGGGTCGACGTGTTCCACTACGCGGATGCGCCGTTCCCGTATGCCTCGCCCGCGCTGTTCTCGATGGCGATCGGCTTCGTCGGTATCTGGCTCTTCTCGGTGACCGACAAGTCTGCCCGCGCGCGCATCGATCAGGCTGGCTTCGAAGCGCAGACGGTGCGCTCGGAAACGGGCATCGGCGCAGTGGAGGGCGCGAGTCACTGAGCGTGCAGCGGCGCCGCGTTTGCTGACGCGTCGCCGCCGGCGCGGTTCGAATACCCGACATATTCGCACCCGACCGAACGGCAAACGAAAATGCGTTAAGCTCGATGCAACCACTTCCGCACCGGGGGTTGCACGAAGCGCCAACGCATTGGAGCGAGCCATGGAACTGCAGTGCCCAAGTCTGTTCGAGCAATCGGCCTATATCGCCGGCGCGTGGGTGGATGACACTCCGTTGCCGCGCGTGCGCGTCGCCAATCCCTCGACGCGTGAAATCATCGGCTCGGTGCCGCAAGTCACGGCGGAGCAGGTGACGCATGCCATCGAGTGCGCGAATGCGGCCTTGCAGGACTGGCGCAGCTGGAGCAGCCGCGAGCGCGCTTCGGTATTGAGGGAATGGGCGCGTCTCGTCGAACATCATCGCGACGATCTCGCCATCATTCTCAGCAGCGAGCATGGCAAGCCGCTGCATGAAGCCCGCTCCGAGATCACGCAAGCCGCCAATTACCTCGACTGGTTCGCCGAGGAAGCGCGCCGAATCTACGGCGACAATATTCCCGCGCCCCGCCGCAACCAGCGCATCCGCGTGCTGCATCAGCCGGTCGGCGTATGCGGCGCGATCACGTCCTGGGCCTTTCCCGCTTCGATGGTCGCGCGGCGCGTCGGCGCGGCGTTGGCCGCGGGCTGCACGGTCATTCTTCATCCCGATCCGCAGACGCCATTTTCCGCACTCGCGCTATGCGTGCTCGGCGAGAACGCCGGATTGCCGCGCGGCGTGCTGTCGGTGCTGACGGGCGAAGGCGAGCCGATCCGAAGCACGATGCTTGCGAACGAGGACGTGAGGAAGGTGTCGTTCACGGGTTCCATCGAGGAAGGCAAGCGCCTGATGGCGCTCTGCTCATCGACCGTCAAGAAGATGTCGCTCGAACTGGGCGCGAATTGTCCTTTCATCGTGTTCGCCGACGCGGACATCGACCTCGCCGTCAAAGGCGCGCTCGATGCGCGTTTCAGGCATACGGGTCAGGCCGCCATGTGCGCGAACCGGTTCTTCGTGCATGAGGACGTGTATGAGACGTTCGTCGCAAAGCTCGTTTCGAAGGTCGCCTTGCTGAAAGTGAGCGACGGCATGGACGAGGGCGCGCAGATCGGTCCGCTCATCAGCGAGGACGCGGTGACGCGCCTCGAAGGTCTCGTCGATGAAGCGGTTCGCGCAGGCGCGACCGTCGCGGCGGGCGGCGCGCGCGTGAGCCCCGGTTCGAGCTTCTTCAGGCCGACGGTTCTGACGGGTGTCGAGCCGGCGATGAGCGTATGCGGCGACGAAGTTCTCGGACCGATCGCGAGCGTGCTCCAGTTCAGGGACGAGGACGACGTCATCACGCTCGCGAACGATACGCGCACCGGACTGGCCGCGTACTTCTACACGGCGGACATCAGCCGTGCGTTCAGGGTGATGGAGGCGCTGGAGTGCGGCGTCGTCGGCGTGAACGACAGCCTCGTGTTCAACGAGGTCGCGCCGTTCGGCGGCATCAAGGAATCGGGGATGGGGCGCGAAGGGGCGTCGTCCGGCGTCGAGGAGTATCTCGAAGCAAAGTACGTGTGTTTCGGGAATCTGGAGGGGTAGGCGGTTCGATGGGCGCTTGCCGCGACCACCAGCCGCCCTTCACCGACCACGAACTCACACAGGCGGCCGCACCACGAGAATCGGCAGGTGACTATGAGTCAGCACCTTCTGCGTCTCGCTTCCGAGCAGCATCCCGCGAATCCCGCCATGGCCATGAGACGCCATCACGATGAGATCGCAGTTCCGCTTTTTCGCCGTTTCGAGAATGGCCTCATAAGGATGCGTGCCGGTGGGCGCGTCCGTGTCGCACTCCACGCCGGCCTGGACGGCGATGTTCCTGATGGTCTCGAGGTACAGTTGCGCGCGCTCCTGGTCGACGGCCTGAAACTCGTCCTGATTGGAGCCCACCATTTCGGCGCTATAAACCGTCATATGAAATGGCCGGATCATATAGAGGCCCGTGATCCGCGCGCGGTCCTGTTTGGCGAGCCCGACCGCCATGTGCATGGCCGCTTCGGATAGCGTGGAACCGTCTGTCGGAACCAGCAAGTGCTTGAACATGATCGCGTCCTCCGGTCTTCGGGGACTGAAAGGTTTCATGAACCGACGATTCAAGTATAGGCAGCGCGCGAATGGCCTGCACGGAATTGAAAGCTTCGATACCCGCCGACGAATCGAACGGTTCGTTCAATGCGATGCGATGGCCCGCCGGAATGCCGCTTCCCGCGAATCCGCTAGCGCGCCATCGCCGCCGTCGCGTCGTCGTACAGCCGCACCGCCATCACGGGCGCCTCGGGCCCCACGTGCGACAGCTTCATCAGCCGCGGCTGCAGCAGCAGCGCGACGAGCCCGCTCCAGCCCGTCTGATGCGAAGCGCCGACGCCGCGTCCGTCATCGCCGTGAAAGTACTCGTGAAAGAGCACGAGATCCTGAGAACGGGGATCGGCCTGCAATCGCGGATACGCCGCCATCACGGGCCGCTTGCCCTCGGCGTCCTTCAGGAACAGCGTGGTGATGCGGCGCGAGAGATCGTCGGCGATCTCGCTGAGCGAATGCGTGCGGCCCGAATGCGTCGGATATTCGATGCGGAACTCGTCGCCGTAATAGCGATGGAATTCGTATAGCGATTCGATCAGCAGGTAATTGACCGGCATCCATATCGGACCGCGCCAGTTCGAATTCCCGCCGAACACGCGCGAGTCCGATTCGGCAGGCAGATACCGGATGCAGAGTCGCACGCCGTCGTGATCGAAGACGTAGGGCGCGTCACAATGCACGCGCGACAACGCCCGAATGCCGTAGGCCGACAGGAACTCGTCCTGATCGAGCGTGCGCCGCAACAGCGCCTTCATCCGATGTCCGCGCAACAGCGACAGGAGCGTGGTGTTGCCCTTGCCGGGCTCGGTCCAGCGCGAAACCAGCTTCGCAAGATTCGGCCGGTGATCGAGAAACCACGCGAGCCGCTCGCGCAAGCCGGGAAGATCGCCATATACGCTCTCTTCCAGCACGTGCACGGCGAACAGCGGTATCAGCCCGACGATCGAACGGATGCGCATCGGCACGCGCGTTCCGTCGGGAAGATGCAGCACGTCATGGAAGAACTCGTCGCTTCCGTCCCATAAGCCCGTGGCGCAACCTTCACCGCAGCTGACCGCTTCCGCGATATACAGAAAGTGCTCGAAGAACTTCACCGCGATCTCGACATACGCGTCGTTCTTCATCGCCAGTTCGAGCCCGATCTGCATGAGATCGAGTGCATACGACGCCATCCACGCGGTGCCGTCCGCCTGATCGATGCGCCCGCCCGTCGGCAGCGGCGAGGAGCGATCGAAGATGCCGATATTGTCGAGCCCGAGAAAGCCGCCCTGAAAGATGTTGCGGTCGTCGGCATCCTTGCGGTTGACCCACCATGCGAAGTTGAGCAGCAGCTTGTGGAACATCACTTCGAGGAACGTGTGATCGCCGATGCCGGTCATTTCGCGATCGAGCTCGTACACGCGCCACGTCGCCCAGGCATGCACGGGCGGGTTGGCGTCGCCGAACGCCCATTCGTACGCGGGCAATTGCCCGTTCGGATGCATGTAGCGCTCCTTCACGAGCAGCAGCAACTGCTTCTTGGCGAAGTCGGGATCGATCATGGCGAATGCGACCGCGTGAAACGCGAGGTCCCACGACGCATACCACGGATACTCCCATTTGTCCGGCATCGAGACGATGTCGCCGTTGCACATGTGCCGCCAGTCCGCGTTGCGACCATGCTTGCGTCCTTTCGGCGGCGTGGGCTGGCCCGGATCGCCGTCGTGCCAGCGCGTCACGTCGAACTGATAGTACTGCTTCGTCCACAACATGCCGGCGAGCGCCTGACGCTGCACGAGACGCGCATCGGCGTCGTCGATGTCGTGCTGAAGCGTGGTGTAGAACTCGTCCGCTTCCGCCTCGCGGTGCGCGAAGAGTTGCGGCAAATCGAGGGGCGCGTCGCTCGCGGCAGCAGCGGGACGCCAGCGCAGATACAGCACGGAGCGCTCATGCGGTTCGAGCCGGATACAGGCGTGCGCGGCGGCGCGCGTGCCGCGATCGCGCCGGATCGCTTCTTCGTCGCCGTCGACGAGATAATCGTTGAAGCCGTCCTTGAACGGCCCTGCACCCTCGATGCCGAAAATTCTGCGAACGTTCGTGTCATTCTCGCAGAAGAGCCATTCGAGCGGCACTTGCGCGGACGCGCTCACGATCATCGTGCCATGCGAGGGGTTGTGCGCGATGACGCGCTCGCCTTCGTGCGCGTGGGTCTCCAGCGTCAGCGACGGCTTGCCCCACCTGCTCGACCACGCCCATCGATTGCGCGCCCAGAACTGCGGCAGCACGTGAAGCGTGGCGGCTTCATTCGCGCGGTTCTCTATCGTGACACGCATCGCGATGTCGTCGGGCGTGTGCTTCGCGTACTCGACCCAGACGTCGAAGTAACGGTCGTCGTCGAACACGCCCGTGTCGAGGACTTCGTATTCGGGCTCGCTCGCGCTGCGCCGCCTGTTTTCGTCAATGAGATCCTGATACGGGTACGCATCGTGAGGGTACTTGTAGAGCATCTTCATGTACGAATGCGTCGGCGTGCCGTCGACGTAGAAGTACAGTTCCTTCACATCCTCGCCGTGATTGCCCTGCTCGTTCGTCAGACCAAAGAGCCGTTCCTTGATGATAGGATCTCGCCCGTTCCACAGCGCAAGCGAGATGCACCAGTCGAGCGGATCGTTGCCGAAGCCGGCGATACCGTCTTCGCCCCAGCGATACATGCGGCTGCGCGCATGGTCGTGCGGAAAATAATCCCACGCGGTGCCGTATTCGCTGTAGTCCTCGCGAACCGTGCCCCACTGGCGCTCGCTCAGATACGGGCCCCAGCGGCGCCAGTTGTCGGGTTCGGAGCCATGCAGGCGCGAGCCTTCCTTCGTTTGCAGCAGATGGATTGCGCGTAGCGGCGGCATGAGACCTCCAGTGCGAATGTTAAACTCATGCGCTCAGTGCACGATTTTCCGATGATAAGCGGCATTGCGCGGAAGCGTGCGGCCTCGTAAACCAAGCGCTGTTTGTTCACGAACGTGGTGGAAAGCGGCGCCACGTAGCCACCACGATGAGGAAGAAGGCGGAGTAGGCGAGTATGAACACCCAGATCGGGAGGTCAAGATATAGCCAGGCGCTTATCCAGTGCTGCAAGAAGCCCTGCGCGCCGGGGTGTCCCGAACGCAAGTCACCTTCGAGAACGGTGAGCGGGCAGGGCAGATCAAGAAGGGCTAGTGCCGCGACGATACCGATGGCGACCATGTGCGTCATCCGGAATGCGCGATTTCGGGCCCAGGTGCGTTTGAATGCAGCGCCCAGCCAGATCGCGATCAGACCGCCGACGATGAACAGCACGGTCAGCGCATGCAGCATGAGAACGATATCGGCGAGCCAGATCATGGGCATACGCTTGATACCTAGTCATTTGTTCGGGCATCGAATCTGCTCCGTCTAGCGGCAGATACCCGGCTCGCCGGCGTCGGCTTCGTCAAGGAGCACGAACAGTCGAGCTGCTGGAGCCCACTCCCGCCGGGCAATGCCAGGTGATCTTCGTTATGCATCACATACATTCCAATGTCCGTGTGGGCAGTGGTGTGATGGTCGAAGGCAGATCGTTCACTCGCCATCGAGAATGTCGAATACCAATGATGAACGATTTGATTGCGGATGTGTCTCCGTTAGACCGGCACATCAGGCCAAGCCAATTTCGCGGATGGACGTGCATCGAAAGGCGACCGAAACCATTGCCGTTCATGTTCGATCATCAGCAACCGTAAAGGAGGATCCATGAGAAATCCCGTTTTCGAGTCCGTCCGGCTGGACGACGTCCTGCTGAGGCCAGACCCGATCGATCCTGCATGGATCCTCGAAGGCAATCCCGTTGCTCGCAGCGGACAGTGGTCGCAAAGCCGCGACACGACTACCTCCTCCTGGGTCTGGGACTGCACCGCCGGTCGTTTCAACTGGTATTTCGATGCAGACGAGATCATCTACGTGATCGAAGGCGAAGTCATCATCACGGCCGAAGGCCAGGAACCGCGCTCGCTGCGCGCGGGGCACGCCGCGCTGTTCTATGCCGGCACGCGCTCCGAGTGGCACGTGCCCAAATATGTGCGCAAGCATGCCATCCTGCGTCCGCACATCTCCAAGCCGGTGCTGCTCGCGCTCAAGGTGAGCCGCAAGCTCGCACGCAGGCCGACGGGCTATCTCCCTCGTTCTTCGTTCTGAATCGCGGCATATGCCACGCGTATAGCTCATCGCGTGCCTGCTCGTCTTCCTGCGCCGTCTCCGGATAACGCTCCGGATAAAGATGCCGCTCGCTCACTGCAACATCGAACGTGCGCGACCACTTCGCCCCGCCGGGCGCTTTTCGGTCTCGATGCGGCTCAAGCGGTCGCAAAACCGAGCGCGCGTTCAGTCGGGCGGGAACGCGGTTTTTCGACGTGACATCCAAGCCGGTATCCGCAAAGGAATACCGGGAGATGTCAGATGAAGCTCATCCACACCGCGCTGGCGGCGGCGCTCGCGCTTGCGAACATCGCGCCTCACGCACAGAATGCCGGACCGACCGATCCGCAGATCGCGGCCATCGTGGTGACGGCCAATCAGGTCGATATCGACGCGGGCAAGCTCGCCGAATCGAAAACGAAATCGAAAGACGTGAAAGCGTTTGCGCAGCAGATGGTCACGGATCATGGCGACGTCAACAAGGCCGCGACCGATCTCGTGCACAAGCTCAACGTGACGCCCGAGGACAATCCGACGAGTCGGAGCCTCAAGCAAGGCGGCGACGCGAATCTCGCGAAACTCAGGACGCTTTCGGGCGGCAGCTTCGACAAGTCGTATATCGATCACGAGGTTGCCTATCATGAAAGCGTGCTCGACGCGCTCGACAAGAGCCTGATCCCGGGCGCGAAGAACGAGGAGTTGAAGGCCCTGCTCGTCAAGGTGCGGCCCGCGTTCGTCGCGCATCTCGAACATGCGCGGCATTTGCAGGCGGAACTGGGAAAGAGCGGTGCGTGATCCACACGTGCTCGCTGGCCTCGTTTGCCTGGTTTGCTTCCAGGGCGCGCCCGGACTGCCTGGCGAGGCTCGCGCCGCGACATTTGTCGTCGTGATCGAGCAGATGCGTTTCGAGCCGCCCGCGCTGACGGTCGCGCGCGGCGATCGCGTCGTGTGGATCAACAAGGACTTGTTTCCCCACACGGCGACTGCCGACGCGAAAGCGTTCGATTCGCGCGCCATCGCGCCCGATGCTTCGTGGAGCTACGTGGCGCGCGAAGCGGGACACTATGCGTATTCGTGCACGCTGCATCCGACCATGCACGCGGTCCTGAACGTAAGATGAAGGCGAACATGAGCGAGCCAGCACACACCGACGCAGCCACCGCAGCCGACGACGACCTGAGCATCGCGCGCCGCGTCGCCGCGGGTGAGCGTTCCGCTTTCGAGTTGCTGATGCGGCGGCATAACCGGCGTCTCTATCGCATGGCGCGCGCGGTCTTGCGCAACGACGCCGAAGCGGAAGATGCGTTGCAGGAAGCGTATCTGCATGCGTACAAATCGATGAGCCAGTTTCGTGGCGATTCGCAGCTCTTCACCTGGCTGTCGCGGCTCGTGCTCAACGAATGTTTCGCGCGATTGCGGCGGGCGGCGCGGCGCCAGAATGTGATTCCCATCGTGGACGCGCCCGGATACGTCGAACAAGCCGATGCAATGATCTCGCGCGACGAGGATGCCCCTGACCAGGCGCTCGCGCGTTCGCAAGTACGCGCGCTGCTCGAACGCAAGCTCGATGAATTGCCGGAGCTGTTTCGCGTCGTGTTCGTGTTGCGCTCGATCGAGGAAATGAGCGTCGAGGAGACCGCGCAATGCCTGAACATTCCCGAGGCGACGGTGCGTAGCCGTCATTTTCGCGCGCGAAGCATGCTGCGCGAATCGCTGGCGCAGGCGTTCGATCTCGCCGAGCGGGATGTGTTCGACTTCGGCGGTGCGCAGTGCGACCGCATCGTGGCGCGCGTACTATCGAAGATATCCGGTGGCGCGTCATAGCGTTTGCGGCGTGCTTTCCCGGAGCGCCGGAAAGGAGGCGCCATGTACAAGGACAGGGCGGTTGCGCGGGCCGTCCGCATCGGCCGGGCTTGCGTGATAGCGGGAATCGTCGTGCTGGCGGGTATTTCGAACACTCATGCGCGGACGATCACGGTCATATCGGGAACTTATGGCGGGAACTGCGGCGCGCCGGGCGGCAACGCGACGCGCGATCTGGTGCGTCAATGCGATGGCCGCAGCATTTGTGAGTACGTGCTGAACCGAAAGCGCATCCGCGACACGGCGCGCGCCTGCAGCAAGGATCTGCAAGCCGACTGGCGTTGCACGGACACCGAATTCCATACCGCGATGCTCAGCGCCGACGCGGGCGCGGGCAGCACGCTCGTGCTGAGCTGCATCGAGCAGACGGGCCCCGGCCACTGATCGGTCCTAGGCTGCGCCTATGGCGGGCAAAGCTATCTGATATTTGCGCGCTTGCCGGGCAGGCATTCAAATAGAGGCTATACGAAGCCTCATTCCGAAGGCTTGTCATCACTCGGAGACGCAAGTGAAGATCCTTGTCCCAGTCAAGAGGGTGGTCGACTACAACGTGAAGGTCCGGGTGAAGTCGGACAACACGGGAGTCGATATCGCCAACGTGAAGATGTCGATGAACCC
>NZ_FCOB02000082.1 GCF_001545075.1 Caballeronia ptereochthonis
TCGAATGCGCGAAGCTCGCGTTCGCGGACCGCGACGTCTTCTACGGCGACCCGAACTTCTCCGACGTGCCGATGGACACGCTGCTCAGCGACGCCTACAGCGAGGCGCGCCGCAAGCAAATCGATCCACGCCGCGCGTCGTTCGAATTCCGTCCGGGCAAGCTCGCCGACAGCGAGGCGCGCGCCGCGAAGATCCTCGCCAGCGCGGGCCGTCAGCAGCCGGGCGGCTTCGGCCAGGGCGAGCCGACCTTCGCGCCGCTGCCCGAACTGCGCGGCGACACGGTGCATCTCGATGTCGTGGACCGCTGGGGCAACATGGTGTCGGCGACGCCGTCGGGCGGCTGGCTGCAGGCTTCGCCCGCCGTGCCGGGGCTCGGCTTCAACGTGACCACGCGCGGCCAGATGTTCTGGATGGAAGAAGGCCTGCCGTCCTCCCTCGGGCCGGGGCGGCGTCCGCGCACCACGCTCTCTCCGACGCTCGTCACGCGCGGCGGCAAGCCCTACGCGGCGCTCGGCACGCCGGGCGGCGACCAGCAGGACCAATGGTCGCTGCAACTGTTCCTGCGCCACGCGCATTTCGGCATGAACCTGCAGGCCGCGGTGGACTCGCCCTCGTTCCAGACGGCGCATTTCCCCGGCTCGTTCTATCCGCGCGACATCCAGCTCGGGAAGATGTCGGCGGAAGGCAGCTTCCCGCAAGCCACGCTCGACGAGCTGCGCGCGCGCGGCCACGACCTCACGGTCGCCGAGCCGTGGTCGCTCGGGCGCGTGTGCGCCGTGGGCATCCGCAACGGCCTCATGCGCGGCGCGGCCACGCCGCGCCAGATGCAGGCTTATGCCATCGGGCGTTGAGTCGGAAACCATCACCCGCACCAGAGAACATCGATCATGTCCGCTGTCGCTGCCCGCCTCGAACGGCTGCCGCTATCCGGTTTCCATCGCAAACTGCTGATCATCGGCGGGTTCGGCTATATGTTCGATGGCCTCGACTCGTCGTCGCTCGCGTTCCTGCTTCCCGTCGTCAGCAAGATGTGGCAGCTGACGAGCGCGCAGACCGGACTCGTCGCAAGCAGCACCTATATCGGCTATTTCTTCGGTGCATTCCTGTCCGGCGTGCTCGCGGACGTGATCGGCCGCCGCCGCATCATGATGAGCGCGCTCGCGATCTATTGCCTGGCCTCGCTCGCGAGCGCCACGGCCAACGGCTGGCATACGTTCTTCGCGTGGCGCATCCTCGCCGGCTTCGGCTCGGGCGCGGAGACGGTCGTGATCGCCCCATTTCTCGCGGAGTTCGTGCCGCGCCGCTATCGCGGCATGTTCTGCGGCGCGCTGGTCGGCTTCATGTCCTTCGGTTACCTGAGCTCGTCGATTCTCGGCTACACGGTCGTGCGCAATTTTCCGGACGGCTGGCGCTATCTCGCCGTCATCACCTCGCTTCCGGTCGTGATGCTGCTGTGGTGGCGCCGCACGCTGCCCGAGTCGCCGCGCTGGCTGGAAAGCCAGGGCCGCATCGCCGAAGCCGGTCGCATCGTCGATGACATCGAGGCGTGGTACGCGCAACGCGGCATCGCGCTCGCGCCGCTCGCGAGCGTGGGCGCGATTCCCTCGGCGACGAAGAGCAGCGGCAGCGCGTGGCAGAACGTGAAGGCGCTATGGAGCAAGCGCCTCGCGGGCACCACGGCCGTGAGCTGGCTGATGTGGTTCGCCGTGGCCTTCGCGTATTACTCGTTCTTCTCGTGGATTCCGAGCCTGCTCGTCAAGGAAGGTCTCACGATCACGAAGAGCTTCGGCTTCTCGATCGCGATCTACGGCGCGCAGATTCCGGGCTATTTCTCCGCGGCGTGGCTCAACGAGAAGATCGGCCGCAAGGGCGTGGTCGCGTCGTACATGACGCTCGGCGGCATCGCGGCGATCATGCTGTCGCTGTCGCATAGCGGGCCACAGATCATCGCGGCGGGCATCTGCCTGTCGTTCTTCATGAACGGCGCGTTCGCGGGCGTCTATGCGTACACGCCGGAGATTTTCCCGACCTCGGTGCGAACCACCGGCACCGGATCGTCGTCGTCATTCGGACGCATCGGCTCGGTGAGCGCGCCGATTCTCGTCGGCATCGTGTATCCGGCGTTCGGTTTCTTCGGCGTGTTCGCGATGACGACCGCCGTGCTGCTCGCCGGCGCATGCGTCGTGTTCTTTCTCGGCATCGAGACGCGCAACCGCTCGCTCGAAGACATCGAGATCAACGGCGCGGTCGAAGGCGATGCACGCGACCGTCTCGCTCCCACCAACCTGCGCGGCTAAAGCCTTCGATCGACATGCACGACACGAAAACACGCCTACTGCAACTGAGCGACCTTCAGCGCCTCGCACGCGCAATGCGCGAACCCGCCCAGCCGGCGACGCTGTTCGACGCAATCGCGGACGTCGCCGCCGCGACCATCGGCTTCCGGCTCATCACGATCATGGCGTACGACGCGCGCAATCAAGAAGTTGAGCGCGTCTTCACCAACATGCCCGACCTCTATCCCACCGGCGGGCGCAAGAAGAAGCGCGGCACCGCGTGGGCGACGCAAATCCTGCAGGAACTGCGGCCGTTTCGCGGCGAGACCGCGCACGATATCCGCAACGCATTCGACGATCACATGACGATGGCGAACATGGGCCTGGGCTCGATCCTCAATATTCCGATTGCGTATGACGGCGAATGCCTCGGCACGATGAACCTCACGCACGTCGAGCACTGGTACACGCGCGAGCACGAAGACGCGGGCGTGCTGCTCGGCTCGTTTCTCGCGCCCGCGCTGGTTTCGCGCATGCCCTTTTACGCCGACGCGGAGCCGCGCGCATGACCCGCGCATCGTCTCCTGAAACTGGACGCTGGCTGATCGTTTTCGCGCTCGGCTATCTCGCGCTGCTCGTCGACGGCGCCGACGTCATGATGTACGGCCTCACGCTCACGCGCATCAAGAGCGAATTCGGCCTGACCAACGTCGAGGCCGGTGCGCTCGGCAGCCTGACGCTGGTCGGCATGGCGATCGGCGGCATCCTCGGCGGCTGGGCGAGTGATGCGCTCGGGCGCG
>NZ_FCOB02000023.1 GCF_001545075.1 Caballeronia ptereochthonis
CGGGTGTCGGCTTCTTAAGCATGACCTCTATTAAAGAACAAAGCCCTGGGCAGAGCCAGGGCTTTGTCAGCAGTCTGTGCCGCCCGCATGCCGGGCGGCATTTTTTTTGTTTGATCACTGCCTCGACTACTGCGCGCCGTTACCCGTAAGGAACAATCCGAGGATTCCGCCCGATATCCGTGAATTGACCGCTGATCGACCATTTTTGACAGTTCGCAAAAGAGCTCGCGCTTAAACTGCGCTCCGCAAGCGCATCACGCGTTCTTGTTTCAAATCAACGGCTTTTCATTCTTTTCACGAAGGCAGAATCATGCATTTGTCGAAGCGACTCGGTGCTGAAATTTTCGGTACTTTCTGGCTCGTGCTGGGCGGCTGCGGAAGCGCCGTGCTCGCCGCGGCCTTTCCTGAACTCGGCATCGGTTTCGCCGGCGTCTCGCTGGCATTCGGTCTCACCGTTCTCACGATGGCCTACGCCATCGGCCACGTATCCGGCTGCCACCTCAACCCGGCCGTGAGCATCGGCCTCGCGACCGCCGGGCGCTTCCCGGTGCGCGATCTCTTGCCGTACATCGTCGCGCAGGTCATCGGCGCGACGCTCGGCGCGTGGGTCATCTACCTGATCGCTACGGGCAACCCGAGCTTCGATTTCGCCTCCAGCGCCTTCGCTGCGAACGGCTTCGGCGAGCACTCGCCGGGTCACTTCTCGATGATCGCCGGATTCATCTGCGAAGTCGCGATGACGTTCTTCTTCCTGTTCGTGATCCTCGGCGCGACCGACGACCGCGCGCAGAAAGGCTTCGCGCCCCTCGCCATCGGCCTGTGCCTGACGCTCGTCCACCTGATCTCGATTCCGGTCACCAACACGTCCGTCAATCCGGCACGCTCGACGAGCCAGGCTTTCTTCGTCGGCGGCTGGGCGCTCGATCAGCTCTGGCTGTTCTGGATTGCACCGATCATCGGCGCGATCATCGCGGGCCTGCTTTATCCGTGCCTCACGCGCCAGAAGTAAGCCGCGCCCCGCAAACATCGCAGTGAACCAACGGGCGCGACTTGCGCCCGTTTTTGTTTTTTCCCAACGGCGCGCGATTCGAATGATTAAACCGGCGCGACAAATGTAATCCCGGTTTACGAAGCATGCTTATGAATCGCTGCGACACTACTTCCATCGCCGAACCGCATCGCGCGTGAGGCCCGTGGGACAAGGCATTCGCCGATCACGCCAGCCCGGCTATCCTTCCAGCCCTCCTTACGCCGCCCTTGCACACGGTAACAAGTCGTCGAAGCGTGTAAGACGACGGGCCCTTACATTGGACTCATGCGACACACGTCGCCTTTAAGGAGAAACACAATGAAGCGCATCGTCACCCATATGCTCGTCGCGACCGGCCTTGCAATCGGTGCGGTCGGAGCGGCTCAGGCACACAGCGATCTGCACATCGGCGTCTCGCTCGGCGCGCCCGCATATGTGGCGCCGGCGCCCGTGTACGTGCGTCCCGCGGTTCCGGCGTATCGCGAACCGTACTATCGCCACGATGCGCCGCGCTGGCACGGCGGCTACGACCGCGACTACGGACACTGGAACCGCGCGGGCTGGGACCACCGCGGCTATGGCAACAACTGGGGCCATCGCGGATGAGGGCGCGGCGCGCGGTGATCGGCGTCGATGCCGGCGCCGATCGAAGCGGGCCGCGGCGCGAATGCCCGCGGCTCGCCGCGCGCGGCGTTCAGTCCGGCGTCTGGCCCGGCGACGCCAGTTCGTCGCGAATGTCGAACAGCTTGCGCAACTGATGCGCCACACCCGCCTCGAAGTTATTCCCGACGCGCGGCACGTTCGGCAGGCGCTTGATGAGATCGGGATTGGCGTTGTTCATCATGAACGGATGCCCGGCGGTTTCGAGCAGGTCGATATCGTTCATGTTGTCGCCGAATGCAACGCACTGCGCAGGATCGACATCGAGCCGCTCCAGCACGAAGCGCAGCGCCCGGCCCTTCGACACGTCCGAGGTCATCACCTCGAGACAGTCCGGCAGCGAATACGTGACGTAAAGCGAGTCGCCGAACTCGCGCTCGAGGTTCGCCGCGGTCTCCTTCAGATCGGCCGGATCGCCGATATACAGCACCTTCGCGATGTCCTGCCCATCATGCTCCCGCAGATCCATCACCTCGTACTTGAAGCCCGAATCCTGGTGAAAGACCAGCAGTTCGGGGGCGTGACGGTCGATGAGCCAGGCGTCGTCGGCGAACAGATTGACGATGACGCGGCCGTTGCCGCCCGCGAGATCCGGTTGCACGAGGCGGCGCACGGCGGCGGGAGCCAGATCGCGCGAATAGACGCGCTCGTCGCCGGGCGCATGAACGCGCGCGCCGTTGGATGTGATCAGATAGGCGTCGACGCCGAGCACGTCGCGGATACCGGCGACATCGCGGTAATGCCGCCCCGTCGCGATGACGATGGGCACGCCGCGCGCAGCCAGCGTGCGCACGGTTTCGGCGGTGAAGGGATCGAGCTGGTGGTCGCTGTTCAGAAGCGTACCGTCGAGATCAGTGGCGATGACCGAGTACATGACTGCCTTTGTGGTGCGCTGGGTGAGCGATTCGAGTGTGCCGCAAGGCCCGCTATTTTATCGCGCCCGGCCGGCGGCGCCCGAGAGCGCGGACGCCGCGCGCCGCGCCAGTTCGAGCGCGCCCGCGGCGGAATCCGCGCGCGGCGCACGCATGCGCTCGCGCAACGCCGCGGGGACGAATGGCTCATAAGGCACGGCGAGACCGCCGCACAGCGCGATGGGAAGCGCGCCGGCGGGATCGAGCGGCGCGACGAGCTTCCCGATTTCCTGCCCCGCCTGCTCCAGCAAGCGCGCCGCATCGGGATGATCGCGGAACGCGAAGACCGCGGGCGCGAGCGTCGCGTAAGCGGTCTGGTTCGCGTTGCACAACCACACGACGAGACTGTCGCGATCGGTCGCGCCCGTTCGGGCAAGCAGCTCGCGCGACCAGCCGTCTTCCGGTGCGCGGCCGTCGAGCACGCGCTGAAGATGCACCACGGCACGCAGCCCGAGCCACGCGCCGCTCGCTTCGTCGCCGCTCGGAAAGCCGTAGCCGCCGGAAATGCGGCATACGCCCTTTTCGTCCAGCGAGGCCGCGATGCTGCCCGTGCCCAGCGCGACGACCACGCCGGGTTCGCCGCCGTGCGCGCCGAGGACGGTCGTATAGGCGTCGCTCTCGATGCTGAGCGCGCGCACATCGGGCGCCGCGGCCAGGAAAGCCGCGAGCCAGTCCGCGTTGTTCACGCCCGCAAGCCCGCAGCCGAGCGAGCACGCGCGCCATTCGAACGGCAGCGCGGCGGCGTCGAACGCGCGACGGCACGCCTCGCCGATCGATTGCCACGCCCGCTTCACGCCGAGCCCGAGTCCCGAAGGCCCGCCGCTCGCGCGCGCGAGTTCGAGGCCGTGCGCGTCGGTGAGGATCACGCGCGTGCCGCTTCCGCCGCCGTCGATGCCGAGCAGAAAGCCATCAGATGCCGAAGTCGAAGAAGTATTCATGGCCGCAAGCTTACCGGCCGCGGCGGCGCGCGCCAATTGGCCGAATGGCATGGATGGCGCGGCGCGAACGTTCCGCTATCCTGTCGCGATCCCCAAATGACGAAGGCTCGCAATGGCAGACACCCAACAAACCCGCTGCGCGTGGGCCACGACCGACGCGATGGTTCAGTACCACGATCACGAATGGGGCGTTCCCTCGCGCGACGATCAGCATCTGTTCGAGATGCTCGTTCTCGAAGGCGCGCAGGCGGGGCTTTCCTGGTCGACGATCCTGAACAAGCGCGAAGGCTATCGCGCGCTGTTCGCCGGGTTCGAGATCGACAAGGTCGCGCGCTTCACGGAGAAGGACATCGAGCGGATCGTGCAGGACGCGCGCATCGTGCGCAACCGGGCGAAGATCGAATCGGCCGTGCTCAATGCGCGCGCCGTGAAGCAGATCCAGCAGGAACACGGCTCGTTCGCGGCCTTCGTGTGGTCGTTCGTCGGTGGCACGCCCATCGACACGCCGCGCGACGCGAAAAATCCGACGCCCGCGTCGACACTGGAATCCGACGCATTGAGCAAGGCGCTCAAGCAATACGGCTGCAAGTTCGTCGGCACGACCATTTGCTACGCGTTCATGCAGGCAACAGGCATGGTTAACGATCATGCTGTTGGCTGCCTCTCACGAGTAAAACCTAAGACAAAACGGAAAACGGCGGCTAAATCCGCAACCTGAAGCCGTTTCTGTACGAAAGATTTTTGCTTTTTGACAACGTCTGTGCGCGCAAACCACGCAATTTAGGGTAAATACCTATGGAAACGGTTTTTTTTGCAGTGAAGCACGCGCAAACGCCCGATGTGCAAGGGTTTTCGGAGGGTTTTCCGCACTGCACGAACGTGCGGTCCGTGTAAAAATGGCGTCCTCGCGTGCGCTGGCGCACCTTTTTACCGGACCGAACCGTTATAACTGACGGTGTACGGATCGTTCATCGAGTGTAGAAATCCGACGCGAGCACATAGGGCGAAGCGAGACCGAGCGCCCAGGCCGGGAAACCGCCGTGTTCGATGCAGTGTCCGGGCGGCGAAGCGTTTATTCAGGTTGCGCCAGATTCGCAACGACGCCGCCGCTCCGGTGCAGCCGGTGCAGGTTCTCGAATATCTAAACGCATGGCCGCTGCGCAGGGGCGCAGGGGAGAAGATCATGAAAAGCTTGAACTTCCTGACCCATCAGGAGATTTTCAACAGCGCGGTACAGCATCTTTTCGTGCAAGGGCAAGCGGCATTGCTGCCGCACGGAGGCGGCGCCTACCGCGGATACTGCGGCGGCTGCCCTGTTGGCCGCTTCATCAAGCCGCGCGACTACGTCACCGCGATGGAAGGCGTGCCCATCCGCTACATCGCGAGGCCGCCCGAGCAGATCCCCGCATATATGGATGTCGGCGTCGCGGCGCTCAAGCGCGCGCTTCTCCGTGCGCACATCAACGTGTTCGATCCCAACACCGTCGAATTGCTTTCTTGCCTGCAGAACGTGCATGACGTCTTCGGCAAATGGGAATGGCGCGAGCGCCTCACATCGATCGCGCGTCAGTTCGGCCTTTCCGCCGAGCTCCTGAAAACGGCTGCTTGAGGTTGCGGGTGCTGTGATGTTGAGCCCTATTACGATGTTGAGCCCTAAGGACATTTACGAGCGCGTCAGCTCGCATCTGCTGCGGCAGCGCGCAGTCTCCGAAGACGACAACGGTTCGTGCCGGCTGCGCAGCCCGGAAGGCCGCAAGTGCGCGATCGGCTCGCTCGTGCGCGACGACCTGTATGAGCCCGCGCTGGAAGGCGTCGGCATTTCGTACTATCGGCATGCGCAGGACGGCAAGCTGCTGCAGGCACTCTATGCGTCGAACGTAAATGCCTACGATCCCAACATCATTGATCTGCTGATCGAGCTGGAGCAGGTTCACGACGATGCCGACATCGAAGAGTGGCCGCATCTGCTCGCGGCGCTCGGCAAGCGACACGCGTTCGTCTGATTTCGTCGGCTCGAGCAGTTCAGGTAACGAGCAAACAAAACGGCGGTGCGACCCGTAAGGGCGCACCGCCGTTTTGTTTGCGGGCGAGGATGCGATCCTCGCCGGCTGAAGAGGCTCAGTGCATCTTCTTCGGCAGCATCTGGCTGCGCAGGCGCTTGCGCAGGCGCGCGACGGCGGCTGCTTTCTTGCGCTTGCGCGCGGTAGTCGGCTTCTCGTACGACTGACGCTCGCGCAGTTCGGCGATCAGGCCATTGCGCTCGATGGTGCGGCGGAAACGCCGAATCGCGACATCGAACGGCTCATTTTCTTTGAGGACGATAGTGGTCATGAAAATCCTGTTTTGCTAAACGTATTTCTAAGCGCGCGACGATATGAATTGCCGCGCCCCGGCACTCCGATCGTCCGCCGGACACGATATAAACGACGCGGCGGACACGAGCAAAGCGGCCACGGAGGCCGGAAAAGAGAGAGCTGGATTCAGCCGCCTGAGCGGCATGCGCTTTCGATGGAACGACATGAAAGCGCATTTCGGAGCCGTTCGCTGCTGGTTTTTGACGTTGTCATTTTCAGCGGCGAAGGCGAAAAATCGGACACATTTCTCGATTCGGGCGCGATGTTACCAGAACACCGCGCCGCTGCCAACACCCTCGAACCATCCAACTCATTGATGCAACAGATTTATTTCTGCCACGCGCTGGCTTCGTCGAGAAGATCGACGTCTTCGCCGGCGAGCGTGAGGCGCGTCGAGGCGGCGAGACTCTCGAGTTGCGCTACCGACGTCGCGCTGGCGATCGGCGCCGTCACGCTCGGGCGCGCGATCAGCCACGCGAGCGCGACGGTCGCGGGCGTCGTGTCGTTGCGCTTCGCGACTTCGTCGAGCGCGTCGAGAATGCGGAGACCGCGCGCGTCGAGGTATTTTTCCACGCGCGAGCCGCGCGCCTTGTTTTGCGTATCGGCCTTCGACCGGTACTTGCCCGACAGAAAGCCGCTTGCCAGCGCGTAATACGGCACGACTGCAATGTTGCGCGGTTCCGCCACCGGCTCCAGATCCGTTTCGTAGCCTTCGCGGTCGTAAAGGTTGTACTCGGGCTGAAGGATCTGATAGGCCGGCAAGCCCGAATCCTTCGAGACTTTCAGCGCCTCGTCCAGGCGCTCGCCCGTGTAGTTCGACGCGCCGATCACCCTCACCTTCCCTGCCTTGATGAGCTTCTGATACGCATTGAGCGTCTCGTCGAGCGGCGTTTGCTCGTCGTCGTAATGAGAGAAATAGACGTCGATGTAGTCGGTCTTGAGGCGTCGCAGCGAATCGTCGACGGCGGCCGCGATGTTCGCCGCCGTCAGACCGGCGCGCGTGCTCAGTTTGCCGACCTTGGTGGCGAGCACGACCCGATGGCGCTTGCCGCTGTCCTTGAACCACTTGCCGATGATCGTCTCCGATTCGCCGCCCTGATGCCCGTCGACCCAGGCGGAATAGACATCGGCCGTATCGATGAAATTGAGGTCGTGATCGACGAACGCGTCGAGGATCGAGAACGACGTGCGCTCGTCGGCGGTCCAGCCGAACACGTTGCCGCCGAAGACGAGCGGCGCGACTTTCAGTTCCGAATTGCCGATGCTGCGTGTCTGCATGAGTGCTCCGGTGCGCGAGAGGACGGACCGAAAAGCATACGCGCGAAACGGGAGGCTTGCCAGGCGAGGCTTCGGAGGCTTACGAAGCTATTCATTACACAAATCGTTTGCGCGGGACTTAAGTTTTTCGAGGGGCCCGATAACCACAAGTAGGCGGCCGGCTATCACCGAAGGGCAGGACCGCCAAGAAACAAATTCGGTGCCTTAGCCAAAGCCAGACAAAAGTCTCCCAGGAGAAACTGAGATGCTCGGAATTAATACCAATATCAACTCGCTGGTCGCACAGCAAAACCTGAACGGCTCGCAAAGCGCGCTGTCGCAAGCGATCACGCGCCTTTCGTCGGGTAAGCGCATCAATAGCGCGGCTGACGACGCAGCGGGCCTCGCGATCTCGTCCGGCATGCAAACGCAGATCAACGGTCTGAACCAAGGCGTCTCGAACGCGAACGATGGCGTGTCGATGATTCAGACTGCCACCAGCGGCCTTGCGCAGATCACGTCGAGCCTGCAGCGCATCCGTACGCTCGCAGTGCAATCGGCTAGCGGCGGCTTGACCGCCGACAATCAGGCGGCACTGCAACAGGAAGTGAACCAGCAGATCGCCGAAGTCAACCGTATCGCATCGCAGACGACGTACAACGGCAAGAGCGTTCTGGACGGCTCGGCGGGCACGCTCAGCTTCCAGGTCGGCGCGAACGTCGGTCAGACGATCAGCCTGAACCTGTCGCAGGGCGTTTCGGCTTCGCTGCTCGGCAAGGGCGTGGTCGCATCGGGCAACACTCTCGGCACGCTGCAGAACCTGAACCTCAACTCGGACGGCACGGCGCACACCGGTTCGGACGCGGCCGCCATCACGTCGATCAACGTTCTTTCGGACGGCAACGGCGGCTTCAGCTACACCGACCAGAACAATCAGGCGCTTTCGTCGAAGGCCGTCGGCGCTCTGTTCGGCAACTCGACCGGCACGGGCGGTCCGCTGAACCTGACGCTTTCGAGCAGCAGCGCACTCTCCGTTTCCAACCAGTTGAGCACGATCTCGACCGCCAACGCGACGCCGCCTTCGGTAGCGGGCAAGACGCTCGGCACGATCACGGGCATCAGCATCGACGCGTCCTCGGGTAAGGACGTGGCGCAAGGCACGGCGAACGCAATCACGTCGATCACCGTGAAGAGCGATGGTTCGGGCGGCTACCAGTTCTTCGACCAGTCGGGCAATGCGCTGGCATCGAGCCTGGTGGGTGACAACACCGGTAACAACCCCGGCACGCTGTTCACTTCGATCAAGGGCACGACCGGCCAGGGCGACAAGCTGGAGTTCACGTCGGAAACGTCGCAACTGGACAGCATCAACGCCGCGAACAACAGCGGTGGCGGCGCGATCAGCGCCGGCACGGTGCTCGGCAAGGTCTCGGGTCTCAGCCTCGACGCGAATGGCAACACGGTGGCGGCCTCCAGCGCGACGATCACCTCGGTCGTCGTGAAGGCCGACGGCGCCGGCGGCTTCAAGTTGTACCAGCAAGACGGCACCACGGCGATCAGCGACGCGGCGGCCACGACACTGTCCGGCATCGCTGCCAACGCAACCGGTTCGGGCGATACGACGTCGCACGGCAACCTGTTCACCATCACAAAGGACGGCAATGGCACGGGTAACGCCAGCATCAGCCTGACCTCGCCGTCGACGGAACTGGCGGACATCAACGCCTCAGCCATCACGGACACGGCAACGGGCACCAAGAGCTACACGATTAACAACATCAGCATTGATCCGTCTACCGGCCAGACTGTCGCGGCCGGGACCAAAGGCGCGATTACCTCGGTCACGATCAACGAAGATGGCGCCGGCGGCTTCAGCTTCACGGACCAGAACGGCAACAAGCTCGCGAAGTCTTTGACCGGCGTGGATCCGAATGCTACGGGCAGCGGTAACACCAACACCTCCGGTTCGTTGTTCACGGTCGCGAAGGACGGTAACGCTGCGAACATCGCCAAAGTGAGCTTCACGGGCGGTAACAGCGCCGTCACGCTGACCTCGGCCACGCCCGATGCAACGCCGAAGCTCAGCGCCATCGCGTCGATCAACTCGAACAACAACCCGGGTACGGTTGCTTCGATCGACATCAGCACGACGGCGGGCGCGAATCAGGCGATGGAGTCGATCGACAATGCGCTGAAGACGGTCAACAACATTCAGGCAAGCCTGGGCGCGGCAGAAAACCGCTTCACGGCGATCGCCGCGGGTCAGCAAGCGCAGGCGACCGACCTGTCGTCCGCTCAGTCGCAGATCACCGACGCGAACTTCGCGCAGGAAACGGCGAACCTGAGCAAGGCGCAAGTGCTGCAACAGGCCGGTATCTCGGTTCTGGCGCAAGCCAACTCGCTGCCGCAGCAAGTTCTGAAGCTGTTGGGCTAAGCATCACGCTGTAACGGCATGCGCACCGCTCGCTTCATGTGGCGCGCATGCCGCAGTTGTATGGGGAGGCCTGGCCTCCCGCACTGCTTTCTAAGACACTATCGGCTTCACTGACTTACCGAGGCACGGAGCTTTCCTAATGTCCACCGTTTCGACGTCCACCACGAGCACGAGCACGACCGCAAGCGCCAATTCCGCGCTACAGGAAGCCGCACAGTCGATCATCAGCGGCTCGACCGGCAATTCGTCGCTCGACGTATCGTCTCTGGTGAGCGCCCTCGTCAACGCCAAGACGGCCAGCCAGACGGCAGCCCTGGCTGCGCAGAAGACGAGCGACACCACGAAGCTTTCCGCCATCGGCACCTTGAAGTCGGCGCTCGGCGCCCTGCAGGCCAGCCTCACGAATCTGACGAACGGCAAGACGCTGGCGTCATACACGGCTACCGCAAGCGGCTCGGGCATCACCGCAACGGCCGGAGTCGGCGCCGTTGCCGGCAGCTATTCCATTTCGGTCTCGCAAATTGCGCAGGCCCAGACGCTTTCCTCCGGCGCCTTCGATGCGACCAAGTCGCTCGGCACCGGCACGATGAAGATCTCGGTCGGCGGCCAGTCGATGAGCATCGACATCGGTTCGACCAACAACACGCTTTCAGGAATCGCCACGGCGATCAACTCGGCCAGCAACAATCCCGGCGTCACCGCAACCATCGTCACCGGCACGGACGGCGCGCACCTCGTGCTGCGCTCGTCGAGCACGGGCGCCTCGAACACGATCAGCGTCAGCACGAGCAACGTCCAGAATGACGCCGGCCTGTCGAGCCTCGGCGTGAGTTCCACGCCCACGCTGAGCTCGGGCACGTTCGACCCGGCGCAGGCGCTCGGCAGCGGCGCGATGACGCTTTCCATCGGCGGCAAGTCGATGAGCGTCAATATTGATTCGACCAACAACACGCTTTCGGGCATTGCATCGGCGATCAATTCGGCGAGCGACAATCCCGGCGTCACCGCCAAGGTCGTCACCACTTCGGGCGGCGCGCAACTCGTGCTCAGTGCATCCGATGGCAGCACCAACGCCGTCACAGTCGGCGTGAGCGGCGTGACGAACGATCAGGGGCTCTCGAGCCTCGGCAACATGACCGCCTCGCCGATCACCTCGGCGGGCAGCCCGGCGTGGACCCAGACCAAGGCGGCGCAGGACGCGCTCTTCACCGTGGATGGCACGTCGATCAAGAGTTCCAGCAACACCTCGACCACCGCGATCTCCGGCGTCACCTTGAACCTTACCGCGGCCGCGCTCGCCAGCACGTCCTCGTCCGGAACGTCGACGGGCAACGAGCAGACGCTGACCATTTCCACCGATACCACGACGCAAGCGACCGCGATCACGAACTTCGTAAGCCTGTACAACACGATGGTCACGACGATGGGAACGCTCACCTCGTTCGATTCGTCGCAGGCAGCGGGCTCGCAGGGCGGTCCGTTGCTCGGTGACTCGATGCTGAACACGGTACGCAATACGCTCGCAAGCGTCATCAGCAACGGGGTGCAGAGCGGCAACTCGAAGATCAATCTGAGTTCGATCGGCATCACCCTGAACGCGGACGGCTCGCTGGCGACGGACACCGACGCACTCAACAGTGCGCTCTCGAATTCGCCTTCGACGGTGGCGGCTCTGTTCAACTCGACGACGGGCATTGCGGCGCAGTTGAACAACAGCATCACGAATTTCACGAAGACGGGCGGGATGATCGATACCGAGACGACCGCGCTGAACAACGATCTCACCAACATCGCCACGCAGCAAACCGCGCTGTCCACCTACACGACGCAACTGACCAACCAGTATCAGGCACAGTTCACCGCGCTGAACACGCTCATGGCGACGATGAACAACAACTCGCAATATCTCACGCAGCTCTTCGGCGGCACGAATAGCGCCGGCGCTATGGCGACCAACAAGGGCTGATCCCGCGAAGGAATCCACGAATCATGAACCAGCAACGATTGATCGAAGACGCCTGGGCGCTGACCGAGGCGATCGAACTGGCGGTGGGCAAGGAAGACTGGGAGCACGCGGCCGGGCTCGCCGAGGCGCGCTCTCCGATGTTGATGTCGCTGCAGGCGGGCCAGCCGGCGGATGCGCTGATCCTCATCCGCAAGATTCAGGCAAGCATGGACGCCGTCGCCGCCCGCGCACGCGACGCGCAGACGACCCTTTCCGCGACCTATCGCCGCTCGATGGACGGCGCGAAAGCCGCCAGCCAATATCATCAGGCCGCACGGCTCTAAAGTTTTTCCTTATCAGGCCGATAACAAACTTAGAACAACAAGAACAACGCGCCGCTCGTTCGGCGCGCTGCTTCGCTCTCGATGCCCGCTTCGGCGGGCATTTTTATTTTCAGCGCCGCTTCAACGCCCCAGCGTCAGCACGAGATACGTGACATACAGCACGCCGTTGCCCAGCAGTGCCCAGAGCGCCACTCCGTTGACCTTCGCATTGAACCGCAGCCACGCGGCCGCCGCGAGCGTGATCAGCACGCCGGTCAGCACCTCGATGCGCGGCTCCCAGGGCGTCAGCATGATCCCGATCGCCGGCAGCAGCGTGCCCTGAAACACCATCGCGCCGGTGATATTGCCGAACGCGAGCGTGTCCTTTCCTCTGCGCGCCCACAGAATGCTGTTCACTTTCTCCGGCAACTCCGTCGCGATCGGAATGATGATGAGCGAGAGCAGCAACGGCGAAATACCAAGCGCCTGCGACGCGCCCTCGACGCCATGAATGAACCCTTTCGCGCCGCCCACCAGCAAAATGATGCCGATAAGGAATTGCAGCATGATGGATCCAAGCGTCGTCTTCAGACCGGCGCGCGAGATGAAAAGCGCCTCGGGCGCTTCCGTCCCGTGCCCGCTCTCGACCAGTCCCGCCGAGGCCCGGAACGTCGAGATCACATACAGCACATAAACTGCAACGAGCCCCACGGCGAAGCAAGCCCGCACCAGCCACGCATGATGCGGCACGAACATCGCCGCGCAGGCGATCAGGAACGCGCACAAGAAGAAGTTGAGATCGCGCGTGAAGCCGCTGCGCTCCGGCATGATCCTGCCGCCCAAACCGCGCGACTTGAGAATCGCGACGGTCATGAGGCAAGTGGAGAGCGTCGCGAGCATCAGCGGCGCGCCGAGAATCGCGCCGACGCCAATCTCCTCGTTGACCGCGCGGCTAGACGTGCCGCCGAGCAACGCGATGATCGGCACGGTCGTCTCGGGCAGCGCGGTGCCGACCGCCGCGAACAGCGACCCGGTCACGCCTTCGGAAATCCCGAGCCGTTCGCCGAGATGTTCGAGCGCATTCGTGAAAAGCTCCGAAGCGATCAGGATGACCGCGAGCATCAGCGCGAGTTCGAGGAAGAGCATCGTCATGCGGCACCTCGCATGGATCGATGCGAAAGAAGCGCAAGTGTGCGCGGGAGACGGGGGTGTTGTAGTTGTAGGGACACGATGTTTCCACGGCCGGACGTCGAGCGAACCACGATGCGCCACGCGCCGTCCGACCAGGAACGACGAAGCGCATCGATGGTCTCGCCAAACCGTTCCGGTCGAACGCGCCACGGCAGCAGAGCCGAGGATGTTGACGCGTTCTCCTTCGCACGCGAAGGAAGGCTACTCCCCAAAGACTGCGCAAGTTTATCCCGACGCGCCCAGTTTCGGCAAGCCGCGCGAGCACGGCACGAAAGCGCCGCGCATAAGCGTATGCCGATCGAATCGTTGTCGGCGGCGGAGGCATTCGCTAATCTAGCCGCGCCGGGCGCGCCGCTTGCGATGCATGCGCTCGCCAAACGAACAAGCCTGCAACAAGAACGAAACGTTGTGTGACCGCCAGGTCACGGGAGATCTCATGCGCCTGAAACTCTTCGCCGCAGCCGCGATGCTCGCCGCGCCGATGCTCGCGATGTCCAAGCCACTCACCGTCTGCACCGAATCGAGCCCGGACGGCTTCGATGTCGTCCAGTTCAATTCGCTCGTGACGACCAATGCGTCCGCGGACGTCATCTTCAACACGCTCGTCGCCTACGACGAAGCCGCGAAGAAGGTCGTGCCCTCGCTCGCGGAAAAGTGGGACGTGAGCGGCGACGGCCTGACTTACACCTTCCATCTGCGTTCGAACGTTCAGTTCCAGACGACCGACTACTTCAAGCCGACGCGCCCGCTCGACGCCGACGACGTCGTCTTCACCTTCGAGCGCATGCTCTCGGACAGCAATCCGTGGCACAAGATCGCGGGTGCGAGCGGCTTTCCGCACGCGCAATCGATGGGCCTCGTGAAGCTCATCAAGGCCGTGACGAAAGTCGATGACCATACCGTGAAATTCGATCTGAACGAGCCCAACGCAACCTTCGTGCCGATCCTCACGATGGGCTTCGCATCGATCTACTCCGCCGAATACGCGGACAAGCTGCTCAAGGCCAATCAGCAAGTCGACCTGAACAGCAAGCCGATCGGCACCGGCCCGTTCGTCCTGAAGAGCTACACGAAGGACTCGGTGATCCGCTACGACGTCAATCCGACGTACTGGGGCCCGAAGCCGAAGATCGACCGCCTGATCTACGCGATCACGCCGGACGCCGCCGTGCGCGCGCAGAAGATCAAGGCGGGCGAATGCCAGATCGCGCTCTCGCCGAAGCCGCAGGACGTGCTCGACGCAAAGAAGGACAAGGCGCTGAAGGTGAGCGAGGCGCCCGCGTTCATGACGGCGTTCGTCGCGCTCAACACGCAGAAGAAGCCGCTCGACAATCCGAAAGTGCGTCAGGCGCTGAACATCGCGTTCGATCGCACGACCTACATGAAGACCGTCTTCGACAATACCGGCACGCCCGCCGTGAATCCGTATCCGCCGAATACGTGGAGCTACGACAGGAACATCGCCGCGTACAAGTACTCACCGGATGACGCGAAGAAGCTGCTCGCCGACGCGGGCTTCCCGAACGGCTTCGACACGACGATCTGGGTGCGTCCGAACGGCAGCGTGCTGAATCCGAATCCGAAGGCCGGCGCGGAACTGCTGCAGGCCGATCTCGCGAGGATCGGCGTGAAGGCGCAGGTGAAGGTGATCGAATGGGGCGAGCTGATCAAGGAAGCCAAGCAAGGCCAGCACGACATGCTGTTCATGGGCTGGGCCGGCGACAACGGTGACCCGGACAACTATCTTTCGCCGCTCTTCAGCTGCAACGCGGTGAAATCGGGCATCAACTTCGCGCGCTTCTGCGACAGCCAGCTCGACACGCTCATCGCCGATGGCAAAGCGACGCCCGACGTCGCGAAACGCACGAAGGCGTATGTCGACGCGCAGAAGATCATCCACGATCAGGCGCTCTGGATTCCGCTCGTCTACCCGACCGCCGCCGCGCTCACGCGTGCGAACGTCAGCGGCTACAACGTGAGCCCGTTCGGGCGGCTGAATCTGGGCAGCGTGTCGGTGCAGTAATCGCGCGCGATATCAGGCCGGCGAGAAGCGGATCACGCCGTCATCGCCGGCCTCGCGCTTCAGGGTTCCATCGAGCCACAGAAGGTTCAGATGCGCGAGCGCTTCGCCGAGCGCGAATGTCATCTGATGAATGTCGAGCTTGCGCTTGAACATGATCGGCACGATATCAGCGGCGCTGCATGCCTTCTGCGCACATGCCTCGCGCACTTCCGCCAGCCGTGCGCGATGATGCTCTCGCAATTGCCCGATGCGCGTCTGCACGCCGCGAAACGGCTTGCCGTGCGAAGGCAGCGCAAGCGTATCGACGGGCATCGATTCATAACGGCCGAGTGATTCCAGATAAAGCGCGAGCGGATTGCCCTCCGGCTCGACCGCGAATACGGAGACGTTCGTGGAAATGCGCGGCAGCACCATGTCGCCGGAGATGAGCAACTTCTCCGCCGCGCAATAGAGCGCGGTATGTTCGGGCGAATGGCCGTAGCCCGACACCACTTCCCACTCGCGCGCGCCGATCCTGATGACATCGCCGTTGCGGATGCGCCGGTATTCGCCGGGAATCGAAGGCACGAGCGTCGGATAGTAGCTGTCGCGCTTTCTGAGCTGATCGAGCGAGGCTTCGTCGGTCAGCCCGTGCGCGGCGAAATGCGCCGCCGCGCGCTCGCCGCCCGCGTTGGAGCCGTCGCCCGCGGCCATCACGCGGCCCATGGCGTATTCGCCAAGCGAAATCCACAGGCGCACGTTCCAGCGCTTTTTATCGCCGCCCTTGCAGATCCAGTCGGCGAGACCCAGATGATCCGGATGGCAATGCGTGACGATCACGCGCAGCACCGGCAGGCCGTCGAGCACGGTGTCGAACACGCGCTCCCAGTTCGTGCGGATCGTATCGCTCGAAATCCCGCAATCGACGACGGTCCAGCCGCGCACGCCGTCGATCTCGTCGCGCAGCACCCAGAGGTTGATGTGATCGAGCGCGAACGGCAAGGGCATGCGCAGCCAGAACACACCCGGCGCAACTTCCTTGACGCCGCCCGACTCGGGCAATGCGTCGGCGAAAACATAGTCGAGCTGGTGTTCGAGTGCGTTCATTCGTTTCTTGCCTCCGGGTTTGCGCCGCGTTGCAATTTGGCGAAGTTGACGATAACGTAAACGTCCATTCTAACGTTGCGCGCGCATTTGCGCTGCCGGCCCGTGATGACTCAACCGACGCATTTCACGATCACCGAACTGGCGCGCGAGTTCGACGTCACGCCGCGCGCCATTCGCTTCTACGAGGATCAGGGCCTGCTCGCGCCAAGGCGCGAAGGCTCGAACGGCCTGCGGCGCGTGTATTCATCGCGCGATCGCACGCGTCTGAAGCTTACGCTGCGCGGCAAGCGGCTGGGCTTCACGCTGTCGGAAATCCGCACGCTGCTCGATCTCTACGATTCGCCCACCGGCACCATCACGCAGTTGCAGGCATTCGTCGATACCATCGCCGCGCATCGCGAGGTGCTCGAACGCCAGCTGGAAGACCTGAACACCACGCTCGCCGAGCTTGCGGCGTATGAGGAACAAGGACGCTCGCTGCTCACGGCGGGCATGGAGAAGCGCGCACGCAAACCCAAGGCAGCATGATCTGAGGTCAACACGAAGCGCAGGGCCGACATGAATCACTTCCCCAAGCTGCTCTCGTCGCAAATCGGCTTCGACGTCGCGCAGACGATGCTCGAGGGATTCGATCGCCATTACCGTGTGTTTCGCGAGGCCGCGATCAAGGCCAAGCATCTGTTCGAACGAGGCGACTGGCTCGCGTTGCAGCAGCTCGCGCGCGAGCGCATCACGTCGTATGACGACCGCGTCGCGGAATGCGTGGCGCTGCTCGAGGACGAATTCGACGCCGAGAACATCGACGACGACGTCTGGCAGCAGATCAAGCTGCATTACATCGGCTTGCTGACGACGCATCGGCAGCCGGAATGCGCCGAGACGTTCTTCAACTCGGTGTGCTGCAAGATCCTGCATCGCTCGTACTTCAATAACGACTTCATCTTCGTGCGGCCGGCCATTTCGACCGAGTACATCGAGAACGACGAACCCGCCGCGAAGCCCACGTATCGCGCGTATTATCCGGAGAAGGACGGGCTTGCCGCGACGCTCGAGCGCATCGTGACGAACTTTCAGCTCGAGCCGCCGTTCGAGGACCTGCCGCGCGACGTGCAATGCGTGATGCAGGCGCTCCGCGACGCCTTCGGCGATCTCACGCCCGCGCCGAACTTTCAGATTCACGTGCTTTCGTCGCTGTTCTTTCGGAACAAGGCGGCGTATATCGTCGGGCGCATCATCAACGGCGATGCGTTGCTGCCCTTTGCGATCGCCGTGCGGCATACGAAGCCCGGCTTGCTCGCACTCGATACCGTGCTGCTCTCGCGCGAGGAGGTGCTCATCATTTTCAGCTTCTCGCACTCGTATTTTCTCGTCGACATGGAAGTGCCGTCGGCGTACGTGGAATTCCTGCGCACCATCATGCCGCGCAAGCCGAAGGCGGAAATCTATACGTCGGTCGGGTTGCAGAAGCAGGGCAAGAACGATTTCTATCGCGACTTGCTGCATCATCTGTCGCATTCGAGCGATAAGTTCATCGTCGCGCCGGGCATCAAGGGGCTCGTGATGATCGTCTTCACGCTGCCTTCCTTCCCCTACGTGTTCAAGCTCATCAAGGACGCGTTTCCGCCGCCGAAGGAAACCACGCGCGAGAAGATTCAGGACAAGTATCAGCTCGTCAAGCGTCACGATCGCCTGGGACGCATGGCCGACACGCTCGAATATTCGAGTGTCGCGCTGCCGCTCGCGCGGCTCGACGACGCGCTCATCCGCGAGCTCGAGAGGGAAGCGCCCTCGATGATCGAATACGAAGACGAGAAGCTCGTCATCAGGCATGTGTATATCGAGCGCCGCATGGTGCCGCTCAATCTCTTCTTGCAGAATGGAAGCGACGAGGACATCGAGCACGGCATCAAGGAATATGGCGACGCGATCAAGCAGCTGATCCAGGCCAACATCTTTCCGGGCGACCTGCTGTACAAGAACTTCGGCGTGACGCGGCACGGCCGGGTAGTGTTCTACGATTACGACGAAATCGAGTATCTGACCGATTGCAACGTGCGCCGCGTGCCGCTGCCGCGCCACGAAGAAGACGAGTTGTCGGGCGAGCCGTGGTATACCGTCGGGCCGCACGACATCTTTCCCGAGACGTACGGGACGTTCCTGCTCGGCGATCCGCGCGTGCGCGAAGCGTTCATGCGCCATCACGCGGATTTCTTCGACCCCGCGCTCTGGCAGCGTCACAAGGAACAACTGCTGCGCGGCGAACTGGCCGATTTCTTTCCCTACGACCGGGATGTCCGATTCTGCGTCCGCTATCCGGAGCGTTTCGACAACCCCGGCCAACCGGACGCCCAGGCGTCCGCACGGGCCGCGTGATCTCGCGCGCCCCCAGGCATTGAAGACAATGATGAACCACACTGACGACACCAACGACGCATCCAATCCTCTTGCCCATTTGTTCGCGAACAATCAGGAATGGGTCAATTGCAAGCTCGCCGAAGACGCCGAGTTCTTCCAGCGGCTCGCGCATCAGCAAGCGCCGGAATATCTGTGGATCGGCTGCGCGGACTCGCGCGTGCCGGCCAACGAGATCATCGGCTTGCCGCCTGGCGAGGTGTTCGTGCACAGAAATATCGCGAACGTGGTGGTGCACTCCGATCTCAATTGTCTTTCGGTCATCCAGTTCGCCGTCGATCTTCTGAAGGTGAAGCACATCATGGTGGTCGGCCATTACGGCTGCTCGGGCGTGGGCGCGGCGCTCGTCGGGCAGCGCGTCGGTCTCGCCGACAACTGGCTGCGGCACGTCGAGGACGTGCGCGAGAAGCACGCCGCGCTGCTCGACGAATGGCCGATGGGCGAAGCGCGGCACCGGCGTCTGGTGGAGCTGAACACCATCGAGCAGACCATCAACGTGTGCCGCACGACCATCGTCAACGATGCATGGGCGCGCGGCCAGGAGCTCACCGTGCATGGCTGGACCTACGGCGTGCACGATGGCCGCCTGCGCAACATGGGCATGATGATCAGCGCACCGGCCGAGATCGACCCGGTGTACCGGTCGTGCATTGCCGCGATGACTCGCAGCGGCGCGCATTCGGCGGAGAACGATGTCCTCGCGTCCGATGCGGCGCGCCTCGGAGAGATTCCCGCCATCATTCAGGGCGTCATCAAGGAGTTGAAACATGAGTGAGACACAGCAAGACCCGGTAGTCATCGTCTCGGCGGCGCGCACACCGATGGCCGCATTTCAGGGCGAGTTCGCCTCGCTGACCGCGGCGCAGCTCGGCGCCGCCGCGATCGCCGCGGCGCGCGAGCGCGCGGGCCTCGCGCCCGAGCAGATCGACGAGGCGATCATGGGCTGCGTGCTGCCCGCGGGACAAGGGCAGGCGCCCGCGCGTCAGGCCGCCCTCGGCGCAGGCTTGCCGCTCTCGACCGGCAGCACGACCGTCAACAAGATGTGCGGCTCCGGCATGCGCGCCGCGATGTTCGCGCATGACATGCTGCTCGCGGGCTCGGTCGACGTGATCGTGGCGGGCGGCATGGAGAGCATGACGAACGCGCCGTATCTCCTGCCGAAGGCGCGCGCCGGCATGCGCATGGGCCACGGGCAGGTGCTCGATCATATGTTCCTCGACGGCCTCGAGGATGCCTACGAGAAAGGCCGTCTGATGGGCACGTTCGCGGAGCAATGCGCGTCGTCGTATGCGTTCTCGCGCGAAGCACAGGACGCGTTCGCGATCGAATCGCTGCGGCGTGCGCAGCGCGCCAACGAGGACGGTTCGTTCAAGTGGGAAATCGCGCCTGTGACGGTGCCGGGCAGGAAGGGTGATGTCGTCGTCGGGCGCGATGAGCAGCCGTTCAAGGCGAACATCGAGAAAATTCCTTCGCTCAAGCCGGCGTTCGCGAAAGACGGAACGGTGACGGCGGCAAATTCCTCGTCGATCTCGGATGGCGCGGCGGCGCTCGTGATGATGCGCGAATCGACCGCGAAGCGTCTGGGCGCGGCGCCGGTCGCGCGTGTCGTCGGGCACAGCACGTTCGCGCAGGAGCCTGCGTTGTTCACCACGGCGCCCGTCGGCGCGATCCGCAAGCTCTTCGAGAAGAACGGCTGGCGCGCGAGCGATGTCGATCTGTATGAGATCAACGAGGCGTTCGCCGTCGTGACCATGGCCGCGATGCGCGAGCACGATCTGCCGCACGACAGGGTCAATGTGAACGGCGGCGCTTGTGCGCTCGGACATCCGATCGGGGCGTCGGGGGCGCGGATTCTCGTGACGTTGCTCGGAGCGTTGAAAGCGCGTGGGTTGAAGCGTGGGGTGGCGAGCTTGTGTATCGGCGGCGGGGAGGCGACGGCGATGGGTGTGGAACTGGTTTGAGGGTTCTTGTGAGCCGGCCGGCGTTCGGCACGCGCCGGGCCGGCTTTGGAGCTACTCGAAGGGATTCAAAACCTCAACGCCCGTAGCTGCAAAGTCCCTTACGTTGCGCGTAACCACCGTCAGGCGGTGGCTCAAAGCAGTCGCGGCAATGAGCTTGTCGAGAGCCGGCTCTGCCTGCGGCACGCGAAGACTGCCCCACAATTTGCCGATCTCTTCGTCCACGGGCAGTATCTTTCCCTCATATTGACGAAGAACGTTCTCCAGCCACGTTTCGAGCCCCGCAGCCTGTTTATCGTCACCCTTATGACGAAGCCGATCGATGCCACGCCGGAGTTCGCCGACCGTGACCACGGAAAGATGAACGTCACACTCGTCGCGCCTTGCTCGACGGAAAAACGCGCGAACGCCCTCGTTGGCATGCTCCTCCCTTCTGGCCTCACTGATGACGTTCGTATCAGCCAGATACATTTGGCGCCCTGCTTTCAGCATTTCGATCAAAGAATGAATCGTCGACGTCGATGTTGGGAAAGCTCATGAGAAGATCAATGAAGCTCGCGTTCGAGCGATTCGAATCATCCGACGTCTCCCCCATCTGCCTGGCAACCTCGACGTAGATCTTGCGTCGGCGGGCGGCCCGCTCTTGAAGTTCACGGAGTTCGTTCTCGTCGATGTTCCACGGCAAAGGTTGTTTAATTATCTTGGACATTGTCCAACTCCTCGCATCCAGATTACGAATGCCGTAACTGTATCTGATTTCCTTAGCATGACTACTCATCCGAATGGCATAGTATCCGCCCGCTCGCCCGCCATCAAATGCTTGCCCATGCGCAACCTCTCCCCGCGCGTTATATTTCAGAAGTCGCCAATCCAAGGACCCCATCCCCCATGAAAACGGTACTGATCGTCGGCGCGTCCCGCGGCCTCGGCCATGAATTCGCGCGCGAATATTGCCGCGACGGCTGGCGCGTGCTCGCCACCGCCCGCGACAACGCCTCGCTCTCCACGCTCGACGCGATGGGCGCGCAAACCTTCCCGCTCGACGTCACGCAGCCCGAGCAGATCGCCGCGCTCGCCTGGCAACTGGACGAAGAGCGGCTGGACGTGGCGATCATCGTATCGGGCGTGTACGGCCCGCGCACCGAAGGCGTCGAAACGATCAGCGCCGGAGACTTCGACCAGGTGATGCACACCAACGTGCGCGGCCCGATGCAGTTGATCCCCGTACTCCTGCCGCTCACCGATGCCGCGCGCGGCGTGCTCGCGGTCGTGTCGAGCAAGATGGGCAGCATCGGCGAGGCGAGCGGCACGACCGGCTGGCTCTATCGCGCGAGCAAGGCGGCGCTCAATTCGGCGCTGAAGGTGGCGTCGCTGGAATCGCGGCATTCGGTGTGCATCGCGCTGCATCCGGGCTGGGTGCGCACGGAGATGGGCGGTCCGTCGGCGGCGATCGATGTGGCGCACAGCGTCTCGGGCATGCGCGCGGTCATCGCCGAAGCGGGCGCGATGCGCGAGGAATTCAATGGCAGCTTCGTCCAGTACGACGGCACGAAGCTCGAATGGTGATCACGCAAAAACCAGAGGAAACGATCTCGTGACCTATCACGTACATGGCGTCTCGGCGTCGGGCAACTGCTACAAGGTGCGCCTCGCGCTCGAACAACTGAACCTGCCGCATGTCTGGCACGAAGTGGACATGATGAACGGCGCGACCCGCACCGACGAGTTCAGGAAGCTCAATCCGAATGGCAAGGTGCCGGTGCTCGTGATCGACGAGAAAACGACGCTCGCCGAATCCGACGCCATCCTCTGCTATCTCGCCGAAGGCACTCCGCTTCTGCCCGACGACCGCCTCGAACGCGCGCAAGCGCTGCAATGGATGTTCTTCGAGCAGTACAGCCACGAGCCGAACGTCGCGGTGGCGCGTTTCATCCTGCAATTCCTGAAGCAGCCCGGCGACCCCCGTCTGCCCGACAGGATCGCCGGCTCCTATCGCGCGCTCGACGTGATGGAG
This sequence comes from Caballeronia ptereochthonis, assembly GCF_001545075.1. Lineage (GTDB taxonomy): Bacteria > Pseudomonadota > Gammaproteobacteria > Burkholderiales > Burkholderiaceae > Caballeronia > Caballeronia ptereochthonis. The sequence continues at coordinate 22,537 of NZ_FCOB02000023.1, forward strand.
CAGCATCTCGCGACACGCACGTATTTCGTCGGCGAGCGCTACACCGTCGCCGATATCGCGCTGTACGCCTATACGCACGTCGCCCATGAAGCCAACGTCGACCTGTCGCGCTATCCGGCGATCCGCGCGTGGATCGAGCGCGTGCGCAGCCAGCCGCGCCACGTCGAGATGCCGGGCGTCGACCAATGAAGCCGGTGGACTGTCCTTGCGGCGGCGCATCGCCGGACCGGCGCCCGAACGCGCCCGCGCCGCGCTACGAAGCGTGCTGCGGGCGCTTCATCGAGGGCGGCGAAGCGCCCGCGAACGCGATGGAACTGATGCGCTCGCGCTACACCGCCTACGTGCTCGGCGACACCGCGTATCTGCGCGCGACGTGGGCCGAATCGACCTGTCCGCCGGATCTCGACGCCTCCGACACCACGGGCACGCGCTGGCTCGGCTTGCAAATCAGACGCCATACGCCGATCGACGCGGATCACGAGGAAGTCGAGTTCGTCGCGCGCTACAAGGTGGGCGGGCGCGCGCATCGCCTGCACGAAGCCAGCCGCTTCACGCGCAACGGCGCCGGGAAATGGGTGTACGTCGATGGTTACATCGCGGAAAAGTAAATATATTTTTAATAAACATTGAAACGCGGGCGGTATTAATTTCCTAAGAATTTCCTTTCAGATTAAACAGTTACGGGGTACCACTTATTGTGCAGTGCAATTTTGAACGGTTACTCTGTGTTCACGTCAGGGCGCAGTCATTTTCGTGCCCGGCACTCGCAGCGAAGCCCCGTTTTGAAGTCAAATGTCATGCCTTTTCGGGGCATGACTCCCGGAACCGTCATCCGATACTGCTCATCATGAGCAGCGCGATAGGTTTGTGACTTCAATCAGACGTTTGGGGTCACGCCGTATCAACGCCTTAATTGGAAGCGCGGTCGGAGTTCACGGATGGCGATCAGAACCTGGTTGGTCGGATGCAGCATGGTGTGCTCGCTCGCGATGTCGTTCGTCACGTCCGCCGTGCGCGCCGAACCGATCGGCGGCGTGCGCCAGTCCGAAGGTCTCCAGGCTCCCGCGTTCGGCCAGCCCCTTTCCCGGATTCCCGATTCGTTCGACGCCGGCCTGCCCGCCGTCGCGAATGGTCTGAACGAAACCGTCATCCAGATTCCCGAAGCCGACATCTCGCTCGAAACGACCGTGTTCAAGCCGGACGGCGCCGGCCCGTTTCCGATGATCGTCTTCAATCACGGCAAGCTCCCCGGCGACTCGCATGCGCAGCCGCGCAATCGCCCGGTCGCGCTCGCGCGTGAATTCGTGCGCCACGGCTATGTCGTGGTCGTGCCGAACCGCCGCGGTTTCGCGGGCTCGGGCGGCGAGTATGCCGGCCACGGCTGCAACGTCGAGGCGAACGGCTTCGCGCAGGCGCAGGACGTCGCCGCGACGGTTGCGTACATGAGCGAGCAGCCGTTTGTGGACAAGACGCATATCGTCGTCGCCGGCACGTCGCACGGCGGCATGACGACCATCGCCTACGGCGCGCGCGATGCCGTGGCGGCGCCGGGCGTGCGCGGCCTCATCAACTTCTCGGGCGGCCTGCGTCAGGACGAATGCGCGGGCTGGCAAAAGAATCTCGTCGATGCGTTCGACTCATACGGCGAGCACGTGCGCCTGCCGTCGCTGTGGCTCTACGGCGACAATGACTCGGTCTGGCAAGGCGATCTCTCCTCGCAGATGTACGCCGCCTACACGTCGCACGGTGCGCGCGCGAGCATGGTCGACTTCGGAAATTACAAGAACGACGCACATCGTCTCGTCGGCGACCGCGACGGCGTGCAGATCTGGTGGCCGCGCGTGAAGACCTTCCTCGCGCAGATCGGCATGCCGACCGCCGTGCAGTATCAGGTCTCCGAGCCGCGCATGCCGCAGGCGACCGACTTCGCGAGCCTCGACTCGGTCCAGGCCGTTCCGTACGTCGACGAAAACGGCCGCGCCGGGTATCGCAACTTCCTCTCGCAGTACTCGAGCCGCGCGTTCGCCGTGTCCGATTCGGGCGCGTGGTCGTGGGCCGAAGGCGGCGACGATCCAATGTCCGTCGCGATCGCGAGCTGCCAGAGGCAGAGCACCGATCCGTGCAGGCTCTACGCGGTAAACAATCGCGTCGTCTGGAACGATCGGGCGGCCGAGACGCAGACCGCATCGCGCTGAACACGCTCTCTTCGTCTTTCGAACGCCGGCCCTCGCGCCGGCGTTCGCTTTTGCCGAACCCGCATCTTCCGCCGCCGATCGCACGACAACGCGTCGAAATGAACGAAGTTACGCGGGATAGCGCGTTTTCGCATTTCCGTTGGGCGCGCGCGCACGGAGCAAAAGCCTTCTGAAAAGCGAAGCTCCCGCACGTTTTAGGGATAATTGACTGGCGCAGTTTCTCCAGCAACGCAAGCGTCCGACGCTTGCCCGAAGTATCCGGCCCGCGCCGCGCGCGAGCCTGGGAGCCGTTTTTGAACACAGAAGCCAATCAAGACTGGGTTGCCCGCTCGCTCGCCGCGGTGTGGCATCCGTGCACCCAGATGAAACATCACGAGCGCGTGCCGCTCGTGCCGATCGCGCGCGGCAAGGGCGCGTGGCTCTACGACCCGCAAGGCAATCGCTATCTCGATGCGATCAGCTCGTGGTGGGTCAACCTGTTCGGCCACGCGAACGACGACATCAACCAGGCGCTCAAGGATCAGCTCGACACGCTCGAACACGCGATGCTCGCGGGCTGCACGCACGCGCCCGCGGTCGAGCTGGCCGAGCGTCTTTCCGCCCTCACGCAACACACGCTCGGTCATGCGTTCTTCGCGTCCGACGGCGCATCGGCGGTCGAAATCGCGCTGAAGATGAGCTTTCACTTCTGGCGCAATCGCGGACACGGCGAGAAGCGCGAGTTCGCGTGTCTCGCGAACAGCTACCACGGCGAAACGATCGGCGCGCTCGGCGTGACCGATGTCGCCATCTTCAAGGACGCTTACGATCCGCTGATTCGTCACGCGCACGTGGTCGCGTCGCCGGGCGTGGTCGGCGTCGATGAAGCCATCGCCGCGATGCGCGCGCTCTTCGAGCAACGGGCGAAGCATCTCGCGGCGGTGATCGTCGAGCCGCTCGTGCAGTGCGCGGCGGGCATGGTGATGTACGACGCGTCGTATCTCACGCGCCTGCGCGCGCTGTGCGACGAGTTCGGCGTGCACCTGATCGCGGATGAAATCGCGGTCGGCTGCGGGCGCACCGGTACTTTTTTCGCCTGCGAGCAGGCCGGAATCTGGCCGGATTTCATTTGCTTGTCGAAAGGCATCAGCGGCGGTTACTTGCCGCTTTCGATCGTGCTCACGCGCGACGACATCTACGCCGCCTTCTACGACGACGACGTCACGCGCGGCTTCCTCCATTCGCATTCGTACACGGGCAATCCGCTCGCGTGCCGCGCGGCGCTGGCGACGCTCGACCTGTTCGAAAGCGCGAACGTGCTGGCGGAAAATCGACGCAAGTCGGCGCTGCTGCGCGAGGCGCTGCAGCCGCTCGCGTCGCATGATCGCGTGCGTCATCTGCGCGAGCGCGGCACGATCTTCGCGTTCGACGTCGAGATCGAAGACCGGACTTTCTCGCGCCGCTTCTTCACCAATGCACTGAAGCGCGAATTGCTGATGCGCCCGATCGGCACGACGGTGTACATGATGCCGCCGTACATCCTTTCCGACGACGAACTCCTGCTCCTCGCGCAACGCACGCGCGACACGCTCGATGCCACGCTTGCGGAGGCGGCTTGAAAAACACCGGCATGAAGAACACGTCGCAAGCGCTCTACGCAACCCTGAAGCAAGGCCTGGCCGATATCGACGCGCGCGGCCTGCGACGCCGCCGCAAGACGATCGACAGCGCGTGCTCCGCCCACATGACGGTCGATGGCCGCGAGATCATCGGCTTCGCGAGCAACGATTATCTCGGCCTCGCCGCGCACGAAGCGATCCGCGCGGCGCTCGCGGAAGGCGCGTCGCTATATGGCGCGGGCAGCGGCGGCTCGCATCTGCTCGGCGGCCACTCGCGCGCGCACGCGCAACTCGAAGACGATCTCGCCGCGTTCTCGGGCGGTTTCGTCGACAATCCGCGCGCGCTCTACTTCAGCACCGGCTACATGGCGAACCTCGCGGTGGTGACCGCGCTCGCCGGCCGCGGCACGCTCGTGTTCTCCGATGCGCTCAACCATGCGTCACTGATCGACGGCGTGCGGCTTTCGCGCGCGGAAACGCAGATCTATCCGCACGCGGACACGGAAGCGCTCGACGCGATGCTCGACGCCTCAGGCGACTGCGCCGCGACGAAGCTCATCGTGACCGACACCGTATTCAGCATGGACGGCGACATCGCGCCGCTCGCGCGTCTCGTCGAGCTCGCGGAGAAATACGGCGCGTGGCTCATCGTCGACGATGCACATGGCTTCGGCGTGCTCGGCCCGCAAGGACGCGGCGCACTCGCGCACTATGCGCTGCGCTCGCCGCATCTCGTCTATGTCGGCACGCTCGGCAAGGCGGCGGGCGTGTCGGGCGCGTTCGTCGCGGGCGATGAAACCGTCATCGAATGGCTGATTCAGCGCGCGCGTCCGTATATCTTCACGACGGCGTCCGCGCCCGCGGTCGCGCATGCGGTGTCGAAAAGCATCGAAATCATTGCGGGCGATGAAGGCGATCAAAGACGCGCGCATCTCGCGTCACTCATCGAAACCACGCGCGCGATGCTCAAGCGCACGCGCTGGATGCCCGTCGATTCGCATACCGCCGTGCAGCCGCTCATCATCGGCGGCAACGACGAAACACTGGAAATCGCCGCCGCGCTCGACCAGCACGGCCTCTGGGTTCCGGCGATCCGTCCGCCGACGGTTCCGGCCGGAACCTCGCGCCTGCGCATCTCGCTTTCCGCCGCGCACAGCGAGGACGATCTCGCGCGCCTCGATCACGCCTTGGGCAGCCTATGACCGCTTTATCCCTGTTCGTCGCCGGAACCGATACGGAAATCGGCAAGACGCTCGTCTCTTCCGCGCTGCTGCACGGCTTCGTGCGCGCCGGCATGCGCACCGCCGCGATGAAGCCGATCGCCTCGGGCGCGATCGAGCGCGACGGCGTGCTGCACAACGAAGACGCCGATCAGCTCGACGCCGCCGCTAACGTCGCCCTGCCGCCGGAAATCCGCACGCCGTTCATGATGCGCGAGCCGATCGCGCCGCATATCGCGGCGGCGCGCGAGGGCATCACGCTGGACATCGCGACGATCGTCGAGGCGCATCGCATCGCGCTGACGAAAGCGGATATCGTCGTCGTGGAAGGCGTCGGCGGCTTTCGCGTGCCGCTCGACGACACGCGCGACACCGCCGATCTCGCAGTCGCGCTGAATCTGCCCGTGGTGCTCGTCGTCGGCATGCGGCTCGGCTGCATCAGCCATGCGCTGCTCACCGCCGAAGCCATCGCCGCGCGCGGTTTGAAGCTCGCGGGCTGGGTCGCCAATCGCGTCGATCCGGACATGCTTTATCCCGACGAAAATCTCGCAACGCTCGAGCAACGCCTCGACGCGCCGCTCATCGGCGTGATTCCGCATCTCGCGCCGCCGGATGCCGCGCGCGCCGCCGATCATCTCGACCTCGGCATTCTGACTGACCAGCTTCATCAAAAGGATTGAACCCATGACGCAGCAAACCGCCACCCACACCGCCGCTCAAACCGCGCCGCAAGCCGACGCGCCCGCACGCTGGCGCGTCGCCGATGTCGTCGCGCTGTACGAGTTGCCGTTCAACGATCTGCTGTATCGCGCGCAGACCGTGCATCGCGAGCATTTCGATCCGAACGCCGTGCAGTTGTCCACGCTGCTGTCGATCAAGACGGGCGGCTGCGAGGAAGACTGCGCGTACTGTCCGCAGTCGGTGCATCACGACACCGGCCTGAAAGCGGAAAAGCTGATGGACGTCGACGAAGTGCTGAAGGCCGCCGAAGTCGCGAAGACCAACGGCGCGACGCGCTTCTGCATGGGCGCGGCGTGGCGCAATCCGAAGGATCGCCACCTCGAGCCGATCAAGGACATGATCCGCGGCGTGAAGGCGATGGGGCTGGAGACCTGCGTGACGCTCGGCATGCTGGAAGCGCACCAGGCGCAGGGCCTGCGCGAAGCGGGCCTGGATTACTACAACCACAACCTCGATACGTCGCCGGAGTTCTACGGCCAGATCATCTCGACGCGCACGTATCAGGATCGTCTCGACACGCTCGAGCACGTGCGCGATGCGGGCATCAACGTGTGCTGCGGCGGGATCGTGGGCATGGGCGAGTCGCGGCGCGAACGCGCGGGGCTGATCTCGCAGCTCGCGAACATGGAGCCGTACCCGGAGTCGGTGCCGATCAACAATCTCGTGCAGGTGGAAGGCACGCCGCTCACCGGCACCGAGGCGCTCGATCCGTTCGAGTTCGTGCGCACGATCGCGGTCGCGCGCATCACGATGCCGAAAGCGATGGTGCGTCTGTCCGCCGGCCGCGAGCAGATGGACGAAGCATTGCAGGCGCTGTGCTTCGCCGCGGGCGCGAATTCGATCTTCTACGGCGACCAACTGCTCACGACGAGCAATCCGCAGGCGGCAGCGGACCGCAAGCTGATCGAGCGGCTGGGCATGCGCGCGGAGACGGCCCAGAATGTCAGCGTGGAGAATACCGAGCGCTCGTGCGGACACGCGCACGCGAACTGAACTGAACTGACGCGGTCATGAAAATCATCTTCTACGAAAAGAACGCCGATATCGACGCGTGGCTCGGGGGCTTCAGAAGCGAGCTGCCGGAAGCGGATCTGCGCGTATGGGAGCCGGGCGACACAGCACCCGCCGACTATGCGATCGTCTGGCGCGCGCCGCGCGAGCTCTTCGCCGATCGGTCCGACCTGAAGGCGGTATTCAATCTCGGCGCGGGCGTCGACGCGATTCTCGATGTCGAGCGCAAGGAGCCGGGCACGCTGCCGCCGAACGCGAAGCTCGTGCGTCTCGAAGACACCGGCATGGCGCAGCAGATGGTCGAATACGCGACGTACTGCGTGCTGCGCTATCTGCGGCGCTTCGACGAATACGAAGCCCTGCAGCGCGAAAGCCGCTGGGAAAAGCTGCCGCAGCATGCGCGCGAGTCGTTCACCGTCGGCGTGCTCGGGCTCGGCGTGCTGGGCGGTGAAGTCGCAAAGGGGTTGCTCAGGCTCGGCGTGCCCGTGCGCGGCTACAGCCGCTCGCCGAAGACGATCGAAGGCGTGCAGGTTCACGCAGGCCCCGAACGGTTCGATGCATTTCTCGACGGCGTGAAGGTGCTCGTCAACCTGCTGCCGCACACGCCCGACACCGAGGGCATCCTCGACGCGCGCACGTTCGGCAGGCTTGCGCGCGGCGCGTATCTGGTGAACGTGGCGCGCGGCCCGCATCTCGTCGATGCGGATCTGCTCGCGGCGCTCGACAGCGGCCAGATCGCCGCCGCGACGCTCGATGTCTTCCACACCGAGCCGCTGCCGAAGGATCATCCGTTCTGGATGCATCCGCGCGTGTCGGTCACGCCGCATATCTCGGCGGAAACGCTGCGCGAGGAAAGCATCGTGCAGATCGCCGGCAAGATCAAGGCGCTCGCGCGCGGCGAGCCGATCAGCGGCATCGTCGATTTCAGGCGCGGATACTGAGCGCAACGCAGATAAAAGGAGACAGCCATGATTCCCGCCAAAGTGAAAATCGTCGAAGTCGGGCCGCGCGACGGCCTGCAGAACGAGAAGGAGTTCGTGCCCACCGAAACCAAGATCGAGCTCGTCAACCGGCTCGCGCGGGCGGGCATCGTGAATGTCGAGGCGACGTCGTTCGTCTCGCCCAAATGGGTGCCGCAGATGGCCGACGCCGCCGCCGTGATGGCCGGCATCGAGCGCCGCCCGGGCACGATCTACTCGGTGCTCACGCCGAACATGCGCGGCTTCGAAGCCGCGCTCGAAGCAAAAGCCGACGAAATCGTGATCTTCGGCGCGGCGAGCGAGGCGTTCTCGCAGAAGAACATCAATTGCAGCATCGCGGAGAGCATCGCGCGCTTCGAGCCGGTCGCGCAGGCGGCGAAAGATGCGGGCATGCGGCTGCGCGGCAGTATCTCCTGCGCGCTCGGCTGCCCGTATCAGGGCGAAGTGAGCGTGGAATCGGTCGTGGACGTCGTCGAGCGGATGAAGGCGCTCGGCTGCGACGAAATCGATATCGCGGACACGATCGGCGTCGGCACGCCTGCGCGCACGCGCGAAGTGCTCGCGGCGGCCTCGAAGGTCTTTCCGCGCGAGCGGCTGTCCGGGCACTTCCACGACACGTACGGGCAAGCCGTCGGCAACATCTATGCGGCGCTGCTCGAAGGCATCGAGATCTTCCACGCGTCGGTCGCCGGGCTCGGCGGCTGTCCGTATGCGAAGGGCGCGACCGGCAACGTCGCGACGGAAGACGTCGTCTACCTGATGAACGGGCTCGGCATCGAGACCGGCATCGATCTCGATCAGCTCGTCGATATCGGCGATTTCATCTCGCGCGCTATCGGCAAGCCCAGTTCATCGCGCGCCGGAAAAGCGATCTTCACCAAGAAGCGCGACGGCGTCGCGGCCTGCGCCTGAAGGACAAAGGAAACCGATGATCGATCAATTACCCGATTCCGCGCGCCGCGTCGCGCTTTTGTTGAAAGAACGCGGCCATCCGCACGCCGTCGTGATGCTGCCGGAAACCGGCAAGACCTCGGCGGAAGCAGCGGCCGGGCTCGGCTGCTCGATTGCGCAGATCGCCAAGTCGATCCTCTTTCGCCGCAAGGAAGACGACGCCCCCGTGCTCGTCATCGCGAGCGGCGCGAATCGCGTCGATGAAGCAAAGGTCACCGCGCGCGTCGGCGCATTGGCGCGCGCCGACGCCAGGTTCGTGCGCGAGAAAACCGGCTACGCGATCGGCGGCGTGTGCCCGATCGGCCACGCGGTCACGCCCGTCACGCTGATCGACGAGGACCTGCTCGCGCTCGAGAGCCTGTGGGCGGCGGCCGGGCATCCGCATGCGGTGTTCAATCTGAGCCCGCAGGAGCTGATCGAGCTGACGGGCGCGCCGGTGGTCGACGTCGCGCTGCGCGAGAGCGTGACGTGATGCGGGCCGAGTCATGAGCGGCGTGGCGTCGCCTTGCGTCGACGTCTGCCGCATGAATCCGCAAACCGGCTTCTGCGATGGCTGCTTTCGAACCATCGACGAGATCGCCGCGTGGGCCTCCTGCGACGACGACGAGAAGCGCGCCGTGCTCGCGCGCGTCGAAAGCCGTCGCCAGGGCGCGCGCATCGTGACGATCGGCGAGTCGTTCGAGGCGACGCTCGCGCTGCCGCCCGATTCGATCAGGCACTTCGCGACGCTCGTCAACGACCTCAACCCGCTGCATCACGACGACGCCTACGCGCGCGCGAGCCGCTTCGGTTCGCTGATCGCGTCGGGCACGCAGCCGACCGCGCATTTGATGGCGATGCTCGCTACGCATTTCTCGCGAGACGCGCAGCCGCTCGGCCTCGAATTCGGCATCAAGCTGACCCGCGCGGTGAAGGCCGACGACGTGCTCACGATGCGCTGGCAAGTCACCGAAGCGAAGTGGAAAGCGAGCCTGAACGGCGATCTCGTGAAGCTCGATGGCGGCGCGAGCAATCAGCTCGGCGAGCCGGTGATGAAGGCGACGGCGACCATCGTCGTGATGCCGAAGGAGAGCGCGACGTGAACGTCCTGCCGCAAGCGCTGCGAGAATCGACGACGGTGTTCGAGCGCGGCTGGCTCTCCTCGAACAACGTGCTCCTTGCCGGCGGGGAAGGGACGGCGATCGTCGATACGGGCTATGCGTCGCACGCGCCGCAAACGCTCGCGCTCGTGAAGCAGAAGCTGGGTGCGCGCAGGCTCGATCTGATCGTCAACACGCATCTTCATTCGGATCATTGCGGCGGCAACGCATTGCTTCAGCAAACCTACGCGTGCGACACGCTGATTCCCGCGAGCGAAGCGCGCTCCGTGCGCGACTGGGACGAGGAAGCGCTCACCTTCCGCGCGACCGGCCAGCGCTGCGAGCGCTTCGGCTTCACGGGCACGCTCGAAAATGGTGCCACGCTCGCGCTCGGCGGCTTCGACTGGAGCGTGCTCGGCGCGCCGGGCCACGATCCGCATTCACTCATGCTCCATTGCCCGGAAATGCGCGTGCTCATCAGCGCGGATGCGTTGTGGGAAAACGGCTTCGGCGTGATCTTTCCGGAACTTGAAGGCGAAAGCGGCTTCGCGGAGGAGCGCGCGGTGCTCGATCTGATTTCGCGTCTCGACGTGGATGTCGTGATTCCAGGCCACGGCGCGCCATTCACGGACGTCGCGCGGGCGCTCGACGCCGCGTACTCGCGGCTCGACTACCTGCGAGCCGATCCCGCGCGCAATGCGAAGAACGCGCTCAAGGTGCTGATCGTCTTCAAGCTGATGGAAGTGCGCGCCATGACGTTCGACGCGCTGCTCTCGATGACTGAACAGGCCCGCTCGATGCGCGCCGCCGCCGACGCGCTCGCGCCGCCGGGCGAACGGCGCGCGCTGCTGGAAAAGATGATCGGAGAACTGGCGCGCGGCGGCTCGGTGACGGTGGACGGAGAAACCGTGTCGGTGGTTTGAATCGAGCCGGGGGCGGAGTGAACGCCAAAAAGAAAGCCGCTTGTCAGCTACGGCAAGCGGCGGAATCATATGGACGTGATCAACGTCCAGCGTATCGTAACGCGACACTTTTTCACGTGCATCGGTGCTTTCCCTACAAAACTTTAACGGCCACCTATACCCGCGTAAGATCGAGAGCCGGCGCGGGTTTCAGGGCGCATCGGCCTCGAAGAACGCCAGCATTTCGGCGAGCAGCGCATCGGGTTGCTCCTCGGGAATATAGTGCCCGCACGGCAGCGCGCGGCCGCTCACGTCGCGTGCGACGCGCCGCCATTCCGCGAGCGCATCGAAGCATCGCTCGATCACGCCTTCCTTGGCCCACAGCACGCGCATCGGACACGCGATCTTCAGCCCGCGCTCGAGATCGGCGCGATCGTGCTCGAGGTCGATGCCCGCCGACGCGCGATAGTCCTCGCACATCGCGAAGATGGCGCCGGGCGACGCCAGCGCGTCGCGATACGCCTGCAGCGCATGCGGCGCGAAGGGCGCGAGGCCCGCATGACGGTTGCCCATCACCCGATCGATATACGCATTCGGATTGCCGCCGATCAGCAGTTCGGGCAGCGGCGACGGTTGAATCAGAAAGAACCAGTGGAAGTACGCGGTCGCGAACTCGCGGTCCGTGGCTTCGTACATGGCGAGCGTCGGCGCGATATCGAGCAGCATCAGACGATCGACCGCGTCGGGGAAATCCATCGCCATGCGATGCGCGACGCGCGCGCCGCGATCATGCGCGCAGACGAGAAAACGCTCGAAGCCGAAATGGCGCATCACGGCGACCTGGTCCGCCGCCATCGCGCGCTTCGAATACGGCGTGTGGCGCCCATCGCTCTTCGGCTTGCCCGATGCGCCATAGCCGCGCAAATCCGTGGCGATCACCGTGAAATGCTTCGCGAGTTCGTTGGCGCATTTGTGCCAGATCTCGTGGGTTTGCGGGTGTCCGTGCAGGAGCAGCAGCGGCGGTCCGTCTCCGCCTTTCATTCCGACGATTTCGATGCCCTCCGCATCGACGCGAAACGGCTCGTAGCCTTCGAAAGACATGATGTTTTCTTGTTCGTGGCGTTGCGGATTATTGTAGGCGCGGGCGCACGATTGCTCATGCGTCCGCAGCCGCGCAAATGTGGAGACCGAGGACTACTTCGGGAACGCCCCAAGTGCCATGAAGTGTGCTTTGCTTATAATCGAACGATCGTTCGTTGCTGTGATCGTGCGTGCCGATTCCCGCGCGACGCTCGTAGAATTGCGTCAACGCTGCACAGCACACCCTCAGGAGATTCGTGCCATGGCATTACCCGCCATCCTGCAGCACCTCGCGTTGCCGGTCGTCGGCTCGCCGATGTTCATCGTCAGTTATCCGGAGCTCGTGCTCGCGCAATGCAAGGCGGGCATCGTCGGCTCGTTTCCCGCGCTGAACGCGCGCCCCGCCGGACTGCTCGACGAATGGCTCACGCAAATCCAGGCGTCGCTCGCCGAGCACAAGGCGGCGAATCCCGATGCGGTCATCGGACCGATCGCGGTCAACCAGATCGTTCACCAGTCCAACGCGCGGCTCGAGCAGGACGTGCGCGTGTGCGTCGAGCACAAGGTCCCGATCTTCATCACGAGCCTGCGCGCGCCGGTCAAGGAGATGATCGACGCGGTGCATTCGTATGGCGGTATCGTGCTGCATGACGTCATCAATCTGCGGCACGCGCAGAAGGCGCTCGAGGCGGGCGTGGATGGCCTGATACTCGTCGCGGCGGGCGCGGGCGGCCACGCGGGCACGACGTCGCCGTTCGCGCTCGTCGGCGAAGTGCGGCGCATTTTCGACGGTCCCATCGTGCTGTCGGGCGCGATCGCCAACGGCGGCTCGATTCTCGCCGCGCAGGCGATGGGCGCGGACCTCGCCTACATGGGCACGCGCTTCATCGCGACGAAGGAGGCGCACGCGCAGGAAAACTACAAGCGCGCGATCATCGATGCGAGCGCGGCCGACATCATCTACACGAATCTGTTCACCGGCGTGCACGGCAACTACATTCGCGAGAGCATCGTCAGCGCGGGGCTCGATCCTGACGCGCTGCCCCTCTCCGACAAGACCGCGATGAACTTCGGAGACGGCACGAGCAAGGCGAAGGCGTGGAAGGACATCTGGGGCGCGGGGCAAGGCGTCGGGCTGATGAACGACGTGCCCAGCGTCGCCGAACTGGTCGCGCGGCTGAAGCGCGAGTACGACGACGCGAAGACGCGGCTCGCGATCGGCTGATTTTTCCCTGATGCAGAAGCGAAAACACCGCGCCCGGGCGCGGTGTTTTCGTCTGGTGCTCGCCTTGTTCGATCAGAACTTCGCGCGGATGCCGACGCCGAACGTATCGCCCGACGACATGCTCGTGTACTTGTCGTTCAGGTATGCCGCGTAGACGTCGGTGCGCTTCGACAGCGGATAGTCGTAGCCGAGCGCCCAGCTCTTGTGCGTCTGGTCGAGGCCGCCGTTGCTGCGCGAGTACGCGTACGACGCCATCACCGTGCCCGGGCCGAGCGGCACGGTCACGCCGCCCTGCCCGGTGTTGACGTGGAACGTGCCCACATCGATGTCGTTCTTCGTGTACATGTACTGTGCGAAGAACTTGACGAACTTCAGGTCGTACGACGCGCCCAGCTGCGCGACGCTCTGGCTCTTGAAGCCCGGAATCGTGAAGGCATTCGACGTGGGCAGATCCCCCGGCGTGTTGTTGAAATTCACGTACTGATAGACGCCGGTCGCCGCGAACGGGCCGTGGAAGTACAGGAACTGCGCGCTGTACTTCTTCGAGCGGCCGTCGCCGGCGTTGTTGCCGAACGCGTACATCACGCTGCCCGACAGGCCGTTGAAATCAGGCGAGGTGTACTGAACCGCGTTGTTCCAGCCCGAGTCGCCCGTCACGCCCTGGTCCGTCGTGTAGGTCGGGAACGTGCCCTGACCCAGGAACACGTGGTAGACCATCGGCGAGAAGACGTACGAGTCGACGAACGGGTTGAAGAGAATCGTCGAGACGAAGAGCTGCGTGGTCAGACGGCCAGCCGTGAACGTGCCGATCGGACCTTGAATGCCGACATACGAGTTGCGCGCGAAAAAGGTATCGCCCTGGAAGCGGCCGTACTGGCCGTTCTGCGCGCGAAAGAAGCTTTCCAACGTGAAGATGGCCTTGTAGCCGCCACCCAGATCCTCTGCTCCCTTCATGCCCCAGTACGACGTCGACATGCCGCCGCCGCTCACATTCCATGCGCGATCGCCGCCCGGAAACTTGGTGGCGCCGACCCATTCGTCGACCTGCCCGTAAAGCGATACGCTCGATTGCGCTTGCGCGGACCCCGCCGCGAATAGGCCGAGCATCGCTGCGGCAACTGCGGTGGCCCTGACCGTTGCTTTCACCGTAGTCTTCGGCGCACGGTTGACGGTTGGCTTCATGAACTCTCCTGTCTTTTGTCGAAAATTGAAGGCTTGGCGGGCGAGGAGCGTTGCACTCGCCTCGTCTGACCGGCCTGACGGTTTTTTGGGCGAGAAAGGCATCGCGTGTGGAGCGGCACCATCTTTACGGACCATTTCTCCGGTCAAAAATGTTTTTGGTTATTGCGGGTATAGCGGTTCGGATACTTCCGGCCCTGCACACATGGGACAAGGCGCGCTTGATCGCACGCGCGCGCCGGTCGCCTTGCGATTTGCGCCGGCGCGCAGCCAGTGCCGACGCTCCCCGTTCGAGCGTCGAAAGCCAACCGGAAGAATCGGAAAAACGACATTTCTCCGTGCAGGGCGCATTGTCCGTGCACGGAAAAAAGAGCGGAATGTTTAAGAGGACATCGATGCGTAACTGTGGCGTGATTACGTCATCGCGACAGCGGAACTGGACGTGAAAATATTTTTACGTTCCGCGGATGAACGTGTCGCCATGCGCTCCCTGCTGTTTTTACTCAGGAAGGCGCGGGAGGATCAGTTGCGGTAATCAGTTGCGATAGTTCGCATTGGCCGGCGCGTGGCTATCGTCCGCCGGACGGCCGGGCGGGCGCGACAGACCGCGCTCTTCGTTGTAGCGCGTGATGTCGGCGCGGATGGAACCCGCACCGCGCATGGGAGCGGCCTGGTCGGCACGCGGACCCGGACGCACTTCCGCGCTCACGGGCGTCAGACCGTCTTTTGCAGCGACGGGCGTGTAGTGCAACGATTGCCGGCTGCTGGCGGAATCGTCGAACACCGCCGACGACAGCCACTCGGCGCGCGGCCCCGCAAGGGCGAGCGAACCCGCCACCGCCAGCGCGCCGAGCGCAGCGGATACGAAAAGCCGGGTAGTCTTGCGAAAGCCAGTGAGCACCATGTCGAAACTGCCTGTGTCCGACCCTTATCCTCGTCCGTGGCATTCGCAGCGGAGGCTGCAATTCAGTCGGACAACCGGCCGTAGTCGGAGCATTCGGGCTATGGCATCTCATGCGACGCGCAAAACCCGCCAACCGGTGTATCCAACAATTTATTTCGCGCCGCGGCGGCAGTCGAGCCAAAAAGTGTTAGGCCTGCTCGATGGTTGTAACGCCATGTTACGTCAGAGTTTTTCGCCTTGGCTGCGTGATTTGGACGGCGAAATCATGTGACGAAAGTTCTGTTGGGCAGACGAATTTCGGAGACCACAAAATGACCTGCGAACGGCCCGAATGTTGCTGTTTCTGCACCTTTGATCTGGCTCAACTCTTCCGGAGCTTTCATGCGATTTGGTAATCAATCGATCCAGTAAATGAATTTGCCAATTTAATCGGCTACGGGCGAAAATCATGGTTTTCCTGACTTGACGCCGGGAACGCCGAACAGCTCAGTCCGGCATGTCCAAGTGCGAGACTCTGAATGGCAAGGCCAAAACTTCTTCCCGACAATTTCACGCTGGCGCTCGTCGGCACCGTCATCCTCGCCAGTTTCCTGCCCTGTCGCGGCAGTGCGGCGGTCGCGTTCAACTGGATCACGAATATCGCCATCGGCTTGCTGTTCTTCCTGCACGGAGCAAAACTTTCGCGCGAGGCGATCGTCGCCGGTGCGACCCATTGGCGGCTGCACCTCGTCGTCCTGCTGAGCACCTTCGCGCTGTTCCCGCTGCTCGGGCTCGCGCTCAAGCCGGTGTTGACGCCGCTCGTCACGCCCGCGCTGTATACCGGCATCCTCTTCCTGTGCACGCTGCCGTCGACCGTGCAATCGTCGATCGCGTTCACGTCCATGGCCAAGGGCAACGTGCCGGCGGCAGTGTGCAGCGCGTCCGCCTCGAGCCTGCTCGGCATTTTCATCACGCCGGCGCTCGTGGGGCTCGTCGTGAGCAATCACGGCGCGACCACCGGCTCGCCGTGGCATACGGTCGGCAACATCACCCTGCAACTGCTCGTGCCCTTCATCGCCGGTCAACTGCTGCGGCCGGCGATCGGCGCGTGGATCGACCGGTACCGCGCGATCCTCAAGTTCGTCGATCAGGGCTCGATCCTGCTCGTCGTGTATGTCGCCTTCAGCGAGGCCGTGAACGAAGGCATCTGGCATTCGATCTCGCTTTCGACGCTCGCGGGCCTGGTGGCGGTAAACATCCTCCTGCTGGCGGCGGCGCTTTTCATCACGGCGTTCACGGCCAAGCGACTGGGCTTCAGCCGCGCGGACCAGATCACCATCATTTTCTGCGGCTCGAAGAAGAGCCTTGCTTCCGGCATTCCGATGGCGAAAGTGATCTTCGCGTCGCACGCGGTGGGCACCGTGGTTCTTCCGCTGATGCTTTTCCATCAGATCCAGCTCATGGTGTGCGCGGTGCTCGCGCAGCGCTGGGGCTCGCGCAAGACCGCCGCCGAAACGGCGCGCGAAAGCAAGAGCGTCGCTGCGCCTGCACGCCGCTGATCCTAGCTTCACCTTCCCTTCCTCTGACCAAGGCCGCCGCGTGCGGCCTTTGCATCATTTGACGCCGACGGCGCGCCGGCGTCGATTCGTCCGAATGGCATAGGCACAAAAAACCTGCGCTTTCGCATCGATGCGCGAATGTCGCCTGCCTCGCGTCCGGCGCTTTGGCCTATGTCTTCTTGCCTAATGGCGGCCGGGCATGTCGCTTGCCACACTCGTGTTCAGAACCAGGCAGAAAAGGACAGAGGACCAGCCATGCGGACACAACTCGCCCCACGTCGGCCAGGGCAGGAACGATGAACCACGTCATGTCGATCCCAGCCTCGACCATCAGCGCCCATCGCCCGACGGCAGCCGCCTTGCGCGACTTCCTCGGCGCGATGCCATTTCAGCGAGGCAGCGCGGCAGCCGCGGGCCGTGCGCTGCGCGCCCTGATCGACGAGCGGCTCGATCGGCTGCCCTTGCCCGGTCGCGGCGAGACCGTCGAGCGGTGGCGCGCGCTCGGCGCGGTGGCCGAGTTCGACCTGTCGCTCGTTAAGCTGTACGAAGGCCATACGGATGCCCTCGCGATCCTCGCCGAACTCGGCGCCGAGGAGCTGGGAGAAGGCAGCGCATGGGCCGTGTGGGCGGCCGAGCCGCCGAGCGCACGGCTGTCGGCATTGGGCGACCGTGGCGCGGAAACGCTGCTGCTGCAAGGCACGAAGGCGTGGTGCTCCGGCGCGGCATCGGTCACGCGCGCGCTCGTGACGGCCTGGAACGAGTGGAACGAACCCGTGCTCGCCGCGGTCGACCTGGGTCATCCCGGCGTGCGCGTCACCGATTCAGGCTGGCATGCGGTCGGCATGCAGGCGAGCGCGAGCGTGGACGTGCGTTTCGAGCAGGTGCTGGCGCGGCCCATCGGCCCGCCGCGCGCCTATCTCGAGCGCCCCGGATTCTGGCAAGGCGGTGCGGGAATCGCCGCGTGCTGGTTCGGCGCGGCCGCCGGAATCGCGGAATTCGTCGCGCGCGACGCACGGCGCCGCAGCGGTCCGCACAAGCTCGCGCATCTCGGCGCGATTGACACGACGCTGCGCGCCACGGCCGCGCTGCTGCGCGAGACCGCGGCTTTCATCGACCGCGCGCCGCAAGCCGACGCCATGACACATGCGATTCGCGCGCGCCTCGCGGCGGAGCATGCGGCGACGTGCGTCATCGAGCGCGCCGGCCGGTCGCTCGGCGCGGGACCGCTGTGCCGTGACGCGCATTTCGCGCAGTTGATGGCTGATTTGCCGGTATTCATTCGGCAAAGCCACGCCGAGCGGGATGAAGCATCGCTCGCCGAGCGCATGCTCGCGGAGGAAGGGATCTCATGGCAAGTGTGAGCACGCGAGCGCTGACAGGCCGAAGCGTCCGCAGCCGCAAGATATCCGGCGAGGGAACGCTCGAAGCCGCCTGGCAGGGGTCGACGCGCCTCAATGCGCTGCCCGAGGTCGCCCCGGGGGAACTGGTGCCGCTCGGCGCGCGAGCTGTCGTCGTTGCGCCGCACCCTGACGACGAAGTGCTTGGCATCGGTGGACTGCTCGCGCGGCTCTCGGAAATCAACCGGAACATTCTCATCATCGCGGTAACGGACGGCACTGCGAGCCACCCCGATTCCCGCGAGTGGCCACCGGAACGGCTTGCAAGCGTGCGCCCCCAGGAAACGAGAGAGGCGTTGCAGCGCCTGCATCTGCGTCAGGTCCAGGTGGTCCGGCTCGGCCTCAAGGACGGCGATGGAAGACATTTCGAGCCGGCTTTATCAGAACGTCTATCCAGGCATCTTCAACCAAGCGATATCGTTTTCGTCACCTGGCGCTACGATGGACATCCCGACCACGAGGCATCCGGGCGCGCCGCTCATTCCGCGGTCAGCGCGCTCGAACTGCCGTGCGTGGAAGTGCCGCTCTGGACATGGCACTGGGCGTCGCCGGACGACACGCGCGTGCCATGGAGCCGTGCTCGCCGCATCGTTCTCGACGAAGACACGCACGCCCGAAAGCTTCGAGCCGTGCAGGCTTTCAGGAGCCAACTCGAACCCGACGCAACAACAGGTCAGGCGGCGGTCCTGCCCGCGCATGTGCTGGCCCGGCTGACCCGGCCTTTCGAAGTCGTCCTGATGTGAAAACCGACAACAACAATACTAAGCAGTACTTCGATAGTCTGTATCGAGACAGCGACGATCCCTGGAAGATCAGGGGGCGCTGGTATGAACGGCGCAAGCGGGCGCTCACGCTCGCCTCGCTTCCCCACGAACGCTATGCGCGCGCTTTCGAGCCCGGCTGCGGCAACGGCGAGTTGACTGCGCTGCTCGCCGCGCGTTGCGAGGAACTCATCGCGACAGACATTTCCGAAGACGCGGTCGCGCTCACGCGCCGGCGCGTCGCCGAATTTCCGCATGTGAAGGCGGAGCCGATGTTGGTCCCCGACGTCTGGCCAGCGGGCAAGTTCGATCTCGTCGTGGTCAGCGAGATCGGCTATTACCTTGACGAGCCACAGCTATGGCATATCGTCGAGCACATACGCCGGACCTTGTCGACTGACGGCGCTGTCGTCGCGTGTCATTGGCGTCGGCCCATCGAAGGATGGAGCCAGGCCGGCGACGAAGTGCATGCGAAGTTGCGCGGCCGCATGAGTCTTCCGCTGCTCTGTCATTACTGGGACGACGATCTGGTGCTCGACGTGTGGGCCACGGACCCAAGATCCGTCTATCTGCGTGAAACGCCTGCATAGTGTTTCCTTAATTTTACTAAACAAACAAATCGCAAGAAATCTCATATACGACAAGGCTCTACGGGTTTTCTCCAAGCCTGAGCAGGGCAATCGCGGCATGGTTTTACTATACAATCGCCCCGAACGAGCTGATTCGTCGGTCGCGATAAACATCGCGCCGCCGGAACGACAGCCGGACAACAGGCGGAGACAGAAAACACCACGATGGCCACCACCATTCGCGATGTCGCGCGCGCGGCAAGCGTCTCGATCGGGACGGTTTCGCGCGCGCTCAAGAATCAACCGGGCTTGTCCGAAGCGACGCGCGTACGCGTCGTCGAGGTCGCCCAGAAACTTGGCTACGACTCCGGACAGTTGCGCACGCGCATCCGTCGCGTGACGTTTCTGCTGCATCGGCAGCACAACAATTTCGCCGTCAGCCCGTTTTTCTCGCATGTGCTCCACGGCTTCGAGGAAGCGTGCCGCGAGCGGCGGCTCGTGCCGTCCGTGCTTACCGCCGGCCCGACCCAGGATCTCGCGCAGCAGATGCGCCTGCACGCGCCCGACGCCATCGCAGTCGCGGGCTTCGTCGAGCCGGAACTGCTCGCCCATCTTCATTCGCTCGCGCGCCCGACCGTGCTGATCGACCTGCGCGCGCCGGGCTTCCGCTCGGTCAACATCGACAACGTGAAAGGCGCCTCGCTCGCGATGCAGCATCTGTTCGCGCTCGGACGGCGGCGCGTCGCGTTCATCGGCGGGTCGCTCGCGCATCACAGCATCGCGCAGCGCGCGCTCGGCTATCGCAAGGCGTATTTCGATGCGGGCCTGCTCTTCGATCCCACGCTCGAAATCGTGACGCTGCCGGGCCTGCCCGCCGATCTCGCCGCCGCCGACGCCATGGAGCGCCTGATCGCGGACGCCCGCGCGCAATCCAGTCCGCTGCCCGACGCAGTTTTCGCCTATAACGATGCAGCGGCCCTCGCCGCGATGCGTGTCTGTCTCGCGCACGGGCTGCGCGTGCCGGAGGACGTCGCGTTCGTCGGCTTCGACGATATTCCGGCCGCCGCGCAGAGCACGCCGCCGCTCTCGACCGTGACCGTCGACAAGGAAGCGCTCGGGCGGCGCGGCGTCGAATTGCTGCTGGAGGACCAATCGGGGCCGCCGAGTCAGGCCGACACGCTCGTTGCAGTCAACTTCGTCGCCCGCGCGAGCTCGGGCGCGAAACAGGACATCAGCACGCCATGAACATGACCGCCTCACCTGCCATCGCGGAAGAAGCGCCAGCAGAACGCGCGATCGACTTCCGCAGCCGCGACTTCCTGCTCTCGCACGTGCGCGACACGCTCGCGTTCTATGCGCCCAATGCGCGCGACCCGTCCGGCGGCTTCTTTCATTTCTTCAAGGACGACGGCAGCGTCTACGACCGCACGACGCGCCATCTCGTCAGCAGCACGCGCTTCGTCTTCAATTACGCGATGGCGTACCGTCACTTCGGCGATGCGCGCTATCAGGACGACGCGCGCCACGCGTTCGAATTCCTGCGCGACGCGCACTGGGACGCCCAGCACGAAGGCTACGACTGGGAAATCGACTGGCGCGACGGCCGCAAGCGCACGCTCGACGGCACGCGCCACTGCTACGGCATGGCCTTCGTGCTGCTCGCGTGCGCGCACGCGGCGATGGCCGGCATCGACGAAGCGAAGCCGATGATCGACGAAACCTTCGCGCTGATGGAGCGCCGCTTCTGGGACGCCGACGCCGGCCTCTACGCCGACGAAGCCACGCCCGACTGGCAGCTTTCGGACTATCGCGGGCAGAACGCGAACATGCACGCGACCGAGGCGCTGCTCGCGGCCTATGAGGCGACCGGCCACGTCATCTATCTGGATCGCGCGGAAAAGATCGCCGGCAACATCACGCTGCGTCAGGCGAAGCTCTCGCATGGGCTCGTCTGGGAGCACTTTCGCCGCGACTGGTCGGTCGACTGGCACTACAACGAATCGGACAGCTCGAACATCTTCCGTCCGTGGGGCTTTCAGCCGGGTCATCAGACCGAATGGGCGAAGCTTCTGCTGATTCTCGAGCGGCATCGCGCGCTGCCGTGGCTCGCGCCGCGCGCCGTCGAACTGTTCGACGCGGGCTTCAGCCGCGCTTGGGACAGCCGCCACGGCGGTCTGTATTACGGCTTCGGCCCCGACGACACGATCTGCGACCACGACAAATACTTCTGGGTGCAGGCGGAAAGCTTCGCGGCGGCGGCGCTGCTCGGCGCGCGCACAGGCCGCGAGCGCTTCTGGGATTGCTACGACGAACTCTGGCGCTACAGCTGGGCGCATTTCGTCGATCACCGGTACGGCGCGTGGTATCGCATCCTCACGTGCGACAACCGCAAGTACGGCGATGAGAAGAGTCCCGCCGGCAAGACCGACTATCACACGATGGGCGCGTGCTACGAAGTGCTGAACGCGCTGGCTTTATCACGCAACACACGGTGAAAAAATGGCAATCGAACAAGCAAGCTTCCCGCAATTCGTCTCCGCCGGCGACATCCTCACCGACATGATTCGCACGGACGTGTCGAGCTGGCTCTCGCGCCCGGGGGGCGCGGGCTGGAACGTGGCGCGCGCGGTCGCGCGGCTCGGCCTGCCTACCGCCTGCGCCGGCTCGCTCGGCGTGGACAACTTCTCGGACGACCTGTGGGAAGCGAGCGTCGCATCGGGGCTCGACATGCGCTTCATGCAGCGCGTCGAGCGCCCGCCGCTGCTCGCGATCGTCCACAAGACGCAGCCGCCGACGTACTACTTCATGGGCGAGAACGGCGCGGATCTCGCGTTCGATCCGTCGAAGCTGCCGCAAGGCTGGATGGAGCGCGTGAAGTGGGCGCATTTCGGCTGCATCAGCCTCGTGCGCCAGCCGCTCGGCGCCACGCTCGCCGGGCTCGCCGGGCGACTGCGCGATCACGGCGTGAAGATCAGCTTCGATCCGAACTATCGCAACCTGATGGAGCACGGCTACGAGCCGATCCTGCGCAACATGGCGGGGCTTGCCGATCTCATCAAGGTGTCGGACGAAGACCTGCACATGCTCTTCAAGGGCATGCCGGAGGCGGACGCGCTCGCGAAGGTCCGTTCGATGAATCCGCAGGCCACCGTGCTCGTCACGCGCGGCTCAGCGCAAGCGACGCTCTACGCCGGGGATAATCAGTACAGCGCGCGTCCGCCGAGCGTCGAAGTGGCGGATACGGTCGGCGCGGGCGATGCGTCCATCGGCGGCCTGCTCTACAGCCTCATGGCGCGCCACGGCGAGTGGCCCGATCATCTGAAGTTCGCGCTCGCGGCGGGCGCGGCGGCGTGTCGTCATTCGGGCGCGCATTCGCCCTCGCTGGAAGAGGTCGAGGAGTTACTGAAATAACCGTCGCACGCGTTACATATCAGCGTGCTAGCATGGATTCGTCCTTGCCGGAGGCGAATCCAACATGGAAGACACCACCTATACGAAAGGCATCTATACCGCGACGATCGGCGTGCGCGCCCTCGATGACGGGCAGTTCCAGGGGCTCGTCTCGTTGACGCGCGACGACGGCGAGGCGGCCGATGCGACACTCTACGAAGTGGAAGCCACATCGGAGAACGAAGAAGAAGCGCTCAACGAAGCGCGCGCGCTCGCGCACCGCATCCTCGGGGAAATCGAACTGTAGGCGGCCGCATCGGCGCGCGGCGCGGTTCGCTTCGCGTCGCGGCGCCTCCCGGCTGCATCGGAGGGCATCATGCCTGAGCAGGTCTTCCTTTACGGCGTCTACTCGATCCACGTGAGGCCGGTCGAGCTCCAAGGCTCGCGCTGGGACGCGGAGTACGAGATCCGGCATCACGACAAGGCAGTCCAGGCGTGGACGACGGTCGGCGGCGACGACGGTCTCACGGACCAGGCCGAGGCGATCGAGCTCGCTCACCAGCGCGCCGTGTCGGATATCGAAGCCGGCGCGGGCATTCCGAAGCCGCGCGCGTTTCCCTGATCTTCGCCCCGCTAGCCGGCTTACGGCCGCGACTCTTCCGCGCCGTGCGCCACGCCCACGTGAGGCTTGAGCGCCAGCCGCTCCGCCTCGCGATGATCGATCGCCGACGCGCGCTCGTGGCCTTCCCGCGCAAGCGAGCGCTCGACGTAATCGAAGAGCACGCCCTGCGGCTCGATCAGCTTCGCGATGAACGCGATCTGCAGCGTGCTCGCCGCGAGAATATCGGCGGCGGTGAATTGATCGCCGAGCAGCCACGGCCCTTCTTCCAGCGCGCTCTCGATCGCGTGCTCGACGCGCCCCAGATCGCCCCAGCCGAAGCTCACGGTATTGCCTGGCGCGCCGGTCACGCGCTCGGCCATCGCCGGCTCCAGGCATGAGCCGGTGAAAAACATCCACTGAAGAAAGCGGCCGCGCGCCGGATCGTGAAGCGGCACGCCAAGGCCGCATTCCGGATACCGGTCCGCGAGATAGAGCAGCACCGCGCCCGATTCGGCCACGCGCACGCTGCCGTCTTCCAGCGCCGGCAGTTTCGACATCGGATTGACGCGGCAGAAATTCGGATCGTTCTGCGCGCCCGCGCGGATGTTCACGAACTCGAGCTGATACGGGACGCGCATTTCTTCGAGCATCCACAGCGCGCGGAAGGCGCGCGTCTTCGGCCAGTAGTAGAGCTTCATCGGCGTCGTTTTCCTCGGCTTTCGAGTCGTTCAGGTTAGTCCCAAATCGCGCTGGAACGCGCGGCACTTCGCCTCGGGTTTACGCGTAGCCGCGTGAGATCGAGAAAATTCCTCTCGATCATCTCAAAAACGAAGGCGTTGTTTCTCGATGCGCGCCGAATCCGGGCGAGTGCGCAAAAACATTCCGCGGTTGTCGGCAAAGAATGGCGCATTGCCTCGCATACCAAAATTACACGGAGATTCCATGAACGCGCGCGTCCCCGCCGAAGCTTTTTCCCCATGCACGAACGAGCCCGCGTTGTCGGACTATCAATTGAGCGACAACCTGAGCGCCACGACCGGACGCATTTTCCTCACCGGCACGCAGGCGCTGGTGCGTCTCGTCCTGATGCAGCGCGCGCTCGACCGGGCGGCCGGGCTCAACACGGCGGGCTTCGTCAGCGGCTATCGCGGTTCGCCGCTCGGGATGGTCGATCAGCAACTGTGGAAGGCGAAGAAACTGCTCGCGTCGCACGACGTGCGCTTTCTGCCTGCGATCAACGAAGAACTCGGCGGCACCGCCGTGCTCGGCACGCAGCGCGTCGAATCGGATGCGGAGCGCACGGTCGACGGCGTGTTCGCGATGTGGTACGGCAAGGGCCCGGGCGTCGATCGCGCGGGCGATGCGCTCAAGCATGGCAACGCCTACGGCTCGTCGCCGCACGGCGGCGTGCTCGTCGTCGCGGGCGATGACCACGGCTGTGTTTCGTCCTCCATGCCGCATCAGAGCGATCAGACGATGATCTCGTGGCACATGCCGGTGGTGAATCCGTCGAACGTCGCGGACATGCTGGAGTTCGGCATCTACGGCTGGGCGCTGTCGCGCTTCTCGGGCGCGTGGATCGGCTTCAAGGCGATTTCGGAGACGGTCGAATCCGGCTCGACGGTCGATCTCGGCGCGCTTCGCACCGACTGGAAAGCGCCCGACGATTTCACGCCGCCGCAGGGCGGCCTGCACAACCGCTGGCCCGATCTGCCGAGCCTCACGATCGAAGCGCGCCTCGCCGCGAAAATCGAGGCCGTGCGCCATTTCGCGCGCGCAAACAGCATCGACAAGTGGATCGCGCCGAGCCCGCGCGCGGACGTCGGCATCGTGACGTGCGGCAAGGCGCATCTCGATCTGATGGAAGCGCTGCGCCGCCTCGAACTCACCGTCGATGATCTCGATGCCGCCGGTGTGCGCATCTACAAGGTCGGGCTGTCGTATCCGCTGGAGACGACGCGTCTCGAAACCTTCGTCGAGGGTCTGTCGGAAGTGCTCGTGATCGAGGAGAAAGGGCCGATCGTCGAGCAGCAGATCAAGGAGCATCTCTACAACCGCGTCGACGGCGCGCGGCCGGTCGTGGTCGGCAAGAACGCGCGGGACGGTTCGGCGCTTCTCAGCGCACTCGGCGAACTCAGGCCTTCGCGCGTGCTGCCGGTGTTCGCGGACTGGCTCGCACGCCACAAGCCGGCGCTCGATCGCCGCGACAAGGTGGTCGATCTCGTCGCGCCGCAGATCCTCTCGAATGTCGCCGATGCCGTGAAGCGCACGCCCTACTTCTGCTCGGGCTGCCCGCACAACACGTCGACGAAGGTGCCGGAGGGTTCGGTCGCGCAGGCGGGCATCGGCTGTCACTTCATGGCGTCGTGGATGGAGCGCGACACCACCGGCCTGATTCAAATGGGCGGCGAAGGCGTCGACTGGGCGTCGCATTCGATGTTCACGAAGACGCCGCACGTCTTCCAGAATCTCGGCGACGGCACGTACTTCCATTCGGGCATTCTCGCGATTCGCCAGGCAGTCGCCGCGAAGGCGAACATCACGTACAAGATTCTCTACAACGATGCCGTCGCGATGACGGGCGGCCAGCCTGTCGACGGCAGCATCTCCGTGCCGCAGATCGCGCGGCAGGTGGAAGCGGAAGGCATCGCGCTGCTGGTGGTGGTCAGTGACGAGCCCGAAAAATACGATGGCCACGAAGATCAGTTCCCGCGCGGCACGACGTTCCATCACCGCAGCGAACTGGACGACGTGCAGCGCCGTCTGCGCGACACGCCGGGCGTCACCGTGCTCATCTACGATCAGACGTGCGCCGCCGAAAAGCGCCGCCGCCGCAAGAAGGGCGAGTTTCCCGATCCGGACAAGCGCCTCTTCATCAACGAAGCCGTGTGCGAAGGCTGCGGCGATTGCGGCGTGCAGTCGAATTGCCTGTCGGTCGAGCCGGTCGAAACCGAACTCGGCCGCAAGCGGCGCATCGATCAGTCGTCGTGCAACAAGGACTATTCGTGCGTGAACGGATTCTGCCCGAGCTTCGTCACGCTCGAAGGCGCGAAGCTGAAGAAGGCCGAAGGCCACGCGTTCGATCCCGCCGAGCTTGCGCGCCGCGTCGATGCGCTGCCGCTGCCGCAAGGCCATCTCGACCGCGCGCCGTACGACATTCTCGTGACTGGCGTCGGCGGCACGGGCGTCGTGACGGTGGGCGCGCTCATCAGCATGGCGGCGCATCTGGAAGGCAAGAGCGCGTCGGTGCTCGATTTCATGGGCTTCGCGCAGAAGGGCGGCTCGGTGCTGTCGTTCGTGCGCTTTGCCGCGACGGACGCGCTGCTCAACCAGGTGCGCATCGACACGCAGCAGGCCGATCTGCTGCTCGCGTGCGACATGGTCGTCGGCGCGAGCCCGGAAGCGTTGCAGACGGTGCGGCACGATCGCACGAAGATCGTCGTGAACACGCACGCGATTCCGAACGCGAGCTTCGTGCAGAACCCGGAGGCGAATCTTCATGCGGATGCGCTGCTCGACAAGATGCGTCACGCGGCGGGCGCCGGTGCGCACGACGCATTGCGCAGCTGCGACGCGCAATCGCTCGCGACGCGCTTTCTCGGCGACACCATCGGCGCGAACATACTGATGCTCGGCTTCGCGTGGCAGCTCGGGCTCGTGCCGCTGTCGCTCGCGGCGCTGATGCGCGCGATCGAGCTGAACAATGTGGCGGTCACATCGAACAAGTTCGCGTTCTCCATCGGCCGGCTCGCGGCGGCGGACATGGCTTCGCTGGATGCGTTGACGGCGCAGGTGCTGGCCAAGCGCGTCGTGATGGATCAGATGTCGCTGCCCGAACTGATCCGCGATCGCGAGGAGCGGCTGCTGGCATACGGCGGCGCAAAATATGTCGAGCGCTATCGCAAGCTGGTGAACGCGGCGGCCGGACATGAACCGATCGCGCGCGCGATCGCGATCTCGTTCTACAAGCTGCTCGCCGTGAAGGATGAATATGAAGTCGCGCGCCTGCACGCGGACCCGGCATTTCGCGCCGCGCTCGCCGCGCAGTTCGAAGGCACGGCGGGCGAGAGCTATGCCGTGAAGTTCAACCTCGCGCCGCCGGTGCTATCGCATGACGTACCGAAGAAGAAGGTCTTCGGCCAATGGCTGTGGCCGGTGCTCGGCGGCCTCGCGAAGTTCCGCGCCTTGCGCGGCGGTGCATTCGATGTCTTCGGCAAGACGCTCGAACGCCGCATGGAACGCCGGCTCGCCGACGACTTCGAGATCACGATGACGCGCGCCCTCGCGAAACTCGATGCGGACAACGCCGGGGACGTGAAGGCGCTCGCCGCGCTCTTCGAGCGCGTGCGCGGCTACGGCCACGTGAAGCTCGCGAACGTCGCGATGGTCAAGCGCAGCGAGCGCGAGATCGCCGCGCGCCTCGGCATCGACGCGGCGACGGGCGACGCGGTGCGCGCCGCCATCGACACGATGAAGGGCGCAGCGTCGCTGAAAGGCATTCCGGTGGTCGTCGCGAAGTGATCAATCCGCGTCGTCCTCGGCGATCCAGTCGATGTCGCCGCACAGCACGCAGCGCTTGCCTTCCGAGCGCGTCTCCACCGACAGCGTGACGCAGGGCATCGCCTCGTTGATCGAGAGATACGGCTTCGTGACGTGCACGCGCTCCGGATCGCCGAGCGCCGCGCGGAAGTACGGGCGGCGCAGCCAATTCGCGCCTTGCGCGTCGATCAGCGGCAGAAAGCGCGCCTCGTGCGCGGCGCGGTCCGCGCGCAGCACCACGTTGCGGCCCGCCTGCCTGCCGTTCTGATCGAGCAGGAAGCAGCGCGCGGCGTTATCGAGCGCAAGGAAGTTCCAGCACACCTCTTCGAGCGGCTCGCCCGACGCGAGCCGCTCGGCGGCGCGCTCGAACGCGCGCATGTACGGTTGCAGGCGCGTGGCGACGCGGCGCTCGCGCGCCTCGGTCTGCAGGCGGTAGCGCTCCGTCAGCTCGCCGATCACCGTCTGCGCGTGCACGCTGTCGGCGGGTCCCGGATGCGGCCGCGCGAAGAAGAAGCCCTGCACGAAGTCCGCGCCGCTCGCGAGCGCCAGTTGCGCCTCGTGCTCGGTCTCGACGCCTTCTATCAGCACGAGCTTGCCCGCTTCATGCAGCAGCGACACGATGCCCGACAGCACCGCCTCCATGTTCTGGCGTTGCTTGAGCGTGCGCGGCGACAGCGCCGCATGCACGTTCTGGCCGGCATGCGAAAGCATCACGCGATCGAGCTTGACGATATCCGGATCGAGCTGCCAGATGCGCTCGATGTTCGTGTGCCCCGCGCCGAAATCGTCGAGCGCGATGAGAAAGCCCTGCTCGCGGAACTGCTGCACGGCGAGCGCGAGCCGCTCGATGTCCTCCGCGCTCTGCTCCAGCACTTCGAGCACGACGCGGCGCGGCTCGAGATGCAGGCGCTTGAGATTGGCCATCAGCGCCGCCGCGTGATACGGCTCGGTCAGCGCGCCCGGATGCACGTTGAGAAAGAGCCATTCGGTCTGCGCGCCGAGCATCTTGAAGTTCTCGAGATGCAGGGCCTGCGCGAGCCGGTCGATCTGCAGCGCTTCGCCGACGCGCGATGCCTGCCCGAACACGTCGAGCGGCGAGACCGGCCGGTCGAGCGCATCGTGCGCGCGCAGCAGGCCTTCGTAGCCGACCGCACGCATGTGCGACAGGCTGAACACCGGCTGAAACACGCTCGACAGCGTCCAGTCGCCGTGTTCGACCGAATAGCGGTCGAGGCCGGACATCACGCCCAGCTCGAAGCTGCGCGCGGAAACCGTCGTTTTCTCCGGATTTGCGATCACCATGCCGATCCCCTCGCCTCCATGTTGCGGCGAAGCGCGCTCGACCTGCGCGTGCCTTGCGTCGTCAATGCCCCCGGACCCGCGCTCGATCCGTTCCATACCGTTTTCATAGAACAGCCCTCGATGATCTCGTCGGGAGTCTCAGCGTCCCGTGATTTTCGATAAAGCAAGCTCCATGCGCACGAAGACGAGCGAAGCGGCACGATTCGTCGTCCGTTTGCCCGCGTCATGCACCGCCGGCAGGCGAGCTCAAGTGCACGCGCACCGTTACGGTGCGAAACCGGGCGGCCCGTTCTCTGCCTGCTTCGCGAGCACCGGCTAAACTTTCGGCTCATCGAAACAAATGCCAGACGCCGCGTGCGCCGGCCGCTCGCGCGTCTTGCTGTAGCGCACACATGGAAATCGTTTTTACCGTCCTCATTCTTCTGCTGGCCGTGGCGCTCTCGGGGCTGGGCCTGAGCCTGCTCCCGATCAAGCTGCCGCTGCCGCTCATCCAGATCGCGCTCGGCGCGCTGCTCGCCTGGCCGGGCTTCGGGCTGCACGTCACCTTCGATCCCGAGCTCTTCATGCTTCTGTTCATCCCGCCGCTGCTGTTCGCGGACGGCTGGCGCATTCCGAAGCGCGAGCTCTTCATGCAGCGCCGCGCGATCCTGATGCTCGCGCTCGGGCTCGTGTTCATCACGGTCGGCGTGCTCGGCTACTTTCTGCACGCGATGATTCCGTCGATGCCGCTGCCCGTCGCCTTCGCGCTCGCGGCCGTGCTCTCGCCGACCGATGCCGTCGCCCTGACGGGCATTGCCGGGCGCAACCGCATTCCCGCGAATCTGATGCACATTCTCGAGGGCGAGGCGCTGATGAACGACGCGTCGGGCCTCGTCGCGCTGAAGTTCGCCATTGCCGCCGCGCTGACGGGCGTGTTTTCGCTGCGAGACGCGACCATCAGCTTTTTCATCATCGCGGCGGGCGGACTCGCGATCGGCGCGGCGATCAGCTGGGCCGTCACGGAGATTCCGTCGCGTCTTCTGAAGTTCTCGGAGGACGACGACCCGGCGGCGGGCGTGATCCTCACGATCCTGATTCCGTTCGCGGCGTACGTCGTGGCCGAGCATACGGGCTGCTCGGGCATTCTGGCCGCGGTGTCGGCGGGCATGATGATGAACATCCAGAGCTTGCGCGACAGCATTCCGAGCGCGGTGCGCGTGCGCATGACGAGCACGTGGACGATGATCGAGTTCGTCTTCAACGGCATGGTGTTCATCCTGCTCGGGCTGCAGTTTCCGCACATCATCGGACAGGCGCTGGTGGAGGCACACCACGATGGGAACGCACGCGTCGGCATGCTGCTCGGCTACGTGTTCGCGACCTTGGTCGCGCTCTATGCGTTGCGTTTCGTGTGGGTGTATTCGCTGCGCTGGGTCGCGGCCCGCAGAACGGCGAAGCAGGGTCTGGAAAGCGCCGCGCCCGGTTTTCGCACGCTTGCGCTGACGACGATCGGCGGCGTGCGCGGCGCGGTCACGCTCGCGGGCGTGCTGTCGCTGCCCGAGACGCTGGCGAACGGCGTGCCGCTTGGCGGGCGCGATGTGGCGATCTTCATTGCGTCGGCGGTGATTCTCGTGTCGCTTCTGATTGCGGTCGTGGGCTTGCCGCTGATGCTGCGCGGCATCGAGCGCGAGCGCAATCCGCATGCGGCGGAGGAGCGCATGGCGCGACGCCGCGCGGCGCAGGCGGCGATCCGCGCGATCGACGACACGCACGACGAGATGATCGAGCAGATGGACGAAGCCGCGTCGGCGAGATGCGCTGATTCGACTGCGCGCGTGATGAGCCTGTATCGGCGGCGGCTCGAGCAGCTTGGTGACGACGAAGCGCCGCGGGCGGCTGCCAGGAAGAGCGAGATGATGGAAACGCGACTGAAGGTGGCCGCGCTGCGCGCGGAACGCGCCGAGTTGCTGAAGTTGCGCTACGCGCAGGCGATCAATGATGAGACGTTGAACAAGCTGATGCGGGAGATTGATCTTTCGGAGACTGCAATTGTGAATCGGAAGCGTGGGACGGCTGTGTAGGTTGATTGGGGACGGTGGGTTTGGTTTGCTTCGGCTGTCGCCGGATCCCGTTTTCGTGTCGGTCTATTGGCACTGCCCCTGTGCGGGGCAACACAAATAGACCGCTAAGAATTCAGGATTCCACGAAAGCCCAAGCGAACCAAAAACCCCCAGCGTCACGCAAAAAAACCTCAAACAACCCCAGCCCCCCGCCTCCGCAGCAACGCATAAAAAACAATCGCTCCAAACGTAGCCGTCCCGATGCCGCCAAGCGCAAACCCGCCGAGCTTGAGCGTGAAATCACCAGTGCCAAGCACAAGCGTAACCGCCGCGACGATCAAATTACGGTTATCCGAGAAATCCACCTTGTTGACGACCCAGATCCGCGCACCCGTCACCGCGATCAGCCCGAACACGACGATCGACACACCACCCAGCACCGGCCCCGGAATAGTCTGAATGAGCGCGCCGAACTTCGGCGAAAACCCGAGCACGATCGCAAACAGCGCCGCGATCACGAACACGAGCGTCGAGTAGATCTTGGTGACGGCCATCACGCCAATATTCTCGGCGTAGGTCGTCACGCCCGTGCCGCCCGCGAAGCCCGATGCGATCGTCGCCAGCCCGTCGCCGATGAACGCGCGGCCGATGTACTTGTCGAGGCTCCTGCCCGTCATCGCGCCAACAGCCTTGATGTGCCCGAGATTCTCCGCGACCAGAATGATCGCGATCGGCGCGAGCAGCGTCATCGCCGGCGCTTCGAACACGGGCGCCGTGAAGTGCGGCATGCCGAACCACGCCGCATTCGCCACGATCGAAAAGTCGATCGGCTTGCCCATGCTCATGCCGTTGGTCAGCACCGCATAGATGCAGTACGCAATCGCCAGGCCGATCAGGATCAGCAGGCGCTGCGCCATGCCGCGCGCGAACACCGCCACCGCGCCGACACAGAGCACGGTGACGAGCGCCATCCACGAATCGAAGCTGCTGCCCATCACACCCTTCACCGCGATGGGCGCGAGATTCAGCCCGATCACGCAGACGATCGCGCCCGTAACCACCGGCGGCATCAGCGCTTCGATCCATTTCGTGCCGACCGCCGCGACGATCAGCCCGATGATCGCGTAAGCCACGCCGCACGCAATGATCCCGCCCAGCGCCACCGGAATGTTCATGTTCGGGCCATGGCCGCCGTAGCCCGTCACCGCGATCACGAGCCCGATGAACGCGAAGCTCGAACCGAGATAGCTCGGCACGCGGCCGCCGACCAGCACGAAGAACAGCAGCGTGCCGACGCCCGACATGAAGATGCACAGATTGGGATCGAAGCCCATCAGCAGCGGCGCGAGCACCGTCGAGCCGAACATCGCGACGACGTGCTGAATGCCCATCGCGATCATCTGCGGCCAGGGCAGTCGCTCGTCGGGCGCGACGACGCGCCCCTCCGCGGCATCCGGCTGAACCGGCCAGCGCGGGAAATAGGAATCGGACATTGGGCGGGCCTCCTTCTCGGCGGTGAAGCGCCGTCCGTACGGCGCGCTTGATGAAAAACAGGCGCGAGTGTACGGAGCGCGCCCTCGGGTGGCAAGCGAGCCGATATTACGGCCCTTTCACCTTCCTCCGCCCGCGCGGTGTCACGCCCTTCTCAAGCACCGCGCTCCAGCTCGAAGACCGCGACCGCCCCCTTCAGCTGCTCGGCCTGATCGGCCATCGCGCCCGCGGCAGCCGCCGCCTGCTCGACGAGCGCCGCGTTCTGCTGCGTCACCTGATCCATCTGCGCAACGGCGCGGTTCACCTGCTCGATGCCCGCGCTCTGCTCGTGCGAAGCCGACGAGATCTGCGCCATGATGTCGGTCACGCGCTGCACGGCCTGCGTCACTTCGGCCATCGTCGCGCCGGCGCGCTCGGCGAGCGCCGCGCCGCTGTCGACGCGCGCCGTCGATGCCTCGATCAGCTCCTTGATCTCCTTCGCGGACGTCGCGCTGCGCTGTGCGAGCGAGCGCACTTCGGCCGCGACCACCGCGAAGCCGCGGCCTTCCTCGCCCGCGCGCGCCGCTTCGACGGCGGCGTTCAGCGCGAGAATGTTGGTCTGGAACGCGATGCCCTCGATCACGGCGATGATGTCCGTCATGCGTTTGGAGCCCGCCGCCAGTTCGCGCATGTTGTCCACCACTTCGCCGACCAGTTCGCTGCCGCGCGCCGACACGTCCGACGCGCCGCGCGCGAGGCCGCTTGCTTCGTCCGCGTTGCTGGCGTTCTGGCGCACGGTGTGCGTGAGCTGCTCCATGCTCGACGCCGTTTCCTCCAGCGACGCGGCCTGTTCCTCCGTGCGCTGCGACAGATCCGTATTGCCCTGCGCGATCTCACGCGATGCGAACAGGATCGAATCGCTCGATTGGCGAATCCCGCCGACGATGTCCGCGAGCTTCGTGCTCATGTTGCCGAGGCTCGCCAGCATGCTGCTGTCGTCGCCGGGACGCGTGGCGACGCGCGTCGTCAGGTCGCCGCGCGCGATGCGGTCGGCGATATCCGCCGCGTACGCCGGCTCGCCGCCGAGCTGCGCGGCAAGGCGCCGTCCGATCAGCGCCGCGAGCAGCGCGCCCGCCACCATCGCGCCGAAGACCAACGCGAGCATCACGACGCGCATCGTTGCGTATTCCGAGGCGGCCTCCCCGCGTGCATCGGTTGCGCGCTTGCGCTTGAAGTCGGCGAGCCGCTGAAGCGCGTCGCGCGCCTTCTCGCTCGCGGCGATCGCGCGCGAGATGAGGCCCATCTGGTCGACGTCGACCGGCATCGGCTTTTTGCCCATCTGTATCAGCACGATGTCTTCCCATGCGGCGACGGACTTGCTCGCGGCGTCGTAGAGCGCGATGCCGTCGTCGGAGCGGATCGTCGGGCGCAAGCGCTCGAACGCGCGGTGCATGCTGTCGAGCGAACCCGACATGCCTTCCTTGAGCTTCGCCTTGCCGGCGTCGTCGGCGAAGGTCAGGTTGGCGGCGGCGAGATCGGTGTCGAGCTTGTTCTTGTTGACTTCCTCGACCCAATAGAGGCCGTCCATGTGACGGTCGCCGATGTCCTCGATCAGCCCGTGCATCTTCGCGAGCGAAATCACGCCGGTCGCGCCCACGCACGCGGTAAACAGAATCACCACCGCGAAAGACAGCAACAGCTTGCTGAGCACGGACAGGCGGTCAAACCATTTCATCGATGTCTCCTCTGCCGACCGGAGCGGCGCTTCGGCGCCCTGCTCCGGTCCCACGCCCCGCAGACGGCGTCCGCGGACAGCGCGGCGCGAACCCGGTTCGCGCACAGTGAGGCTTTACGGCGCTCGCTCCAACTTTCTTGAGCGCGCATGGAGGACATAACGGAGGCGGGATGGGAGCCAGAGTCCCGGCGAAAGAATCGCGAAAGCAACGAGAAAAAAACTGCCAAAAAGCAGACAAACTAAGCGGATTCTTAATTGGGAGTTTTCTTATTTGGATGCGGAACGCCGCACCGTATGCTGTCTACGTGCGTGTCCCCATGTTCGCGCATGTAGTCGTTGCAACTCTCCGATTACCGCCCTTGGCACCCGGCTTGGGCGGTTCTTTTTTTGGGCAGTTCTTTTTTGGCAATCGCGTTTGCGCGCGGCGCACGCGGGCGTTGCCGGTTCCCGTCGATATCACGTACTGTCCGCGCTATTTCGCGCGCGTCGGCAGACGTACTGCCGTTCGCACGCGAACTCTGCCGTCCGGAAGAATTACTGCCGCACCGGCTTCTTGGCCAGCTTGCGCTGCAAAGTCCGCCGATGCATGTTGAGCGCGCGCGCCGTCGCCGAGATATTGCCGTTGTTCTCGGCGAGCGCCCGCTGGATATGCTCCCATTCGAGCCGCGCGACGGAAAGCAGCGTCGGATTCTCGATCGCCTCCTCGGCGGTCTGCTCGCTGGCCTGCTCCTGGAGCGCTGAGAGAATCGTCTCGACGTTCGCCGGCTTCGCGAGATAGTTGTCCGCGCCGTCCTTCACCGCCTGTACGGCCGTTGCGATGCTGGCGTAGCCGGTCAGCACGAGAATGCGCGCATCGGGCTGCAGATCGCGCAGCGGCGCGACGAGCCGCAGGCCGGAATCGTTGCCCAGATGAAGATCGACCGTGATCTGGCCGAACTTGTGCTGGTTGGCGAGTTTCAGCGCTTCGTCCCCATCGTGCGCCTGATGCGGGGTGTAGCCGCGCCGTGCGAGACCGCGGGCGAGAATGCCCGAAAAGACTTCGTCGTCGTCGATGATCAGAAAATTGGTATCGCTCATGCTTTTTTCTCCGTAATGCTTGCCTGTGCGCCTGATTTCGAGTTCAGGCCGCGCCGCTTCGTTCAGTCCATGCCGCCTGCCCGTGCGCGGCGGCCGCGCCGCGGTTCGGCAGGCGCAACACCGCGTGCGTGCCGCGCGGCTCGCCATCGAAGAGTTCGATGGAACCGTTCAGGCGCGCCGCCGCGGCGAACGCCAGATAGAGCCCGACGCCGTGGCCGCCCTGCGTGCTGTCCACCGGCGCCGTGCCGAGCGCCGTGCGCAGCGCGGGGGGAATGCCCGGCCCGCGGTCGCACACGTCGAAGCGCACGGCGTGCTTCCCGTCGACGGTTTCGGCCGATGCCTGCAGCGTCACCGATTCGCTGCTCGCGCGCGCCGCGTTGTCGAGCAGAATCGTGAGGATCTGGCCGACCGCGACCGGATCGTCGATCGACGCGCCTGCCGGCGTCTGGCCGATCTGCGCGAACTTCACCTGCGGATGCCGCAGCCGCCATTGCTCGATGAAACTGGCGAGCCATTCGTCGAGCGCCTGACGGCTCGACGGCCCGGTCGCACGGCTGCGCAGGCGGGCGAGCGCCGACGTGCACAGCGCCATCTGCTGCTCGAGCAGTTCGAAGTCCGCTGCGTAGGGCGCGAGGTTCTTGTCGTGCGCGGCGGCGTCGCGTAGTTCCTCGGAGAGCATCGCGATGGTCGAGAGCGGCGTGCCCATCTCGTGCGCGACGGTCGCCGCCTGCACGCCGAGCGCGACCGCCCGCTCGTCGCGCAGATGGCGCTGCTGGACGTCGGCGAGCGCCGCATCGCGCGCGCGCAGCGCCCGCGACATGCGCGCGACGAACCAGCCGATCAGCCCGACGCTCACCATGAAGTTGACCCACAGGCCCATGCGGAAATAATCGAAGAGATTGGCAGGATTCTCGATATTGAGCGGCACGTAGTTGTAGCTGAGGAGCGCGTAACAGGCGACGGCGAATAGCGCGAGGCAGGCCATCATCGTCCACGGGAGAATCGCGGCGGCGATCGCGAGCGAGGGCAGATAGAGCGTGACGAACGGATTGGTCGCGCCGCCTGAGAGGAACAGCAGCGCCGAGAGCGCGCCCAGATCGACGCACATCTGGCCGAACAGTTCGAGGTTGGTCTCCGGACGCGCCCGCGCGACGCGCAGCCACGTGAGTCCGTTGAACACCATTTCCAGCGCGATCACGAGCAGCATCGCCGGCAGCGGGAGCTTCGCGCCGTAGAAGATCTGCACGACGGCGATCGTGCTCAGCTGGCCGATGATCGCGAGCGAGCGAAGCCAGAAGAGATGACCGAGATTGACCCGTCCGGTGTTGGTTATGCGATACATCTGATTGAGTGCCTGTCGTCGCCTGCATGAGCGCTTGAGCCGGGCCGCGGTCGGCGAACTCGCGCTCCCTGCGACATTATCCCGCTTGCATCAGGCTTGCTGCGGCATCTGGCGCGATTTGTCGCACCCCGGCTTGCCCGACGCCACGCGCGCCATCCGCTAGTCCGGCCGGGCGGCGCGCTCGATCTCGCGCGCGAGACACGCCGGACACAGGCAGCTCACGCCGGGCCGCAGACGATCGAGCGGCAACGCCGGCAGCGTCGCGCACCAGCAGGCGGCATCGCCCGCGAGCATGCCGCAGCGAAACGGCGCGCCGCACTGCGCACAAACTCGTGTGCCGTGCGCCTGCTCATCGCTCTGTTCAGGGGGGACGTTCATCATCTTGTCATCAATCGGCCAGAACGATGATCGCATGCCGGCGGCCCCGCCGGAAAACGTGAGGCCGCGTGCGGTAATTCGTCCTGTTGCGTTGCGTCAGTCCTGTACAATTCGGCGTGTTTAAACGCTCCTCGCCTCATTTGCCGCCATGTCCGAGCTACCCGACCTCACGCAAATCGCCCCGACCCTGAAGGCTGAAATCCTGGCCGAGGCGCTGCCCTATATCCGTCAGTATCATGGCAAGACGGTCGTGATCAAATACGGCGGCAATGCCATGACCGAGGAGCGCCTGAAGCAGGGCTTCGCGCGCGACGTGATCCTGCTGAAGCTCGTCGGCATCAACCCGGTGATCGTGCACGGCGGCGGCCCGCAGATCGACCAGGCGCTGAAGAAGATCGGCAAGCAGGGCACCTTCATTCAGGGCATGCGCGTCACCGACGAGGAGACGATGGAAGTCGTCGAGTGGGTGCTCGGCGGCGAGGTGCAGCAGGACATCGTCACGCTCATCAATCACTTCGGCGGCCACGCGGTCGGCCTGACGGGCAAGGACGGCGGCCTCATCCATGCGCGCAAGCTGCTCATGCCGGATCGCGATAATCCGGGCCAGTTCATCGACATCGGCCAGGTGGGCGAGGTCGAGGCCATCAACCCGGCCGTGGTGAAGGCGCTGCAGGACGACGCCTTCATTCCGGTGATCTCGCCGATCGGCTTCGGCGAAGACGGTCTCTCGTACAACATCAACGCGGACCTCGTCGCGGGCAAGCTCGCCGTCGTGCTGAACGCGGAGAAGCTCGTCATGATGACGAACATCCCCGGCGTGATGGACAAGGAGGGCAACCTGCTCACGGACCTTTCCGCGCGCGAGATCGATGCCCTCTTCGCGGACGGCACCATCTCCGGCGGCATGCTGCCGAAAATCTCCTCCGCGCTGGACGCGGCGAAGAGCGGCGTGCGCTCGGTGCACATCATCGATGGCCGCATCGAGCATTCGGTGCTGCTCGAAATCCTGACCGAGCAGCCGTTCGGCACGATGATCCGCTCGCATTGAGCCGCATCGCCCCGTTCCCGGCGCCCGCCCATGCGCGGGCGTTTTCTTTGGTGCAACGTAGAGGAACATGAGTCCACATCGCCCCGCTCGCCGTCGCCGCGTGAAGACGCGCGGTCCCGTCTGGCTCTTCGATCTGGACAACACGCTGCATCACGCGTCGCACCAGATCTTCCCGGCGATCAACCGCGCGATGACGCAGTACATCATGGATCGGCTGAACGTCGACATCGACGAGGCGAACCGGCTGCGCGTCGGCTATACGGTGCGTTACGGCGCGACGCTGCTCGGGCTCGTTCGCCATCACGGCGTCGACGCGGCCGACTTCCTGCACGAAGTGCACACCTTCGCCGATCTTCCGTCGATGCTGCGCGCCGAGCGCGGCCTCGCGCGGATGCTGCGCGCGCTGCCCGGACGCAAGATCGTGCTCACCAACGGGCCGACGCTGTACGCGCGCTCGGTGCTCGCGGAGCTGGGTATCGGCAAGCTGTTCGAACGCGTGATCGCGATCGAGGACATGCGCCGGGGCAACCGCTGGCGCGCCAAGCCCGACGCGCCGATGCTGCGCCATGCGATGCGCCGCGCGCACGTGCGTCTGGAAGATGCGATCCTCGTCGAGGATACGCGCGGGCATCTGAAGCGCTATCGGCGTCTGGGCATTCGCACGGTGTGGATCGTCGGACATCTGCCTGTCGCGCGGACGTCGAGCGGCGGCATGTCGGTGCGCATGCCGGGTGCGGGGCGGCCGCATTACGTCGATCGCACGGTGCGCTCGCTGCGCGCGCTGACGCTCGGCATGCGCGGCGGCGTGCCCAATGTGGCGAAGACGATCTGACGCGCGATCACGAAGCCCTCGAGCGCCCCGCTTGCGGGCCTTATGACGTTTTCCGCTATACTTCACCGCTAACGAGATTTTCTCGAACCATCCACAGCGCGCCGATTTGCTGACTCGATTGCGGGCGCGCGAACCTCAGTGCTTCGTAGCTGTTGGTTCACTATAAATGCGGCTAAAGAGGTCGTCAGCCGCGCACACCTTCCCTTCAGCGCTTCGCCGACACCGTTTAGCCGCTCAATCAAGGCGGAATGAATGGAATCGATCGGCATCGTCACTCCCCAAACACTGCGCTTCGCCGAGCCGCTCGCGATGCAGAACGGCTCGTCGCTCGCCGACTATGAGCTCGTCGTCGAGACTTATGGCGAGCTCAACGCCGCACGCTCGAACGCCGTGCTCGTGTGCCATGCGCTGAACGCGTCGCATCACGTCGCGGGCGTTTATGCCGATGAGCCGAAGAATGTCGGCTGGTGGGACAACATGGTCGGTCCCGGCAAGCCGCTCGACACGAATCGCTTCTTCGTCATCGGCGTGAACAATCTCGGCTCGTGCTTCGGCTCGACCGGGCCGATGAGCATCGATTGCGCGACGGGCAAGCCCTACGGCGCGCGCTTTCCCGTCGTCACGGTCGAAGACTGGGTGCATGCGCAGGCGCGCGTCGCGGACCGCTTCGGCATCGAACGCTTCGCGGCGGTGATGGGCGGCAGTCTCGGCGGCATGCAGGCGATGGCGTGGAGCATGATGTATCCGGAGCGGCTCGCGCATTGCATCGTCGTGGCTTCGACGCCGAAGCTTTCCGCGCAGAACATCGCGTTCAACGAGACGGCGCGCTCGGCCATCCTCTCCGATCCCGATTTCCACGGCGGCGACTATTACGCGCACGACGTGAAGCCGCGCCGCGGCCTGCGCGTCGCGCGCATGATCGGCCACATCACGTATCTGTCCGACGACGACATGGCCGTGAAATTCGGCCGCGCGCTGCGCCGCGCGGAGGGCGCGCTCGACGCGTACAACTTCAACTTCGATGTCGAGTTCGAAGTGGAGTCGTATCTGCGCTATCAGGCGGACAAGTTCGCCGAATACTTCGACGCCAACACGTACCTGCTCATCACGCGCGCGCTGGACTACTTCGATCCCGCGAAAGCCTTCGACGGCGATCTCACGCGCGCGCTCGCCAACACGCAGGCGAAGTACCTCGTCACGAGCTTCACGACCGACTGGCGTTTCGCGCCCGCGCGCTCGCGCGAGATCGTCAAGGCGCTGCTCGACAACAAGCGCACCGTGAGCTACGCGGAAATCGACGCGCCGCACGGCCACGACGCCTTCCTGCTCGACGACGCGCGCTATCACAACCTGATGCGCGCCTATTACGAACGCATCGCCACGGAGATCGGCGCATGAACCAGAACACACTCGATTCGCTCGCGCTGCGCTCGGATTTTCGGGCAATCGCCCGCTGGGTCGAGCCGCGCTCGACGGTGCTCGATCTCGGCTGCGGCGACGGCTCGCTGCTCTCGCTGCTCGGCGAGGAACTGGAGGTAAAGGGCTACGGCATCGAGATCAACGATGCGGGCGTGCTCGCGTGCGCGCAAAAAGGCGTGAACGTGATCCAGCAGAATCTCGAAGACGGCCTGCGTCTCTTCGAGGACGACAGCTTCGATTTCGCGATCCTCTCGCAGACGCTGCAGACCATTCATCAAACCGCCGCGATCCTGCGCGAGACGGTGCGCGTGGGGCGCGAGTGCATCGTGTCGTTTCCGAACTTCGGGTACTGGCAGCATCGGCTCTCGGTGATTCAGGGACGCATGCCGGTGTCGAAGTCGCTGCCCTATCAATGGCACAACACGCCGAACGTGCGCGTGCTGACCATCAAGGATTTCGAGGCGCTCGCGCCGGAAGTGGGCATCGAGATCCTGGACCGTGTGGTGCTGCACGACGGGCAATCGGTCCGTTGGGGCGCGAACTGGCGTGGTAGTCTTGCGGTCTATCGCGTGAAGCGCCGGTGATCCGACCCGGCTTATCGCGCATCGACAACGCATTGCCACCATCGATATGCCCGACACGCCACACGAGGCGCCCGCTCTAACTGCACACGAAGATCATCCCGGCTGGCGCGCGTTCCTGAACGCGCGCATCCTCATCTGCGTCTTTCTCGGCTTCACGTCGGGACTGCCGCTCTTCACGCTCGTCTATCTGGTGCAGGCGTGGCTGCGCACCGAAGGCGTGAACCTGAAGGAAATCGGCCTGTTCGCGCTCATCCAGTTTCCCTATACGTGGAAATTCGTGTGGGCGCCGCTCATGGACCGCTATGTGCCGCGCCTGCCCGGCTGGCGGCCAGGCAGGCGGCGCGGCTGGATGCTCGTCACGCAGATTCTCGTCGCCGTGGCGATGGGCACACTCGGCTTCGTGTCGCCGAACCGGGAAATCTGGACGGTCGCCGCGCTGACCACGCTCGTCGCCCTCTTCGGCGCGAGCCAGGACATCGCCATCGATGCCTACCGGCGCGAACTGCTCGCCGATACCGAACAGGGCCTCGGCAACGCCGTGCACGTGAACGCGTACAAGGTCGCCGCGCTCATCCCCGGCTCGCTCTCACTGATCCTCGCCGATCATCTGCCGTGGACGGCCGTGTTCATCGTCACCGCCACTTTCATGATCCCGGGCATGATCCTGACGCTCGTCGTCAAGGAGCCGGAGATTCACGGCGCGCCTCCGAAGAACCTGCGCGAGGCGATCGTCGAGCCGTTTCACGAATTCGTCACGCGCGACGGCTGGCGCGCGGCGCTGCTCGTGCTCGGCTTCATCTTCCTCTACAAGCTCGGCGACACGATGGCGACCACGCTGTCGACGTCGTTCTTTCTCGACATCGGCTTCAACAAGACGCAGATCGGCGTGATCGCCAAGACGGTCGCTTTCTGGGCGAGTCTCGCGGGCGGGATCATCGGCGGCGTGTGGCTGGTGAAGATCGGCATCGCGCGCGGCTTGTGGATTTTCGGCGTCCTGCAGATCGTCTCGACGCTGGGCTTCGCGTGGCTCGCGAAGCTCGGGCCGTCGCCGCTCGCGCTAGGTGCGCTGTACGGCTTCGAGACCTTCGCCACCGGCCTCACGATGTCCGCGTTCACCGCGTACATCGCGAGCACGACCGACCCGCGCTACACCGCGACGCAATTCGCGCTCTTCACGAGCCTCGCTTCGGTGCCGCGCACGCTCGCGTCGGCGTCGAGCGGCTTCATCGTCGCGCAGACGGGATGGTTCGAGTACTTCCTGATCTGCACTGCGCTGTCGATTCCGGGCATGTTACTGTTGCCCAGAATCGCGCCCTGGAGAACTCAACGATGACGGTGTCCTACTCGCTCCGCGCCCTGGCCTGCGCGCTGGCATTGGCGTCATTCCCGCCTCTGTCCGCGCACGCCCAGGACGAACAGCGCGTGCCGGCGCCGTACACCGCGCCGAACAACCAGATCCGTTTCGGCAATACGGCGCTCTTTCGCAATCTGATTCCGCCCGCGACGCTCGAGGCGCAGTCCGCCGAGGAATATGCGCAGATCATCCACAATGCGGAGCTCGACAAGACCCTGCTTCCCGACAGCAACCCGCTCGTGAAGCGCGTGCGCGAAATCGCGAATCACGAGATTCCGTTCGCGCTCAAGTGGAATGATCGCGCGAAGAACTGGAAGTGGGAGATCAACGTCATCAAGTCGCCCGACGCACGCATGTATTGCCTGCCGGGCGGGAAGATCGTCGTGTATAGCGGGCTCGTCGACAAGCTGCGTCTGAACGACAACGAGATCGGCATGATGATCGGCCACGAGATTGCGCACGCGCTGCGCGAGCATGCGCGCGAGCGGCTCGGCCGTCAGCAGGCGGCGCAGTTGGGCGGGGGCGCGATGCCGCAGCTCTTCGGCTTCTCGAACTATTCGGCGCAGCAGCCCGACCTCGGCGACGAGTTGCTCTCGATGCGTTACTCCCCCGCCGACGAAACCGAAGCCGATGTGATCGGCAGCGAGATCGCCTCGCGCGCGGGCTACGATCCGCGCGCGGCCGTCACCTTGTGGAACAAGATCGATTCGGGCACGCGCCGCGCGGATGAGGGCTTCATCTGGATGCATCCCTATGGGCCGGATCGCAAGCAGGATCTGCTCAAGCGCATGCCGGACATGATGCCGCTCTATGCGAAGGCGGTCGGCAAGACCATCGACCAGTTGTCGAATTACGCGGGAATGGGGCGGTTCAAGAAAACCGGCCGTTAGACATATTCAACAGTACTATCTAATAAGAAGGGACTCACGAGGGAGCAGGAAGGTGCATAAAGGTCTTAAGGAACCACATCTTTTCAACGCGGCATCAAATCCGCTCAAAATGATCCGAAATCTCGCAGGAATTCTGGCGGATTCTGAGTTGGACAAGATAAGAAAAGAAATCGACGCAAACGTGATTGGTCTCTACCGGCTCGGAGAAGCGCATTTCAGATTTGCCGCGGCGGTAGATGAAGGCGAATGGCGCCAGAAGATATCGAGATACTATTACGCCGCCTACAATGTGCGAAGAGCGGTTGCCTTGAAACATGATGGAACATACTCGTCCGACTCAAGTGATCACCAAAAAGTAGATCAGATTCCCGACACATTAAGCAATAGCGCTCTTTACAGAGTGAAGCTTAAGAATCTTCGTGACGACAGAAATCTTGCGGATTACAGCCATCTCGCAAATGAAAACGATTTATTGATAAGCATTGCCGAGGCAAAAACGGTTGTTTCGCAACTTCTAAATGACGCCAAGAAATTTCTTTCAGAAAACGGCATTACTATATGAATAATCTCTCTCCAAAGGACGATTCAGACATCGTTGTCAACGCATTCGCGATCGCCCTCGCCGGGATCAGCCCAGCATTCCATATTAAAGAGCGTCCGGACGGGAGTTTCCTCGTCTTCGAACTTGCCGCACCAAGCGCCCGCTTTTTCGAGTTGCTCGATGGAGTAAACGACAGCCTGCCCGATGAAAACATGTTCAAGAACAGAGTTAGCATTAGCGCTCGGCCTCAAAAACCAACAAATGTCCTGACGATCCCTGAAACTGCGATCCTTCAACAAGAATTATCCGCCAGCCTAACGGTGGACCGAAATACGTTTGGGTCTGATTTTCTTGCGCGCTACACGCCCTCGGTAACAAGCCTTGAGAAGGAAATCGTTGTTCCGACGAATCATATCGTCTACGGTCGACGAGGCTCTGGAAAGTCGAGCCTGCTAGCGTACTCCATGCACCACCTACGCCTATCGCGAAGCCCGTTTTGCTGGGTCGCGATGCAAGCTTATGCGGCTCGATCGGACCGACAGGCGATCGCGAGCGTGCTCTCCGAGATTTTCTCGGAAGCGGCACAGTACGCGGCATCTCCGACCGAACTTCACTCGCTTGCAGATGAGTTGCTGGCGCTCGGTGAATCTGATGATGAAGAAGTTGTTGCGAACAAGTTGAATCGCAT
Source organism: Caballeronia ptereochthonis (assembly GCF_001545075.1). Classification (GTDB taxonomy): domain Bacteria; phylum Pseudomonadota; class Gammaproteobacteria; order Burkholderiales; family Burkholderiaceae; genus Caballeronia; species Caballeronia ptereochthonis. Next base: position 67,096 of record NZ_FCOB02000023.1, read on the forward strand.
GGTTCCCCGCATGCGCAAGACGCTTGCAGCGGTGTCTGGGGCGAAAAGCTTCACGGTTTTTCTCGATGACATTCATGTGCTCGACTATGCGCTTCAGCCAGAGTTATTGTCGTTTATCTACTCTCTGGCGCGGGGCAACAAGACGTATATTAAGGTTTCCGGTATTGAGCAACTAACCAATCTTTGGGCTGGAGATATCAAGCGAGGAATGGAGCCGCCGCACGATATTCAGATATTGATGCTCGACCATAATTTGACCAGCCCGGATCAGTCGAGATCTCACATTAAGAGCATTCTAGATAAGCATGCAGTGTATTGCGGGTTGCCAAATATCGACTATCTCGCAAACCAGGATTATATAGATCGGCTGGTTTTATCGGCTGCAGCAGTCCCTCGGGATGCCCTTAGCCTGTTTTCCAAATCAATCTCGCGCTCTGTGCTCAAGAGTCAAAAGAGCATTTCGATCACAAGCCTAAACGCGGCTGCGTCTGAGGCGATTGAGGAAAAGCTTAAAGACGTGCGCAAGGACGCCTTCAGTACCAGCGAAGGAACTGTCGCTCACCAGCTTCAGATAGTGAAACGCTTTTGTGCTGAAAACAAGAAGAACGCGTTCTTGGTAAAGATCGACAACGCGAACGATACGTATAACGGCGTTCAGAAGCTCGTAGCACTACGGTTTGTTCACGTCCTCCACCAAGGCATCACTCCTCATAAAGCAGGCGAGCGATATTTTGCCTTGATGCTCGACTACGGGTTTTATATAGGAATAAGGGCTGCGCGTAGCATGGAGCTGATTCCAGACACGCCGAGACAACTCGCGGCAAAGGAACTGAGAACGCTGCCAATTCTTCCGTCGTGACGTGCTCCATCCTGCGCTCCGGCGCAGGATGGAAGCGGGAAATTTACTTCTTCTTGCCGAGCTTCCAGTCGTAGTCGATAGTCAGCGGCGCGTGGTCGCTGAACTTGATGTCCCTGAAGATCGACGTCTCCTTCGCGGTCGCGGCGACCTCTTTCGTCGCGATCTGATAATCGATGCGCCACCCGACGTTCTTCGCATACGCCTGGCCGCGGTTGCTCCACCATGTGTATTGCTCGGGCCGCTGATCCAGCGTGCGGAATACGTCGACGTAACCGACCTCGTCAAAGAGCCTGGTGAGCCACTCGCGTTCTTCGGGCAGGCAGCCGGAGTTCTTCTGGTTGCTCTTCCAGTTCTTGATGTCGATTTCCTTGTGCACGATGTTCACGTCGCCGCACAGAATCACTTCGCGCTCTTTCGAGAGCTCGGCGAGATGCGGCATGAACTCGTCCATGAAGCGATACTTCGCCTGCTGGCGCTCGTCGCCGCTGGAGCCCGACGGCACATACACCGACACCACCGACAGCTTGCCGAAGCGCGCTTCCACATAGCGCCCTTCCGGATCGAACTCTTCCGAGCCGAAGCCGATGATCACGTCGTCCGGCTCATGGCGCGTGTAGAGGCCCGCCCCGCTGTAGCCCTTTTTCACCGCATGCTGGAAATAGCCCTGAAAGCCGTGCGGCGCGAGGAACTCGGGCGTCAGGTCGTCCTGTGAGCACTTGATTTCCTGCACGCACACGACGTCGGATTTCTGCTCGCCGAACCAGTCGAAGAAGCCTTTCTTGGCGGCCGAACGGATGCCGTTGAGATTGGCGGTAATCACGCGAAACATACGCTTCCTTTTTTATCGGTTTCGTTTACTCGACCTTCACGCCCTTGAGCGATTCCTTGGCCGGCGGGAATTCGAGCTTCATATCCTGCATCGTGCGCAGCAGGAGCTCAGCGATCATCACGTTGCGATGCGTCTTCGAGTTGGCCGGAATGATGTACCACGGCGCGTATTCGGTCGACGTCGCGCCGATCGCGTCCGCATACGCATCCTGATACGCGTCCCACTGCTTGCGCGCGTCGAGATCGGAGACGTCGAACTTCCAGTGCTTGGTCGGATCGTCGATGCGCGCCTGCAGGCGCTCGCGCTGCTCATCCTTCGAAATATGCAGGAAGCATTTGACGATGGTCGTGCCGCTGTCCGCGAGCAAGGACTCGAACTCGCGCATGTGGCGATAGCGGCGCTCGCATTCGTCGACGTCGATCTGCTTCAACACGCGCGGCACGAGCACGTCTTCATAGTGGCTGCGGTTGAAAATCGCGAATTCGCCGGCCATCGGCGCCTGCGCGTGCACGCGCCAGAGGAAGTCGTGAGCGGCCTCGCGCTCGGACGGCGCGCGAAACGGCACGATGCGCAAGCCGAGTGGATCGACGTCGTGAAAGACCGCGCGCACCGTACCGTCCTTGCCGCTCGTGTCCATGCCCTGCAGAACGAGCAGCACGCGCCGGCGTCGCTGCGCGTGCAGTTTCTCCTGCAAATCGTCCAGTTGTGCGCCGATCGCGGCGAGCCGGTCGCGGTCCGCGTCCTTCGAGCCGAGCGAAAACGGCTTGGCGGACGGATCCACCGCGCTCAGGTCGAACGGCTTCAGCTTCTTGCCGGCATCGAAGAAAGGTACGCGAAAGTCGTCCAGTTCAGATTTCTTTGCCATGTCTTTTTTTCACCTTCGCCAATGAAAACGGGCTGCTGCCGGGCTTAACCGGCAGCAGCCCGCGAGTCTCGCACGCTTGATTCAGGCGATCAGGATAGTTTCTTTTTCAGAAGCTCGTTGACTTGCTGCGGATTGGCCTTGCCCTTGGTCGCCTTCATCGCCTGGCCGATCAGCGCATTGAACGCCTTTTCCTTGCCCGCGCGGAATTCGTCGACCGATTTCTGGTTCGCCGCGAGTACCTCGTCGATGATCGCCTCCAGCGCGCCGGTATCCGAAATCTGCTTGAGTCCCTTCGCCTCGATGATGCGGTCGGCCGCGCCTTCGTCCGTCGCCTTCTCTTCCCAGATCGTCTGGAAGATGTCCTTCGCGATCTTGTTGGAGATGGTGCCGTCGGCGATGCGCTGCACGATCAACGCCAGTTGCGCGCTCGAAACCGGCGATTCGCTGATATCGAGCGACTCGCGGTTCAGTTGCGCGGAGACGTCGCCCATCATCCAGTTCGCGGCGATCTTCGCTTGCGCGGCGCCCGCTTTCTGCACGAGGGCCTCGAAGTACGACGCCATCGCCTTCGACGACGTCAGCACGCCCGCGTCGTACTCGGTCAGGCCGTAGATTTCGACGAAGCGCTTCTGCATGTCCGACGGAAGCTCGGGCATTTCGCCCTTCACGCGCGAGATCCAGCTCTCCTCGATCACGAGCGGCATCAGGTCGGGATCCGGGAAATAGCGGTAATCGTGCGCGTCTTCCTTGCTGCGCATCGAGCGCGTTTCGCGCTTGTCGGGATCGTAGAGACGCGTTTCCTGAACCACCGTGCCGCCGTCCTCGATCAGCTCGATCTGACGGCGCACTTCGTACTGGATCGCTTCTTCGAGGAAGCGGAACGAGTTCAGGTTCTTGATTTCCGCGCGCGTGCCGAATTCTTTCTGGCCGACCGGGCGCACCGACACGTTCGCATCGCAGCGGAACGAGCCTTCCTGCATGTTGCCGTCGCAGATGCCGAGCCACATGACGAGACCATGCAGCGCCTTCGCATACGCGACGGCTTCCGCCGCGCTGCGCATCTCCGGCTCGGTGACGATCTCGAGCAGCGGCGTGCCCGCGCGGTTCAGGTCGATGCCCGTCATGCCCGCGAAGTCTTCGTGCAGCGACTTGCCCGCGTCCTCTTCGAGGTGCGCGCGCGTCAGGTTGATGGTCTTCGAATACGCTTCCTTGCCGGCCTTCTCGCTGGCGGGAACCTGGATCGTGATCTGACCGCCCTGCACGACCGGAATCTCGTACTGGCTGATCTGATAGCCCTTCGGAAGATCCGGATAGAAGTAGTTCTTGCGCGCGAAAATGCTGCGCGGCGCAATATGGGCGCCGATCGCGAGACCGAAGCGGATTGCGCGCTCGACAGCGCCCTTGTTCATCACGGGCAAAACGCCCGGCAGCGCGAGATCGACGGGACTCGCCTGCGAGTTCGGGCTCGCGCCGAACTGAGTGGGCGCGCCCGAGAAGATCTTGGAGACGGTGGAAAGCTGCGCGTGCGTTTCCAGGCCGATGACGACTTCCCACTGCATGTTCATACTCCCGATGCCGATGGTGCCTTGCGGTGCCAGTCGGTCGCGCGCTGGAACGCGTCGGCGACCTGGAGCATCCGGGCTTCGTTGAAATAGTTGCCGACGATCTGCAGACCGACCGGGCGATTGGCATTCGCGCCCGCGCCGAAGCCGCACGGCACGCTCATGCCGGGCAGGCCCGCGAGGCTCACGGACAGCGTGTAGATATCGGCGAGATACATCTGCACGGGATCGTCGGCCTTTTCGCCGAGATTCCATGCCACGGACGGCGCGACCGGCCCCATGATGACGTCACACTGTTTGAACGCTTCCTGGAAGTCGCGCGCGATGATGCGGCGGATCTTCTGCGCCTGCAGGTAATACGCGTCGTAGTAACCGTGCGACAGCACGTAGGTGCCGACGAGAATCCGGCGCTTCACTTCGGGCCCGAAGCCTTCCGCGCGCGACTTCTTGTACATGTCGAGCAGATCCTTGTACTGCGCCGCGCGATGCCCGTAGCGCACGCCGTCGAAGCGCGACAGATTCGACGATGCCTCAGCCGGCGCGATGATGTAGTACACGGGAATCGAAAGCTCGGTCTTGGGCAGCGACACTTCGACGAGCGTGGCGCCGAGCGCTTCGTATTGCTTGAGCGCCGCGTCGATGGCGGCGCGCACGTCGTCGGCGAGACCGGCGCCGAAGTACTCCTTCGGCATGCCGATGCGCAGGCCGGCGAGCGGCTTGCCCGCGTCGCCGCCGTTCCACGTCTTGCCGAGATAGCGCGTGTAATCTTCGTTCTCGCGCTGCAGGCTGGTGGAGTCGCGCTCGTCGAAGCCGGACATCGCGTTGAGCAGCAGCGCGCAGTCGGCGGCGCTTTGCGCCATCGGACCGCCTTGATCAAGCGACGACGCGAACGCGATCATCCCGTAACGCGAGACGCGGCCGTACGTCGGCTTGATGCCCGTGATGCCGGTGAACGACGCGGGCTGGCGAATGGAGCCGCCGGTGTCGGTGCCGGTGGCGGCGGGCGCGAGACGCGCGGCCACCGCCGCCGCCGAGCCGCCCGACGAGCCGCCCGGCACGGCCTTCAGGTCCCACGGGTTCTTCACCGCGCCGAAGTACGAATTCTCGTTGGACGAGCCCATCGCGAACTCGTCCATGTTGGTCTTGCCGAGGCACACCATGCCGGCGTTCTTCAAACGATCGACGACCGTCGCGTCGAACGGGCTCGCGTAGTTTTCGAGCATGTGCGAGCCGGCCGTGGACGCCCAGCCGCGCGTGACGAACACGTCCTTGTGCGCGATCGGCAGGCCGGTGAGCACGCCCGCCTTGCCTTGCGCGATGAGCGCGTCGGCGGCCTTCGCCTGCTCGAGCGTGAGCGCGGGATCGACGCCGATGAACGCATTCAGGTCCTTCGCGGCCTCGATGCGTTGCAGATACGACTGCGCCAGCTCGACTGCGGAGATCTCCTTCGAGTCGAGCGCGGCGCGCAGTTCGGTCAAGCTTTTTTGATGCATTGCAGTTCCCTGATGAGCGCGGTATTCATTGCCGCACGCGGTGTCGCTTGTGGCGCTCGTGTCACATCCGGCGCCGGCCGTCGATGACTTATTCGATCACCTTGGGCACGAGATAGAGCCCGTCCTGCACGGCGGGCGCCGAACGCTGGAACTCTTCGCGCTCGATACGCTCTGAGACTGCGTCGTCGCGCAGGCGCAGCGCGACTTCCTCGATCTGCTCGATCGGATGCGCGAGCGGTTCGATGCCGGTCGTGTCGACGGCCTGCATTTGCTCGACGAGCCCGAAAAAGTCATTGAGCCGCGCAAGCGTCGGTTCCGCTTCGTGGTCGGGCAATTCGAGCCGCGCGAGATGCGCGATGCGTTTTACGTCGGTCAGGGTCAGGGACATGGGATCACCGGAGAAAGCGTGGGCCACTTCAGATTTCGAAAACTTTCGCTGCGACAGTCAGTTACGAACCTGGGCGGAGCCCTCGGAAACAGGTCTGGCGATGGCGGAAGATGCCATCCTTTTCCTATAGATACCCATAAATTATAAGGTATCATTACACGTTCGACTCACCTCTGGAACGGGCTGTCAGCGGCTTTCTCCCTGAATCAATGAATTGTGAGAAACGTTTGCGTCGGGCGTTCCATTCTGCGGTAGATTTCTTCCCGGATTTGCACCTCGCGGCGAGCCTTCGCCGCCCCGGCAAACCGTTATTTTTTCCGCTGCCGTCCCCGGCGCTACGAGCGAGGAACGGCCACCCAGCGAGACAGGATTTTTGAATGTTCGGTTTTTTGCGCAGCTATTTCTCCAACGACCTGGCGATTGACCTCGGCACCGCCAACACGCTGATCTACATGCGCGGCAAAGGCATCGTCCTCGACGAGCCGTCGGTCGTTTCCATTCGCCAGGAAGGCGGTCCCAACGGCAAGAAGACCATTCAGGCGGTCGGCAAGGAAGCCAAGCAGATGCTCGGCAAGGTGCCGGGCAACATCGAGGCCATCCGCCCGATGAAAGACGGCGTGATCGCCGACTTCACCGTCACCGAGCAGATGATCAAGCAGTTCATCAAGACCGCTCACGAATCCCGCATGTTCTCGCCGTCGCCGCGCATCATCATCTGCGTGCCGTGCGGCTCCACCCAGGTCGAGCGCCGCGCCATCAAGGAAGCGGCTCACGGCGCGGGCGCCTCGCAGGTCTATCTGATCGAAGAGCCGATGGCCGCCGCAATCGGCGCGGGCCTGCCGGTGTCGGAGGCAACGGGCTCGATGGTCGTCGACATCGGCGGCGGCACGACGGAAGTCGGCGTCATCTCGCTGGGCGGCATCGTGTACAAGGGCTCGGTGCGCGTGGGCGGCGACAAGTTCGACGAGGCCATCGTCAACTACATTCGCCGCAACTACGGCATGCTGATCGGCGAGCAGACCGCCGAAGCCATCAAGAAGGAAATCGGCTCGGCGTTCCCCGGCTCCGAAGTCAAGGAAATGGAAGTCAAGGGCCGCAACCTGTCCGAAGGCATTCCGCGCAGCTTCACCATTTCGAGCAATGAAATTCTCGAGGCGCTGACGGACCCGCTGAACCAGATCGTGTCGTCGGTGAAGATCGCGCTCGAGCAGACGCCGCCGGAACTCGGCGCGGACATCGCCGAGCGCGGCATGATGCTGACGGGCGGCGGCGCGCTGCTGCGCGACCTCGACCGCCTGCTCGCCGAAGAAACCGGTTTGCCGGTGCTCGTCGCCGAAGATCCGCTGACCTGCGTGGTGCGTGGCTCGGGCATGGCGCTCGAGCGCATGGACAAGCTCGGCAGCATCTTCTCGTACGAGTGATCTCGGCCAGGGCCGCTCGCTCCCGGTTTCCGGCGTGCCGTGTGGCCTTCGGCGCGACAATTAAAATGACCCGCGTAACGCGACGCGCGCACGGCCCGGCTCCAGTCCGGGCCGTTGTCGAAACAGCGTAGGGCAGGTTCCGCCACGAGCGACAAAGCCTGCAGCATCGATCCATCCGTTCACGCCCTCGGCGCCGACCATGGAATACAGTCCGCCGCCACTTTTCAAGCAAGGCCCATCCGCGCTCGCGCGCCTGATCTTCTTTGTGGTCCTCGCGATCGCATTGCTCATCTCGGATGCTCGTTTCAATACGCTGGAAATCGTGCGCGGCATGCTCGGCGCGGGACTCTATCCGTTACAGCGCGCGGCGCTCGTGCCGCGCGACATCTTCATGGGCGCAGCGGATCTCGCCGTGACGAGCGCGACCCTGCGCAGCGAAAACAAGAAGCTGGCCGACAAGAATCTCGAGCTTTCCGTGAAGGCGGGCGACGCGGCGCAACTCGCGATCGAGAATGCGCATCTGCGCGCGCTGCTGAATCTGCAATCGCGCGCAACGACCGACGAAACCCCGGCCGAAATCCAGTACGACACGCGCGATCCTTTCACGCAGAAAGTCGTCATCGGCAAGGGCTCGCAGCAAAACATCCAGGACGGCGCGCCAGTCGTCACCGAAGACGGCGTGATCGGACAAGTGACGCGCGTGTTCCCGTTGCAGTCGGAAGTCACCCTGCTGACCGACAAGGATCAGGCCGTGCCGGTGCAGATCGCGCGCACGGGCTTGCGCAGCGTGATCTACGGCACGCCGAAGGGCGACACGCTCGATCTTCGCTTCGTGCCGATCAGCGCGGACGTGCAGGCGGGCGACGAACTGGTGACGAGCGGCCTCGACGGCATCTATCCGCCAGGGCTGCCGGTCGCGAAAGTGTTGCGCGTCGACAAGCAGGCGGACACGGCGTTCGCGCGTGTCGTCTGCGTGCCGATCGCGGCGGTGCGCGGCGCGCGCCAGCTGCTCGTGCTGCACTACAACGTGAACGTGCCGCCGAATCCGATCGAAGTGGAAGCGGCGGCCGCCGCCAAGGAAGCGAAGGAAAACAAGGGCAAGAAAAAGCCCGCGGCCAAGGCGGCAGCGCCTGCGGCGGGCGCGAGCGGCGCGTCGGCGCCCGCGGGCGCATCAGCGCCGGCGCCCGCCATCGCGGAAAAACCCGCTGAAAAACCGACGGAGAAGGCCGCGGCGCCCAAGGCGGCATCGCGAGCGGCGGCGAAACCGTCGAAAAAGGCGCATATGCCGAAGCCCGCGTCTTCGGGGGGCGCACAATGAACCGCCCGCAATACATCCTGCAGCCAGTCAATCCGTACTTCATCACGTTCAGCCTCGCGGCCGCGTTCCTGCTGAACCTGATGCCGTGGGGACGGCTCATCGGCGTGCCGGATTTCGTCGCGCTCGTGCTGCTGTTCTGGAACGTGCATCAGCCGCGCAAGGTCGGCATGGGCATCGCGTTCATGCTCGGCATTCTGATGGACGTCCATAACGCGAATCTGCTCGGTGAGCACGCGCTGGCCTATACGCTGCTGTCCTACGGCGCCATCACCATTCACCGCCGCGTGCTGTGGATGGCCCTGCCCGTGCAGATGTTCGTCGTGGCGCCGTTGCTCGTGGGCGCGCATCTCGTGCCGTTCGTGATCCGCCTGATGACGGGCGCCGCGTTTCCCGGCTGGAGCTATCTGATCAACGGCTTCGTGGAAGCGCTGCTCTGGCCGGCCGCGAGCTTCCTCTTGCTGATGCCGCAACGCCGCGCCGCCGATCCTGACGATACCCGCCCGATCTGAGCCGGCGGGCATCGTCGCGCCGGGCGATATCCCCGCGCGCGGACTACACTTGAATCGCGAAACGTCGCGAAAAGAATCGCGAAAGCTGCATGACCGAAATAAAGAACACCGAGCAACAGTTATCGAAGTTCCGCCTGCGCGTCGCGGCGGCGGGACTGTTCGTGTTCGTCTGCTTCGGGCTGATCGGGCTGCGCTTCCTGTATCTGCAGGTCTGGCACTTCAGCAAATATTCGCTGCAGGCGAACGAGAACCGCATTTCAGTCGCGCCGATCGTGCCGAACCGCGGCATCATCACCGATCGCAACGGCGTGATCCTGGCGAAGAACTACTCGGCTTATACGCTCGAAATCACGCGCTCCAAGATCAACGGCACGCTCGACGAAACCATCGACGAGCTCGCGCAAGTCATTCCGATCGACGCGCGCGACCGGCGCCGTTTCAAGAAGCTGCTCGAAGACTCAAAGAATTTCGAAAGCCTGCCGATCCGCACTCGCCTGACCGACGAGGAAGTGGCCAAATTCACCGCGCAGCGCTTCCGCTTTCCCGGCGTAGAAGTGCGCGCGCGGCTGTTCCGCCAGTATCCGCTCGGCACGACCGCGGCGCACGTGATCGGCTACATCGGGCGCATTTCGCAGCGCGACCAGGAGCGCATCGACGACGCGAGCGACGCCAACGACGAAAGCTCCGACCACTACGATCCGCGCCTCGACGCCAACAACTACAAGGGCACGGATTACATCGGCAAGATCGGCGTCGAGCAGAGCTACGAGACCGAGCTGCACGGCCTGACCGGCTTCGAGGAAGTGGAAGTGACCGCGGGCGGCCGCCCGGTGCGCACGATGTCGCGCACGCAGGCGACGCCCGGCAACAACCTCGTGCTGTCGCTCGATATCGGGCTGCAGCAGGTTGCCGAGCAGGCGTTTTCGGGCAAGCGCGGCGCGCTCGTCGCCATCGAGCCTTCCACCGGCGACGTGCTCGCGTTCGTGTCCTCGCCGAGCTTCGACCCGAACTCGTTCGTCGACGGCATCGACCAGCAAACCTGGGATGCACTCAACAATTCGCCCGACCACCCGCTTCTGAACCGTCCGCTGCACGGCACGTATCCGCCGGGATCGACCTACAAGCCATTCATGGCGCTCGCCGCGCTGACACTGCACAAACGCACGCCGGGCTGGGGCTTTCAGGATCCGGGGTACTTCACCTTCGGCGGCCACACGTTCCGCAACGACGTGCGCTCGGGCCAGGGCTGGATCGACATGAACCGCGCGATCGTCGTGTCGAACGACACCTACTTTTACATGCTTGCACGCGATCTCGGCGTAAACGCGATGGCCGGGTTCATGAAGCCGTGGGGCTTCGGACAGATCACCGGCATCGATATCGCGGGCGAGGCGAAGGGCATCCTCCCGTCGACGGAATGGAAGCGCAAGGCGTATCGCAAGCCGGAGCAGCAGCGCTGGTACGAGGGCGAAACCATCAGCCTGGGCATCGGCCAGGGCTACAACTCGTTCACGATCCTGCAACTCGCGCACGCCACCGCGACGCTCGCGAACAACGGCATCGTGATGAAGCCGCACCTCGTGCGCGATATCGAGAATCCGATCAACAAGGAGATCCGCCCCGTGGTGCGCGATCCGAGCGACAAGATTCCGGTGCAGCAGAAGGACGTGGATTTCATCAAGCGCGCGATGGAAGGCGTCGTCACGAGCGGCACGGCGGCGAAGGTGTTCACGGGCGCGCCGTACCAGGCGGCGGGCAAGACCGGCACGGCGCAGGTCTATTCGCTGCAGGGCTCGAACTACAAGGGCCACGCGCTCGCCGAGCATCTGCGCGACCACGCGCTCTTCATCGCGTTCGCGCCTGCGGAGCAGCCGAAGATCGCGCTCGCGCTGATCGTCGAGAACGGCGGCTGGGGCGCGGAATCCGCGGGACCGATCGCGCGCAAGGTGCTCGACTATTACCTCGTCGATCGCCTCAAGCCGGGCGCGGAAGCCGCCGCGGTCGCCGCCGCCGCATCCGCGACGGAAGACTCCGGCCTGCCGATGATCGGCGGCGCGCAGCCGCCGGCGGCAGCCGCGCTGCCCGCGTCGGTCGCGCAGAAATCCCCGGCGTTCTCGCCTCAGGCCGCATCGAATCCTGATGTCGCGAAGGCGGCTTCGGCGCCGGCGATTCCGGCATCGTCGGCAAAGGCGGCGAAGCCTCGCGCCGCGTCGGCGCCATCCGCAGCCCCCGCCGCTGCGCTGCCCGCGTCCACGCCCGGCCGCGGGCCTGCGCCGAAAAAGCGCCCGGCCGAGCCGACGCCGACCATGGTGCGCGGCACCGAAAACGAAGGCGTGCGCGTTCTCGCGCCGTCCGGCGGCATCGACGAATAAGGAAACCGCCATGCAACTGCACATGCAATTCGACAAGCGTGAGTGGCTCGACCGCGCCAAGCGCATGTTCGCGGGCTTCGACAAACCGCTCGCGCTGATCGTCTTTCTGCTGCTGTGCGTCGGCATCGTGACGCTGTACAGCGCCAGCCTGGACATGCCCGGACGCGTCGAGGATCAGTTGCGCAACATCATGCTGACCTTCGGCCTGATGTGGGTGCTCGCCAATATTCCGCCGCAGATGCTGATGCGCTTCGCCGTGCCGCTCTATACGGTGGGCGTCGCGCTGCTGATCGCGGTCGCCGCGTTCGGACTCACGCGCAAGGGCGCGAAACGCTGGCTCAACGTCGGCGTGGTGATCCAGCCGTCGGAGATCATGAAAATCGCCATGCCGCTGATGCTCGCGTGGTACTACCAGAAGCGCGAGAGCAATATCCGCTGGTGGGACTACATCGTCGGCTTTCTGATTCTGCTGCTGCCGGTCGGTTTGATCGCCAAGCAGCCCGACCTGGGCACGGCGGTCCTCGTGTTCGCGGCGGGCGTGTTCGTCATCTATTTCGCGGGCCTGAGTTTCAAGCTCATCGTGCCGGTGCTCGCGGCAGGAGTGGTCGTGGTGGCGTGCGTCGCGGTGTTCCAGGACCGCATCTGCCAGCCCGAAGTGAATTGGCCGCTGATGCACGACTACCAGAAACACCGCATCTGCACGCTGCTCGATCCGACTTCCGATCCGCTCGGCAAAGGCTTCCATACGATTCAGGCCGTGATCGCCATCGGTTCCGGCGGCACGCTCGGCAAGGGCTGGCTGAAGGGCACGCAGGCGCACCTCGAGTTCATCCCCGAAAAGCACACGGACTTCATCTTCGCCGTATTTGCCGAGGAGTTCGGGCTGGCGGGCGGGCTGGTGCTGCTCTTTCTCTATATGGCGCTGATCGCTCGCGGGCTGTATATCGCGGCGAACGGCGCGACCTTCTTCGGGCGATTATTGGCCGGATCGCTCACGCTCGCGTTCTTCACCTACGCGTTCGTCAACATCGGCATGGTGAGCGGGATCTTGCCCGTGGTCGGCGTGCCGCTGCCGTTCATGAGCTACGGCGGCACGGCGTTGACGACGCTCGGCGTGGCCGTCGGGTTGATCATGAGCGTAGCGCGACAGAAACGGTTGATGCAGAGTTAGCGATCGTATTCTTCGCCGGACAAAAGCCGCGGATTCGTCCGCGGTTTTTTGTTTTCGGCGCGCGCAGTCACTGCGGCTTCTGATGCTCCAGCTCGGCGCTCAGTTGCAGATATTTGAGCTTGGCCGCCGGATCGCCCTGCGCCGCCGCCGCCGCGTAGTAAGCGCGCGCGACATTCAGATTGCGCTCGACGCCGTCGCCGCCGCGCTCGTAGAACGAACCCGCGACGTACTGCGCGGTCATGTCGCCGCCCTCCGCCGCCTTCTTGTACCAGTTGAACGCCTGCACGTTGTCGCGCGCCGTGCCGCGTCCGTCGAGGAACTGATTCGCGAGCGCCAGTTCCGCCTGCACGTGGCCCTGATTCGCCGCGCGCAGGAACCATCGATGCGCCTCCGCCGGATCCTTCTCCACGAACTGCCCGTCGTCGTACATCTTGCCGTACACGTATTGCGCGTGCGTCATGTTGGCGTCGGCGGCGCGGCGCAGCCACTTCTTGCCCTCCGGCACGTCCGCCGGGCCGCCCTCGCCGTTGAGCAGCATCATCGCGTAGTTGAATTCGGCAAGACGGCTGCCCTTTTGCGCCGCGCGACGGAACTCCGAGCGCGCCGCGACGAAATTGCCCGCGTTGTAATCGGCGACGGCGTTCTGCGTCGCGAGATCGGTCGGTTTCGGTACGTTGTCGGCGTGCGCGGCGCCGCCCGATATCGCCAAGCTCACCGCGGCGGCGACCGACGCCAAGGCGGTTCTCATGATCTCGCCTCCTGCAACGCCTGACGCGTCGCCTTCAACAACCACATCACGTCCGCGCCGATCGCGACGAGCTTGATGCCCGCCTGCGCGTACTGCTTCGCACTCGCAGCATCGAGCGCGAAGATGCCGCTCGCGATGCCCGCGCGATTCGCCGCATCGACGATCTTCGTGATCGCCGCCTGCACGTCGGGATGCTTGCCATCCCCGAGATGACCGAGGCTCGCCGCGAGATCCGCCGGTCCGATGAACAGGCAATCGATGCCCGGCGTCGCGGCGATCTCGTCGACGGCTTCGAGCGCCGCCACGGACTCGATCTGCAGGATGGTCGCGATCTGCGCGTTCGCGGTCGTCACATAGTCGCGTCGCATTCCATATGCCGCGGCGCGCACCGCGCCCGCGACGCCGCGCAGGCCCAGAAGCGCCGCCTCGGTCGGATATTGCGTGAGCCGGACGATGCGCGCGGCATCCTCCGCCGATTGCACGTTCGGGAACATCAACGTGCGTGCGCCGGCATCGAGCGCGCGCTTCACGAGCCAGCCTTCGTTGGTCGGCACGCGCACGATCGGCTCGCTCGGCAGATGCGCGGCGGCGATCGCACGCAGTTGCGCGACCACGTCGCCGCTATCGTTCGGCGAGTGCTCCATGTCGATGCACAGCCAGTCGAAACCCGCGTGCGCAAGCGCTTCGGCGGCGTCGGCGCTGCCGAGCGAAAGCCACAGGCCGAACAACGTGCCCGATTCGGAAAGGCGTTGCTTGATGGGATTCGTGAATGTGCTCATCGCGCGGCTCCTTCGGGTGTTTGAAGGGCGGCCGCGTGCGGCCTCGGGCAAGACAACGAGGGAAGATGTGACGGCATGCGCGCGCTCCGTGTCTCGTCGCCTCGGTGTCGGGCGACTCATCGGACGATCATACCGTGACAAAGGACCGGACGTCGGACGCTCTCCTGGTCGCGATTGCGCGGAAAAAATCAGCCGCGTTCGACGTCGGCCCAGCAGTTCGGCGTCTCGTAAAGACGCAAGCGCTTGAGCTTCAGATTGACGCCGTAATGGGCATCGTAGACGTCCGCGAGAATGGCGAACGCCACGGCCGCCATGTTTTCGACGGTCGGAATCCGGTCCAGCACGACGGTCTTGTGATCCGAGAGCGTTTGCAGGAATTCCCGCACTTTGACGTCGCCTTCGTAGACGATGAACGCATGATCCCACTTGTTGACGAGATGCTCCATCGCCAGTGCCTTGACGTCGGCGAAGTCCATCACCATGCCGCGGTCGGGCGCGCCTTCCACATCGACGAGATCGCCCTGGAGCGTGATTTCCACCACGTAGCGATGCCCGTGCAGGTTGCGGCACTGGCTGCGGTGATCGGGAATGCGGTGGCCCGCGTCGAATTCGAGTTTTCGGGTAATCGTCTGCACGTCGGCTGACCGTCTTATCAGGGGATGTTCAAATATTTGTGCGTCTGCATCGACAGGCGCCACTTCGGATGGCGCTTGCACCAGTCGATCGCCAGCTTCGTGTTGATGTCGCGCGACGGGCCGTCCATCGGTTGCACGAGGAAATAGTCGAAGTCGAGCTTCTCGTACTCGGCAAGACGCTGGTTGTCCTGCGGCACCACGACCTTCAGTTCGTTGCCCTTCGTCACGACGAGCTGCGCGTCGGCCTTCGGGCTCACGCAAATCCAATCGATGCTTTCGAGCACGGGCAGCGAGCCGTTCGTCTCGATCGCCATTTCGAAACCCGCTTCGTGCAGGGCATCGACGAAAGGCTGGTCGATCTGGAGCATCGGCTCGCCGCCGGTGCACACGACGAACCTGTGCGCCGCGCCCTCCGGCCACAACGACGCGATCTTCGCGACGAGTTCCGCCGGTGTCCTGTACTTGCCGCCGTTCTCGCCGTCGGTGCCGACGAAATCGGTATCGCAGAATTGGCAGACGGCGTCCGCGCGATCTTCCTCGCGCCCCGACCACAGGTTGCAGCCCGCGAAACGGCAGAACACGGCCGGACGGCCGGCATTGGCGCCTTCGCCCTGCAACGTGTAGAAAATTTCCTTTACCGCATACGTCATGACTGCCCTGTGAACCTCGAATAAAAAATCAAACCGGCGCGGTGGTGACCTGCTCGCCCGCGCGATACGCCTCGTAGCCGCGCTTGCGCAGCTTGCATGCCGGGCACTGGCCGCAACCGAAACCCCAGTCGTGCAATTCCGCGCGCTCGCCGACATAACATGTGTGCGTTTCGACGCGGATCAATTCGACCAGCGCCTCGCCGCCCAGCGTTTCCGCGAGACGCCATGTGTCGGCCTTATCGAGCCACATGAGCGGCGTTTCCAGCGCGTAGCGCGTCTCCATCCCGAGATTGAGCGCGACTTGCAGCGCCTTCATCGTGTCGTCGCGGCAATCCGGATAGCCGGAGAAATCGGTCTCGCACATGCCGCCCACCAGCACTTTCAGCCCGCGTCGATACGCCACCGCCGCCGCGATCGTCATGAACAGCAGATTGCGGCCCGGCACGAACGTATTGGGCAGACCGCTCGCCGTGTTCTGGATCTCGATCTCGCGCGTCATCGCGGTATCGCTGATCGCGCCGAGTATCGACAAGTCGATCATGTGATCTTCGCCGAGACGCTCCGCCCATTGCGGAAACGCGCTCGCGATTGCCGCGCGGAAACCGTCACGGCACTCCAGTTCGACGCGATGCCGCTGTCCATAATCGAAGCCGAGCGTCTCGACCGTCTTGTAGCGTTCGAGCGCCCACGCGAGGCAAGTGGCCGAGTCCTGGCCGCCGGAGAACAGCACGAGCGCGCTGTCTTTAGCGTCTATCCGAGTCACCGTGAAAACTCCGTACTCCGTGATTGAGATTGGCGTCGCGCGCCGCACTGGCAGCCGGAGTCACCGGACTTGGGCGCTGAGCGGCGCGGGCAGCGACGCCCTGCGAGTCCAGTATAGGCCGCCGACCTTCGCCCGGACGCGCACGCCTTTTATGCCGCCCATAGCGGAACGGGAGAAGGCTCGCCGAGCGTAGCGGAATGACTTCGGCGCATCGCGCGAACGATTCGGAGCGTCGAAAAGAAAAGGACTTGCGGGTCCGAGGACGAGGCAAGTCCTTAATTCGACGCGAATTTTAGCACGGAGCGCGATCGTGCGCCGGCTCGGGCGCGGATGTTCGTGGTGGCGGCGCGCCGGTTGCCATCGCGGGTGATTCGTTTTCGGCGCCGCCGCTCGAGCAATGACCGACCCGCGTTTGCCTGCAAATCCAGTCAGGTTCTCTGCCACTGGTTTCCGGCAAAAATTGCACAATCCCAAATAAATAAATCGGCAATATTTGGAAACCAGCTAAACCCTCAGAACATTCGGCCGATAAACAGGCATAGATACCTGAGACATCCAGATCAACCTGCAATTCTTCCCGAAGTCGAATCATCGTAGGTTTTGCGTCAACTTGCATGCAAACGTTTGCATGCAATGGTGCGCGCCGAGCTTTCTTCGTGCCGACCGATAGGGAAGTCCACGGGCTGTAATCAGACGTTTCGACGTGCCGGCGCAACCGGCGCGGGCTTGGCTTTCCGGCAGCGTCCGTCGTGGAGTCGGACGTTCCTGCCCTCTCACAGGGATCGTTCATTCGGACTCCGAATGACTACCGCTCCCAACACCCTCCCGCAGGGTCAAGCGGGATCGTTGGTCCGTTTTCGATCCGCCCGCTCCGCGGCGCTCCGGCAGACGCACCGAATTCGTCGAATCATCAAATCTATATCAGTTGTACTTATTAATAGCATGAAGAATTCCAGCCAAACTTCTTTTTTCACCGTTCAGCGCGTCTTTTCCGCGCCGAAGGCGAGCCTGATCGCCGCCGCGGTCGCGACCAGCCTCATGCTCGCCGCGTGCGGCGGCGGTAGCGCCAGCGACGCCTTCGATACGGCTTCGACCGTCGATGCGGCCTCCCGTAACACCACCGCCTTCGCGGTGACGTCGCCGGCGGCCAACGCCACCGTCTCCGGCACCGTGACGGTGAAGGGCACGACCGGATCGAAATGGGCGAAGGTCTCCGTCGTCGACATGACGACCGGTAACAAGGTCGCGCGTGACGCCACGCCGGCGAACGGCTCGTTCTCGACGACCGTCGACACGACGCGCCAGGTCAACGGCAATCACACCTGGCAGATCACCGCCACGGACTCGACGGGCGGCACACGCTCGGTGCAGAACGTGAGCGTCGTCGTCAACAACACGAAGGCGACCACGCCGACGACCGCCAAGATCTTCTACGGCGCGAACGGCCACAACAACGAAGGCGGCGCGTACGACATCTCCAGCCCGGCCTTGCAGCTTTCGCAGTTGCAGGATCTCGGCGTGAAGATGTACCGCAACGAGGTGTTCAGCGAGTGGGGCGCGAACAAGCTCGCGGGCATGGCGAAGACGATGGCGGCGGGCGGCGTGACCGTGTACCCGGTGATGCTGATGGGCCTCGACTTCAACAGCGAGACCGACGCCTACAACGCGGGCTATCAGCTCGGCGTATGGACGGCCACCGCGTACAAATACCCGTACTACGAAGTGACCAACGAACTCGAAGCGGACGCGCTCGTCGGCAACGTGGACGGCGTCTATCCGGAGCACTTCGACAACACGAAGTTCCAGATTGCGCGCGGCGTGATCCGCGGCATGATCGCCGGCATCAAGTCGGTCGATACGAACGGCAAGATCATCATGGGCGGCGGCGCGTGGATGCACTATGCCTTCGACCAGATGCTCGCCAACGGCACGCAGCCTGACGGCACGACGGGTCATCCGGTCGTGAACTGGGACATCACCGCGTGGCACTGGTACTCGGATCAGGGCGACATCACGAACGCGTGCGGCGGTACGGGCTGTCACGACATCCTCGCGACGCTGCAACAGCTCGGCAAGCCGATCTGGATCAACGAGTTCGGCGTGCGTCCGTGGTATGGCACCGATCAGCAGATCGCGTCGTATCTCGTCGGCAACCAGATGATGGCGCAGTTCGTTGCTGTGGCGTCGAAGTACAACATCCAGGCGCTCCAGACGTACGAACTGTACGACGATCCGGCGGGCGGCGAAGGCGCGTACGGTCTGCTCATGAACGACGGCAAGACGCCGAAGGCGGCCTACACGGCGTTCAAGAACTTCGTGGCGGCCAATCCGAAGTAAGGACGGCGGCTCTGTGCCGGGCCGCGCGCGCTGAAAAGGAAACGGGCAGGTTGCTTGCGCGATCTGCCCGTTTTTTTGCGTTCGCACACGACGACGCCGTCATACGAGCAATATCGTGCGCGAAAATAGAAAAAGCCCGAGAGCGATAACACTCTCGGGCTTTTTGCATTCTGGTGGCCTGGGGCGGAATCGAACCACCGACACGCGGATTTTCAATCCGCTGCTCTACCAACTGAGCTACCGGGCCAACGAAGAAGTGAGACTATAGCAGAGACCATTGCGCCCCTCAAGCCCCCCTGCGTATTTTTCCAAAATTGTTCGGGATCGGACTCAGACCTCGTTCTTGTTCTTGCCGAGATCGACGCCCAACTGCTTGAGCTTGCGATACAGGTGCGTGCGCTCCAGACCCGTCTTCTCCGCCACGCGCGTCATGCTGCCGTTCTCGCGCGCGAGGTGGTACTCGAAATACGCGCGCTCGAACGCATCGCGCGCATCGCGCAACGGGATGTCGAACGAGATGGACGCGGTCTGTCCCGTCTGACCCTGCGCCCCGCCGCTCGCTGCCGCATCATGCGATGCATTCAAGGCGGAAGCCGTCGGCAACGCAGCCGCCACCGGCACCCCCGATGCACTCGCGCTCGCCGGCGGCTTCGCCGCTGCGGCCGTGGGCGGAGCAGCGGTGCCATGCGCGAGGCCCTGCTCGACGGCCTTCAGCAGCTTCTGCAGCGCGATCGGCTTTTCGAGGAAGTTGAGCGCGCCGATCTTCGTCGCTTCGACGGCCGTGTCGATGGTCGCGTGGCCGGACATCATGATCACCGGCATCGTGAGTTTGCCCTGCGCGGCCCACTCTTTCAGAAGGGTCACACCGTCGGTATCGGGCATCCAGATGTCGAGCAATACGAGATCGGGCGTCTGCTGTAGACGGTAGTCGCGCGCGTGCTGCGCGTTTTCCGCCACATCAACGACATGGCCTTCGTCGCTCAGGATCTCCGAGAGCAGTTCCCGGATCCCCATTTCATCGTCTACCACCAGGATGGTTGCCATTTACGCTGCCCTTGTCTGCACTGTTGCTTTTGTCGTTCCCTGATTCGCTGTCGCACCGACGCCCGGAGGCGTTGCGCCGGGCGCGGCGGTATCGTCCGCGAGTTGTAGAAACAGAATCGATATCTGCGCCCCTTCGACCACATCCGCCGTCCTCGAGCGGTTGCGTATGTCGATGCGCGCGCCGTGCTCGTCGACGATCTTCTTTACCGTTGCAAGTCCCAGGCCCGTGCCTTTCGCTTTCGTCGTCACGTAAGGCTCGAAAGCGCGCGAGAGAATGCGCGCCGGAAAACCCGGGCCGTTATCCGAGACCGTCAGACGAACCGCGACACGCGCGTGCCCCGATGCATCGGGCTCGCCATATTCTACTGTCCTCGTTTCGAGCAGGACGTGCGGCTCCGCCACTTCCGCCACCGCATCCTGCGCGTTCTGGAGCAGGTTGTGGATCACCTGGCGGATCTGCGTCGCATCGCCGCGAATCACCGGCAGTTTGGCGAGATCGATCTTGATCGGGCTCTTGCCCTCTTCGATGCCGTAGAGCGTCAGCACTTCGGCAACGAGATCGTTCAGTTGCAGGTTGCCGAGGACCGCGGGCGGCGTGCGGGCATATTCGCGGAAGTCGTCGACCATCTGCTTCATCGCCTGCACCTGATTCACGATGGTCGTCGACGCGCGCTTGAGCACGTCGGCGTCCTGTGGCGCAAGTTTATCCGCGAGCTTCATCTGCAGGCGCTCGGCCGAAAGCTGAATGGGCGTGAGCGGGTTCTTGATCTCGTGCGCGAGCCGCCGTGCGACTTCGCCCCACGCCACGGAACGCTGTGCGGAGATAACGTCGGAGATGTCGTCGAACACGACCACGTAGCCGGTCGTCTCCGCATCGTCGGATTCGCTTTCGGTCACGCTCAGCAGCTGCGTTCCGCGTACGAGCAGCGTCAGCGGATCGTTCTCGCCCGGCACGGTCACCGCGACCTGCTGCTGCCAGTGCCCACGATCGCCGACCGGATGCCCGCTGCCGACCGCCGCCGCGTCACGCTCGGCAAATGCCTTTCTCACCATCGCGCCGAACTCGGCGAGCGCGTCGATCTGATCGAGCGGCTGATTGAGCAGCGCGCCGAACGGCTGACGGAAGATGCGCTCCGCGCCGCGGTTCGCGGTGGTCAGGCGGAACTGGCGATCGAACACGAACACGCCCGCCGTCAGATTCGCGAGGATGCTCTCCAAATACGCCTTCGAATGTTCGAGCGCAATACGATTGTTCTCAACAGCCGCGCGTGCTTCGGAAAGCTGGCGCGTCATCGCATTGAAGGACTGCGTGAGGAAGCCGAGTTCATCGCGCGAATTGATCTCGCGCTTGGGCGTGTAGTCGCCTTCCGCCACTTCCTTCGTGCCCTGCGCGAGCAGGAACAGCGGACGCGCGAGCTGATTGCCCAGCGCGAGCGCGAGCATCATCGCGATGAAGGTCGCCAGAAACAGCGCGAGCGTCAGCGTGCCGATATACATCTTGCGCAAGCCGGTGCGCCCGAGCCGCTTTTCCTGATACTCGCGATACGCGCGCTGCACGGCATCGGCGTTGCGCGCGAGTTCCTGGCTGACCGGCTGCTCGATCTGCAGGTAGCGGTCGACGTGCTGGAATTCGGTGGTCGTCGTCGGATCTGGGATCTTCGCGATCACGCGCAGCCGCAGCGCGCCCTTCGGCCCGTTCGACTTCGGATCGCCGTCGATCTCCCCTTCGATCGCGCCATACGGATGATCCTGCGCCGCCTTCAGCATCGTGCTGGTCGGCTCGTTCGTCGGCAGGAGCGCATAGTAATTGCCCGATGCCTGCGCGACCGTGCGCAAGCCCGACACACGCTGCGAGCCGTTGCTCGACGCCAGATCCTCGCGGTTGTACTGATCACGCGGCCGCTCGAATACGACAGCATCCTGCACGTTGTACTGATCGCGCAGGCGCAAAAGCGCGAGCGTGAGACTCGAGGGATCGGCGCTTGCGAGCTGATCGCTCATCTGCCGGCCGCGGTTCCTGAAATCGGCGAGCGAGTTCTCGAGCATGCCGCGCCCGAGCGTCAGGCCCGACGTGAGCGCGGTCTCGACGTTGACGTCGAACCACGACTCGATACTGCGCGACACGAACTGATACGAAACCACATAGATGATCGCGCCCGGCACCACGCCGACGAGCGCGAAGATGAACGCGAGCTTCGCGAGCAAGCGCGTGCCGAAGCGCCCCTGCCTCACGCGCGACACGATGATCACGAACAGGCTGATGACGATCAGCATGAAGATGAGCGCCACCGCGACGTTCGCGGCGTAGAGCCAGCCGTAGTAGCGGTCGAAGAACTCGGTGTTCGCGCTCGCGAGCGCGAGCATCACGAGCAGCAGGACTGCCGTGAGCGCAACCGTCGAGACCAGCAACCGAACGACGAAACTCTTCATGTCAGTGCGGCCGCGTCGAAATCTATTTCGCACGTTCTGCCGCCGTAAAAGTAAAACGCTTCCAGTCCGAGGAAAGGTTCCAGTCGCGGTTGTTTACCGCGTCGATCTGGAACGGCTTGGGCATCAATGCGATGTCGAGCTGCATGCGCACCGATGCGGTATACGTTTCTCCGCCATGCACCTGGTTTCGATCGATGACGTGCCACGAGGTCACGTGCTTGATGACCGCGAGCGCTTCGTTGAGCGATGCGAAACGCAATTGCAGGCCGCCCGTCGATACACGATATTCGTTCGTGAGCGGCTGATAGGAAAGGCGGATGCTCTGCGACACGTTGACCGGCTCTTCGTCGAACCAGTACCAGCGTGGCCGCGACAGGTTGAAATCGATCGTGAAATAGAGCGGCACGCTGCGGTTCACGGCTTCTTCGAGACTGTTGTTGAGATCGAAGTCGAAATGCGCATCGAGGCTCCAGCCGGCATTGTCCGCTTGCAGCGACGCGCGCTGCACGGCGATCGTTTCGGCAAACGCGGAATCGGCCGCGGCGAAACTCAGCCAGAGCGTCAGCGCAGTCCAGATGACGGCCGCGAGCCGAAGCGGAAAAAAGCGTTTGATCGTCACCGTTTCTGAAAGCGCGCGTAGAAGAATCCGTCATGATCCGCGAAGGCCTCCGCGTCCCGACTGGACGATTGACGGGCGCCTTGCGCCTCGCCCGGAACGGAGCCTGCGAGATTTGTACCGTCCGGTGAGCCCTGCACCGCACCCGCGCTCGCGCGCGCCGCTGTCGGCAACAATTGCCCCGGCGCGTCCAATCGTACCGCATCTTCATGCGCGGTTCCAAACCAGCGGGCCTGCTCCTCGCCCTCCTCCGGAAAGATCGAGCACGTCACGTAGAGCAGTTCGCCGCCCTTCGCGACGAGCGGCCACAGCGCGCTCAGGATGCGCCGCTGCTCCTGGACGAGCGCATCGATGTCCGACACGCGCCGCAGCCAGCGAATGTCCGGATGACGCCGCACGATGCCCGACGCCGAGCACGGCACGTCGGCGAGGATGCGATCGAAAGGCTTGCCGTCGAACCATGGCGCGGGATCGCCCGCATCGCCGACTTTCGTTTGCGCCCGGAGCTTCAGGCGCGTCAGGTTCTGTCCGATGCGCGTTGCCCGTTCCGCATCGCTTTCCAGCGCGATGAGATCGACGTCCGCCAGTTCGAGAATGTGGCCCGTCTTGCCGCCGGGCGCGGCGCAGGCGTCGAGCACGCGCATGCCGTCTTGCGCGTCGAGCAGTTGCGCGGCGAGTTGCGCGCCCGCGTCCTGCACCGACACGATGCCTTCGCCAAAGCCCGGAATGCGATCGACGGGCATCGGCGACTTCAGGCGCACGGCGTGCAGGCCCGCCGCATCGGCGTCGATATCGGCGTCGCGCAGACGCGAGAGATATTCATCGACGCTGGCGTGACGCGCATTCACGCGCAACGTGAGCGGCCCTTGCAGATTGCCCGCTTCGAGGATGCGCTCCCATGCATCGGGCTGGCCGCGCTTCACCGCATCGATCCACCATTGCGGGTAGTTCCAGCGCACGACGGGACTCGTGCGCGCTTCGGCGATGAGGGCCTCGCGCTCGCGCAGGAAGTTGCGCAGCACCGCGTTGACCAGACCCTTGGCGAAGGAAAATTCGCGCCGCGCGGCGATCGCGCTCACCGCCTGATCGACCACGGTAAACGGTGCGTAGGCCGCGTGCGCTTCGTTGTCCGTGAGCAGCGTGAACGCGCAGACCAGCATGTTCGCCACATGCGGCGGCGGCGCCTTCTTCACGAGCTTGTGCAGGAGCGCATCGGCGAGCGCGAGACGGCGCATCGCGCGATACGCGATGTCCTGCACCGCGCCGCGGGCCACCGCATGCTTCGCCGGCGCGATGACCGTCTGCAGCGCGGCAGGCAGCGCAGAGCCCGCGCGCACCGCGCCCACGGCTTGCGCCGCGCAATCGAGCGCGAACGCGAGCGAATCAGGCGCGAGATGGAGCGCGCCCAAGCGGGAATGCGCGGCGGCGGGCCGGCGGGAAGGCTTGTCGGTCATGGTTGAAACGGGAACGGTCAGTCGGCCAAGCGCGCGGCTTGCGTGAACGAGGATTGTAACGTGCAGGGGTCGCACGCCCGGGCGGACGGCGTCAGGAAAGAAAAAGGTCGCGCCGGTAAAACCGGAGCGACCTTCGTTAAAGCGTCACACGCTTCAGAAGCGACCCGTGCGTGCCATCTCCATCAGACGCGCAACGCGCTCCTCCGTCGCCGGGTGCGTCGAGAACAGATTCGCGATGCCGCCGCCCGAGAGCGGATTCATGATCATCATCTGCGCGGTTGCCGGGTGCGCCTCGGCCGCCGGGAACGGCACGCCGGTGGCATAAGCGTGAATCTTCTCGAGCGCGCTCGCGAGCGCCTGCGGGTCGCCCGAAATCTCCGCGCCGCCACGGTCGGCTTCGAATTCGCGCGCGCGGGAAATCGCCATCTGGATCAACGCGCCCGCGATCGGCGCAAGGATCGCCACCAGGATGCTCGCGATCGGATTGGCCGGACGGCCTTCGTCGTCGCGCCCGCCGAAGAACATCGCGAAGTTCGCAAGCGCGGAGATCGCGCCGGCCATTGTCGCGGAGATCGTCGAGATCAGGATGTCGCGGTGCTTCACATGCGACAGTTCGTGCGCCATCACGCCGCGCATCTCGCGCTCCGACAGCACGCGCAGAATGCCCGTGGTCGCCGCGACCGCCGCGTGCTCCGGATTGCGGCCCGTGGCGAACGCGTTGGGCGCGTCTTCGTTGATCAGATAGACGCGCGGCATCGGCAGCTGGGCGCGCGTGGCGAGCTCTCGCACCATGCGATAGAACTGCGGCGCGGTGGTCTCGTCGACTTCCTGCGCGTTGTACATGCGCAGAACCATCTTGTCCGAGAACCAGTACGAGAAGAAATTCATGCCGAGCGCAACGACCAGCGCGAGCATCATGCCCTTCGATCCGCCGATCATCCCGCCGATCACGACAAAGAGGGCCGTGATCGCAGCCATCAGCATCGCGGTTTTGACCCAGTTGAACATGTCCGGAACTCCTTCTCCCTATGTACGGTGCGCGACGCGCGCGGTTGCCCCGGCCGACGCGACCGGGACGACGATTGTAAGCAAAATGTTAGATATGGACATCCATCAATAATTCAATCCGTGATGACGAGATTTATCGATGCGTGGTCGCGAGCTTGATGCCCAGGCCCACGAACGCGCCGCCCACGCCGCGGTCCAGCCACTTCTTCACGCCGACCTTGCCGGCGAAGCGCTCGGTGACGCTGCCCGCGATCCACGCCACGAAGCTGTTCCAGACCGTGCTCATGGCGATGAACACGATGCCGAGCGTGAGGAACGCGAGCGTCTTGTGCTGGCTATCGGCGGCGACGAACTGCGGGAAGAACGACACGAAGAACAGCACCACCTTGGGATTCAGCACGTTCGTGACGAAGCCTTGGGCAAAAAGCTGACGCAGCGATTTCGGCGCGGCTTTCTCGCTTGCCTGCGTCTCACGCGCGGCGTTGGCGTCGGCGTCGTGCTTCGCGAGGATGAGGCGCGCGCCGAGATAGATCAGATAGATCGCGCCGGCGATCTTGATGACGGTGAACGCCGTCGCCGATGCCGCCAGGATCGCCGTCAGGCCGAACGCGCACGCCAGCGTATGAACGATGCAGCCCGCGGAGATGCCCAGCGCCGACACGATGCCCGCGCCTCGCCCTTGCGCGACGCTGCGCCCGACGATGTAGGCGGTGTCGGGACCGGGCGTGACGTTCAGAAGAAAGACGGCGACGAGGAAAAAGGCAAAACCGGTAATGCCGAGCATCGGGGACTCCAGACAGACACGCGCTTGTGGAAGCGATTTATTTTAGCGCCGCGCCCGTCCGGCGTCCCTTACTCTTGTCCGGCTTGCGGAAGCGCGAAGCGTTGTCCCTTCGCGAGCGGCGCACCCGCGAGAAAGTCGCGTACCGGCAGGCGTTTGCCGCCCGGTTTCTGCAATTGCGTGAGCTTGAGCGCGCCGCTGCCGCAAATCACGACGATACCGTCTGACGAAACCTCGGCGATGGTACCGGGCTCGCCTGCGTGCGAAGAGCCATCGACCGGGTGCGCTGCCCAGATCTTGATCGCGGCCTGATCGAGCGTGCCGGAGGCGCCGGGAAACGGATCGAACGCGCGGATCTGGCGCGCGAGCGCTTCGGCCGGACGTCGCCAGTCGAGCGCCGCTTCGTTTTTCGCGATCTTTTCGGCGTAGGTCGTGCCGTCTTCCGGTTGCGGCGTGGACGGCAGCGCGCCGTCACGCTCCAGATCGCGCAGCGCCGCAACGATCAGCTCAGCGCCCGCTTGCGCGAGCCGATCGTGCAGCGTGGCCGTGGTGTCGTCGGGACGAATCGGCGTGCGCGCTTCGCGGATCATCGCGCCGGTGTCGAGGCCGGCGTCCATCTGCATCAGCGTGATGCCGGTTTCGGCGTCGCCCGCCTCGATCGCGCGATGGATCGGCGCGGCGCCGCGCCAGCGCGGCAACAGCGATGCGTGAATGTTGATCGCGCCGCGCGGCGGAATGTCGAGCACTTCCTGCGGCAGGATCAGGCCGTACGCGGCGACGACCATCACGTCGTGCGGCGTCGCGCGCAAGAGATCGATCGCCTCCGCGGCTTCCTGCGGATACTTGCCCGCGCGCCGCAGCGATGTCGGCTGCGCGACCTCGAGCCCGTGCTCGACCGCGAAACGCTTGACCGGGCTAGCGGTCAGCTTCATGCCGCGTCCGGCCGGACGATCGGGCTGAGTCAGGACGAGCGGGATGGCAAACCCGGCCGCGTGAATGGCCGCGAGCGCGGCGGCGGCGAATTCGGGCGTACCCGCGAAAACGACACGCAGCGATTGAGTCATTGGTTGAAGCTACCCTTTTTGGCGTGCCTGCAAAAAACGTCGATGGAAAGCGCGCGTTACAGCGCCTTTTCCAGCTTCTTCATCTTGCCGCGAATGCGCGTCTGCTTGAGCTGCGACAGGTATTCGACGAACACGTGGCCGTTCAGATGATCCATCTCGTGCTGAACGCACACCGCGAGCAAGCCTTCGCAATCGAGTTCGAAGGTCTCGCCCTTTTCGTTCAGCGCCTTCACGCGCACCTTGTCGGGCCGCTCCACGAAATCGTAGATGCCGGGCACCGACAGGCAGCCCTCTTCCCATTCCTTCTTTTCCTCGCTCGCCCACACGATTTCGGGGTTGATGAAGACCATCAGCTCGTCGTGCGCGTCGGAGACATCGATGACGATCACGCGCTCGTGCACGTCCACCTGCGTCGCGGCAAGGCCGACGCCAGGCGCGGCGTACATCGTCTCGGCCATGTCGGCGACGAGCTTGCGGATGCGGTCATCGACGACGGCGACGGGCTTCGCCACCTTGTTCAGCCGCTTGTCCGGGTAGTTGAGTATCTTGAGCAGAGCCATGATTCGGATTGTCTACGCGCGCCGCGACGCGTGTAAATCGGCCATTCGGCCAGGTTGCGGGTGGAGGGCGGCATGCCGAAGATATGCGGGTGAATCCACGGGATTCAACGCCGCCGGCAAGCGGCCAATGGCGTCGCTTCGGGCCTCTGGACGAGGCCGGGCGACGATTCTTAATCTGTTCCGGATCAAAAATCTTAACATGACGACCGCCGCTCCGCCGACCGAGGAAGCCGCCTCGACGCTCGATGCAGAAGAACTGCGCGCCTGGCTGCAACTCGCGCACGCGAGGGGATTGCGGCCGCTCGCGCTGCGCACGTTGCTCGGTGCTTTCGGCGGACCGCGCGAAGTGATGTCGGAGAGCTTCGCATCGCTTGCGGAGGCCGCCGGCGTCAGTGCCGCCGAAGCCGTGCTCGCGCCGCCGTCCGACATCGAAGGCGTCCCGTTCGACCACTATATTGAAGAGGTTCTGGCGTGGGCGCCGGAACCGGGCAATCACATCCTGACGCTCGCGGATGCCGCCTATCCGCAGGCGCTGCTCACCATGCCGGACCCGCCGGCGCTGCTCTACGCGAAGGGCCGGCTCGACCTGCTCCAGACGCGCGCGGTGGCGATCGTCGGCAGCCGGCACGCGACGCCGCAAGGTCTGGAGGACGCGCGGCGCTTCGCCCGCGTGCTGTCGGATGCGGGTCTCGTCGTGGTGTCGGGTCTTGCGCTCGGCATCGACGCATCCGCGCATCGCGGCGCGCTGGAAGGCGCAACCGGCACGATTTCCGTGATCGGTACGGGCGCGGATCTCGTCTATCCGGCCGCGCATCACACGTTGGCGCATGAAATCGCCCGCGAAGGCGCGATTCTCTCCGAATGGCCACTGGGCACGCCCGCGCGCTCCGCGCACTTTCCGCAGCGGAACAGGTTGATCGCGGGATTGTCGAGCGGCGTGCTGATCGTCGAGGCGGCGATGCGTTCCGGCTCGCTCATCACCGCGCGGCTCGCCAACGAAATGGGGCGCGATGTATTCGCGGTTCCCGGCTCGATTCACGCGCCGCTTTCGCAAGGCTGCCATCGGCTCATCAAGCAGGGGGCGAAGCTCGTGGAAGCTCCGGAGGAAGTGCTCGAAGAATTCGGCTTCTCGCCCGCGCAGACGGCCGCTGCTGCGGCGAAGCGCGCGAAATCGAAACCGGTCAGCGCGTCGTGGGCCTCGGCGCGTCTGCCGGAGCCGGCCGGGACCGGTGACGCCGAACGCGTGCTTTCCGCGCTCGGCCACGCGCCCGCGACGCTTGAAATCCTCGCCACGCGCACCGAACTGGAAGGCGCGGCGCTCCAGGGCGCACTGCTCGGGCTCGAGCTGTCGGGCCGCGTGGCGGCGCTGCCGGGCGGCCGCTTTACGGCGGTCGAGCGCCTGTAACGCCGCGTCGTGCTAAATTCGCGAAAAAACGAGCCGTCCCCGCTGCCGCAAACAAGGATCCCGCACACGCCATGTCCGCGCTGAATCTCGATACCGATGCCGATCGCATCGCTGAGCGCATCGCCGAGCCCGACACGCTGTTCGTCGCCTGTCTGTGCGCCGAATGGTGCGGCACGTGCCGCGAATACAGCGAAGGGTTCGACAGGCTGGCCGACGCGCATCCGGACATCTGCTTCGCCTGGATCGATATCGAGAATCATGCCGACCTCCTCGACGACCTCGATGTGGAAAATTTCCCGACCATCCTGATCGAAGATTCGGTCACGACCCGGTTTTTCGGCACGGTGCTGCCGCAAGTGTCGATCGTCGAGCGGATGTTGACCGACCTGACCGCGCTGCCGAACATGATCGGCGCGCCGAAGCTGCGCCCGGCGCTTGCCATGGCTTGAGCGCGACGGGCGCGAAACGGGCGTTTTGCGCCTTTCGAAATGCGCAACGCGAGCCGGGCGCCGCAACGTCGTGATTCGACCTTCGACGCTCTCGGTGCAAAGCCTGTGCTATAAAGCGGTCGTTAAAGCAGCCCAAACCGGGCTGCTGCCTGTTACCAACCCTATTGAGTCATGTCCAAAGCCCTGATCATTGCTGAGAAGCCTTCCGTCGCGAACGACATTGCGCGTGCGCTGGGCGGCTTCACCAAGCATGACGAGTACTACGAGAGCGACGATTACGTGCTCTCGTCCGCGGTCGGCCACCTGCTCGAGATCGCGGCGCCGGAGGAATACGACGTCAAGCGCGGCAAATGGAGCTTTGCCAATCTGCCGGTCATTCCGCCGCATTTCGACCTGAATCCGATCGCCAAGAGCGAGTCGCGCCTCAAGGTGCTGACGAAGCTGATGAAGCGCAAGGATATCGACCGCCTGATCAACGCCTGTGACGCGGGGCGCGAAGGCGAGCTGATCTTCCGCCTGATCGCACAGCACGCGAAGGCCAAGCAGCCGGTCCAGCGCCTGTGGCTGCAGTCGATGACGCCCGCCGCCATCCGCGAAGGCTTCGCGAACCTGCGCAGCGACGCCGACATGCAACCGCTCGCCGACGCCGCCCGCTGCCGGTCGGAAGCCGACTGGCTCGTCGGCATCAACGGCACCCGCGCGATGACCGCCTTCAACAGCAAGGGCGGCGGTTTCTTCCTGACGACGGTCGGGCGCGTTCAGACGCCAACTCTGTCGATCGTCGTCGAACGTGAGGAGAAAATCCGCCGTTTCGTGCCGCGCGACTACTGGGAAGTGCGCGCCGAGTTCATCGCCGCGAAGGGCATGTACGAAGGCCGCTGGTTCGACCCGAAGTTCAAGCGCACCGAGAACGACCCCGAGCAGCGCGACTCGCGTCTGTGGAGTCTCGCGGCAGCGGAATCGGTCGTCGCGGCTTGTCGGGGCAAGACCGGCACCGTCACCGAGGAATCGAAGCCGTCGACGCAGATGTCGCCGCTGCTCTTCGACCTGACGAGCCTGCAGCGCGAAGCCAACGGCCGCTTCGGCTTCTCGGCGAAGAACACGCTCGGCCTCGCGCAGGCGCTCTATGAGAAGCACAAGGTCCTGACCTATCCGCGTACCGATTCGCGCGCGCTGCCCGAAGACTACCTGGGCACGGTCAAGGAAACGCTGACCATGCTCAAGGAGAGCAACAACTATCTGCCGTTCGCGAAGCAGGTACTCGACAAAGGCTGGGTGAAGCCGAACAAGCGCATCTTCGACAATTCGAAGATCAGCGATCACTTCGCCATCATCCCGACGCTGCAGGCGCCGAAGTCGCTGTCCGAGCCGGAGCAGAAGCTGTATGACCTCGTCGTCAAGCGCTTCCTGTCGGTGTTTTTCCCGGCCGCGGAATATCTCGTGACGACGCGCATCACCGAGGTTTCGGGGCATCACTTCAAGACGGAAGGCAAGGTGCTCGTCGAGCCGGGCTGGCTGCAGGTCTACGGCCGCGAAGCCGCGGGCGAGGAAGGCAATCTCGTGCCGGTGCAGAAGGACGAGAAGGTCGATGTCGAGAAGGTCGAGGCGCATGGTCTCGTGACCAAGCCGCCCGCGCGCTACAACGAAGCGTCGCTGCTCTCGGCGATGGAAGGCGCGGGCAAGCTCGTCGAAGACGAGGAGTTGCGCGAAGCGATGGCCGCGAAGGGCCTCGGCACGCCGGCGACGCGCGCGGCGATCATCGAAGGTCTGCTCGGCGAGAAGTACATGGTGCGTGAAGGCCGCGAGCTGATTCCGACTGCGAAGGCGTTCCAGTTGATGACCTTGCTGCGCGGCCTCGGCGTGGAGGAACTGACCGCGCCCGAACTCACCGGCGAATGGGAACACAAGCTCTCGCAGATGGAGCGCGGCAACCTGCATCGCAATCAGTTCATGCAGGAAATCGCGCGCATGACGCAGACCATCGTCAAGCGCGCGAAGGAATACGACTCCGACACGATCCCCGGCGATTACGCGACGCTCGAAACGCCGTGCCCGAACTGCGGCGCGCAGGTGAAGGAGAACTATCGCCGCTTCGCGTGCACGAAGTGCGAGTTCTCGATTTCCAAGATTCCGGGCGGCCGGCAGTTCGAGATCGCCGAAGTCGAGGAATTGCTGCGCGAGAAAACCATCGGGCCGCTGTCCGGTTTCCGCAGCAAGATGGGGCGGCCGTTCTCGGCCATTCTCAAGCTCGTCCTCGACGACGAGATCAAGAACTACAAGCTCGAATTCGACTTCGGCCAGGACGCCGGCGGCGACGACGGCGAACCGCCGGACTTCTCCGAGCAGACGCCGGTCGGCGCGTGTCCGAAGTGCCAGTCGCGCGTGTTCGAGCACGGCATGAGCTATGTGTGCGAGAACTCGGTCGCAAATCCGAAGACGTGCGACTTCCGCTCGGGCAAGGTCATCCTGCAGCAGGAGATCGCGCGGGAGCAGATGGAGAAGCTCCTGAACGAAGGCCGCACGGATCTGCTGACGAACTTCAAGTCGTCGCGCACCGGACGCAACTTCAAGGCGTATCTCGTGAAGCAGCCGGACGGGAAGATCGGCTTCGAGTTCGAAAAGAAGGAAGGCAAGCCGTCCGCCAAGACGGCAGCGGCGAAGCGCGGTGCGGCAGCGGAAGCCGACAGCGGCGATGAAGCCGGCGATAGCGAC
Source organism: Caballeronia ptereochthonis (assembly GCF_001545075.1). Lineage (GTDB taxonomy): Bacteria > Pseudomonadota > Gammaproteobacteria > Burkholderiales > Burkholderiaceae > Caballeronia > Caballeronia ptereochthonis. Next base: position 99,318 of record NZ_FCOB02000023.1, read on the forward strand.
GTCGCCGTAGCCGCCAAGACCACGCCTACCAGGCCTGCGGCAAAGAAGGCGCCCGCGAAGAAAGCAGCGGCGAAGAAGACCACCGCACGCAAGACGGGCTGATCGCCCCTTAGGCCGACGCCAAAGTAAAAAACCCCGCGAAACGATTCGCGGGGTTTTTCATTTGCGCTTCGCGCGAGCCTTTCAAAACGGCGATGGTGCGGGCACGCGTCCTCGCGTTCGTGAAGGCTTGGAGACTTTCGGCGCCAGCTCGCCATCGATCGGACGCGAGCGCGGCGGGCGTGCCGCCTCTTCATCGGCATGCTCGTAATGCGCTTGCGCAACCGGGGCGACCGGCTTGCCGCGCCCGTCGCGAATCCATTGCTCGCCGAGCTGATGATTCGGCGTCTGGCTGAAATGCTCGACGAGGTGATCGATGAACGTGCGCACCTTCGCCGGCAAGTGGCGACGGCTCGGATACGCGACGTTGATGTCGACCTGCGGCAACTGATAGTCGCCGAGCAGCCGCACGAGCTGGCCCTTCGTCGTGTCGTTGCCGATCAGATAGCTCGGCAGGATCGCGATGCCCATGCCGAGCAGCGCGAACTGGCGCAGCATTTCCGTGTTGTTCGCGATGATCACGTTCTGCGGCCGCACGCGCACTTCGCCTTCCGGGCCGGTGAACACGCGCTCGTCGCCCCAGTACTCGGACGGCAGGCTCAGGCACGGATGCTCGAGCAGATGCTCGGGGCGCGTCGGCGTGCCGTGCTTCTCCAGATATGCGGGCGTTGCGCAGACGGTCATGCAGCCGGTCGTCAGGCGTCGCGTGACGATGCTCGCGCTCTTCACCTGCCGCGCGATGACGATGCCCACATCGAAACCTTCCTCGACCAGATCGACCTGACGGTCCACCAGCGTGACGTCGGGGACGACCTTCGGATAACGCTGCGCATACGTCTGCAGCACCGGCGCCAGGTTGTGCAGGCCGAACACCACGGGCGCCACGATCCGGAGCGAACCGAGCGGTTCGTGATTGCGCGCCACCACCATTTGTTCGACGTCTTCCAGCTCGTCGAGAATTTGCCGAGCCCGCTCCAGATAGACCTGACCGGATTCCGTGAGCGAGAGGCTGCGCGTCGTACGGTTGAGCAGGCGCGTGCCGAGGCGGCCTTCCAGGTCCGCGACGTGGCGCGTCGCCACCGCATTGGAGATGTCCATCGCGCTCGCGGCCCGGGCGAAACTCCCGAGATCGGCGACGCGGACGAACACTCTCATCGACTGCAAATGATCCATAAGACAACTCCTGCCGCTAGACGGCTCGAATTCTGCTGCAAAGCAATTCAGGATTATCCTAGGACCGGCGGAATCGTGCAGAAGTTGCCGGGAAGCAGGAAAAAGTCGAAAAAAATCTGGCGGTTAGGTGACTTGCGCAAATGAAAGATCACCGATTGTTGCCAATCACACAACACTCGATTGGATTCATTCCGCGAGATGAAATTTTGAAAATGCTGGCCGCGTCAATTTTGACGGTGTAGCGCAGAAAAATCGGGCCCGCCGCAGCGAGCCCGATATATATGGGGATTGATTCGATTCGCGACATCAATCCCGCGCAGGGTCATGCCGGATGATTCACTCGATCACGCGGCCAGGCGCTTCTCCATGTCGGCTCTGGCTTTCGGCAACGCTTCCGGCAAACGCTGCTTCAGCTTCGTGAACAGCTCGTCGTGCAGCGCGAGTTCGTCGCGCCAGGCAGCGTCGTTGACCGAGATGACCTTTTCGAACTGCTCGCGCGTGAACCCGAGCGCGCCCCAGTCGATGTCCTCGTAGCGCGGCGAGATGCCGAACGCGTGCTCCTCGCCCTTCGCCGAGCCTTCGATGCGGCCGATCATCCAGTTCAGCACGCGCATGTTTTCGCCGAAGCCGGGCCATACGAACTTGCCGTCGTCGCCCTTGCGGAACCAGTTGACGCAGAAGAACTTCGGCGTCTTCGCGTTCAGCGCTTCGAGGCGCTCGCCCATCTTCAGCCAGTGGCCGAAGTAGTCGCTCATGTTGTAGCCGCAGAACGGCAGCATCGCGAACGGATCGCGGCGCACGACGCCCTGCTGACCCGCCGCGGCGGCAGTGGTTTCGGAGCCCATCGTCGCGGCCATGTAGACGCCCGCCTTCCAGTCGCGCGCTTCCGTCACGAGCGGGACGGTGTTCGAGCGGCGACCGCCGAAGATGAACGCGTCGATCGGCACGCCCGCCGGATTTTCCCAATCCGGATCGATCGACGGGCATTGCGATGCCGGCGCGGTGAAGCGCGCGTTCGGATGCGCGGCCTTGGCTCCGGTTTCCTTGGCGATTTCCGGCGTCCAGTCGCGGCCCTGCCAGTCGATCAGGTGCGCGGGCGGCGCGTCGGTCATGCCTTCCCACCAGACGTCGCCGTCATCGGTCAGCGCGACGTTCGTGAAGATCACGTTTTCCTTGAGCGTCGCCATCGCGTTGAAGTTGGTCTTCTCGCTCGTGCCCGGGGCGACGCCGAAATAGCCTGCTTCCGGGTTGATCGCGTACAGGCGGCCGTCGCGGCCCGGCTTGATCCAGGCGATGTCGTCGCCGATCGTCGTCACCTTCCAGCCATTCAGATCCTGCGGCGGAATCAGCATCGCGAAGTTGGTCTTGCCGCACGCCGACGGGAATGCCGCCGCGACGTGATACTTGCGGCCCTGCGGCGATGTGACACCGAGAATCAGCATGTGCTCGGCGAGCCAGCCTTCGTCGCGGCCCATGGTCGAGGCGATGCGCAGCGCGAAGCACTTCTTGCCGAGCAGCGCGTTGCCGCCATAGCCCGAGCCGAAGCTCCAGATTTCGCGCGACTCGGGGAAGTGGACGATGTACTTCGTGTCGTTGCAAGGCCAGGCCACGTCCTTGCGGCCACGTCCGAGCGGTGCGCCAACGGAATGCACGCACGGCACGAATTCGCCGTCCTCGCCGAGCACGTCGTATACGGCGCGGCCCATGCGCGTCATGATGCGCATGTTCGTCACGACATACGGGCTGTCCGACAACTCCACGCCGATATGCGCGATCGGCGAGCCGAGCGGGCCCATCGAGAAGGGCACGACGTACATCGTGCGGCCGCGCATGGCGCCGTCGAACAGGCCGTCGAGCGTCACGCGCATTTCCTGCGGATCGATCCAGTTGTTCGTCGGGCCGGCGTCTTCGCGGCGTTGCGAGCAGATGAACGTGCGGTCTTCGACGCGCGCCACATCCGACGGATCCGAGCAGGCGAGGAAGGAATTGGGGCGCTTCTCGGGGTTGAGCTTCTTCATGGTACCGGCTTCGACCATCTGCTGGCAGAGCCGGTCGTACTCTTCCTGCGAGCCGTCGCACCAGACGACGCGATCCGGTTTGGTGAGGGCCGCGATGCGCTGCACCCATTCGATGAGTCGTCGGTGCCGGACGTAGGCCGGCGCTTCGATTTCGACGACGTTGTTATCGTTGTCTTCGACTACTGCGGGCTGGTTCATCGAGCTGTCTCCGTTCTCTGCAATGAAAACCTGGGCCCTCAGACGCTGCATGCGAGAGGCTTTTGCGACTCGAACCGCTGGGCGCTTTCGTGCACTTCCAATGCGCTCTTTCATCGCACGAAATGCGGTTCGCAAGCCATTGCGGCGTCACGGGCATCAATCCTTTACCAGCAAACCGTACCGTTTCGCGGCTTGCGTCGCAAAGGAACAAACTGTTAAAAAGAGATACTAAGTGGCCTGTCTCCTCGCGGATTACCGTGTTTTCCGCTAGTTGCGCTGAAATTCTTTATTTTGGCGCGGACGTGCGAGGCTCCGAAAAAAAGGGAGTCAAGCATAACACCGCATCGCCAGATCGCCTTGATGCAGCGCAATAACGCGGATAGAGCGCAATTTATCGGTATTTACCCGAATTTAAGTGCTCTATTCTCGCGCTCGATGAAAAAGCAGCACGTTTGATGCCTAACAAAAGCCAATCAATGCCCATGAAAATCGCCATTCTCGACGACTACCAGGACGCCGTCCGGAAGCTCGACTGCTTCCATTTGCTCGATGACCATGAGGTGAAGGTCTTCAATAACACGGTGCGCGGTCTCGGACAGTTGGCCAGCAGACTTTCGGAGGTGGACGCCCTCGTGCTGATTCGCGAGCGCACGCGCATCAGCTCTCAATTGCTCGACAAATGTCCGAAACTGCGCATGATCAGCCAGACGGGGCGCGCGGGCGGCGGGCATATCGACATCGACGCCTGTACGGAGCGCGGCATCGCGGTGCTGGAGGGCACGGGCTCGCCGGTGGCGCCGGCCGAGCTGACGTGGGCGCTCATCATGTCGGCGCAGCGTCGCATTCCGCAGTACGTCGCGAACCTGAAGCAAGGCGCCTGGCAGCAGTCGGGACTGAAGACGTCCGCGCTGCCGCCGAACTTCGGTCTCGGGCAGGTGCTGCGCGGGCAGACGCTCGGCATCTGGGGCTACGGCAAGATCGGCAAGCTGGTGGCGGGCTATGGCAAGGCGTTCGGCATGAACGTGCTCGTCTACGGACGCGAGCATTCGCAGAGCGCGGCGCGCGAGGATGGCTTCGCCGTCGCGGAAAGCCGCGAGGCGCTTTTCGAACAGAGCGACGTGCTCACGCTGCATATGCGCCTCACCGACGAGACGCGCGGCATCGTCAAGCAGGACGACCTCATGCGCATGAAGCCGACGGCGCTCTTCGTCAACACGAGCCGCGCCGAGCTGCTCGAAGACAACGCGCTGCTCAACTCGCTGCATCACAACCGGCCGGGCATGGTCGCGGTGGATGTCTTCGAGACCGAGCCGATTCTTCAAGGCTACGGGCTGCTGCGTCTCGAGAACGTGATCTGCACGCCGCACATCGGGTACGTGGAACGCGAGAGCTACGAGCTTTACTTCGGCGCGGCGTTCAGGAACATCCTCGCGTTCGATGCGGGCGACACGTCGAGCGTCTTCAACAAGGAAGCGCTCCAGCACGCGCGCCGCCGTTGAGCGTGACTAGACCGTCGAGATTTCGATCGACGGCTCGCAGCGCACCGGGAAATTCACCGAGTTCGCGATGAAGCAGAACCGGTGCGCCTCCTCATGCAGTCGCGCGGCGAGATCGGTGTCGTTGCCGGCGCCGATCGTCACGCGCGGACGCAGCAGCACATCGACGAAGCGCCCGTCTCCTTTCGCTTCTTCCTGCATCGTGCCGATGGCTTCGTCGACATAGCCCGTCACGACAATTCCGTTCGTCGCGCACAGGTGCAGATACCAGAGCATGTGGCACGACGACAGCGACGCCACGAACAGCTCCTCCGGATTGTGGCGCGCGGGGTCGCCGCGAAACGCCGGATCGCTCGACGCCTCGATCGCCGCCTTGCTGCCGACGCGCACGAGATGATCGCGCGAATAGGCGTCATAGGCCGATGTGCCGGAACCGAGATTGCCCGTCCAGTCGACGGTCAGTTCGTACGTGTGCTTCTTCGCCACGGTCTGCTCCCTAAGCTAGATGCTAAGCGGTTTCCATCAGACGCGGAAGGCGCTCCAGAAAATCCTCTCCGTCCGCGCGGCCCAGATCATAAGCATGTTGCATCTGGGACGGACTCGTATAGTCCCAGCTCGAAATCGGCACCTTGCGGGACGGCTGAATGTAGATGCGCCGCTGCTCGCCGTGCGGCACGACGAACATGCGCTCGCGCGGATACAGGCGCGTGACCATCACGAGGACGAGGCCCGGCGATGCATCGAGGGCGGAGACCGGCACATTGTCGACCATGCCGCCGTCGAGGACGGGACGTCCGTTGCGTCGCAGGATCGGGGTGAACGGCGGCGTGCTCGACGATTGCAGGATGAGATCCGCGAGATCTTCGATCGTCGCGCATTCCTGCGCCTTCACGAATTCCGGATGGAAGCCGAGCGCCTGGCCGAGCGTCGGGTGCAGCGTCTTTCTCACGTACTTCTCGATGTTGTACGCGATGAGACCCGCCGCGACCGCGCTGCGCGCGCCGAGCCAGCGCGGCAGATGCGACACGCCGATGCGGATCTCGGGCGCATTCTGCAGCGATGCGAAGCGCTCGGCGAAGATGTCGAGCAGGGCCTGACGGTAGATGCGGTAGTGCGGAAATACCGATTGCCCGCGCAGCAGATTGGCCCAGTAGGCGTTCCTGGTGTTGTCGCGCAGGGCGTGGGCGTAGTAGTCCATCACCCAGCGCGACTCGTTCGTGTAGAGCATGCAGGCCGTCGCCGCGCCCGCCGATATGCCCGCGATGATGCGCGGCCTGAGCTTCAATTCCGGCTGGACGATGTCCCAGAACCCCGCCTGCCACCAGCAGCGATTGCCGCCGCCCGCGAATACGACCTGATCGAACATTTGCCTATTTATTGATGAGCGCGTAGGTCGTCGTGGCGTGGGCGGCGAGTTCGCCCGTGTCGTCGTGCATGTCGATTTCGCCGAAGACCAGGTTGCGGCCGCGGCGCTGGATGCGCGCCGTGATCAGCACGTCGCCGGATTTGATGGGGCGCATGAAGGTCGTGTTCAGTGAGACCGTGGTCATCGGCGAGAAACCGCCCATGACGTGCGAGATGGCGACGACCATCGCGGTGTCGGCCGCGGCCATGAAGACCTGGCCGCAGATGACGCCGCCGGCGTGGCGCAAGTGATCCGAGTACGGCAGGCGCAGCGTGACGGAGCCTTCAGCGACGGATTCGGGCATGAGGCGCAGTTCCTTGACCCACGGGGCGAGGATGCTGTCGAGCAAGGCGCGGATGGCGGTTTCGTCCATGGTTCCTTTTGATTTGCGGGCTTCATCGCCGCGGAGGATGCGCCATGATAACGGGCTGTCGGACGCTTTCGGGTTCAGCGGGGAGGCGTCTAGAAGCGGCCGTCGGTCGGTTTCGTAAAAATTTTAAGAAATTTCTGCGGAGGGGCTTGCGCTTCTGAAAAAGCCTCCGCTATAATTTCGCTTCTGTTGGGGCGTTAGCTCAGTTGGTAGAGCAGCGGACTCTTAATCCGTAGGTCGAGTGTTCGAGTCACTCACGCCCCACCACCTACACATGCTGCTGCTGCAGTCGAAGCATCAGCAATAGAATCAAGTAGTTACAGTCGATTAGTCGACTGCAAAGAAGCCGCCTAAGCACATAGCTTGGCGGCTTTTTTGTTGCTTTCGTAGATAATCCGTGTGCAATCGGATTGCACACGGGGAAAGCGAGGAACTACTACATGAGCATCGTTCAGTTGCCCTCCGGGCGGTGGCGTCTTCAGATTCGACGCAAGACACTCAAAGTCGACGAGCTGCACGACACACAAGAAGCTGCACAAGCTGCTGAGAAGGGGTATCTGAATCCGCCTGCTGAGGCACCTGCTCAGCATACGATGAAGAGCCTGTGGGAGCGCTACGAAGTATCAACGCTGTTCACCTCGAAAAACTTAAGACACAGAGCACTGAGAAGGGCCGCATCCTCCCGGTGCTCGCCTATTTCGGGAGCAAGACAGTATTCGAGCTGGAAGCTGATACGAGTCTAATCTACGATTATATTGACGCTCGTTTGCAGACAATATCAGAGCGCACTAAGCGCAAGATGAGTAATACGAGTGTGCGACTCGAAGTAGCTGCTTTAGCAGCTGTCGTAGAGTTTGCAAAGCGTCGTAAGATAGTGCGCGAAAACTTTGTCTCGCATATATCTCGCCCGACGACTAAGCGACGTAAGCGCAGAGTTACTATGCAGGAGCAGAAGCAACTTCAGCATACTGCGCTGAGCAGCGAGAATGAGTTTCTGGCGCGAGCTGCTCGGTTTCTACTGCTCATTCGCCACCTCGGATGCCGCCCTGGCGAATTGAAGACACTGCAAATCACAGATTTGTACCTTGGCAACAAAGAGCTAGTATTCCAGGACACGAAGAATCATACAGACCGGCGTATTCACGTTACTGAAATCGCCGATATGCTACTTCGCAAACAACTCGAAACCGTTCCAGATAAGTGCCCCTATCTGTTCTGGACGGCATCTAAAGAAGGTGAATTTGTCGAGTATCACTACCGCAGCGGCGTAGACAGTCTTCGAGATTTGGGAATAATCCAAAGAGACTATCATGCACATGCTGGACGGCGCGAGTTTATCAGCAGAGCGATTGAGTCAAATATATCTCTCGGCACGATTAAGAAGCAAACCGGACATAAGAGCACCGCGGCGCTCGAGATATATGACGAAGGATTATCTACCGCACCTGAGATTAGAGCAGCATTCGATGAACTTGCTGAGAAAGTAAAAAAAGAGCAAGTGCGCGGAACACTTCAAATAGTTGGTGAAACAGAAGAGTGGCACCGACTGAACGTAAACACTAGGGCAGAATAACGGGACGGCGTATGCTTTCTGATATTGATGAGCTGGAGCTTGAAGCAGTTGGCGGCGCGCTGGCGGATTCACTTTCAGAAAGCATTAAAGGAAAAAGTCCGTACAACGGCTCGCTTCCGTTCGCCCTCGAATACAAAGTTGGCAATTATGTAATAGACGACGTGTTTGTCGTAACGGTTACGATGCCCGATGGCGCGGTTATTCGTCATGAAAGCCCTGGCCGCTTTGAGCGCGAGGCAGCATTATGTGACGCTATAAGCGACACATTAGAAATAGGTGCGCTCGAAGAGCTGGCGGATGCGACAGCATCCCTGGCTGCCCGGGGTTACAGATTTATTTCGACAGAAACTGGTCTAGCCAGGGGGCATGTTGAAACGATATTGCTCCTGGCGGATGCAATATCCGAGCTAGACGCTGCTGTTCAGCTGCAAAGCGAGCCTGATTTTATTTACGATTTACTCGATGGCGGCGCGGATGCTATGCGGCATCACATTACGTTCGGAAAGCCATACGACGTCGTACGCAAAATAGCAAAATTACGCCATGATTACGAAGACGTTGCGGCATATATGCGCGGCTATGGTTGTTATTGACCACCGCCAATAGCCGCGACGCCGGCACGGTGCAGCATGAACAGATGCGTATATTCATTTGCTGCATCGTCGCTCAGCGAATCGTAATACTCCTTGCCGATTGGCGGCAGCACAAGCTCAGCGCAGCCCGGCATATACTTGTCGATGATTCGCTGTCTTATCCGGAAAATCCGGCTGAAATACTCGCCCTTATTGTTGTTCTGTTCATAGAAACGATACATGAACTGATAGTATCGCTTCCAGTCGGCATATCTCCAGTCGCATCGCTCTACCGCTTTCACCTGGCACCAGCCATCAGTGTTAATATCGCCGATATAGCTGCATGCTTTTCGAGCTTCTTCGATGAGCCTTTCGTTTTTACGCTTCAGAACTGCTTCAGGAGCATAGTTGTACAGCCGATTCTCACGGTAATAGCTGTCTCGAGCTTCAAGAAAAGCGCAGTGCTCTTCGCTGCTCATGTTGTCGCAGTCTTCGCGAGTAATCTCCGGCCAGCCATCAGCGTCGAGCTGGCGGGCCGGCAGATTGAACTGCTCGAAAACGGCGCTGACACGCTTGAAGTTCTCTTCGCTGAGCTGCAACGCGGCGGCGGCGTCCGCCATCGACATATTCGCAAAGCCCACGCCGGCGTTCACGGCGGTCGGGTCGAAGATGACGCCCGCGCCAGCAGGAAACTGCACGTATGCCAGCGGGTCGATGTGCGGCGTGTAGCTATCGAAGCTGCTCGAGCAGCCGTAGCTGTCGTAGCTGTCGTAGCTGTCGTAGCTGTCGTAGCTGTCGTAGCTGTCGTAGCTGTCGTAGCTGTCGTAGCTGTCGTAGCTGTCGTAGCTGTCGTAGCTGTCGTAGCTCGGTGCGCTGAAGCTCGGTGCCGAAAAGTTGTCGTAACCGAAGTTGGTATTGAAACTACCGAATCCGTCGTCGAGCACGTTAGCATTCCTATGTGTGGCGATTCACTATAGGTGCTCGCTATCGCGTTTACAAGCAGTTTCACCACCCAGACCCAAAAGTGTCGTGTACGCGCATCTGTGATGCTCCCGGCCAACGAGCCGGGAACAGGCGCTAGCTCCGCTCGCAGGCCTCATCCCTGGCTACGGGCCTGCCGGGCCCCGAGAGTGCTGGCGACGCGTCACTTCTTCATCACGTTCAAGAACGCTTGCGTGATGTTCTCGCTGAGCCGTTTGTCTGCGATGTCCTGCGCAGTCTTCCCGAAATTGAGCGATGGAGGAAGGTTACTTCGGCGGGTGGGTCAGTTTCACATCGGGGCTAACATTTAGACGTTAAAAGCCCGATGCCGGGTCTTGCTTCGCTCAGATGTCGATAACCTCACGAGCATACATGTCGAAGTCAATGACATCGTAGTCGTGGGCCTCAAGAGCGAGCTGGATGACGTTAATCGCTTCTTCGTGTCCGACGTCTTCAGCGAAGGTGACGAGACGCCTAACCGTCTCATTGCCGCTGTACGTCTCGAAGCCATTCACATCACGCTTGTGAACGAACGTCGACAGTGAGTCGTAGAACTTGACACGGGCGGCCTCGCGCGTCGTCGCCACCACAACCAAGGCAGCCGGCACCAGCTGCTCAACCGCAGCACCCTGCTCAATCACTTCCGTGCTGGCGAACTCCACTGCGGCAGCCTGGGCCACTGCGCCCGACTTAGCTGCCGTTTGCGCGGCTTGCGGCATGTCTTTGTGCGGTTTTAGGTGCATGCTCGCGCCGTATTTAGCGAAGTATTCAGCGATGAACGGACAGTTCTTGCCGATAGCCGCAAACTCTTTGTTCACGTACTTGACTTTGTTGTCGTTCGCCTTGAGCTCGCCCAGCTGGTGACGCGCGCTCTCGACAATCCAGACGTACTCACTACGCTCGTGGTACTTCGCGAAGCCCGTCTTCTCAATGGCGACGAGGGCAGCGCGCACCGCGTCTTGCGACATGTTCAAGTCGTTGGCGATGTAAATCAGCGGCAGGCGGTACAAGCCGGTGTAGTTCGCCTGCGGATTGCTGAGCAAGTAGAGCGCGGTCAGCTGAGCAGCAGTGCCGGCGCGAGCAAGGTCACGGCCCGTCTGACCGACCCAGAAATTGGGCGAAACCATCACGAAATTACGCATTGGAAGCTCCTTGATTTTGGTGAGAATGTGAAGTAGCGAAATTGCTGTCTACATCATCGTATAGCCCACCAAAGGCCCATGAAAGCCCCTCCGAAGCCCGCTTCGCCCATTTATTAGGTAGAATTTGAAAGACGCCTAGAGATGTTAGGAGATATTTTTATGAAATTTTTCTATTGATTGACCATCCATAATCAATTGAAATAATCTCAATTGAACCTAGCCGTGCATTCCTTCCGAGACAATTCCTTGACTACAGGGGCGGGCCATAGCGGAGCCGGCGATGTTGTTCGAGTTTCTTGTTCCGGAGAGCGTATACTTACGCGACGTAAGAACGGAAATGCACTGTGAACGACCGAAAATTCTCGCTGCGCCTAGTTCACGGCGGAGCAGCCGGCAAGACCGAGCCAACTCCCGAGCCGGCGGCTGTCACCACCGCGCCGCCACCGAGCAGTTCTATCCCGAAGCCGCAGCAGGGCGATGAGCTATTCATCGTTCCGGCGACGCTGCTGTCGCAAGCTGAAGCGGATAGCGCGCGCAAGCTCATACTTGGGTATGTCCTAGACGGCAAGTCTGTGCGTGAGCGCCTGGCCCTAGCTGAGCTAGCGGTCACTCCGGGCGAAAGCGGCTTGTCGTCGCCGGTAAGCACCTATATGGAGATATTCAGAAAGCTTGACCAGATGGGCATCGCTCTATCGACGGGCGGCCCAGCGTTTGGGCTTGCTACGATGACGTATGCCACGGTTCTTGAAAACAAGAAGCTAGTGCGTTACATACCAGAGTTGAAGAATCTTTCCAAAAAACTTCCCGGACTTGCGCTGTACTGAAGAGAAAGCCCGGAAATAACCGGGTTTTTCGTTTACCGGCCACCACACACCCTTACCTTTTCAGTTCGGGACTATCGTTGACGACACCGCCGTCAAGTTGGCAAATATATAATTATGCGCTATACAAATTCATCAAAATAACCATAGAACCATAAAATAAATGCATTTTTATGGTATACCGTACCCGCAAAATGGTTATATTTTCTTGGAGACGAATTTATTGAATTATGGAGGCTCCAACTGGTTTATAGAGGAGTCTTACTTGAAAAGTGAAGCCAAATTCGTGGTCGTGGAAAATTTCGAGGAAGAGTCACGTCTCCATGACGACCGCACGATGGTGCGGGTGCTGCTGCGTCGCCACCTGAATTACCAACCGTCACGGTTCACTTCTGGACCATACTGGCTGGACCTTCACGTTGCTGGGCGGCACTACCCGTACTACGGCTTGTCCGAGCAAAAAGCGCAAGAACTGGTGTGCCGCTTTCTCTTGGAGCATGTTACTGGGGTCGCACCTACCCGGCATTGACTGCTCCAGCGACTTCCGGTTGCCCCCCCTTTCCGACGGCGGCTGGAAGGGGGAGGCCCTCCACACGAACTCGAGAGATATGTGCGGTTGGTTTAAAAATTTGCGGCGTCTATTGTGCGGCCGGCCGCTTCGCGCACTAACGCGTCGCGGCAAATTTCTGAAATTTCGAAACGATGAGGGTCTTTGGGTCTTGGTCCATCAGCTTCTCCCCTAGTCTGCCATCGCTTTCAATAGCGCATCCCGACCATCCTGGTAGAACTCGATGTCCAGTTTGGTCGCCATCTCATCGGACAGCTCGAACAATTGACGCCGGGAGGATACGGGTAGAAGTAACGACTTCGCTCCTTTCTCGACAGCTATCTCGGCCAGCGAAACCACGTTGTGAACAGGTTCGATGGTGCCACCCAGCGTTACCTCGCCGACAACAACGAGGCCGCCACGAATCGACTTCTTCAGCAATGCACTGGCTAGCGCGATGAGAGCGGCCACGCTGGTCTTCGCTCCCGACTTCGCGGCATCAAACCCACGCAACTGGACAGAAAACTCGTGTGAGCGCGGGTCTCGGTCTCCGACCAGCTGCTGCGCCCTTGCATAGAGATTCTGCTCGGCATAGCGAATCGACTCCTTGAAAGCAGCGGGCACCGGGTTGTTAAGCACTCTCACGCCGCTACCCGGTCCCTCGGTAACCTCAAGGCGGAACAGCCCCGGGTGCTCGTCCTGACCGCCAGGACTCAATGTCCAAATCTGTCCGCACTCCAGCGGTTCATCGCCGATACCGCCCTGGCTTTGCAGTTCGGGCGTACTCACAAACTTTTCGACACCTTCAGTGCCCATGGTGTAGCTGAAATGCGTGTTGCGGAACTCGGCCGCGCCGATACGCTTCTGCTGCTCCTTCACGCGGCGGCGCACCTCCAGGGCCAGCCGCACGGCCCATTCCAGGTCTTCATCACTAACCGGCGTTTCAGCGTTCGGGTAGAGCAGTTTGAGCAGGCCGCTGACAGTCTTGTTGACGCCGTTCAGGTCGCGGCCGGACAAAGCGCCGCCCCAATAGACGCGACCTTGCAGCGTCGAGACACGGCTTTGGTTGCGCAACTGGGTGAAGCACTCGGACAGGAAGTCGCTCACAAGGCCAAAGTGTTCGGTAAACAAGCCTGGGTTCAGCTTGGGCACATCCCAGCCCGGCAGGAAGCAGTGAATGCGGTCCATGAAGGCAGTGTCGTCCCGCATCTCAGGGGGCAGCGGGCCAAACAGATGGCCGACACGCTGCTGGTGCTCGACATCGACGTCGAAGTTACCCACTAACACGATGGAGCCATCGGCGCGGATACTCTCCTTGCCACGCGAGAATTCGCCGCTCTCCATATAGCCTTTCATGATATTCACGCCGTCCTTCTGGTCGAAGGAGACGCCAGAGACCTCATCGAAGCAAACTACGTCGTACTGGCACACCAGGCCACGTTGACCATTGGCGTTGTTGACGAACATGCGCGCTACTGTCGCTTTGCCACCAGAAATCAGGTGCGCGTAGGGCGAGACTTGCTGGAACAGGTGCGACTTGCCGGTGCCACGCGGACCCAACTCAACCAGGTTATAGTTGCGCTCGACGAAAGGCACCATGCGCAGCAGCAGCGCATCCTTGGCCCGCTCGGACAAGGTCTCCGGTTCAAAGCCGACGCTGCGAAGCAGCAGGTCACGCCACTCGGCCGTCGAAAAGCTCTCGCGCCCCTTGGCCAGCACGTCCAGTACTTCGCGCTTCGAGAGTTGAATCGCGCGCAGTGCGTCCACACCGAAGGGTCGGCCGCCTTTTTCCTGAGCAATTGACGCGTCGTAGCCTAGCGTGACTTCGGCGTAGAAGCCGCCGGTCAACATGCGCTCATTGTCCTTCACCATCTCGGGCGTCAAGCGGACGTCGTTCAGACGCAAGCTGGGCAAGCTAGCAACGTACGAGTCGGTCTTCGAATCCAGGCGAGCCGTGATGATGTCGATGATTTTCACGGAGCCGGACTCGCGCGCGCGAGCTTTAAACAGTTCCTCTTCACCCGCTTTGACCGTACGCGAAGCCAACTGCCGCTGCACGATGTCAAGCCCCTCCTGAATCTCGGCTTCATCGGTTGTTGCGCAGTACCTGCCCAGGAGGAACTCCACAACGTAGGTGGGCACCGGGAACTGGCGGCTAAAGGTGCGAACCAAATCCTTCCGCACGACATAGCCTTCGAAGGCCGTTGTGGCCTTACGGTCCAATTCGTCGAGTTGCATAACTATTGCTCTCCTACTGTAGTGGCCTGTTTCTGAAGCACTTCATCGTCGGCACTGAGCACCACCACGAGCGCCACAGAGCCCATATGCTCGTCATCAGCAACTGCAATACTAGCCTTGCCACCTTCCAGCGATTTGACGCTAGCAGCCAACGAACTGGACGCCAGTGCAGCCTTGGTACGAATATCGACACGGTGGCCTGCTGATGCCCCTTCCACGATAACGGTGCAGCGCAGCCCTTTCCACGTCACCGACTGAATCGTCACCGAATCCGTCGTCCCAGCAACACTCGCAAAGTCCAGCTCCATCACTGGAACCAGACATTCCTGCAAACTGATGCCACCGTGTGTGTACTCAACGCCGGCGGTAAAACTCGAAATTCCCGGTGCGTACGCAACTTGCACGTCCTTGCACCAATCCCAGCCAAAGGTCAGCGGAGTCGCGTGCGCACTGTCTTTCAGGACCGCACAACGCCCCCAACGTGTCTCGACCTGGTGCTTCGGCAAATCAGACTTGGGCAACCCTCCAGGCATCAGAAGCCAGCCGTGGTCTGTAACGATGCGAATCCGCTTCCAGCCGGCGTCACGTAGCTCACTGACCCGCTCAACCACTTGGCCCAACTGCGTATCCAGGTCCCGCGCGAGACGCACACCGTGCTCATGTCCGTAGTGGTCAAGGTCTCCGGCTTCAGTCCAGGCTCGCCCCTGGGGGTCTCCGGATTCATGCTGGTATAGCGGCTGCACGCCATGTTCCGACAATAATTTTCGGAGATTGGGTGAAGAAAGCGGCTTTCCATCTGCTGAAACCCGAGGCTCAAACTCGACATCCTCGGCAGTGCCGGTAATGTAAGTTGCCACAGGCGAGCACCACGCTTTCCCAGAAGCCGTGACTGAAGGCAGGCTGGTCCAGCGGGCCGAAAGGCTGGCAGGGCCTAAAACTGAAAGGCGCTGTTGCAGTTGTACCGCCACGTCGTATCGCAAACCGTCCACAAAGATGGCGCACGTCCCGACGTTTATGTCCGTAGTCTGGGTAGACTGCATCGGCGGCAGACCACCTGACGCCTTTACCGCTTCCTGTAGTCTGCGCGCAGCCTCCTCCATCCACGGAAGATACATGACTCGAAGCGCAGCGCCGACTGCTCCCAGGTCACTCTTGGTATGGACGCATGCCAGCGCCTGTAGCGCGGCATGGTCTACCGGCCAGCCCGTTTCCTGGTAGCTCTGTGCAAGTTCGGCCGGTGTTTGCCCGATGGGGGCGGTAGCGCTTCGACTGGCAACATCCGCCAGGTGCTCAAGTGCAGCGACCAAAGGCGACTTCCCCATTCGCGCCCATAGCCAATCCCGGCGATGGCCGTGTTCCTGCTCAGCATCTAACACCGCGGCACGCGCCGCAGATGCGTCCATGGAGGCGCATGACGACAAGGCACCGCGCAAAGCCGACTCTTCTAGCTCATTGGCTTGGGGATAGCCAGACAGATGAGCATGTTCCGGGAACAGCCCCATCTGTGGTGTCTGCAACTTGGCTAGCAGATTAAAGACGTTCGGGAAGCTGCCGAAAGAATCGCTATAAAGCACAAAGGCCGCAGCCCATTTACCCTCACGCTTCGCCAGTCGCTCTGCTGCCACTAATGCGCCGTCCGCTACCGGGTCAAAGCCGTAGTCTGCTTTGCAGCGTTTCGCAAACACTTCCCACAACACATCGCCCCACTGCTTGCGGGTCGCCTCCGGCTCGTTCATCCACTGCAGCAGGTCTCGGGTGGGGTTGGGTGCCAGCAGGCCCAACAACCACTCCGCATTGATGGCGCGCCCCTTGAGGTCGTCCAAGCTACATTCCAGCAGTACGCCAGCCTGCAGCGCTTGCCGCAATGCCTCCTGAGTAGCCTTGTCTTGTGCCACATCCAATCCCAGGCCGCCGTTCTTCGAAGCAAGAAAGGCACTCAGAGTCCAGTCCTTGGCATTGGCCTGGCTCCAGAACACGCCACGATACTGCAGCTCGGCAAGCGGTTGCAGGTCGCGCTGGCAGCTTTCAATGGCACGCAGCTCTGCGCGGCTAACGCCGGGCAGATACACCACGGGCACACTGTCGAACTGAACCTCAGGAATCAGACCTGCAATGGCGCACTTAAGCCAAATCGAGGGACCGGTTCGCTTGGCAGGGTCGTAGGCACCGAGCATGCACAAGCTGGGCATCAACTTCTTAAGGTCCGGCAAGGCGGTCAGCCACTGCCCCTCCTTGTCCGGCCAAAGAACCGCTGCAGCAGGTGTGGCCGTGAGCGAGTTACCCTTAGCCGCAGCCTGCAGCGCAGATGCCAGCGCAGTGCCGATTTGGACAGAAGATGAAGGTTGTTGTCGCGTTGCAGCCATCTTAAACACCGTGCAGACCGGGCTTACGTTGCTTGCTCCCTGAAGGAGTCCAGTTCAGTGAGTCTTGTTCTCTCAAACTTCGCCCCCTGACGCCAACACGCCCATCTCGAAAAGAAACCGAGACGGCGCCTTGCGCCATCCGTTGTACCTTTCACCGTAACTCATGGTCAGCGTTTCTATCGTTCGAGTAATCGCAACAAAGCAATTGCGGCGCTCTTCCTGCATCTCCCTACTATCGTCTCCCGATTTCTTGCTTTGGAAGGACGGCAACTGGTCTTCGGACATGCCGACCAGATAAACATGCAGAAACTCCAGTCCTTTTGAGCTGTGAATAGTCAGGCAGCGCACTGAGTTTGAGGGTGCCTCTGGGGTCTTGTTCGCCAGCGCAAGCTCTTGTAGGAACTGTCCCAATGACAGAGAGTAAGCTTCATCCTCGCCGCCAATCTCACGAATGATGTTTTGCCAAACATTTCGCTCCGTTGTGTACTCGGCGTACTGCTCGTCTACTCCGTCTCGGCCAGCGCTTTCGACGGCGTCGAAGTACGCTAGAGTCTCCTGGATGAATTCGGCATATCGTCCCTGAACCAGCACGGAGACAGCGTCTTGAAGCTCTTTAGCCACGGCGGGACTGTCAGCTACTAGCGCGCCAAGCGCCTCTAATTGGTCCCCGTTGAGTGCGGCGGAAAATCCAGCGAGGTCCTCTTCACTGGAGTCTTGCTCCACGCAGTCGGACAGAGCCTTGGTTACCATCGAGGCCAAATCGTCGTCGGACCGTACCAACGCCAGTTTCAGCGCCGACATTACGAACCGCATCGGCGCACTCTCGAACTGGGACTTCCGTCGTTGGATATGGCTCGGCACTGACAGCGCCTCCAGCGCCCTTTGGACCCGCTCCAAGAGCTTGGTTGCGCGCGCCAGGACAACAATATCGGCAGGACGTGCGCCGTTCTTCAGCCGAGCAGCCACGCACTCAGCAATACCCTCTGCCTCCTTTTGGTCGTCTTCAAACGACAGAAGCTGGATAGGGTTCGTGCCAGAGCCAACCTTCATCGAGAGCAACGGTTTTTTGTCCGGCGACCGCTCACCGTTGTGGACGATAAGTGCATTCGCGAGCGCCACCACTTCTGGGGGACACCTGTAGTTTTCCGGAAGCTGAATGGTGGTCAAGTTGTAGTGCTGCTCGAGCTCCTTCACACGGGCCGGACTCGCACCGTTCCACTGATATATGGTCTGGTCGTCGTCGCCGACGATGAAGACGTTGGCGTCCCTGTCGGGAACCAAGACCCGAAGTACCCGGTACTGTGCTGCATTTGTGTCCTGAAACTCGTCCACACAGACGAACCGATACACTGTCCGAAGCTGCTTGCTAATGCGAGGCCGTTCGCGAAGCAACTCCTCGCAGAAATACAAGATGGACCCGTAGTCCAAGCAATTCTGTTGCTTTAGCAACTCTTTGTAGCGAACGAACAGCGTTTGAAGCTGCTGGCCCGCCTCTGTATCCTTCAGCAAGGATGGAACTTGGGCGTCAGGGGTCACGTTCCGGAGAAGAAAGTCGATGGCAGTCAACGCCTTGTCTGCCGAAACAAACTTGGTGAGTTCATCCGACCTCTCTGCCAGCACCGACCTTAGAAGCCCAACACGCTCAGACTCATCAAGAATCTCGAAGTCGGGGCTCAATCCAAAGTGGCTACCATGCTGCCGCAAGATGTCGGTAGCAAACGAGTGAAATGTGGTCAACAGGACCCGGTCCTTCGCATTTGGGACGAGCGTCAGCAGGCGCTCGCGCATTTCTGCGGCAGCTTTCCTGGTAAACGTCAAACACAGAATCCGAAATGAGTCGTCTTGGCTCTGCTCAACGAGACGTGCGACTCGGGCGGTCAACGTCGCTGTCTTTCCTGAACCCGGGCCTGCTAGGACCAACAAAGGCCCCGAATCCCACTGAGCGGCGGTGAGCTGACTGGCATTGAGCTTCTTCAAGTAGTCCATCACGACCTCCCGGCGAGAGCAATCGCCTTTATGACGGCGCTTCGCAGTGCCTTGGGCACCGATAGAGCACCACGCTGGCGCATCGCCTCGACTACAGCGTATGCAGCACTCGGTTTGTCAGGGATGCATTTGATGATTTGGTCAGCGTACGCTGGGTCGCCCGGTGCAACAGTCAGCTTCGCCGCCTTCTTCGCAGGTACTGCGATGGCCTCATAAACGTCTAGGAACCCATTCGCGGCCAAATAAGGCTCGATGGACGCTGCACCGGCAAGAACCGAAATGTATCGCCACGGCCGCTTGGGAGTCTCGGGAATCCGGTCATCTGCCTTCTTCGCGTCGCTGGCACCCTGGGCGTCGGCATCGGTCAAGCAATGCCACGAAATTCCCAAGGCATTGGCCGCATCTAGGAAGTAGTCGATGTCGCCCAAGCGGTACTCAACACATCTGACGCCAGCCTGCTCGAGGTCTAGGCCGAGCACCTGAGCCACACCGGAGAACAGGATGGCTTCGGTTTCACCTTCTCCAAGCAACCAGCAACGGGCGAAGAACAACTCGCCACGGGTGCGGCGAACCAGGAAATCAAACTTCCTTTGGTCACGCGGGTCCAGTGCTCCCGGAGCGATGGCACCAACCTTCACTTGTCCCCGCGACTTGTAGATTCTCCGAATTGCCGTCAGGTCCACCTCCGACAGGAGGTCGCCTGAGTGCGTAGCAATCAGTTTCTGGCCGTCGATGTCTTGAATAGTCTTCCAGAGCGCCCTGACGGCGTTCGGGTGCAGATGGGCTTCTGGTTCCTCCAGCGCGACGATGGGCTTCGATTCCTTGGCGCCTTGCTTTCTGGCCAGCTCTGATTTGAGAAAGGCATCGAACAGCATCAGAACGGTCAGGCTCTGGGTACCTTCTCCATGACGCCCAATGGGTAATCGTGCGCCTGTAGCCGACGCAATGCTCACTTGGGTGCGGTTCAGCATATCAAACACCCGTGCAGGAACTGCATCGACACTGACGACGTCTTGTCCACCGAGAGCCACCAGCTCTTGCACCTTAGCCAGATGGTCGCGGACGCCTTTGAACGTTCCATGAGCTTCGATGATTTGTGCGTTGATGTCCTCAAGCTGCGTCTCGATGGCAGTCTTCGTCGCCTCGTCAATCTGCGAGTTCTTGACGAAGGGCGACCAAAACTGCGACGTGCGAGAAAACTCCTTGCCAGCATCACGCAAAGCCGAGAGGTAGAACAAAGGCCGAAGCTGCTGCAAGCCTGTCAGACGACCGCGACTCTTCGCTGGCAACGGGTTTCCAACGGCATCGAGGAACTCAAATGTGGTCTCGATTTCCTGGGTGACTGGAGAGTACTGGGCGCTGACACGCAGTTGGACACGACTTCGGTCATCGGGTGGCACAAGAACTATCACCCCGCCGTCCCCGCCGAGCCGCTGCTCGACTTCGTCTGGCCACTCACCGGCTTGCGCTTCTTCGAAAGTCAGCGTGATAACGATAGGCGGTGCGGTGGTGGGGTCTGCAGCCCGGCTATCGAAATGCAGGTCGAACTCCTCGAACGGAGAAGTACGTCCGGAGGACCGCAGCGCAGACAGGCACGCACGCAAGGCATGAAGCACGGTGGTCTTGCCACAGTTGTTCTCGCCCACTAGAACAGTCGTCGGACCCAGCGAAAGCTCAAGTGCCTTGATGCCCCGGTAGTGTTCAATCTTCAGGCTGGTGAGCAGCATCACTTCTCCCCGATAGCGGCTTTCTTCTCCGCCACCGTCAAATGATGGTCATTAATGCGCTCGCCCTTGAACACCGGGTACCACGGTGCACTTTCTACGTCCTTCCCGCGGTCCTTTTCCCACGAAATGTTGAGCTTGGGCTTCTTGTTGTGGCGCAGGACCTCGGCAGTCATAAAAGGGCGAATGTTCAGGCGCACGCCGTCGTTGAGGTCGGGGTTCCAGCCAATGGGCTGTTCGGAGAGCTTCTTCCAGCGCACGAAAATGTCGTAGGGTCGCTCGCCTTCGAGGATGAGCTCCAAGCGCCGCTTCAAGTCTTGGGCAGCGGCCAGGCGCGTCTGGGCACCGTCCACGCCATCGCGCACGCTGGCCTCCTGTTGGCGAATCCAATCTCCCAGGTAGGTGTGGATGAGACGCTCCAAGTTTTTGGCGTCGAGCTGGTGGTAGTTCACCAGCGCAGCGAAGCCGTCCTTCAGGCCGTCCCATACATGCCAGATAAAGGGGCGGTGATGGAAGCGCCTGGCATGTTGCTCGAAGAACTTGTCGCGCAGCCAGACGTCGAGGCTTTTGCCGGCGCAGTCAGCATCGGCCAGCAGTTTGTCGAGCACGGCGGGTTTCCAACTGCCGGGCTCCACGGCCTCCCAAGCGTCAATCATCAGGTTGAGTACGCGCTCATATGCCGGCGGTTCACCGCGCACCGACGGCAGGCAGACAATGCCGTCGTCGTCGTTGTGTTCGGCCAGCTTTTCGCAACGGGCAATCCATGCGTGTGCCTCGCCGGACAGTTCCATCGATGCATCGGTCTCGGCGGGCCAGCAGTAGCCCACCAAGCGGGCGACTGCCACTTGCAATGGGTCAACGGCAGGCCGAGGATGACCGTGGAATACCCATTGAGTGGGGTCGTCAGAATACGGCTTGGGCAGGCCATCGGGATAGCGCTGGGCAGCGACTCGCTCCCAGTGAGCTAGGTCGAAGGGAACTTTGACCAGCGTCGCGTTAGTAACGTTGATTTTTTGGTCGATTTTCCTGACTGCGGCGTGGTATTCGGGGGACGTACAGAAGCTCCAAACTGCGGGGAGGTGTTTGGGCTCTCTTGGGACAAGGGTCGCGCTATTCATGTCCCAAGGGCTGCCAGCGTTGAGTGTTGACGGGAGTTCTCGCATTTGGCGAACAGCGACACCTGAAGAACTCCACGCACTTTGACCCTGTATACGCGCTGCCGATGAGCGAGCCAGTGACCCAGCCCCACTCTCCCACAAAAAAATCTGCTCCCGACCTACAAAGGGCGCCGTTTCATCGCCAGTCGACTGCAAGCTCATCCATGCCCCGCCCCATGCCCCGTGCTCCCAGAAACATTGAATGTATCTTGGGTTATCGCCTGTTGTAATGCCTTGAAAAGACTGGGCATAGCGTTCGAGCAATGGCAATTCTGATGATTCGCCGAGCGTTATCCGAGCGTCCGGATTTTCCAACTGAACTTTTTGGCTAACCGCCAGCAATTTGCCTTCACGCAATAGTGACGCTTTCTCTCGTCCCGATTTGGGCTCACTGGCATCCAGACCGCACAAATGAAAGCTTCCCGAGGCCTGAATGCGAGTCTGGGTGAGGAGAATGATGAACGCCCCAGCCGCCTGCGAGCTGTCGAAACCGCCTTCACCGAGCCGGGCAAGAAGATTCCACTGCAAACGACTTAGAAGTGATTCGCGCTGTTTCTTGTAGCTGGTGAGGAACAGCCAGTTCTGCGGCATCACGATTTGCACCACGCCCGCGCCTTGGCCTTGGCTGTCCTCAGGCTCTCGCGCTAATTCCAGACATCGCTCTAGGAATACATTGGCCAAGTCGTTCTTGGCCTCGGGGTAATGCGTGTCGCAGTAGTTCTTCAGTATGTCGTGCTGCTTACCCCGCGCTAGGTAGGGCACGTTGGTTACCACGAGGTCGTAACGCCCATTCAGAAGCCGGGCGGCGTCCAGCAGTCCGCGGGCGGTCAGCACCAGGTCCCACGTGTCGTCCTGCAACTCGCTCGCTTGCCCCAATAGAGTCGCAGGGCGTTCCGTGGCCAGTGCGCGTTCGAGCAGCTCACGCAACGTGTCAAAGCTCGACGTAGCGAGGTCATCCTTCAGGGTGCGCGCCGGGTCCAGCAGGCTCCCAAGCAGTGGGGCCTGTGCAAAGCTAGCGTGCAGCAGGCGCAGTTCCTGCCTCAGATAGGCACCGTTGGGTGCGTCGTCCGGCACCAAAGCCATCCAGTCCTCGGGCTTTGCAGCCACTTTCAGGCCACAGCAGGCTATCTTTGGTGCAGGCATTTCCGGGCGCACACCAAGTGGGTAGCCATTTTTGCCCGGGAAGCGCCACGCTGCCAGCGCCAGCGCAAACACTGCAATTTCCACGCAACGGGCATCTAGCTCCAAGCCGTGCAGGTTATTGGCCAGCACAGCGTCCACCGCGGCCGTCGCGCTTAGGCCCTCAGCTTCCATGCGCATGGGTACCAGCATCAGAAAGGCTGCTACTAGGAAGTGGCCCGAGCCGCAGCAGGGGTCAAGCAGCTCGAAATCTTGAAGGCAGTCGGGCCAGCCCTCGAACTTGCCGGCGGCCGGCGTTCCGTCGTCCAGCATGCGCATGTAGGTCAGTGGCACGGGGCACGACTTGCCGGGGTGTCGAGTCACCCACCAGGCGCCGAGCGAATTGTGGAGCAGGAAGTCCACCATGTAGGGTTCGGTAAAGAGCTGAGTGACGGCGGGTAGCTCGTCGGCGCCAATCTTCACCTCGGACTTGTTGATGGCTTCCTTGCGTTGGGCCTGCCAAAACTGATAGACCCAGCCCAAGCTGTCGCTAGCCTTGAAGACTTCGTTGGGCAGCGTGGCCAGCAGGCGCTCCATCTCGCGCTGGTGTTCGGGCGCGAAGGTCACCTCGAACACGGGGCTATGAGACTTGAATACCTGAGGCAGCATACGAGCGGCCAGCTTGCCCGCCAGTTCCCACTTGCTCCTGGCGCCCAGATTCATCGCTGGGTCACTCTCCTGTGTCAGCGCGTCGCAATCATCAAGCGACACCGCAGCACCTGGCTCCCATAAAAGCAAGCCATTTTCAGCGAGAAAGCGGGCGAACAACATGCGATGCCAGTGCTCATAGGCCACCTCCCACACCAAGTGTTGGACGCCTTGGCTATCGTCACTGGCCTTTACATCACCCAGTGCACGGCCGTGAGCACGCAGGCGTCGGCGCAGAGCCCTGAACTCGTCGGACAGATAGTCAGGCGCCTTGGCTTCCGCCACGGCCATTTGGGCGAGCGCCGCACTTGCACCTTTTTCCGCCGCTTCCCTGGCTGCCTTGACGGTGTTTTCCAGCTGAGTACGTAGCGGTTTAGGCAGCGGTTGATTGTTGATGTTGTGTGTCAACATGACTTTGATGTCTTATCTGCGACGAGACGTGGGTGCTTGAAGAATTGGCTACCCATCCCATAGGTTATATGTCAGAGAGCCACTGGCCCTTGCTTGAGTTTTTCTGCCAACAGAGCCTCGACCTCCACCAACCATGTCTTCAGTTCGGCCTCGTCATTCAAGGTCCGGCGTGGAATAGTCACGTGCACTACGTTAGGCTTGAGCAATTGCACGGCAGCCTGGCGAGCGGCCTCAAAGCGGCTCGTCAGCGCCTGGGTTCTTGTCACCCAATGGTCGAGGTCGCATTCGTCGAGCGCATCCTGCAACTGGTCGGGCGTGCCCAGAGCAATCATAGTCGGCGTATTTAAATGATGGGCCTGAGTCAATTCGCTGCGCTGTGCATCCGTGAGCTTTGCCCAATCGGCGTCGGCCTGCAATTGCGCCTGCTGCTGCGCGAAAACATGCTCAAACGCATTGAGCTTCGCCCCAAGCGCCTGGCGCAGCAGGTCTACAGCCTTGTCGAGCAGCGGGCGCACCGGGTCGGGCTCGGCCAGCAGGCTGCGCTGGGTCTCGATTGCATCCGTCTCGGCCTTCAGTTCCGCGTAGGGGCCAAGGCCTTTGGCATGGTGCAACAGTTCGGTCAGCTGATGCCAGACAGGTAGGCGCTTGGCAATAGCGTCAGCTGTTTGAACCCAGGACTTGAACTGACCGACGATTTCATCAAAACCCTCAAAGAGGGCCAGTAGCTGCGCGTTGCCCGTTTGGCCTTCGATGGTTTCGATGAACGCTGGCTTGGGCGTCTGCGGCGCGGGCGCGGAGCCGCCCGCTTTGGCAGCCTGCTCACGGAGTCTGGCCAATAGCGCGGACACCTTAGCCAACTCATCCTTCGGCTGGCATGGCACGCCCACCGTACTGAACAACGACCGAATCTTGATGAGTTGTGGCGGCGTAATATTGACGCTTTCGCGCTGGAAAGTGGTTTGCGTCAGCTTGGCACGGTCAAGGCTTTTTGCATCGACAGCCTTGGACGATGCATCCGTCGCTTTGATATGACCAGCGGCCAGTAATGCGTACAGGGCACCGTCAATGGCATCACGCGGCCAGCCATACGGTGGCGCATCAAAGTTATCGCGAATCTCGGCCCCCTTCTTGCCGGGGCCAATGTAGGCAAGCAACTTCTGGCAGACCGGGTGCTTGTCAGCTTCCTGACTGTGCCCCACGGCCTTCAGTGCTTCCAGATTACCTTTCCGAGCCTCGTCCAGCACCTTGCTCCACTGGTCGTGGTCGGCCGCATCGAACTGGCTGTACAGGCGAATCGCAGAAGCTTTGGCTGCGCGATTGATGCGGTCAGCAAGGTCATTGCCGTCCTGCGCTTCCTGTCCACCGGCCTGGAACACGCGCACTCCACCGAAGAGCTGGTCCAGCAGCTCACTTAGCTCCTTCTCCGCGGTACGTTGACGGCTCTCCATTGAGCGTTGCGCGTCGCGTCCCTCTTCGGTAGCGGGACTGCCCTTCTTCTGCAGCGTCGTGCGCGCAGCTTCCAGCGCCACAATGGCGTTTGCGAGTTCGGTTTTGTGCTGCGCGTGCAGGAACGCGAACAAAGTAGGGTTGTCTGCCGACTTTGCCCGTGCCTCAGCGATGACAGACTTCTCCTCGGCTTGCCAGCCATCCTGTATCCACAGATAGAGGTTCTGGGCATGGTCCTTGGGCAGCGTGTCGTCATAGGTGGGCGTGAGGCGACGCTCAACGTTGTCTTTACCCTGCACAACGCGCACCTTCTTTAGCACCTCACCAAAACGCTCCTTCAATAACGTTGAACGCTTTTGCTCTACGCGCTGCGGCGCTGCTTTCAGTTCAGCCTCCTGGGCACGAAACTCGTCATACCAGGCGCTGGATTCCCGGGTCTGCAGCCGGTATTCGGTGCCACTGCTGCCCACCAGTGCCATGACAAGACGGTCCTTGTTCTGGAGTTCGTCCAGCAGAGCGGGCAATTTCTTGCGCAACTCTGCGGAGCCGGCCGCGAGGTCGGTTACCAGCAGGTCAGCCAACACGTCTTCGGTTGCCTTGAGGCCGATGTCCAGAGCCGCATCGGCCGGAAGCTTGTTGATGAGATAGACGAGCTTGAGCAGCCTCGCCTTGAGCTGGCTGTCGGCATCGCCGGCGGCGAAGCGCTGGACGTTCTCGAACACCTCCTTCGGCAACTGAGCGGTGGAAACCAGGTTCGCGGCAATCTGGTCGTAGAGGAAGTCGCCGGAAACCACGTGACCCAGAGGTGCATCGGCAGATGCGAGCACAGCCTCGTGCACCACGCGCAATTGACTACGCAGTTGCGACACCGTACCGGTAGTATCGATGGTTCGGAGAACACGTTCCCAAAAGCGGCGACGCACCGGCAGCAGCGGGTAGTCCGAGGTCATGACGTCCTCGTCGTCAGTGACGTACTCAAGCTTCGTGCCGCGCAGGTGCCGTGAAATCTCACCAAGGTTGGCACGCCAGACGCTCTCCACCTCCGGCTGCGCAGTCGGCTTTTTGGCCAAAATGATTTGGCGGGTGACGTTCTCGACGTCCCAGTCGCCGAGCATCACCTGCACCGGGAAACGGCCCATCAACCGCTGTAGATTGGGCATGCTGGAGAGTGCAGACTGACCAGTACCGACGAAGAGAAGCTTGCCGTTGAAGTGCTTGGACAGGGTTTCGGTAACCTCCTGGACCTGGAAAGCCTTTTCGGCGTCGGTGCCGATGTATTGCTGCACCTCGTCCAGAACAACCAGCGTCAGCGGGAACTTGCCCTCGACAGACAGCGCGTCGGCAATCGCGGCGGTCATCTGCTCGCTGGTAACGTCAGTGACCTGAGGGAACTGTTCCTTGAGAAGCTTGCGGGCATCGGCTTCGGTGTGCGCGAGGTCAGGCCGGGCTTTGAGCAGTGCCTTGGCCAGGTGGCCGGACACGTACATGTGTGGCAGCTCCTGAGCCAGCGAGCGACCCGCCGCCTGGAGTTCTGCCTCGACGGTCGGCAATACGCCCTCGCGCTGCATCCACAAAACAAGCTGAGCTTGGTTGTATTGCTCGGGTAGCCCCTTGGATTTGAATACGACGCCAAGCAGAGCCAGTCGTACTTTGTCGCCAGCTCCGGCGCCGAGCTTGCCGGCTGCAGCGTGCAAGCTGCCGTAGCGCTTTCCTTGTGTACTAAGCTCTTTTAGTTGGTCGAACACACCAGTGGGCAAACTGGCGAGACTGCGAGCCGTGGCACCATCGGCGAACTGGTAGTCTGTCCAGAGCGTGCGCAGCATCTTCGCGAGATGCGATTTGCCGCTACCATAAAAACCAGAAATCCAGACGCCCGGCTGTTCGGTGCCAGCATCCAGATTGAGCAGAAATTTGTCGAGGATGGTCTCAAGACCCTTCTCATACTGACCGTCACAGACGAAGGTCTCCAGCTCGTAACGCAGGATGGCCTGAGCAGCATCAGAATGGTCTTCAGAAACCTCCGCAACACCGTTATTAACGAGGCGATTTTCCTTCGGAGGCTTGTTGTAAATTTCCCGGTTCAGCATGGCGGTCCTTAATCTTGTTCTGGGTATCAGGTATCAGTCTTGAGCGAGCAACGGTACCGCGAGGTAATTCCAGCCATCGCGGGCATCCAGTAGGCGATACGTGTGGTTTTCGGGGTGGTACTCACCGGGGAAGAACACCAAAAGCCGTCCCTCAACGGCTTCCTTGATGCCTTCAACCACTGATGAAACTCGCGCCAAACCGAAAAGCGTGCCCACTCCCAGCAATGCCACGACAGTATCGGGGCCGGCTTCGCTGCTAATGCGGCCTTTCAGCTTGGCGTTGAGGTCGGCCACGAATTCGGTGAGTTCGCCAGCCTGATAGCCGGCTAAGTCTTCGGGAGCTTCGAAGTAAGCATCGCGGTATTCCTGCGCCGCCATCCATTCAGGGAAGGCATTCGTCACATCCAGCAATAACCATTGCTTACCTGCTTGCTGAGAAGCAAGTTCAAATTCGCCGACGTTGGCGCGCAGGCGCAGTTCGTCTGCCTTATCGTAGACGGCGAAGATGACGCGCTGGATGGCCGCGAGCCCTGCCTGCCAGGGCACGGTCAGGTGTTGGCGGTAGGCGGACACCAGCTTGGCAACCTTAGATGACATGCGAAACCTCCTGGCGAACCCGTTCTTCTTCGGGGGTGAGGTAACCCGGGAAGCGCACTTCCTTCACGCCGCCTGCGTTCATGAAAACGAGCAGCCCGCGATGAGATGCTGCGCTGACGAGCGCTTCCAGTTCATCCTGCGCTGTCCCGAACAAGGCCATCCACTCGGATGAGAAGAGCCGCTGGCCTGTACGACCTTCGAGATAACCCAAAAACAGCAGCAGCGCGACGGATTCGGGATGAAATTTCGGCACGACGCGTATCTTCCTGGCCTTGCCCTGCAGGTAGCCCGCTGCGGTCCAGGTTCCGCCAATGCGCTGCGCAAAGGCCTTCAGTGATTCTGGACTGAAGTGGCTGGGGTCTTTAGCATCAATGAGACTCTCGACAGCCTCGCGGCCGACCACTCCGCCTAGGGGCTGCGCCAAAACGAATGTCTGGGTGGCTCGTAGCAACGGGTCGCGTGCTAACGCGACTGCGAGGGCCTGCAGCGGCTGTGCATCGTCGTTCAGCGGCCATAGACGACGCATCGCACGAAAAATTGGGTTACTGGCGTCCAGCGCATACAGTGCCGCCAGATGCCGGAATGCGAGCTCGCGCGCCTTGCGAGTAGGCTTGCCCAGCACATTGGCATCCACCACAGCCGCGGCGTAATCTGAGCGCGTGGCTTGCGGCAAGGTGTGCGACATCAACAGGCGCAGGTCATCCAGCATCATGGTCCGAGCAGCGTGTGGGCCATTGATACCAAATCGAAACCCCAATCGAGACAGAAGAGACTCGCGCGACTCAATCACGTTGCGACTCTCTCACTGTAGCGTTGGGCAGCGTACCTTCTGGAACACCATCAAGCGGATAGCCCTGCATACGGCAGTAAGCAACGACCATCACTTCCACCATGTTTGCCAGACTACGCATCTCCCGCTCGGCAGCCGACTGCAGTGCACCCTTGATGTGCGGCTCCACCCTGACACTGACCACTTGGGATTTAATTACGGCCATCGCGCCCTCTTGCTAGTGGAATGCTAGCGATATGCTAGCGATTTGCATCCTAGCACGCGAAACCCGCAGAGATGTGGTCGTATGCGACAAAATCTGCTCGAGAAAAGCCCGCACGAAGGCGGGCAGAGAATCAGGACACGATGCGACGCCAGGCCTCCTCGCGCAGCAGGGCGAAGAAGCGCTCCTCCTCTTCGGCTTCGGTCAACCGAAATGTCAGGGTCTGCGCACCCTTGAAGATTGTGATGACCAGCCGGTGTACATCCAGCATACCGCCCCATCCAGACAGCCGAAGCTGACCGAGCGCGCCGTCCGCATTGCATATTTTGATGAAATGACGCTCCCATTCGGCCGACAGCTGCTCACCCGGCGGCAGAATCCATCTACCATCGGCGTCTTGTCCGATGTCGCCCGGTCCTCGAGGCATCCCTGTCCATGGGTCGAATGCCCAGACTCGCATCGGATACCGTTCACGCCAGGCGGCAGCCGTGTCCGGCACCGGACCACGCTCCCCCGAGAGCGGGCAGAAAAGCATTTTCGTTGTTTGCACCTTAACCCCCGTTTTTCCTTCCAGGAACGACTCCTGTATTCGGGTATAAGCACAAATAGGGCGGATGATTACCGTCAACAGCGGCAATTTTGCGCAATTAACCAAGCTGTGTGAATTTAACGGCATATCGCCAAAAGCGGGAAAGCTCCCTATGCTTGTTTAGATTGTTCGGCGGTAAATTTCTATCACGTATCTATATAGCTCGTACCGACGCGATGGGAGACGCTTCGAAGCCCCCCCAAAGCTCCTTCAAAGCATATATATGAATATTATCTGTAGCCCCCAATCTAAACTGCCGACCTATTTCTGGGTTATCGATATGCAAATGACGCTGCGCGTCCTATACTGCAGCGCAATCATGCTCCGCCTGCGGCGCTGGCTGCCAGGAGAGAAGCTGGAACGCAGAGTCGTGACATCGCAGCTCGTTGGCCAGCAAACGAAAATTAAAAAGCGGGGCAGCAGCGAGAGATATTCGCCAGCCACCCCGAAAGCCAAGTACCTGAGGAAATGCAAGCAGAGAGTTGCTTGCAGTTGAGTATAGCCAACGAGGGCATGCATGATTAACGTTCACCAATCAGCCTCCGTGACCCGAGTAGGCATAGTGCAGATTCACTCAGGATGGCGACGGCAATAGGCGTAGCGGATTGCAGCAACGGTGGCGACATCTTTACGATGTCGGAGAACACGTGTCTGCCATATGACTCTACTCTAACGTCGGAGAGCTCGCCTACCTTACACATTTTCCACGCCTGTTTTTGCACATAGCCCAAGCGTGCACTCCGACCTCTCTGCGATTCGCCCGTATACTTGCGGTTTAGCAAAACAACAGCTTACAAACTATGAGCGAGCAGACCACTCCGCCGACGCTGCGACTCGTATCGAGCAATGCTGACGCGAGCACCCCAGTACAAGACCGCCAGGCGCTGTACAGCTTCCTGAAGGCGAAGATGCCGTGCGGCAACACTATCGAAGACGTGTGCGACTACGATTTCTGCGTGCGAGCGGGCATGAAGACGTATCGCGAGATGCTGGCGCATCAAGAATATCTGCGTGCGCACGGCCTGAACGTCCGCCGCGATGAGTGCGACTCTATCGTCACGATTGAAGATGCTGGCGTATTCACGCGGGCTTTTCCGCACCTTGCTCATGTCGTGCCTATCCTGAAGCGCTGCGGGGGCGTGATTGTCGGAACCGGCGGCGCGGCTGCGGGTTCGACGCATACCGCACAGCTCAGCTTGGTCAAATGAGCTGTGCACATTCATGTGCAATGCCATTGCACATGGGCTCAAAACCTCATATCATGTGCAAGACGTGTGCAATTTTTAGACGCATAACTATTTGATTCTTAAGTTTTTGTGTAATCGAGTTTGAAAACTACGGACTCTTAATCCGTAGGTCGAGTGTTCGAGTCACTCACGCCCCACCAATGAATTCAAAGGGCTGCGCATTGCGCAGCCCTTTTTCATTTCCGAGTTGCCCGCTACGTGCAACTCCAAGCCTCAAACCACCTCCGCCCCACGCGCCTTCAGCAACTCGCGCAACACGGAGCGATGACACCGCGCCTCATTCTCGCAATAACACCCGACCGACATATTGGTCTGGTGCGACAACGCGGCTAATAGATCCAACGTCCTGCTCGCATCCGGCGCCGCCATCTCCGCCTTGAACTTCTTCACGAACGCAAGCCATTCCTTGTCGTTTTCAGCGTGAAGCGCCTGCGTCACCAGTTCCTGCGTCGGCGACAAAACCGGATACCACACGTCATAAAAATCGCGCTTCGCGAACTCCGACTTCGGCACCCCACGCGGCGGGCGCCTCACCGTACCTATCCGCAGTCCTTCATCCGCCGCGCGCGGCGTCCCCAGCCTCACGATTCGAATCGCCATCGATGGTCTCCGTGGTTCGTCATCGGCACAGCATAAGCGTCGACGATAACGATTTGAAAGCTCCCAGACGCCTGCCCAGCGAAACCCCACATCTTCCCGTATCGTGTCGGATTATTCTCCTTCCGCTTAATCCGGAATCACTGCCGTGCCATCCGAAGAACGCCCCGACACCTCCCCCCGCACCGCCGACGCCCCGATGACCCCGCTCGAGCGCCGCGGCATGGCGGCTATCCTGCTGTCAGTCGCGCTCGCGACGCTCGACACAGCCATCGCCAACACCGCGCTGCCGGCCATCGGGGCCGACCTGCATACGACGCCCGCCGCCTCGGTCTGGATCATCAACGCATATCAGCTCGCGATGGTCGCGACGCTCCTGCCCTTCGCGGCGCTCGGCGGCATTCTCGGGCATCGGCGCGTGTATCTCGCCGGGCTCGTCGTGTTCCTGGTGGCGTCCGCGGCTTGCGCGTTCTCGTGGTCGCTGCCGACGCTCGTCGCCGCGCGCCTGCTGCAAGGCCTCGGCGCGAGCGCGATCATGAGCGTCAACGCCGCGCTCATCAGCGCGATCTTTCCGCCGCATCGGCTGGGACGCGGCGTCGGGCTGAATGCGCTCGTCGTCGGCATCGCGTTCGCGGTGGGACCGACGGTCGCGTCGATCGTGCTTTCGCTCGGCACGTGGCCGTGGCTCTTCGCGGTCAACCTGCCGGTCGGCGTGTTCGCGCTGTGCATCGCGTGGCCGTCGCTGCCGCAGACCAAGCGCGCCGGACATGGCTTCGATCGCATCGCGGCGTTGCTCAACGTCGTCACGTTCGCCTCGCTGATCTTCGCGCTCGGCGAAGCGGCACAGCGCGCGCCTGCACGGACCGTGATCGGGGCCTTCGGCGTCGCACTGATCGCGGGCCTTCTGCTGCTGCGCCGTGAACGCGGCCATCCCGCGCCGATGCTGCCCGTCGATCTCTTTCGCCGCCCGATGTTCGCGCTCTCGACGATGACCGCCATCTGCTCGTTCGCCGCGCAAGGGCTCGCGTTCGTGTCGCTGCCGTTTTTCTTCGAGAGCGTGCTGGGCCGCAGTCAGGTCGAGACCGGATTCCTGATGACGCCGTGGTCCGCGCTCGTCGCGTTGATGGCGCCGATCGCGGGACGCCTGTCCGACCGCCATGCGCCGGGCTTCCTGGGCGGCGTCGGGCTCGCGATTCTGTGCGCGGGGATGGTGTCGCTCGCGTTGCTGCCGGCGCAGCCGCACGCGCTGGATATTTGCATCCGCATGGCGATCTGCGGCGCGGGGTTCGGGTTCTTCCAGTCGCCGAACCTGAAGGCGTTCATGTCGAGCGCGCCGCGCGAACGGAGCGGCGGCGCGAGCGGCACGATCGCGACATCGCGCCTGATCGGGCAGGCCACGGGCGCCGCGCTCGTCGCGCTGTGTTTCAGCATTGCGGGAAAGCATGGTCCGGCGCTCGCGTTGTCGCTTGGCGCCGCGTTCGCGGGCGCGGGCAGTATCGCGAGCGGCTTGCGGCTGGTTACGCGAAATCCGTCGAAAGCGGCATCGGAGGGCATTGCCGGGGAGCCGCCTCAAAAAGCCTGAGGCGCGCCGCCGGGCTCACATCCGTCGCACTTTGACCTTGCGGCCCTTCAACTTTCCCGCGCTCAGCCTGCGCACGGCGTCATCGGCGATGTTCCGTTCCACGGCCACATAAGTGACCAGGTCCATCACGTTGATCTTGCCGATCTGCTTGCCGTCGAAGCCCGCTTCGCCGGTGAGCGCGCCGAGCACGTCGCCGGGACGGATCTTCTCCTTGCGGCCGCCGAGGATCTGCAGCGTCGCCATCGGCGGCTTCAGGTGGCCCGGCTCCGCCGAAGTCAGTTCCGCGAGCGGATGCCATTCCACTTCCGCGCGCTGCGCCTCTTCGATCGCGCCGACGCGCCCCATCTCGTCCATGCTCGCGAGCGACAGCGCCCAGCCCTCCTCGCCCGCACGCCCCGTCCGACCGATGCGATGCACATGCACTTCCGGATCCGGCGTCACGTCGACGTTGATCACCGCTTCCAGCTGCGCGATGTCGAGCCCGCGTGCGGCTACGTCGGTCGCGACGAGCACCGAGCAACTGCGGTTGGCGAACTGCACGAGCACCTGATCGCGCTCGCGCTGCTCCAATTCGCCGTGCAGCGTCAGCGCTTCGAAGCCCTGGGCGCGCAGCACATCGAGCAGATCGCGGCATTGCTGCTTGGTGTTGCAGAACGCGAGCGTGCTCACCGGGCGATAGTGGTCGAGCAACAGGCCGACCGCGTGCAGCCGCTCGTGATCCTCGACCTGATAGAAGCGCTGCTTGATCTTCGCGTTGCTGTGCTGCTCGGTGAGCTTGATCTCGCGTGGATTGTGCAGGAACTGCTGGCTCAGTTTCGCGATGCCTTCCGGATACGTCGCCGAGAACAGCAAGGTCTGGCGATCCTTCGGACACTTGCGCGCGACCGCTGCGATGTCGTCGAAGAAGCCCATGTCGAGCATGCGGTCCGCTTCGTCGAGGACGAGCGTGCGCACCGCTTCGAGCGTGAGCGTGCCGCGCTCCAGATGATCCATGATGCGCCCGGGCGTCCCCACGACGATATGCGCGCCATGCTCGAGGCTCGCGACCTGCGGACGCATCGGCGTGCCGCCGCACAGCGTCAGCACCTTCACGTTGTCCTCGGCGCGCGCGAGCCGGCGAATTTCCTGCGTGACCTGATCGGCGAGCTCGCGCGTCGGGCAGAGCACGAGGGCTTGCACGTCGTATTGCCTTGCCTCGAGTCTGGCGAGCAGCGGCAGGGTGAAGGCGGCTGTCTTGCCGCTGCCGGTCTTCGCCTGCGCGATGAGATCGTGGCCCGCGAGCGCGTGCGGCAGACTCGCGGCCTGGATCGGCGTCATCGACTGATAGCCGAGCTGCTGCAAGTTCGACTGCATCGCGGGCGAGAGCGGCAGGCTGCTGAAGGAAGTGTCGGTCGTCATGGTGTCAGTGCTGGCCGCGCGGCGGGATGTCGGTGATCTGCTCGTAGGTGGTCGCGCCATCGGCGGCGACGTGGCGCGTCACGTAGTTGCGCGCGCCGCACATCGGACAGCGGAACAGCAGGCCCTGGCCCTCGTTCTTGATGACGACATCCGATAGCTCCCATTGTGCGCCGCAGGACTGGTTTCGACAGGTGAACATGTGATGGTTCTCTTGCTTGCATCGCGCGCGCGGTCGCCGCGCGTTTGATCGGTTCAAAGGCGAGAGTGTACGCGCGTCTCGTGTCGGCACGGTCCGCGCAAGTCCGCAAGAAATGCTAAAGCGGGTCGTGCTACTTTTCTTGCGTCGAATTTACTTTTCCGAGGCGGGCGATGGGCGAGATCTATCAGGCGCGGCTCGCGCGCGTGGTCGCGTATATCCACGATCATCTCGATGACGAACTGGACCTCAATCGGCTCGGTGGCTTGTTTATCGCCATATCACTGGCATCGGATTTATCACGGGTTTTATGGCGAGACGGCGGCGGCCACCGTCAGGCGGCTGCGCTTGCATCGGACGGTGAATGCGCTCGTGCATGGGTCCGTGCCGATCGATTCGATTGCGGAGCGGGCCGGATATAGCAGTGTGCAGGCGTTTTCGCGGGTGTTTCAGGCGAGTTACCGGATGGCGCCGGCGCAGTTCAGGAACGAAGGCGGCGCGGCGATGTGGGGTGCTTCGGCTCGTTCTGATTCTTCGGATTCGATTCAATCAGGAGGTGCGGCTATGCATCAGGTGGATATTCGTGCTCAGGGGCCGTTCACGGTCGCGGCGATGGAGCATCGCGGATCCAATTCTGCACGTGGTTGGTGACCGGTGGAACATACGACTCAGTCCAGCGGAAAATGCCGACGTCTGCGGGCTCGGACGTCTGTTAGCGCGTGCGGCCACCCTGGAAGGTTAACCAGCTTTTAGAAGCTGCTCCTGTTATAAGGACCGTCAGGCGCGATTCTCATCGTGGCGCGAGGACTGTTCCTCACAACGACGCCGGATAGATTTGTGCAAGCCATCCACTCATCAAGATCGCTGTTGCAAAAACGGGGGTGACCATAGATTAACCTTGATCGACATAACAACAGGATCGAGGAGATGGGCAAACCAATCATCGACGACGAACTGTGGGCACTGATCGAGCCACTGCTACCACCAGCGAAGCCACGCCGCTTCCAGTATCCGGGCCGCAAGCCGGTACCGGATCGAGCTGCGCTGACCGGCATTTTGTTCGTGCTGAAGACCGGTATTCGGTGGCGAGATCTGCCAGCGGAGATGGGATGCGGCTCTGGCGTCAGTTGCTGGCGCAGGCTACGCGATTGGCAGCAAGCCGGCATGTGGGATCGCCTGCACGCACTGCTGCTGGCGAAACTGCGAGCGGCCGAGAAGATCGATTTCTCCCGCATCGTCGTCGACTCATCGTCGATTCGTGCGGTTGGGGCGGGCGAAAAACTGGCCCGAACCCCACCGATCGAGCGCGACCCGGTTCCAAACACCACGTCGCCACCGACGCCAACGGCACGTCGATCGCGGCAATCCTGACCGGCGCCAATCGTCACGACGTCACCCAACTGATCCCATTGATCGAGGCGATCGTGCCGATTGGCGGCATGCGCGGCCGGCCCCTCAGTCGTCCTGGCCGTGTCTACGCCGACCGTGGTTACGATCATGACAAGTACCGACGCATCCTTCACGCGCGTAACATCCCCACCAGCATCGCACGGCGAGGTCACCCACACGGTAGCGGCCTTGCAAAAGTCCGTTGGGTCGTCGAACGTACACATGCCTGGTTGCATAACTTCCGCCGTCTACGTATTCGCTTTGAACGTCGCGCGGACATTCACGAAGCATTCCAAACTCGGCTGTTGCTTGATCTGCTGGAACACTCTTCTGCGAGATCAACAGCCTTTATGAAACCGCTTCTAAGAGCAGACGCTTGAAAGGATCCGAGAGACGGAAGGGCGAAAGGGGGTCACAGTTCCCTGTGTCGTGCGGAGGTTTGCTACTCAGATGATTGCACCGTAACCCTACTGTCGCACGTGCTGAATCGACACTACAAGCACCGTGCCTATCCGATCCCCCGTAAAGCACGACATAGGCGAGATGTTGAATTCGCGATACTCGTCGACCCCAAGCGTCTGTGACTTCCTGCCGGACCCGCTGAAGCCATGCTTGCGCGCGAGCAGTTGATTTACGACGTCTATCAGGCGGTTGCTAGGGGGCTGAGCGGGGACCAGACGCTCCTGATCGTCATCTACGATGAACATGGCGGATGCTACGACCACGTGGGTGCGCCCGCGAACGCGGTGCCTGCGAACTCGCTTGCGGGCGAGTCCGGGTTCGACTTCAGACGCTTTGGCGTGTGTGTACCGACCCTGCTGATCTCGCCGTGGATCGACGCCGGTACCAAGTTTCGCGTGCCTGATGGCACAACGCCGTTCGACCACACCAGCATCCTGAAGACGTCGCAGATCTTATGGAACATGCCGGCACTGACCGCTCCGCGACGCGGGTGCCCCGGATGTCAGCGGCGTCTTCACGCGCACGACGCCCGGCGCGGATGATCCGCTGGCCGGCGTGACGGTACCGACACGGGTACGGCCTATCCGGGCGGCGATGCCATGCCGAACTCTTATCGCAGTTGCCGTCGTCGACGACGCCGGGCATACGCACGCTCAAATGCCTGCCATGAAGACGAGTCAGGAATGCGCGCAATACATCCGGACCCGAACGGGAGAGTGGAAAGCACAGCGGCAGCGCGAAAGCGGCAACGCCGCAAACCCGCCGTCCGTAGATCCTATCGAGCCATGGCCGCATTCGTCGTAGGGTTGCGGCCGAGTTCTGGCTGTCGAACGTCTGCGACATGGCCAAATAAGGGGGTCGTCCTTTTCGTGCGCACGAAATGGCGACTCTGAAAAGATTCAGAAGATCAAGGTTTTGCGATGAGGTGGGCCGCGCGAAATCCCAAGTGCGGGAGTTTTGCTGCAGGTGGTACGGCTCCCTCGAACGGCCACCCATGCACGACAAGTACGATCATCTCGAGCCAGCTTTTCGAAGAAAAGTCGAGCAGCAGACAATCATGTTGTCTATTCTCAGAAGACAGCGGTCAGGTCGCGGAGGTAGGCGGTGAAACGCGAAGAACATCCTGTTTGGGCCGTGTATGACGGTTTGCGCAAAGCTCGCCTCAACGTCAAGTACTACTGCCATCTCTTAGGCTGGGCAGAACGGAAGGCTCACGCCATGGAAATTGTCTTGGCGGTCACAGCCCCGACTTCGGCGTTCACAGGACTGATTCTCTTCAAGAGCGACGTAGGAAAGATTACGTGGCAATGCATCGCCGCTGTGTCCGGGCTTGCTGCGGTCGCACGCCCATGGATGACGAAGAGAATCAAGGAATATGAGGCTACGATTTCAGCGTATCGGTCTCTGGAATCCGACTTCGAAGCGATTAGACAGAAGGTGCAGATACGGGGAAAGTATGACGGCGATAGGCAAAAAGAGTTCCTCGCCGCTTTGGAGCGGGCGAGACATGCCAACGACGCTGCCCCGAAAACATCCGAAAAAAGAACACTCATTCGCATGTACACCTCAGAAGTTAACAGCGAGCTGCCGCCAGACATTTTCTTTATCCCGACGGAACAAGAAGAGCTTCCGAAAACAAAAGCCGATGTCATCGAAACGCGCGCACGCGCGACAGGAGACGGCCAGCCAGCGGACGAAGGTGTATCGGAGGCGCGAGCCGACGGCGCGGAGCCGCCCCGCGACGGGGGAAAAGTACACGTCCGAAAGCCGGAGTTGCGAACCGACGGACCGAAGGCGCGCGGTGGTAGACGGGGGGCGCCACCTGCCACAGACAAAGAGGATGGTGGCTAAGAGCCTCCAGCATTTCGAGGGCGCGTAGAAATCGTAGTTTATTCCGGAGACTGACATGCACAAATGTTGCGAGACCTTTCACGACCCAGACGACTATCCACCGGTGCCACCAAAGGATCCGAGCCCGGACGGAGTCGAGCCCGATAATCCGTGGCCGCGTAAGCCTAGCGCTTTCACGGTGCCAACGATGGTCGTCGCGGCCTGCCGGATAGCTGTCCACTCTAAGGTCGTTCAATATCACAGCCAGGAAAGTCAGTCGCTCATCGATCGGTACAGATAAAACGCCTGTTCTGCGCTGGGTTCCTTCTTAAAATGCCACGAAAGCGATTTTTCTAAACGAGCATTCATTTTAAAGATAAATTGGGAAATAGCATTGACTGACGGTCGCTCGGATCGGGATGGCTTGCGCGTCCCATGTTTCCCCCGTACGCGTGCGGAGCAATGTCAATGATAGTCAAGAAACGCAGCAAAGGCATTCTCGTATTGCTGCCGGCGCTACTGTGCTCCTCGACGTTCTCTAGAGCTGAACCCGTACCGGAAGGCGTGACAGCAACGCGAAAGGTGGACTCGCCGCTCCCGTCGAGCGTTGCGCATGCTCCGCCGGCGACGGGTGCAAGCAGCGCGCTGACAGACACGGACGAGCGTAATTTGCCCCCGCCTTCGGGCACGTCTTCCACGCGTAGCCTCGTTCCGAGTAGCCCTCATCCGACCGTCGATCCTACGCAACCGTGGCCGCGATCCGGGGCCGCGGCCGATCACAAGTAGGCTTTTGTCCGGTGGCGATGGGGTAACCCGCAGTCATGAGCGCTGTACCGCGTTCGCGGCTTGAATCCCTGTTTTTCTGCTGCTTCAATAAAAACGTTGGCGGGCGGCTGACGATCGGCTTACCTCAATCGATCGCATGGGAGCAGGGGTATGGGGATGCGATACCATCGGCTGGTCCTTCTGATTTCGCTGATCCCGCTGATGCTGGCAGTGATGTCGTGCGCGTCGGACGGATCGTCGCAGGCGTTCCGAACCGGCAGTTCTCCCATTTCGCCAGCAGCCCGGACTCCTGAACAACAGGCGGTGCAGGACCACGAACAGGTAGTGCGACGTCAACTGAGCGATACGACAGACGGTAACGCGCGCTTTGCGTTGCTGGATCGACTGGCGTCGGATTACTTCCGTGCGGGGATGGTGTCCGATTCGATGCGGGTGCGTGAGGATATCGTCGATGACTCGCGCATTCCGGCAGGCAGGCGCTCACTCGCGGCTGCCTCGCTAGCTGAGGCGTATGCGGAAGGCTTCGACTACGCACGCAGCGAGCGCCTGCTTGACCGCGCCCGGACGCTTGCGGGCGAAACAACGCCGGCTGAGCTCGAATCTTTGCCGCGCGAACCGTCCTATGCGTACTTCTCGGCTGAAGCGGAGATCGACCGTCGCTATCTGAACCGGCATGACCTCGGGCTACTCAAGCGACGGGAGATTGAGGAGCTTGCCTGGCACAACATCAACGACCCGGCGCTCAGCGTCAAACGGCACCAGGCCGCGGTCAACGAACTGCTCGGCAACTCTCCCGAACTGGTCCGCGTGTTGGTCCAGAACAATCGCCGAACGGAAGCGCTGAGCTACGCAAACGAGATACGGTGGGATATCGACAATCGATCCGACCTGTCGCCGAGTCCTATTCAGCGCGCGGCGGTTGAACTAGGACGGTCGATGGCGCTTGCATCGAACGACGACTACGATGGCGCGATGTCGGCCGTCGATGTCGCGATCAAGGGCTTTCAAAAAGCGAAACTCGCTCCGTACTCGGGGTACATTGGGGATGCACTGCGTCTCCGTCTGATGTTTGCGCTTGCGATGGGACGAATTGGTGACTATCAAGCGGACGCGGACGCCTGGGAATACGGGGCAAGGATCAATCCCGTGGTGGCGCACACCATATCAGAGGACGAACGTGAGTCCTTGGTACTTGCCGCACACGGAAACTGGCAGGAGGCGCAAAGGCGGATTGCGGCAGTGATGGCCGATAATCTGGTCAGGCGAGGCCCCGAGAGCCCGTTTTACAAGTACCAGGCTGCGATGCACATGCTTTACCGGCTCGAAGATCCTGCCGCCCACGTTGGCGAAACCGAAATTGCCGGCTACGTCAAACCGCTCGTAGGCACGCAGGACGACTATGACGACTCGGGTACGCGAGGTGCGTACGACGAGGACGGAGCCTTGGCCCTTTCGATGAGTCGCGCCATGAACGAGGGTGGGCAGGGGCAAGTCCTCGCGTTTCAGATCGCCGAGCTTTTCCATATGAACGCCACTCAAGGCGCGATGGCCGATGGTGCCGCGCGCTTGGCGGCCGCGACGCCTGGACTACGTGCACTCATCGAGCAGGAGCAGTCGTTACGCCATGAGCAGAACACCGCACACGGTGCACTCGTAAGGGCAACGAACTGGTTCTCGGCAGCGCAACGCTTGGGCGGCACTCAAGCGCAGCAAAATCTGGCGAGTGCCAATGTCGAACACGAAGAAAAGGTCATTAAGGCGACAGACGAGAAGCTCGTCAGCCTGCGCAAGCAGATCGCCTCGCAATTTCCCCTTTATCGGCAACTCGTGTCGCCCGAAATTCCGACGCCCGGCGCCCTCGCCAAAGTCCTGCGTGCAGGCGAGGTCTATGTGGATTTCTACGCGGGGCGCGATGCGAGCTACGCGTTCGTGGTGCGCCCGGGAGGCAACTTTCAAGCGGTCCGGCTCGCGACGACACGCGCCGCGCTGATGAGGCAGGTCGTCGCGTTGCGCGCCGGCTTCGATGCAGGTATACCGCCACAGCGTCCTGGGGACTTGGCAGGATTCGATCTGGGCGCGGCGGCAGACCTGTTCCAGCAATTGATCGCACCCGTGCAGGACGACATTCGCGGGGCCACGACCGTGTACATCGGGACTAGCGGTGTGCTCGCGAGCATTCCCTTCGACGTGCTTGTGACCAGGCCAGCGACGAGCCTGGAGGATGCCGACTGGTGGATCGGCACCACCATGCCGGTGCGCATACCTAACGCGTCCGCACTGGTACTCGCGCGCAGTCATCCGGCGGCTCATGCGAGCGAACCGCTGATCGCTTTCGCCGATCCGAGTTTCGACGGCCGAGCTTCGGCAAGCGACGTGGGTCCGGGCGCGCGCGTCGTCGCGCGCGCCTTTCCCGTTGACACCGGCGCGCCTGCGTTTGACTACCATCTCGTCGTGCCGTTGCCCGAAACGATGGCTGAGGCACGCTCTATCGCCACGACGCTTGGTGCCTCTGATCAAAGCGTGCTTCGGGGGAAGCAGGCCTCGCGTAGCGAAGCGATGAAGCGCGACTTGTCGAACCATCGCGTTGTGTTGTTTGCGACTCACGGGATCGTGGCGGGTGAGGTGCCGGGGTGGCGCAAGTCTGGGCTCGCGCTGGCCTATGAGGGACGCGGGCTATCCGATTCGGTTCTTACAGCGGACGATATTGTGACATTGCGCCTGAACGCCGACTGGGTCATTCTGTCCGCGTGCAACACGGGATTCGTCACCGGCGCCGCGGGTGATGCCGTATCGGAGTTGTCGCGTGCTTTTTTTGCTGCGGGCGCGCGCTCGATGCTCGTCACGCAGTGGGCAGTCGAATCGCGCTCGGCGACGGAGGTCACGACCGGCCTATTTCGGACCTATGCCGACGACCCGTCGCTGTCGAAATCCGAAGCTCTGGCGCGCACGGAGCGGGACATGGCCAGCGGCAAAGATGGGGGCCTTTATCGTCACCCGTATTTTTGGGGCGCATATGTTCTGGTCGGAGATTCGGCCCGCTAGTGTGGTGAGTTATAAGTTCGTTACATTAATTGTTCGTGCGGTCCCGGATAACGAAATGCTGTCTGAATAGG
>NZ_FCOB02000005.1 GCF_001545075.1 Caballeronia ptereochthonis
GGGTGGCTTGGGCGCGAGCGCCGCGGGCACGAGCCACTGGAAGCCGGTCATGGACTGCTCGCTGAACGTGCATTCGGCAGCGGCGGACGTCCGGCCCGGCTTGGTTGCGGGCGGCTTCGGCGGATATTCGATCGTACCGTGCACGATGACCCGCGAGCCATGATAGCCGGCGCCGGATCCGGTGATTTTCAACGGCGCGCTCGCGGCGCCGGGGTAGTCCGCGCGCATCTTGTCCTTGCAGGCTTCGACGTTCTTGTAGTACGACGTGCAGCCGGCGAGATACGTGAGCGGAACGGAGAGCAGGAGCAGCAGGAAGAGGCGAGGGCGATGATTCATCGATGAATTCGGTCGATGCCCGATGCCGCGAGGCGCACCGGAGCGTGATGAGAGTCGGGGCGAAGCTTTATAACATGCGCGGCCGTGAATCACTGTAGTGCATCGCGGCGCGCCGTGCGCGCCGCGCGACGGCTTGTTTTGCCGAGCGAACCGGTAGCACAATCGGCACTGGCATTCTTCGAGTGCGTTTCGACTGATGGAGACGACCGCCATGCAGAAGGACATCGAAGTAGGCGATTACCTGCTCGCCATGCAGGCCGTGCCCAGGCCGCGCGAGGCCGAGGGCGACGCGGACGCGGACGCGGCGCCGTCCGAAGGATACGCGATCCGCGTGCGCGTGACCCGGCTCGACCAGAAGCCGGTGCATGGCGCGAAGCTTGCGGACGACTCCGGCGAAATGACGGGCGACCACGGCCTGTTCGACACCGTTGCCGAGGCCATCGCGCACGGCGAGGCGTGGGGGCGGCATTACATCGCGCGGGTTCTGGGGCATGCGGTGTAGCGGCGGGGTATGCGAAAGCAGGGGCTTGCTCCCCGCATGAGACGGGTGCAGGGCGGCGGCGCGCATCGCTAGACTTTGCCTCGTCGACCGGATTACGGCCGACGCCAGTCAGTCGCGGAGGCCGCCATGATGCCCGTTGCCCTTTACATCACGCCGAACTACATCGCCTCGGTCCGAAAGGGCAAGACGCGGGATTCATTCGGCGGCACGGTGCGCTTCATCGGCGTGGACGCGCTGCCGTTCGATATCGAGCACGTGTGCCTGCTCGATCGCGATACGCCGATGGAGGCGCTGTTCGATGCCGTAAGGGACGCGGAGCGGTTGTTGAACGCGGTGTGAGCGGGCCACTGGCCTCGGTCGCAAACGCGACCGGCACGGATCCGGGCGTTTTCGTCAGGAGACTTGGAGAACGGCGTTGTGGGTCGAGTCCACGAGCGTGACGTTCCTGTGCCGCTGAAGAAACTCGTCCGTCGCCTGCTTACATCCTCCGTAGTCTTTATAGTCGTCGAGGATGATGAACCCGCCTGGCGACATGAGAGGAAGCGTCGTTTCGAGACACAGGGTCACCGGATCGAACCAGTCGCAATCGATATGCGCGAAAGCGATCTTCCTGACCGTCCAGTGTGGCAGCGTGTCTTCGAACAGACCGGGTAGCAGGCTGACCCGCTTGCCGTCGACCGGAATGCCATATTCCGAGAAGCTGCGCTTCACCTTCGACAGCAAGTCCGGTTCATAGCCGTAATATCGGTCACCGCCAATTCCTTCGGACCGACCGCTGGCGATTACCCGATATCGTTCGTGCGATTTTTCATCGTCTTTCGGTCCGGGCGCCGGGATCATCCCGAACAGATCGAGACCAACGAAGCGTCTGGGTCTGTCCATTCGCCTCGCGATGAAAATCCCCGAGCCTCCCAGCGCGACACCGAATTCGACAAAATCTCCGGGTACGTGCTGCGCTTGAACCTGCTGGATGCACTGAGCGATGTTTTCCAGCTTCGCAGCCGGAAGATAGGTCAGTTTCGACGCGGCAATTTCACTGACCGACAGCGGAGGCAATTCCTTTCTGAATAGGTTTCGAACATGTTCAAGCAAGGTCGCTCTCCCGGGCGGATCGTTCGACAGGATGATAGCGCAATGGTCTGAAGCGACGTCGGCCGATGTCCCCGCATCGGGAGCGCGATGCGTTGCGTGGTCGAGCGCGCGATGCGCCCTCGAATAGCGGGACTTGCGAGAGAAGGGGCGCGCTGATTTCGTTGCTGATCCAGCGCAGGCGAAGTGGCTGGATGATCCTTGGTGCCGGGGACCGGACTCGAACCGGCAAGCCGTTAGGCGGCGGATTTTAAGTCCGCTATGTTTACCAATTTCATCACCCCGGCAGGGCGGACGCGATTCTACCACCGCGCCCACATGCGCCAAAAGCGCGGTGCGCGCCGGAAAGCAGGCTATTCGACAAGGTTTCGGCCCTCCCGCATAATCGGTGGCACCGATCCAGGCGCGAGGAGCCGTGATGCGCGTCGGCCTCATCTCCGATACCCACAATCTCGTGCGCCCCGAAGCGCTCGAAGCGCTGCACGGCTGTGCGCAC
Organism: Caballeronia ptereochthonis; assembly: GCF_001545075.1. GTDB lineage: Bacteria > Pseudomonadota > Gammaproteobacteria > Burkholderiales > Burkholderiaceae > Caballeronia > Caballeronia ptereochthonis. The sequence goes on from NZ_FCOB02000005.1 coordinate 2,424, forward strand.
ATCATTCACGCGGGCGACATCTGCAAGCACGACGTGCTCGACACGCTCGCGCCACTCGCGCCGCTCACGGTCGTGCGCGGCAACAACGATGTGGGCGAAAGCGTCGCGCAACTGCCGGAGCATGCGCGCATCGAACTGGGCGGCGCGACGATCCACATCGTGCACGACATCGCCGATGTGCCCGACAAGCTCGACGGCGTCGATGTCGTCGTGACGGGCCATTCGCACAAGCCGCTCATCGAGCGTCGCGGCGACGTGCTGTTCGTGAATCCGGGCAGCGCGGGCCCGCGTCGCTTCAAGTTGCCGATCACGCTCGCCTTGCTCGACATCGACGCAGACAGGATCGACGCGCGCATCATTCCGCTTGTGCCATAACAAAAACAAAAAGGGCCGGCGCTCAAAGCGCCAGCCCTTTGCCAACTCAAACCGTCACAGCCGAACGCTTACGCGCGCACGGTGCCTTCCGGGAACGCATCGTCCATTTCGGCGGCCTCGCGATGGCCGCGCAGGATCGCATGCGCCTCCGAGTGCGAGCCGACTGCCGGCGGCGAGCCCTTCAGCGGCTTCTTCGCCGTCTCGTGCAGCGCGATGACCGACACGATGCCGATGACCGAAGCACCCATCAGGTAGTACGCGGGCATCATCAGGTTGCCGGTCCTGTCGACGAGCCAGGCCGTGACGAGCGGCGTCGTGCCCCCGAACAGCGACACCGACACGTTGAAGCCGATCGCGAGCGCGCCGTAGCGGATCTTCGTCGGGAAGAGGGCCGGCAGCGACGACGGCATCACGCCCGTGAAGGTCGACAGCAGCGCGCCGAGAATCATCATGCCCGCGAAGATCGACGGGATCGTGCCCATGCGGATCAGCGAGAGCGCCGGGATCGAGAGCACCAGCAGGCCGATACAGCCCGCGAGCATCACCGGCTTGCGGCCGACCGCATCCGAGAGACGACCCGCGAAGAGCGTCAGCGGCATCATCAGCACCATCACGACGAGCACGATGAAGAGGCCGTGCGTCTCGTTGAACTTGAGCGTCGCCGACAGATAGCTCGGCAGATACGACAGCGCCATGTAGTCGGTCACGTTGAAGATCAGCACGAGGCCCACGCATTGCAGCAGCGGCTTCCATTGCTGGATGAGCGTCTCGCGGAACTGTTCCTTGGTCGTTTCGTGCGACACCGCTTCCGCCTTCTCGGCTTCACGCTGGAACGCCGGCGTCTCTTCGAGCTTCATCCGGATGTAGAGACCGATCAGGCCGAGCGGACCCGCGATGATGAACGGAATGCGCCAGCCCCACGAGAGCAGCGCGTTCTCCGAGAGCACCGCGGTCAGCACCGCGACCACGCCCGCGCCGAGCACATAGCCGACGAGCGTGCCGAACTCGAGGAAGCTCGACATGAAGCCGCGCTTCTTGTCCGGCGAAAACTCGGCGATGAAGGTCGCCGCTCCACCGTACTCGCCGCCCGTCGAGAAGCCCTGCACCAGACGCGCGACCAGCAGCAGCACCGGCGCCATCACGCCAATGCTCTCGTAGCTCGGAATCAGCCCGATACAGAAGGTGCCGACGGCCATCATGATCATCGTCATCGCGAGCACGCGCTTGCGGCCGATGCGGTCGCCGAGCGGGCCGAACACCATGCCGCCGATCGGGCGCACGAGGAACGCGGCCGCGAACGTGCCGAAGGTCGCCAGCAACTGCGCGGCCGGGCTGCTCGACGGGAAGAACACCTTGCCGAGCGTCACGGCGATGTAGCTGTAGACGCCGAAGTCGAACCATTCCATCGCGTTACCGATGGCCATGGCGCCGACGGCGCGCTTCAACAGGAACTGATCGACGATGGTGATGTCGTCGATGGTGAGATCCGACTTCTGACTCGATGTATCGCGTTTGCGCCAAAGGCCCTCGTGAAGGGTGGACATAGTTCGAAAGACTCCGTATTCGATCCCGATGACTCGCGGGGAGCCTCGGGCGCGTCGCCGGAAAGACGACGCGTATTGCCGGGACAGTGTAGTTTCGCGACGGCGCCGCTTCGCATCGAAAAGCGATCGCCAATGGCCCCACGCAGCATCTCGATTGAAGCAGATGCTGAAGATTGAAACGCAAACGCGGTGCCGGTGCCTCGCGGTGAGTCGCGAAACTGCACTCGGGTAAAACAAACGAATTTGACGTGCGGACGGCGAACTCGGTGAGCTGCCGCGGGTGGGCCGCGACGTCGGCGAAAAAACAGCTTGAGACGAAAAAGGCCGGCGTGAGTCTGGCAAAACCAGCTAAAAAACCGACGCGCCTCTTTGTATGAAAACGGTCACTACCACGCTGCGCCCGAGAGAAAATGCGCCGGACTCATGCGCGTGAATGAGGGTGAATTACTGTTGAAAACAGGAAGATGATAACACGATGACAGACGATGTGCAAACCGGCCCATCCGGACGAGCTTGTCTGATCACGCTATCCCTTGTCCCGCCTGGGATAGCGCCGGGTTTCGTCCCGTTCGTCCGATGATCCATTCGGACCATTTTGCCGGGCGCGCGGACAACAAAAAACCGGCCGCACGGGGCCGGTTCTCGCCAGACGGCTGGAGCGCCGATTCAGCCTTGCGGCGGCACGTAGCCCGAAGCCGTGTCGGCGCCTTCGCCGAAGAAGTACTTCTCGGTCTGCTTGAGCAGATACTGGCGCGCGCGGGGATCGGCCATGTTCAGGCGATTCTCGTTGATGAGCATCGTCTGCTGCTTGAGCCAGCCTTGCCAGGCTTCCTTCGAGATCGTTTCGTAGATGCGCTTGCCGAGCTCGCCCGGCAGCGGCGGAAAATCCAGTCCTTCGGCTTCCTTGCCGAGCTTCGCGCATTGAATCATTCGGGCCATCGTGGGTTTCTCCTGTGTCGGGGTAGCGGGACGCGCGGGTTTCGTGACTGTCGCGCGTCCGGAATATTGTTCAAAGCTGTTTCATCAGCACGAGCGATTTGCGCTGCCAGTTATAGAGGCGCCGGCGATCCTCGGGCAGATCGTCCACGGTCACCTTCACGAAGCCGCGCTTCAGGAACCAGTGCTCGGTGCGCGTCGTCAGCACGAAGATGCGCGTGAGCCCGCGCGCGCGGGCGCGCTGCTCGATCCGTTTCAGGAGGCGCTCGCCGTCGCCCGAGCCCTGCGCTTCCGGCGCGACAGTCAGGCACGCCATCTCGCCGATGCGCTCGTGCGTGTACGGATAGAGCGCCGCGCAGCCGAACAGCACGCCGTCGTGCTCGATGACCGAGAAGTGGTCGATGTCCCGTTCGATCTGGTGACGTCCGCGCTTCACGAGCGTGCCGTCGGATTCGAGCGGCTCGATCAGGGTGAGAATGCCGCCGACGTCGTCCGGCGTCGCCTCGCGCAGGCTCTCGAGGTTCTCGTACGAGATCATCGTGCCGACGCCGTCGTGCAGGAACAGTTCGAGCAGCACGCTGCCGTCGAGCGCGTACGGAATGATGTGGCCGCGCGCGACGCCGCCGCGGCAGGCGCGAATCGTGTGCTTCAGATAGAACGCGGTGTCGCCCTGCAGCTCGCCGCTTTCCTGCAGGCGGTACGCATCGTCGAGCGACATTTCGCGCACGAGCGCGCCTTCCTGGTCGACCAGACCCGGGATTTCCGTCACGAAGATGATCTTGTCGGCGCGCAGCGCGATCGCCGCGGCCGAGGCGACGTCTTCCATCGACAGATTGAACGCCTCGCCGGTCGGCGAAAAGCCGAGCGGGGAGAGCAGCACCAGCTTGTTGCTCGCGAGCGACTGGCGCACGGAATCGCCGTCGATCTTGCGCACGACGCCCGTGTGCTGGAAATCGACGCCATCGAGAATGCCGACCGGCCGCGCCGTCACGAAGTTGCCCGACACGACGCTGATGTGCGCGTGCGCCATCGGCGTGTTCGGCAAGCCCTGGCTGATCGCGGCCTCGATGTCGAGACGCACTTCGCCGGCCGCTTCCTTCGCGGATTCGAGCGCGCGGGCATCGGTGATACGCAAGCCGTGCGAGAACGACGACTCGACGCCGTGCAGGCTCAGCTGCTCGTCGAGCTGCGGACGCGAGCCGTGCACGAGCACGACGTGGATGCCCATCGCGTGCAGCAGGCCGACGTCCTGCACGAGCGCATTCAGGCGTCCTTCCTGCACCAGCTCCCCGCCGAACGCGACGACGAAGGTCTTGTTCCGGAACGCGTGAATATACGGCGCGACAGAGCGCATCCAGTCGACGAACTGGGCGTGGGGATTCGGCGCGTCGGGCTCTGCTGCAGCCGGCTGCGACGCGATGGTGAGGTCGGTTTGGGAATTCATCCCGGGATTATAATGCGACGCTATGCCGAATGTTTCTCGTCCCTCGCGTCCCGATCAGGCGGGCAAGTCTCAGTCCGCCGACAAATCCCCCGATACTCAGGAGCAGTTGCGACAACTGCGTGAAAATCTGCTGCGCGAAGCGCGGGAGGGAGCGGGCGCGTCCGGCGATTCCACGGCGTTGAGCAAGAAGGAACTGGCCGCGCGGCGATTCGCGGGCGGGACGGGCGGTGGAGCGGCCGCGGCTGCGGCGCAACAGAAGGGCGGCGAGCGCGGTAAGGCCGGTAATGTGCCGAGCGCGCCCGGCGCTTCCGCGGCCTTGAAGCAAGCACCTGCGACATCGGCGGTTCGGCAGGCGCAAGCCGTGCAGCCGCCGAAAAATCCACGCGACGTGGCGCAGGCGAAGGACGCGGCGTCTCCGAAAGCCAATCGCGCTCCGGCGCGTGAGTCGCGTCCCGAACCCGAACGTTCCGCTGCGGCACGCGCAAGGCACGACGATGCACGACGCGGGCAGGACAATCGCCCGCCGCGCGACGCGACGAAGCGTGCCGAACGACCGCAGCGCAGCGCCCACGCAAAACCGGCCGAGCCGCGCAAGCCCGAAGCGCAGCGCTCCGAGCCCGCGCTCGCCGCCGAACGTGCGCCCGCCGCTCGCGAGCCCCGCGAACCCCGCGAACAACGCCCGCCGCGCCCGCCGCGAGAATCGCGCGTCGTCACGCCGAATCCCGTTCCGCCGATCACCTTCCCCGAGGCGCTCCCGGTCTCCGGCCGCCGCGAGGAAATCGCACGCGCGATCGAAGCGAATCAGGTCGTGATCGTCAGCGGCGAAACCGGCTCGGGCAAGACCACGCAACTCCCGAAAATCTGCCTGTCGCTCGGACGCGGGCCCGGCGCGGGCGGCAGCGGCCTGATCGGCCACACGCAGCCGCGCCGCATCGCGGCTTCGGCGACGGGCAGGCGCATCGCGGAAGAACTCGGCACGCCGTTCGGCGAAGTCGTCGGCTACAAGGTGCGCTTCACGGATAACCTCGCGCCGGGCGCGTCGGTCAAGCTGATGACCGACGGCATCCTGCTCGCGGAAACGCAGACCGATCCGCTGCTCAAGGCCTACGACACGATCATCATCGACGAGGCGCACGAGCGCAGCCTCAACATCGACTTTCTGCTCGGCTATCTGAAGGAAATCCTGCCGAAGCGGCCGGATCTGAAGCTGATCGTCACGTCCGCGACCATCGACGCCGAGCGCTTCGCGCGCCATTTCGGCAGCGAGGACAACCCCGCGCCGGTGATCGAGGTGAGCGGGCGTCTGTATCCGGTGGAAGTGCGCTATCGGCCGGTCGAGGAGGAAAGCGTGGCGGTGAAGTCCGCTCAGGGCACGCTGCCGAGAAGAAACGACCGCAGGACCGACCGCGATCTGATGGAAGCGATCGTCGATGCCGTGGACGAGTTGTGCCGCGTCGGCCCGGGCGACGTGCTCGTGTTCCTGCCCGGCGAGCGCGAGATCCGCGACGCCGCCGAGGCGCTCCGAAAGCACCATCCGCCGCACACCGAAATCCTGCCGCTCTTCGCGCGCCTCTCTGCGCAGGAGCAGGAGCGCGTGTTCAGGCCGTCGAACGCGCGGCGCATCGTGCTCGCGACCAACGTCGCGGAAACCTCGCTGACGGTGCCGGGCATTCGCTATGTCGTCGATACCGGAACGGCGCGCGTGAAGCGCTATTCGTACCGGAACAAGGTCGAGCAATTGCAGATCGAGCCGGTTTCGCAGGCGGCGGCGAACCAGCGTGCCGGCCGCTGCGGGCGCGTCGCGGACGGCGTGTGCATCCGTCTTTATGACGAAGCGGATTTTCAGGCGCGGCCGCGTTTCACCGATCCGGAAATCTTGCGCTCGTCGCTCGCGTCCGTGATTCTGCGCATGAAGTCGCTGCATCTGACGGCGATCGAAACGTTCCCGTTCATCGAGCCGCCGCCGGGCCGCGCGATCGCGGACGGCTATCAGCTGCTGAACGAGCTCGGCGCCGTCGATGACGAAAACGAACTGACGCCGCTCGGCCGCGAGCTCGTGCGCCTGCCGCTCGATCCGCGCGTCGGCCGCATGATTCTCGCCGCGCGCGACCATCATGCGCTGAAGGAGGTGCTGATCATCGCGTCGGCGTTGTCGGTGCAGGATCCGCGCGAGCGGCCGATCGAGGCGCAGGAGCAGGCGGATCAGGCGCATCGCCAGTTCGTCGACGAGCGCTCCGAATTCCTGCAATGGACGCGCATCTGGAAGTGGTTCGAGGACGCCGTCGCGCACAAGAAGTCGAACCGCCAGCTCGCCGATGCGTGCCGCGCGAACTTCCTCTCGCATCTGCGTCTGCGCGAATGGCGCGACGTGCACTCGCAATTGCTGACGGTCGTGCGCGAGCACGGCTGGCGCCTGAACGAGTCGGACGCGACTTTCGAGCAGGTGCATCTGTCGCTGCTGACGGGCCTGCTCGGCAACGTCGGTCTCAAGGCCGACGACGAGCCGCACTATCTCGGCGCGCGCGGCATCAAGTTCCATCTGTGGCCGGGCTCGGCGCTCCTGAAGAAAGCGGGGCGCTGGGTGATGGCGGGCGAGCTCGTCGAGACGAGCCGGCTGTACGCGCGCACCATCGCGAGGATCGAGCCGGAATGGCTCGAAACCGTGGGCGGGCATCTGCTGAAGAAGTCGCTGTCCGACGCGCATTGGGAAAAGAAAGCCGCGCAGGTCGTCGCGTACGAGCGCGCCACTTTGTACGGCCTGACGGTCTACGCGCGGCGTCGCGTGAGCTTCGGCCAGCAGGACCCGAAGCATGCGCGCGAACTGTTCATCCGCGGCGCGCTGGTCGAAGGCGAGTTCGAGACGCGCCTGCCGTTCTTCGCGCACAACCGCAAGCTGGTCGCCGACATCGAGCAGCTGGAGCACAAGTCGCGCCGCCAGGACGTGCTCGTCGACGACGAACTGATCTACGGCTTCTACGATTCGCTGATTCCCGAAGGCATGTGGACGGGCGCGGCGTTCGAGCGCTGGTATCGCGACGAGCAGAAGAAGCCGGGCAACGAGAAGCTGCTGTTCCTCTCGCGCGACGACCTGATGCGCCACGAAGCCGCCGGCGTCACGACCGATCTGTTCCCGAAGCGCATGACGATGTCGGGCATCGAGATGTCGCTCACGTATCACTTCGAGCCGGGCTCGCCGCGCGATGGCGTCACGCTCACGGTGCCGCTCTACGGGCTGAATCAGGTCGATGCGCGGTGGGTCGAATGGCTCGTGCCGGGCATGATCCGGGAGAAGGCGCAGCTCCTGCTCAAATCGCTGCCGCAGAAGCTGCGGCGTCATGTTGTGCCATTGCCGGAATACGCGGCGGGTTTCGCCGAGCGTCACGCAGGGCCGAAGTTCGGCGCGGGCGCGCTCGTCGATTCGTTGATCGCGGATATCCGCGGAGAGACGCAAATCGCCGTGAAGAGCGCGGACTTCAAGCTCGAAACACTGCCCGCGCACCTTTTCATGAATTTCAAGGTGATCGACGAGCACGGCCGCCAGCTCGCGATGGGCCGCAATCTCGCGCAATTGCGCGCCGAGCTGGGCGGTCAGGCGCAGCAGCAGTTTCAGAAGCTGACGGCGACGGCGGCGTTCGACGCCCTGTCGGGCGAGGCGGGCGCGCAGCCGGCGCAGCAAACGCCGCAAACGGGCGAAAGCACCGCGCTTTACGAAAACCTCACGACCTGGAACTTCGGCAAGCTGCCCGAATTGCTGGAAATCCGCCGGCGCGGGCAGACCCTGTTCGGCTATCCGGCGCTCGTCGATCGCGGCACGCACTGCGATGTCGAAGTGTTCGATTCGCCCGAGGAGGCGGCGCGCATTCATCGCGCGGGCTTGCGGCGGCTGTTCGCGCTGCAGCTGCGCGAGCCGATCCGCTATCTGGAGAAGAACCTGCCGGGCCTGCGCGAAATGTCGATGCAATACATGGCGCTCGGCACGCCGGACGAGCTGCGCGATCAGATCGTCGAGACGGCGCTGGATCGCGCATGCCTGCAAGACCCGCTTCCCGACGACGACGCCGGCTTCCACGCCCGCCGCGACGCGGCCAAAGGGCGTCTCACGCTGCTCGCGCAGGAAATCGCGCGGCTCGTCGGCGCGATCCTGACGGAATATGCCGCGCTCGCGAAAAAGCTCACGCAGGCGAAATCTTTCGCCTCGGCCTACGCCGACATGCAGGCGCAGCTCGGCGCGCTGATCGGCAAGCGCTTCGTGATCGATACGCCGTACGCGCAGCTCGTGCACTTCCCGCGCTATCTGAAGGGAATCGGGCTGCGCATCGACAAGCTCAAGGCCGATCCGGCCCGCGACGCGCGCCTGCTCGCCGAGCTGCAGCCGCTCGCGCAGCACTATCAGCGCGCGCTGTCGCAGCGCGGCGGCGTCGCGGATGCGCGGCTCGCCGAGTATCGCTGGCTGCTGGAAGAACTGCGCGTGTCGCTTTTCGCGCAGGAATTGCGCACGCCGATGCCGGTCTCGGTGAAGCGCCTCCACAAGGTCTGGGAATCGATGCAGCGCTGAGGCTGGGCGCGGCCGTCGCCCGCGCCGAATTTCCGTCATTTCTTGCGCCGCCGCAGCGTATTGCGCAAAAAGCCGCTGCCGGTCAACGCGCCGCGCGGGGCAAACGTTCTACAATGACGCCTGCCTCCCGAAGCCAACTTTTCATGCGCAATATTTTCCGTTCCAGCCGCCATTCCGGCCGCTTCCGTGCGGCTGCCGCACGCGCCGCGCTCGCTACCGGCGCCGCCCTCATCGCCACCGCAGCATTCGCCAACAACGTCATCGTGCTCAATTCGGCGGAAGCCACGCTGAGCCTGATCGACGAGAACACGCGCCAGGTCGTCGGCACCGTGCCGACGGGCAAGGAGCCGCACCATCTGATGCCGACGCCCGACAGCTCGTCGCTGATCGTCGCGAATTCGGTGTCGAACAACCTGATGTTCGTCGACCCGAAAACCGGCGCATTCCAGCGCTGGGTGCAGGACATCGAGGACCCGTACCAGATCGGCTTCTCGCCGGACAAGAAATGGTTCGTGTCGACGGGCCTGCGCCTCGACCGCCTCGATATCTACCACTACGACGGCAAGAACCTCTCCATCGCGAAGCGCCTGCCGCTCGCGACGATGCCGAGCCACATCGCGTTCACCAACGACAGCACGACCGCGTTCATCTCGCTGCAGGTATCCGGTGAGATCGCCGCGATCGACCTGGCGACGCAGACCGTGAAATGGAAGATGAAGGTCGGCAAGGTGCCGGCGGGCGTCTGGCTCACGCCGGGCGACAAGTATCTGCTCGTCGGCATGACGGGCGCGGATTACGTGGCCGTGGTCGACTGGCGCAACCAGAAGGTCGTCAAGACGATCACGACGGGCAAGGGCGCGCACAACTTCCGCTCGCTCGTGGACGGCAAGCATGTCGCCGTGTCGAACCGCGTGGCGAACACGATCAGCATCATCGACGAGGACACGCTCACGAATGTCGGCGACATCACCGGCCTGCTGCCGGGCCCGGACGACATGGAACTTTCCGCAGACAAGAAGTATCTGTGGGTGACGTTCCGCTTCGCGAAGCATGTCGGCGTGATCGACCTTGCGGATCGTAAGCTGATCCAGACCATCAAGGTCGGCCGCTCGCCGCACGGCATTTACTTCTACAACCGCGCGCCGGTGACGGCGCCGAACGGCGCGTAAGGCAGATCGTGTGGGGCGCCCTGCAACCGAGGGCGCCCTGTACTACGATTGAAGCAGGCATTACGGCATCACGGAGCACCATGTTTCATTCCATTCTCTCGGCTCTCGACAGTTTCGTTTCGTCGCTGCAGACGCTGCTCTACGTCGACGTGGTCCAGCCGGTGCTGTTCAAGACCGGCATGATGGACTACGACGAGGACACCTACGACGCGCTCTACTGGGTGATCGTCGGCGTACTGGAAGTGCTCGCGATGTACGCCATCCTGCGCCCGCTCGAAGCGTTCCGCCCCGCGGAAGAATGGAAGGACCGAAAGGGCGTGCGCGTGGACGTGCTCTACACGTGGATCGTCAAGCTCGGCATCCTCAACCTGTTTTTCTTCTTCACGTTCCAGCCGCTCTTCGATTCGCTGCAAAGCTGGCTGCGCATGCACAACGTGCCGAATCTCGAGATCGACAACCTGTGGCCGGGTGTCACCACCCAGCCGCTCGTCACCTTCGTCATCTATCTGCTCATTCTCGACTTCGCGGGCTACTGGTATCACCGCCTGGAGCATCGCTTCGGCATCTGGTGGGAATTGCATGCGGTGCATCACAGCCAGCAGAAGATGTCGCTGTGGACGGACGACCGCAACCATCTGCTCGACGACATCCTGCAGGCGAGCTTTTTCGCGTGTGTCGCGCTCGTGATCGGCGTGGAGCCGTCGCAGTTCGTCGTGCTCGTCGCCATCACCAATTTCATGCAGAGCCTGCAGCACGCGAACATCCGCCTGCACTACGGCTGGCTGGGCGACCGGATCGTCGTGAGTCCGGCGTTCCATCGCCGTCATCACGCGATCGGCTTCGGCCACGAAGGCACCACATACGGCTGCAATTTCGGCGTGCTGTTCTCCTTCTGGGACATCCTGTTCCGCTCGGCGTCGTTCGAGCGCGCCGTCGAGCCGACCGGCATCCGCGACCAGCTCGGCGCGCCGGGCGTCGCGCCCGTCCATTACGGCGACGGCTTTTTCGAGCAGCACTGGCTCGCGTTCAAGCGCATCGCCGCGCGTCTGTCCGCGCGCCGCGCGGGCGCGTCCGCCTCGGACAACTCGGCGGCCGTCTGAGCTTTTCCCGTGAAACCGGCGCCGGCGGGCGGCGCTGGTTTATCCTGTCGGTTCCTCTTCCTTCTACGAATCACGCATGAATGACTTGTTGCGTTCGTTCGTGCGCGCGCTTGCGAACGTCTTTCATCCGCGCATGCTCTGGCTGACGCTGATGCCGTTCGGCGTCGCCACCGTGGTATGGGGCGCGCTCCTCTGGTTCTTCTGGCAGACGCTCACGGGCGCGGCGAACAGCTGGCTCGACGGCTGGGCGCTCACCTCGGCCATGTACCGTCTCTTCGATACGGTCGGCTTCTCGTCGCTGCATGCGGTGATCGCGCCGTTCCTGGTCGTCATCATGACGATTCCGCTGATCGTCGTGACCGTGCTCCTGCTGATCGCGACGCTCTCGATGCCGGGTGTCGTCAAGCTGCTCACGCGCCAGCCGAAGGGGCATTACGCGTCGCTGGAAGAGCGGCGCGGCGGCTCGTGGTACGGCAGTCTCGGGCATTCCGTCGTGACGACGGTGGTGTGTCTCGTGCTGCTGGTCGTCACGCTGCCCTTATGGCTGATTCCGCCGTTCTTCGCGCTCGTTCCGCCGCTGCTGTGGGGCTGGCTCACGTATCGCGTGATGACTTACGACGCGCTCGCGCTGCACGCGAGTGCCGACGAACGCCGCGCGATCGTGCGCGATGCGCGCTGGCCGTTGCTGGCGATCGGCATCGTGAGCGGCCTGCTGAGCTCCGTGCCGACGATGCTCTGGGCATGGTCCGTCTGGCTGTTGCCGCTTTTCCCAGTGGTCGCCGTCGTGACGATCTGGGCGTATGCGTTCATCCTCGTGTTTTCCGCGCTCTGGTTCGCGCATTACTGTCTGCACGCGCTCCAGCGCCTGCGCGCGAGCGAGCTGCACTATCCGGCGATCACGGTCGAATCCTGATTCGCACCATCGAACAAGAAAAGGGGCATTCATGGGCATTGGCGTCATCATCGTCGGCGACGAGATCCTGTCCGGCCGCCGCAGCGACAAGCATTTGCCGAAAATCATCGAATTGCTGGGCGCGCGTGGCCTGTCGCTCGATTGGGCCGAGTACGTCGGCGACGATCCCGCGCGCATCACCGCGACGCTCGCGCGCACCTTCGCGTCGGGCGACATCGTGTTCTCGACGGGCGGCATCGGCGCGACGCCGGACGATCACACCCGCCAGTGCGCGGCGAAGGCGCTCGGGCGTCCGCTCGAACTGCATCCGGAAGCCGCCGAGCTGATTCGCGCGCGCATCCGCGACACGGCGGCCCAGGCGGGCAAGCCGGCCGATCTGGAGTCGCCCGAGAATCTGCACCGGCTGAACATGGGCACGTTTCCGCAGGGCGCGGAGATCATCCCGAACAGCTACAACAAGATCCCGGGCTTTTCCGTCGGCGATCATCATTTCGTGCCGGGCTTTCCGGTGATGGCCTGGCCGATGATCGAATGGGTGCTGGACACGAAGTACGCGCATCTGCATCACGCGACGCCCTACGTCGAACGCTCGCTGCTCGTGTTCGGGCTGCCCGAGTCGCGCATCACGCCGCTGATGGTGGCGATCGAGCGCGATTTCGAGGGCGTGCGCGCGTTCAGCCTGCCGAGCGTGGGCGATGCGGCGCGCGGCGCGCTCTATGCGCGCTCGCATATCGATCTGGGCGTGAAGGGCGATCCCGAGAGGGCCAACGCCGCGTTCGACGTATTGCGCGAGGGCGTGATCGCGCTGGGCGGCGAGGTGGTGGAAGTGCCGCCGGAGGAAGCGAAGTGAGCCTGCTGGAAGTCATCGCGACGACCGTAGCCGATGCGCGCGCGGCGCAGCGCGGCGGCGCCGACCGGCTGGAGCTCGTCACCGCGATGGGCGAGGGCGGGCTGACGCCGAGCATCGGGCTGATCGAAGCGGTGGTGGAAGCGGTGGGCATTCCGGTGAACGTGATCGTACGGCCGCACAGCCGCTCCTTCGTCTACGATGCCGACGATTACGCGGTCATCACCCGCGACGTGCGCGCGATCGCGAAGACCGATGCGAACGCGATCGTGGTGGGCATGCTGCGCGCCAACGGCGAAGTCGATACCGGCGGCCTCGCGCGCGTGATCGAGGCAGCGGACGGCCTGCCGCTCACGTTCCACCGCGCGTTCGATGAGGCGCGCGATCTTTTCTCCGCGTTCGAGACCCTGCTGCGATTCGATGCGGTGACGAACGTGCTGACTTCAGGCGGCAAGCCATCCGTTCTGGAAGCCCGAGCGACGATCGCGAGGCTCGTGGAAAGGGCGGCGGGAACGCGCTGCGCGGTGCTGGCAGGCGCCGGGCTCAGCGTGGATGCGGTCGCGCCATTCGTCGCATCCACGGGTGTTCGTGCGGTGCATTTCGGCTCGGGCGTGCGCGTCGATGGAAACGCGCTCGCGCCCGTCGATGAGGCAAGGGTCAGGCGCGTGCGCGCATTGCTCGACGCGTCGAACTAGGCAGGCCGCTCAAGCCCCGATCCAGGGCAGCCCGCGGAAGCACCATCCCGCCACGGTTTTCCGATGCCCCTGTCCATCCTTGTCGCCTTCGAACCCTTCGAGCAGGTCGTACGCCTTTGCATAGCCTTCCTTCTGCGCCGCGATTGCAGCCAGCTTCGAGCGGGCCGCGCTGCGGCACAAAAAAACCACGGGCGTATCGGGAGTGGCGACCTGTCGCAATTGTTCGATAAACTCAGCGTTCGGCACCGAACCGGGATAGCGGATCCACTCGATATGGGCGTACTGCGCGCCGTCGATCGCCGGGCGGCCCACCCAGTCGAGTTCCGCGCGGGTGCGCACGTCGATGAGGCGCGCGCGCGGGTCGAGTTGCAGCAGTTCGAACGCTTCGGCTGGCGAGAAGGCGCCGGCATAGGTCAGGTTGTTTTCGGCGGCGCGGCGTTCGGCCTGGCCATAAAGTTGTTCCAGCGTGCTCATGGCGCGTTGTCTCCGGTAAAGCGCAAAAGATCATTCTAGCCTGACGCGGCTGAACCGAAGCCTCCGCCTTTGTCGCAGCAAGTGCATCGAACTGGTGCATATTCAGACGAATGCACCAGATTGATGCCTTGGCCGGAGCAGTCCTAAACTGGCGCACCAAACAGGTGCGCAGCGCGAAAGCGACGAGTCGGACCGCGCCTCGCAGTAGCGAAGTCGTTTCACCCAAACGCGCGCTGCTTCAAGCGCTTAGCGCAAGGTTGGTGCGCTTGGCACGGAAGCTGCTTTTTGATCCTCGATTAGTAGCGATGTACGGAATTGGTCGAGGCGGCGAAGCAATTCGCCGACTTTTGTTAATCAGGAGATAGGTAATGAGTAAATCCGTGGCCGACGTCATGCAACTCGTCAAGGACGAGGACGTCAAGTTCGTCGACTTCCGTTTCACCGACACGCGCGGCAAAGAACAACACGTTTCCGTGCCGGTTTCGGCATTCGACGAAGACAAATTTGAAAGCGGCCACGCTTTCGACGGTTCGTCCATCGCCGGCTGGAAGGGCATCGAAGCGTCGGACATGCTGCTCGTCCCGGACGCGGACACCGCCTTCATCGACCCGTTCTATGAAGAGTCGACGCTCGTTCTGACCTGCGACGTGGTCGAGCCCGCCGACGGCAAGGGCTACGAGCGCGACCCGCGCTCGCTCTCGAAGCGCGCGGAAGCCTATCTCAAGAGCTCGGGCCTGGGCGATACCGCCTACTTCGGTCCGGAGCCGGAATTCTTCATTTTCGACTCGGTGCAGTGGAACACGGATCAGTCGGGCACGTTCGTTAAGATCGGCTCCGAAGAAGCACCGTGGTCGTCGGGCAAGGAATTCGAAGGCGGCAACACCGGCCACCGTCCGGGCACGAAGGGCGGCTACTTCCCGGTAGCGCCTGTCGACACCTTCCAGGACATCCGTTCGGAAATGTGTCTGCTGCTCGAACAGATCGGCATCCCGGTCGAAGTGCACCACCACGAAGTGGCGGGCCAGGGCCAGAACGAAATCGGCACGAAGTTCTCGACGCTGGTTCAGCGCGCCGACTGGCTGCAGCAGATGAAGTACATCATCCACAACGTGGCGCACACGTACGGCAAGACGGCGACCTTCATGCCGAAGCCGGTCGTCGGCGACAACGGCTCGGGCATGCACGTTCACCAGTCGATCTGGAAGGACGGCCAGAACCTGTTCGCGGGCAACGGCTATGCCGGCCTGTCGGAATTCGCGCTGTTCTACATCGGCGGCATCATCAAGCATGCTCGCGCGCTGAACGCGATCACGAACCCGGGTACGAACTCGTACAAGCGTCTCGTGCCGCACTTCGAAGCGCCCGTGAAGCTCGCTTACTCGGCGCGCAACCGTTCGGCCTCGATCCGTATTCCGCACGTGTCGAATCCGAAGGGCCGCCGCATCGAAACGCGCTTCCCGGATCCGCTCGCGAACCCGTACCTGTGCTTCTCCGCGCTGATGATGGCGGGTCTCGACGGCGTGCAGAACAAGATCCACCCGGGCGAAGCCGCCGACAAGAATCTGTACGACCTGCCGCCGGAAGAAGACGCGAAGATCCCGACCGTGTGCGCGGGCCTCGACCAGGCACTCGACGCGCTCGACGCGGATCGCGAGTTCCTGACGCGCGGCGGCGTGTTCACGGACTCGATGCTCGACGCATACATCGAACTGAAGACGAACGAGCTGCAGCGTTATCGTCAGGCGGTGCATCCGATCGAGTTCGAGATGTACTACTCGCTGTAAGCATGACGCCAGCGCGTTTCCTCGAAAGCAGTTCGACGAAGCGCGCGGCGCATGCCATAGGGTGACCAAAAAGGGACGGCGTGCCGTCCCTTTTTTAATCGCCGCGATTTCCTGCGCGGTTTCCTGAATCGAGAAGAAGATCGGTGTCACGAACGACCTCATTCATTGCACGATGGTGCTCAAGAATCTGATCAAGGCCCGCAAAGGCCACGCCGACGCGCTCTCCGACGACGCCCAGCTCGCGGCGAGCGGTCTTCTGCCGGGATTCGAGGCGCTGCCCACGAACGTGCTCGTTCTGGACATGCGCAGTCTCAAGATCGCGTACGCGAATCCTTCGGCCGAAGCGATGCTGGAGATGTCGCGCAGGCAGCTGACGCAGATGAACTGGGCGGAGCTCTTCGCCAACGCCGAGGAACTCGCGACCACGATCGCGTCGATCGCGGAGAACCGCTTCAACGCGACGCGGCTCGATGCCGTGCTCGAGCGTCCCAACCGCGAGGCGGTGCATGTGCATGCGATCGTCGGATATCTGGAAGCCGCCACCGACTACGTGCTGCTCGAGCTCTTCGAGAACGAGCGTCACCTGCGCACCGACAGGGAAGAGCGCATCCACGATCTCACGGCGGTCAACAAGCAGCTGATCCGCAATCTCGCGCACGAGATCAAGAACCCGCTCGGCGGCATCCGCGGCGCGGCGCAACTGCTCGAATTCGAGCTCGGCGCGCGCGAACGCGACGAGCTGCGCGAGTACACGCAGGTCATCATCAAGGAATCGGATCGCCTGCAGACGCTCGTCGACCGATTGCTGGAGCCGCACCGGCATCCGCATATCGTCGGCGACGTGAACATCCACGAAGTATGCGAGCGCGTGCGCGCGGTGATCCTCGCGGAGTTTCCGCGCGGCCTCACGATCGAGCGCGACTACGACGTGAGCGTGCCGGACCTGCGCGGCGACAAGGAGCAGCTGATCCAGGCGCTGCTGAACATCGTGCGCAACGCGGCCGAGGCGCTCAAGGAGCGCATCTCGCAAGGCGATGCGAAGATCGAGCTGCGCACGCGCATCGCGCGCAAGGTGACGATCGGCAAAAAGCTGCACAAACTGGCACTGGACTTGCATATCACTGACAACGGTCCCGGCATCCCCAGCGAGATCCGCGACCGGATCTTCTTTCCGCTCGTGTCGGGCCGGGAAGACGGCAGCGGTCTCGGCCTCACGCTCGCGCAATCGTTCGTGCATCAGCATGACGGCTTGATCGAAGTGGAGAGCAGGCCGGGCTGCACCGAGTTCGCCATCCTGTTGCCGTTTGAGAATTGAAACCCGTTTGATCACCGACATCACGCCAGGAAGTCACAGGCCGCCGTCAACATAGGCCGCGTCCGCATCACGCTTTGAAGCCTGACCGTTTCGACGGGCTCACACCGAACCATACGAAGACTTCTCGCCGAACGATATGAAGCCGATCTGGATAGTAGACGACGACCAATCCATCCGCTGGGTGCTGGAAAAAGCGCTCGCACGAGAGAATTTCACGACGCGCAGCTTCTCGGGCGTGCGCGATGCGCTCGCCGCGCTCGAGCAGGAAAGCCCGCAGGTGCTCGTGTCGGATATCCGCATGCCGGGCGGCTCCGGGCTCGAACTGCTGCAGACCGTGCGCGACCGTCTGCCGGGATTGCCGGTCATCATCATGACGGCGTTCTCCGATCTCGACAGCGCGGTGGCCGCGTTTCAGGGCGGTGCATTCGAATATCTCGCCAAGCCTTTCGACGTGGACAAGGCCGTCGAGCTGATCCGCCGCGCGGTGGACGAAAGCATGCGCGGCGAAGCGGCGTATGACGAGCGCGTGACCGAAACGCCCGAGATGCTCGGGCAGGCGCCCGCGATGCAGGACATGTTCCGCGCCATCGGCCGTTTGTCCCATTCGGCGGCGACCGTGCTCATCACGGGCGAATCAGGCACCGGAAAGGAGCTTGTTGCGCGCGCTTTGCACCGACATAGCCCGCGCGCGAACGGACCCTTCATCGCGCTGAACACGGCGGCGATTCCGAAGGATCTGCTGGAATCCGAACTGTTCGGCCACGAGCGCGGCGCGTTCACCGGCGCGCAGGCGATGCGCCAGGGCCGCTTCGAGCAGGCCGAGAACGGCACGCTCTTTCTCGATGAAATCGGCGACATGCCGTTCGACCTGCAGACGCGCCTGTTGCGCGTGCTGTCCGACGGGCAGTTCTATCGCGTGGGCGGGCACAATCCGTTGAAGGCCAACGTGCGCGTGATCGCGGCGACGCATCAGAATCTCGAATCGCGCGTGCGGCAGGGTCTGTTCCGCGAGGACTTGTATCACCGCCTGAACGTGATCCGCCTGCGTCTGCCGGCATTGCGCGAGCGCAGCGAGGACATTCCGCTGCTCACGCGCCATTTCCTGCAGAAGAGCGCGCGCGATCTCGGCGTGGAACCCAAGCGCGTGTCGGACGATGCGCTCGCGTATCTCGCGTCGCTGCCCTTTCCCGGCAATGTGCGTCAGCTGGAGAACCTGTGCAACTGGCTCACGGTGATGGCGCCCGCGCAGGTGATCGAGCGGAAGGACCTGCCGCCCGATCTCACGCCGCGCCAGGACGCTACGCCGGAGGCCATCGCGGTTTCGACCGACGGCACGGTGGCCGCGGCGCCGGTCGCGCCGAACGGCACGGGCGCGGCCGCCGCGTCGGTCGCAGCTACGGTCCAGGGCGTTTCCGCGAGCGTATGGGAGAACGGCTTGCGCACGGAAGTCGCGCGCCTGCTGCGCGAGAACTCCGCCGACGTCATGGACGAGCTCGCACGCCGTTTCGAAGCCGCGGTGATCCGCGAGGCGCTCGATTTCACGCGCGGACGCAAGGTGGAAGCGGCGGAGCGGCTGGGCATCGGCCGCAATACGATCACGCGCAAGATCCAGGAACTGCATCTCGACGCGTGATTTCCGTTCGAACCGGGATCAGCCGAGCGTCGCGATGACCGGCGCGTGGTCCGACGGCTGATCCCATTTGCGCGGCACCTTGTCCACTTCACACGACGTGCAAAGCGCCGCCAGCTCCGCCGACAGCAGGATGTGATCGATGCGCAGCCCCGCGTTGCGGCGGAATGCCATCATCCGGTAGTCCCACCACGTGAAGAGCTTCTCGGGCTGCTCGAACTTGCGGAAGGCGTCGGTCAGGCCGAGCTCGATGAGCTGGCTGAAGTGCGCACGCTCTTCGGGCGACACGAGGTTCTGTCCCTCCCACGCTTTCGGGTCGTGCACGTCGCGGTCTTCGGGCGCGATGTTGTAGTCGCCCAGCAGCGCGAGCTTCGGGTGACGCGCCATGTCCCCGCGCAGCCATTCGCGCAGCGCATCCAGCCAGCGCATCTTGTAGGCGAATTTTTCCGAGCCGGGCGCCTGTCCGTTCGGAAAATACGCCGAGATGATCCGCACGCCGTTCACGGTTGCGGCGATCACGCGCTGCTGCAGGTCCTCGAAACCGGGGATGTTGCGCACGACGCTGATTTCGTCGACTTCGAAGCCCGCATCGGCGCGCACCAGAATGCCGACGCCGTTATACGTCTTCTGTCCCGCGAACCAGCTCTTGTAGCCCGCGGCTTCGAGTTCCGCGCGCGGAAACTTCTCGTCGGGAAGCTTCAGTTCCTGCAGGCACAGCACGTCGACGCCCGAAAGCGCGAGCCAGTCGATGACATGCTGCTGTCGGACTTTGAGGGAATTGACGTTCCAGGTGGCGATTTTCATTGCGTGGCCGAAGTGTTAGTTTGGTTATCGTCCGCTTTCGACGATGATCCAGCATGATACCCATAAGCGCGATTGCATCCACGCAACGCATGGGTCGGCACGTTCACGAAAGCGCAACGATCGCGAGTTGATACAATCCGCCCCCGAATGCCGAGCGATGCTTCGATCGACACGATCGCTCACATAATTTTGCAATGCGAATCAAGCTATCGCCAAAGAGGTGACAAACATGACGTCGCCATTCTCTCTCGCCGTCGCCACGCCCACGCGATCCGGCTCTTTCTGCATGGATTACGTCGGCAGCGTTCTGGAGCTGCAGCATCACTGTCTCGGCAAGGGCATCGACTTTCGCTTCCTGCCGCTTGCCAACGTCACGTTGATCGACCTTGCCCGTAACACGCTGGCGAATCGTTTCCTGTGGGAGACGCCATGCACGCACTTGCTGTTCGTCGATGACGACATGGGTTTCCACGCCGGCGAACTCGCGCGGATGTTCGATTACCGCGATCGCGACGTCATCGGCGCGTTGTACCCGCGTCGCGCCTACGACTGGGCGCGCATCAAGCAGGCCGTGCTGAGCCATCCGGACATCGATCCGGCGACGCTGCCCGACATTGCCGCGGATTATCGCGACATGTTCGCGCTGCCGGGCGACGCTCCCACGATGACGGTCAGTCACGAACCGATACCCATGGCCGGCATCCCGAGCGGCCTCATGATGATTTCGCGCGAGTGCCTGATGAAGCTGATCGGGAGCGGGCGCGTGTCGCAGATCAATCCCGGCACCGAGGTGAACGGCCAGGTCGTGAAGCATCCGATCTACGAATTCTTCCGTCAGACGACGATCGATGGAAGAACGCAAGGCGAGGACTATTACTTCTGCTCGCTCGTGAACGCGAGCGGCGCGCAGGTGTGGGGTTGCACGTGGATCCAGGTGACGCACACGGGCGCTCACTCTTTCTACGGGAATCTGCAGAAGATCTCGAGTTATCTGTAGTCGCACCGCGGGAATCGGCTCATGACGGGCCGCGCGCGAGGATCGCATCGCGCGCGGCCCGTCGTCGTTTACACGATTTTTATATCCCGTTTCCGACTCTTGTCGCGCCCTTTACGTCCATTTGCTTAATCTCCACCCTGTCCTGAAACCGCATAAGGGGAGAACACGACAATGGACCTGCTTTACCTCGCCGGCATCGTCCTTTTCTGGGCGCTTTGCGTGGCGCTCACGAGCGGCTGCGAGCGTCTGCGCCGCCGCGTGCCGGGAGGCCGCTCATGAACGGCTGGATGATGTGGCTCGCGGCGGCCTCCACGCTGCTGCTTCTCGTGTACCTCGTGTATGCGCTCCTGCGTGCGGAGGATCTCGAATGAACGCCAATACGTTGATGCAGACGGCGCTTTTCATCGCCGTGCTGATCGCGCTCGCGATTCCGCTCGGGCGCTACATGAGCAACGTGCTCGACGGCAGCTCGGTCGTCGTGCGCAGGATCGGGCGGCCGGTCGAATCCATGCTTTATCGCATCGCCGGCATCGATCCCGATGCCGAAATGTCATGGAAGCACTACGCGCTCGCCGTGCTGCTGTTCAATGCGCTCGGCGCACTCGCGCTGTACGCGCTGCTGCGCCTGCAGGGCATGTTGCCGGTCAATCCGCAAGGCATGGCCGGCATGTCGCCGGATGCCGCGTTCAATACCGCGGTCAGCTTCGTGACCAACACGAACTGGCAGGACTACGGCGGCGAAAGCACGCTCGGCTATCTCGCGCAGATGCTCGGCCTCACCGTGCAGAACTTCCTGTCGGCGGCGACGGGCATCGCCGTGGTCATCGCGCTGATTCGCGGCTTCAAGCGTCATTCGGCGCAGACCATCGGCAACTTCTGGGTCGATCTGACGCGCGTGACGCTCTACGTGCTCGCGCCGCTCGCGCTCGTCTTCGCGCTGGTCTTCGTGAGCCAGGGCGCGATCCAGAACTTCAAGGCGTATCAGGACGTGTCGACGCTTCAGGTGACGACGTATCAGGCGCCCAAAACCGATGCGCAAGGCAACGCCGTGAAGGACGCGAAGGGTAATCCCGTGATGCAGGACCTGAAGGCCGACAAGCAGACGCTGCCGATGGGCCCGGTCGCCTCGCAGGAAGCGATCAAGATGCTCGGCACCAACGGCGGCGGCTTCTTCAACGCCAACTCGGCGCATCCGTACGAGAACCCGACGCCGTTCGCCAACTTCATGCAGATGCTCGCCATGCTGATCATTCCGGCGGCGTTGTGCGTGGTGTTCGGCCGCACGGTCGGCGACAGCCGGCAGGGCTACGCCGTGCTCGCCGCGATGACCATCACATTCGCCGCCGCGTGCGTCGGCGAGATCTCGGCAGAGCAGGCGGGCAACCCGCTTTACGCGTCGCTGCATGTCGACACGCACGCGTCCGCGCTGCAGGCGGGCGGCAACATGGAAGGCAAGGAAACGCGTCTGGGCATTGCGCAGTCGGGCATCTTCACGGTCGCGACGACGGCGGCGTCGTGCGGCGCGGTCGTCAACATGCACGATTCGCTGACGCCGCTCGGCGGCCTCGTGCCGATGCTGCTGATCCAGCTCGGCGAAGTGATCTTCGGCGGCGTCGGCTCGGGTCTCTACGGCATGCTGGTCTTTGCGCTGCTCGCTGTGTTCGTCGCGGGGCTGATGATCGGACGCACACCCGAGTACGTCGGCAAGAAGATCGAATCGTTCGAGATGAAGATGGTTTCCATCGCGATCCTGCTCACGCCCTTGATCGTGCTGGTCGGCACGTCGATCGCCGTGCTCACGGCGGCGGGCACCGCGGGCATCGCGAATCCGGGCGCGCACGGCTTTTCCGAAATCCTCTATGCGTTCAGCTCCGCGGCGAACAACAACGGCAGCGCGTTCGCGGGCCTTTCGGTGAACACGCCGTTCTACAACGCGATGCTCGGCATCGCGATGTGGTTCGGCCGCTTCGGCTCGATCGTGCCGGTGCTCGCCATCGCGGGCTCGCTCGCGGCGAAGAAACGCCTCGCGGCGACGGTCCTGCTCGGCACGCTTCTGCTCGTCGGTGCGCTCACCTATGTGCCCGCGCTCGCGCTCGGCCCCATCGTCGAGCACATCACGATGATCGCAGGCCATTGATTTCCGAGGACAGCATGAATCAACAGAATCAAACGCCGATGCACCGTCCCGAGAACCTGGGGCAGGCACGCACGGCAGCGCGTTCGATGTTCGACCCGACGCTGGTCAAGCCGGCGATCGTCGATGCGTTCAAAAAGCTCGCGCCGCGCACGCAGTTGCGCAATCCCGTGATGTTCTGCGTCTACGTCGGCAGCATTCTGACGACGGTGCTGTGGATCGCCGCGCTCGCCGGCCAGGCCGAGGCGCCTGCGGGCTTCATCCTCGCGATCGCGCTGTGGCTGTGGTTCACGGTGCTCTTCGCGAACTTCGCGGAGGCGCTCGCCGAAGGGCGCTCGAAGGCGCAGGCGGCGTCATTGCGGCAGGCGAAGCACAACGTGATGGCCAAGAAGCTGAACGAGCCGCATCCGAAGTCACCGATCCGCATCACGACGTCCACCGATCTGCGCCGCGACGATATCGTGCTCGTCGAAACCGGCGACGTGATTCCTGCCGACGGCGAGGTGATCGACGGTGTCGCCTCGGTCGACGAATCCGCGATCACGGGCGAATCCGCGCCGGTGATCCGCGAGTCGGGCGGCGACTTTTCGTCTGTGACGGGCGGCACGCGCGTGCTGTCGGACTGGATCGTCGTGCGCGTGACGGTGAATCCCGGCGAGGCGTTTCTCGACCGCATGATCGCGATGGTCGAGGGCGCGAAGCGTCAGAAGACGCCGAACGAGATCGCGCTGACGATCTTGCTCGTTGCATTGACGCTCGTGCTGCTCTTCGCGACGGCGACGCTGCTGCCGTTCTCGATGTTCTCCGTGGAAGCGGCGAAGCAGGGCCACGTCGTGACGATCACCGCGCTCGTCGCGCTGCTCGTGTGCCTGATTCCGACGACCATCGGCGGCCTGCTTTCCGCGATCGGCGTGGCGGGCATGAGCCGCATGATGCAGGCGAACGTGATCGCAACCTCGGGCCGTGCCGTCGAAGCGGCGGGGGATGTCGACGTGCTCCTGCTCGACAAGACCGGCACGATCACGCTGGGTAACCGCCAGGCGTCGGCGTTCGTGTCGGCGCCTGGCGTCGACGAACGCGATCTCGCGGATGCGGCGCAACTCGCGTCGCTCGCGGACGAAACGCCGGAGGGGCGCAGCATCGTCGTGCTGGCGAAGCAGCGCTTCAACATCCGCGAGCGCGACATGGCGACGCTGCATGCGACCTTCCTCGCGTTCTCGGCGCAGTCGCGCATGAGCGGCGTCGATCTGTCCAGTCGCGAAATTCGCAAGGGCGCGGCCGATGCGGTGAAGAAGTACATCGAGGAGCGCGGCGGGCGCTTCCCGCAGGAAGTGCAGAACGCGGTCGATGACATCGCGCGTCGCGGCAGCACGCCCTTGGTCGTCGCTGAACGGGTGAGCGAAACGACGCGCGCGCTCGGCGTGATCGAGCTGAAGGACATCGTGAAGGGCGGCATACGCGAGCGCTTCGCGGAGCTGCGCAAGATGGGCATCAAGACGGTGATGGTGACGGGCGACAACCGCCTGACGGCTGCGGCGATCGCGGCGGAAGCGGGCGTCGACGACTTTCTCGCCGAGGCGACGCCCGAAGCCAAGCTCACGACGATTCGCGAACACCAGGCGCAGGGACGGCTCGTCGCGATGACGGGCGACGGCACCAACGATGCGCCGGCGCTCGCGCAGGCGGATGTGGCGGTGGCGATGAACACGGGCACGCAGGCCGCGAAGGAAGCGGGCAACATGGTCGATCTGGACTCGAACCCGACGAAGCTGATCGAGATCGTGGAGATTGGCAAGCAGATGTTGATGACGCGCGGCTCGCTCACGACGTTCTCGATTGCCAACGATGTCGCGAAGTACTTCGCGATCATTCCGGCGGCGTTCGCGACGACCTATCCGCAGTTGCGCGTGCTGGACGTGATGCATCTTGCGTCGCCGTCGTCGGCGATTCTGTCGGCGGTGATTTTCAACGCGCTGATCATCGTGTTTCTGATTCCGCTGGCGCTGAAGGGCGTGAAGTATCGCGCGCTGGGCGCGGCTTCGTTATTGCGGCGGAACCTGCTGATCTACGGGCTGGGGGGGATCCTGTTGCCGTTCCCGTTCATCAAGTTGATCGATATGGTGATCACGGCGCTGGGCTGGAGTTGATTGCATTTTTCCGAGGTACTTACGTCATGAAGAATCTATTGCGTCCCATGCTGGTGCTGTTCGTCGTGCTGACGGTGGTGACGGGCGTGGTTTATCCGGCGGTCGTCACGGCGCTCGGGCAGGCGGCATTTTCGCATCGGGCGAATGGCAGTCTGATCGAGCGAGGTGGCAAGGTGATCGGCTCCGAGATCATCGGGCAGCAGTTCGATGCGCCTGGGTATTTCTGGGGGCGTTTGTCGGCGACGACGCCGAATCCGTACAACGCGGGCAGTTCGAGTGGCTCCAATCTCGGGCCGACGAATCCCGCTCTCGCGGATGAGGTCAAGGCGCGGATCGCCGCGTTGCATGACGCTGATCCGGGGAATGGCGCGGCCGTGCCGGTTGATCTCGTGACTTCGTCGGGTAGCGGGCTGGATCCGGATATCAGCCCTGCGGCGGCGGCTTATCAGGTTGCGCGAGTTGCGAAGGCGAGGGGGGTGTCGACTTCGCAGGTCGAGGCGCTTGTCGCGCGGGCGACTACTGGGCGGCAGTTTGGTTTGCTCGGAGAGCCTAGGGTGAATGTGCTTAAATTGAATCTTGCTTTGGATGGCGATGGGGGGGCTGCACCGTAAGGGCTTGGTTCGTTTGCTTGTTCTTCCATGAAATCCTGAATTTTTAGTGGTCTATTAGCGTTGCCCCTGTGCGGGGCGGCAGTCACTTTCTTTGCTGCTGCAAAGAAAGTAACCAAAGAAAGCAGCTTTGGCCCGGAGTGCTGGAGGCGGACGCGTCGTCATGGTTCGGCGTGACCCAGCCCCTAAGTGTCGCCCTCAAAGGACTAACGCGCCGTGGTTCGCGCACGGTCTGACGAGCTAGTCCGTTCAGGGTGCTGGTTCAGCACCTAACAGTTCCGGCCCAGCGCTACGCGCTGCCGCAGGGCATGCAAGGGAAACCAACCTTTAGCGAATGCGGTGAGATGGAGGCGTTATCCAGGAAGCACGGGCAGACCCGATGAACCCTTCGGCCGCGCAGCGGGCTGGAGCTTTTTTGGTGCTGAACCAGTCAGTTTTGTGGTGCGATTTGGCAGAGCGTGCGCGAGCCACGGCGCCTCAGTCCTTTGAGGGCGACACTTAGGGGCTGGGCCACTCCGAACCATGACGACGAGTCTGCCTGGGCCCAAAGCTGCTTTCTTTGGTTACTTTCTTTGCAGCAGCAAAGAAAGTGACTGCCGCCCCGCACAGGGGCAATGCTAATAGACCACTAAGAATTCAGGATTTCACGGAAGCGCAAGCAAGCAAGGAAGCGAGCAAGCAAGGAAGGAAGGAAGCAAACAAACACCCCAAAGCGCCAGCAAAAAAAAGCAAACCACGATGCCCCGCCCAACCCCCGACGAACTCCTCGACAAGCTGCACCGCGAAGAAGAAAAACGCCAGCGCGGAAGACTGAAGATCTTCTTCGGCGCCTCCGCCGGCGTCGGCAAGACCTTCGCGATGCTGCAGTCCGCGCGCCGCCGCCGCGACGAAGGCGTGGAAGTCGTCGTCGGCGTGGTCGAAACGCATGGCCGCAAGGAAACACTGGCCCTGCTCGAAAGCCTCGAAACCCTGCCGCCCGCGCGCATCGAATACCGCGGCCGTCTGCTCGCCGAATTCGACCTCGACGCCGCACTCGCAAGAAAACCGCAACTGATCCTCGTCGACGAACTCGCGCATTCCAACGTCCAGGGCTCGCGCCACATGAAACGCTGGCAGGACGTGCAGGAGCTGCTCGACGCGGGCATCGACGTCTACACGACCGTCAACGTCCAGCATCTCGAAAGCCTCAACGACATCGTCGGCCGCATCACCGGCATTCGCGTCTGGGAAACCGTGCCCGACCGCGTGTTCGATCTAGCCGATGAAGTCACGCTCGTCGATCTGCCGCCCGAAGAACTGCTCGACCGCCTCCGCGAAGGCAAGGTCTATCTGCCGCAGCAGGCCGAGCACGCGGTGCGCAACTTCTTCCGCAAGGGCAATCTGATCGCGCTGCGCGAGCTCGCCCTGCGCCGCACGGCGGACCGCGTCGATGCGCAGATGCGGGAATACCGCGCGGATCAGTCGATCGAGCGCATCTGGCGCGCGCGCGAGCGCCTCATCGCGTGCATCGGGCCAGGACCGGAAAGCGCGACGCTCGTGCGCGCGGCCGCACGCCTCGCCGCGGCGCTCAAGGCCGACTGGCTCGCCGTGTATGTCGAGACGCCCAAGCTGCAACGCCTTTCCGACGACATCAGGAAACGCACGCTCGACGCGCTCAAGCTCGCCTCCGAACTCGGCGCGGAAACCGTCACGCTCGACGGCGCCGACGCCGCCGCGACGCTCATCGACTATGCGCACATGCGCAACGTGTCGAAGCTCGTGGCGGGCGCATCGGCGAGCGAGGGATGGCGGCGCCTGATCGAGCGGCCCGTGAGCGAGCGCATCATCCGCCAGGGCTCGGACATCGACGTGACGCTCGTCTCGACCGGCCAGCGCGACGCGCAGCGCCGCACGCTCGCCGATGCGTTCGGCATCTCGCGCGACGGCGCGCACTCGCGGCCCCGCGCCTATCTCTACGCGCTCGCGATCGGCGCCGGCATCACGCTCGTCGCCGATATGCTGGCCGCGCGCCAGTTCGCGATCACGAATCTCGTGATGCTCTATCTGCTCGGCGTGATCTTCGCGGCGGTTCGCCTCGGACGCGGGCCGGGCGTGATGCTGTCGTTTCTCTCGGTCGCCGCGTTCGATTTCTTCTTCGTGCCGCCGGAGCTGTCGTTCTCGGTGACGGACACGCAGTATCTGCTGACCTTCATCGTGATGCTCCTGACCTCGCTCACCATCAGCCATCTGACGTCGAGCCTGCGGCGCGAGGCGCGCATCGCCTCGCAGCGCGAACGCCGCACCGGCGCGATGTACGCGATGACCAAGGAGCTGGCCGCCGCGTTGATGACCGAGCAGATCATCGAGATCGGCTCGCGGCACGTCGCCGAGGTCTTTCAGGCGAAGGTCGCGATTCTCCTGCCCGATGCCGCCGAAAAGGTGCGGCAGAAAGTCGGGGAGCCGAATCCGGACACGACGCTCGATGCCGGCCAACTCGATCTCGACATCGCGCAATGGGTCTACGATCAGCAAAAGCCCGCGGGCCGCGGCACGGAGACCCTGCCCGCGAGCCGCGCGCTCTATCTGCCGCTGAAGGCGCCGATGCGCACGCGCGGCGTGCTCGCGCTCGCGACCGGGCGCGAGGCCGAACTCGCGGTGCCCGAGCAGCGCCGCATGATCGAGACGTTCGCCGCGCAGATCGCGCTCGCGCTGGAGCGCGTGCATTACGTCGAGATCGCGCAGGATGCGCTCGTCAACATGGAGTCGGAGCGGCTGCGCAACTCGCTCCTGTCCGCGATCTCGCACGATCTGCGCACGCCGCTCACGTCGATCGTCGGCTTCGCTTCGGTGCTGGAGGAACAGGCGCGCGAGGCGGGCGCTGGCGCGGGCGGCGATTCCGATGCATCGCAGGAACTCGTTCACGCGATTCACGAGGAAGCGCTGCGCATGAGCGGGCTCGTGACCAATCTGCTCGACATGGCGCGCCTGCAGGCGGGCTCGATACGCTTGAACCGCCAGTGGTCGATGCTCGAGGAAACCGTGGGCGCGGCGCTCGCCGCATCGCGCCGCGTGCTCGAGGGCCGGCCCGTGCAGGTGCGCGTGCCGGCGAATCTGCCGCTGCTGCAGCTCGACGCCGTGCTGATGGAGCGCCTCTTCGCCAACCTGCTGGAAAACGCCGCGAAGTACACGCCGGCGGGCACGCCGATCCAGATCGGCGCGGCGCTGGAGCACGACGGCGATGCGCGCTTCGTGCGCGTGTGCGTCGACGATGAGGGTCCGGGCGTGCCGTCCGGCATGCAGAGCCGTCTCTTCGACAAGTTCACGCGCGGCGAGAAGGAGTCGGCGCAACCCGGCATCGGGCTCGGCCTCGCGATCTGCCGCGCGATCGTCGAGGCGCACGGCGGAAAGATCGGCGT
This sequence comes from Caballeronia ptereochthonis, assembly GCF_001545075.1. GTDB lineage: Bacteria > Pseudomonadota > Gammaproteobacteria > Burkholderiales > Burkholderiaceae > Caballeronia > Caballeronia ptereochthonis. Next base: position 31,290 of record NZ_FCOB02000005.1, read on the forward strand.
CGAGAATCGCGCGGACGCGAGCGGCAGCGTGCGCGGCGCGCGCTTCTGGTTCACGCTGCCCGCCGACGATGCGCCGCCGGAGGACGTGCCGCCCGACGAGGAAGTCGAATCGAAGACGGCGCCGGACGCGGGCGACGCCTGAAACCGGCGTGCCGGTGACCGGCTCGCGAGCGCGCGATGGCGTCGCACTTTAATATGTTCGCTCACGTCAGAACCTCGAAACCAATCGATGAGCGAACATCAGCCGACATTGACGGGCGAGCGCGTGCAGCTTCGCCCGCTGCAACGCGAGGACCGCGCCGCCTTGCTCGACGCCGCCGCCGACGGCGAGCTCTGGAATCTCAGCGTGACGGTCGTCCCCAACGAGGACACCATCGACCGCTACATCGACACCGCGCTCGCGGGCCGCGATGCGGGCGCCGTCATGCCCTTCGTGATCGTGCGGCTGCATGACGGGCGGGTCGTCGGCAGCACGCGCTTCTGGAAGATCGATCGCGTGAACCGGAAGCTCGAGATCGGGCATACGTGGCTCGCGGCATCGGCGCAGCGCACGGGAATCAATGCGGAAGCGAAAGCTCTGCTGCTCGCGCACGCGTTCGAAACGATGCATTGCGTGCGCGTGCAGTTCACCACCGACGAGCTCAACGAGAAATCGCGCGCCGCTATACTCGGCATCGGCGCGAAACAGGAAGGCGTCGTGCGGCACGAACGCATCATGCCCGATGGCCGCAAGCGCAATTCGGTGCGCTTTTCGATCATCGACGACGAATGGCCCGGCATCAAGGCGATGCTGCGTTCGAAGCTCAATCGTCGAGCGTAGCGCGTTCCTTCAGCGCCTTCACGCGCGCCTTCATGAACGCGACGAAACGGCGCGTGACCGCGTCATCGCGTGCGTCCTCCCATGCGAGGCCGACGCGCCATCGCGCGGACTTGTCGCGCAGGCTCAGCACGCGGGCATCACGCAGCAGATACTGCGCGCGCGACGGCAGGAACGCCGCGCCCACCCCGCCCGCCACCGACGCGAGCACGGATTGAATGTCGTCCGCTTCCTGGATCACGCGCGGCACGAAGCCGTGTTCGGCGCACCAGCGGTCGATCTGCGCGGCCAGCCCCGGCCCGCGCGTTCGCGACAGCGCGATGAATCCCGGCTCGTTCAGCTCCTCCAGATTCGCCGGCAGACGCGTATGGCGCGCGTGCTCCGGCACGGCGAGCGCGAGCGTTTCGTCGAGCACGGTGAAGCCTGCGAGCCCTGCGCCGGCGGGCATGCGCATGAATCCGACGTCGAGCTTGCTCGCGAGAATGCGGCGCGTCTGCTCGTGCGAGGAAAGGTCGTGCAGCGTGATGCTCACGCCCGGATTGAGCGCGCCGAACTCGGCGATGAGCTTCGGCACGTGCGTGAGCGTCGACAGGCACAGGCCCACGCGCAGGAATCCGCGCACGCCGCTCGCCGCTTCGCGCGCGCGGGCGAGGACGGCGTCGGCGTCGCGCACCAGCGCTTGTGCATCCGCAAGGAAGCTCGTGCCGAACGTCGTCAGATCGGCCCCGTGGCGGCCGCGCTCGAAAAGCCGCGCGCCCAGGCTCGCTTCCAGCGCCGCGATCTGCTTGCTGAGCGCGGGCTGGCTCACATGCAATGCCTCGGCCGCGCGGCCGAAATGGCGTAGCTCCGCGATCGTGAGGAAGGCGCGCAGGAGTCTCAGTTCCATGTTGAGTTCGATTCCAATCGGCGATCGAATCGATCGAAACATTCATTTTACTTATCGATGCGCGAGCGGTTCAATGAGGCCATCTACCCGCTTTAGCCGGAGCCTCGCTTGGACGCCACTTCGTTTCGCGTCGCCGTCATCGCGCCTGAGTCACGGCATGGCGATGCCGCGTGCAATTGCGCTCTCGTCACCGAGAAGCTTTCCCAAGCCGCAAGAAGCGGCGTGCAGCTCGCGGTGTTTCCGCAGTCGTGCATCAGTGGTCCGGACGACGAGACCCTTGCCGAACCGTTTGATGGCCCTTCGATCGATGCAATCGCCGCCGCGGTCGATAAGACCGGCGTTGCGGCGGGCGTCGGCTGGATCGAACGCACGGGCGACGGAAGGCTCCACGACAGCTATGCCGTCTGCTTCCCGGGCGGCCCGCGCGTGCGTCATCGCAAGCTGCATGCGACGCATCGCGGGCTGCACGGCGGCAATCGCTTCACGGTGTTCGATGCGCCGTTCGGCGTGCGCATCGGCATTCTGATCGGTGGCGACAACGACGTCGTCGAGAACGTGCGGATGACGGCGCTCATGGGCGCGACGCTGCTCATCGCGCCCATGAGCGGCGCTGCATCGCGCCGCGCGCCGCTGGTCGCGCGCGCCGCCGACAACGGCATGTACATCGCCTACAGCCATCCGTCGAGCGACGAAGCGATGATCGTCGGCCCGGACGGCCGCGTGCTCGCGCGTGGCTCGACGGCGCACGGCGGCTTGATCGTCGCGCAAGTGAAGCCGGCGTTGGCCGAGGCGAGCATGGGCCGGCGCGCGCTGGCTGCGCGTCGGCCGGATCTCTACGAGCCGCTCGCACGGCAAGGCAGCGCCTATCCGCTTGCAGCCGAGCCGGAACGCGTGACGTCGCGCGGTGCGCTGCCGCTCAGCTTCGCGATCGTCGGCAGAAACCGCGTCGTGCGCTGAAACGGTCCCCCGCAGGGCATTTCTGTCCCGATACAATCAACGTACCAATCGGACGAACGGCCTACGCCGGAGGTATCGCAGATGGATTTGATCATTCGCCGCGCGGCGCTCGTGAATTCGCGCGAACTCGTCGATATCGGCATGGAAGCGGGACGCATCGCCGCGATCGAACCGCATCTTTCCGCCGCCGCGCGCGAGGAAATCGACGTGAACGGCTCGCTCGTCACCGCGCCTTTCGTCGACGCGCATTTCCACATGGACGCGACGCTTTCCTACGGCCTGCCGCGCGTGAACGCGTCGGGCACGCTGCTCGAAGGCATTGCGCTGTGGGGCGAGCTGAAGCCCGATCTCACGCAGGAGGCCCTTGTCGAGCGCGCGCTGCAGTATTGCGACTGGGCCGTCGCGCGCGGGTTGCTCGCGATCCGCTCGCACGTCGACGTGTGCGATCCGCGGCTGCTCGCGGTCGAAGCGCTCGTCGAAGTGAAGCGCCGCGTGAAGCCTTATCTGGATCTGCAGCTCGTCGCTTTCCCGCAGGACGGCGTATTGCGCAGCGCGGGCGCGTTCGAGAACCTGAAGCGTGCCATCTCGATGGGCGTCGACGTCGTCGGCGGCATTCCGCACTTCGAGCGCACGATGGCGGACGGCGCCGCATCCGTGAAGCTCCTGTGCGAATACGCGGCGGAGCAGGGCTTGCGCGTCGACATGCACTGCGACGAATCCGACGATCCGATGTCGCGCCACATCGAAACGCTCGCCGCCGAGACGCATCGGCTCGGACTGCACGGACGCGTGACCGGCTCGCATCTCACGTCCATGCACTCGATGGACAACTACTACGTCAGCAAGCTCATTCCGCTGATGCGCGAGGCGGGCGTATCGGCGATCGCCAACCCGCTCATCAACATCACGTTGCAAGGGCGCTCGGATACGTATCCGAAGCGCAGGGGCATGACGCGCGTGCCGGAGCTGATGGCGGCGGGCATCGACGTCGCGTTCGGCCACGATTGCGTGATGGACCCGTGGTACAGCCTGGGCTCCGGCGACATGCTGGAGGTCGCGCACATGGGCCTGCACGTCGCGCAGATGACGGGCGTCGACGCGATGCGTGCGTGCTTCGAAGCCGTGACGACGACGCCCGCGCGCATTCTCGGGCTGGAAGGCTACGGCATCGAAGCGGGATGCCATGCGGACTGCGTCGTGCTGGACGCGCGCGATCCGATCGAGGCGATCCGCCTGCGCTCGGCGCGCACGGCGGTAGTGAGAAGAGGAAAGGTCGTGAGCCGAAGCCCGGCCGTGCGCGCGACGCTTGCACTGGAAGGCCGGCCATCGGAAATCGACTTCAGAATCGACAGGCGATAAAAAAACCCCGGCCGCATCGACCGGGGTTTTTCGGGAGCGGTCAGTGCAGCGCCTGCCCCGACATGCCGCTATGACGCAGCAATGCGTCGATGTTCGGCTCGCGGCCGCGGAACGCCTTGAACGAGTCCATCGCCGGACGGCTGCCGCCCACTTCGAGAATCTCGCGGCGATAGCGCGTGCCCGTCTGCGCATCCAGCACCGAGCCGTTGCCGGCCTTCGCGGCTTCCTCGAACGCGGCGTAGGCGTCGGCGGACAGCACTTCGGCCCACTTGTAGCTGTAGTAGCCCGCCGCATAGCCGCCCGCGAAGATGTGGCTGAACGTGTTCGGCCAGCGCGAGAACGGCGCCTGCGGGATCACATGGAACTTCTCGTTGATCGCGCGCGCGACGTCGTTTACGTTCTGCGTCGCGTTGGCGGGGTCGTAGGACGTGTGCAGCACCATGTCGAACATCGAGAAGACGATCTGGCGCAGCGTGCCGAGACCGCTCTGGAAGTTCTTCGCGGCGAGCATCTTGTCGAAGAGCTCGCGCGGCAGCGGCGCGCCGGTATCGACGTGCGCGGACATGTCGGTGAGCACGTCCCACTCCCAGCAGAAGTTCTCCATGAACTGCGACGGCAGTTCGACCGCATCCCATTCGACGCCGTTGATGCCCGACACGCCAAGCTCATCGACGCGCGTCAGCATGTGATGCAGGCCGTGACCGAACTCGTGGAACAGCGTGATGACTTCATCGTGCGTGAAGCAGGCAGGCTTGCCGCCCACCGGCGCCGAGAAGTTGCAGGTGAGATAGGCGACCGGCGTCTGCACGCCGCCTTGCGTGCGCTTGTGGCGCGAGCGGGCGTCGTCCATCCATGCGCCGCCGCGCTTGCCTTCGCGCGCGTAGAGATCGAGATAGAACTGCGCGACGAGCGTGCCGTCCTTGTTCTCGACGCGGAAGAAGCGCACGTCCGGATTCCACACTGCCGCTTCGTCCCGGCGGATCGACACGTTGAAGAGCGTTTCCGTGACCTTGAACAGGCCCTTCAGCACGGCTTCCTGCGGGAAGTACTGCTTCACTTCGTTTTCCGAGAACGAATAGCGCTTCTGGCGCAGCTTCTCGGCCGCATACGCGATATCCCAGGGCTGAAGCTCGGGCATGCCGAGCTCGGTCGCGGCGAACGCGCGCAGTTCCATCCAGTCGTTTTCGGCGTAGGGGCGGGCGCGTTTCGCGAGGTCTTCGAGGAACGCGATGACCTGCGCGGGCGACTCGGCCATCTTCGGCGCGAGCGACACTTCCGCGAAGTTCTCATAGCCGAGCGTGCGCGCCTCTTCCTGGCGCAGCTTGAGATGCTCGACGACGTTCGCCGTGTTGTCCCACTCGGTCTTGCCGTCGCCATAGGTTTCGCCCAGTTCCGAGGCGCGCGTGACATAGGCGCGGTACATCGCCTCGCGCATCGGGCGATGCTCGGCGTATTGCAGCACGGGGAAATACGACGGGAAATGCAGCGTGAACTTCCAGCCTTCCTTGCCGTCGCGCTGGGCGGCCTCGCGCGCCGCTTCGATCACGTCATCGGGCAGGCCGGCGAGATCGCTTTCCTGCGTGACGACGTACGCATAGGCGTTGGTAGCGTCGAGCACGTGATCGGAGAACGCCTTCGACAGCGCCGCTTGCTCTTCCTGCAACTGCGCGAAGCGCGGCTTGCGGTCTTCGGGAAGCTCGGCGCCCGAGAGGCGGAAATCGCGCAGCGCGTTTTCCAGGATCTTCTTGCGCTCGGCGGACAGGCCCGCGAACTCCGGCCCCGCGGCGATCGCCTTGTACTTCTCGTAGAGCGCCAGATTCTGGCCGACGCTCGCGGAGAATTCGGTGACGCGCGGCAGGTTCTCGGCGTGCGCGGCGCGCAGCTCGGGGGTATCGGCGACCGCGTTCAGATGGCCGATGACGCCCCACGCGCGCGATAATTTTTCCGATTCCTGTTCGACCGCCTCGACGACGTCCGTCCAGGTCGCGGGCGTATCCGGCGCGGCCGCGCGGTCGACGGCGGCTTTCGCCGCGGCCAGCAGCACGTCGAGCGCCGGCGTCACGTGTTCGGGCCTGATCTCGCCGAAGCGCGGAAGATCGGAAAAATCGAGCAGCGGATTGGCCGCTGCCGTGGTGGACGTGGTATCGCTCATGGCTCTCCCGTTCTGGTGTTGGGTGAAGCACGGGCGGGTGTCGCACCCCGCGCCGGCTCTTTCCGAGATTATTGGGGCGGGCAGGGCAAATTCCAATCGATTGTTTTTAAGGGGCCGATTAACAGCGCCCCGCGCCGATGCTTACGCCTGCGCCGCGCGCTCGGCCGCCTCGATCGTGTTGACGAGCAGCATCGTGATGGTCATCGGGCCGACGCCGCCCGGCACCGGCGTGATGTAGCCGGCCACTTCCTTCACCCCCGCGAAATCGACGTCGCCGCACAGCTTGCCTTCCTCGTTGCGGTTCATGCCGACGTCGATCACCGTCGCGCCGGGCTTCACCATGTCGGCGGTGACGATGTTGCGGCGGCCGACCGCGGCGACGATCACGTCCGCCTCGCGCGTGTGCTTGCCGATATCGCGCGTCTTGCTGTGACAGATCGTGACGGTCGCGCCCGCTTCGAGCAAGAGCAGCGCCATCGGCTTGCCGACGATGTTCGAACGGCCGATCACCACCGCGTTCGCGCCCTTCAGGTCGATGCCGTGCGCCTCGAACATCTTCATCACGCCATAGGGCGTGCACGGGCGAAAGAGCGGCTTGCCGGTCAGCAGCGCGCCCGCGTTGGCGACGTGAAAGCCGTCGACGTCCTTTTCCGGCGCGATCGCTTCGATCACCTTGTGGCTGTCGATGTGCGCGGGCAGCGGCAGCTGCACGAGAATGCCGTGGATGGCCGGATCGGCGTTGAGCTTCGCGATGTGCGCGAGCAGTTCGCTTTCGGCGAGCGTGGCGGGGAAGCGGTCCATCACCGAATGCAGGCCGTTGTCCTGGCACGCTTTCACCTTGTTGCGCACGTAGACTTCGCTCGCGGGATTGTCGCCGACGAGCACGACGGCGAGTCCCGGCTTGTGTCCGCGAGCGGTGAGGGCGGCGGCGCGCGCGGCGACATCGGCGCGGAGGGTCTTGGAAAGGGCGTTGCCGTCGATGAGTTGGGCAGTCATGGCGAATCGGATCGAGGATGGGCGAGGGCGCGCGAGGGCATGAAGCCGACGCCGTGCCCGCGGCTCTGTACGGCTGCGGTGCGCGGCGCTCGCGCATGTTGCGGGGCGCCTGTTTTCGGCAAATGCGCCCTTGGGAAGGGCGAAATTATACCGCCGGGCGCTTTCGCGCGTTCCGGCGCGCCGTTCTCGATGCGTCGCCGGGCCTTACGGCGAAACCGGCCGCCAGGAGGAATCCGGGTCGAACGACTTGATGGCGGAGGCGCGCGCCGCGGCGGGGCCGAGGTCTTTCTCGTAGATCTGCCCGTCCTGGTCGACCATGAAGCTCATCACGCCGGTCTGGCCGTACCGCGCGGGCGTGGCGATCAGGCCGAATCCCTGCGTCAGTTGGCCGCCCTGCAGGTAGTTCTTCGCGCCGCCTTTCGCGTGCGGGCCTTGCGCGGTCAGGATGCGGTAGTGATAGCCGTAGTAGCCGTCGGCCGCGCTCGGCTTGTTCGGCATCGTCGCGGCGAGCGGGCCGAGCGGGCTTTCCGGCTCGCCCGGCGCCGCGTCCCAGTAGAGGCCGTCGTGCTTGCCCGGCGTGCTCGTGAAACGGTCGGCGTAGCGGTTCATCGCCTTGTGATAGTCGTTCTGCGCGGCGACATACGCGAGCGCGACCTGCATCGCCGAGCGCTCGTTGCGGCCGATGCGCCGCGTGAGCACCTCGTCGCGCGCGGCGCGCATGTCGAAGCGCCAGCCGTTCGCCACCTTCACGAGCGGAATCGGCAGCGTCCAGCCGCTTGCGCCCGCTTCGACATACGCGCTCGGGTGGCCGTCGACCGGTTGCGAGCCCTCGACGATGCGATGCTGCTGCGCCCACGCGCCGAGGTACGCGTAGATGTCCTGCTCGCCGATGCTGTCGGCGGGCACGTAATGCGCGTGGTCGCGCCCGAGCACCCTGGCGAGCGCGGTTTCGTCGTTGCTCGCGATGGCGTCGGTGAGCGCCTGGGCCGCGGCTTCGGCGCTCGGATACACGGCCTGCGCATGCGCGAACGATGCGCCGCATGCGAGCGACGCGGCGATCAATGCGTGCAGGAACGGTGAGGCGAATGCTTGGGTAGGGGTCATCTCGGGCTCCTGAATCTGGCGTTCGCCGCTTGAGCGGCGCGTGACGGATGGATCGATCATCAACGGCGATGAAAACCTCCGCCGCCGCCATGGAACCCGCCGCCGCCCGCACGCTGTACGCCTCCTCCTCCGGCGCCCCCGCCGCCGCCCCCGCCGCCTTCACGCTGAATGCCTCCGCCGCCCGCGCCGGGCCGATTCTGCGACTGGCTGGCGAGCGACTGCCGGCTTGCCTGTCCGCGCTGGATGTCCTGCCGCGCGGCGTTGCCGTCGCCTGCGCCGCGCAGCGCATTGTCGCGATTCACGCTCTGCGAGCGTTGACGCAGATCGCCGTTGTTGAGCGCGTTCTGTCCGCCGCCCTGGCGTATGTTCTGCACGCGCTGGCTCGCCGACTGGTTGAGGTTCTGCCCCGTACGCTGCTGCAGCGTCTGCGCCGCCTGTGCGCGCGCATCCTCGCGTCCGCGAAACTGGTTGGCGTTCGCGCCGAGGTTCGCGTTGTTGAACGTGTTCTGCCCGTTCGCGACGTTGGTCCGGTTGAACTGCGGATCGTTGCGGTTCCAGCGCACGTTGTTCGTGTTCGAACTGATGCGGTTGTTGACGTTGATGTTGTTGTAGCGGTTCACGTTGACGTTCACGTCGCCGTGATTCCAGTCGCAGTTGCCCCACAGCGAGTTCGCGACCGCGATGCCCGCGCCGAACGCGAGGCCCGTGGCGAATCCCGTCGCGATCGCATAGCCGGGCGGCGGCGGCACGTAGACCGGCGGATAGGCCGGATACGGCCAGGCGCCGTAGACGACCGTCGGGTTATAGGTCGGCACGTAGACTACCTGCGGATTGGCCGGCTCGATCTGGATCGTGGTGACGCTGGTGCTGGGCGCCTGCTGAACCACGATCTTCTGCTGCTCGTTCGTCTTGAGATTCCCCGCGCTTTGCGCCGCGCGCCGCAGACGCTGCACGGAATCCATCACGTCGCTCGGCTGCGCGATAAAGGCGTTGCCGAGTTGCGTGACCCAGTCGGGCTTGGAGGCCATCGTCGCGAGTGCCTGCGGGAACGCCACGAGCGATTGCACACTCGGGTCCCAGGGCTCGGACTGCACGGCCTTCACCGCGTCGTCGCCCTTGACGTTCGGATTCGCCTTCGACCATGCGGCCGCCTCGGTGACTTCCGACGGATACGTCGACGCCATCAGCACCTGTGCGAGCAGCGCATCGGGATAGAGCGCGACCGGCGCGGTCAGCGCATCGAGCTGCTGGTTCGTGAGCTTCTGGCCGGTGCTCGCGGCGTTTTGCGTCTGCGCGTGGCCCGGGCCCGGATGCAGCGCGGCGAGCGGCAGCGCGAGAAGCGCGGCGCTCATCGCGATGACGCGCATCGTGCGCGCGGGATGCGCGATGACGGTGGATGCGTTTCGTTTCAAGATCAAGTCCTCCGGTGCACGGCGCTCGATGCGCGTGAACTGCCCATACGGCGGGATGCGCGCATTGATTGCCGATGAGCAGCAAACCGATGCGCAGTGCTTGATGAAAGCGAAGGGGAGAGAGGCGCGAGCGTCGTCGGCCCTGAAGGTTCCGGCGCCAAACGTTTGACCGTCGAGCAAGGACGCAGCAGACGTCTTGTTGCGCATGACCGTTGTCCTGTGGTGAGGCCCAGTCAAATTACGGGCGGGCCTCGGGATGTGTCAACGTGATTCAGGAAATATCACGTTTCACTCTTGCCGACAACGGGGACTTCGGAACGGGAAAGGACGCGGATGGATGGCGTCAGGCGCGCCATTGCATCACGGGGCCGGCAGGGCGCTGCCGGCCGCGAGGAAGGGGTGAAGGCGTTACTGCTGCGGCTTGTTCGACAGCGCGAGACGCAGCAGATCGGCGACGGTGTTCACGGAGAGCTTCTCCATGATGTTCGCGCGATGCGCTTCCACCGTCTTGATGCTGATGCCGAGATCGTCCGCGATCTGCTTGTTGAGACGCCCGGCGATGATGCGCTCGAGCACCTGATGCTCGCGCGCGGTCAGCTTGCCGAGCCGCTCGGCGGCGGCGCGCTGCTGCTGCACGCTGGTGCTTTCGCTGCGCGCCTTCTCCAGCATGCGCTCGACGAGCTTGCGCAGCTCGGCTTCGTCGAAGGGCTTCTCGATGAAGTCCATCGCCCCTTTCTTCATCGTCGAGACGGCCATCGGCACGTCGCCGTGACCCGTCACGAAGATGATCGGCAAGAGCGAGTTCTCGGCGATCAGCTTTTCCTGCAGCTCGAGACCGGTCATGCCGGCCATGCGCACGTCGAGGATCAGGCACGCGATCGCGCCGGAGTGCGAGATCGGCAGGTAGACGTCGAGGAAGGACTCGGCGCTCGAAAAGCACTGGACGCGATAGCCGTTCGCCTCGAGCAGCCAGCGCAAGGAATCACGCACGGCTTCGTCATCGTCAACGACGAAGACGGTTTCCTGAGTGGTGACTGTGCTCATAGTTCTCCCGTAACTGTTTGTTGTCTCGTATGTTCGTCGTGTGCGTCATCGCCCGTGCCCGAACCATCCACTTCGCCGATCGGCAGGCTGCAGTGAAAAGTCGCGCCGGTCACGTGGCCGTCCGCCTCGACGTTGTTGACCACCCAAAGTCTGCCGCGATGCGATTCGATGATCGAGCGGCAGATGTTCAGCCCCATGCCCATGCCGTCGGACTTGGTGCTGTAGAACGGTTCGAAGAGACGTTCGGCGGTCGCTTCGTCCACGCCCGGGCCCTGGTCGACCACGCTGATGCATACGAAGCCCCCGTCCATGCGCTGCACGACCACGCGGATCACCGGATCGACGGCATGTGGTTTCGCATCATGCATCGCCTCGGCCGCGTTTTTCAACAGGTTGACCAATACTTGTTCGATCAGCACCGGATCGACGTAGATGACCGGCATGCGCGAGCGGATTTCGGTGACGATGCGGATCTTGCGCTTGCGCGCCTCGATTTCCGCGAGACCGACCGCGTCCGCGACGATATCCGCGACGCGCGTCGCCTGCCGTTTCGGCTCGCTGCGCTTCACGAACTCGCGAATGCGCTTGATGATCATGCCCGCGCGCACGGCCTGCTGCGCGGTCTTTTCGAGCACGGGAAGGAGCGTCTCCTGCGTCATGCGGCCGGACTTCACGAGCGCGACACAGCCGGAGCAGTAGTTGTTGATCGCGGCGAGCGGCTGATTCAGCTCGTGCGCGAGCGACGAGGCCATTTCGCCCATCGTCATCAGGCGGCTCGTGAACTGCAGCTTCTCTTCCTGCTGATGGGCTAGTTCCTGCGCCTGCTTGCGCTGCGTGATGTCGGTCGCGATCTGCATCTGCGCGAGGTGGCCGTCCACCCACTGGATGTACTGGCGGCGCACCTCGAACCACTTCTGGATGCCTTCGACATAGACCTCCTGCGCGTCCGCCGAGCTTTCGGTGAGCGCGGTGGCGGGCAGGCCCGCGTAGGTGTCGACCATGTCGATGGTGTCGGACGAGCTTTGCGAGCCGCCGTCGAACGCCGCGCCGGCGAGCTCCAGATGGCCGTCCGGGCGGATGCCGAAGAGATGCCGGTAATAGCGGTTCGCGAAGAGCAGCTCGGCTTCGTCTGCGGCGAGCACGGAGACGGCCGCGTCGAGGCTTTCGAGCACCGTCGTGAAGCGTTCGTGCGCGGCGGCCAGTTCCTCGCGCGCGCGCTTGGGCTCGGTGATGTCCGTCATCGACGACATCCAGCCGGTCTGGCGGCCCGAGCTGTCGATCAGCGGGGAGACGTACAGGCGCGCATGAAAGAACGAGCCGTCCTTGCGGCGCACGCGCAGCTCGAACCCGGAAGAGGGCGCCTTGCCGCGCAGGGTCATGTCGAGCTGGCGCTGCATCTCGGGATACGCGTCGCGCGGCCAGTACGGGAACGGCGCGTTCTTGCCGACGAGATCGCTTTCGTCCCAGCCCGTCATGCGGCAAAAGGCCGGATTCACGTGCGTGATGCGGCCGTGCATGTCGAGCACGCGCATGCCGATCAGCACGGAGTTTTCCATCGCGCGGCGGAAGAAGGCTTCGGCGTAGAGCGCCTGCTGCGCCTCGAAGCGCTGGCGCGTGTGCTTCCACAGGCTCCACAGACTCCACAGCACGAAGCACGACAACCCCGCGACGAGCCACACCAGCGTGTTGTTGGTGAAGTTCGTGAGCTGCGGATACGAGTACACGCGCACCGATAGGCCCTGGCCCGGCGGATCGAGCGGCAGGTCGTAGAACATGTCGCGCGGCAGGCGCGGGCGGCTCGACGTGGTCGCGAGCTCGCGGTTGTTCAAATCGGTGATGGAGATCTTGTACTTGGCCGACAATTCGCTCGGAATGTCGTGCTTGAGGATGCCTTCGATCGAGAACACCGCGGCGATGGAGCCCAGGAATTCGCGGTCACGGAAGACCGGCGTCTGCAGCGTGATATAGCCGTTGCCGAGGTCGTCGTAGAGCAGCGGCGAGTAGACTTGGCGGCGGGTGGTGCGCGCCTCGTCGAAAGCGGCCTGCACGGCCTCGTCCATCTGCGTTTCGTTCGGCTTCGCGAGGCGCGAGCCGAGCACGGGGAGCGGCGTATTGGGCCAGCGCGGCTTGTGCTCGCTCGTGTACCAGTTCATATAGAGGATCTCGGGATGCCCCTGCATGATGTCGGTGGACGAGGTCTGGAAGGTCTGCGGGTCGCCATGGCCGCTCGCGATGTCGCGCGAGAGCGCCTGAATCTGCTCTTGCGCGCCCGTCATCGACAGGCGGATCTGCTGCTGCGCCCACGCGACGTTGCGATAAAGCGTGTCTTCCTGCTGCTGCTGCTCGCGCCGGTTCAGGCTCCAGAGGATCAGACTCATCACGACCAGGAATACCAGGATCGAAATGAGCGGCGTGAGTAAATAGGAGTTCGACCACCACGGTCCGTGGTGCCAGCGGGTGGGCGACGACTCGGTCGGCTTGCGCGCGACCCTCGCCGAGCGTTTGATCAGCCGTTCGGTCAACATGGAAGCGATTGTAACGCAGCCCCTGATTGTTAATTGGCGTAAAAAGACGGTAAAAGAAGGCTCAGTTGTGCGAAAAGGAGGAGAAACATCTGATCAAAAAAGGCTTATCGGACGGTGCGTTGCAGCAATTTTTCGCATTATGAGATCAACTCTCATGATTTGAAAAATTCCTTGCGTCATGGTCTGGACCCTCTTTAGAATTGCCGGCACGCGGCCAGTGCCCGCCCTTTCCGTGCCATTCGCGCGGGCGAGCGCCGGCGGTTCTAGAGTGTTCCTCACATCAGGAGACGAGCATGTCCGCTGTACCCGACGAAGTTCTCAAATATGTCGCCAACGCCAAGGACGACGATCCTCAGGAAACCGCGGAGTGGCTGGACGCGCTCGATGGCGTGATTTCCGCGGTCGGTCCTGACCGCGCGCACTACCTGATCGAGAAACAGATCGAATTTGCTCGCGTGCATGGCGAGCACCTGCCGTTCTCGGCGAACACGCCGTACATCAACACGATCCCCGTCGCTTCGCAGGCGAAGATTCCGGGCGATCAGGACATCGAACACCGCATCCGCTCGTACACCCGCTGGAACGCCATCGCGATGGTGCTGCGCGCGGGCAAGGACACCAACGTCGGCGGCCACATCGCGTCGTTCGCATCGGCCGCGACGCTCTATGACGTCGGCTTCAACCATTTCTGGCACGCACCGTCGAAGGATCACGGCGGCGATCTCGTGTTCGTGCAGGGCCACTCGTCGCCGGGCGTGTACTCCCGCGCGTTCCTGCTCGGCCGCCTGACCGAGCAGCAGCTCAACAATTTCCGCCAGGAAGTGGGCGGCCAGGGCATCTCGTCGTATCCGCATCCGTGGCTGATGCCGGACTTCTGGCAGTTCCCGACCGTGTCGATGGGCCTCGGCCCGATCATGGCGATCTACCAGGCCCGCTTCATGAAGTACATGGAAGCGCGCGGCATCGCGAAGACGGAAGGCCGCAAGGTCTGGGCGTTCCTCGGCGACGGCGAAACGGACGAACCGGAATCGCTCGGCGCGATCGGCATGGCCGGCCGCGAGCGTCTGGACAACCTCGTGTTCGTCATCAACTGCAACCTGCAGCGTCTGGACGGCCCGGTGCGCGGCAACGGCAAGATCATCCAGGAACTCGAAAGCGAATTCCGCGGCGCGGGCTGGAACGTCATCAAGGTCATCTGGGGCAGCCGCTGGGATGCGCTCTTCGCGCGCGACAGGACCGGCGCGCTGATGCGCCGCATGATGGAAGTGGTCGACGGCGAGTACCAGACGTACAAGTCGGAGTCGGGCGCGTTCGTGCGCGAGCACTTCTTCAACACGCCGGAACTGAGGGCGCTGGTCGCCGACTGGTCCGATGAGGACATCTGGAACCTGAACCGCGGCGGCCACGATCCGCACAAGATCTACGCCGCATTCGACGCCGCGACCAAGACGAAGGGCGCGCCGACCGTCATCCTCGCCAAGACCATCAAGGGCTACGGCATGGGCGAGCACGGCCAGGCGATGAACATCACGCACCAGCAAAAGAAGCTGCCGATCGACACGCTGAAGAAGTTCCGCGACCAGTTCCGCTTGCCGCTGACCGACGAGCAGATCGCCGACGTGCCGTATCTCACCTTCGAGGAAGGCTCGAAGGAGCTGGAGTACATGCGTCAGAAGCGCATGGACCTCGGCGGCTATCTGCCGGCGCGTCGCGAGAAAGCGGAATCGCTGCCGGTGCCGGCGCTCTCGGCGTTCGAGCCGCTGCTCAAGGGCACGGGCGAAGGCCGCGAGATCTCCACGACGATGGCGTTCGTGCGGATTCTCAACATCCTCCTGAAGGACAAGGCGCTCGGCAAGCGCATCGTGCCGATCGTCCCGGACGAGTCGCGCACCTTCGGCATGGAAGGTCTCTTCCGCCAGATCGGCATCTGGAACCAGGACGGCCAGAAGTACATTCCGGAAGACTCCGACCAGCTGATGTTCTACAAGGAATCGGAGACCGGTCAGATCCTGCAGGAAGGCATCAACGAAGCGGGTGGCATGTGTGACTGGATCGCGGCCGCGACGTCGTACTCGACGCACGGCGAGATCATGATCCCGTTCTACATCTTCTACTCGATGTTCGGCTTCCAGCGCATCGGCGATCTGGCCTGGGCCGCGGGCGACATGCGTTCGCGCGGCTTCCTGCTGGGCGGCACCGCGGGCCGCACGACGCTCAACGGCGAAGGCCTGCAGCACGAAGACGGCCACTCGCTCCTGTGGGCGGCGTCGATCCCGAACTGCGTGAGCTACGACCCGACCTTCGGCTACGAGCTCGCCGTCATCATGCAGGACGGCCTGCGCCGCATGGTCGCGGAGCAGGAGGACGTGTACTACTACATCACCGTGATGAACGAGAACTACGAGCATCCGGCGATCCCGCAAGGCGATTCCGTCGCCTCGGACATCATCAAGGGCATGTACTCGTTCCGCAAGGCCGATGCTTCGGCCAAGGGTCCGCGCGTTCAGCTGATGGGCGCGGGCACGATCTTCAACGAAGTCATCGCCGCCGCCGACCTGCTCAAGAACGATTGGGGCGTCACCGCCGATCTGTGGAGCGTGCCGAGCTTTACCGAGCTGGCCCGCGACGGTCAGGCGTCCGAGCGCTGGAACCTGCTGCACCCGACGGAAGAGAAGCGCCTGCCGCACGTCACGAAGCTGCTCAAGGATGCGCAAGGTCCGGTGATCGCGTCGACGGACTACATCCGCGCGCTCGTCGACCAGATCCGCGGCTATGTGCCGAACAAGTTCGTGGTGCTCGGCACCGACGGCTACGGCCGCTCGGACACGCGCGAGGCGCTGCGCCACTTCTTCGAAGTCGACCGCTACTGGGTCACGCTGGCTGCGCTCAACGCGCTCGCCGACGAAGGCACGGTCGAGCGCAAGGTCGTCGCAGAGGCGATCAAGAAGTACAACCTCGACCCGTCCAAACCCAATCCGATGACCGTCTAAAGGCATCGCCCCCGAGTGTTGTGACGCGGCTTCTTTCCGAAGCGGAAGGAGGCCGCGTGCAACCCAGGAGACACTAATAATGAGTCAAGCGATCGAAGTCAAAGTGCCGGACATCGGCGATTACAAGGACGTCCCCGTGATCGAAGTGCTGGTCAAGGTGGGCGATACCGTGGAGCCCGAGCAGTCGCTCGTCACGCTCGAATCCGACAAGGCCACGATGGACGTGCCGAGTTCGGCAGCGGGCACCGTGAAGGAAATCAAGGTCAAGGTGGGCGATGCCGTTTCCGAGGGCTCGCTCATCGTCGTGCTGGAAGGCGGCGCTGCTGCCGCCGCACCGGCCGCGAAGCAGGAAGCGCCCGCGCAACAGGCCGCGCCTGCGCCCGCTGCCGCGCCCGCGGCGAGCGGCGGCGGCGCGGTGGAAGTGAAGGTGCCGGACATCGGCGACTTCAAGGACATTCCGGTCATCGAGATCGCGGTCAAGGTCGGCGACAAGGTCGAGAAGGAGCAGTCGCTCGTCACGCTCGAATCCGACAAGGCCACGATGGACGTGCCGAGCCCCGCGTCGGGCACGGTGAAGGAACTGAAGGTCAAGGTCGGCGATACGGTTTCCGAAGGCTCGCTGATCCTCGTGCTGGAAGGCGGCGCAGGCGGCGCGGCTGCGCCTGCACCGGCTCCGGCTCCCGCAAGGGCGGAAGTGCCGCCCGACGCGCCCGCGAAGCCCGCGCCCGCGAAAGAGCCGCCGTCCGCGCTCGCGCAGGCGCCCGTGATACCCGCCGGCGACGGCACGCGCACGTCGAGCCACGCCTCGCCGTCGGTGCGCAAGTTCGCGCGCGAACTGGGCGTCGACGTGTCGCGCGTGCGCGGCAGCGGTCCGAAGGGACGCATCACGCAGCAGGACATCACCTCGTTCGTGAAGGGCGTGATGTCCGGCCAAGGCGGCGCGGCGCAACCCGTGGCGGCCGCACCCGCCGGCGGCGGCGATCTGAACCTGCTGCCGTGGCCGAAGGTCGACTTCACCAAGTTCGGTCCCATCGATCCGAAGCCGCTGTCGCGCATCAAGAAGATCTCGGGCGCGAACCTGCATCGCAACTGGGTGATGATCCCGCACGTCACGAACAACGATGAAGCGGACATCACCGAGCTCGAAGCGCTGCGCGTGAAGCTCAACAAGGAGCACGAGAAGGCGGGCGTGAAGTTCACGATGCTCGCGTTCGTCATCAAGGCCGTGGTCGCGGCGCTGAAGAAGTTCCCGACCTTCAACGCGAGCCTCGACGGCGACAACCTCGTCTTCAAGCAGTACTACCACGTCGGTTTCGCGGCCGATACGCCGAACGGCCTGGTCGTGCCGGTGATCCGTGACGCCGACAAGAAGGGCCTGGTCGACATCGCCAAGGAGATGACGGAGCTCTCGAAGCTCGCGCGCGAAGGCAAGCTCAAGCCCGATCAGATGCAGGGCGGCTGCTTCTCGATTTCGTCGCTGGGCGGCATCGGCGGGACGAACTTCACGCCGATCATCAACGCGCCCGAAGTGGCGATTCTCGGCCTGTCGCGTGGCCAGATGAAGCCGGTGTGGGACGGCAAGCAGTTCGTGCCGCGCCTCACGCTGCCGCTGTCGCTGTCGTATGACCACCGCGTCATCGACGGCGCCGAGGCCGCGCGCTTCAACGCTTATCTGTCGGCGATTCTGGCGGATTTCCGTCGCGTCATTCTTTGATCGTGGCGCGCGCTTCGTTCTCTCCCGATTGAGCGAAGCGCGCATCCAGCCGACGGCGGAGCCGTTGCGCGCACGTCGCGCCCGGTTCCATCCGCTCTTCTCTTAGGGGACAACATGAGTCTCGTCGAACTAAAAGTACCCGACATCGGCGACTTCTCCGATGTCGATGTCATCGAAGTCAATATCAAATCCGGCGACGTCATCGAAAAGGAACAGGGCGTCATCACGCTCGAAACCGACAAGGCCACCATGGAAGTGCCCGCCGATGTCGCGGGCACCGTCAAGGAAGTGAAGGTCAAGCAGGGCGACAAGGTCTCGCAGGGCTCGGTCATCGCGATGGTCGAAACCGCAGGCGCGGGCGCTTCCGCTGCACCGGCCGCAGCGCCGGCGCCGTCGGCCGCTCCCGCCAGGCCCGCTGCCGGCGGCGGTGGGGTGCAGGATGTGAAGGTGCCGGACATCGGCGACTTCAAGGACATCCCCGTCATCGAAGTGCACGTGAAGCCGGGCGATACGGTCGAGAAGGAGCAGTCGCTCATCACGCTCGAATCGGACAAGGCCACGATGGACGTGCCCGCGCCCGCCGCCGGCACGGTGAAGGAACTGAAGGTCAAGGTCGGCGACACGGTTTCGGAAGGCACCGTGATCCTGACGCTCGAAGGCGGCGCTTCGGCGCCGGCTGCGGCGCCAGCCGCACCTCAGCAGGCGGCCGCTCCGGCGAAGGCCGCCGCGCCCGCGCCGCAGGCGGGCAGCTATTCCGGCTCGGCCGACGTCGAATGCGACATGCTCGTGCTCGGCGCGGGCCCCGGCGGCTATTCGGCGGCATTCCGCGCGGCCGATCTCGGCATGAAGACCGTGCTGGTCGAACGTTACTCGACGCTCGGCGGCGTGTGTCTGAACGTCGGCTGCATTCCGTCGAAGGCGCTCCTGCACACCTCGCTCGTGATGGACGAAACGCATGAGCTCGCGGAGCACGGCATCGTGTTCGGCAAGCCGACCATCGATCTCGACAAGCTGCGCGGCTTCAAGGAAGGCGTCGTCAAGAAGCTGACCGGCGGTCTCGCGGGCATGGCGAAGGCGCGCAAGGTGACGGTCGTGACGGGCGTCGGCAGCTTCGTCGATCCGCATCACATGGAAGTGCAGGGCGCGGACGGCAAGAAGGTCGTGAAGTTCAAGCAGGCGATCATCGCGGCGGGCTCGCAGGCGGTGAAGCTGCCGTTCTTCCCGGACGATCCGCGCGTCGTCGATTCGACCGGCGCGCTGGAGCTGCGCCAGATTCCGAAGCGCATGCTCGTGGTGGGCGGCGGCATCATCGGCCTGGAAATGGCGACGGTGTATTCCACGCTCGGCGCGGACATCGACGTCGTCGAAATGCTCGATGGCCTGATGCTCGGCGCGGACCGCGATCTCGTGAAGGTCTGGGAGAAGTTCAACGCCAAGCGCTTCACGAACGTCATGCTCAAGACGAAGACGACCAAGGCCGAGGCGAAGGAAGACGGCATCTACGTCACCTTCGAAGGCGAGAAGGCGCCGGCCGAGCCGCAACGCTACGACCTCGTGCTGCTGGCGGTCGGCCGCAGCCCGAACGGCGGCAAGATCGGCGCGGACAAGGCCGGCGTCGCGGTGACGGAGCGCGGTTTCATCGACGTCGACAAGCAGATGCGCACGAATGTCCCGCACATCTTCGCGATCGGCGATCTCGTCGGTCAGCCGATGCTCGCGCACAAGGCCGTGCACGAAGGCCACGTCGCGGCGGAAGCGGCGCACGGCGAGAAGGCGTACTTCGATGCGTTGCAGATTCCGTCGGTCGCCTACACCGATCCGGAAGTGGCATGGGCCGGCAAGACGGAAGACCAGTGCAAGGCCGAAGGCATCAAGTACGGCCGTGCGGTGTTCCCGTGGGCCGCATCGGGCCGCGCGATCGCCAATGGCCGTGACGAAGGCTTCACCAAGCTCATCTTCGACGAAGAGACGCATCGGGTGATCGGCGGCGGCATCGTCGGCCTGAATGCGGGCGATCTGATCAGCGAAGTATGTCTCGCGATCGAGATGGGCGCGGATGCGACCGACATCGGCAAGACGATCCATCCGCACCCGACGCTCGGTGAATCGGTCGGCATGGCCGCGGAGTTGTACGAAGGCGTTTGCACGGACTTGCCGCCGCAGCGCAAGAAGTAAGCTCCCGCACTGGAAGAAGTGCGAAGGCGCGCTCCCTCACCTGAGCGCGCCTTTTTATTTGCAGACACGGCGGACGACAAAAAACCCGGCGCGGTGGCCGGGTTCTTCGTGATTCGTGCTGCAATCGGCCGGGCAGAAGCCCGGCGGCAAACTTACGCGACCGACTTCTTGGCGGCGCGGGTAGCTTGCTCAGTCGCTTGCGTAGCAGCCTTCGTCGCAGCCGTGGCGGCGGCGTTGAAGTTGCTCTCGGCGATCTCGACAGCTTGCTTCGTTGCCTTGTGAACCGTTTCGTACGTCGTGTTCGCGGCGGTGATGGCCGACTTCATCACGGCGACAGCCGTTTCCGAACCGGCGGGTGCGTTCTTCGCGACGTTGTCGACGAGCGTCTGCACCTTGCGGTTCTGCTCTTCGTATTGCGCTTCCGCGACGCGGGCGAACTCGGCTTGCGTAGCCGAAGCGATTTCATACAGGTGGCGGCCGTACGACAGGACCTTCTCCGCGACCGGCTGGGTCAGGCTGGCTTGCAGCGCGAGCAGTTCCTGAGCATCCTTCACCGACAGCGCGCGTTGCGCGTTTTCCTGGCTTTCGGCCAGCGTCGACTTCACGACTTGCAGGTTCAGTTCGACAAGCTTCTCGACGCCTTCGAACGCCTTGTTCGTGAGGCCGAACAGCGTGTCGAAATTGGCTTTTTGTGCAGCGGCGATTTGCTCGGGGGTCAACAGCGTCATCTCAGGCTCCTGATGGCCGACCCATCAAACGCGGGTCGTGGTTTGGGTAGATCCGGCGAGAGAAAACTGCCGGCTGGTGCAACCGCGATTGGTGCGTCGCAACATGAGACCCATTTTAGAGATATTCCGATGGATGTCAAGCACTTTTTGTGCGCCGCACCATTGCGTTAAAACCCTTGTTAAACAATGACTTACTTAGCGAACTGCGACCTCCGCGCGGGGTCCGTGAAAACCCTATGCACCGCGATGGATCGACGCTTCGCAGGGCCTAGGCACGGTCGAACTTGCTCATGAGAGCACGACAGGATGAAAGTTTGATGTTTGTCAAAGCCGGCCGCGTCATCTCTTGTGGCGACCCATTACGAGACGCTTCTGAGGTTGTTTCTGAAGTTCGTCTTATTTTTAGGATGCCGCCGTACACCAAATTGTTGAAGAAACGTTAACATTTCGGCTGTCCGAGCGGCCGCGTCATTTCCGCCGCGTCCACGACACTTCCCCCTCGATTCGAACGCTGCGTTTTTGCCCGGTCCGACTCACGAGTCTGGCTAAAGTTGTGGAAAGTTTTGCCGATAGTGCGCTTGTCGTCGTGTATAAAAGCGCCCCTCGGAGCAGAATTGTTCCGCCGGCATGATCGTTTTTTTCGATCGAGGCGCGGACCTTATTTGGCAATATGCAATCACGGCTTACAACTCGGTTTAACGAGTTCCGATAAGTGCTTAATATTGCTTAAATTTCGTAGCTTCACTACACTTGGCGGTACTCTCCAGCCGCCCAACAGAACACTAATGAAAACCGAAATGTTTTCGTCGTTGAAGGTGGTGCATGGCGTGGCAGTGCGTTCCGCGCTGTCTCTCGCCGTCTCCATCGCAGTAGCGACGTCCTTCGCAGCGGCTCCGGCTGAAGCCCTCGCAAAGACCGCCACCGCAACCAAGACCGCAAAGAAACCCGTCAAATCCACGGCCAAGGCCGAAAAGCCCGCGCGCGTGGCGAAGACGACCCTCAAGTCGCCCAAGCCCGTGAAGGCCGCGAAAGTCGCCGCCGCGGATGATGACGACGACGCGCCGCGCGCCGCGCGCAAGCGCCGCGTCTCGTATCGCATGGAGCCGCACGCGCGCCGCGCGTCGGTGCACGCGGTCGCGTTCCAGCCGCGTGCGACGTCGGTCGGCCAGGCGTTCGGCCTGCATGACACGCCCGACAGCCTCGCGCTGCGCTCGAGCGTGGCGTACGTGGTCGATCAGAACACGTCGGAGACGCTGTTCGACAAGAACTCGCGCGCCGTCGTGCCGATCGCGTCGATCACCAAGCTGATGACGGCAATGGTCGTGCTCGATTCGCACATGCCGCTCACCGACGAAATCACAGTCACCGACGAAGACCGCGATTACGAGAAGTTCACCGGCTCGCGCCTTGCGGTGGGCTCGGTGCTCAATCGCGAGGACATGCTGCACATCGCGCTGATGGCATCGGAGAATCGCGCGGCGGCCGCGCTGTCGCGCTATTACCCGGGCGGCCGTCCGGCATTCATCGCCGCGATGAACGCGAAGGCGAAGTCGCTCGGCATGACCGACACGCACTTCGAGAACTCCACCGGCCTGACGAGCCAGAACGTGTCGAGCGCACGCGACCTCGTGAAGATGGTCAACGCGGCGTATCAGTATCCGATCATCCGCAAGTTCTCGACCGACCGCAGTTACGAAGTCTTCACCGGCAAGCGCAATCTCGCGTACAACAGCACGAATGCGCTGGTCCGCAATGCGTCGTGGGACATCGGCTTGCAGAAGACGGGCTTCATCAACGAAGCCGGCGAATGCCTCGTGATGCAGGCGAATGTCAACGGCCGTCCGGTCGTGATCGTGCTGCTCGATTCGTACGGCAAGTATTCGCGCTTCGCCGACGCGGGCCGCCTGCGCTCGTACCTCGATACGCTCGGCGAGCCGCACATCATGAGCGCCGACATGGGCAGCGGCGCCAATCCCTGAGCGTCGTTCAAGCGCTGACCCCAAAGCAAACGGGGTTCGTCGAAAGACGAATCCCGTTTTTTCATGACACGCGGTTTCAGCGTTGCGCTTGCTGTGCCTGTTCCGGGTGATAGCCCAGCGAACGCGAGATTTCGAGCGCCGTGTGGCTCAGCTGCTTGAGCCAGGCGTCCTGCAGGCGGTCGGCGGGTGCGGAGAGCGACAGGCCCGCGACGAGCCGGCCGGTGTCGTCGTAAATGCCCGCTGCGATGCAGCGCACGCCGAGTTCCAGCTCCTCGTTGTCACGCGCGCAAGCCTGCTGGCGCACGAGCGACAACTCGCGCTCGAGCTTGGCGAGATCGGTGATGCTGTTCTGCGTGTGGCCCGAAAGGCCGGTGCGCGTCGCATAGGCGCGCACGCGCGTGGCCTCGTCGGCGGCGAGAAAGAGCTTGCCGACCGACGTGAGATGCAAGGGCGCCCGCCCGCCGATCGCGCGCACGACCTGCATGCCCGAGCGCTCCGAATACGCGCGCTCGATATAAACGATCTCGTCGCCTTGCCGCACGGACAGATTGACGGTCTGTCCCGTCTGCCGATGCAGTTCCCGCATCGGCGGCATCGCGGCTTCGCGCACCGAGAGACGCGCCTTCACCAGATTGCCGAGCTCCAGCAGGCGCATGCCGAGCCGGTACGTGCCGGGATCGGAGCGGTCCACGAGCCGGCACAGCACCATGTCGTTCAGGATGCGGTGCGCGGTGGACGGATGCAGGTCGGTGCTCTGCGCGAGCTCTTTCAGGCTGACGGGATCGGTGTGATCGGCGAGGGCGTCGAGAAGACGCATCATGCGCTCGATCACCTGAATGGAGGTCTTTGATTCCGGGTTCGTATCGCTCATCGTGAAAAATCGGTTGATGCGTCAAACAGCGGAACTGCAATTGTATCTCATAATGTGAAAAAAGCGAACGCTGCGACCAGGCGACTGTCTCGATGCTCATGCGAGATGCGAGCCGACCCCCGTCGAGCGGGCGTTTTCGCGGATAATCGGCGGGCGTTCACATCACTTCTACAAAACAGGAAACGCCCCCATGCGAGTCGGATTATTCGTGACTTGTCTTATCGACATGATGCGCCCCGAGATCGGCTTCTCGGTCATCAAGCTGATCGAGCGCGCGGGCTTCGAAGTCGTCGTGCCGCCTTCGCAGACGTGCTGCGGTCAGCCCGCCTATAACTCCGGCGACCGGCCGCTCGCCCGCGATCTCGCCGAAAAGACCCTGCGCGAGTTCGAGCAGTTCGACTACGTGGTCGTGCCGTCCGGTTCCTGCGGCGGCATGATCCGCGCGCACTACGGCGATCTCTTTCGCGACGATCCCCAACTGATGAACCGTTTCGCGCGTCTGCAACCGCGCGTGTTCGAGCTGACCGATTTTCTCGCGACGGTCGCCAAAGCGCGCATGGAGCCCGTCGCGTTCGAGGGCATGGCGACCTATCACGATTCCTGCTCGGGCCTGCGCGAGCTCGGCGTGAAAACGCAGCCGCGCGAGCTGCTCGCGCAAGCCGGCGTGCCGGTGACCGAGATGGCGGGCTGCGAGCATTGCTGCGGTTTCGGCGGCACGTTTGCCGTGAAGTACGGCGATATATCGACGGCGATCGTCGACGAGAAGTGCGCCAACATCAAGGCGAGCGGGGCGGATGCGGTCGTGCTGGGCGATCTCGGCTGCATGCTGAACATCGAAGGACGACTGCGCCGCACCGGCGACACGACGACGCGCGTGCTGCACATCGCGCAAGTGCTGGCGGGCGACGCCCAAGGCCGCGCCTGAGCGCATCCGCAAAGAGAGAGTTCCCAACATGCAAGTTCAGACGATGCAGTTCAAGGCGCGCGCGGGCAGCAAGCTCGCCGACGAGCGCTTGCAGCAGAATCTCACCAAGCTTTCGACGAAGTTCGTCAGCGCGCGAGCCAGCGCCGTGCGCGAGATCGACTTCGAGGCGACGCGCGCCGCGCTCAAGGAGCGCCGCAACCGCGCGCTGGACAACCTCGACGTGTGGCTCGAAACCTTCGAGCGCGAAGCGACCCGGCGCGGCGCGACGGTGCTGTACGCGGAATCGACGCAGGATGCGGCGAAGCTCGTCGCGGATATCGCCCGCAAGCACGACGTGAAGAAGGTCATCAAGACCAAGTCGATGGTCTCGGAAGAGATGCAGCTCAATCGCGTGCTGGGCGAGATGGGCGTCCAGTCGATCGAGACGGATCTCGGCGAATACATCCTGCAGATCAACGACAACGAGCCGCCGAGCCACATCATCGCGCCCGTCGTGCACAAGGACAAGGAGCAGATCGCCGATCTCTTCGCGAAGACGCACAACAAGCCGCGCCTCACCGACATCCCCGAGATGACGCGCGAGGCGCGCGAAGTGCTGCGCCCGCATTTCATGTCGGCGGACATGGGCGTGACGGGCGGCAACTTCGTGATCGCGGAGACGGGCTCGGTCGCGGTCGTGACGAACGAGGGCAACGAAGGCATGTGCACGGTGATGCCGCGCGTGCACGTCGCGGTGACGGGCATCGAGAAGGTGCTGCCCACGCTCGAGGATCTCGCGACCGCGATGCGTCTTTTGCCGCGCTCCGCGACGGGACAGACCATCTCGAACTATTTCTCGCTGCTGACCGGTCCGCGCGCCCCGGACGAGGTGGACGGTCCCGAGCACATGTACTTCGTGCTCGTCGACGGCGGGCGCACCGGGCTCATCGGCGGCGAATTCCAGGATATGCTGCGCTGCATCCGCTGCGGCGCGTGCATGAATCATTGTCCGGTCTATCAGAAGATCGGCGGCCATGCGTACGGCTGGGTGTATCCGGGACCAATGGGATCGGTGCTGACGCCGGCCTACGTCGGCATCGATCGCGCGCTCGATCTGCCGCAGGCGGCGACGCTCTGCGGCGAATGCAACAGCGTGTGCCCGGTCGGAATCCCGTTGTCCGACCTGCTGCGCAAGCTGCGCGAAAAGCAGATGGAGCGACGGCTGCGTCCGCGGAGCGAGCGCGTCGCGCTCGCGTTGTGGGGTTATCTGGCGATGCATCCGGCTGCTTACGCGCTCTTCACCAGGCTCGCGGTGCGCGTGCTCGAATGGATGGGCGGAAACCGGAAGTCGATTGCGCGCCTGCCGTTCGGCGCGGGATGGACCGGCACGCGCGAGATGCCCGCGCCGGTCGGCCGGACGTTCCGCGAACTCTACAAGGCGCAGCGGTCGCATCTCGGCTGAGGCGTATCGGCGGATGCAGAAAGGCCGTGCCGGATCATCTGATCCGGCACGGCCTTTTTTTTGATGCAGTTCTACACGATGACAGCTCGCGACGCCTAGCCGCCGTAACGTCCGATGAAGCCGCGCGAGTTGCCATCGCGGTTGCCGCCGTTCGCGGATGGCGGTGCGGCGCGATTCGGCCCCGGCGGCTGACCGCCCACGGCCTTCGGCAGCGGGGCGCCGCCGCTCGCCTGCGGAGGCGGTCCGCCGGGCGGACGCCCGCCGCCGGCCTGCGGCGGTGGGCCACCGTGCCCGCCGCCACCCGCTTGCGGAGGCGGTCCGCCCGGCCCCCGATCGCGCGGCTGGCCGCCGCCATGCCAGCCTCCCGGTGGCGGACGACGCCAGCCCGGACCATCGTCCCAGTAACGGTTCGGACCCGGACCGGAGTAATAGCCGCCGTTGATCACCACGCCGGGTTGCACGACCGGCGGGCCGCCGTAATACCCATAGCCGGGAGCGGGGTCGTCGTAGCCGTAGCCGGCGGCAGGATAGCCGCCGCCGTAATAGCCCGGCGCGTCGGGATACGCCGCGCAACCGCCGAAAAGCACGGCGGACGAGGCAAACAGAAAAGCAGCGACTGCGGATCTCATGATTGTGGAAGGACCAGTGGAACCAATAACGATTAAGACAGTGCCGATGGCCCGATGTCCCCGACAACTTTGTAAGCCTTTATGACGGCGCGCACGGCGTCGACCGTCGTGCGTGAATCAGCCGCCCAAACGGCGTGTTGCCTGCGGCGCAACAAACCTTTGCTTTTAAACGTCTTTTTCAGATTCGGCCGATTCCGTAAGATTCGAAGCGTCGACAAGTGGGCCTTCGTTCCGCTGCGACATTGAATCGAGGTAGTCAAATGAGAAAGACAATATCGACCTACTGGCCCGTGTTAATCCTGTTTCCGCTCGCGCTGGCGTTCTGCATGCACGCGGGCAAGGGCGGTGCGGCCGTCGAGCGGCACGAGCAGATGGGGGTCGCGAGCGTAAGCGCCGAACTGGCGCGCGCGATTTCGTACGGATTCGTCGAAGCCGATGACGCCGCCGCGGCGACCGCCGTTCCTGCCACGTCGCAGACGCTCTGATCCGCGCGACGGCATGGACCGCACGTCATCGTTCGCCGCGCACAAAAAATGGCGCCCTTCGCAGGGCGCCATTTTTTTTCTTGCGAACCGGGAGCGCTGACTTACTTCAGCACCGCCGCCACGGCATTGGCGACCGCATCGAGATTGCGCGTGTTCAACGCAGCGACGCAGATCCGGCCGGTGCTCACGGCGTAGATGCCGAACTCTTCGCGGAGGCGGTCCACTTGCGGCGCGGTCAGGCCCGAGTACGAGAACATGCCGCGCTGCTTGTTGACGAACGAGAAGTCGCGGTCGACGCCGCTTGCCTTCAGGCGCTCGACCAGGCCGTTGCGCATCGCGCGGATGCGGTCGCGCATTTCGCCCAGTTCCTGCTCCCAGGTCGCGCGCAGTTCCGGCGACGCCAGCACGGCCGCGACGATCGAGCCGCCGTGCGTCGGCGGGTTCGAATAGTTGGTGCGGATCACGCGCTTGAGTTGCGACAGCACGCGGGCGGATTCTTCCTTGCCCGTCGTGATGATCGACAGCGCGCCGACGCGTTCGCCATACAGCGAGAACGACTTCGAGAACGACGACGACACGAACACGTTCATTCCGGCGGCCGCGAAGAGACGGACGGCGGCCGAGTCGGCGTCGATGTTTTCCGCGAAGCCCTGATACGCCATGTCGAGGAACGGCACGAGCTCGCGCGCCTTCACGACTTCGACGATCTGCTTCCACTGCTCGTCCGACAGATCGACGCCCGTCGGGTTGTGGCAGCACGCGTGCAGCACGACGATCGTGCCCGGCGCGTAGCTGTTGAGCGCCGCGAGCATGCCGTCGAAGTTCACGCCGTGCGTGGCGGCGTCATAGTACGGATAGTTGACCACGTCGAAACCGGCGCCTTCGAAGAGCGCGCGGTGGTTTTCCCAGCTCGGGTCGCTGATTGCGACGATCGCGTTCGGATTCACGCGCTTCAGGAAGTCCGCGCCGATCTTGAGTGCGCCCGTGCCGCCGAGCGCCTGCGCCGTGACGACGCGGCCCGCCGCGAGCAGCGGCGAGTCGTTGCCGAGCAACAGCGTCTGCACGGCGGCGTCATAGGCGGCGATACCGTCGATCGGCAGATATCCGCGCGGCAGCGCGGCGTCGACGCGCGCTTTCTCGGCTTCGCGCACGGCGCGCAGCAGCGGGATCTTGCCTTCCTCGTTGGTGTACACACCGACGCCCAGATTGACTTTGGTCGCGCGCGGGTCGGCGTTGAAGGCTTCGTTGAGGCCCAGGATCGGGTCGCGGGGAGCGAGTTCGACGGCAGAGAAAAGAGACATGATCTATCGGCAGTGAGAAAAAGACGGTGCGGCGGGATGACGCTCGGAAAGCGCGGGGGCGCGAGACGGGCGATGCCCGCATGGCGTCTTCGGCGGTATTGATGCGGTTTGCATCGTTCTGCGGATTTCTTCCGATGCCCGCCATCGAGCCCAGTCGCACATTGTAGCGAATCCGGACCGGCTTTTTCGCCGCCAGTTGCTCGAAGCCGCGTGTTTTTCGCGCACGCGTCGTTTTGACCGGCGCGGCGCGAATATGCAAAAAGGGCCGCAAGACGCGCGCTTGAGATCGGCCTCGCGGTCCCAATCTGCATTCGACGAAGCTCGCGAGCGGCGCGCCTCGCGCCGCTCGCTCTCCATCCGCCGGCGCCGCGCGAGTTTTCCGGCAGCCGCTAGAATAGGTGTTTGCTCAGGCGCTGCCGCATCGAATCTCCATGTCCGAAACTCTCATCGAATCCCCCGAAGAACTGGACGAGTCGAAATTCGTCACGTTCGAAGGCTCGCCGTTTCAGCTCTATCAGCCGTATCTGCCCGCGGGCGATCAGCCCGAAGCCATTTCCACGCTCGTCGAGGGTATCGAGGACGGCCTTTCGTTCCAGACGCTGCTCGGCGTGACCGGCTCCGGCAAGACCTTCACGATGGCCAACGTGATCGCGCGCCTCGGCCGCCCGGCCATCGTGTTTGCGCCGAACAAGACGCTCGCCGCGCAGCTCTACGCCGAGTTCCGCGAGTTCTTTCCGCGCAATGCCGTCGAGTACTTCGTCTCGTACTACGACTACTATCAGCCGGAAGCCTACGTGCCGCAGCGCGATCTCTTCATCGAGAAGGATTCGTCGATCAACGATCACATCGAGCAGATGCGGCTTTCGGCGACCAAGAGCCTGCTCGAGCGGCGCGACGTGGTGATCGTCGCGACCGTGTCGGCGATCTACGGCATCGGCAATCCGTCCGAATATCACAAGATGATTCTTACGCTGCGCACGGGCGACAAGCTCGGCCAGCGCGACATCATCGCGCGGCTGATCGCGATGCAGTACACCCGCAACGAAGCCGATTTCTCGCGCGGCACCTTCCGCGTGCGCGGCGACACCATCGACATCTTTCCGGCGGAGCACGCGGAAATGGCGGTGCGCGTCGAACTGTTCGACGATGAAGTCGAGGCGATGCACCTGTTCGATCCGCTCACCGGCCGCGTGCGCAACAAGATTCCGCGTTTCACGGTGTATCCGTCGTCGCACTACGTGACGCCGCGCGACACCGTGATGCGCGCGGTCGAGGCGATCAAGCTGGAACTGCGCGAACGCCTCGAATTCTTCCACGAGCAAGGCAAGCTCGTCGAAGCGCAGCGTCTCGAACAGCGCACGCGTTTCGATCTGGAAATGCTTCAGGAGCTCGGTTTCTGCAAGGGCATCGAGAACTACTCGCGTCACTTCTCGGGCGCGATGCCCGGCGAGCCGCCGCCGACGCTCGTCGACTATCTGCCGCCCGACGCCCTGATGCTGCTCGACGAATCGCATGTGCTGATCGGCCAGTTGAACGGCATGTACAACGGCGACCGCGCGCGCAAGGAAAATCTCGTCGATTACGGCTTCCGCCTGCCGTGCGCGCTCGACAACCGGCCGCTCAAGTTCAACGAATTCGAGCGCAAGATGCGCCAGGCGGTGTTCGTCTCCGCAACGCCCGCCGACTACGAGAAGAGCAAGGCGGGGCAGGTGGCCGAGCAGCTCGTGCGTCCGACCGGACTCGTCGATCCGGAGATCGAAGTGCGGCCCGCGCGCTCGCAGGTGGACGACGTGCTCTCCGAGATCAACGCGCGCGTCTCGGTCCACGAGCGTGTGCTCGTCACCACGCTCACCAAGCGCATGGCCGAGCAGCTGACCGAGTTTCTCGCCGATCACGGCGTGAAGGTGCGCTATCTGCACAGCGACATCGACACCGTCGAGCGCGTCGAAATCATCCGCGACCTGCGGCTCGGCACGTTCGACGTGCTCGTCGGCATCAATCTGCTGCGGGAGGGCCTGGATATTCCGGAAGTGTCGCTCGTCGCGATTCTCGACGCCGACAAGGAAGGCTTCCTGCGCGCCGAGCGCTCGCTCATCCAGACCATCGGCCGCGCGGCGCGCAACGTGAACGGCAAGGCGATTCTCTACGCCGACAACATGACCGACTCGATGAAGCGCGCCATCGA
This sequence comes from Caballeronia ptereochthonis, assembly GCF_001545075.1. Taxonomy (GTDB): domain Bacteria; phylum Pseudomonadota; class Gammaproteobacteria; order Burkholderiales; family Burkholderiaceae; genus Caballeronia; species Caballeronia ptereochthonis. Next base: position 61,965 of record NZ_FCOB02000005.1, read on the forward strand.
CGAAACCGAGCGGCGCCGCGCCAAGCAGATCGCGCACAACGAGAAAATGGGCATCACGCCGCGCGGGGTGGAGAAGCGCATCAAGGACATCATCGACGGCGTCTACAACGCCGACGAAGCCCGCGCGGAACTGAAGGAAGCGCAGGCTCGCGCGAAGTTCGAGGACATGTCCGAGAAGCAGATCGCGAAGGAAATCAAGCGGCTCGAGAAGCAGATGATGGATCACGCCAAGAATCTCGAATTCGAAAAGGCGGCCCAGACCCGCGACCAATTGGCGCTCCTGAGACAGCGCGTGTTCGGCGCCAATGTCGGCGATCACGTGAGCGGCATCGGCGGGAAGTAATGGATATGTAAGTGATTTTCAAGGTGTAATTTCAGAGGCGCGGCGAGCCGAACGGTTCGCCGCGCTTTTTTTTGTCGCCTCTCGAATCCCGCCGATTCCGCGAAAAGCCTTACTGCGCCTAGGTCTGTAAGCTCGCTCAAATTGTTCCGGGTGTCGAACGATGCTAAACTGATGAACATTGAGAATGGTTCGTATTAACGTTCACGGTGTTGTGCTGGCGACGCTCGGGCTGGACGTCGATCCGTTCATTTCGACGCGAGGCATTGCTCCCGGCCGGTGCTTTCGTTTCCGGGAGCCTGGCGCACGGGCCGGCATCGCAGTGGCAGGGGCTCGCGTGACACGCGCGCCAATCGATAACAACAAGGAGTTTCTGATGGGTTCAACGTTGATGCGCGGCCTCGTCGCCGCCGCAGGCCTGACGGCGATGATGGCGGCCTCCGCCGCCGAATATCCGATCGGCAAGCAGCATATCGAGGGCGGCATGGAAACCGGTGCCGTGTACCTCCAGCCGATCACGATGTCGCCGGAAGGCATGATGCGCAAGGCGTCGGATTCGGATATCCACCTCGAGGCGGACATCCACGCGGTCAAGAACAACCCGACCGGTTTCGCCGAGGGCGACTGGATGCCGTACCTGAACGTGACGTATGAGCTCACGAAAGCCGGCACGACGCAGACCATCAAGGGCGACCTGATGCCGATGGTCGCGAGCGACGGCCCGCACTACGGCGACAACGTGAAGCTCTTCGGCCCGGGCAAGTATCACCTGAAGCTGCACATCGCGCCGCCGTCGGAGACGGGCCACATGGCGTTCGGCCGTCACACCGACAAGGAAACGGGCGTGGGTCCGTGGTTCAAGCCGTTCACGATCGAATACGACTTCCCGTTCGCGGGCATCGGCAAGAAGGGCGGTTACTGATCGTCCGTGACGCCCGGCCGAGCCGGCCGGGCGCGTTCATTCTCAGGAAGTCCGCATGAAATTGACAAGCCAGGTGGCCGCGCTCGCGATCACGCTGCTCGCTGCCGCAGCAGGCGCCAACGTCGCGCACGCCGCCGATCTGCCCACGTTCAAGCTCGAAATGAACGACGGCAAGCTCAACCCGGCGCGTATCGAAGTGCCGGCCGGGCAGCGCATCAAGATCGAAGTGCACAACGTCGGCAAGGGCGCGGCCGAGTTCGAAAGCGTGCAGTTGCGCAAGGAGAAGGTGCTCGCGCCGGGCGCCGATTCGTTCGTCGTGATCGCGCCGCTGGATCCGGGCGAATACAAGTTCTTCGACGACTTTCATCAGACCGCGCAGGGCGTGATCGTCGCGAAGTAACGGGCGCGCCGCGCGACGGGTTGGCGCCGCGCGCGGCCGGTTGAAGTGGAATTGCTGGAGGTTCTGGTATGGGGCAGGTACTTTTCATCGTGTGGCGGGAGAGCGTCGAGGCGTTGCTCGTCGTCGGCATTCTCTACGCGTGGCTGAAGAACGGCGATCATCAGGCGCGCCGCGGCCTGCCTTATCTGTGGTTCGGCGTCGCGGCGGGCCTGCTCGCGGCGGTCGCGCTGGGCGCGGCGCTCATCGGGTTCACCGAAGTGCTCTCGGGCAACGCGCAGGATTACTTTCAGACCGCGATGGTGCTGGTCGCGTGCGTGCTGATCGTGCAGATGGTCCTGTGGATGAAGCGCCACGGCCGCACGTTGAAGCGCGACATGGAGACGTCGCTGCAGAAGAGCACGCAGGACGGGCACTGGTGGGGCATCGCGCTGCTCGTGGCGCTGGCGATCGCGCGCGAAGGCAGCGAAACCGCCGTGTTCCTCTATGGCGTCGGCTTCGGGCAATCGGGGCACGTCGACGTGTCGCAGTACGTGGCGATCATCCTTGGATTCGGTCTCGCGCTGCTGACCTTCTATGTGCTGCAGCTCGGCGGCAAGATTTTCTCCTGGCGCTCGTTCTTCCGCGTCACCGAGATCATGCTGTTGTTCCTCGCGGCCGGTCTTTTCGAGACGGGCGTCGACAAGCTGATCGACATGGAAGTGCTGCCGGTCATCGTCAACCAGGTATGGAACACGTCCGCGATCCTCGATGATTCGAGCACCTTCGGCTCGCTCGTCGCCACGCTCACCGGCTATCGCGCGCATCCGGCGGGCATGAACCTCGTGGCGTACGCGGTGTACTGGATCGTCATCTATCTCCTGCTGCGCCGTTCGAACAACCAGATGGCGCAAAAACAAAAGGCGGCGAGCCGTCCAGCATGAGCTCCGTATTGCCTCGACCCGGCCGGCTCCAGCAAGCCGGCCAATGGATGCAGCGTCACGGCAGCACGATCCGCGCGATTCAGTGGGTCGTCGTTGCCGTGTACGCGTTGCTGATCATCGTTCCCGCCGTAATGCCGCTGCCCGATGGCTCGGCGCATTTGTGGAGCAACCTGACGCTCGCCGCGCAGTTCGTGTTCTGGGGCATCTGGTGGCCGTTCGTGCTGCTCTCGATGGTGATGCTCGGCCGCGTCTGGTGCGGCGTGCTGTGTCCCGAAGGCGCGCTGTCGGAGTTCGCGAGCAAGTTCGGCCGCGGCTGGGCGATTCCGCGCTGGATGCGCTGGGGCGGCTGGCCTTTCGTCGCGTTCGGCCTCACGACGATCTACGGCCAGATGGTCAGCGTGTATCAATATCCGAAAGCCGTGCTGCTGGTGCTCGGCGGCTCGACCGTGGGCGCGATGATCATCGGCGTGCTGTACGGCCGCGAGAAGCGCGTGTGGTGCAAGTATCTGTGCCCGGTGAACGGCGTATTCTCGCTGCTCGCGCGTCTCGCGCCGTTCCACTACAAGGTCAGCGAAGACGCGTGGCGCCGCTCGTACAAGCAGGGCGAGCATGGCCATCGCGTGATTCCGATCAACTGCGCGCCGCTCGTGCCCCTGCGCAACATGAAGGGCGCCGCCGACTGCCACATGTGCGGCCGATGCAGCGGCCATCGCGACGCGATCGCGCTCACCTGGCGCTCGCCGTCGGAAGAAGTCGTGAAGCTCGGCGACGAGGCCGCGAATCCGTGGGACACGACCCTCATTCTGTACGGCCTGCTCGGCATCGCGATCGGCGCGTTCCACTGGACGGTGAGCACGTGGTTCGTCGATCTGAAGCAATATCTCGCGGCCTGGCTGATCGATCACAACATTCTCTGGCCGCTCGACACGACCGCGCCGTGGTTCCTGTTCACGCACTATCCGGAGCAGAACGATGTCTTCTCGTGGCTCGACGGGACGATGGTGATCGGCTATATCCTCGCGACGGGGCTCGTGTACGGCACGGCGCTGCTCGCGCTCCTCGCGATGGGCGCGCGCATGCTCGGCAAGCTGAACGCGACGCGCCTGCATCACCTGACGCTCGCGCTGATTCCGCTCGCCGGCTGCGGGGTGTTCCTGGGCCTGTCCGCGACCACCGTGTCGCTGCTGCGCGCCGAGCACGTGCCGCTCTGGTGGGTGACGGACCTGCGCCTCGGCTTGCTCTTCGTCGCCAATGCATGGAGCGCGTGGCTCGCCTGGCGCGTGACGAGCCGCTATGCGTCGACGCTTGTTCCGCGCCTGCTCACGATGGTATGGTTTGTCGCTGCGCTGGCCGTTGCGGACAGCGCGTGGTACCTGATGTTCTGGGGCTTCACCCGATAAACCGTCCACGCCGTCACGCACGGCAACGAGAGCCTGACGTGAGAACCAAACCCGTACTGACCGACGACGACGTCAAGGCCATGGCCGCCGCGGCCGAGGCGCATGCAAGGGAGCACAACTGGAACGTGACGATTGCGATCGTCGACGATGGCGGGCATCTGCTGCATCTGCATCGCCTGGAAGGGGCGGGCGCGAGCACCGTCGAAATGGCGACGGGCAAGGCGCGCACCGCCGTGCTCGGGCGCCGCGAGACCAAGGTCTACGAGGACACGATCAAGCAGGGCCGCACGGCGTTCCTCTCCGCGCCGATGACCGCGATGCTCGAAGGCGGCGTGCCGATCTTCGTGGGCGCGGATATCGTCGGGGCGGTGGGGGTGTCGGGCGTGAAGTCGGATCAGGATGCGCAGATCGCGCGCGCAGGCATCGCGGCGCTCGGGATCGAGAACGTCTGATTCCTTGCGGCTTTTTTTGTGCCGCAAACGAAAACGGCACGCGCTTCTTCATGAGGGCGTGCCGTTCATTCGATCATCATTGCGCTGCCGCTTTCGAGCCGGCGGATCGCATTGGCGCAGGAACCAAAAAAAAAGCGGCTTCGCTTGCTATCGACGACTGGCTGGTGTTTGCACGAAGGGGTCTAAATTCTCGCGTGCAAGTCGTCCTCGCTGGCTAAGGCCAAACACCTCTTGGCGAGGTGGTCCCCACAATACCCGGTACGTACTGCTGTTCTTGCCGCTCTTTCCGCTACTTCGTCAGGATCAGCTTGCCCAGACGAGTCGCGCGCAACTGGTAGGTCTCCCCGTTATGCACGATGCTCACGTGGCTGCGCCCCTGCAGCAGCGCGTCGCTCTTCAGCGACCGTTCGCCGCTGCTTTCCGCCGCGTGTGCGACATGAACCGTCGTGACGGTGGCCGCCTTCGGCCGGGTAATCGCGGCGTCGCGGACAGCCGGGCGGCGCAGCCTGAGCGTGGAGGATCGCAGCGTGTCGGTCATGTCAGGAAATGTGCGTTCGTTGAATCGATGGGCCTATAGTAAATGATAACTATTCCTATTTGCAACCAGACTTTCCGATTGAAGCACAACTTTTGATAGCCAGGCTCGATGCGGTGGCGAAGCATTCACTACCGCATCCTCCAGACGCTCAATGCAGCGGGTTTCCGTCGTTGCGGCCGTGTGCGAATTGCCGGATCAGACGCACCGTATCGATATCGGACTCGCGATAGGCCGACTTCACGATCTCCTGCGTCTGAAGCTCATCCTGACTCGGATTCTCCTTCTCCGGCAGCGTTGTGCTGTAGGTAAAGCGCAGGAAGAGCTGAAGCTCGTCGGGCTGCTCGATCTCCATCGTCAGCGAGCCGCCGACGTATTCGGCGGTCGGCAGGATGTCGTAGCGCACGCTCGAGCCGGGCGTGAGCGTCACGCGATCGCGCACAACGGCCTGGCCATAGTGCAGCTCGCGCTCCATCACGTCGCCGTCGCGCGAGAGGATGTCGCAGCTGTCCAGGCCCAGCACGAACAACTGCGGCTGCTCGGCGCGCAGGACCAGGCCTTCCCAAAGCTGCTCGCGCGTGAGCGCCTCGACGAGCGGATTGAGCGGATCGTTGATCTGGATCAGGTGTTCGAAATTCAAGACGACGGTTTCCTTGGACGTTCGTGGTGCGTGCGACGCTTCACTGCGGCGTGAGCCTGGACGCGATGTGAATCGCACCGGACAGCACCTTGTGCATCGGGCACGCGTTGGCGATTTGCAAGAGCCGTTCCCGCTGTTCGTCGCTGAGGGCGCCTTTGAGCGCGATGCGGCGATCGATGTTCGTGCCTTCGGCGGTGCTCTTCATCGACAGCTCGACGTGCACCGATTCCAGCGGCCATTCCTTGCGCTTCGCGTACATCTTCAGCGTGATGGACGTGCAGGCGCCGAGGCTCGCAAGCAGGAGCGAGGCGGGTTCCGGTCCCGTGTTGCCACCGCCGAGACTGGCGGGTTCGTCGGCGATCCACGAATGCGTGCCGTCTTCGAGACGGACTTGAAAATCGGTGTTGCCGATGCTGGCGGTCACGGTAGGCCCGGCCATGCGCTGCTCCTCTATTGGTTTGAATACAAGAATGACGAAAACGGCGCGGTCAGAACGGTCATTGTGACGCAATGTGACCGTTCATGCCGCGCCGTTACGCTTATTTCGACCGCGCCGCGTGGGCGATGCCGCTCAGTGCGTGATCGCGCCCATGCGGCCCGCCTGATAGTCGATCACCGCCTGACGGATCTCGTCCTCGGTGTTCATCACGAACGGGCCGTAACGCACGACCGGCTCCTTCAGCGGCACGCCGCCGATCAGCAGCAACTCGACGGGCTCGTCGCCGGCGGCGAGCGAGATCGTATCGCTGTCGTCGCGGAAGATTACCATCTGCTGGGCGCGCACCGGCTGGCCTTGCGGACCATAGAGGGCCGTTCCGGAAAGCGGATACGCGAACACGCGGAAATCGCGCGGCACGGCGAGATCGATCTTCGCGCCCGGCTTGAGCGAGAAGTGCTGATAGAGGATCGGCGTGCGCGTCTCGATCGCGGCCTTCACGCCGAGCGCCTCGCCCGCGATGACCTTCACGCTGACCTTGCCGTCCTCGCTCGTCGCAACCGGAATCTGCGCCGACGGAATCTCCTGATAGTGCGGCGCGATCATCTTGTCGCGCTGCGGCAGGTTCACCCACAACTGCAGGCCGTGCACGCGGCCGCCGTGGCGCGTGAATTCCTCGGCGGGCATCTCGCTATGCACGACGCCCGCGCCGGCCGTCATCCATTGCACGTCGCCGGGGCGCAGCGTGCCGGAGTGGCCCGCCGAATCCTTGTGGCCGAATTCGCCTTCGAGCATGTACGTGACCGTCTCGAAGCCGCGATGCGGATGATCCGGCGCGCCTTTCGCCTCGCCGGGCGCGTAGTCGGCGGGACCCATCTCGTCGAGCAGGAGGAACGGGTCGAAATCCATCAGAAGACGGGTCGGAAACGGGCGATGCACGACGAAGCCGCCGCCTTCCACGGTGCGGGTCGCCGGAATGATGCGTTCGATGCTGCGGCTGGTGGACATGTTGCCTCGCGTCGGAAATAGGGGAATAGCGATAAATTTGAAACACAGAGCTATTATATGGGCCGCATTTGGCCGTAAAAGACGCCGCGGCGCAATGGATTGTCCCGCCGGCGATAACGAACCGCGTCAACACGCACTTTCAAGTCTCACCGGGCGACCATGAAAGCCGACTCGCATGACCTGAACGATCTGATGTATTTCTCGCACGTCGTCGAGCACGGCGGGTTCTCGGCCGCCGAGCGCGTGCTCGGCATCTCGAAGTCGCGGCTGTCGCGACGGGTGTCGGAGCTCGAAGCATCGCTCGGCGTGCGTCTGTTGCAGCGTTCCACGCGCAAGCTCGCGCTGACCGAGGCCGGGCAGCTTTTCTACCAGCATTGCCAGGCGATGCTCGCCGAAGCCCAGGCGGCGGTCAACGTCGTGCAGAGCCTGCGCGATTCGCCGCGCGGCACCGTGCGCGTGAGCGTGCCGGTCACGGTCGCGCAGACATTTCTGTCCGCCGTGATGCCGGATTTCATGCATCGCTACCCGGAAGTGCGCATCGTGCTGCGCGTGACGAACCGGGTCGTCGACCTGTTCGAGGATGCAATCGACGTCGCATTGCGCGTGCGCTCGGAGCCGCCCGCGAGCTCGAACGTCGTGGCGAGGCCGCTCTGGCGCACGGAGCAGATGCTCGTCGCGGCGCCGTCGCTGCTCAAGTCGAACGCGCCGCCGATGACGCCCGCCGATCTCGCCCAGTACGACACCATCGACATGCCTTCGGCCGACGGCCGCCACGTCTATCGTCTGATCGCGCCGGACGGCACCCGCCACGAGTTCGAGCACGAGCCGCGGCTCGTTACCGCGGACCTGTCGATGATCCGCGAGGCCGTGATGCGCGGCGTCGGCATCGCGGCGCTGCCCGAGATGATGTACGGCGCGCCCCTGCGCACCGGCCAGCTTTCGCCCGTCATGCCGGGCTGGACGTTTCCGTCGCCGCAGCTCTATGCCGTGTTCCTGTCGCGTCAGGGCATGGTTCCTGCGGTGCGGGCATTCGTGGATTTCCTCGTCGAGTCGATCGGCGGGGGGCAGCGCTTCCCCGGAGAATGTCCTGTTCACGAAAATCCCGAACGCGAAACGGTTTGAACGCACCGGCGGCGCTCATTGGGTTATCGCATTGAAGCGCCCGCTTGCGATGGTCAGATTCAATCGGGCGAGCCTTGTACCTCAAAAATCGCGGCGGTATATTGAAGTCTCTTTCGCTAAGGAGCTCCTATGCGAAAACTGACGGCTGCTCTGATAGTTAGCCTGATAGGGTTGATTGCACTGTCCGTGTCGACCACGGCTGCTGCATGTGACGGGACTTCTGGTTCTGGCTATACGAACCCAAAGTAACCGCCTCGCCCGAATGCGCCGAGTGCGCACGAAAAAAGGCCTTCATCTGACGATGAAGGCCTTTTACTTTGGTGCGCCCGATCAGGCGCGGCGATGCGCTACTTGCCGTTCTTCGGCTCGGTGACGAAACCGATCTTCGTCAATCCGCCCGACTGCGCCGCCGACATCAGATCGGCGACTTTCTCGTACGCCACCTTGCGGTCCGCGCGCAGCTGAATCTCCGGCTGCGGATTCTGCTGCGCGGCCTGCGCGATACGCGCGGCGAGCGTCGCGGCGTCGACCGGCTGGTCGTCCCAGAGCGTTGTGCCGTCGGCCTGAATCGCGATGTTCACGTGCGCCGGCTTTTCGTCCTGCGGCTGACTGCTCGCGTGCGGCAGATCGATCTTGACCGCGTGATGCATCGCGGGAATCGTGACGAGGAAAATGATCAGCAGAACGAGCATGACGTCGACGAGCGGCGTCATGTTGATCTCGCTCATCATGCCGTCGTCTTCATCGCCTGCGAAAGGGCTCATGGCCATGATGCGAGCCTCCTTCGCTTAGCTGGCGCGCGTCGCGAGACGCAGGCTGTCGGACGAAGCGTTCGTCGCGCGCTTGGTCGACGAGAGCTTCGTGCCAGTGACGAAGAACGCGTGCAGGCCGTGCGCGAAGCGGTTGAGCTTTGTGACGATGCCCTTGTTCGCGCGGGTGAGGGCGTTGTAGCCGAGCACCGCCGGAATCGCGACGAACAGGCCGAACGCCGTCATGATGAGCGATTCGCCGACCGGGCCCGCGACTTGGTCGATGGACGTCTGGCCCGTCGCGCCGATGGTCAGCAGCGCGTGGTAGATCCCCCACACCGTGCCGAACAGGCCGACGAACGGCGACGTGCTGCCGATCGACGCGAGGATCGCGAGGCCCGACTGCATGCGGCCGACGCCTTCGTCCATCACGTCCTTGAGGCAGCGCGTGATCCAGTCCGATACGTCCATGCGGTCGTGCAGATGCGGCTGCGTCTGATGATGATGGTCCGCGGCTTCCTGGCCCGCGAGCGCCAGCGCGAGGAACGGGTTGTCAGCCGGGCTCGACGACTGGCTGCCGAGCTTCTTGATGCCGTCGCTGAAATCGTCGGAGTGCCAAAAAGCCTGCTCGGCGTTCTTGGTGAGCCGCTTGAGGCGCACGACGTTCCACGCCTTGACGACGATCACCGTCCACGAAAGCACCGACATGATGACGAGCGCGAGCGCAATACCCCGCGTCACGAAGTCGCCTTGCGCCCAGACGTGCGCAATCCCGTAGTTTTGCATTTCTCTTTCCTTGTATCTGAATGAACCGGTCAGTCGTTGAGACTGAAAACAAATGGCACCGTGGCGGTTGCGCGAATCGCTTCGCCATTTTCCTTGTACGGGCTGCACGCGCTGCCGCGCACCGCATCGAGCGCGGCATCATCGAGTCGCGACGAGCCGCTGCTCTTCTGCAGCGTGACGTTTTCGATCTTGCCGGACAGGCCGACCGTCAGCCGCACGACGGCCGTGCCCGTTTCGCCGCGACGTTTTGCCATCGCCGGATAGTCTGGCTGCGCGATGTTACAGCCGAGATGGGCGACGTTCTTCGGCGCGGCGAGATCCATGCTCGGCTTGCCGATCGCCGGCGCGGCCGGCGGCGGGGCGGGTTGAGGCGGAGCGGGCGGCGTGGGTTCGGGGGCGGGCGCGGCGATTTGCGAGGGCGCCTCGGTCACCGGCATCGGCGTGGGCTTGGGCTTGGGCTCGACCTTGGGTTTGACCTTCGGTTTGGGCAGCGGCTTCGGCACCGGTTTCGGGATCGGTTTAGGCGGCGGCGTTTCCACCGCGACGGATCGCGGCGCGGGCTGCGGCGTCTCGCTGATCAGTTGCGCCGTAATCGACTTGGCTTCGATCGGACGCGGCAGCGGCTCGTTGCGCATCGTCATCGCGACGCCGAGAAGCACGGCGTGAATCACGACGACAGCCGCGCAAGCCGCGATCACGCGCGGACTGGTATTCGACGCCGGCGCCGTCCGGACAACGGCGGGAGAGGTGGGCGCGGACTGCATTGTTATTGGCTGCTTGCGGTACTGCGCGTGTTTTTGCTGATAACGCTGCGTTCCAGCTCGAATTCCAACGAACGCACAAGCTCGGCGCGGAAGAAACCAGACGTCATTTTCGGAAAATAAGCAGGGAGATAAACAGGGTGGCCACGAAACCGATCAGCAATTCCATCTTTCCCTCCGGGGATCAAGGGTTGCGCGGCTGGCTAAAGTGACCGGGTATTCGAAGGCGACCTGGCTTGCGGGAGGCGATCAAAAGACCGACGGCGCCGGTGGCGCCGTCGACCGGGCGCGCCATGGGCCGCGCGAGATGCTTCAGGCAGCCTGGCGCTCGTAGAACGTGAGCGGCGCAACGTGCTCGCGCTGCTCGACTCCGCAGCGCGACGCGCAGACGCCGCTTTGTGCCATCACGTCGCGAACGGTTGCTTCACACTTGCCGCAGCACAGCGCCACGCCAAGCTCGAATTGCAGTTCCTCGAAGGAATCCATTCCCTCGGCGATGGAGGCTCGGATCTTACGGTCGGACACTGATTTGCAGACACAGACAATCATGGTCGTTCGCGATAGCTAGCGTTAATGCGAATTATTATCATTCAGTATGGGCGCCTTTGCAAGCGCGGCTCCGTGTTTTTTGTAACAGAGCGGGCAAGTTAGCGAGTTTATTGCTAGGCGCCTTGTCTGGCGGGGGAAAGCGCGCGGCGCCCAAGGCTTGCGCGCGAGAAAACCCTCAGACGATGTCGGGTTCGGCGAGGCGCGTGCGGCGCGAAGGAATGCACACGTGCTCGACTCGGGCGTCGAGCTGAAGGAGGGAGGCTGCGAGTTGGCGCTGCGATTCGCCGTCGGCGGTGGAGCAGAAGCGCGGCAATGCGTCCGGCGGCGCGGTGCCGCTTCGGAGCGCGTGAACGTCGAGCAGACGTTCGAGCTGCCGCGCGATGGCGACGCTGGTATCGACGATCTGCAAGCGCTCGCCGGCGATGTCGCGGATCGCGCGATCGAGGAAAGGGTAATGCGTGCAGCCGAGCACGAGCGTGTCGGCGCCGGCGTCGAGCATCGGCGCGAGATAGCTTTCCAGCAGCGCCATCAGCGCCGGCGATGACGTATCGCAGCGTTCGACCGCCTGGACCAGGCCGTGCCCCGCCTGGCAAATGAAGCGGCAGTCGCCCGCGTAGCGGTCGAGCAGCGCCTGGAAACGAGCGCTGCGCAGCGTGACCGCGGTGGCCAGCACGCCCACGACGCGCGTTCTGGAGAGGGCCGCGGCCGGCTTCACGCCCGGCTCGACGCCGACCAGAGGGATCGGCAGGCGCTCGCGCACGAGCGCGATCGACTGCGCGGTAGCCGTGTTGCACGCGACGACCAGGGCCTTCGCGCCCTGAGCAACGAGCCACTCGCCGATCGCCATCGTGCGGTCGACGATGAAATCGTCGTCGCGCTCGCCGTAGGGCGCGTGGAGCGAATCGGCGACATAGATCAGGCGCTCGTGCGGCAGCGTCGCGCGCACGGCGCGCAGGACGGACAGACCGCCCAGACCGGAATCGAAAATGCCGACCGGCGCGCGCGCGTCGTGGATGACGAGCGGGGCGCGCAGGGTCGGATTCGTCGGAGGAACGGCGCCGGCGGACATTGATGCGCGAGGCTTATTCGTGATCGCCCATCATGGACTGCTGGTAGTTCTGGATGCCGACCTTGTCGATCAGATCCAGTTGCGTCTCCAGCCAGTCGATGTGCTCTTCGGTGTCGTGCAGGATCTTTTCGAAGATCTCGCGCGAGACGAAATCGCGCACGGACTCGCAATAGGCAATGGCTTCCTTGCAGGTCGACTGGGAAATCTGCTCGAGCTTCAGGTCGCACTCGAGGATCTCCTTGGTTTCCTCGCCGATCAGAAGCTTGTGCAGGTCCTGCAGGTTCGGCAGGCCGTCGAGCATGAACACGCGTTGGATGAGCCAGTCGGCGTGCTTCATCTCGCCGATCGATTCGTCGTACTCGTGCTTGTTGAGCTTTTCCAGGCCCCAGTGCTGATACATCCGGGCGTGCAGGAAGTATTGATTGATCGCCGTCAGCTCGTTTTTCAGCTGCGCGTTCAGATATTCGATGACTTTCGCGTCGCCTTGCATGGTTGTTCCTTTTTTGTGACGTGGGGCACTAAGCAACGATAAACCTTGAGCGGGACAATGCCAAGGTTGAGTAGAAATTTTTTGTTTCAGACAAAACTGAGAATGAAAATCCTTATCGGGGCAGTCTGTCCAAAGAAAAGAGCCGGGCGCTGTTGCCCGGCTCTGTCGGTCACGGGCGGCATGAACCGCCATTAAACCGGGCTCAGGCCGTCGCGACCGGAATCTTCCCGATCTTCGCCTGCCATTCGGCGGGACCGGTCTTGTGCACCGACGTGCCATTCGAATCGACAGCGACGGTCACCGGCATGTCCTGCACGTCGAACTCGTAGATGGCTTCCATGCCGAGGTCTTCGAACGCGAGCACCCTGGCTTCGCGGATCGCCTTCGACACGAGATATGCCGCGCCGCCGACCGCCATCAGATACGCGGCGTTGTGCTTCTTGATCGCCTCGATCGCGACCGGGCCGCGCTCCGCCTTGCCGATCATCGAGATCAGGCCGGTCTGCGCGAGCATCATCTCGGTGAACTTGTCCATGCGCGTGGCCGTGGTCGGGCCCGCCGGGCCGACGGCTTCGTTGCGCACCGGATCGACCGGGCCGACGTAGTAGATCACGCGGTTCGTGAAATCGACCGGCAGCTTCTCGCCCTTGGCGAGCATGTCGGCGATGCGCTTGTGCGCGGCGTCGCGGCCCGTGAGCATCTTGCCCGACAGCAGCAGCGTCTGGCCCGGCTTCCACGATGCGACTTCTTCCGGCGTCAGCGTGTTCAGGTCGACGCGCTTGCTGGTTTCCGTGTTCGGCGCCCACGTGACCTTCGGCCAGGCGTCGAGCGGCGGGGCGTCGAGCTTCGCGGCGCCCGAGCCGTCGAGTGTGAAGTGCGCGTGGCGTGTCGCCGCGCAGTTCGGGATGATCGCGATCGGCTTCGATGCCGCGTGTGTGGGAGCGGCCATGATCTTCACGTCGAGCACGGTGGCGAGGCCGCCGAGGCCCTGCGCGCCGATGCCGAGCGCGTTCACCTTCTCGTGCAGCTCGACGCGCAGCTCCTCGATCCAGTCCTGCGGGCCGCGCGCGATGATGTCCTGAATGTCGATCGGGTCCATCAGCGATTCCTTCGCCATGACCATCGCCTTTTCGGCCGTGCCGCCGATGCCAATGCCGAGCATGCCGGGCGGGCACCAGCCCGCGCCCATCGTCGGGACGGTCTTGAGCACCCAGTCGACGATCGAATCCGACGGGTTCAGCATCGCGAACTTCGACTTGTTCTCCGAGCCGCCGCCCTTGGCCGCGACTTGAACATCGACCTTGTCGCCCGGCACGATCTCGTAGTGGATCACGGCCGGCGTGTTGTCCTTCGTGTTCTTGCGGCCGCCTTCGGGCGGGCTCACGATCGATGCGCGCAGCACGTTGTCCGGGTTCAGGTAACCGCGGCGCACGCCTTCGTTGATCATGTCGGTGACGCTCATCGTCGCACCGTCCCAGCGCACATCCATGCCGACCTTCACGAACACCGTCACGATGCCGGTGTCCTGGCAGATCGGGCGCTTGCCTTCGGCGCACATGCGGCTGTTGGTCAGGATCTGGGCGATCGCATCCTTCGCTGCCGGGCTCTCCTCGAGCTCGTAGGCGCGGCCGAGCGCCTGAATGTAGTCGAGCGGATGGTAGTAGCTGATGTACTGCAGGGAATCCGCGATGCTCTGGATCAGGTCTTCCTGTTTGATGACGGTCATGGCTTGGGCTCTGCTGGGGGACGGAATTCTTTGCGTGCGTTCTGAGACGCTTCAGTCGAGCGCGCTTCGAGGCGCGATGGTTTCGCTGTGGAAGTGCTTCGGATGCGTGTGCGTGGTCAGCCGGTCGACGTACGCCATGATGAGCGCCGACACGAGGAACGCGATGTGGATGATCACTTGCCACATCACGGTATGGAACGTGTGCTGATCCGGGCTGATGAAGGTTTTCAGCAGATGGATCGACGAGATGCTGATGAGCGCCATCGAAAGCTTCACCTTCAGCACGCCCGCGTTGACGTGATCGAGCCATTCCGGCTCGTCGGGGTGGCCTTCCACGCCCAGACGCGACACGAAGGTCTCGTATCCGCCGACGATCACCATGATGAGCAGGTTCGAGATCATCACCACGTCGATGAGGCCGAGCACGACGAGCATGATGTTGGTTTCGTCGAGCGTCATCGCGTGCGTGACGAGGTGCCACACTTCCTTCAGGAACAGCACGACGTAGACTGCCTGGGCGATGATCAGGCCAAGATAGAGCGGCACCTGCAGCCAGCGGCTCATGAAGATGATCTTCGGCAGCGCCTTCATCGTGCCGGGTTGAACGGACGCGGGGGTGTGCTTGGGAGCGGACATGGGCGGCTTGTCAGTCGATGCGAAGTCGGACCGGTCGGAGGTTTGGACGGGATCGAACGTGTGAGGCGCGGAATTACGGGCTTGGCGCGCGCAGGAAGCCCGCTATTGTAACGCGTCGGTGCTGGTTGCTGCCCGAAGCAACTGAAATCCGGCGACGGGACGCCTCAAGCCTCCCTTTCTTGCGACAGCGATGCGCCCGGCCGCGCCTTGAGACTCGCGAGCGCGATGCCCGTCACCACGCACGCGAGCGCGACGCCGTGCGCGGGCGTCGGCCGCTCGCCGAGGAACGCGATGCCGTAGAGCGCCGCCGCGACCGGCAGCACGGCGCAGAACACGCCGGCGAGACTGCCGTCGACGTGGCGAATGCCTTTCATCCACAGCCAGAAGGAGAAGATGCTGGCGGAGAGTCCGTACCATGCGACGAGCGCCCAGATCCCGGTATCGACGCTGCTCCAGTCGAAGCCGGCGAGCGAGCTCACGCCGAGCGGGAGCATCAGCAGCAGTCCGATGCCGTGCGTGTACGCGCAGATCTCGATGGCGGGCAGCGTCTGCGTGAGCCGCCGCGACAGGATCACATAGAGCGACTCGCAGCACACCGCGCCGAGCACCATCAGATTGCCGGTGAGCGAGCCCGGGGCGCCGCTGCCGCCTTGCGCGACGTTGATGACGAGCATGCCCGCGATCGCGAGCCCGATCGAAGCGAACGCGCGTCCGCTCGGCTTCTCCTTCAGGAAGAGCCACGCGAAGAGGGCGACCACGGCCGGAATCGTGCTCGTGATGACGCCCGCCGCGACCGCGCTCGTGCGTGCGACGCCGTTCAGCATCAGCAGGGTGAAGCCGAAGGTGCCGAAGAACGCCTGGAGGAAGAGATTGACCCATTCGCCGCGCGCGACGCGCTTCATCTTCGCCGGCCTGAAAAGAGGCCAGAGCACCGCGAGCGCGATGACGAAGCGCAGGAGCGCGAAGAGCGGAACGGGAACGGAGGCGACGATCGACTTGCCGATGCCGACGTTGCTCCCGACGAGCAGCATGGCCGCGATCAAAAGAAAGGCGTAGCGATTCAAGCTGGATACCGCACGAAGAGTTCAGTTACGATTGTGGGGACGCATTGTAGAAGCCGCGCGGACTCCGTGTATACCCCGTGCTGATCGGCCGGTTCACGTAAGAAGCGGGTAAGTTGGGCGGCTTATCTTGAAGTCATTGCGGGATGTCATGGCAGACGAATGTGCTGTGACATCTGCCGTGCCGCGACGGCACGGTATAAGGAGACAAGGTTCGGCCAGGGAACATCATCTGCTTTCCGGCTATCGAATCTCATAACATGCGGTGCGCGCGCCGCCGGATTTGGAATCACCATCAGAGGGGTTGTCGATGTCTGCGATCGAATCGGTTCTTCATGAAAAACGCGTGTTCCCGCCCTCCGCCAAGGCATCGGCGGGCGCGGCAATCTCCGGCATGGACGCCTACAAGGCGCTCGTCGCGGAAGCCGAGCGCGACTACGAAGGCTTCTGGGCGCGCCTCGCGCGCGAAACGCTTTCGTGGCACAAGCCGTTCACCAAGGTGCTCGACGAATCGAAGGCGCCGTTCTACACGTGGTTCGAGGACGGCGAGCTCAACGCGTCGTACAACTGTCTCGACCGTCATGTCGAGGCGGGCCGCGGCAACGAGAACGCGATCATCTTCGAAGCCGACGACGGCACCGTCACCAACGTCACCTATCAGGACCTGCTCGATCGCGTCTGCCGCCTGGCGAATGCGCTCAGGAAGCGCGGCGTGAAGAAGGGCGACCGCGTCGTGATCTATCTGCCGATGTCGGTGGAAGGCGTGGTCGCGATGCAGGCCTGCGCGCGCATCGGCGCGACGCATTCGGTGGTGTTCGGCGGCTTCTCGTCGAAGTCGCTGAACGAGCGTCTCGTCGATGTCGGCGCGGTCGCGCTCATCACCGCCGACGAGCAGATGCGCGGCGGCAAGGCGCTGCCGCTCAAGAGCATCGCTGACGAAGCGCTCGCCGCGGGCGGCTGCGAGAAGGTGAAGGATGTCATCGTATACCGGCGCACGGGCGGCAAGGTCGCGTGGAACGAAGGGCGCGACGTGTGGCTGCACGAGATCGTCGAGAACGAATCGACGAAGTGCGAGCCGGAGTGGGTGAGCGCGGAGCATCCGCTCTTCATCCTCTATACGTCGGGTTCGACGGGCAAGCCTAAGGGCGTGCAGCACAGCACGGCGGGCATTCTGCTGTGGGCCGCGCAGACGATGAAGTGGACCTTCGACATGAAGCCGGGCGATATTTTCTGGTGCACGGCGGACATCGGCTGGATCACGGGGCATAGCTACATCGCGTACGGGCCGCTTGCGATCGGCGCCACGCAGGTCATGTTCGAAGGCGTGCCGACGTATCCGCACGCGGGCCGCTTCTGGGAGATGATCGCGCGCCACAAGGTCACGATCTTCTACACGGCGCCGACGGCTATCCGCTCGCTCATCAAGGTGTCGGAAGCGGATGCGAAGGTGCATCCGAAGAGCTACGACCTGTCGACGCTGCGCGTGCTCGGCACGGTCGGCGAGCCGATCAATCCGGAAGCGTGGATGTGGTACTACGAGAACGTCGGTCGCGGCGAGTGCCCGATCGTCGATACGTGGTGGCAGACGGAAACCGGCGGCCACATGATCACGCCGCTGCCGGGCGCGACGCCGCTGGTGCCGGGTTCCTGCACGTTGCCGCTGCCGGGCATCATGGCCGCGGTCGTCGACGAGACCGGTCAGGACGTGCCGAACGGGCAGGGCGGCATTCTGGTCGTGAAGCGTCCGTGGCCGGCGATGCTGCGCAACGTGTGGGGCGATCCGAAGCGTTACCAGTCGAGCTACTTCCCCGAGGAGCTGGGCGGCAAGCTCTATCTCGCCGGCGACGGCGCGGTGCGCGACAAGGAGACGGGCTACTTCACGATCATGGGCCGCATCGACGATGTGCTGAACGTCTCCGGCCACCGTCTGGGCACGATGGAGATCGAATCGGCGCTGGTCGCCAACCCGATCGTCGCGGAAGCGGCGGTCGTCGGCCGGCCGGACGATACGACCGGTGAGGCCGTGGTCGCTTTCGTCGTGCTGAAGCGCGCGCGTCCGGAGGGCGATGAAGCGAAGCAGATCGCCACCGAGCTGCGCAACTGGGTCGGCAAGGAGATCGGTCCGATCGCCAAGCCGAAGGACATCCGCTTCGGCGAGAACCTGCCCAAGACGCGCTCCGGCAAGATCATGCGTCGTCTCCTGCGCTCGCTCGCGAAGGGCGAGGAGATCACGCAGGACGTCTCCACGCTGGAAAATCCCGCGATTCTCGATCAGCTCGGCGAAGCGCGTTGATCGAGTTCCGGCTGCTGCCGCTCATCGAGCGGCGCGGTCGATCCTTATTGCCGACGCCATGCGGTTTTGGTAAATAACCGCATGGCCATATCTCCCGCCGATTCCTCCCTTCCGACGTCTGCCGCCCCGCCGTCCGTGTCGGTGGCGATGGCGAGCGCGCATCGCGCGTACTGGCGTTTCAACGTCGCGCTGATCGGCGTGTTGATGACGATCGGCTTCGTCGTGTCCTTCGGCTTGCCGCTCTTCGCGCAACGCCTCGGGCACCTGCGCATCGCGGGTTTTCCATTGCCGTTCTATTTCGGCGCGCAGGGCGCGATTCTCGTCTATGTCGCGTTGATCGTCGTGTATATCGTGCTGATGCAGCTCGCCGATGCGCGTCTGTTGCGCGTCGCCAGGACGGAGCAAGGCGACGCGGCATGAAGCTCACGAACCGGCTCATCGTCTACTACGCGCTCTATACGCTCGGCTTCCTGTTGTTCATCTTCCTGATGGAGCGCATCGAGCGCACGACGGGACCGGGCATGTGGATCGGCTACGTGTTCCTGTTCGTGCCGATCGCGGTGTATGCGGTGATCGGCCTCTTGTCGCGCACGTCGGATCTCGTCGAGTACTATGTCGCGGGCCGGCGCGTGCCTTCCGCCTTCAACGGCATGGCGACCGCCGCCGACTGGCTTTCGGCGGCTTCGTTCATCGGGCTGGCCGGCTCGATCTACGCGAGCGGCTACGACGGCCTCGCCTACGTGATGGGCTGGACGGGCGGCTACTGCCTCGTCGCGTTCCTGCTCGCGCCCTACGTGCGCAAGCTCGCGCGCTACACGATTCCTGATTTTCTCGGCACGCGCTTCTCCAGCAACCTCGTGCGTGCGCTCGCGGCGATCGCGGCGATTCTCTGTTCCTTCGTCTATCTCGTCGCGCAGATCCAGGGCATCGGGCTGATCGCGTCGCGCTTCATCGGCATCGAGTTTTCGATCGGCATCTTCTGCGGGCTCGCGGGCATCCTCGTGTGCTCGTTTCTCGGCGGCATGCGCGCCGTGACGTGGACGCAAGTGGCCCAGTACATCATCCTGATCAGCGCGATGCTCATTCCCGTGTCGATGATCGCGCATCGCGAAGGGCTCGGCTGGCTGCCGCAGTTCAACTACGGTCGCGTGATGGAGCGCGTCGAGTCGCTCGAGCGCGCGGTCGCGGTCTCGCCTGACGAGGCGCGCGTGCGCGCCGATTATCAGCGCCAGGCGGCGCAGATGCAGCAACGCATCGACGCGCTGCCGCAGTCGTTCCACGACGAGCGCGCGCGTCTCGTTGCCGAGATCGCAGAACTGCGGCGACACAACGGGCCGCTGCGCGAGATCAACGAGCGTGAGCGCGAGCTCGCGGTGTTTCCGCATGATCCGGTCGATGCGCAGGCCAAATGGTCGCGCGAACGCGATGCGCTGACCGAGCGCGTCGCCGCGCCCGTGCCGATGGCGGAGGCGTTCGCGCCGGGCTCGGCGGGGGACGAGAGTCCGCGCGTGCATCAGGTGAACTTTCTGTCGCTGCTGCTGTGTCTGTCGATCGGCACGGCGAGCCTGCCGCATATCCTCACGCGCTACAACACGACGACCTCGGTGGCGTCGGCGCGGCGCTCGGTCGGCTGGACGCTGTTCTTCGTCGCGTTGTTCTACCTGACGGTGCCGGTGCTCGCGGTGCTCATCAAGCACGAGATACTGACGGGGCTCGTCGGTCATCGCTTCGCGGATCTGCCGCAATGGGTGACGCAGTGGCGGCGCGTGGAGCCGTATCTGATCCGCATCAGCGACGTGAATGGCGACGGCATCGTGCGCTGGGCGGGCATCCAGATGCAGCCGGACATGGTGGTGCTGGCGGCGCCCGAGATCGCGGGTTTGCCGTATGTGATCTCCGGCCTGATCGCGGCGGGCGCGCTGGCGGCGGCGTTGTCCACGGCGGACGGGCTGCTGCTGACGATCGCCAATGCGCTGTCGCACGATGTCTACTACTGCATGGTCGATCGCCGCGCCTCCAGCCAGCGGCGGGTGACCATCTCGAAGATTCTGCTGCTCGGGGTGGCGCTTCTGGCGTCGTATGTCGCGTCGCTCAACGCGGGGAACATTCTTTTTCTGGTGGGGGCGGCGTTTTCGCTCGCGGCGTCGAGTCTCTTTCCGGCGCTCGTGCTGGGCGTGTTCTGGAAGCGGACGACGCAGCGCGGCGTGGTCGCCGGGATGATCGCCGGGCTCGTCGTGTGCGTGTATTACATCGTGTCGACGTATCCGTTCTTCATGCAGTTGACCGGTTTCGCGGGGCCGCGCTGGTTCGGCATCGAGCCGATCAGTTCCGGCGTGTTCGGCGTGCCGGCGGGGTTCACGGTGGCCATCGCGGTGAGTCTCTTCGATCGCAAGCCCGATGCTTATACGCGCGCGCTCGTGGATTACATTCGCCATCCGTAGGGGCTGGCGCGGTCGCGGGAACTTGGTATAATCGCGGACTTCCGGAGAGATGGATGAGTGGTTTAAGTCGCACGCCTGGAAAGCGTGTATAGGGTAAAACCTATCGGGGGTTCGAATCCCCCTCTCTCCGCCAGAATAAATTCCAAGCCGTTGATTCTCAGGGGATCAGCGGCTTTTTGCTTTCTGGCCTCGAGCAGATTTCCTCAACAGGCCGCATCGAAGCCTGGTTGTTCCGGCACGACTCAAACAAATGCTCGGTCGCTTGCGCAAACCCGTCACGGCGACGCTGCGAGCCAGCTACCTCGAAAAAAACTGACGTGTGCGCGTTGCGGAATTCGATTGCCACAGTCATATCACGTCCGTTCCTTGCAGGAAAATCCTGGACGTAAATCTGCGCGAATTCGATGCAATTGTTTTGTTCGTCCTTATCGCCCGATTCGCGACAGACCCTTTTGTCCAGAGGAATCAGGCCCAGTCAAATAACCAAAATCGAGGGAGAAGGGCTGGAGTTTGACTAAGCTATTTTGCAAATCCGGGCCTTGCCATCGTATCTCGTCAGGTGCGCCTAAAGTTTCCCGAAATTCATCCGTAATGTCGATGTTGGCCCGCTGCAGACCCGGATGGCTGTATGCCTGCTTTTCAGCTAGCGGAAGGCAGTCCAGATCAGAAGTGTGCCAAGTGTCTCAACCTGTTCGACTTTATGGTGCTCATGAAAAGAACCTTCCTACTCCTTCTCGGCTCGGCAGCATTGATTTCCCAAGCACAAGCAAAGGATATTCGAGACGAACTCAATATCCAGACAGGCAAGGCGGTACTTGTCATCTCCGACGTGACGCCGCAGCAAGCGGCGGAGCAGGTGAAAGACGCAATCACTCAGTTCGCCATTCCGACCAGCTTGAATTACCACCCGATTCCGGCGCCGCTGCCAGTCAGGCCGGGCTCTCCAGTCGAGAAGCAGGTCGTTATCCAGGGCGCCCCCGCAACCGACTATTCGTGCGACGGCTCTTACGCGGAAATCACGAAAACGCCGCCCCCGGTACAGAACGCATTTTATTTCAACCGCGAGGCACTGCGCTCCTGTCTGTATGCCTTTCAAGGCGGCGTGAAGGTCGAGATGATTTTTCACGTCATGCGCAAGACCGAGTCTTTGACTGGCGGGTTGTTCAACGGCATTACAAAGGCCATTCGCGGCAGCGACGGCGAGCGAATCGCCGGTCAGCTCAAGGAAAATATCGAGGAAATCAAGAAGAAGCTGCCGACCACATTGGTAGTGCGCATTGAGGCCCCCGGTCTGCCGATCGAGGAGCCGGATAAGGATGTCGTGGCGAAACTGATTCCGCCTCTGACGGATGCGGAGCTGGCTGCTCAGGCGCCACAACGCCCTGCGCCTGTGGCGCCTGCTCCGCAAGCTCAGGCCCAGGCGGCGTCGCAATTGGATGGCGGTGTTGACCTTTCATTGCTGGGCGCGCGCAAGGAACTTACCGCGATGGGTTTCAAATTCTATGACCAGGACCAGTTCGTGGATGCCGCTCGCCGAAATGATTTCCTGACGGTTCGCCTTTTTCTGGCGGCCGCGGCAATTCATCCGGGCGCCCCGGACAGCAAAGGGGAAACCGCTTTGAGTTTTGCAAATGACAACGCGGAAATGAAGTTTTTTCTGACCACATTCGTCGAAGCGGAAAAGCAGGGGAAATATCCCGGGAAAATTGGCGAGACCATTCTTTCAAAATAAATATTTAGCTCGAATTTTGGCTGAACTATTCGATGTGACTGCACAGCACATTTGTGCCTATCTTTTATAAAATCTATTTTTCATTGAAAATGAGCGGAGCTTCTGATATTGTGGGTAACTCTGATGAGGGCGCGGTTGCCAATCGAGACGGCGTGTTACCTCTTCATCACGTTGACAATCTTGTAACGCATGCCGAATCAAGTATAGGTGATGCGCGTGTTACCGCCATTGCGCAACAGCTTCTAAACTATGACCCTGAGGCTATGGTATGGCAAGACTCGCCGGCCTTGGCGCTGATGCTGTCCAGTGTGCTCAAGTGGCTTATTCTTGTTCTCATTTGGTTGGCCGTCCTGGCGGTTCTTTCGCCTTCTGCTTCGGCACCGAAAGCCGATATTGTCCAACCGGCTCAGGTTGAAAAAACCGAGTCTGATAAGCACTCCCGTGGCAAAAAGACAGTCCGTGCGGGCAGCAAGGGTGCAAACTCGGCAAGTGAGGCTAATGTGGCATCTAACGAAGGCGCCTCGAACGGTCGAACTGCGGCGCAGGCAACTTCAGCAGGTAAGAGCGACGATACCTGGTATTACGTCGTGAAATGGATTGGCATCTTGATTATTGTTTGTCAGCTCTATAAACACCTTGCTTGGGCATTGAGACTAAAGAGCATCAGGTACAAGATGTCCTCGCAACGCTTGATTATTGAGTCTGGTATTTTCAGCAAGGTGACCAACACATACGAACTGCACAAGCTTGGTGCGGGCCAAATTCAAAGCCCGCTTCTGCCCAGGATGTTTGGTTGCTCGAATCTTTACGTTGGGGTTTGGTTGAGTGGTATCCGCAACGCCGAAGCAGTGCGGGATCTCATTCGCAATGCCGGGCAAATCGAGGCCAGCAGGATAGAAAAAGCGCGATGGCGATAATACGCCTCTGGGCAATCGCCTGGAAAGCCTAAGCCCGGAGTTATTGTGTCTCCCTTTGGCTGCCCGGGCCCTTGATCTTCGAGGGCCGCTTTTTTCCTCGGTACGACTGCACGCCGGGCTCGTCGCGCCAGATGCGCGACGAGAGCGATTCCAACATTTCCCTGACGCTCGCCTCATTCACCGACAGGCGTACGTCAAATAAGTTAGACATGCAAACGAAAAATGCATTGCGCATTACTCACGGCGGAGCATCTACGCTCATCATCACGATATCGAAAGGGGAAGCAGCGGATCAGATAGAGAGGGGAGTGTCGTAAGAGCAGTGGGCGCCGTGTTGGCTGTGCCTCTAATAATGCTCGATCGAATCTTGCACATGGCAGGGCGCAGCGGCCGTGCGACCCACCTCTTACGACATTGATAAGGATAGTCGATTCGAATCGAAAAGGAATCGGGATAATCGCGTTGTGCGCACTAACCAACCTTACGCGCAAACGTGATCGGTTCGGCGGCGAACTGTTTCAGGTCTCGAATGCTGACTGCAAGCGAACGCTGAGATGGGATCGCGTTCGGATGCTGCTCCTGGGGCGTCGGGCAAAGCGGTGTGTGACGGCGCTTTTCGCGCGATGCCTTTGCTCTTGTGCGTTGCGACACCCGCTCGAGCCGCTCATGACCGATCAGCCGAACAGTCGCGCAACCCGGCGCCAGAGCGCATGCCAGCGGCTCGGCGTGACGGTGCGCGAGGCGTCCATGTCGCGCTCCCAGTTTTCCTGTTCCTTGCGCGTCTGCGTGACGAGTGTTCCGAAGTACATGGCGAACTCCCTGTGCGGGTATCGATGACGGAAGGCGTCGGCGGATGCCACTGCCATGCGTTCAGAATGCCGCTGCCGCGTCGCACGCGAAACCCGCATGACGATGCCGGCCCGTAGCAGGGAACGACGCCGCCGCACGAGGACGGACAAAAGGAGGGGGCGGGTGCTGCCTCAGGCGTGATGAGTCAGCGAGCGCAGGCGTTTGACCGCGGCGCGCGATTCGCCGCGCCGTTCCTTGTCCAGCCAGCGCACCGCCTCGCCGATCGCGTGCTTGTCGGCGAGCGCCGGAGCGACGCGGCGCACGACGGCCTCGCTCGCGAGCACGTCGTTGAGCTTGCCGAGCGCGGCTTGCGCGGCGCTCAGATGCGCCATCGTGTGCCGATGCCCGCGTTCGAGCACCGGCGCGAAGAGTTCGAGCAGGCATTGCAGTTTGGTCGCCGCCTCCTCGATGCTGCGCAGCGTCTTGGCATCCACTCGCTTCATCCTGGCCGCGCGAAGTTCTCGCTTGCTGAGCAGGTCGTCGGCGAGCGAGACGCGCTGGCGTGCGAACGCTTCCAGCGTGCGATCCCCGCCGCGCGTCTCGAGGCATCGGCGCGCATCGGCGAGTGCGCGGCGCAGGAGCACGTCGACGTGCGCCTTGCGGATCGTCACGCAGATGGCCACCGACGCCTCGCGCCGCTCCTGTCGCAGCGTGCGCACGACGGGCCCCAGACGCGCGCAGTCCTTGCGCGCACGGTCGAGCAGATCGCACGCGGCATCGATTTCGTACGACTCGCCCGCGATATCCGCGAGACGTTTGAAGCGCTTGCGCACGACGCGCGCCTCCTTCTCGTCGAGCAGTGGCTCGAACGCCCACCACAGGGCGCGCAGGCGCCGCAAGGTCGAGCGCAGGCGATCGAGCAATTCGGCGTCGGCGCGCTCGGCCATCTGCTCGGTCTGCAGGAACGCTTCGGCCGCGAGCGGCGCCGTCAGCATGACGAAAGCATCGGCGACGGGTTGATCGCGCAGCGAGAAGGGATCGGGGACGCGGATGCGCGTCGCGGCGGATTGAGGATCGAGCGAAGTGCTGAGGCTCTTTCGTGCGGGCGCGGGGTCGAAATTTGATGTCATCGTCTCGGTGTGCACTTGTATCGCAGGACTTTTTGTTCTATTTGCGTTTCTCGTCATGCGCCGGCGGTCCCCGCCGATGGTCCAATGGGTGCTGGCCGAAACCATAGGCACGCAGAATGTCATCCATATGACAACGCCGGGAATTTCCGGTGAAAGCGTGCTCGCGCCCGCGGCAGCATGTCTGCTGCGCGTCGTGGAAGTGTCACGCGAACCTTGCGATGCGGTCCTTCGGCTTGCCCTCGTCGCGCTCGCATGCGCTGATCGGCTCGATCATCGCTGGTGGTTCGATGAATCAGTTGATGCGCGGCCCGCGCTTTACGAGGAGGCGAAGAAGAACCGTCCGCGGGCAGCGCGCGACGGCCGAGCTTGACGCTGCCCGCGTCGATCGCGCTGGCCGCCGCTTTTTACCGGCTCTTCAGTACATCTCTGAGCGCATGACGCTCAGGCGTTCGCCGGGCGGCCGGTCTTGACCGTTTCCAGCGCCTTGATCGCGGCGATGAGGCGCTTGTCCGGCGCGGCGTCGAGCAGCGAGAGCGCGGCGCGCAGCAGTTCGCTCTTCTTGACGCGCACGCCGTTGTTCAGGCACTTCTGCTTGAGCGTGGCGATCTTCGCGTAGTCCGATTTGGGCATCGTGAAGCTGTCGCGCACGACTTTCTCCTTCTTCACGCGCTTGGTTTTTGCGTCGGGCTTCGCCGGGCTCTTGACAGCATCCTTTGCAGCGGTGGCTTCGACCGCGGGCGCCTTCGCGGCCGGCGCCTTCGCCGTGGCCGACGCCTTCGCCTTGGTCTTGGGCGTGGCGGCTGCCTTCGCTTCCGTCTTTCTGCTGGCCTTGCCCTCGACCTTCGCGGGCGCCTGGGCCTTGTCGTCGGCGCCCTTGGGGAAGTGGAACGCCTTCTTGGTCGGCGCCTTGACTTGCGGTGTGTTCATCCGTTCTCTCCTCGTCGTGTGAAGAAAACAGTATATACGGTTTATGCCACCGCAGACCGCGCGGACGCGCCGGCGCATTTCGTGAACGCACACGGGAAAGCGTTGTCCGTCAACGGGATAGGCGCGCGCTTCGCAGGTTATCTCCACGCTTGTCCACCGAAACTGTGGACAAGCGCTTGTTGCGGGCCGCGCTACCTGCCGTGACCGTGGCCGTCGTGGTCGTGATCATCGTGATCGTCACGGTCGATGCGGCAGACCTTGTCGTCGCGGCCATGCGTGCCGGGCAGGCGTTGCGCGACATAGCCCGGCAGATCCGCCGGATCGACGGCGAACACGAAGAACTGATTCGGATTGTCGATGCCGTTCGGATGATTCGTGTCCGTCACGGTGCCGATGAAGTCGTTGTCGTTCGCGATGAACAGCGTGTGCTTGAGCACGCCGCCGACGCGCACGTCCGGTCCGAACGCGAGGCTTTCGAGCTTCGCGGGAATCTCGGTCGACGCGATGCCATGCGCATTCAACACGCCGACGACATCGAGGAAAAGCGTCTTCGGCAGCGCATAGGGCGCGAGGCCGCTCTCGCCGCTCGTCTGGCTCACGTCCTGCGCGCCCGAGGTATCGACGTGATACACGCGCTTGATCCTGGCCGTCGAGTCGTCGCCGAGTCCTTTGCCGTCGCGCTCGTCGAGCAGCAGCTCGTGATCGTTCACGGCGACGATATCGCTGATCGTCGGATAGTTGGGCTTGTCGGCCGTGCCCATGTTCGTGAGCGGATAGGCGTACTGCGTCGTCTTGCCGGTGCGCAAGTCGATGCGCAGGATGCGCGTGTACGCGCCATTCGTGCCGCCGTCCTGCAGGAGCGGGCTCTGCATCACGCCGAAGAGCGCGTCGCCGTCCGGCGAGATCGCGAGACCTTCCATGCCCTTGTTCGCGACGCGGCCCGACGTGTTTTCGCTGATTTCGTCGTTGCCGATCGGGGAAAGCGTCGTCACCGCGAACGGCGCCGGTACGCGATATACCGCCATGCGCTCGCCCGTGCGGCGATCGAAGCGATAGATGTAGGGACCGTACTCGTCGGAGATGAAGACGCTCGCGCCGTCGCGCGCCACGCGGATGCTCTCCGGATCGAGGCGCGCATCGCGCGGATAGGTGGAAGGCTGCGTCGGCGTGAAGTTGTCCGAACGGCCGGTGAAGTAGTGCGTATGGTTCGCCGCGTTGAGCGCGGGCGCGCCGTTGCCAACGCCCGCCGCCGCGCCGTCGCCGTAGACGAGCGGCTCGCGCGTATGGAGCAGGGTCGTGTCGACGAGCTTTGGATCGAGCGTGTACGGCAGCGCGCCGCCCTTGCCGCCGGATTCGAGACGCAGGATCAGCGTCTGGAAGCGGTTGATGTACGACGCGGTGTCGTCGATGGCCTTGTTGTACGAGATTGCGTTCGGGCCGCGGTCGGGCACGGCGAGGAACGTGTCGCAACCGGCGTAGGCTAGGCCCGAGCCGAGGCCCCCGAGCAGGTTGCCCGGCGCGCCGTTTTCGAGCGGCGCGGCCGTCGCCTTCGAGCGGTCGACGGCGTTGCCGCTCAACTTGCCGATGGCGATGAGATCGACACCCGCCCATGCGGACGAGCACGCGACGGTTAGCGCGGACAATACCAGCGACAAGGCACATGCACGAGCTCGAACCATGAACGTCTCCTATCGATTGATGAAACGAGATGAAGCCCGGCGGCCCGGTTCATGCGGATACGTGGCGCGGGCCGCGAAGCGGTTGAAAACGCAGTCGACGCCCGAGTCGGAAGCACTGCAGATAGTTCGTTTGATCGCGGAAGGTGAAGCGCGTCGGCGGCTGGGTGGTCGCCATGAGAGGCGATGCGAGGGAAGGAGAAGGCGACTGCGGCGCGCTTCGCGATGGGATGCCTGCGATGCTGCCGCTCGAGTTTCATTACGCTTCCCGTCCGCTTCGAATTGTCCCGCGCATTATTACGAACGACGGGTGACGTTTGTATGACTTGGGAAACGACCCTTACGTGTGGGCGATGGCTATCGCTTTGTCCTTGCTGATTGTCACAAACTGTCACGAACGCTAGAAAGAAACGCCGGCGTGCAGCCGGCGTTTCATAAGAGCGCGCCCGGCACGCGCCCGCTGAGGGTTACTGCTTGATCGTCCCGGTCGATTGCGAGTTCTGCGGCGTGCCCTGCGACGGGCTGGGCGACATCCCCTGCTCCCGTTGCTGCATGAGCGTGCCGCTGCTCGACGAACCGGACTGCACGCCGCCCTGTGAAGAGTCGCCCGCTCGCGGAGCCGGCACCGTGTCGTTCCGGCCCGGCTGCATTTGCTGCTGGCGCTGCATCAGTTGATCGCGCGACATTTCCTGACCGAATGCTGCGGTACTGGCGATCGCGACGAGCGCGCCAATGACTATCGTGGCTCTCATATCCGTCTCCTTGAATCCGGCGCAAGAAGCGCCGCTTGCAGCGTGGTTAGCATCGAACGTGCCGCGCCTGCAGGTGATTAGGACACGCCTTATTTATGTCTTAAATGGCTCTTAATGCCCGGAATGCGTATACCATTTCGGCTGCCGATCAACGTCGGCCGGTACGTTGCGGTTAGCGATCCGGATCAAATCGAATCGCTTGAAATCAGCAATAAACGGTTGAAGACTACGGAGTATTGCATGTCGATCACATTGCACGAATTACTGGAATGGCGCGATCGCTTGTCCGAAGATTCGGGAGAAGACGCGGACATGGTGCGTATGTTGATTGCGCGCCGCGAAGCAGAATTGCGCACGCATATCGCCAGTCTGGTCGCGCTGGTCAGCGAGCGAGAAAATTGGAAACTGAAACGATGCGCTATGGTTGCACGGCGTGTCGAACAAGCTTCGATCGTGCATCTCGAAGCAATTCACGACTATTTTCGCGACCGCAGCGAAGGACGTGCGCATTGCGAAACGCCGGATATGCTTGCCGACTTCCTTGCGGGCTCAGCGGCCTCGGACGGCGGGCAGGTTGAGGAAAGCGTCCAGGACGTGAAGATAACGGCGGGTGAGCGTTCCCCACTCATCACCGATCTCCACGGCCGAATGCAGACACTGGAATCGCGTGTGGCCAATGCACCAGGCCTGTCATGCGGCGTTCAGGGAATCAGGATCATGCGCATGGTCGCATTGATGTCGAAAGCGCGTTTCGCAGAAATCGCGAAAATGCGCGTGAGCGGCATGCAGGCGATTTATCGGCACGCGTGAATCCCGGCATTCGATTATTTCAGCCGGCGTGATTCGTCGGGAATTGCGTAATTTTGGGTAAATGCTTCCGGACTTCGATTGCAAGACGGAACGCCTCGCCTATACTGGATTTGACAGGTTATTCGTTTGGCAACGCGCTATTAACGTTCGTCATGCAGAATAATCGATGTCTGCATTCAGAAGATTCGAACGGTGATAACTGTCCGTTCGAATCTGGCCAACTCAAATGCATGACGGCTGGTCCGCGAACAGTGTCCGGACAGGGAGAGTCGCCCGTGAAAAGCCTGCTGAGCCGAAGAGGAACCCTGCTCGATACTGCGCCGTCGTTCCTCATGCAGCAAAAAGCGCATAGTGCGATCACGTTCGCCGCGTCCGAAAGCGACGCGGAAGACGAGCCTTCGGAAGAAGAAATCGGGAAAGTCCAGCCTGTCACGCGGATAACGCCGCTGAGGCCGGCGGCCGCGTCGTCGATACGGCCGGGCACGCAGGCGCTGCAAGCCGCGCAGATCGCCGAAGTGGAATGGCTCGTTCAACAGTCCGCGCTGGCCACGTTCCGCGCCTTCCAAAGCTTTGCGTTTTCCGCGAGCTTGTTGTTCCATCCGCGCGAGTTGATCTATTACGCGGTGCTGAACCACGAAGGCGCGGTCTGGCGCGTGCTGAAGGCGGGCGACATCGATGCGGCCGAGCCGGCATTTCGCCACTTCGTCGAGCAGGCGATGCGCCTCGCCGATGCCGAGATGCGGCGCGTGCATCTCGAAGCGCAGAACGAACAGTTCGCGCGTCTCATCGCCGATTCGGAAGCGCAGATCGAGCGTGTGCGGGTCGATCTCCAGCGAGGCAGCGCCCAGGATCAGGAAGTCGCATTGAAGCAGCAGGAAGTCCGCAAGGAACTGGCGCAACTCGAAGGGCGCCGCGTCGCCGCGCAGGTTCAGTTGAACAAGTTGCAGCGCCAGCTTCGTCAGTTGGACGCGACTGCCAACGACAACGTGCCGCACTTGCCGTCCGCACGATGAGCGCCCGGAGACGTATTAGTACGAGGTAACCGCGCGCGCATCGCGTAAAATGCGTCGCTCGGGCAGCTAGTCGATTCTTTCGGCATACTGTGCGCCGAATCTCGATATATACGTGCTGAGTCCGCGCCCCGCACGGGCGAGCCGTTTCATCTCCTCGACGTGCGCGCGGCCGGGTACGCGATAGTCATACAAATAGGTCGCGCCGTTGACGAAGCGCACCTTGATGGCGTGTCTCAGGATGTCGAATGCTTCGACACCCGAATTGCCGGCGAGATTCCGATAGTGTTGCATCGTGTCATCAGGCGCGGGCGAGCGCAAACGATTGCGCCATCTGCGCAGGCCTAAAGTTTCGTCGACCGGGACCGTTAAAGGTGTCATGGATAAAGATCAATTACCGTTCCTCGATTCGGACGATCCCCACTTCCAGCACGCGCGTGCGCTGAGCCTTTCGGTGGGCGCGATTCGCCGGGCACAGGGCAAGTGCAATCCGAACGACTTCCCGGTCGGCTCCCTCGAGTGGCACTTCGCCATCGAGGACTTCGCAGGCGACGTCCTGCGCGCGCTGATGGGCGAGACCGAAGGCGTCGACATTCAGGTCGGCGAGCGTCCGCTCGACTGACCGCGCGGGCGCCTCGCCGCCCGTCCTGGCCGCCGGTTTCCCGGCGGCGCATTCCCTCATTCATAGCTTGACGCCGCCCGCTTCGGGCGCATCCGCGCCTTCGGGCGGGATTGCGCCGGTCGGGCTGACATCGCTCGCGCGATCGTTCGACCAGTAAGGCTCGCGTCCGTAGTGCTGATGCACCGTGCTTGCCCAGACCCGATCGGCCATCGAGGGCCACGCGTCCTTGTCGAACCCGGGCGAGTTGCGGACCTGCTCGGCCGTGGCATCGATGCGGAAGCAACGGTTGTCGGTATCGAGCGTGAGCGCGCTCCACGGCACGGCGAGCAACTTGTTGCCGATGCCGAGAAAGCCGCCGCTCGACAGCACCGCATACGCGATGCGCCCGCTGCTGACGTCGAGCATGATCTCCTTGAGCGAGCCGACGTCGTGCCCGTCGGTGCTGATCACCGAATTGCCGTCGAGCGTGCTCGCGGCCATGACATCGGGTCCCGGGCCCGCAGCCGTCGCCGCGCCTTTGCCGACGATCTTCGCGCCGCCGGAAGATGACTCCATCGATTGACTCATGATCTGCTCCTTGCCTGGTTTGCCGGTTGAACGTGATGTCTTCCTGTCAACACGTTTCATGTGACATTCAGCAACGCACGTACCCATGCGGCGCGCGGGGCATCGAGCGGCCTCGGGCGTCTGCTAAGCTCGGGCTTCGTTCATTTCCCCCCTGCATATGATCGATTTCGAGGAACTGCTCGCCGTCGCGTACAAGAAAGAGCGCATGCAAAGCCGCAGGCTGGCCAGAGGCGCGGCGATATCCGAACACGCGGCGCTCCTCAGAACACTGGAAAAGTCGGCGGGCGTGCTGTCCTTGCGGGCTTTCATCGATGCGCGGCGGGCCGCGCAACTCAAAGATGCCGATGCGCAGCGTTCGCGCGAGATACGGCGCGCCGAGCGTACGCGCGAGGTGAAGCGACGCAAGGCGCAGCGGGAGGCGGGCGGATGGCGCGGCTGGTTCGACGGCTCGGCGCTGCCGAATCCCGGGCGGCTCGGCATCGGCGGCGTGCTGGTCGGTCCTCGTGGCGAGACGGTCGAGATCAGCGTCGTCGCGGGCTGCGGCGACAGCAGCATGGCCGAATATCTCGCGCTCATCGCCGTGCTCGAAGCGGCGTTACGCGAGAAGGCCCGCGATGTCGTGATCCATGGCGACAGCCGCGTCGTGATCGACGATCTGAGCGCGCCGGCAGGCATGGGCATCCGCGCGCTCGCGCAACATGCGGCGCGTGCCCGCGCACTGATCGGGCAAATCGGCGACGTGCGGATCCAGTGGATTCCGCGTGCGCGCAACGCCCGCGCGGATGCGCTTTCGCGCGAGGCGCTCGGTTCGGCGCGCGCAATGGTCGCGGCAGCCTGAGAACGGCCTAAGCGTTTCTTAAGCCGCGTCGCATCAAAGTCACGTCAGTTCGCGGACATCGGTGGTCGGCGTGTCGCCGAAGGCGTCGCTCAACAGGTAATCGATCAGCTTGCGCGCCGATTGCTCGGGCGTGGCGAGTTGGCCGTCGCGCTTGAGCGCCTCGAAACGCTCGCGCAGCGGGAAGCGGTCGAGACCGGTGTCGCGGATTTCCGCCTGCATGTCGGTGTCGACGACGCCCGGCGCGACGCTGCAGATGCGCAGCGCCGGGTTGCCGTCGAGCGCGACCGCGCGGGCGTGCTGATCGAGCGCGGCCTTGGTCGCGCAGTACACGCTCCATCCGGGATAGGCATTGCGCGCCGCGCCGCTCGAGATATGAACGATGCGCATATCCGCCGCTTGCTCGCTCGCCCGGACGACGGCGGGGGCGAGCATCAGCGGGGCGGCGACGTTTACGCTGACCGCGCGCGCGACCTCGACCGCCTTCTGATCCACGAGGCCGCCGACAGGCGCGAGCACGCCCGCATTGTTGACGAGTAGCACGCGTTCCGCGCCCGTCACGAAACCGCGCAAGGCGTCGCCCGCCAGCCATTCGGCGAGCGCGCCCAGGTCGGCGAGATCGAGTTCGACCTCATGCAGCGTGCCGGGATGGCGCGCCGCGAGTTCGGTGTTGCGTTTTCGTGAGATCGCGAGCACTTCGACGCCTTGCGCGAGCAGAATTTCTGCAAGCGCGGCGCCGAGCCCGCGGGTGTGGCCGGTGAGGATGGCTCGGGTCTTTTGAGGCATGGGACGTGGTCGGGTTGGCTGAGGGCGTCTCGATTCTAGCGGCAGGCGAAGGACCGCGTCGGCTATGCTCAACGGCGCTGTTCCGGCAAGGCAAAAAATGTGGAAAACGCTGGTTCGTTGGTTCCAGGACACAGAAGCGGACGAGGGCGTTGTTTTGACTGACAAGCCTCTTTATAAAACTGACAATCTTTTCCAAATGGAGAACCAACGGAGATGTCCATGCCGATGCGCCCGCAAGCTGTCCGATCTGCGTCGCCGATCTCCGGGACGGGTCTCGCCACCAGGCTTGGGGCGATTCCACGGGCGTTCCCGACGATCGTCTGCGCGGCGCTCACCGGCCTGCCCGCGGCGGCCTGGGCGCAAAGTTCGGTGCAGCTTTACGGCGAGCTCGACACGGGCGTCGCGTACGTCAACAACGTCGGCGGCCATGCCCAATACCGCCTGACGACCGGCACGATCGACGGCAGCTACTGGGGTCTACAGGGTTCCGAGGATCTGGGCGGCGGGGCGCGCGCGATCTTCCGGCTCGAGCGCGGCATTTCCGTCGCGACGGGCGAGGGCCTCAACGATCATCCGATGTACGTCGGCATCGGCAGCGATACGCTCGGCATCGTCACGTTCGGCCGTCAGTACGATTCGATCCACGATTATTTCCAGACCTTCACGCTGACCGGCAACGCCGGCGGCACCGCGTTCGCGCACCTGCTCGACAACGACAACGCCAACAACTCGTTCCTCGCGTCCAACTCGGTCAAGTACACGAGCGCGAACTACGGCGGCTTCAGTTTCGGCGGCCTGTACGCGTTCTCCAACCAGGCCGGCGCGTTCTCGGACAACCGCGCCTACAGCGTCGGGGCCAACTATTCGATGGGCTCGTTCAACGCGGGCGCGGCCTATCTGCACAACAACGGACGCGGTAACACGACGAGCGGCGCCTACGATTCGCTCACGCTGCCCGGTTCGGCGGCGAACTCGGTCTTCACGGCGAACGTGCAGCAGCAGAACACGTTCGGCGTCGGCATGAGCTACGAGCTCGGCGAATTCACGCTGAGCGGCGCGTTTTCCCGCGCGATCAACTCCGGCGTCACCGATGCCGATACCGGCGACCTGATGCCGTCGCTCGCCCTCAACAATTACGAGATCAACGGCATCTACAGGCTCACGCCGGCCATCATGCTGGCGGGCATGTACGTGTACACCAACGGCGGCGGCGCGCACTGGCACGAGGGCGGGCTCCAGGTGGACTATCTGCTGTCCAAGCGCACCGATATTTATCTCGAGTCGATCTATCAGCGCGCCTCGTCGGGCGCGCCGGCGGTGATCAACACCAACGACCCGTCGAGCGGCCGCAACCAGCTGATGATCGGCACCGGCATCCGGCATCGCTTCTGATGCTTCTGGGGGCGTGTCGCGCGTGCTAACTTAGCGGTCTCCTCCGCTGGTTCGCAGGTGTCCCATGTCGCTTCAGACTTTCTCGCTCTTCGTGCCCGCGTGCTTCGCCATCAATATGGCCTTCGGGCCGAACAACGTGCTGTCGCTGTCGAACGGCGCGCGCGACGGCGTGCGCGCGTCGGTGCTGGCGTCGTTCGGACGAATCGTCGCCTTCGCGATCATGATCGCCATCGCGGGACTCGGACTCGGCGCGTTGCTGCTCGCATCGCAGACGCTTTTCACCGCCATCAAATTCGCGGGCGCCGCGTATCTTGTCTGGATCGGCGTGAAGCTGATCCGCTCGGGGCCTTCGCTGGTGGTGAAGGAAGAGGGCGCGGCGCGGGGGCCAGTGAGTCTCGCGCGGCTCACGAAGCAGGAATTCTGGGTCGCCGCGGGCAATCCGAAGGCGATTCTCGTGTTCACCGCGTTCTTTCCGCAGTTCGTCGACCGAAACGCGTACGCGACGAGCTTCGCGATCCTCGGCGCGACGTTTCTGCTGCTGGAACTGGTCGCGATCGTCATCTATGCCGCGCTGGGCGCGCGGCTCGGCTCGCTCTCGCGCGGCGCGCGCGGCCTCGCGTGGTTCAATCGCGCGAGCGGGGCGCTCATGATCGGATTCGGGGTCATGCTGGCTTTCGTGCGTCGGCCGGCGACCTGATCCAGTGAATACCGGCACAGGATTAATGACGGCGATTATTATGTTTCGTTATAGGGAATAACGCCTTTCAAGTTCCAGGGGCTAATCCGGAGTGACCTGCGGTACGAATATCAACACAATGCGCCACTCGCGAATCGCAATGAGCTTGCGATTCGCTTAAATCAACCGACACGCGCAAAAGCGATCCTTTCGCGCGTTTCGAAAGCCGCAATGGTCGCATGCGCGTCACACGCGAGCAGGCGATCGTAGAAAACGGAAGGTCGATGAAAGCTCAATTCTCCGCATTCCCGGCGACATCGCGTCGCGCATCCCTCTGGGGTTTCCTCCCTGACACTGTTTCGCTGACCCGCTTGGGTCGTACGCCGTGCGCCTTCGCAAAATCGGCCTGGCCGGTATTCATTGCCCAAAAGCAAAGCCATTACGCCAATTTGCGATAATCACGCGCTTCGTTCGCGGATAATCGCCTGCGTATTCATCCGATGATTTCAAGGCGAAACGCGCGCCTCGCGTGTTCGTGTTTCGTCATCGCGCGTGAGCGGCGCCTTGTTTCGCCGTTCCGCCTCTCGCTGTCTGAAGGATCTCGTTCAATGGTTAATCACTCGTCCGGCTCATCGCAGACGCGCTCGTTCACGACCGTCTTTCTGATCGAAATGTGGGAGCGTTTCGGCTATTACGGCATGGCCGCGCTGCTCGTGCTGTTCATGGTCGACAAGATCGGTTTCGCCGACGATCACGCCAACCTGACCTGGGGCGCCTTCACGGCGCTCGTGTTCTCCGCGCCGTCGATCGGCGGCTGGATCGGCGACAAGGTGCTCGGCGCGCGCCGCACCATGACCGCGGGCGCGCTCGTGCTCGCGCTCGGCTACTTCATGCTGGCGTTGCCGTACGACACGCTCGGTTTCATGTATGCGTCGCTCGGCGTGATCGTCGTCGGCAACGGGCTGTTCAAGTCGAACGCCGCGAACCTCGTGCGCCGCATCTATGAAGGCGACGACGCGCGCATCGACAGCGCCTTCACGATTTACTACATGGCCGTGAACATCGGCTCGACCTTCTCGATGCTGGCGACGCCCTGGATCAAGGACCACTGGGGCTGGCATGCCGCGTTCGCCGTGTGCTGCGGCGGCATGGTGCTGGGCCTGCTCAATTTCGCGCTGATGCGCCGCACGCTCGCGCATACCGGCTCGGCGCCGGACGAGGAACCGATCCGCTGGTTGCACGCGTTCGCGGTCGCGGCGGGTGGCGTGGCGCTTGCGGCGTCGACGGTGTTCATCCTGCAGCACAAGGCGGTGGCCGTCGCGTGCGTGTACACGGCAGCCGTCGCGATTCTGGCGATCTTCGGCTACATGCTCAGGAAGTGCGATCGCAGCGAGCGCGCCGGTCTCGTCGCCGCGCTGATTCTCACGCTTCAGGTGATCCTGTTCTTCGTCTTCTATCAGCAGATGTCGACCTCGCTCACGCTGTTCGCGCTGCGCAACGTCGATCCGTCGTTCTCGATCGGCGGTGTCGGACTGTTCACGTGGAGCGCGGCGCAGTTCCAGGCGCTCAATCCGATCTGGATCATGCTGCTGAGTCCGATCCTCGCGCTCGTCTACACCCGCCAGGCGCGGCGCGGACGCGACATTCCCGTGGCGGCGAAGTACGCGCTGGGATTCGTCGTCGTGGCCGTCGGCTTCTTCGTGTTCGGCGTGAGCGGACGCTACGCGGTGGACGGGCGTGTGTCGTCGTGGTTCATGGTGGCGGGCTACGGCCTGTATTCGCTCGGCGAGCTGCTGGTGTCGGGCCTCGGCCTCGCGATGATCGCGCGCTACGTCCCCGCCCGCATGAGCGGCTTCATGATGGGCGCCTATTTCGTGGCGACGGGTGTGTCGCAGTATCTCGGCAGCGTGGTCGCCAATTTCGCGCGCATGCCGGCGGGCAACCTCGAGCCGGTTCAATCGCTGCCGCTGTACACGCAACTCTTCTTCGGGCTCGGCTGGCTCGCGGCGGGCGGTGCGGCCGTCGCCGTCGTGCTGCTGCCGTTGCTCGGCAAGCTCTCGCGGGCGCATCAGCGCGCGGTGGAGGAGGCGGTGAATGTCCGCGTG
Source organism: Caballeronia ptereochthonis (assembly GCF_001545075.1). GTDB lineage: Bacteria > Pseudomonadota > Gammaproteobacteria > Burkholderiales > Burkholderiaceae > Caballeronia > Caballeronia ptereochthonis. The sequence continues at coordinate 99,427 of NZ_FCOB02000005.1, forward strand.
GGTCGGCGCGAGCCGATGCAGCCGGTCGTGGTGTCGTTGAATGCAAACAACGTTTGACGCGCGCGAATGATCTGGTCTATAATTTACTTCTTCAGACGCGGGGTGGAGCAGTCTGGCAGCTCGTCGGGCTCATAACCCGAAGGTCGTAGGTTCAAATCCTACCCCCGCAACCAAAATCCTCAAGCAAAGAGCCCGGTTCCAGCCGGGCTCTTTGCTTTTGCGCGCGCGTTTCTTTTGTTCCTTCTTTCGGTGTTCATCCGCTGCCGCGCTTCCACTTGTCCGCCAGAATGCCCGCCCACAAGCACGAAAAGCCTGCATGAGCATTCACTCATGCAGGCTTTTTGCGATCTTGCCAACCTTCATCGGACGGGGCGCATCCTAATGTGCGCGAATCCGCGAGCTTTCACGCCACCTGCGCGCGAAACCGCGACCCGGTCGAGTTCAGGCTGCGATGCCGATGCTGTCCTGACGGACGCGGGCACAGCCCCCGCGGTCGATCAATAAAACTTCTTCGGCAGCTGCGCGCGACGGATCTGCTTGCGCAGGCGAGCGACAGCAGCAGCTTTCTTGCGCTTGCGCTCGGTCGTCGGCTTTTCATAAGCCATGCGCGACTTGAGTTCTTGGATCAGGCCCGTACGTTCGACGGTACGGCGAAAACGACGCATGGCGACGTCGAAAGGCTCGTTCTCTTTCAGCAGTACTTTAGTCATTGAAATCTCGGTTGATCTGGCCCTGCCAGAATTTGGGGCAAAGCGCAATTGTACACTTTTTGAGAGTCACGCTGCACGCTCTTTGCAGGAAAACGTGCGTATGCGGGCTCGGGACTCACATCGTAGGTCGTTGATTCGAGACGACAATCCCGAAATACCCGGGTCAGAAGCCGCGCGAGCGCGACGGGCGGGGCGCCGGCTCGGCCTCGCGGGCCTCCGGCTGACGACGCGATACGCGATATCACCGTCGACGAGGCGGCACATGCACGCGCGGCAGGCGCCGTTGCGGCACGACCTCGGCAGCGACAGACCCGCTTGCAGCGCGGCTTCGAGCAACGACGTGCCGTCCTTCACCGCGACGAAGTAGCCGCCCGGCTCGATGACCATCGCGAAGGCGCGCGCCTCGTCCGTCATGCACGCACCTCGATGCCCGCGCGCCCATTGGTGAGATCGCGCAGCTCGGCGGCTGCCGGCTCTCGCGCCGCGGCGGCCATGCGCACGACGAGGCGCACCGTCATGCCGTACTCGCTCTGCACGAGCTCGGCTTCGTGCTGCTCGATCCAGCGGCGCACGCGCGCCTCGTCCGCGTAGTCGACCTCGATGCCGATCAGCCCGCGCTCGACGCGCTCCACGCGCTCGGCCAGCTGCATCGCGCTCGCGATCGCGTCCGTGTAAGCGCGCACGAGTCCGCCCGCGCCCAGCTTGATCCCGCCGTAATAGCGCACGACCGCGGCCAGCACGCCATCGACTTCGTGATGCCGCAGCACTTCGAGGATCGGCCGGCCGGCCGTGCCGGAAGGCTCGCCGTCGTCGGACATGCCCGACTGGCCGCCCGCGAGCAGCGCCCAGCAGACGTGCGTCGCGCCCGGATGCATGGCGCGCAGGCGCTCGAGCTCGCGCATGGCGGCGTCGCGGTCCGGGACGGGTATCGCGAGCGCGATGAAGCGGCTCTTGCGCACGTCGATTTCGGCGCTGACGGGAGAGGCGAGGGTGTAAGTCGGCAAGGCTGGGACCGCGCGAGATGCAAATGTCGAATCTTAGCCGCTACCGCCAGGCGCGGCGGCGCATCACGAAACGGGAATCACGCGGCGGCATCCGACGACGCATCGAGCGCGCGCTGCATCAGCACGGTATCGACCCATCGGCCGTGCTTGAAGCCGACATCGCGCAGCACGCCGACGTGCTCGAAGCCCAGCCGCGCATGCAGCGCGATCGAGCCCGCGTTGCCGCTGTTGCCGATCACCGCGATCATCTGCCGCCACGGCCCGCGCTCGCATCGTTCGATGAGCACCGTCAGCAGCGCGAGGCCGATGCCGCGCCCGCCCATGCCGTCGGCGACATAGACCGAATCCTCGATCGTATGACGGTAGGCGGAACGCGGCCGGTACGTCGACGCATACGCGTAGCCCGCGACTTCGCCGCCGAGTTCGGCGACGAGATACGGCAGGCCCGCTGCCGCGATAACCGCGTGCCGCGCGCGCAGGTCGTCGGCGGAAGGCGCAATTTCCTCGAACGTCGCGAGCGCGTTTTCGACGTAATGTGAATAGATGCGCGCGATCGCGTCGAAATCGCCGGTTGCGGCGTCGCGCACGAGCGGGCGGGCAGGGTTGTGTGAGGCCATGTTCGACGATCCGGCAGGCAGAAAACGAAAATTCCGAAGGGCCGATTTTCGCACGGCGCGCCGACGGCAAAAAAAGGGCCTGCGGGCCGTGCGGCAGACCACCAAAGGGGCGAGTTTTCGGGCAAAGAAATCGTTGAATCGGGGAAGGCGCGCCCCCTAAACTAAGTCGTTTGTCCGAGACTGCGCGATGGCGGCGCAAAGCAAGCCGATCACGTCCAGCAGGGAACAAGACGCGCGCGAGCGGACCGCCTCGCGCCGCGGAACATAACACGCAATGAACAGATTCGAACGTGGGGCGCTCGCGGCGCTTCTGATCGTCATCGTGGTGATCGCGGCGCTGGCGCCGGCGGGAATCGGCTTTTTGTTCGCGCAGCGCAGCCAGCGGCAGGAGGAGGCGGCGCGCCTCAACACGGTCGCCGACGCCGCGCTCGTTCGCGCCGAGGATGTCACGCGGCGGCTCTCGGGCGCGCTCGGCGAGATCGGCAAGGTGGTGGCGGCGCCATGCTCGCCGCCGTATCTGCGGGAATTGCGGCGCATCGCGCTCACCCACGAGCAGGTGCGCGATGCGGGCGCCTACGACCGCGACGGCCGCTGGCAATGCTCGTCGCTGCTCGGCGCGGTATCGGCGGGGATGCTCGACGGGCTCACGCTGCCGCCGCCCGACTGGCGCTCGCGCGACGGCCTCGTGGCCTGGTACGGCCTCGCGCGTCTGCCGGGCGGCAAGATATCGCTCGTCATGGGCCGCAACGGCTTCTACATCGCCGCGGATCCGTCGCTCTACGTCGACAGCCTCGACACGCGCGCCGGCCCCGCGAGCGGCGTCGCCGTCATCAACACCGAAGTGAGCCGCGTGATCGCGACCACGCCCGCCACCGACGTCGCCGCCATCCTCGCCGTGTATCGCGCCGCGCCGCGGGTACGCGATTGCTCGCCGTACGTCGTGCGGCGCTCGGTCTCGATGCCGCTCGCGGTCGTCGTGAGCGCGCCGCATCAGACCTTGCGCCAGCGCTTGCGCGCGCTGCCATGGGCGTGGCTTCTCGGCGGCGTGGCCGCGGGGATCGCCTTCGCGGGCTGGGCGGCGTTCTTCATCGTGCGCAGGCTCTCGCCGCGCGGACAGCTGAGCGACGCCGTGCGGCGGCATCAGTTCATCGTCGCGTATCAGCCGATCGTCGATCTTGCCACGCGCCGCTGTGTCGGCGCCGAAGCGCTCGTGCGCTGGAAGTATCACGACCGCATCGTGCGGCCGGATCATTTCATTCCGCTCGCGGAGCATCGCGGGCTGATTCAGGCGATCACGGATCAGGTGCTCGACACCGTGCTGCTCGAGCTCGGCGAGTTTCTCAAGCGCTACCCGGAGTATTACGTCTCGGTGAATCTCTCCGCGCCCGATCTCACGACGCACCGCTTCCTCGACGTGCTCGGTCCGGCCATCGCGCGGCAGGGGGTGCGGCCGCAGCAGATCCGCATCGAGGCGACGGAGCGCAGCTTTCTCGACGCCGATGCCGCCAAGGAAGTCATCAGCGCCTTCAGGCAGGCGGGCCACGCCGTCTATCTCGACGATTTCGGCACCGGCTACTCGAGCCTGTCGCATCTGCAGACGTTTCGCATCGACGGCCTGAAGATCGACAAGTCCTTCGTCGACACGATCGGGCAGGATGCGGCGTCGAGCAGCGTGGCATCGCACATCATCGACATGGCGGCGACGCTCGACGTGCAGGTGATCGCCGAAGGCATCGAGCGCGAGGAACAGGCGGCGTATCTGCATGCGCGCGGCGCGCAGTTCGGGCAGGGCTGGCTGTTCTCGGCGCCGCTTTCCGCGGCGGAGTTCATCCGCTACGCGGGCAAGACGCGCGGCGCTTGATCGGCTGCGAAACGGCCTCATCTGCGTCCTTTCCAAGCGAGGCACGAACATGAACGCCATGACCGATCAGGCCGCCACCACCTTCCTGCGCGACGTGCGCCATCCGCTGCTCGCGCTCCATCGCAGCGTGCTCGCGCATCTGCGCGCGCGCCACGAGGCCGAGTTCGGGCCGGTGTCGCCGGGCGAATTCCTGCAGATCGTCATCAACGGTTCGGCATATCGCTGGCTGTCGCCGTTTTCGACGCTGATCGCCGCCATCGACGACGTCCTCGACGACGACGAAGCCACGCCCGACGCGCGCATCGCGCACGCGAAGGCGGTCGTCGACATGTTCAGCGCCGGCACGCGCGATCCCGCTTTCGCGGAGCAGTTCCTGCCCTTGCTGCAGGACAGTCCGGAAATCGCGGTGGCGAACGGACAGGTCGCGCAGATCGTGCGCAACATCGCGCGCGCGTGAGCCGCCGGGTCTATCGAAAATGCGACCTGAAAGTCGCACATTCTGCCTGCCGCGCGCGTGCGGGTTTTCCAGTCTGTCGTGCGCGCGCAGCGTTGCACGGCGGGCGCTTGAGCCCGCCGTCACTCGCCTTCACCGGATGTTGCGTCGCAACAAAAACAGTCCGTCGCATTTGAGCAATTGATTTTCGCTTGCGAGGATCGCCGCCAGTTACCGGAGCGCGCCGCTTGTTTCGTTTGCGCTCCGCTTCTTTCCGATCAACGAAAGACGATGGAGGCGCCTCTTGTTTCTGCACGGCTTCGGTCCGCTCCTCTGGGCGGGCGCAAAGGAGACCCTCGCGCTCGCGGTGCTGTCTCTCGCGGTATCGGTGCTGCTCGGGCTTCTGGGCGCATCGGCGAAACTCTCGCATCACGGGTCCTTGCGCGGCATCGCGACCCTCTACACGACGCTCATCCGCTCGGTGCCCGATCTCGTCCTGATGCTCTTGCTGTTCTACAGCATCCAGATCGCGGTGAACCACCTGACCGACGCGTTCGGCTGGGATCAGTTCGACATCGATCCGTTCACGGCGGGCGTGCTCACGCTCGGCTTCATCTACGGCGCGTACTTCACCGAAACCTTTCGCGGCGCGTTTCTCGCCGTGCCGCGCGGTCAGCTGGAGGCGGGCACCGCGTACGGCATGAGCGGCTTGCGCGTCTTCGGCCGGATTCTCTTTCCGCAGATGATGCGCTTTGCGCTGCCGGGCATCGGCAACAACTGGCAGGTGCTCGTGAAGGCGACGGCGCTCGTGTCGATCATCGGTCTCGCGGATGTCGTGAAGGCCGCGCAGGACGCGGGCAAGAGCACGTTCAACATGTTCTTCTTCATCCTGATCGCGGCGCTCATCTATCTCGCGATCACGAGCGCCTCGAACCTCGTGCTGATGGCGCTCGAGCGCCGCTACTCCATCGGCGTGCGGCACGCCGAACTTTGATTCCTGTCAGCGAGCGAACACCATGATCCAGATCTTCGCCGAATACTGGCGCCCGTTCCTGTACTCCGACGGCATGCGCGCGTCGGGCCTCGTGGTCACCCTGTGGCTGCTCGCGGCCTCGATCGCGCTGGGCTTTTGCGCGGCGGTGCCGCTCGCATGCGCGCGCGTCTCGAGAAACCGCTGGCTCTCGACGCCCGTGCGCATCTACACCTACGTATTCCGTGGCACGCCGCTCTACGTGCAACTGCTGTTGCTCTACACGGGCATGTACAGCCTGGAATTCGTGCGCACGCAGTCGCTGCTGGAGGCGTTCTTTCGCAGCGGCTTCAACTGCGCGATCCTCGCGTTCGCGCTGAACACCTGCGCCTACACGACGGAAATCTTCGCCGGCGCGATCCGCGCGATTCCGCACGGCGAGGTGGAAGCCGCGCGCGCCTACGGCATGAGCACGTTCACGATGTACCGCCGCGTGATCCTGCCGTCGGCGCTGCGCCGCGCCTTGCCTTTGTACAGCAACGAAGTGATCCTGATGCTGCACGCGACGACGGTCGCCTTCACCGCGACCGTGCCGGACATCCTGAAGGTCGCGCGCGACGCGAACTCGGCGACCTATCAGTCGTTCGAATCGTTCGGCATTGCGGCGCTCCTGTATCTGGCGATCTCGTTCGCGCTCGTCGCGGCATTCCGGCGCGCGGAGCAGCACTGGCTCGCATACCTGCGGCCCGCGGGCGCGGCGCGTCCGGCCCGCCGCGCGTGAGCGGTAGAATTCGAAGCCATGCAGCAGACGATGAAGCAAACCCTGTCATCACCCGAGGAGAATGCGTTGGAGCCAACCGCCAAGGACGTCGCGACCAAGCTCGTCGCAGAGGACATTCACAAACGCTACGGCGACAACGAAGTGCTGAAGGGCGTCTCGCTCGCCGCGAAGGCGGGCGACGTGATCAGCATCATCGGCGCGAGCGGCTCGGGCAAGAGCACGTTTCTGCGCTGCATCAACTTTCTCGAGCGGCCCAACGCGGGGCAGATCATCGTCGACGGCGAAGCCGTGCGCACGAAGACCGACAAGGCCGGCAATCTCGAAGTCGCGGATCACAAGCAGTTGCAGCGCGTGCGCACCAAGCTCGCGATGGTGTTCCAGCACTTCAACCTGTGGTCGCACATGACGGCCATCGAGAACGTGATGGAAGCGCCCATCCACGTGCTCGGCATCTCGAAGAAGGAGGCGGAGGACCGCGCGCGCGCGTATCTGGAGAAAGTCGGCCTGGCGCCGCGCGTCGAGAAGCAGTATCCGTCGCATCTGTCGGGCGGGCAGCAGCAGCGTGTCGCGATCGCGCGCGCACTCGCGATGCATCCCGATGTCATGCTTTTCGACGAGCCGACTTCCGCGCTCGATCCCGAACTCGTCGGCGAAGTGCTGAAGGTGATGCAAAAGCTCGCCGACGAGGGCCGCACGATGATCGTCGTCACGCACGAGATGGGCTTCGCGCGCAACGTGTCGAATCACGTGATGTTCCTGCATCAGGGGCGCACGGAAGAAGAGGGCGCGCCTTCGGAGGTGCTCACGGCGCCGAAGAGCGAACGCCTGCGCCAGTTCCTGTCCGGCAGCCTCAAGTAACGTGGGAGTGACGTCGGGTCCCGCGCGCGGGCCGCTGCAAGTGGCGATCGTCGCGCTGCCGCCGGTATCGATGAGCGGCATCGGGCCGATCGTCGACAGTCTTTCGCTCGCCAACGAGATCGACGGGCATCGTCTCTACGAGTGGCGCATCTGCTCCTGGGACGGCCGTCCCGTGCAGCTTTCGGGCGGCGCGCAACTTCCCGCCGATTGCGCGTTCAACGACGCCGTGCGCTGCGACTGGCTCATCGTCGTCTCCGAGCGCTATCAGCAGTTCGCCGACTATCGCCTCTTTCTCGCGAGTCTCGCGCGCGTGGCGCCCCGCACGCCGCTCGTCACCGGCATTCATCACGGCGTGTGGTGGCTCGCGATGGCCGGGCAGCTCTCGCAATATCGCGTCGCGGTGAACTGGGAGACGTATCAGCAATTCACCGAGCAGTTCGAGCGCGCGATCGTCAGCCAGCAGATCTTCGAGATCGACCGCGACCGCGCCACGTGCTCCGGCGGGCAGGCGGGCGTCGACTTCATGCTCGCGATGATCGCGCGCGATCACGGGCAGGATCTCGCGGAACGCATCGCGGATTCGCTCGGCATCGGCGTCTTGCGCGCGGGCACGGAGCGCCAGCGCATTCCGTTCGTCACCGCGCCCGGCGAGCGGCATCCGCGCCTGAACGACGCGTTGCAGCTGATGGAGGCGAACATCGAAGACCCGCTCGCCACCGACGAGATCGCAAGTCTCGTCGGCATTTCGCGACGGCAGCTGGAGCGGCTGTTTCGTCAGTATCTCGGCGCGATGCCGTCGAAGTACTACCTCAATCTGCGGCTCACCAAGGCGCGCACGCAATTGCAGCGCACGAGCAAGTCGGTCGTGCAGATCGGCCTCGCGTGCGGGTTTTCGTCGGCCGCGCATTTCTCGAATGCGTATCGCGACCGCTTCGGCGTGACGCCGCGCGAGGAGCGCCGCAACTGGATCGAAAAGCAGCGGGGCGCCATCGACGAGCCGCGCGGCGGTGCGCTGATCGAGCCGCCGGATGCACGCTGAAGCGGTGCGAGTCGACGCAAAAAGCCCATCGAAGCATGTCGCGAACGCGCAAGACGGAACGCCGGCGAAAAGCCTAATATCGAACACAATGCAAGAACTGATGCACGAACCTGACGAGGAGTGGCTCATGACCGACATCAATGTGAATCGCGGTACGTTCGACGAAGTAATGGTTCCGGTGTTCGCGCCGGCCAATTTCGTGCCTGACCGGGGCCGCGGCTCGCGCGTATGGGACACCGAAGGGCGGGACTATGTCGATTTCGCCGGCGGCATCGCGGTGACTGCCCTGGGCCACGGACATCCCGAACTGCTGAAGGTGCTGCACGAGCAGGGCGACAAGCTCTGGCACATCGGCAACGGCTACACCAACGAGCCGGTGTTGCGCCTCGCGAAACGCCTGACGGACCTGACCTTCGCCGACCGCGCGTTCTTCGCGAACTCGGGCGCGGAGGCGAACGAGGCGGCGCTGAAGCTCGCGCGCCGTTATGCGATCGACAATCACGGCCCGGACAAGATCGAGATCATCTCGTTTACGCAGTCGTTCCACGGCCGCACGTTCTTCACGGTGAGCGTCGGCGGCCAGCCGAAGTACGCCGAAGGCTTCGGCCCGCAGCCGGAAGGCATCCGTCATCTGCCGTACAACGACCTGCCGAAGGCGCTGGAGGCGATCGGCCCGAAGACCTGCGCGGTGATCGTCGAGCCGGTGCAGGGCGAAGGCGGCGTGCTGCCGGCCGATCCCGCGTTCCTGAAAGGCCTGCGCGAAGCGTGCGACAGGCACGGCGCGCTGCTCATTTTCGACGAAGTGCAGACGGGCGTCGGCCGCACGGGCACGTTCTACGCCTACATGCAGTACGGCGTGACGCCCGACATCCTGACGAGCGCGAAGGCGCTCGGCAACGGCTTCCCGATCGGCGCGATGCTCACGACGAACGAAATCGCCGCGCACTTCAAGGTCGGCGTTCATGGCACGACTTACGGCGGCAATCCGCTGGGCGCGTCGATCGCGGAGAAGGTCGTCGAGCTCGTCAGCGACCCGCAGCTGCTCGCAGGCGTGAACGAGCGCAGCAAGGCGATCAAGGCACATTTGGAGCGCATCAACGAGCGCTTCGGCATGTTCAAGGAGATTCGCGGCCGCGGCCTGCTGATCGGCGCGGAACTGAACGACGCCTACAAGGATCGCGCGAAGGACGTGTTGAACGCGGCGGCGGCCAACGGCGTCATCATGCTGATCGCCGGGCCGAACGTGCTGCGCTTCGCGCCGTCGCTCATCATGCCGATGGCCGATCTCGACGAAGGCTTCGCGCGCATCGGGAAGGCGATCGAGCAGGTCGTCGGCGCCAACGCCGTCGCGCGTTGATCTTTCGCTAACAGGAACCGACGATGCTCTTCGTTCGTCCCGCAAGACTCTCCGATCTCGACGAGCTGCAACGGATGGCGCGCGCGGCACAACCCGTGCTGCACTCGCTGCCGCACGACCGGCGCGCGCTGGAAACGCGCGTCGCGCTCTCGGAAGACTCGTTTCGCGCCGAAGTGGAATTCCCAGGCGAGGAGTTCTATCTCTTCGTGCTCGAAGACGCGCAGACGGGCCGGCTGCTCGGCACGTCGAGCATCGTCGCGTCGGCGGGTTATTCCGAGCCGTTCTACGCATTTCGCAACGACGCGCTGATTCACGCGTCGCGCGAGCTCAAGGTGAACCGCAAGATTCACGCGCTCACGATGTCGCACGAGCTGACGGGCAAGAGCCGCCTGACGGGCTTTTATGTCGATCCGTCGCTGCGCACGGGCGATGGCGAAGCGGCGGCGCATCTGCTGTCGCGCGCGCGCATGATCTACATCGCCGCGAACCGCAAGCGCTTCTCGAGCGAAGTCTTCTCGCTGATGCTCGGCGTCACCGACGATTCCGGCGTGTCGCCGTTCTGGGAAGCCGTCGGCCGCAAGTTCTTCGGCCGCGACTTCGAGCAGGTGGAGCTCGAATCGGGCGGACGCAGCCGCACGTTCATCGCCGAGGTCATGCCGAGCTATCCGCTCTACGTGCCGCTGCTGCCCGGCGAGGCGCAGCGCGTGCTGGGCGAGCCGAACGCGAGCACGCTGCTCGCCTACGACATTCATCTCGAAGAAGGCTTCGAGCCGGACCGCTACGTCGATATCTTCGATGCGGGTCCGGTATTGACGATCGCCGTCGACAAGAGCGCGTCGGCAAGTTCGAGCGAACTGCGCACGGTGCGGGATATCGCCTCGGAAAGCGGTGCGCCGTATCTCGTCGCGGCGGGCGGCGCGCACGCTTTCCGCTGCATCGTGACCGGCCTCGCCGGGACGCGCGCCGACGGCGCCGCACTGACCGCCGCCGCGCGCGATGCGCTCGGCGTGCAGGAGAAGGACACGGTGCGCTGCGTGCCGTTGCATCAGGCTTCGGGAGAATTGCAATGATCGTCGTGCGTTGCACGCAGCCGGGAGATGTCGACGCGCTCGTCGCGCTCGCCCAGGAAACGGGTCCGGGGCTCACCACGTTCAAGCCCGATCGCGGGGCGCTCGCCGCGCGCGTCGAGCGTGCGCGCCGCACGCTCAGTGGCGACGCCGAGCCCTTCGAGGCGGGCTATTTCTTCGTGATGGAAGACACCGCGACCGGCGATGTCGCGGGCGTGTGCGGCATCGAAACGGAGGTGGGTCTCGAGCAGCCGTTCTACAACTATCGCGTGTCGACGGTCGTGCATGCGAGCAAGGACATGGGCGTGTGGACGCGCATGTCGCTGCTCAACATCTCGCACGATCTGACGGGCTACGCGGAAGTGTGCTCGCTGTTTCTGAGCCCGCGCTATCGCACGGCGGGCGTGGGCGGATTGCTCTCGCGCTCGCGCTTCATGTTCATCGCGCAGTTCACGGATCGCTTTCCGCAGCGCCTGTGCGCGGAATTGCGCGGCCATTTCGACGACAACGGCGAGTCGCCGTTCTGGAATGCGGTCGGCTCGCACTTCTATCAGATCGATTTCAACGAAGCGGATTACCTCAGCTCGCACGGCAAGAAGTCCTTCGTCGCCGAGTTGATGCCGCGCTATCCGGTGTACCTCGACCTGCTGCCCGATGCCGCGCAACGCGCGGTCGGCATCACCCACAGGGACACTGCGCCCGCGCGCAAGATGCTCGAAGCCGAAGGGCTGCGTTACGAGAACCACGTCGATATCTTTGACGCGGGTCCGGTGCTCGAATGTCACGTCGCGGACTTGCGCACGGTGCGCGAGAGTGTGCTGGCGAGCGTGCGCATCGGCGAGCGGGCACAGAACGACGGCGACGCGAGGAGCCTCGTATCGAACACGCTGCTCGAGGACTTCCGCTGCGGCGCGACGACGGGCGCGGTCGAGAACGGCACGTTCCTGCTGACCGCGGAAGAAGCTGCCGCGCTGCGCGTGAAGGAAGGCGATAACGTGCGCGTGCTGAGCTCATATCCGCGCGCGAAATAGAAGGGCGAAAGACAAGAGACACGACATGGATATTTCGAACCAGTTGTATATCGGCGGTGACTGGCAGGAAGGGAAGGGCACGGCGTTCGCATCGCGCAATCCGGGCACCGATCAAACCGTCTGGCAAGGCAGGAGCGCGTCCACTGAAGACGTGGACCGCGCTGTGTCGTCGGCGCGGCGCGCGTTCGCTTCCTGGTCCGCGCTTGCGTTCGATGAGCGTGTCGCGATCGCGAAGCGCTTCGCCGCGCTGCTCAACGAGAACAAGGAAGCGCTCGCGCATGCCATCGGCCGCGAGACCGGCAAGCCGCTGTGGGAAGCGCGCACGGAAGTCGCGTCGATGGCCGCGAAAGTCGATATCTCGGTGCAGGCATATCACGAGCGCACCGGCGAGAAGCGCGCGCCGATGGCCGATGGCGTCGCGGTGCTGCGGCACCGGCCGCATGGCGTCGTCGCGGTGTTCGGGCCTTACAACTTCCCGGGGCATCTGCCGAACGGGCATATCGTGCCCGCGCTGATCGCGGGCAACGCGGTGGTGTTCAAGCCGTCCGAGCTCGCGCCCGGCGTCGCGGCCGCGACCGTCGCGCTGTGGATTCAGGCCGGGCTGCCCGCGGGCGTGCTCAATCTCGTGCAGGGCGAAAAGGACACGGGCGTGGCGCTCGCGAATCATCGGCAGATCGACGGGCTGTTCTTCACCGGCAGCTCGGACACGGGCACGCTGCTCCACAGGCAATTCGGCGGGCGCCCGGAGATCGTGCTCGCGCTGGAGATGGGCGGCAACAATCCGCTCGTCGTCGCGCGGGTGGACGACATCGACGCCGCCGTGCATCACACGATTCAGTCGGCGTTTCTCTCGGCGGGGCAGCGTTGCACCTGCGCGCGGCGTCTCTTCGTTCCCGACGATGCCTTCGGCGAGCGCTTCATGCAGCGTCTCACCGAGGTGAGCGCGAACATCGGCATCGGCAAGTATGACGACGAACCGCAGCCGTACATGGGCGCCGTGATTTCGGCGCGCGCGGCGGCGCGTCTCGTCGATGCGCAGGCGCGCCTGATCGAAGCGGGCGCGGCGCCCGTGCTCGAGATGAAGCAGCGCGCGGCGAACCTCGGTTTCGTTTCGCCCGCGATTCTCGACGTGACCGGCGCCCGCGACGTTCCCGACGAGGAACATTTCGGGCCGATGGTGCAGGTCACGCGCTACCGGACTTTCGACGACGCCATCGAGCGCGCCAACGACACCGCCTACGGCCTCTCCGCCGGCCTGCTCGCCGACGACGAATCCGCATGGAAGCACTTCCAGCGCACGATTCGCGCGGGCATCGTCAACTGGAACCGGCCGACCAACGGCGCATCGTCGGCCGCGCCGTTCGGCGGCATCGGGCGTTCGGGCAATCAGCGGCCGAGCGCGTATTACGCGGCGGACTATTGCTCGTACCCGATGGCCTCCGTCGAAAGCGCGCAATTGCAGATGCCGGCGAGCGTGTCGCCGGGCCTTACGTTCTGACAAGCGGGATTGCATATGCAGGCATCGAAAGCAAACGAGGCGAACTTCGACGGGCTGGTCGGCCCGACGCACAACTACGCGGGACTCTCGTTCGGCAACGTCGCGTCGCGCAACAACGAGAAGTCGGTGGCCAATCCGAAGGCCGCGGCGAAGCAGGGCTTGCGCAAGATGAAGCGGCTCGCGGATCTCGGCTTTGATCAGGGCGTGCTGCCGCCGCTCGAACGGCCGTCGCTCAGGCTGTTGCGCGATGTCGGCTTCAGCGGCGACGACGCCACCGTGATCGCGCGCGCCGCGCGTGAAGCGCCCGAGCTGCTCGCGGCGGCAAGCTCGGCGTCGGCGATGTGGACGGCGAATGCCGCGACCGTCAGCCCGTCGGCGGATACGGAAGACGGCCGCGTGCATTTCACGCCCGCGAATCTCGCCGCGAAGCTGCATCGCGCGATCGAGCATGGCGAAACGCGCCGCTCGCTCGCCGCGATCTTCGCCGATGAAGCGCGCTTTCGCATTCATCATGCGCTGCCCGGCACGCCCGCGCTCGGCGACGAAGGCGCGGCCAACCATACGCGCTTCGCTCGCGAGTACGGCGAAAAGGGCGTCGAGTTCTTCGTCTATGGGCGCAGCGAGTACGGCCAAGGCCCGCAGCCGCAGCGCTATCCCGCGCGCCAGACGCTCGAGGCGAGCCGCGCGGTCGCGCGTCTGCACGGCCTCGCCGACGATGCGACCGTGTTCGCGCAACAGTCGCCCGAAGTGATCGATGCCGGCGTGTTTCACAACGACGTGATCGCGGTCGGCAATCGCACGACGCTCTTTTGCCACGAGCGCGCGTTCGTCGACCAGCACAAGGTCTACGACGAGCTGCGTGCGAAGCTCGAAGCGCATGGCTCGCCGTTTGCCGCGCTCGAAGTGCCGGAAAGCGAAGTGAGCGTGGCAGACGCGGTTTCGTCGTATCTCTTCAACAGCCAGTTGCTTTCGAGCGCGGACGGACGTCAGGTGCTCGTCGTGCCGCAGGAGTGCCGCGAGAACGCGCGCGTGGCGGCGTATCTCGATTCGCTCGCCTCGCGTGCGACACCGATCGACGAAGTGCTCGTCTTCGATCTGCGCGAAAGCATGAAGAACGGCGGCGGTCCGGCTTGCCTGCGCCTGCGCGTCGTGCTGAACGAGGCCGAGCGCGCCGCGGTCAATGCGCGCGTGTGGATGAACGACGCGCTGTTCACGCAACTCGATGCGTGGATCGACACGCACTATCGCGACCGTCTCTCTCCCGCGGATCTCGCCGACCCGAAGCTGCTCGACGAATCGCGCGCCGCGCTCGACGAACTGACGACCCTTCTCGGACTTGGTGCCGTGTATGACTTCCAGCGCTGATACACGTCTGCTCGAAGACTTCCTCGCATTCACGCTCGCGGGCGAGCGTCCGGCGGCGAGCTCCGGAACCGCGCCTTCGGGCGTGCGCTGGACGTGGCAGGGCGAGGGTGTGCTGTTGCTGGAACCCGCACGAGCGCCGACATCGAGCGTGCTCGCATCCGCGGGCGTTCATGGCGATGAAACCGCGCCCATCGAGATGCTGTCGCGTCTGGTCGCCGATATCGGCAATGGCCGCGCCCCGCTCGCCGCGCGCGTGCTCGTGATCCTCGGCAACATCCGCGCGATGCGCGCGGGCGACCGTTATATCGACGACGATCTCAATCGCCTCTTCAGCGGCCGCCACACGAGTCTGCGCGATAGCCGCGAAGCGCCGCGCGCCGCCGAACTGGAAAACGCCGCGTTGCGATTCTTCGATGACGCCGCGCATCCGAAGTGGCACATCGACATGCACACGGCGATTCGCGCGTCGGTGTTCGAGCAGTTCGCGTTGCTGCCGCACACGGGCGAGCCGCTCGCACGCGCGATGTTCGACTGGCTGCGCGATGCCCGCCTGCAGGCGGTGCTGCTGCATCGGGAGAAGGGCAACACGTTCACGCACTTCACGGCGCAGGCGGCGGGCGCGCTCGCGTGCACGCTGGAACTCGGCAAGGTGCGGCCGTTCGGCCAGAACGATCTCGCGCGTTTCGCGGCATCGGATGCGGCGTTGCGCCGTCTGATCGCGGGAGAGCCAGCGGCCGAAAGCGCGCCGCTGCGTGTGTTCACCGTCGTCGCGCAGATCGACAAGCACAGCGAGCACTTCATTCTGAACGTCGCGAGCGACGTGCCCAACTTCACCGCGTTCCCCGCGGGCACCGAACTGGCGCGCGACGGCGATTATCGCTATCGCGTGTCGCACGACGAAGAGCGCATCGTGTTCCCGAATCCGAAGGTGAAGCCGGGTTTGCGCGCCGGACTGATGGTCGTCGATACCACCGACGCGACGCTCGAATCGCTCGGCTGACACTGACACTTTCTTCATCCGCTCACGCGAGTCACACACTTGCATGAGCGCGACACCGGTTTGCCAAATCACTTTCTCAGTTCGTTCATGCGCCGGGGCCTCGCGTTCGCCGCGCGCCTCGGGCGTCGCGGGGTTCGCGCGCGCTACAATCGCGCCCCAGTGTTTGATGCGATGCATCAATTCGCGGCCCCGGGTTTGAGCGTGGATTTTTGTGCCGCGATGCTTCACGGGCTGCAATGAGCCGCATCAGGACACGTGTATCGAACTGCAATGGAAGGAGAGGGAAGTTGATGAATTCGCATAGGATCAGCCGCAAGCTCGCCGCATTCGCGGTGCTGGGCGCCACGATTGCCACGGGCATCGCCACGCTGAACGCGCAGGCGGCCGATAACATGAAGGAACTGCGCTTCGGCGTCGAGGCGTCTTACGCACCGTTCGAATCGAAATCGCCGAGCGGCGAGCTGATGGGCTTCGATATCGACATCGGCAATGCGGTGTGCGCGAAGCTGAAAATGAAGTGCGTATGGGTCGAGAACTCGTTCGATGGGCTGATTCCCGCCTTGCAGGCGCGCAAGTTCGACGGCATCAACTCGGACATGACGATCACCGACAAGCGCAAGCTCGCCGTCGACTTCACCGATCCGATCTACACGATCCCCAACCAGCTGATCGCGAAGAAGGGCAGCGCGATCCAGCCGACCGTCGACGGGCTGAAGGGCAAGCGCGTGGGCGTGCTGCAGGGCTCGATCCAGGAGACGTACGCGAAGGCGAAGTGGGCGCCCGCGGGCATCGACGTCGAGTCGTATCAGGCGCAGGACCAGATCTACGCCGATCTGGCGTCGGGCCGTCTGGATGCGGCGTTTCAGGATGCCGAGGCGGCGTCGAAGGGTTTTCTGAAGCAGCCGCAGGGCGCGGGTTTCGCCTTCGCGGGCCCGGCCGTCACGGATGACAAGCTGCTCGGCTCCGGCGTGGGCTTCGGCGTGCGCAAGAACGACAAGGCGCTCCAGGAAGCGCTCAATCGCGCGCTGAAGGAACTGAAGGACGACGGGACCATCGATCGCTTCGCCGCGAAGTACTTCGACGTGAAGGTGGTGCTGAAGTAACGCCGTAGATGCGCCAGCCGCGCCCGCTCCGGCGAAAGCCGGCGCGGGCGCGGCGCGTGTGCTGAAGCGGATCGCTTACTGATCCGGCGGCGACGGTTCGTCCTGGACGAACAGCATCGAAATATAGAGAACGGTGGAGACGGCGATTATCCCGACGCCCACCAGGACTTTCGTTCGATTGAATTCCAGGCCGCCGTTGATCGCGATGCCGATTCCGACGCAGGCGGCCAATGTTCCGGCGGCGGCAAGTCCGACATGCGCCTTGCTCAGGAACAGTCGGCGCCGTCTGCGGCCCGCCTCGCTGAACGGTCCTCGTTTCATCGCATCCTCCGATTGAGTCAGCCGCGTCCCGGGCCACCTGGCTTTGCATCACCAATATCACAATTGTGATCGGGGTTCTCAGGCGTCCGTCGCCGGCGCTCCGGTGCCGGCATGTCAGGTGTCGGCCGCGGTACTTGCGACCCTTCCCGTCGCGCCGAACACGATGAAACTCAGCGCCGCAAGCGCCCACACCGCAGCCCCTCCATAAAGCAGGACCCAGCCGAAGCCATGCACGAGCGCATCGTGCGCCACGGCATGATCGAGCGGGACGGCGTGCCCGGCGGCAAGGGCTTCCCCGAGCGCATGGAGTTGCGTCGCGTCGTGCCCGCCCGCTGGCGTGCGCATCAGAAACGCCTCGATGCCTGCCCCGAGAATGAACCCCATCAGCGCGATGTTGATCGCGAGGGCGATCATTCTCGCGCTCATGTCGATGCCCGAGGCCATGCCTGCCCGCGCGCTCGACACGGCACCCGTCGTCGTATTCGTGACGGTGGTGTTGGTGAGACCGAGCCCGATGCCCGCGACGACGCAGCCGGGCAGCATCGTCAGCCAGCTGGCGTGTTCCGCGCCGCTGCCCGCGCGCATCAGAAAGAAGCCCAGCCCGATGGTGAACAATCCGCCCGGTATGACATAGCCGGGACGATAGCGATGCGCGAGCCGCTCCGCCACGGGCGGCACGATCAGCGTAGGCAGCGTATAGGCGAGCAGCGCGAGGCCCGCGCCGACGTCGCCGTAGCCGAGCGCCTCGTGGAAGTACACGGGCAGATAGATCATGAACGGCCAGAAGCTGAAGTTCATGGCCGCCGATCCGATGAGCGCGCCCGAGAAATTGCGGATGCGGAATACGGAAAAGTCGAACATCGGATGGGGGCTCAGGTTTTCGGCGATGACGAACGCGCTCAGGCAGAGCGCGCTCGCGGCGACGATGCCGAGCGCGCCTGGACTGGTGAACCCCAGATCCGGGCACTGAGTGATGTAGAAGGCCAGACCGAACACGGCGAGCGACAAGGTCACGACGCCCCATGCATCGAGTCTTTGCGCATGCGGATCGCGCGATTCGCCGACGCCCGCGAGCGCGAGCGCGAGTGTCGCCAGCGCGAGCGGTGCGTGCACGAGAAAGACCCATTGCCAGCCGGCGAGCGCGGCCATCGCGCTGCCGATGATCGGACCGAACCCAAGCCCGATGCCGAAAATGATGCCCCACGCGGCGAACGCCCTGACGCGCGCACGTCCCTGCTGAAACTGATGCGACAGCACGGCGACCTGGCAGATCAGCATCGCGCCGCCGCTCGCGCCTTGCAGGGCACGGCCGGCAATCAGCACGGCCATGGTCGACGCCAGTCCGCACAGCAAGGACGTGATGCCGAACAGGGCGATGCTGATCATGAACACGCGCCTGCGGCCGAAGCGGTCGGCGAATGTGCCCGTCGCCATCAGCACGGTGGTGCAGGCGATCGTATAGGCGTTCATGACCCACTGGATGTCCTTGAAGCCTCCGTGCAATACCTGTTCGAGCGCCGGCAGGATGGCGGGAACGCTGGATATCTCGAGACCGAACATGAGGGACGACAGACAGGCGGCCAGCAGGGCAAGCGTGTTCTTGCGCGGAGGAGAGAAAGGCATGTCGGCAAGCGCGAAATGAGGAAGAGCGCTTAATATATCGGGAATGGTGGTCCCGATTGGCGCGCTGAAATCGGATGAATGTGTCTGCTATGGAACCAATGAGACAAGGCGATGAATGAGCGGCTAAACGGCGTGGAGACGTTCGTGCAGGTCGTGGAGGCGGGCAGCTTCGCGCTCGCCGCCGATCGGCTGAACCTCACGCGTTCGGCCGTGGGGAAGATCATTGCACGCCTGGAGACACGCCTGGGCGTGCGCCTGATCCATCGCACGACGCGCAGCCAAAGCCTCACCGAGGACGGCCAGGCGTACTACGAGCGCTGCGTGCGCGCGCTGACCGAACTCGACGCCGCCGAGGCCGAGCTTGACGGCGGCCGCCGCATGCCGCGCGGGCGCCTGCGGGTGAGTCTGCCGCTCGCCTTCGGCCAGTTGTGCGCCGCGCCCGTGCTGATGGATCTGGTGCAAGCGCATCCGCAATTGCAGATCGACATGTCGTTCACCGACCGGATGGTCGATCTCGTGGACGAGGGCTTCGATCTCGCCGTTCGCATCGGCGAACTGCGGGACAGCGCGAGTCTCGCGGCGCGGCGCCTCGGCGTGCAGCACACCTGCATCTGCGCGTCGCCGGCGTATCTGGCGCGTCACGGCACGCCAGATACGCTCGACGACCTGAACGGCCACGCCGGCGTCGTGTATTCGCGCGCGGGCATGCTCCTGCCGTGGGATCTGCGCGACGAAGAAGGGCGGGTGAAGCGCGTCGACATTCGCGCGCGGGTGAGCCTGGACGACGTGCAGGCCATCGCTTCCGCCGCGGTGGCGGGCTTCGGGCTTGCGCGCATCCCGTCATGGCTGCTCGCGCGCTATCTGAAAACCGGTGAGCTCGTGCTGGTCCGCGGCCAGTGCAGCCTGCCGCCGCAGGAGATCAACGTAGTCTGGCCGCAGACGCGCTACATGCCTTCGAAAACGCGCTGCGCGATCGATGCGCTCGTCGCCGGAATTCCCGCATTGATCGATGCATGAACGTGCCTCCCGCGGCTACATCGACGGCGCAATCACCACGGTCGCCGTCGTCCCTGCACTCAGCAGCACGCCATCCGGCACTTCGTCGATATGCACCCGCACCGGCACGCGCTGCGCGAGCCGCACCCAGTTGAAGGTCGGGTTCACGTCCGCGAGCAGCTCGCGGCTTTGCGGATTGTCGCGATCATAGATGCCGCGCGAAATGCTCTCCACGTGCCCCTTCAGCTCGCCGCCGCTCATCAGCCGAATCGACGCCTTGTCGCCCACGCGCACGTGCGGCAGCTTGGTTTCCTCGAAGTAGCCGTACACCCAGAACGAGTGACTGTCGACGATCGCGAGCTTCGCCGCGCCCGCCGTCGCATAGTCGCCGCGGAACACGTTCAGGTTGGTCACGTAGCCGTCCACCGGCGAGTACACCTTCGTGCGCTCGAGGTTGAGCTTCGCGGCATCGAGCGCCGCCTGCGCCTGCTGCAACTGCGCCTCGGCGGTCGATGCGGTCTGCAGCGCGTTCTCGCGCGCTTCCTTCGACACGACGAGACTGTCCATGTCGGCCCGGCGCGCGGCGTCCGCACGGCGCATGCGCAGCTCGGCCGCGCGCGCCGCGACGTTCGCCTGCGCCTGCTCGACCGCGATCTGATAGTGCGACGGATCAATCTCCATCAGCAGATCGCCTTTCTTCACGAGCTGGTTGTCGCGGACCGGCAACTGTACGACCGCGCCCGACACGTCCGGCGCCACGTTGACGACGTCCGCGCGCACGCGGCCGTCGCGCGTCCATGGCTCGTCCATGTAGTGCACCCACAGCACGCGCCCGATGATGAGCGCGGCGGCGAAGATGGCGATCGTCAAGACAAGGCCGATGATTTTCCTGAGAATCATGATGCAACTCTTTTTCAGCTTGTATGAATGTGATACTGCTCAGCGATACGCGACGAGCCCGAGCGTCCCGCAGATGCAGACGAGCAGGCTCGCGCGAAACAGCGCGGGATGCCAGACCACGCGATAGAGGCCGGTCAGCGCGAGCAGGCGGTCGACGATCCAGGTGATCATCGCGCCGGCGATGAACAGCAACAGGATGGTCGGCACATAGGCTTCGAGGATCGCGACGTTACGCGGCAGCATGGGGCGCTCCTTCGGTCGTTGGGTTCCGGGCAGGCGCGAACTGCGCGAACGGTGATTCGTGATCGAGCAGCGCGGCCCGGATGAAATGCAGGTGACTCACGATGCGCTGCAGCCGGTGTCTTTCCTCGCGCGGCGGGCCGAGCCGGGCAAGCAGGTCCTGGGTGTGGCCGATCGCGCGCCCGGTCGCCGCGAGGGCGGCGTCGAAGCGCGCGGCCTTCGGGCGATCGAAGAGCCGCGCGACGGCATCGAGCGTCGCGTCGACCGAGCGGCGCCACGGCATCGACGCGGCATGGTGCGGCGTGCTCGGCAGCCCGGCGATCTCGTGCCGCAGGTCGATGACCGCATTGCCGAACTCGAGCACGGCGAAGAGCCACTGCAGCGCGTCGCGTTGCAGATCGGGACGGCCGCCCGCGAGCGCGTTGATCTGCGAAAGCAGGTCGCGCGTGCGGCTCTCGAAGTGCGTCTTGAGGCGGGCGAGACGTCCGCGGCGCGCGCTCACCACCTCGCGGCGCAAGTCGCCGAGCAGGAGATGCCGCAGCCACGGCGCATCGGTCGGCAGCAGCACGGCGAAGGCGATCGCCGCGACGATCATCGACAGCACGAGCGCGAGCGCATCGTTCATGAAGCCGGTCGGATCGTAGTGGACGAGATTGTCCGGCCCCGCGAGAAAGCAGAAGAAGATGCAGAAGCCTACGCCCACGCCCGCGAGCGCGCTCCGCGTGCTGAGATACGCGCCGAGCAGCAGCGCGGGCGCGAGCGCGGCGCACATCAGCGCGAAGCCGTCGATGTGGGGAAACACGCCGAACACGACGATCATCCCGATGACGGCCGCGAGCATCGTGCCGATCGCCATTTGCGCGGACATGAGCGTCGGGCGCGGCGACGACGACGCGAGCGCGCACACGGCGGCCGCGTTGAGCACCATCGTGCCGCCGCTCGGCCACGCGGTCCCGATCCAGAACGCGGAGAGAATGAACATCACGACCGCGCCGCGCAGCCCGGAGATGGCCGCGGCGAACATGTTGGTCTTCGGCACGTAGCGCGCGACCCAGCGCTCGCGCGCGTGCGAGGGCGACGTCAGCGACGCATAGGTTTCGGCGTACGCGAGCATGTCGTCGACGAAGCGGTACAGCAGTTCCGCCGCGGTATCGAACTCCAGCAGCACGAAGTCCGGATTCGCCTCGAGCGCGGCGCGGGCCGCGCGCACGCGCCTCGGCAGGGCCGCCTTGTACCCGCGCAGCTGCGCGGCGGCGTGCGCGGCATCGGCGGCGTTGCGCACGGGTTCGCCCGCGATCGAGAAAAGCGGCGGCACTTCACGGAAGAACGGTTCGAGTGCGGCGATGGTCGTGACCGACCCATTCTCGCGCAGCCGGTTCATCAACTGATGCAGCGCGTGAAAGCGCGTGGACGCGCTCATGAACTCGCTGTTCAGGCGCGCGAGCCGGCCGCCGCGCATGCGCGACTCGGGATTCTCGAATACCGCGACGCTGCGCGCGGCCTCGAAGCCGACGATGTCCGACACGAACGCGAGATTGGTCCGCTCGATCTGCGAACGCTCCATGTTGCCGGAGAGCGCGCGGCACACGTAATCGACGAACTGCGTGAAGCCGCGCCTGACCGTTGCGCGGACCTGCTCGCCCGCATGTTGCGGAAAGACGAGCGCGCTCACGGCGCCCGCGCACACGATGCCGAGCGTCACTTCGCCGACGCGCGTGAGCGCCGAGAGATACGCGCCTTCCGGATGCTGCGCGGCCGGTATGCCGATCAGCGCGGCCGTGTAGCCCGCGAGCACGAAACCGTACGAGCGGAAATTGCGGTTGCGCGCCGCGCCCGCCGTGCAGACGCCGACCCAGAGCGCGGTCGCCGAGAGGAACAGCACCGGCTGCTGCGAGAACAGGCTGATGAGGATCATCATTACCACGAGACCCACCATCGTGCCGCAGAAGCGGTAGAAGCTCTTGGCCAGCACCATGCCGCTTTGCGGCTGCATGACGACGAACACGGTGGTCATCGCGGTGCGCGGCTGCTGCATGTCGAGGCGCATCGCGATCCAGAGCGACAGCAGCGCCGCGAGCACGGCCTTGAAGATGTAGACCCACGCGAGGCCGTCGGTGCGCGCCCAGACAGCGAAGGCTTGGGCGAGCGACTCGCGCGGCGGTTTGTCGAAGGTTGTGGAAGGAGTGGACATCTGCGTTGGCCTTACTTCTGCGCGCTCTTCGCTTCGTTCTTCGCTTCGCTCGGGCGGCTGAACGGACCGATGTGCTTCGATGGCGCGAGCGCGATCTCCTCGGGTCCGTTCGACGGATCGTCGATGCCGCCGCCGAGCGCGGAAGTGAGCGTCGCGTAAGCGGCGAGCCGTTGCGCCCGCACGCGCGCCTGGCCGTCCTCGGCGCGCAGCAATTGCGTCTGCGCGATGAGCACGTTCAGATAATCGGTGAGCCCGCGCCTGTAGCCTTCGTTCGCGAGCTCGTAGTTCTTGCGCGCGGCGGCCACCGACCGGCCGGAGGCTTCGAGCTGCGTGTCGAGCGAATGCACGCGCACGACCTGATCGGCGATGTCCTTCAGCGCCGCGACGAGCGTGGCGTTGTAGTGATCGACGGCCTGATCGTATTGCGCCGACGCCGCGCCGAGCTGCGCGCGCAGGCGTCCGCCTTCGAAGATCGGCAGCGAGATCGCCGGACCGAAACTGTAGCCCGACGCCTTGCTCGTCAGGAAGCTCAGCAGCGCGCCGCCCGCGAACGCCTGCGAGAGCGACGCCGCGAGATTGATGTTCGGATAGAAGCCGGCCTTCGCGACGTCGATGCCGCGCGCCTGCGCCGCGACCATCCAGCGCGCCGCGACGATATCGGGCCGATGGCCGACCAGTTCGGCCGGCAGCGCGGAGGGCAGGGGCAGCGGGGTCGCGAGCGACAGTTGCGGACGCGTGAGCGCTTCGCCCGCGCCAGGACCTTCGCCGGCGAGTGCGGCCAGCTGGTTGCGCGCGAGCTGGATCTCCTCCTTGTAGACATCGACCTGACGCTCGTATTCGGGTAACGGCGCTTCGGCCTGGCTCACCTCGAGCTGCGTGCCGATGCCGCCCTGCAGGCGCCGCCGCGCGAGATCCGCGATGCGCTCCTGCTGCTCGAGCGTTTCCTGTGCGATGTCCAGCAGCGCGAAGGCCTGCGAGAAACCGATGTATGCGCGCACGACGTTCGTCTCGAGCTCGAGCTGCGCGGCGCGTGCATCGGCGGCGCGCACGTGGGCGACGTCGAGCGCGCGCTCGGCGTTGTTGTCGTCGCGGCCCCACAGGTCGAGGTTGTACGAGAGGTTGAGGCCGGCCGTATTGTCCCAGGTCGTCGTGTCGGCGTACGGACCGGGGCCGTAGAAGTCGTTATCGGGCCAGTTCTTGCGCGAGACGCTCATTGCGGCGTCCACATGCGGATACAGCTCGGAACGGGCGACGCCAGCCTGTTCGCGCGCTTCACGCACCCGCGCCGCCGCCATGGCGAGCGTGGGACTGCCGCTGGTCGCCCGCGTGATCCACTGGTCGAGCTGCGGGTCGCGATAGGCGCGCCACCATTCCTGCCCGGGCCATTGGGCGTCCGCGTTGGCCGCGCGGATGGCGCTGCCGGCGTCGAGGGTCGATGCATCCTTGAGCGAGTCCTGCGGCGCGATCTTGCCGGTGCTGGCGCACCCGGCAATTGTTAAGATTGCTGTAAGAACCGCGGCTGAAGCAGTCTTACGGAACACTCGCCCTCGCACGATTCACTCCCGAATTCGAATTAGATTCCAGGAGCTGATTATATTTTTGCGAGGATTGTCGAATAACCAGTAAGGATGTAAAGCATTTTTACGCGCAATGTGATAATCGTTGTTGCTAGTCGTGCAACAATTCAGCCACAAACAAGTCTCTAGAGTCGGAAAAGCGCTATGGACACGCTTCAAAACATGCGCGTATTCGTGCGCGTCGTCGAAGCCGGCAGTTTCACGGCGGCCGCGCAACATCTCAATACGACGACGGCGTACGCTTCGCGGGCCGTGTCGGATCTCGAAGCGCATCTGCGCACGCGCTTGCTCAATCGCACGACCCGCCGCATCGCGCTCACGGAGGCGGGCGAGCGCTATCTGCAACGCTGCGAGCAGATCCTCGCCTATGTGGATCAGGCGGAAGCCGAGGCGAGCGACGCCCACGCGCGCCCGTCCGGCAAGCTCAAGGTCCATTCGATGACGAGCTTCGGCCAGCACTACATCGTGCCGATGATCTCGCGCTATCAGCAGCGCCATGCGTCGGTGCAGGTGGATCTGACGCTCGCGCAGCGCGTGCCGGATCTGCTCGACGAAGGCTACGACGTCTCGGTGGTGCTTGCCTCCGATCTGCCCGATTCCGGGCTCGTCTCGGCGCGGCTCGGCTCGGTGTTCAGCATCGCGTGCGCGTCGCCGGCCTATATCGAAAGGCACGGCGCGCCGCACGTGCTCTCCGATCTCGTGCGCCACACCTGCCTGCACCTGATGACGCCGGTTTTTCCGCCGGATCGCTGGGTGTTCGACGGCCCGAACGGTCAGGAGACGGTGAGCCTCGGCCCGTCCACCTTCACGGTGAACGTCGCCGAGGCGATGGTGGTGGCGATCCGCGAGAGCATGGGCATCGGCGTGCTGCCGACTTCGTCCGCGCTGCCGGGCCTGCGCGCGGGCACGCTCGTGCGCGTGCTGCCGCAATACACGATGCAGGAGCTGAACGTGTACGCGCTCTATCCGTCGCGCCAGTATCTCGACGCGAAGATCCGCACGTGGGTGGAATTTCTGCGCGAAGCGCTGCCCGACACGCTCGCCGCCGATGCCGAGTCGCTCAAGGAGTTCGTTGTTACCTGAGAGACGGGCGAATGCGCGTTGTTACGAAAAAAGCGGCGGAGCAACACTTGCTTACCCACGGTTTGTCCGCAGCTTGATACTTTCAGCACTCGATCATTCGCCTCTCTTATCGGGAAAGTCATATGAGTACGCCACTTCTCCTCGCACTCGCCGCGCTCTTGGTGCTGATCGCCGTTCCGGCCTCGCGCGATCTCCTCAACGCCATCCGCGCCCAGTCGCCGCGCGACGCGAAACGGCGTCTCGTGCCGGTGCGCATCGACGATGACCGCGACGCGCGTGCGCGCCGCATGCGCGATCCGTACGAGCGCTGAGCCCTTACCTTACGCGGGGCGCGTTCAGAGCAGCGATTCCAGCGGCTCGATGAGCCGCGGTTCGTCGTTGGTCGCGCGAGTCACGTCGTCCGACACGCGATGCCAGACGAAGTGCGACGCCGGCACGCCCTCGGACTTGGCGAGCACGGCGAGACTCTCGGGCGACGCGCCGGGATCGAGCCAGCGCCGCGCGGCGGCGGGCGCGAACACGAGCGGACGGCGATCGTGCACGTCGACGAGACCTTCATCGGCGGCGGCCGTCACGATGACGAAGCCGGCACCGGGCACGGCGGCGTCCTCGTCGCGCATGACGCTCGTGAGCGCGGCGAGAAACATCGGCTCACCGTCCGCGCGTTGAATGAAGTAGGGCTGCTTGAGGGGCGTCGCCGCCGCGTCGCCGGGGCGCGGCTCGATGCGCCATTCGAACCAGCCGTCCGCCGGCACCAGAATGCGCGCTTTTTTCCACAGATGCTTGAAATATGCGCTCGTCGCGGCGGTTTCGACGCGCGCATTGATCGTCTGCGGCAGTTTTTTCTGAATGGCCCAGGGCGGGCAATAGCCCCAGTGCACCGCGCGGATGGTTTCGTCGGGATAGACGGCGAGCGGATGCGTGCCGGGCGAGAGGTTATAGCCTGGACGCCTGTCTGCGGCATCCACGAGCACGAACGGTTTTTTCAGATGCAGACGTTGCGCGTAATGCATCGGCAGTCGGTACTGGCTGATTCGGCCGCACATGGCGTTCCTCCGCAAGGTCCAACAGAGTTCCGTGCTTCCTCGTTCGTCGCTGCTCTTTGCTCTTATATCTCGACGACCTTGTCCCACGCGAATTGCTCGTTTTCCCAGCGTCCGCTGCGACGGTGGAAGTATCCGCGCGGATTGCATACGATGCGCGTGCCGTCGACGACATAATCGAACGACGTATGCGTATGGCCATGAATCCACAGCGACGCGGGGGCGCGCGCGAGCGTCGGCAGGTGATTGACGAAGCCCGCCGACACGAGATCTTCGGCATAGCGCGGCGCGAGGCTCTCGCGCATCGGCGCGTGATGCGTGACGACGATCGTCTGTCCCGCGAAGGGCTTAGCAAGTTCGCCTTCGAGCCAGGCGCGCGCCTGTTCGTGTAGCGCGAGCGAATCGTCGGGGGCGAACTCGCGCGGCTCGCCGTCCGGTTCCGGCCAGGCAAGTTGAATCAGGCCGCGATAGTCCAGCATCACTTTCGCGCAAGCCTCTTTTGCCTTCTCGAGGTCCGCCTCGCCCGGACCGAACAGCGCAAAGCCGGTCCAGAGCGTCGTGCCGAGCACGCGCCACGCGCCCCTGCGATCGACGAGCGCCGCGTTGTTCAGATAGTGCACGTTATCGACGCTGCGCGCGGCGTCCTGCATCGCCGCTTCCATCGCGCCGAATTCGGCGTCGTAGTACTCGTGATTGCCGGGCACGTAGACGACGGGCACATCCGGATCGAAATTCTCCGCCGCCCAGCGCAAGCCTTCGGCGTGGTTGTGGATGTCGCCCGCGAGCACGACGAGGTCGGCCTCCGCATACGGAATCGCAAGCGGCTCGTCGCACTCCAGATGCAGGTCCGACAGCACGCGAATCTTCATGCGAGGTTCTCCGTGGGCGAAGTCGCGTTCCAGCGCACGACCTTGCCGGGGTTCATCAGGTTGTCCGGATCGAGCGCGGCCTTGATGGCCTGCATGAGCCGCACCTCGACCGGCGATTTGTAGTGCATCGCCTCGTCCACCTTCAACTGGCCGAGCCCGTGCTCCGCGCTGATGCTGCCGCGATGCCGGTGCACCTGGTCATAGACGAGCGCGTTGACGGGCGTCTGGAATTCGGCGAGGAACCGCCTTGCATCGACGCCCTCGGGCGCCTGCACGTTGTAATGCAGATTGCCGTCGCCGAGATGGCCGAACGTCACCATGCGCGCGCCGGGCGCGGCTTTCGCGATGATCGCGTCGGTTTCGTCGATGAAGCGGCCGATGCTCGAGATCGGCACGGCGATGTCGTGCTTGATGTTCAGCCCTTCCTCGGCCTGCGCGAGCGGAATGTGCTCGCGCAGATCCCAGAACGCCTGCGACTGCGCGAGACTCTCCGCGACCACCGCGTTTTCCACGATGCCTTTTTCCAGCGCTTCTTCCATCAGCCGCTCGAAGAGGGCGCGCGCGTGCTCGTCGCTTTCGCTGTCGGAGAGTTCGAGGAGCACGGTCTGGGCGTGCGGCTCGCCGAACGGATAGCGCAGTTGCGGAAAATGCCGGCCGACGAGGCGCATCGAGAAATCGGACATCAGTTCGAAGCCCGTCAGGAGGGCGCCCGCATGATGCTGCGCCATCGAAAGAAAATCGAGCGCGGCGTGCGGCGAGGCGAGCCCGGCCAGCGCCGTGACCTTCGCGACCGGCGCGGGATGCAGCTTCATGACGGCCGCCGTGATGATGCCGAGCGTGCCTTCCGCGCCGATGAAGAGATCGCGCAGATCGTAGCCGGTGTTGTCCTTGCGCAGCCCGCGCAGGCCGTCCCAGATTTCGCCTTGCGGCGTCACGACTTCGAGCCCGAGACAGAGCTCGCGCGTGCTGCCGTAGCGCAGCACGCCGGTGCCGCCCGCGTTCGTCGAAAGATTGCCGCCGATCGTGCAGCTGCCTTCGGCGGCGAGGCTCAAGGGGAACAGGCGCTGCTCGCTTTCGGCGCGCGCCTGGATGTCCGCCAGCACCACGCCGGCTTCGACCGTGATCGTGTTGTTGTGCGGATCGACGCCGCGGATGCGGTTGAGCCGCTTCAGGCTGATGACCGCCTGCGCGCCGCTGGCGTCGGGCGTCGCGCCCCCGGCGAGCCCGGTGTTGCCGCCTTGCGGAACGATCGCGATGCGATGCGCGCGCGCGAGACGCACGATCGCGGCGACCTGCTCCGTGTCGGCGGGCAGAAGCACGGCGCACGCGCTGCCGCGATAGCGCTTGCGCCAGTCGACGAGATAGGGCTCGGTGTCGTGGGCGTCGGTCAGTACGTGCGGCGTGCCGAGCAGTTCGGCGCAGGCGGCAGTGAAAGCTTGAGATGCGGTCATGGGCAATGAGGCAAGGGATTACGGTAGAGCGTAGACCACAGTATCGCGCAGGGATGCCGCGCGCGAATCTCGTCCGAATGGCATAGGCACGCGCGCGGCGCGTGGTTTCGTGCTACAAAGCATCACGTCACGGCGGCGCAGCCGTCAAAAAAGCGAACGCGTCAGCTTTTTCTCGCACGCGCGTTCAAGCGGGCGGCCCGCTTGAAGGGCGCGACGTAAGCCAGCGCGAAGGCGAAGAACGCGAGCGCAAGCAGCGCTTCGAGCCAGCCGAGCGACGCCGCGAGGCGCGCATCGGTCATGCCGCGCACGATGCCTTCGGCGAGATAGAGCAGCACGAGCATCGAGGCCCATTGCAGCGTGTAGACGTTTCTGCGCGCGACGCCCGGCAGCGCGTATGCGAGCGGCAGCGCCTTCAGCGCGAGCGCCCAGGCGCCGGGGTGCAGCGGCGCGAGCCAGAGCTCCCAGAGCAGCGCGAGCACGATGAGCGCGGCGAGGCTTGCGAGCGCGCCCAGTGCGCATGCGGCGTTGGGCCGTGATCCGGAAGCGGCGGGCGCGTTCATCGTCCGGCTCATGCGGCGCGCGCGCCGCGCACTAGATCGAGCGCGGTGCGGGCGAGGCGCGCACCCAGCGCGATGGCGAGCGCCTTCTCGTCGGCGGAGATGCCGTGGCGCTGGTTTTCGTCGCCGCCCGCGCGCGCATGATGCGACGCGCCGTAAGGCGTGCCGCCGCTTTGCGTCGTGGTGAGGCGCGACTCCGTGTACGGAATGCCGACGATCAGCATGCCGTGGTGCAGAAGCGGCAGCATCATCGAGAGCAGGGTGCTTTCCTGGCCGCCGTGCAGGCTGCCGGTGGACGTGAAGACGCTCGCCGGCTTGCCTACCAGGGCGCCTGCGAGCCACTGCGGCGTGGTGCCGTCGAGGAAATACTTGAGCGGCGCGGCCATGTTGCCGAAACGCGTCGGCGAGCCGAGCGCGAGACCGGCGCACTCCTCGAGATCGCGCAATTCGGCGTAGGGCGGGCCGTCCGCGGGAATGTCGGGCCGGGTCGCTTCGCAGACGGTCGAGACCGGCGGCACCGTGCGCACGCGCGCCTGCATGCCGGGCACGCTGTCGACGCCCTGGGCGATCGCGAGCGCAAGCTCGCGGGTCGCGCCATGGCGGCTGTAATAGAGCACGAGGATGTCGTTCATAAGGCTTTTTTAGTGAACGGCTATTATAGGTATTGGGGTGATTTTCGTGGCGTGGCGCTTCGTTGCGTAGGGAATCGAGCCACGACGAGGAGAACGCGTTTGCAGCACTTTTCCATCGATCTCGCGGCAGTCAAGCGTCTGGCCGGCTTCGTTGCGCGGCGTTTCGGCGAGGACCGCGTCGCGCAAGTGGCGGGCAGCCTCACGTTCACGAGCGTGCTGTCGCTCGTGCCGCTCGCGACGGTCGCCTTCGCGCTCTTCACCGCGTTTCCGATCTTCGGCTCGTTCCAGGCGTCGCTGCAGGATTTCCTCGCGGTGCACCTGATGCCGCCGCAGATCAACGACCAGATCTTCAAGTATCTGAACCAGTTCGCGTCGAAGGCGAAGGGACTCACGACCGTCGGCATGATCATCCTGTTCGTGACCTCCGTCATGACCATGATGACGGTCGAGTCCGCGCTCAACGTGATCTGGCGCGTGCGCAAGGCGCGCCCGTTCGCGCAGCGCGTGCTCGTCTACTGGTCGATCATCACGCTCGGGCCGATTCTCTTCGGCTGCAGCCTGTCGATCTCGTCGTATGTGTTCGCGCATTCGGTCGCGTTCGCGGGCTCGCACAACCTGATGCCGCCGATCCTCGAATGGGCGCTGACGGGCGTCTCGCTGCCCCTCACCGTGGTCGCCTTCACGATCATTTACGTGTACATGCCGAACTGCAAGGTCGCGTGGCGCGATGCGCTCGTCGGCGGCCTGATCGCGGCGGTCGCGTTCGAACTCGGCAAGCGCGGCTTCGGCTATTACGTGCGGCGCATTCCCACCTATACGGCCGTGTACGGCGCATTCGCCGCGCTGCCGGTGTTTCTGCTCTGGGTGTATCTCTGCTGGATGATCGCGCTCGTCGGCGCGATGGTGACCTCCGCGCTGCCCGCCATTCGCACCGGGCAGTATCATCGGCGCGATTTTCCCGGCAGCGATCTGCTCGACGCGCTGGAAATCCTCGCGCGGCTCGTCGAGGCGCGCGAGGAGGGCAAGCCCGGCTACACGGCATTGCAGCTTTCCACGATGGCGCGCTGCGATCTCGACACGTCGACGCGTCTCATTGCGCGGCTCGACGCGCTCGGCTGGATCGGCCGGCTGGAGGATGCGAGCATGCCGCGCTATGTGCTGATCGCCAATCCGCATCAGATCACGGTGACGATGTTGTTCGAGCAGTTCGTGATCGACCGCGCCGAACTGGAGTATCAGTTGAAGCTGGACGCGGCGCAGGTGGATTGCGCCGCGCTCATGAATGCGCTCGACAACGAGAAATTGGAGATCACGCTCGGCTCGCTGATCGCCGCGCGCGCTTCGGCGCTGACGAATGCGCGGCTGCGCGAGGCGCCGCGCTCCTCGATGCCGCAGCAGACGGCATGAGCCCTCAAAGCGAAATCTTGCCGGTGCAGATGTCCCTGAACATCACCCAGTCGCCCATCAGGCTATAGACCGGATGGCGAAACGTGGCGGGGCGATTCTTCTCGAAGAAGAAATGGCCGACCCACGCGAAGCCGTAGCCGCACACGACGGCGGCGGGCAGCCAGAGCCAGTCGCCCGTCGCGATCGCCATCGCGAGGCAGCCGATCACGCCGAGCGAACCGACGAAATGCAGCCTGCGCGAGACCGGATTGCGGTGTTCCTCGAGATAATAGGGATAGAACTCGGCGAAGTTCGCGAAATGTTCTCCGTGTACGGTGTGCGCCATGACGGCCTCCCTGTTGATGCCCGCTGGTGTCGCGCAAGGCGGATCGCGCCTGTCTGACCACTACCCCGGCAAGAATCATTCTGCGACCGCGAATCGCGCCATGCAAGCGGGCGCGGCAGGTTTCGGCGGCCTGCCGCACGCGCCATTTCAGCTGGATTTCGCTTCCGCCCCGACGCATGTGAGCGCAAAGGCGAACAGCGCGTCGAGGGTGGCGTCCGGCTGCTCGGACATGAGCGCGTGCCCGGCATCCAGCTCCACCGTCTGCACCGAAGCGCCGGCTTTCCTCAGCGCATCGACGACGGGCCGTGCGGCGCGCGGCGGCGTCATCACATCGCGCCTGCCGCTCACGACGCACACCGGGCAACGCACGGCGGCGGCGCGTTCGAGCGCATCCGCGTAGGTATTGCAGGCGCTGAAATCGGTATGGAAAAGCTGCGCTTCGCCGAGCAGGCTCACGCGCTCCATGAGCCGCTGATTCACGCCTTGCAGCCAGAAGCCCGGCGCTGGGCTCGACGGCTTCGCGGCGATCGTCGAATGCGACCACTGGTTGACCATGTCGATCGCCTCGGGCTCGTGCTCGCGGGCGGCGTCGAGCAGCGTGTCGGAGACGGCCATGGGCGCGGCGGTCGCCAGGAGCGCGAGGCCCGCCGCGCGCGCGGGATGACGGGCCGCCGCATCGAGCGCGATCAGCGAGCCCATGCTGTGACCGACGAAGATCGCCCTTTGCACATTCGCCGCGTCGAGCACGCCGATGGCCCAGTCGGCGAGCGCGCCGAGGGTGGAAAGCGCCGGCCCTTCGCTGCGTCCGTGCCCCGGGAGATCGAGCGCCAGCACGCCGAAGCCGTGGTGCGCGAAATAGCGCGTCTGCAAGGCCCAGACGCTATGATCGTGCTCGGCGCCGTGAATGAACACGACGGCGGGCCGCGCGGCGTCGAAAGGCTTGCCGCCGGTATAGGCGTAGGCGGCGCGGCCGTGGATGTCGAGGATCATGCGCGACTCCCGGGCGGCGCGGCGGCGCCCGCGTCCTGGCCGCTTTCGGCCGCTTTCTGCGCGGCCTTCAACCCGCGCTTGAGATCGTCGATCAGGTCGTCCGGATCTTCCAGTCCGATCGAAAGACGAATGCGCCCCGGCCCGATGCCCGCGGCGGCGAGCGCGGCGGCATCCATCCGGAAATGCGTCGTCGAGGCGGGATGGATCACGAGCGAGCGCGCGTCGCCGACATTCGCGAGATGCGAGAACAGCGTGAGCGTCTCGATGAAGCGCCGCGCCGCCGGCACGCCGCCCTTCAGGTCGAAGCTGAACACCGCGCCCGCGCCGCGCGGCAGCAGGCGCTCGGCGAGCGCGTGATCGCGGTGCGTCGGCAGTTCGGGGTAGGCCACGCCCTCGACCGCGGGCGAGCCCAGCAGGAATTCGATCACCTTGCGCGTATTGGCGACATGGCGATCCATGCGCAACGGCAGGGTTTCGATGCCTTGAACCAACTGCCACGCCGCTTGCGGATGCAGGCAGGCGCCGAAATCGCGCAGGCCTTCGCGCCTGGCGCGCAAGAGGAATGGCGCGACGGTGCTTTCCTCGGCGAACACCATGCCGTGAAAGCCGTCGTAAGGCTCGGTGAACTCCGGGAAGCGTCCGCTGGCCGCGAAATCGAAGGTGCCGCCGTCGACGAGCACGCCGCCGATCGTCGTGCCGTGCCCGCCGAGGAACTTGGTCGCCGAGTGATAGACGAGGTCGGCGCCGTGCTCGAACGGACGCAGCAGATAGGGTGTCGTGAAGGTGGAATCGACGAGCAGCGGCACGCCGTGCTCGTGCGCGATCTCGGCGACGCCCGCGATATCCAGCACGTCGAGGCCCGGATTGCCGAGCGTCTCGCCGAAAAACAGCCGCGTTTCCGGCCGCGCCGCCACGCGCCATGCATCGAGATCGTGCGGCGGCACGAACGTCGTCTCGATGCCGAAGCGCCGCAGCGTGTAATGCAGCAGATTGTGCGAGCCGCCGTAGAGCGCGCTCGACGCGACGATATGCGAGCCCGCGCCCATCAGCGTGGCGATCGCCAGATGCAGCGCGGCCTGGCCGCTCGCCGTGCCGATCGCGCCGACGCCGCCTTCGAGCGCGGCCACGCGCTCCTCGAACACCGCGACGGTCGGGTTCGAGATCCGCGAGTACACGTGCCCGGAGCGCTCCATGTTGAAGAGCGCGGCTGCGTGATCGGTGTCGCGGAAAGTGAACGAGGTGGTCTGATAAATGGGCGTCGCGCGGGCGCCGGTGGCGGGATCGGGCGCGGCGCCCGCGTGCAGCGCGAGCGTGTCGAAACGGTTGGCTGGCATCATAGGCGGCCGGCGCGCGGGGCGGCGCCGGCATGCGGCGGAAATGAGGGTCAATCATCGTAACATCGGATGCGCGTGCCCAAACCTAGGGCGAACGCGGGCCGCCGAATCGCGCAAAGCCTTGTCCGTTCGGCCGGCGCGGGCGGATCGGCGGCCCGGTCGGCTTTCCTTTTGCGGGCCTTTCCGATAGCATCGAAGCATGGTTTCATCAACGTTTTGGCATCTGCACAGGCATTTCGCGAGGAGACAGTCATGCGAGTCAGCGACATTCTGAAGGTGAAGGGCAACACCCTGTTCACCGTGACACCCGATACGCCGCTCACCGACGCAGTCGACACGATGGCGGCGCACGACATCGGCTCGCTCGTCGTGATGGAGTATGGCGACCTGGTCGGCATGCTGACCTTCCGCGAGATCATCCTGACCTTGCGCGACAACGGCGGCTCGGTCGGCACGACGACCATCCGCAAGATCATGGACGACCATCCGCTCACCTGCACCCCGGAGACGGACGTAAACGAGGTGCGGCGCATGATGCTCGAGCATCACGTGCGTTATCTGCCGGTCATGGAAAAGCGTGCGCTGATGGGCGTCATCTCGTTCTATGACGTGGCCAAGGCGGTCGTGGAAGAGCAGGGCTTCGAGAATCGCATGCTGAAGGCCTATATCCGCGACTGGCCCGAGCAGCAGGAAGAGGCACGCTGAGATTCGTCGCCATGCCGCGGGGCTTTGCGCTTCGCGGGGTCGCCGATGCATTGCTCAAAGTCAGCGATTTGTTCGTTCCCGTCATCCGCAGCGCGCCCGAACGGCGCGCTTTTTTTCGTCCGGCCTGAGGGTTGCGATTGCAGCTTCAGGCCCCGTTCTCGTTCCATTCGGATTCGATCGCGGCGCGCGCGCGACGTGCGTTCATCCTGCGGTCGACACCGAAGCTCGATATCCCGAAAGACATGAGTGACAACCCGCTGCGCGCTCAATCGCGCGCTTCCCGACGTTCGCACGCCGAAGGCGAAAGCCAGTTTCGTCTGTTGCGCGAGCGCCGTTTCGCCCCGTTCTTCTGGACGCAGTTTCTGGGCGCGATGAACGACAACGTCTTCAAGGTGGGCTTCACGTCGCTCGTGACGTTTCAGGCCGCGCGCTTCTCGGGCGTCGATCCGAAGATGGCCGCGTTCCTCATCTCCGCCATTTTCATCGTGCCGTTCGTGCTCTTTTCCGCGACGTCCGGCCAGGTTGCCGACAAATACGACAAGGCCGTGCTCGCGCGCCTCGTGAAGAGCTTCGAGATCGTCGTGATGCTGGTCGGCGCCGCGGGCTTCCTGTTGCACAGCGCGCCGCTGCTCTACGCGTGCACGTTCCTGATGGGCGTGCATTCGACGGTCTTCGGCCCGGTGAAATACGCCTATCTGCCGCAGCATCTCGATTCGACGGAGCTCGTCGGCGGCAACGGGCTCGTCGAGATGGGAACGTTCGTCGCGATCCTGATCGGCACGATCGTCGGCGGCGCGGCGGCGGGCGCCTCGGAGCACGGCGCGATGCTGCTCGCGATCGCCTGCATCGGGTTCGCGATCATCGGGCGCGTCGCGTCCGCCTTCGTGCCGAAGTCGGCGGCCCCGCAGCCGGATCTACGCATCAACTGGAATCCGGTTTCGGAGACCTGGCGCAATCTCAGGCTGGCGAGGTCGGACCGGACCGTGTTCCTGAGCCTGCTCGGCATCTCGTGGCTGTGGTTCGTCGGCGCGACTTTTCTCACGTCGTTCTTCAACTTCGCCAAGGACGTGCTGTCCGCCAATCCCGATGTTGTGACGATTCTGCTCGCCACGTTTTCCATCGGCATCGGCACGGGGTCGCTGTTGTGCGAGCGGCTCTCGAAGCGCCGCGTCGAGATCGGGCTCGTGCCGCTGGGCTCCATCGGCATCAGCGTGTTCGCGATCGATCTGTTTTTCGCGAGCCATCGCATCGCGCCCGCCGGACACTTGCTCGGCGTGTCGGAGTTCCTGCTCGCACTGCCGCACTGGCGCATTCTCGCGGACCTGTTCCTGCTCGCCATGTTCGGCGGCTTCTATAGCGTGCCGCTCTACGCGCTCATTCAGGCGCGCAGTCAGCCGACTCATCGGGCGCGCATCATCGCCGCGAACAACATCCTCAACTCGTTCTTCATGATCGTCTCGGCGCTGATGGCGCTCGCGCTCACGTCGTTCGGCGTCGGCATTCCGGGGCTGTTTCTCACGACGGCGCTGCTCAATGTCGTAGTCGCCGTGTATATCTACGCGCTCGTGCCGGAGTTTCTGCTGCGCTTCATCGCGTGGATGCTCGTGCATACGTTCTATCGCATCCGTCTCGTCGATGCGCAGCGCATTCCGTCGCATGGCGCGGCGGTGCTCGTCTGCAACCACGTGAGCTTCGTCGATGCGGTCATCATCATGGCCGAGAGTCCGCGGCCGATTCGCTTCGTGATGGATCATCGCATCTTTCGCACGCCGATCCTCGGCTGGCTGTTCAAGCACGTGAAGGCGATTCCGATCGCGCCCGCGCACGAGGACGCCGCCTTGCTCGAACGGGCCTACGCAGCCTGCGTCCAGGCGCTGGAGGAGGGCGATCTCGTCTGCATCTTTCCGGAAGGCAGGCTGACGCGCTCGGGCGAGGTCAATCCGTTCCGGCAAGGCATCTCCGAGATCCTGCGGCGCCATCCCGCGCCCGTCGTGCCGATGGCGCTGCGCGGGCTCTGGGGCAGCGTGTTCTCGCGCCACGAGGATGCGCGATGGCCGCGACCGATCCAGCGCGGCGTGATGAGCCGCCTGACGCTCGCGGTCGGCGAGCCGATCGCGCCCGCCGACGCGACGCCCGGGCATTTGCAGCAGGTCGTGACCGCGCTGCGGGGCGCAAGGCGCTGAGAACGGTGGCGCTGGCATAATAGCGTTTTCCCCCGACACACCATTCAGGTCGACGCTCATGTCCGGCAATACCCTTGGCACGCTCTTCACCGTCACGAATTTCGGCGAGTCCCATGGTCCGGCGATCGGCTGCGTGATCGACGGCTGTCCGCCGGGCATGGCGCTCACGGAAGCCGATATCCAGATCGAACTCGATCGACGCCGCCCCGGCACGTCCCGCCACGTCACGCAGCGCCAGGAAGCGGATCAGGTCGAGATTCTCTCCGGCGTGTTCGAAGGCGTGACGACCGGCACGCCCATCGCGCTGCTGATCCGCAACACCGATCAGCGCAGCAAGGACTACGGCAACATCGCGCAGACGTTCCGTCCCGGTCACGCGGACTACACCTATTGGCAGAAGTACGGCGTGCGCGACTATCGCGGCGGCGGCCGTTCGTCGGCGCGTCTGACCGCGCCGACCGTCGCGGCTGGCGCGGTCGCGAAGAAGTGGCTGCGCGAGAAGTTCGGGCTCGAGACGCGCGGCTGCATGAGCGCGCTGGGCGAGATCGAGATTCCGTTCGTCGGCTGGGAGCATGTGCGCGAGAACCCGTTCTTCTCGCCGAATGCCGAGATCGTGCCGCAGCTCGAGGAATACATGGACGGCCTGCGGCGCGACGGCGATTCGGTCGGCGCGCGCATCGAAGTCGTCGCGTCCGGGGTGCCGGTCGGACTGGGCGAGCCCCTTTACGACCGGCTCGACGCCGATATCGCCCACGCGATGATGGGTCTGAACGCCGTGAAGGCCGTGGAGATCGGCGCGGGCTTCGCGAGCGTCGCGCAGCGCGGCTCGCAGCACGGCGACGAGATGTCGCCCGAAGGCTTCGCGACCAACAACGCGGGCGGCATTCTCGGCGGCATTTCGAGTGGGCAGGACATCAGGGTGTCCATCGCGATCAAGCCGACGTCGAGCATTCGCACGCCGCGCCAGTCGATCGACAAGGAAGGCGCGCCCGCCACTGTCGAAACCTTCGGCCGTCACGATCCGTGCGTGGGCATTCGCGCGACGCCGATCGCCGAAGCGCTGCTCGCGCTGGTGCTGATGGATCACGCGCTGCGTCATCGCGCGCAATGCGGCGATGTCGTGGTCGGCACGCCGAAGATCGCGGCTCAGGCGCCTTCGAAATAAGCCGAGACATAAGGAAAACGGGCGCCGGTCTGAACAACCGGCGCCCGTTTCATTTGCATGGTGAAAATCACATGTTCGGATAGTTCGGCCCGCCGCCGCCCTCCGGCGTGACCCATACGATGTTCTGCGTCGGGTCCTTGATGTCGCAGGTCTTGCAGTGCACGCAGTTCTGCGCGTTGATCTGCAGGCGCTCGTTGCCGTCGTCCGACTTGACGAACTCGTAGACCGCGGCCGGGCAGTAGCGGCCTTCCGGACCGGCATAGGTGCGCAGGTTGACGTTGACCGGCACGCTCGGGTCCTTCAGCGTCAGGTGCGCGGGCTGGTTCTCTTCGTGGTTCGTGTTCGAGATGAACACCGACGAGAGCCGATCGAACGTGAGCTTGCCGTCGGGCTTCGGATAGACGATCGGCTTGCACTGCGACGCCGGTTTCAGCATCTCGTGATCCCAATGCTGGTGATGGAGCGTCCACGGCACGTTGCCGCCCATCACCTTTTGCTCCAGGCCGACCATGAACGTGCCGAGGTAGAGGCCCTTGCTCATCCACTGCTTGAAATTGCGCGCGCGATGCAGCTCGGTCTTGAGCCACGACGTATCGAAGGCTTCCGGGTAGGCGGTCAGCTCGTCGCTCTGACGGCCCGCCTGCACCGCTTCGAATGCGGCTTCGGCGGCCATCTTGCCGGACTTGATCGCCGCGTGGCTGCCCTTGATGCGCGATGCGTTCAGGAAGCCCGCGTCATCACCCGCCAGCGCGCCGCCGGGGAACGTGAGCTTCGGCAGCGACATCAGGCCGCCCGCGGTGATCGCGCGCGCGCCGTAGGAAATACGCTTGCCGCCGTCGAGGAACGGGCGAATCGACGGATGCGTCTTGTAGCGCTGAAACTCCTCGAACGGCGACAGATACGGATTCGAATACCCCAGCCCGACGACGAAGCCGACCACCACCTGGTTGTTGTCCATGTGGTAGAGGAACGAGCCGCCGTAGGTGTCGGGTTCGAGCGGCCAGCCGGCGGTATGGATCACGAGCCCCGGCTTGTGCTTGACCGGATCGATCTCCCACAGCTCCTTGATGCCGATGCCGTACACCTGCGGATCGGAGTTCTGGCTGAGCTTGAACTTCTCGATCAGCTGACGGCCGAGATGCCCGCGCGCGCCTTCGCAGAAAAGCGTGTACTTCGCGTGCAGCTCCATGCCGAGCTGGAAATTCTCGGTCGGCTCGCCGTCCTTGCCGACGCCCATGTTGCCGGTGACGACGCCGCGCACCGAGCCATCTTCCGCGTAGAGGATTTCAGCGGCCGGAAAGCCCGGGAAGATTTCGACGCCCAGCGCCTCGGCCTGTTGACCGAGCCAGCGCGTGACGTTCGCGAGGCTGATGACGTAGTTGCCGTGATTCTTGAAGTTGTCGGGAAGCAGCCAGTTCGGCACCTGCTTCGCGTCGTTCTGCGACAGGAACAGGAAGCGGTCCTCGGTCACTTCGACGTCGAGCGGCGCGCCTTTTTCCTTCCAGTCGGGAATGAGCTCGGACAGGCCGCGCGGGTCCATCACCGCGCCGGACAGGATGTGCGCGCCGATCTCGGAGCCTTTCTCCAGGACGCACACGCCGATCTCGACGCCTTTTTCCTCCGCCAGTTGCTTCAACCGGATGGCCGCCGACAAACCGGCTGGTCCGCCGCCGACGATGACGACGTCGTATTCCATCGATTCGCGGGGACCGTATTGCTCGATGAGGCTCGCCGGGGTCATCAATGCTCCTATGTGCCGTTAGAATGCCCTTTCGGGATCGCGTATTGTCAGGGAAGCTCAGGCGGGCTGCAACCGACGCTCGCCAATTTAGCACGATCGTACTATTATTGCGGCGCCTGCGCCACCGGTGCCGACGCTGATCGTCCGCGGTGACGCGCCGGAGCGCCAGCCGAGGCTGAACCAACCACAGAACAAGGAAGCACAATGGGCCGTTCGATCAACCTGGAAGGGAAGGTCGCGCTGATCACCGGCGCGTCCAGTGGACTCGGGAAGCGTTTCGCGCAGGTGCTGTCGCAGGCGGGCGCCAAGGTGGTGCTCGCGAGCCGTCGCACGGAGCGCCTGAAGGAATTGCGCGCCGAGATCGAGGCGTCGGGCGGCGCGGCGCACGTGGTCACGCTCGACGTGACCGACTACCAGAGCGTGAAGGCGGCGGTCGCGCACGCGGAGACGGAAGCGGGTACCATCGACATCCTGGTCAACAACTCGGGCGTCTCGACCACGCAGAAGCTGACGGACGTCACGCCCGCCGACTTCGAATTCGTCTTCGGCACGAACGTGCGCGGCGCGTTCTTCGTCGCGCAGGAAGTCGCCAAGCGCATGATCATGCGCGGCAACGGCGCCGCGAAACCCGCGTACCGCATCATCAACATCGCGTCGGTGGCGGGCTTGCGCGTGTTTCCGCAGATCGGCCTCTACTCGATGAGCAAGGCCGCCGTCGTGCAGATGACCCGCGCGATGGCGCTGGAATGGGGCCGCCACGGCATCAACGTGAACGCGATCTGCCCGGGCTATATCGACACCGAGATCAATCACCATCACTGGAAAACCGAGCAGGGGCAGAAACTCGTTTCGATGCTGCCGCGCCGCCGCGTGGGATCGCCGAACGATCTCGACGGCTTGCTGCTGCTGCTCGCGGCCGACGAATCGCAGTTCATGAACGGCTCGGTGATCTCGGCGGACGACGGTTTTTCCCTCTGACCGGCTCGCCGGCACGAGCGGCCGTTTTTTTCACACAGCAGGCAGGTAACGCGGTAAATGAGCACCGACAGCGATTTTCACACCGTCTTCGAATTGTCCATGCCGATCCGCTGGGGCGACATGGACGCCTTCGGGCACGTCAACAACACCGTCTATTTCCGCTACATGGAGCAGGTGCGCATCTCGTGGTTCGAGCGAATCGGCATCGCGGGCGGCAACGGCGAAGGCCAGGGGCCGGTGATCGTGAACGCGTCGATGGAGTTTCTGAAGCAGCTTCACTATCCGGGCGACGTGATCGGCCGGATGTCCATCGGCAAGCCCGGACGCAGCAGCTTCGATACGCGCTTCGAGCTCTATCGCGCCGATGCGCCCGGTACGCTCTACGCGCGCGGGGCGGCGAAGATCGTGTGGATCGACTATGCGGCCGGCAAGTCCGTGCCGATTCCCGATGCGCTGCGGCAGACCCTCGAGACGGGCGCGCCCATCGCACTCTGATCGGTGCACGTCAGGTGCCGAGCAGACGTTGCAGGAGCTCGGTGGCGTTGCCCGTGTCGTACTTTCTCATGAGCCGCGCGCGGTAGATATCCACCGTGCGCGGGCTGATATCGAGCACGCGGCCGATCTGCTTGCTCGTCTTGCCCGTCACGAGCTGCGCGGCGATTTCCCGCTCGCGCGGCGTCAGCTCGATGGCGACGCGCCGCGTCGCGCTCAGATCTTCGAACGTCCAGACGCCCGCGGCGTGCGGCGCGGCCTGGTCGAGCGCCCGGCCGGTCACGTGGCACCAGAACAGTTCGCCGTTCCTG
This sequence comes from Caballeronia ptereochthonis, assembly GCF_001545075.1. Lineage (GTDB taxonomy): Bacteria > Pseudomonadota > Gammaproteobacteria > Burkholderiales > Burkholderiaceae > Caballeronia > Caballeronia ptereochthonis. The sequence goes on from NZ_FCOB02000005.1 coordinate 141,235, forward strand.
CGCCTCATGATGCGGTCGTCGCTGTACGTGCCTTCCTTGCTGATGTGCGCGGCGATGCGCTCGCCGATGCGCGCGAACTCGTCCGGCGACGGATAAATCACCTCGAACGACTTGCCGATGAGCGCCTCGCGCGCAAAGCCGAAGATCGCGCAGACCTGCTCGTTGCAATCCTCGATGATGCGCTCGCGCGAAAGCACGAGCCCGACGGGCGCGAGATGAAACGCGGTTTGATAGTCCAGTTCACGCATGTGGAATCGGGTGCCGGGCGTCTGTGTTTCGCGGCTGACGCCGCCGGGAACCAAACGGGCGCGGGCAATGACTTATGTATTTTTGCGTATTGTGCCGGATCGTCCGCGCAGCGTACTCTTTTGCCACGCCAACAGGCCGCCTGACGCACGCATGACAGCGCCGCGGCGGCTTCAAAAAGCCGATTTTCAGTTGGTTTCACACATGGAAGGGACACACAGATGAACAAGGTCTATCCCAGCGCGAAAGCGGCGCTCGAGGACATCGTCAAGGACGGGCAGACGTTCGCCGTCGGCGGTTTCGGGCTGTGCGGCATTCCCGAGGCGCTCATCGCCGCGCTGCGCGACACGGGCGTGAAGGACATCACCTGCATCAGCAACAACGCGGGCGTCGACGGCTTCGGCCTCGGCCTCCTGCTCGAGACGCGCCAGATCAAGAAGATGATTTCGTCGTACGTGGGCGAAAACAAGGAGTTCGAGCGGCAATATCTCGCCGGCGAGCTGGAGCTCGAATTCACGCCGCAGGGCACGCTCGCCGAGAAGCTGCGCGCGGGCGGCGCGGGCATTCCGGCGTTCTTCACCAACACGGGCTTCGGCACCGTGATCGCCGAAGGCAAGGAAACGCGCCAGTTCGGCGAGAACCACTACGTGCTCGAGCATTCGCTGACTGCCGATGTCGGCCTCGTGAAGGCATGGAAGGCCGACAAGTCGGGCAACCTGATCTATCGCCGCACGGCACGCAACTTCAACCCGATGTGCGCGATGGCGGGCAAGATCACCGTCGCCGAAGTCGAGGAAATCGTGGAGGTCGGCGAGCTCGATCCGGACGCGATCCACACGCCCGGCATCTTCGTGCAGCGCCTCGTGCTGAATGCGCACCCGGAGAAGCGCATCGAACAGCGCATCGTCCGCGCGAAAGGAGAGTAATCATGGCTTGGACTCGTGACCAGATGGCCGCGCGCGCGGCGCAGGAACTGCAGGACGGCTTCTACGTGAACCTCGGCATCGGCCTGCCGACGCTCGTCGCCAATCACGTGCCGGACGGCATGGAAGTGTGGCTGCAATCGGAAAACGGCCTGCTCGGCATCGGCCCGTCGCCGTATGAAGACGAAGTGGACGCCGACCTCATCAACGCCGGCAAGCAGACCGTGACGACGCTGCCGGGCTCGTCGATCTTTTCGTCGGCGGATTCGTTCGCGATGATCCGCGGCGGCCACATCAACCTGGCGATCCTCGGCGCGATGCAGATCAGCAAGAAGGGCGATCTCGCCAACTGGATGATCCCCGGCAAGATGATCAAGGGCATGGGCGGCGCGATGGACCTCGTCGCGGGTGTGAAGAAGGTCGTCGTGCTGATGGAGCACGTCGCCAAGGGCGACCAGCACAAGATCCTCGAAGAGTGCACGCTGCCGCTGACGGGCGTGGGCGTCGTGGATCGCATCATCACGGACCTCGGCGTGATCGACGTCACCGACAACGGGCTGAAGCTCGTCGAGCTGGCCGACGGCGTGACGGTCGAGGAAATCCAGAAGAAGACGGGCGCGCCGCTCGATGTCACGAGCGTGAAGTGACGTCGGATTGACACGGGCGCCGCTTGGGCGGCGTCGGCGCGAATCGGGGCGGGCGAGGCTTTTGGGCTTCGCCCGCTTTGCTTTTTGCGCGCACGGCCGCATCTGCTCGAGTGAAACCGGGGTCGTCCGTTCGGCCAGCGCCCGCTCGATCCGGCGCGAGGCGCTTTACAATCGTCTGGACCCTTGCCACGAGGAATTCTCCATGACCGCACCCATCGTCGTCGAAGCAGTCCAGTCAGACCTGAGCGAGCCGCGCCAGCGCTTCGTGCAATGCGCGAGTCCGGCGGGCCTGCATCGCATGGCCTATACGGAGTGGGGCGATCCGGCGAATCCGCGGGTGCTGCTCTGCGTGCACGGCCTGACGCGCTCGGGGCGCGATTTCGACCGGCTCGCGCAGGCGTTCGCGCATGACTATCGCGTCGTATGCCCGGATGTGGTCGGTCGAGGCCTGTCGGACTGGCTTGCCGATTCGCGCTACTACGGCGTGCCGCAGTATGTCGCCGACATGGTCACGCTGATCGCGCGCTTGAACGTGGAGACGGTGGACTGGTTCGGCACGTCGATGGGCGGACTGATCGGCATGGCGCTCGGCGGGCTGCCCAATACGCCGATCCGCAGGATGCTGCTCAACGACGTCGGGCCGCACATCGAGCCCATCGCGCTTGGCCGCATCGGCGACTATCTCGGCAAGCCCGCGCGCTTTGCCTCGCTCGACGAAGGCGTGCGCTACGCGGCGGCGCTCGCCGCCTCGTTCGGGCCGTTGACGGACGAGGAGTGGGCGAGCATCAACACGCCGCTTCTGCTCGAACGCGACGGCGCATGGGGTTTCCGCTACGACCCGGGTATCGCGACGCCCTTCACGTCGGCCACCGACGAGCAGAACGCGGCCGGAGAAGCGTTCCTGTGGCAGTCGCTCGCGTCGATCAAGACGCCGGTGCTGGTCGTGCGCGGCGAAAGCTCGGACCTGCTGTCGCGCGAGACGGTCGCGCAAATGATCGAAAAAGGCCAAGCCGTGACGAGCGTCGAGATTCCGGGAGCGGGCCACGCGCCGGCATTCCTTGCCGAAGATCAAATCGCCATTGCCAGGGGGTTCTTTCTCGGGAATGGCGGTAGCGGGGCATAATGTCGGGTTGAGCGCCCGGCGCTTCACCTGTTTTTTCACCATTCATCGATCAGGAACACACAATGGCAGTCATTCGTCATCACGTCGGCCCGCGTCTTTCCGAGATCGCGATCCACAACGGCACGGTGTATCTCGCCGGCCAGATCGCCGAAGACACGAACCAGGACATCACCGGCCAGACGCGCGAAGTGCTCGGTCACATCGACCGCTTGCTCGAGGAAGCGAACAGCGACAAATCGCATTTGCTGTCGGTGCAGATCTATATCTCCGACATGGTGCATTTCGCCGGCATGAACGCCGTGTGGGATTCGTGGGTCGCCGAAGGCAGCACGCCGCCGCGCGCCACGGTCGAGGCGAAGCTCGCCAATCCCGCGTGCCTCGTCGAAATCGTGGTGATCGCGGCTCAACGCGGCTGATTCATCGCTTAGTCGAGCTTCGAAAGTAGTGGCATCACCCGCATGACCGAGACCGCCGTCCACGCCGAAACGCTGCCCGAGCCGTCCATCGACGACGCGCTCGCGTTCGTGCGCGAGCACGCGAAGGACGCGCGGCTCTCGACGGGCGAACTGCTCGCCGAGCACGCCGCCGGCACCGCGCGCATCATGCAGACGCTCAACGTCGATTCGCACGCGATCGCCGCGGCGGCGCTCTTCGCGCTGGCGCCGCATCTGGACGATCCCGAGAAGGTGATCACCGAGCGCTTCGGGCCGGAAGTGCAGCGGCTCGTCGGCGACGTGCGCAAGCTTCTGCGGCTGGGCTCGGTCAGCTCGCGCGCCACGCTCGCGGAATTGCCCGACACGCGCGATGCGCAGGCCGCGCGCCGCGCGCAGGTCGAAGCGCTGCGCAAGATGCTGCTCGCGTTCGCGCAGGACATCCGCGTCGTGCTCATCAGGCTCGCGTCGCGGGTGCAGACGCTGCGCTATCACGCCGCGCACAAGCTCGATCCCTCGCCGGACGTGCCGCGCGAGACGCTCGAAATCTACGCGCCGCTCGCCAATCGACTCGGTATCTGGCAACTCAAGTGGGAACTCGAGGATCTGTCGTTCCGCTTCGAGGACCCGGTCACGTACAAGCGCATCGCGAAGCTGCTGGACGAGAAGCGTGTCGAGCGCGAGACCTATGTGACCGAGGCGATCGCGCGCCTGCAGAAGGAACTCGACACCGCGCACATCAAGGCGGAGGTGAGCGGGCGGCCGAAGCACATCTACAGCATCTGGAAGAAGATGCGCGGCAAGCATCTCGATTTCTCCGAGCTGAACGACGTGCGCGCGTTTCGCGTGATCGTCGGGGACATCAAGGATTGCTACACCGTGCTCGGCATCGTGCACAACCTGTGGCAGCCCGTGCCGCGCGAGTTCGACGACTACATCTCGCGCCCCAAGCCCAACGGCTACAAATCGCTGCACACGGTGGTGATCGGCGACGACGGCCGCGCGTTCGAAGTGCAGATCCGCACGCAGGAAATGCATCAGTTCGCCGAATACGGCGTGGCCGCGCACTGGCGCTACAAGGAAGCGGGCACGCGCGGCTACGCGGGCCAGGTGACGGCGAGCGAGAAATACGACGAGAAGATCGCGTGGCTGCGCCAGCTTCTCGCCTGGAAGGACGATGTCGAAGGCGAGCGCCCGGGCTGGCAGCAACTGCGCGACGCCACGCTCGACGACGACCACATCTACGTGCTCACGCCGCAGGCGCGCGTGATCGCCTTGCCGCAGGGCGCGACCGCCATCGATTTCGCGTATCACCTGCACAGCGAGCTGGGACACCGCTGTCGCGGCGCGCGCGTCGACGGCGCGATGGTGCCGCTCAACACGCCGCTGCAGAACGGCCAGACGGTCGAGATCGTCGCGGTGAAGGAGGGCGGGCCGTCGCGCGACTGGCTCAATCCGCAGCTCGGCTATCTGCACAGCGCGCGGGCGCGGCAGAAGGTGCGGGCGTGGTTCCATGCGGCGGACGCGGCCGAGAACATCGCGGCGGGACGGACGATCGTCGAAAAGACCTTGCAGCGCGAGGGGAAGACCTCGGTCAGCCTGGAGCAGCTCGCGACGAAACTCGGCTTCAAGGCGCCGGAAGATCTCTACGCGGCGGTCGCCAAGGAAGAGTTCAGCCTGCGCAACATTGAGCAGGCGCTCTCCGATACACCGCCGCCCGAGCCTGAGCCGGAAGCGCCCGAACAGTTCGAGAAGCGCAGCAGCGGACAGAGCGTCGCGCACGGCGCATCGACGGGCGTGCTCGTGGTCGGCGTGGATGCGCTACTCACGCAGCTCGCACGCTGCTGCCGGCCCGCGCCGCCCGATCCGATCGCCGGGTTCGTCACGCGCGGCAAGGGCATGTCGGTGCACCGCACGGATTGCGAGACGTTCAAGCGCATGGCCCAGCGCTCGCCCGAGCGGGTGCTGCATACGACATGGTCCGCCGACGTGATGAACGGCCGCGGGTCGTCCGTGTACCCGGTGGATCTGTCGGTGGAATCGGCCGACCGGCAGGGTTTGCTGCGCGATATCTCCGAAGTGTTCGCGCGCGAGAAAATCAATGTGATCGGCGTGAAGAGCCAGAGCCGCAGGAACATTGCGTATATGCAGTTCACTGTGGAAGTGTCGAACGCCGCGCAGATTCAGCGCGCGTGCACGCTGCTCGGGGAAGTGCAGGGCGTGATTCGCGCGTCGCGGCGCGCCTGACGGGCGGCTGATTTGTGGCTAAATGCTTGATGCGGCAACGCATTCCACGAGAAGTTGATCGGATTAGCGAATATTTCTGATTTTTCCGCAGACAAACACTTGCCAAGATCCGAAACGCTCCATATAATCTCACTTCTTTCAGGCTCGTAGCTCAGCTGGTTAGAGCACCACCTTGACATGGTGGGGGTCGTTGGTTCGAGTCCAATCGAGCCTACCAACGAAAACGAAATTCGGCGAACTCCGGTTCGCGGGGTTTCAGACCGCAAGAAGCGCTCAGCGCAAAAGGCAAAAAATGGCCCGTCGAACGTTGACCGAAACAACTTCGGAGCGACGCTAGTCGAGGACCTTATTCGCCTTCTGCCAAATTGTTTCGCGGTATGTGTGAAAAGTGAATGCGGCCCCTCGATAGCGGGGCCGCATTTTTTTTGTCTCCCGGTTTTCGAAACGAAATCGCGGGGGCAATGCTTAATCGAAATCGCTCGGCGTGCGCCGGCGTCCTGGAGAACGATATGGTTTCGGTACGTTTGCCTGATGGGTCGGTCCGAAAATACGACCACCCGGTGACCGTCGCGGAAGTCGCGGCATCGATCGGCGCGGGCCTCGCCAAGGCGGCGCTCGCCGGCAAGCTCAACGGCGAACTCGTCGATACCTCCTTCCTGATCGACCGCGATTCGTCGCTCGCGATCGTCACCGACAAGGACCCGGAGGGCGTCGATGTCGTGCGGCACTCGACTGCGCACTTGCTGGCGTACGCGGTGAAGGATCTCTTCCCCGAAGCGCAGGTGACCATCGGACCGGTCATCGATAACGGCTTCTACTACGACTTCTCGTACAGCCGTCCCTTTACGCCCGAAGATCTGGAAAAGATCGAAAAGCGCATGCAGGAACTCGCCAAGAAGGACGAGCCGGTGTCGCGCCGCATCGTTTCGCGCGACGAGGCGGTCGAGTACTTCAAGAGCATCGGCGAGAAGTACAAGGCGGAGATCATCGGTTCCATTCCGGATAGCGACGAGATCAGGCTCTATGCGCACGGCAACTTCATCGACCTGTGCCGCGGCCCGCACGTGCCGTCCACCGGCAAGCTGAAGGTCTTCAAGCTGATGAAGGTCGCGGGCGCGTACTGGCGCGGTGATTCGAAGAACGAGCAGTTGCAGCGCATCTACGGCACGGCCTGGACCAAGAAGGAAGATCAGGACGCGTACCTGCACATGCTGGAAGAAGCCGAGAAGCGCGATCACCGCAAGCTCGGCAAGCAGCTGGACCTGTTCCATCTGCAAGATGAAGCGCCGGGTATGGTGTTCTGGCATCCGAAGGGCTGGTCGCTGTGGCAGCAGGTCGAGCAGTACATGCGCCGCCGCGTGAACGAGGCGGGCTATCTCGAGATCAAGACCCCGATGGTCATGGACCGTTCGCTCTGGGAAGCGTCGGGCCACTGGCAGAACTATCGTGAAAACATGTTCACGACCGAGTCGGAGAAGCGCGACTACGCGATCAAGCCGATGAACTGTCCGGGTCACGTGCAGGTGTTCAATCACGGTCTGCGTTCGTATCGCGATCTGCCGCTGCGCTACGCGGAATTCGGGTCGTGCCATCGCAACGAGCCGTCGGGCGCGCTGCACGGCCTGATGCGCGTGCGCGGCTTCGTCCAGGACGATGCGCACATTTTCTGCACGGAAGACCAGTTCATCGCCGAATCGATCGCCTTCAACACCCTCGCGATGAGCGTGTACAAGGATTTCGGGTTCGATCACATCGACATCAAGCTGTCGCTGCGTCCCGAGCAGCGCGCGGGCACCGATGAAATCTGGGATCGTGCGGAGCAAGGCCTGCGCGACGCGCTCACCGCCTGCGGCCTGCAGTGGGAAGAACTCGCGGGCGAGGGCGCGTTCTATGGTCCGAAGATCGAGTACCACATCAAGGACGCGCTCGGCCGTTCCTGGCAGTGCGGCACGCTGCAGCTCGACATGGTGCTGCCGGAGCGTCTCGGCGCGGAATACGTCGCCGAGGACAACAGCCGCCGTCGCCCGGTGATGCTCCACCGCGCGATCGTCGGCTCGATGGAGCGCTTCCTCGGGATTCTGATCGAGCACCATGCTGGTGCAATGCCGCCGTGGCTGGCGCCGACCCAGGCCGTCGTGCTCAATATTGCCGAAAGTCAGGCGGAATACGCCGCAAATCTGGCCCAATCGTTGCAAAAACAAGGGCTTAGAGTCGAGTGCGATTTGCGCAATGAGAAGATTAGCTATAAAATACGCGAGCACACGCTGCAAAAGGTGCCGTATTTGCTGGTTGTCGGCGACAAGGAGCGTGATGCACAAACTGTGGCCGTGCGTGCTCGTGGCGGTGTCGATCTGGGCGTGATGCCCGTCGACGCATTTCTCGAGCGCTTGCAGCAGGAAGTGCGGGCGTTCAAGTAAGCCACTCGCAGCGCGGCTTGTTTTTTCATTTTTAGAGGAAACGTAACATCGCTACTGATAAGTCGTCACATCGCATCAACGGTGAAATTACCGCGCCGGAAGTGCGCTTGGTCGGAGTGGACAACGAGCCGCTCGGAATCGTGAAGCTGGCCGAGGCTTTCCGCCTGTCGGAACAGCACGACGTGGATCTCGTCGAAATCGCGCCGCAGGCGTCCCCGCCTGTCTGCCGTTTGATGGACTACGGCAAGTTCAAGTACTCGGAAGCGAAGAAGCAGCACGAGGCGAAGCTCAAGCAGAAGATCGTGCAGGTGAAGGAAGTCAAATTCCGCCCCGGCACGGATGACGGTGACTACAACGTCAAGCTGCGCAACCTCACGCGCTTCCTTGAAGACGGCGACAAGACGAAAATCACGTTGCGTTTCCGTGGTCGCGAAATGGCGCACCAGGAAATCGGCATGCGCATGCTCGAACGCCTGAAGTCGGATCTCGACGAATACGGCCAGGTCGAGCAGATGCCGAAGATGGAAGGGCGCCAGATGATCATGGTGCTTGCCCCGAAGAAGAAGGGTAAGCAAGCATAAGTAGTGAAGCAATGGATCGCGCGCCGTCGCAAGGCGGCTGGCGCGGCATTGCCGGCGGTTTCAGAGTGGCGTCATTTCGGTGACGCCGCTCATGAAAGGCGGCGGTTCTTCAGAACCGTTCGCACACAAGTGGAGCGTGGGTTTCGAAGGGCGGGCAGGGATCCGACGTGGTTTGATCGGATCAGCCGCACACCCATGACCATCAAATAAACTGGAGTTGTTTCATGCCGAAGATGAAGACCAAGAAGAGCGCTGCGAAGCGCTTCGTGGTGCGTCCGGGCGGTACCGTCAAGCGCGGTCAAGCGTTCAAGCGCCACATTCTTACCAAGAAAACCACCAAGAACAAACGCCATCTGCGTGGCATCACGGCCGTTCACGAGTCTGATCTGAACTCCGTCCGCGCAATGCTGCCGTTCGCCTAACCTCAACTAACACTCCAAGGAGAGCAACATGCCTCGAGTAAAACGTGGGGTTACCGCACGGGCCCGTCACAAGAAGATCATCGCGCTGGCCAAGGGTTACCGCGGCCGTCGCAATAACGTCTATCGCATCGCCAAGCAGGCGGTCATGCGCGCTGGCCAATACGCCTACCGCGATCGCCGCAACAAGAAGCGTGTGTTCCGCGCACTGTGGATCACGCGTATCAACGCTGCGGTGCGTCAGCACGACATGACCTACAGCGTGTTCATCAACGGCCTGAAGAAGGCTTCGATCGAACTCGACCGCAAGGTGCTGGCTGACATGGCTGTGTTCGACAAGGCTGCTTTTGCTGCGATCGTGAAGCAGGTGAAAGCCGCCGTTGCAGCCTAATTGCGAAATTAGTACTGCGTGGTTCGCCTTCGCGTCACCGGGTTGTTGACGGTGGTGCGAAGGCAGAAAACGGGGCTCTCACCGAGCCCCGTTTTTGTTGGTCGGACGGTTTTGCGCATGGCTTGAAGGGCTCAGGACGAGCGCAAAACCGAACCTCAGTTTGAATTTGACGTAGAGAAGATGGGATCAATGGATCTGGATCAGATTGTCGCCGACGCGAAAAGCGCCTTTGAACACGCCACCGATGCCAACACGCTCGAAAACGAGAAGGCGCGGTTTCTCGGCAAGTCGGGCGCGCTGACGGAATTGCTGAAGGGTTTGGGCAGGCTCGATCCGGAAGCGAAGAAGACTGAAGGTGCGCGCATCAATCAGGCAAAGCAGCAGGTCGAAGCCGCGCTGAACGCGCGCCGTCAGGCGCTCGCGGATGCGCTGCTGAACCAGCGTCTGGCGGCCGAGGCCATCGACGTCACGCTGCCGGGCCGCGGTATGGGCGCGGGTACGCTGCATCCGGTGATGCGCACGTGGGAGCGCGTGGAGCAGGTGTTCCGCACGATCGGCTTCGACGTCGCCGATGGTCCCGAGATCGAAACCGACTGGTACAACTTCACCGCGTTGAACAGCCCGGAGAATCATCCGGCGCGTTCGATGCAGGACACTTTCTACGTCGACGGCAAGGATGCCGACGGCCGCCCGCTCTTGCTTCGCACGCACACGAGTCCGATGCAGGTGCGCTACGCGCGCATGAACAAGCCGCCGATCAAGGTGATCGTGCCGGGCCGCACGTATCGCGTCGACAGCGACGCCACCCACTCGCCGATGTTCAACCAGGTCGAAGGCCTGTGGATCGAGGAGAACATCAGCTTCGCCGATCTGAAGGGCGTCTACACCGATTTCCTCAAGAAGTTTTTCGAGCGCGACGACATTCTCGTGCGCTTCCGTCCGTCGTATTTCCCGTTCACGGAGCCGTCGGCCGAGATCGACATGATGTTCGAGCATGGCAAGAACGCGGGCAAATGGCTGGAAATCTCCGGCTCGGGTCAGGTGCATCCGACCGTCATCCGCAACATGGGCCTCGACCCGGAGCGCTACATCGGCTTCGCGTTCGGCAGCGGCCTCGAGCGTCTGACCATGCTGCGCTACGGCGTTCAGGATCTGCGCCTGTTCTTCGAGAACGATCTGCGTTTCCTGCGCCAGTTCGCCTGATAGCCGCACGCATCGCCCGCGACGTCCGGCTTGCAACGAAAGAGCCGAACGAGAGACTCCAAACATTTCGAACGTAGACACACATGCAATTCCCCGAATCCTGGCTCCGCAGTTTCGTCGATCCCAAGCTCTCCACCGATGAGCTCGCGCATGCGCTGACGATGGCCGGCCTCGAAGTCGAAGACCTGCGCCCGGTCGCGCCGCCGACCACGAACATCGTGGTCGGGCAGGTGCTCGAAGTCGCGAAGCATCCGAACGCCGACAAGCTCAATGTCTGCCAGGTCGATGCCGGCACGGGCGAGCGACTGAACATCGTGTGCGGCGCGCCGAACGTGTCGCCGGGCATCAAGGTGCCGGTCGCGCTCATCGGCGCCGTGTTGCCACCGGTCGAGGCGGGCGGCGAGCCGTTCGCGATCAAGCCGACCAAGCTGCGCGGGGTCGATAGCCAGGGCATGCTGTGCTCGGCGCGCGAGCTGAAGCTCTCGGAAGATCATAGCGGCCTGCTCATTCTTCCTGCGGACGCGAAGATCGGCCAGGACATCCGCGAAGCGCTCAATCTCGACGACACCGTCTTCGAGATCAAGCTCACGCCGAACAAGGCGGATTGCCTCTCGGTATTCGGCGTCGCGCGCGAAACCGCGGCGATCACCGGCGCGCCGTTGAAGGCGCCCGACATGCCGGCGGTAGAAACGAAGCTCGACGAAAAGCTGCCCGTGAAGATCCTCGCGCCGGACCTGTGCGGCCGCTTCTCGGGCCGCGTGATTCGTGGCGTGAACGCGCACGCGAAGACGCCGCAATGGATGGTCGAGCGTCTGGAGCGCGCGGGCCAGCGCAGCATCTCCGCGCTCGTCGATATCTCCAACTACGTGATGCTCGAACTGGGCCGTCCGTCGCACGTGTTCGATCTCGACAAGATCCACGGCGTGATGGAAGTGCGTTGGGGCAAGAAGGGCGAGTCGCTCAAGCTGCTCAACGGCAACACCATCGAAGTCGATGAAACCGTTGGCGTGATCGCCGACGATCACCATCTCGAAAGCCTCGCGGGCATCATGGGCGGCGATAGCACGGCCGTGTCGCTCGACACGACCAACATCTATCTCGAGGCCGCCTTCTGGTGGCCGGACGCGATCCGCGGCCGCGCGCGCAGGTACAACTTCTCGACCGACGCGGCGCATCGCTTCGAGCGCGGCGTCGATTACTCGACGACCGTCGAGCACATCGAACGCATCTCGCGCCTGATCCTCGACATCTGCGGCGGCGAGGCCGGCCCGGTGGACGATCAGATCGTCAACGTGCCCGAGCGCAATCCGGTGTCGATGCGCGTGTCGCGCGCGCATCGCATCATCGGCGTGGAAATCGGCGCCGAAGAGATCGCGCAAATTTTTACGCGACTGAACCTCGCGTTCGAACGCGACGGCGACACCTTCAAGGTCACGCCGCCGCCGTATCGATTCGATATCGAGATCGAGGAAGATCTGATCGAGGAAGTGGCGCGCATCTACGGCTTCGAGAAGATTCCGGCACGGCCGCCGGTCGCGCGCAGCGAAATGCGGATCACGAATGAAACGAAGCGTTCGATCCACACGCTGCGCCACGCGGTCGCCGCGCGCGACTATTCGGAGACGGTCAACTTCAGTTTCGTCGATGCCGAATGGGAGCAGGATTTCGCCGGCAACGACAATCCGATCAGGCTGCTCAACCCGATCGCGAGCCAGCTTTCGGTCATGCGCACGACTACGTTCGGCAGCCTGATCGAAGTGCTGCGCCACAACCTGAACCGCCGCGCCGACCGCATTCGTGTGTTCGAGGCGGGGCGCGTGTTCCATCGCGACGCGAAGGTGTTGGCGGGCGAGCTGACCGTCGAAGGTTTCGCGCAGCCGAAGATGATCGGCGGCCTCGCTTATGGCCCGGTGGTCGAAGAGCAGTGGGGCGCCGCATCGCGCAACGTCGACTTCTTCGACGTGAAGGGCGACGTCGAAGCGCTCTTCGCGCCTGTCGTGCCGCGCTTCGTGAAGGCCGAGCATCCGGCGCTGCATCCGGGACGCAGCGCGCGTATCGAAGTGGCGGGGCGCGCGGTCGGCTGGATCGGCGAACTGCATCCGCGCTGGCTGCAGAAGTATGACCTGCCCAACGCGCCGATCGTCTTCGAAATCGATGCCGAAGCGCTGATGGATCGCGCGCTGCCCGCGCCGGCCGAAGTGTCGAAATTCCCGCCTGTGCGGCGCGATATCGCGGTTGTCGTAGATCAACACGTTCCGGTTCAGGCGCTTCTCGACGAGTTCGAAAACGCCCGCTCGGAGGCCGCGTGCAAGCACGTTACGAGGGTTGCGCTTTTCGATGAATTTCGTCCAAAATCAAATACTTCCGGTGGGTTGGGAGCGCACGAGAAAAGTCTTGCCTTCCGTGTAACGTTGCAAGATACTGGCGGCACGCTTCAGGACGAAACGGTCGATACGGCCATCAAAACGCTGGTGGATCGTCTGGCTCGAGTACACGGCGCGCGGTTGCGCGGATAGCCTGCAGTTGGCCGGTCCGTCTTAATCGCCAAGTCTTAAACGTGTTAGGCGCCGTTTTACCGATATGAACCAAATGAACTCGAGTGATTTCGAAGCCCTTCTTTCGGCGCAGCGCAGCGCCATGACCCGAGATACCACGACTTCGAACGGCGGCGCGTCCGGTGACATGCCGACGCTCACGAAAGCCGAACTGGCGGAGATGCTGTTCGACCACGTCGGTCTGAACAAGCGCGAGGCGAAAGACATGGTCGAAGCCTTCTTCGAAGTCATTCGCGATGCGCTGGAGAGCGGCGAGAGCGTCAAGCTTTCCGGATTCGGTAATTTTCAACTGCGCGACAAACCTCAGCGTCCGGGCCGCAACCCGAAGACGGGCGAGGCCATTCCCATTGCCGCGCGGCGGGTCGTCACGTTTCATGCAAGTCAGAAGCTGAAGGCGCTGGTCGAAACGGGAGCAGAGACGGATCTCGCACGCTGATCCGTTCAGGCGCGGCATCGATCGCGCGCTCCGCTGCTGGCCACCGCGCTTCAATCGACATCACCTACCACGATGGTTGATCGACGATGGAAAAAGTCGTCTTGCCTCCGATCCCGGCCAAGCGTTATTTCACGATTGGCGAAGTCAGCGAGCTGTGCGGCGTCAAGCCTCACGTGCTGCGCTATTGGGAGCAGGAATTCACGCAACTGAGGCCGGTGAAGCGGCGAGGCAACCGCCGGTACTATCAGCATCACGAGGTCTTGCTGATCCGGCGTATCCGTGAGTTGTTGTACGAGCAGGGCTTCACGATCAATGGTGCGCGCAACCGGCTCGACTCGCAGGGGCGCGCAAGTGTCGGCGAAGCCGAGATGGCCGAAGCGCAAGCCGCGCCGCAAGCCCAGCCGGGGGTCGATGTCGATCAGTTGCGCAAGGATATTCTTCAGGTGATCGACTTGCTGGGCGGATGAGCGCCTGCGTTGAAGTGTCGGAAAATGCCGCGATTCGTCGCGGCATTTTTTTCGCCTGCGCATTGCGGCGCATGAATGCCTGCGCTGCACGCTGCGCGCAGCGGCAGTACGATAAGCGCTTGCTCGTTCCACGTCTTTCGCGCCGTGTAAGCACGGCGCGGCCTTGTCACGTCGAATCAGGAGGGCTTATGCGAGTGCTGCTCGTTGGCGCAACCGGCTTGTTGGGCACTCAGATCAAACGGATTCTCGAGCCGCAGCATGAAGTGATCACCGCGAGCCGCAAAGGCTCCGACGTGTCGGTCGATTTGTCGGATAAGGCGAGCATCGTCGCGATGTTCGACAAAGTGGGGAAGGTCGGCGCGGTGGTGTGCGTCGGTGGCGCGGCAAAGTTCGCGCCGCTCGATTCGCTCAGCGATGGCGACTACGCATTCAGTCTCGCGAACAAGTTGATGGGGCAGGTGAACCTCGTGCGCTGCGCGATCGGTCATGTCGATGAAGGCGGGTCCGTCACGCTGACGAGCGGCGTGCTGGCTCAGCAGCCGATGGTTGGCAGCGCGGCCGTCAGCATCGTGAACGCGGGTGTCGAAGGATTCGCCCGTGTGGCCGCGCTGGAGCTGCAAGGCAAGATGCGCGTGAACGTCGTGAGTCCGGGTTGGGTCGCGGAGACGCTGGAATCGATGGGCAAGGATCCTTCGCAAGGCATCCCTGCTGCGGAGGTGGCGAAGGTCTACAGGCGCACGATCGATGAAACGATCACCGGGCAGACGCTGCTTGCCGCTAAGACTTGATCGCGGCGCGCAAGCGCTTCTTTGGGGGGGCGGTCGCGTTGCTGCCCGCCGTCTTCGCATCGACTGACCAGTAGACGATGCTCGGGCCTACGCCCCAGGGCGGATAGATACGCCAGTCGCCACCGCCATGGTGGAAGAAGTACAGCGCGAACGTTCCGCCAGGTTTCGATGCGCTCACGCACATGTAGCGGCTGCCGCCTGGATAGATGCGCCCGAAACGCGTGACGCGCGCACGGCTCGTCGAGGCGAACCATCTTGCGACTTCCGCGCGCAAGGGGGAGCGGATTCGATCCGTGTGGATGCGCCGATGCGGCATAGGCGCTGGGACGGGGAAAGGCATGGTGCACCGACTCTTATGTGTCACATTAAGATTAGAGCTTAAATTACTGACACACAAGTATTTTTGGCGTTTATGTCTGAATGATACGTCCCCGGGAGAAGTCGCTTCCGACGATGCAAGCCGTACGCTTCGCAGACCCTATACGCGCAAGCTCATCACTGCACTGGCGTTGGTCAGCGCTTCGTCTTCCGCGCGGACTTTGAGCATCACATCGGCCAGCCGGTAGTAAAACTGCGCGCGCTCTTCGAGAAGGGCGGGCGATGCATCGATCGGCAATGCATCGCCGGCCAAAGCCTGGCCTGCAAAGTAGTCACGTAGCGACATTCCGAAGTTGCTGTTGCCGGGGAATGCGCGGGGGTTGTTGAGCTTGCTGTATGCCATTGTTGTTGCTCGCAGTTCTTGTACGTGACGATGCTCGAAGAACAAAAGGGCTCTGCGCCGGAGGCCGGAGAGCCTTTTTGATCAGAACTTTCGGGCGGTGTGCTCGTTCAAAATCCCCTGCTGGTCGAAACAGCGCGTGGGATGCAGCACGTCCGCTTCCCGCAGATCGAAGTCGAACGCACCGCCCGGAAAGGTACTTACGCGGCCTGGTGCGCGGACGGGAGCCGGGCAGGCTGTCGGGCCTTGATGTGATGCCTGAACAGACGCCTGTATGCATCGGTTCGGATGCTCCAATCCCAACGCTTGATCCACTGCAGGTTCTCTTGAGACAGCACATGCAAAAGATGCCGCTTTTTCACCAGTTCTTCAATGGCGTCGGCCAGAAGGACGGCATCGCGCTCCTTGAGGATGAAATGCTTTTGCTGAGGACCGAATGCCTCGGACACAATGCCGACGTTGGTGGTGATGACCGGCACGCCGCACGCCATCGCTTCGAGCACCGGATTGGGCGTGCCCTCGGCTTCTGAACAGCAGATCAGAACATCCAGTGCGTTGTAGTAGTCGGGCATCCTGTCATGCGAGATCTGGCGAATCTGCCGATCCGCGAAGTATTCGTCGACGACGATGCCCCGCGATTTCAGCTGATCCAGTGCCGGACGCAGGATGGTGTGGAAACCCTTCGGGTCTCGCAGGCGACCTTCTTCGGTATGCGTACCCCACGCACTGTTGCCGGACCAGCCCACACGCAAGGGCCGATGCTCGTTCCCGATGAAGCGCTCTGTCGCAGCCGGCTTGAATTTGGTCAGATCGACACCGTCCGGCGTTTCCAGATCCGGATTCGGATAGCTTGGGATGCCTTGATAGATGCGCTGCAATATGCGTGAGCTAACGGTGTATCCGTTCGAAAGCTGAGTGAAGAGCGGGATGCGATGTTCGATTTCCGCCTGGGTCAGGAACAGATGGTCGAATACAGTTAGCGTGATTGGCCGGGGCGCGATGACCTGCGACACGAAATTGTTCCAGCTGCCGTAGAGCTGATCGATTCTCTGACGCTCCCACGGCTCGCAAACGAGGGACAAGGGTTCACGCCAAAGATAATGGACCAGGTCGTGCTCCTTGGTCATTTCCAGAAGCATGGTCGGTTGCTCGACATCCTGAGACGTCAGGATGTCGAATTCGAACTCGTCGGAGACGTATTTGATGATCTGCCGCGCGATGTTCGCGAGGGCCCAGGTATTCATGTCGACGATGAGGGCGACACGCGGTCGACGCGGTCCCGATCCAGTCGAAACGGTGTCGCGCTGGCGACCGTTGTGAACGTCCAGCCCAAGATCCTGCTCTCGTTGACGCACCCACGTGTCCACTCCGTCGGTCCACACCTTGTATCCGTGCTTCTTCTCGAAGTGAACGGCAGCGGCCTCGAGGCGTGCGCGCGCAAAGCGAGCGCGCTCGTAGTCCTTGTCGTCTGTCGTCTCCGGCTTCAGGTGATCATGGACCAGGGCTCTGACATCGCTCGCTCCGACTTTCAGCCCGGCACGGAACAACCGTACCGAAAACTCGAAGTCTTCGAATCCGACGAACATTCCCTCGTCGAATCCACCCTGGGCCAGGAAAGAGTCCTTGCGGAAAACCGACGCGCATCCCGACATGAACGTACCCAGATAGCCCGGGCCATCGTAACCGGTATGGCTCTGACGATGAGCCGTACCGCCGCCGATGATGAACTCGTTCATGTCGAACGTGAGGTAAAGATGCCCGCCACGAATGAAGTTGGTGTTGGCGTCCTCGTTGAGCACGGCCATCGTCATGAAATGGCAGCCGAGAACGGCGAGGTCGTGCTGAATCTCGGGAAGCGGGTTCTTGATGAAGTAGACGTCGTTGTCCAGGCTCATCACCCACTCGGTGCGCACGTGGGGCATCGTCCTGTTGCGCCCGCCCGCCACCCCGTAGTTTTGTCCGAGCACCTCGATGCGCCAGCGAAACGGCATTCCTTCCAGATAGCGTCGAAGCGCTTCGCGTTCCTCTTCGCTCGATCCGTTGTCGATCACGAGGACTTCGCCCTTGAAATTCGGAATCTGATCAGCGATCGAACGGCAGAGCTTGATGGACAGCCTGCTGCGATTCAGCGACAGGAACGTGATCGTGAGATGCTCGCCGTTCAGCCCGATGTTCGGTCCTTCTCTCCGCCCGGAGTCGGCATTCAGGAACTCGTGGTAACGATGCGTGACGTAGGGCCTTGCCTCGAGGCCGCTTTCCAGATTTTCGATATTAAATTGCATGGCTTCGACGCACGGAATTCAGAAGAGCACCGACAACTTTGAGGACGGCGTTGGGAATGGCCTTGCGAATCAGCCACCAGGCTCTGACGACGTTCCAGGGCACGCGCGCCAGGTGTCCGTTCGCTGTCTGGATCGCGAGGCGATGTTCGTCGAGCATTCGGTTGTGCAGTTGGTTCGTCGCCGCTGCATCTTGCTGCATTGAGTTCAACTGCCTTCGTGTCGATTCGAGTTCGCTGCGCGCAGCATCGAGTTCGCGACGTGTGGCGTCGAATTCGCGACGTGCAGCGTCGGCGTCGTGTCGAGCATGCTCTGTTTCTTGTCGAGCGTGATCGAGCGTCGCGCGCAATTCCGAGGCGGAGTGCTCGTGCCGATAAATCGCTCGCCAGGCCGCCGCCACCTCCGCTTGTGCGGCACGGCGGGACATTCCCAGGCGCTCGACTTCCTTTTCCGTGAAATGCAGCTTCTCGCTGTAAGACTCGACGGATTTCGTCAGAACCACCAGCTCGCTGTTCATCACCGCTTCTTGCGCCTTCGCCTGTTCGAGTTGTTCGGTACTCGCAATCAAGGAAGCATTCAGCGATTCGATCTGACCGGTTAGTGCCAGTTCGCGCGTGCGCGCTTCTTCTAGCTTCCTGATTTCCGAGTTCACGGCGTCTTGCAGGGCTGCTAGTTGTTCTTTCTGCGCGGATTCCCGCGCCAGGGTTTCTTCAAGCTCTTTTGCGAGCAATCGCCGCACGGATTCATCATTCTTGCGGCTCAATGGATCGGGTTTGATGGCCCAAATACCATCGCGCGGGAAGAGTACCTGGCGCCCCAGATTCATCGATACCGGATATCCGGCGAAGATCGTTTTCTTGTTTGCCGCTGCGCCCCACACACCTACGTAGAACGCGGCCTCTGCGGGCGTGGCATCGCTCTCGATCTGCGACGGAACGTACACGGCTGAATCGATCGACTGGAATTCAAGCATGGCATCCTGCGGCGTCGAAGCGTCGCCGCTCTTCAATTTGCCATGTTGCTCGGCTACGGAAAAGCCGATGCCCAGCGTGCCCAGGTTCCACGAATCGGCCTTGCCAAGAACCTTCTCGGCAAGAGCCTGGAACTCTTCGAGTGTGAAGCGGCGCTTGTGGAATTCGTTCTGGCCACCGAGATCGTAGTACCAGTAGTCGTTCGGCGCGGAAATGATGATCGTGGCGTTCGGAGCTGCGACGTCGCGGATGTTCTTCAGGAACAGTTCCGGATCGTCGACGTGCTCGATCGTCTCCAGCGAAACGATCAGATCGAATTTCTGTTCTTGAGTGATCTGCGTCAGTTGCTCGCCGGGGCTTGCAACAAAGCGGACGCGCTCATTCGAAAATCGCTTGTTGGCCGCGGCGACCGCCTCCGGCGATACGTCCACACCCAGAACCGACTGCGCTCCCCATTCGGCCATGAGCCAGGATCCGTAGCCTTCGCCACAGGCGATATCCAGAACCTTGCGGCCCGAACACAGATCTTTCGCCGTCAGGTAGCGAGCGATGTGGATCGCTGCCTCGATCGCGATATAGCGGGACGAGCCGCCGAACTCTAAACGCTCCATGATCTTTTGCTGTCTGTATCAGTTAAAAAACAAATGGCTTGACGGGACTATCGAGCGACTTACGCAGCGACTTCTTGACGTGCGGCTTCTCTCGCTTCGGCAGGATGTGGGCGCACGTTTCCAGCGTGCTCCGGCTGAGATACATAACGAACCTTGAACGCGAAGAAGGGGCGTTCAATCAGGCAGTAAGTCAGACCCGAAAGCAACAACACACCGGGCAGGGCGATGAAAACCCCCGTAATGAGCACGTTCAATGTCCAGTCGCTGGTGAGCGGGACAACGCCGATATAGCGTTGCAGTTGCGGGATCGCGACGTACTGCATGACGTAGACCGAGAAACTGACTGCGCCGAATTTGGCCAGAAGGTCATCCAGCCCTGATGGAATGCGCACTCTCCATGAAAGGTAGGTCAGCGTGAACAACATCCATACTGACGCTTCGAGCGCGGGCCAAATGATCCACACCGACGAGCCCGCCGTGCCGCTGTATCCGCCCAGTTGCAGGTTGAATACGGTCATCACGCCGAGCAACAGGAGCGCCGACAGGGGAAACGCAAGGACGTTTCCGAGCAAGCGATGACGCTTGTTATAGGCGATCGCGCCGAGCATGCCGATGATGAACTGATCCATTCGGCCGAGGATGGTCCAGTAACCGAAATCCCGACCATCGCTGTACAGGTTGAAGTAACAGGCCTTGATCAGAATGAAGAGACCAAGCAGTCCAACGAGGTACCGGGGGCCGCGTGTGTTGGTGAATTTGTTGAGAAACGGAAAGATCGAGTAAAACTGAAATTCGACGCCGATGGTCCAGAGCTGGCCGAAGTAGGGAACCGCCTGAACTGAGTAGAAGTTGGCCATGGGTATGGCGAACAAGACGATGTCCAGGGGTTTGAAGTCCCAGCGCTTGGTGCTGAAAGCGATCACCAGGGCAAAGACATAAAGCGGGAAGATACGAATTACGCGTGCAAGAAGAAACCGTTTGTAGTTGATTTCCTTGCCGCGGCCGATGTGGGCGAAGATAAAGCCGCTCAACACCATGAACAAGCCCACGCCAGTGTGGCCGTCAGCGATTAGCGCGACCAGCGGGTTATGCGAGCGGTACGCGTTGGTGATGAAGTTGTGAAAGAAGTGATAGAGCAGGACGAGTGCGGCCGCAACGAAGCGTAGATGGTCGAGGCGCGAGAAATAGGCCGTGCTGACCAGCGGACCGTGGCTGCTGGCCGCCGCGGCTTGCCTGGGCATTGCCCACTTCAAGCCCAACAGTGCGACGATGATCACGGCAATGAATATCCCAAACGCTTCGGAGGCTTCATCGAATCCGATGATGCTCGACCAAGGCGCCAACGAGATCAGCTTGATGTAAAAGGTCTTGCCAAAGGGGTCGTAAAGGTCGAGATGAGTACGCTTGCCGTCAACGTCGATATCCAAGGTTCCGCTTTTCGGCGTCGCGTTCAGCTGCACATAGTCCAGCGTGAAAATGTCACCTCTCCAGCGCAAGCTGGGAGTCGTTCCGGCCGTCGGGGCAGAGGCCGCAAAGGTATTATCAGTGCGGGCCCAGCCGTCCGCGACGACCGAATTTGCAATGCGAGCGGGCAACGTCAGGGAAACGTCATTGGCGGAAGAGAGCAGATCGCGATCGGCCGTCGGGACGATGTTGATGTGCAGAGTCGATTTGGCCGATGTGACGAGGTAACCGAAGCTTGCGAGTAGCGCGAGAGAGACTGCTATGCACCAACGAAGGAACGCATCTGAGCGTCCGTTGCTGTACGAATTCGTAACTTGCATTTCATAGCCGCTCCACGCTGGAAACGGTCATTTGTTTCAAAGCGGCATAGTTTATAGGAAACTGCTTAATTGTAACGTGACATTACAGAGAAAAGCCAAGTAAGGTAAAAAATACCGGTAATAATTACGTTTATACCCTTGATGGTCGATGTGTCTGTCTGGACAAACGAACTCGAGAGGTCCCATGCAAACGCAAAAACTTTCGAAAAATCGGTCGAAGATGGTAATTTATTTTGTAATAATGGCGATGATAGGTGAGATCCGCGCGTTATACTAGCTCCCAAGTCAATGCGTTACCGCTTGATGGCGGGTGCTTCGAGGTGTGTTGCCAAGACGCAACGACCCGAATGCGGCAAATTTTGCGCGAACACTCGTTTGCACACGGGGCTGCGGCCGCAGTTCAAGTCGTCAGTGTTGGTTATTTTTAGGAAAACGGCTGAGGTCAAACGATGACGGCGTGATGAGATCGGACTTTTGCTCACTGCCTGGCGGCATCTGCAACCGCGCGCTCACGTCTTGGTTGATCGCCTTCCGCGTCTGCGGTCAGCATACGCTCAGCCCGTCTCCGGCCTTTATTTCGGCACGGGACCTCGATGACGCGATATGAGAATTCTGTGAGCACGATCGTCAATAAAATGGCAATTGCCACCACGCTCGAGATTTGAACCGGGCCTTCCACCGACATAGTGCGGAGGCGCGCATAGAGTTCGCGCGCTGCGAAGAAGGCCAGGAGATGTGTCAGATACAGGGAAAATGATCGCGCGCCGAGCCAGTTCGTCACTCGTTTCAGTAGGTTGCTTTGGACGATGTAATCGCGATCGAAAGACGCGATGAACACGAGCGCGGCCGCGATCAATGCGATGGCGCCGTTATAAAAAGGCACGACACCGGGCGAAGCGACACCAATTAGCGCAATAAGAAGCGCTCCTACGAGCGTCGCTCGCAAAATCTTCCGGTCCAGAATGGAGTGCGCCACTCTGATAATCGCGGTTTTCTCCGATGTCAGGCCGATCAAAACGCCGAAACAGAGCGCGTCGGTCCTGAAGAACCATAGAGCGGATGGCCAATCGCGCGTGAGAAACAATTGACTTCCGGCGATCAAAATGAGTAACAAGACAAAGAACTTGCGTGGGAGAAACAACAATGCGAATGGAGCAAGCAGATAGAACTGCTCCTCTAGGGAAAGACTCCAGTAGACGGCCAGGCTGGAGAATTCACATGGGTGAGTTGCATTTGGAGCCGAGCAGACGGCCCCATAGAGATTCGCGAATTGTCCAATGCCCGCCAGGGCGAATGTCAGCGTACCTTCAACCGTTCCGAACAGGCCGAGTCGATTGAAGAAGATCGAAAGAATGACAGAGGCGAAAGCCCAGCAAATAGCGGCGGGCCAAAGACGATAAATGCGCCGGATCCAGAACGGTTTGATGATCGAGAGAATGGACGGTCTGGCTGTCCGGCGTTTCAGGTCAAGAAGTGACCTCGTAATGACGAAGCCGGAGATGGCGAAGAACAGATCGACGCCGCCTCCGAGCCAGAATGCATAAACCCAACGGTCCCACGATGGCTCGAGTCGTGCCAAATGCGCGCAGATCGTCAGCGCAATAGCGTAGGCGCGCAAAGCTTAGATGTCTGAATTCTTCCGCATCTTCGAGTGAGTTCGCTCGTCAGGCAAAAGGACGCTTGAGGATGCGTCGAAGCCAGTTGTTGCTGAAAGCGCGTGGTTGTCTGGTTGCGCGCGAGTCCATCGGGGTGAGGAGTCTTCGGAGCGTGTCGAAAGCATATTCGACGCGTTGCCCCGCGCGCCCGGTATACGCTTCCAATGTCTTGTTCAGTTGCGTGCGGAACGAAGGCTCCTTGAACCGATCGAGAATCTGCAGTATCGGAGAAGCAGCCATCTCGTCGGCGACGATTCCAAACGGCTCGTATTCTTCGCCGCCCAAGTGAGGTACGACCGCCGTCGGTATGTTCATCGAAAGGGACGCTAGCGCCAGTGTGCTTCCCGAAGTGATCACTCCAGACACGCGTTGCAGTGCTCGACTTAGTGGTTCGGTCGGATCTGAAAACGCGAACGTCTGTCGAAGTCCGTCATAGTTTGCAACGTGCTCCGGATGGGGTCGGAGAACCACCTTCTTGCCTGAGGAAGCCTCGATCTCAGAACTTAGTCGCTTCACCACGT
Organism: Caballeronia ptereochthonis; assembly: GCF_001545075.1. GTDB lineage: Bacteria > Pseudomonadota > Gammaproteobacteria > Burkholderiales > Burkholderiaceae > Caballeronia > Caballeronia ptereochthonis. The sequence continues at coordinate 164,648 of NZ_FCOB02000005.1, forward strand.
CGGGCGTCAGATCTTTTTGAAGCGCGAACAATACGATCTCGTCGTCGGGTTGCCGGTCAATCCTGTATGAATCCAGCAGCGGAAGGGAGAGTGCTGTGGTTCGCTCTCTGAACTGCGGTGAAAGCCGATCCACGAAGGCTTGCCCGAACACGCCGAGGTAGTCGAACGAATCAAACAAGGTTTCGTAATAACCCCAAGGCTGCACGAATCCATGCTGAAGTCCGATGACTCGCGTTCGCGGGGACACGGCTTGCACCCATTCTTTTAATTTCAACTCAGGCCCGACATGACAGGTCGTCAATAAAATGCCGTCGTAGTGCTCCTCCGTGACGCAACGCTGAATCGCGGCGACGCACGCGGACTCCGTGGTCTCGCAAAAAGCAAAATCTTTATCGATGGGCGCGGTTATCCGCGCGAAGGACTGAATGTCGCTCCGATAGAGGGCTGCATGATCGGGATCCGAAAGGCGCGGAAAGAGAAGGAAGCTGCAACGCCCATCCTTCGAGCGGACTTTGTCCGCGAGCGGCAACCAATTCATCAGGCAGCGGCCTGTAAACGCCGAAATCAGAATGTTCAAGACGTAGAGGTACCTTTGATTGCGCCGTACGGAGACGCGCCGCGGTGGGAGTCACCGGTCGGTGCATTGTTTTAGTCGCTGTCCATGATGCCGGAGCGCACATATCGCTTCGCCGACGCAAGTTGGGCCCGGCAGACGAATCGAGCGCGAACGATACCTTATATCCACTCAGTAAGCCGAGTTTCTTGCCCTGTGATTCTGACTCGGCGTCCCATGCAACTACAGGCGCTTCAGCCAAAAAAAACCCGCGAGAGCCTTAGCTGTCGCGGGTTTGGATCTGGTCGGGGCGAGAGGATTTGAACCTCCGACCACCTGCACCCCATGCAGGTACGCTACCAGGCTGCGCTACGCCCCGAAAGAGCGAAAGTATATCAGAGAGAAACGAAGAGTAGAACTGCTTCAGTGCATTTTACGACTTGGCTCTTCGAATTCACTCACGGACCGTCAGAGCGGCAACTCGGACTGGGTATATGGAGAGGTCTGAATCGTCAGCGAATCCTCGCGGTTGCCCGGCTTGCATCCGCGCGCAAGCTCATGCGCCAGACGCCGACGCCTGCGAAACCTCAGCGCCAGCAACAGCGACACCGCGCATGGGATCAGATACGTGAATACGCGCTCGCTCCATGCGGTGCGCGATGCCAGGTCGTCATACTGCGTCCGGTCATGGAAGCTCGCCGATGCGAAGACCATCGTCAGCGTGAAGTCCAGCAGCATCGCCAGAAGGCAGAGGACGAAGAACAGCAGCGCGCCGTTCCACCGCAGCATGCCTTGACTCGCGTTGATCGTGCGGCAGATGAAGAGCATCAGGCCGAGCAGGGTCAAGCTGAATGCCAGCGGAATCCAGGGGAAATCCATATCGCGCATACCTCGCGTGCGAATCGTGCGAATAACAACGGGAACGATCCCGGCGGCGCGCAAGGTGAAAATCTGTTGCGTATCGAGCGCCCGTTCCGGAAGCGGGCGCGATCATTACACGCGGCAAATCACGCAAGAATAAGAGTAATCCTAATCATAATGGCCGATCCGTCAGCGACTCCGACAGGAAGTCGATGAAGGTCCGCACCTTGGTCGTCATGTACTTGCGGCTCGTGTAGACCGCGTACACGGACGGCGCGAATGCCGTGTAGTTCGGCAGCACGCGCAAGAGCGAGCCCGAGGCCAGCTCCGGCTCGACGATCCACGCCGGAAAATACGCCAGCCCGAGCCCGGCGCGCACGAGTTGCAGCGCCATCGACGTATCGTTGGTTTTCAGGACGGCATGATTCTTCACGGTGAACACGCCGTCCGGACCCGTGAGCGTGACTGACTCGATGTTCGTGTAGGTCGGCAGCACCATGCGATGCCGCGCGACATCATCCGGATGCCGCAGGTTGCCGTGCTGTTCGAGATAAGCGCGCGACCCGGCGAGCACGAAGGGCATCTTGCACAGCGGCCGCACGATCAGCGACGGCGATGGTTCGGAAGTCGCGCGCAGCGCCATGTCGTAGCCTTCCTCGACCAGATCGACGAAGCGGTTCTCCAGTCTGAGATCGACCAGCACGCCTGGATAGCGCGCCTGATACGCGACGAGCAGGTCGGCGAACTTGCGGTTGGCGAACCAGCCTGGCGCGGTCACCTTCAGCACGCCCTGCGGCTGCGCCGTCTGCACGCCGACCGCCGCCTCGGCGGCCTGAAGGATGTCGAGCGCCTCGCTGCACTGCTCGTAATACACGCTGCCGGCTTCGGTGAGGCTCAGATGGCGCGTCGTCCGGTTCAGGAGCCGCACGCCCAGTTGGCGTTCCAGATTGGCGACATGCTTGCTCGTCATCGCGGTCGAGATGTCGAGCCGCTCGGCGGCCTTGACGAAGCTGCCTGCCTCGACGACCTCGCGGAACACCCGCAGGCTGGTCAGAGCATCCATCGATCATTTCCTGTCGGGAAACAAAACGCTAATGGTAGCCGGATTTATCGACGGGCAATGTCTGCATAGACTGCCCGCAATGACCTTCACAGGAGTATTCCGATGTCCACTCAAGTCCGCTCCGCCGCGCCCAGCGTGCCCGCTCTGGCCGCTTGCGCCCACGCGCTGCTGCGCATCGTCGCGTCGTATCTGCTGCTCGCGCATGCGTCGGCGAAGCTGTTTCACGCGCCGCACATCGCCATGTTCGATGGCTTGCCGCTGTTCTCGCTGCTCGGCGTGGCGGGGATCATCGAACTGGTCGGCGGGGCGCTCGTGCTCGTCGGCTTCTTCACGCGCGCGGCCGCCTTCGTGTTGTCGGGCGAACTGGCGTTTGCCTATTTCATCGGCCATGCGCCGCAGGGCCATGTTCTGCTGCCGCTGCTGAATCAAGGCGAGCCGGCGGTGCTGCTCTCGTTCATTTTCCTGTTCATCGCAGCCGCGGGGCCGGGCGCATGGAGTGTCGACGCCCGGCGCTGAACCTCACTTCGGCCACTCGTCGAGCTCGTCGTTGAAGAGTGACGCGACGATGCCGCGCAGCCATATCGTGCGCGCGTCGTTGTGGAACTTGCGATGCCAGTGCTGCTTCAGATCGAAGCGCGGCAGCGCGAGCGGCGGCTCGGCGAGCGTGATCGACGCGTGCTCGGCGACATAAGCAAAACCGATCGCATGCGGCACCGTCGCGATCAGATCCGTGCGCGACAGGATGAACGGCAGGCTCATGAAGTGCGGCGTTTCGAGCACCGCGCGGCGCCGCACGCGCTCCTTGTCCAGATAGTTCTCAAGGATTTCCTGGCTGCGGCCTTCGGCGCGCACGACCGCGTGACCGCACGCCAGAAACCGTTCGAGCGTGAGCGGCTCGTTCGCAAACGGATGATCGCGCCGCATCAGACAAATGAAGCGGTGCGAGAAGAGCCGCTGCTGAAAGAAGTTGTTTCCGCGCAGGTCGGGGAAATAGCCGACCGCGAGATCGATCTCGCCGGCTTCGAGCCCGCGCTCCACGTCTCCGTGCGAGGCCGAGACCGAGCGCAGGTTCGCGTGCGGCGCTTCCTTCGCGAACGCCTGCAGCAGCCGCGGCAGAAACACGATTTCGCCGACGTCGGATAGCGCGATCGAGAACGTCTCGGCACTCGCGGACGGATCGAAATGCTGCCTGTCGAGCAATCCGCGCTCGATGCGGGCGAGCGCGTCGCGGGCGGCGGGCACGAGCGCGATGGTGCGCGGCGTCGGCTCCATGCCGCGCGAAGTGCGCACGAAAAGCGGATCGTTGAAGTATTCGCGCAGCCGTGCGAGCGCGGTCGATACGCGCGGCTGGCTCACGCCGAGCCGCTCGGCGGCGCGGCTCACGTTGCGCGTTTCCTCGATGGCGACGAGGTAAGGGATCAGGTTCAGGTCGAGGTCGTTCATGGTTACGGTCGTCATGTCGGACGAGATATAACGAAAAACGTGATGCCTCGCCAATGATCTTGGCGCGCGCCACTCATCGCGTCAACGCGTGCCATTGTCATTGGTCAGCCGCGCCGCGCGACCATGTCCGACACGCGCTGCGCGGCCTCCTGCAACGGCTCGAGGAACGCCTTCACCATCTGCTTCGCATTCTTGCGCTGCGCATTGCCGCTGATGTTCAACGCCGCGATCACGCGGCCCTGCCGGTCGCGGATCGGCGCGGACATCGAAATCAGTCCTTCCTCCAGTTCCTGATCGACGATCGCCCAGCCTTGGCGGCGCACGACCGCGATCGCCTCCTTGAGCGCGTGCCTGTCGACGATCGTGCGCGGCGTGCGCGCGACGAGCGAACTCGCGTCGAGCGCCTCGTCGAGGCGGGCTTCGTCGAGGGCGGCGAGCAGCACGCGGCCCATCGACGTGCAGAACGCGGGCAGGCGGCTGCCGATCGACAAATTCTGCGTAATGATCTTGTGCGTAGGCACGCGCAGCACATAGACGATTTCCGCGCCGTTCAGCACGGCCGCCGAGCAGCTCTCGTGCACCTGTTCAACGAGCTCCTCCATCACCGGCTCGGCGAGATTCCAGAAGGGCATCGAGGTCAGATACGCGAAACCGAGGTCGAGGATTTTCGGCGTAAGTTGAAAGAGGCGTCCATCCGCTTCGACGTAGCCGAGCGCCTGCAGCGTCAGCAGGATGCGGCGCGCGCCCGCGCGGGTGAGCCCCGCCGCGGCGGCGACGTCCGTCAGCGTCTGGGCGGGGCGGTTCGCATCGAAGGAGCGGATCACCGCGAGCCCGCGCGCGAACGACTGAACGTACGCGTCGCCGGGCCGCGATGGCGCGTCCTGCGACCCGGCATCCTGTTTGAGCGGAGCTGGATTCTTCATAAGGCTTGTCCGGAAAGCGCGAACGGGCGGCGACCCCGTGAAAACCCGCAGTTTGCACATGCTTCGTTGACACGACAACGAATGCAGGACTACCATGCCGATGTTCGCTAAACGAATCCATGTTCGCATGACGAACATTTTGATGCAAGTCTGATTTCGAGCAGGTAAACCCCGAGTTCGGGACGGGCGCGTGAAGGCAAAGCGGCGCTCAGACTGGAGAAGAACGGCAATGATCAACAAGATTTTCGATTCGCTCGCCTCGGCCGTGGCCGACGTCAACGACGGAGCGACCATCATGATCGGCGGTTTCGGCACGGCGGGCATGCCGTCCGAGCTGATCGACGCGCTCATCGAGCAGGGCGCGCGCGAGCTCACGATCGTCAACAACAACGCCGGCAACGGTGATACGGGCCTGGCGGCGTTGCTCAAGGCGAAGCGCGTGCGCAAGATCATCTGCTCGTTCCCGCGTCAGACCGATTCGTACGTCTTCGACGCGCTCTATCGCGCGGGCGAAATCGAGCTGGAGCTCGTGCCGCAGGGCAATCTCGCGGAGCGCATCCGCGCGGCCGGCGCGGGCATCGGCGGCTTCTTCACGCCGACGGGCTACGGCACCAGGCTCGCGGAAGGCAAGGAAACGCGCGTGATCGACGGCAAGCACTACGTGCTGGAGGCCCCGCTGCACGCGGATTTCGCGCTCATCAAGGCATTCAAGGGCGACCGCTGGGGCAATCTGGTCTATCGTAAGACTGCGCGCAACTTCGGCCCGATCATGGCGAGCGCCGCGAAGACGGCGATCGTGCAGGTGTCGAAGGTCGTGCCGCTCGGCGAGCTGGACCCCGAAAACATCGTGACGCCGGGCATTTTCGTGCAGCGCGTCGTGGAAGTGCCGCAAGCGGTGCATGCAGCCGAACTCGCAGCCTAAGAAGGACGAAAAGCCATGAAGAAACTCACTCGTGACGAAATGGCCAAGCGCGTGGCCGCGGACATTCCCGAAGGCGCATACGTGAATCTCGGCATCGGCGTGCCGACGCTCGTCGCCAATCATCTCGCGGCCGACCGCGAAATCTTCCTGCACAGCGAAAACGGCCTGCTCGGCATGGGCCCGGCGCCCGCCAAGGGCGAGGAAGACGACGAACTCATCAACGCCGGCAAGCAGCACGTGACGCTGCTCACGGGCGGCGCGTATTTCCATCACGCGGATTCGTTCGCCATGATGCGCGGCGGCCATCTCGACTTCTGCGTGCTCGGCGCGTTCCAGGTTTCGGCGACGGGCGATCTCGCCAACTGGCACACCGGCGCGCCCGACGCGATTCCGGCCGTCGGCGGCGCGATGGACCTCGCGATCGGTGCGAAGCAGGTTTACGTGATGATGGAGTTGCTCACGAAGCAGGGCGAAAGCAAGCTGGTCGCCGAGTGCTCGTATCCCGTGACGGGCGTGCAGTGCGTGGACCGCGTCTACACCGATCTCGCCGTGTTCGACGTGACGCCGGAAGGCTTCGTCGTGCGCGAGATCGTGGAAGGGCTGTCGTTCGAAGAATTGCAGAAGCTGGCCAAGGTGCCGCTGCAATACGCGCCGCTGTCCGAAGCCGCCTGAAAGATACAAGAGAACCGGAGCAAGAGATGAAAGAAGCTTTCGTATGTGATGCCATCCGCACGCCGATCGGCCGTTACGGCGGTTCGCTGTCCTCCGTGCGCGCCGACGATCTCGGCGCCGTGCCGCTGCGCGCGCTCATCGAGCGCAACAAGGAAGTGGACTGGGAAGCCATCGACGAGGTGATCTACGGCTGCGCGAATCAGGCCGGCGAAGACAACCGCAACGTCGCGCGCATGTCCGCGCTGCTGGCCGGCCTTCCGGTCGGCACGCCGGGCTCGACGGTCAACCGCCTGTGCGGCTCGGGCATGGACGCGATCGGCGTCGCGGCGCGCGCGATCAAGGCGGGCGAGACGAGCCTGATGATCGCGGGCGGCGTCGAAAGCATGAGCCGCGCGCCGTTCGTGATGGGCAAGGCGACGAGCGCATTCTCGCGTCAGGCCGAGATCCACGATACGACCATCGGTTGGCGCTTCATCAATCCGCTGATGAAGAAGCAGTACGGCGTCGATTCGATGCCCGAAACCGCCGAGAACGTCGCGGACGACTACAAGGTGAGCCGCGCCGATCAGGACGCGTTCGCGCTGCGTTCGCAGCAGAAGGCGTCGCGCGCACAGAAAGATGGCACGCTCGCACAGGAAATCGTCGCGGTGACGATCCCGCAAAAGAAGGGCGATGCGATCGTCGTGTCACAGGACGAGCATCCGCGCGAGACGAGCCTCGAAGCGCTCGCGAAGCTGAAGGGCGTCGTGCGTCCGGACGGCACCGTGACGGCGGGCAACGCCTCGGGCGTAAACGACGGCGCGGTCGCCCTGCTCATCGCCGACGAGGAAACCGCGAAGCGCAACGGCCTCACGCCGCGCGCGCGCATTCTCGGCATCGCGACCGCCGGCGTGCCGCCGCGCGTGATGGGCATCGGTCCGGCGCCGGCGTCGCAGAAGCTGCTCAAGCGCCTCGGCATGACCATCGACCAGATGGACGTGATCGAGCTGAACGAGGCGTTCGCCTCGCAGGGTCTCGCGACGCTGCGCATGCTCGGCGTCGCCGACGACGATCCCCGCGTGAATCCGAACGGCGGCGCGATCGCGCTCGGCCATCCGCTCGGCGCTTCCGGCGCGCGTCTCGTGACCACCGCGAGCTATCAGCTCCAGCGCACCGGCGGCCGTTTCGCGCTGTGCACGATGTGCATCGGCGTGGGCCAGGGCATCGCGATGATCATCGAGCGTGTCTGACGGCATGTTCTCGTCGACCGGACGTCTCACCGACCTGATCTGCGGCAACGCGGACTCGAACGCCGTGTGGTCGCCGCGCGCGACCGTGCAGGCGATGCTCGACGTCGAAGCCGCCCTCGCGCGCGCTTCGGCGCTGCATGGCGTGATTCCCTCGAGTGCCGTGGACGCGATCGTCGCGGCGTGTCGCGCGGACAACATCGACGCCGACGCGTTGATGACCGGCGCGGCGGCGGGCGGCAATCTCGCGATTCCGCTCGTCAAGCAACTGACGGCCGTCGTGAAGGCGAGCGATGCCGAAGCCGCGAAGTACGTGCACTGGGGCGCGACGAGCCAGGACATCATCGATACGGGCCTCGTGCTGCAGTTGCGCGCGGCGCTCGATCTGCTCGATGCCGACCTGCGCTCCCTGGCCGACGCACTTGCGCAGCAGGCAAACCAGCATCGTGCGACGCCGATGATCGGCCGCACGTGGCTCCAGCAGGCGCTGCCGATCACGCTGGGTCTCAAGTTCGCGCAATGGCTCGATGCAATCACGCGCCATCGTGAACGTCTCGGCGAGTTGAGGGCGCGCGCGCTCGTGCTGCAGTTCGGCGGCGCGGCGGGCACGCTCGCGAGTTTGCGCGAGAAGGCACTGCCGGTCGCGAAAGCGCTTGCGGACGATCTCGGCCTGAAGTTGCCCGCGCTGCCGTGGCATACGCAGCGCGATCGCATCGCGGAAGCCGCGTCGTTTCTCGGCATGCTGACCGGCACGCTCGGCAAGATCGCCCGCGACATCTCGCTGATGATGCAGACGGAGCTCGGCGAAGTGGCCGAGCCGGCGGCGGCGGGCAAGGGCGGTTCGTCGACGATGCCGCACAAGCGCAATCCCGTGGGCTGCGCGGCGGTGCTGACGGCGGCGACGCGTGCGCCGAACCTGGTCGCGACCATCTTCGCGGGCATGGTGCAGGAGCACGAGCGCGCACTGGGCGGCTGGCAGGCCGAGTGGGAAGCGTTGCCGGACCTCGCGCGTCTGACGGCGGGCGCGCTGACAAACATCAAGGGCATCGTCCCGGCGATGGAAGTCAACGTCGAACGTCTCGCGCGTAACCTGAACGTGACCAACGGCCTCGTGCTCGGCGAAGCGGTGATGCTCGCGCTCGGCGACGCCATCGGCCGGCTCGACGCGCACAAGCTCGTCGAACAGGCGTCGAAAGCGTCGGTCGCGAACGGCACGTCGCTCTTCGACGAACTCGTCGCGAACGAAACCGTCGCGCGCCATCTCGCGCAGGACCAACTGAAACGATTGCTCGATCCGGCGAACTACGTCGGCCAGGCGCAGGCGTTCGTCGCTGCGGCGATCGCACACGCTAACTCAAAGGAACAGGAGCGGTAAAACATGCCTCTTGCCGAAGTGAACGGTACCCGGATTCACTATCGCATCGATGCCACGGCGGGCGACAATGCGCCGTGGCTCGTGCTGTCGAATTCGCTCGGCGCCGATGTCTCGATGTGGGCGCCGAACATCGAGGCGTTCGCGCAGCACTATCGCGTCGTACGCTACGACACGCGCGGCCACGGCCATTCGGACGTGCCACCGGGGCCGTACACGATCGATCAGCTGATCGGCGACGTGATCGGCCTGATGGACCATCTGAAAATCGAGCGCGCGAACTACTGCGGCCTGTCGATGGGCGGGCTGACCGGCATCGGCCTCGCCGCGCGTCACCCGGAGCGCTTCTCGCGCGTGGTGCTCTCGGACACCGCCGCGCTGATCGGCTCGGACGCCGTGTGGACGCCGCGCGCCGCGAAGGCGCGCGAGCCGGGCGGCATGCCCGCGCTCACCGACGCCGTAATCGCGCGCTGGTTCACCGCGCCGTTCATCGAGCGCGAGCCGCTCGTGCTCGCCAACATCCGCGACGTCTTCCGTCACACCTCGGGCGATGGCTACGCGTCGAACTGCGAAGCGATCCGCGACGCCGATCTGCGCGATGAAGCGAAAACCATCAAGCTGCCGGTGCTCGTCATCGCGGGCACGCACGACCTGTCGACGACAGCCGAGCAGGGCCGCGAGCTGGCGGGTTACATCGACGGCTCGCGCTACGTCGAACTCGACGCGGCGCATCTGTCGAACATCGAAAAGCGCGACGATTACACGCGCGCCGTCCTCGACTTCCTCGGAGCATGACAATGACCGACGACGAACGCTACGAAGCCGGGATGAAGGTCCGCCGCGCGGTGCTGTCCGACGCGCACGTGGACCGGTCGCTCGCGAATCGCACGGAGCTCACGACCGAGTTCCAGAACTTCATCACGCGCTATGCGTGGGGCGAGATCTGGACGCGCGAGGGCCTGCCGCGTCATACGCGCAGCCTCATCACGATCGCGATGATGGTCGCGCTCAACCGCGGCGAGGAACTCGCGCTGCATCTGCGCGCCGCGAAGAACAACGGCGTCACGCAGGACGAGATCAAGGAAGTGCTGCTGCAAACGGCGGTTTATTGCGGCGTGCCGGCGGCGAATTCGGCGTTCCATCTCGCGCAGAAGATCTTCGACGAGGAGCGCAAGGCGTAATTGCCCGGCTGCTCGACAAGCGCGACGCGAAGCCGTCTCCGGGAATCCGGAGGCGGCTTTTTTTCTGATCCTTCACGGCTCAGAACGCATAGTACGGTCCGGCGCCCGCGGGCGTCGCGCGGCCCTCGATCGCCGTGAAGACGCGTCGGCCGTAGAAAAACGGCAAGCCCCAGTCGAAGTAGCCGCTGGCGGTGCCGGCGAGATTGTCGAAGGCGAAGTTGCCCGTGCCAAACAGCGCCGTCGACTGGGCCACCGAGAAGCTGACCGCGCTTTGCGCGCCGCTGGGCGAGCGGATCGTGGCGGAGAAGGTTTGCGTCGTCGCCGGGCAGTACCACGCGCCGCATAGGGCGAGCGTCGTCGACGGGAAGAAGAAGCCGTTCGATCCGCTATCGATGAAGCTCGATCCGTACTGGCTGCCGCCGAAATCCGTCGTGACATAGCCCGTGACCGAGTCCGACTCGAGCACCGTCGCCGAGCCGAGCAGATTGTTCGACTGAGAGCCGATGCCGAAGGTCATCGTCCCCGTCGCGGTGGATGCGCCGTTGTCCGGCACGTCGGGCAATTCGATCAGCACGCCGTTGTTGTCACTGGAAAAGTTCGCGACCGGATTGGTGACCTGCTGCGTCACCGCCATCGTGCTCGCCGCGCAGCCGTCCGGGCCGCAGCGGTAATACCAGCGCGGCATGGCCGAGGCCGCGCAACTGCCGCCGCAATCGGCGACGAACGGGCCGATGCCGAGAATGCCGTTGCCGCGCAACGACGACGCAGTGAGCATCGGCAGACCGGACTGGCCGCAGTCCTGGGCGGCGCCGGGCACCGCGCTATCGGCGATGACCTGCACCGAGGTCGAGGCCGCGACCTGGCCTGCGAGCTTCACGTCGGCCTGGCGCACTGCGCCCCAGGTATAGCCCGAGCCGAACACGGCGCATTCGGCGATGACCGAGTTCTGGCTGCTGCCCGAAACGAGCGGAAGCGAAACCGACGGACCGAGCGCCGACGCCAGGATTCGCAGGCCGTGCGAACCCGTATCGACCTGAATGCCGTCGATGGTCTGGCACGTGTTCGTGCCCGGGACGCAGATCGTCACGCTCGTTTGCAGCATGTTGCGCGTGCTGGTCGGCGTGCGGGTGACGGTGACCGGCTGGACGTTGGGCGTCGTCGATTGCGTCACGGTCGTGCCGGCGGCGTGCGGCGCGGGGGGCGCGCTCGCGGGCTGCGCGGGGACGCCTGCCGTCGCCGGTGCGCTCGCCTGAGCGGGACTCGTCGTTGTGCCGCCGCCCGAGCCTCCACCTCCGCCACAGGCCTGGAACAGCGCGCAGAGTGCGAGCGCGGGCATCGCAAGAAGGGCGCGTGCGTTCATCTCGCCTCCTACTGGATGTCCGTTGCGCTCACGCCGGGCGGCAGCGCGCTTGCGAGCCAGGCGCGGCCGCTGAACTCGCGCAGGCGCACGCGATTCTCGACGACGAGATCGCCCTTCGCCACGCGCGCCGTATGCAACCCCGCTTCGCCGATCGCCGCATTCGCGCCTTCCCTGAAAGTCTCGAAACAGGTGCCCAGAAGAGATCGCACATCGGGCATCGCCGGTCCACGCCAGGACACGGCGTACACCGTGCCGCTCGAATCGAGGTACTGACGCACGACGATACCGTTCGCGTCGGTCGTCTCGTGATAAGCGACGAGTCCGCCTTGCGCCCGATGCGTCACGGCGCCCTGCGACGCGTCCCCGGCGCGCCCGGTCGAGCCGAGTTGAGCGTGGGCAGCGGTCGTCACGCCGAATGCGACCATCGCCAGAACGGTTGCGATGTAGTCAGGATTTCTTATTGATTTCATCCCTTTCTCTCCGTAAGTCGAGACTCTTCTTATTTTCAAGATGAGATCTTAAGGTGAAGGCGGAGCAAAGCGATATACGATGCAAGCACCGTCGAGGCGGCCCGGAAGGTGAGAAGCGATGCCGATTTTCTCTACGAATCAAAGCGTTGCGAAAAGCTAAAGACCAAATTGCTGTTTTTGGTGAATGTCATAAATTGTCAAGGCGGCGCGGAGCGAATCTAATATGGTTTTCGGACATGTCATTTGCTGTGCGTACGCAGCTTTCCAAGTCGAAAAGCAACATTTCCATGAGCGCGATGAACGCGGCATTCGAGGGCATGTGCCTCTCTTTTTGCACGGCGGAGCGCCGGACCGGTAAAATAACGGGTTGATCCACGGAAGAACGCCCGTGGCGTAGCGGAAGGACTTTCCAGACATGACAGATTTTCGTGTAACCAAGCGGATGGCTGCGCTTTTCGCGGTGGCCGGAATCGTGACGGGATGCGGTACCTCCAATCCCAACGCGTTCAACTACAAGAGCGATCAGCGTTCGAAACAGGTGTCTCTCGCCGTTCCGCCGAACCTGCTCGACGAAGCGGCCGACCAGCGCTCGCTGCCGCCGCAGGGCGGACAGGCAACGCTCTCCGATCTGCAGCAGATTCAGAAAGTCGCACCGAACGCGCCCACGGTGGTTCCGCCGGTGTCGGGCATGCGCATTCAGCGCGACGGCGCCGAACGCTGGCTCGTCATCGACGGCAAGACGCCCGACCAGGTGTGGCCGCAGATTCGCCGCTTCTGGCAGGAGCAGGGCTTTCTGCTCGTCGTCGATCAGCGCGACAAGGGCGTGATGGAAACCGACTGGAACGAAACCCATCCGCAGATTTCCGACGGCCTGATTCGCGACACGCTCGCCAAGGCAACCGGCAACTCGTACGTCACGGCCGAGCGCAACAAGTACCGCACGCGGCTGGAGACCGGGCCCGCCGGCGGCACCTACGTGTTCATCAGCCAGAAGGGCATGCGCGAGGCGCTGACCGGCGTGAACAACGATTCCAGCCAGTGGCAGGCGCGTCCGAACGATCCGGCGCTAGAGAACGAATATCTGAAGCGCCTGATGTCCTCGCTCTCGATGGCCGATCAGCGTCAGGCTTCGGGTGGCGCGACGCCGCTCGATACGTCGGCCGCGGCCGGCGCAACCGGCGCGAGCGCGCAACCTGCGAAGAGCGGCGATTCGAAGGCTGCCGCCGTCGCCGCGCAGAACGCCACGAACGCGGGCAACTCGCCGATCAGGAACGAGGTCGTGCCGGAGGCCGAGTCCTCGCAACTGACTTTGCCGGAGGCTTACGACCGCGCGTGGCTGCGCGTGGGCATCGCGCTCGATCGCGCCAACTTCACCGTGGACGACCGCGACCGCACCAAGGGCGTCTACTACGTGCGCTACGTGGATCCGACCGACAAGTCGTCGGCTCAGCAGGGCTTCTGGAGCCAGGTCTTCCATGGCCGCAAGGAAATGAAGGCGAAGCAGTATCAGATCAACGTGCGCGCGATCACCGAGCAGCAGACGCGCGTCGCGATCGTCGACGGCAAGGGCGAAGTCGATTCGTCGCCTCAGGCGCGTCAGATCATGGCGCTGCTTGCGGACCAGATCAGCTGATCGCTTCCTCCGCCGGATTCCTTCGGCTCGATCCCGTAAAAACCGCCTCCTTCGCGAGGCGGTTTTTGTTTGCGCCATCCGCCAGGACCGCCCCGCAAACGATCGTCAGACGATCGTTTTCACGATGCACGCTAATGCGACGCTCGGAATCGAATTGCGCAGACAATTCTTTCTATCGCGAAATGTGCGCAAAAGCTTATAGGAAAGGGACGGGCGGACAGTACATTGCATCAACGGCGCGCTGCACCGCTCGAAGGGTTCTCGGACGCGATTCACCGGGCGGCTTGCACGACGCACAGACGATTGGTTCGCCGCGCGCGGACCCCGATGGCCCCGTCGCCTATCCTCGTAGGGCGACGGTTTTTGCCCGCGTTTCCAGTGGAACGCGGGCTTTTTCTTGTGCGCGCGCGATCGAGCGTTTCGGCAACGCCCGCCGCGCGCGGTTATGCTCGTGCTTTCGTCGTTTCATTGAAGAAAGGAGAACGCTCATGTCGGAAGTCGCCGTCGTCGCCATCTTTGTCGCCAAGCCGGGCCGGGAAGACGAACTGAGGCAAGTGCTCGAAGCCAATGTCGAGCCGACGAGAAAGGAGGCGGGCGCGCTGCAGTACGACTTGCACCGCGACATCAAGGAGCCGCGGCGCTTCATCTTCGTCGAACGCTGGGAGAGCGAGGCCGCGCTGGCGAAGCACGGCGAGTCGGCACATATTCAGGCGTTTCGCGCCAAGTCGCCGGAGCTGTGCGAGCACGGCGAGGTCCGCGTCGCGAGCAAATTGCTCTGAGCGATGAACGACCGCGTTCAGTGTGTCTCGTGCGGGACGTCGAGGATCAGGATGATGGTCCAGTCGGCGTCGCCGTCGTGATGATACTGGCGCTCCGCGACGATGAACGGCTGCTGCTTGCCCGCCGGCCCGAGAAAGAGCACGTCGCCTTCGCTCGGCAGGCATTCGATTGGCGGCAGCGCCAGATACGCGTCCTTGTTCGCGTTGCGCGGCATCAGTTTTTCGATCTTGCGCGATGCCGCTTCGGTCCATTCGATATCGAGCTGGATGTTGCTCATGCTGTCGTTCGCACGGTGAGTGCGCTCCACGGTTGAATCGTTGAAAAGACGATGCGCAATGTAGCACACGCCATGCTCGATCCATGGGACGCCTGAAACGAAAAAACGGCCCGAAGGCCGTTTTTTCCCGTCGTACCCGAACGCTCAGATTTCTTCGTAGAGCGGCAAGGTCAGGAACTCCGTGAAACGCTCGGCGGTGGACATCTCCTCGAAGATCTTCGCCGCGCGCTCGTAGGGCTTCGTATCGGTGCCCGCGCCGCCGACGCTCTGCTTCACCTTCTCCAGTTCGTCGATGGTGATTTCGCGCACCATCGCGGCCGTGACCTTGCGGCCGTCGTCGAGCTTGCCCTTCGGCGAGCGGATCCACTGCCACACCTGCGAGCGCGAGATTTCCGCGGTCGCGGCGTCTTCCATCAGATTGTGGATCGGCACGCAGCCATTGCCCGCGAGCCACGAGCCGAGATAGTGGATGCCGACGCTGATGTTGTTTCGCAAGCCGGCTTCGGTGATCGGCGCTTCCGGACGGAAGTCGAGCAGATCGTGCGCGGTCACCTGGACGTCGGTGCGCTGCTTCCCGATCTGGTTCGGCTTGTCGCCGAGCACCTTGACGAACTCCTCCATCGCGACCGGCACGAGACCCGGATGCGCGACCCAGCCGCCGTCGTAGCCGTCGGTGGCATCGCGCGCCTTGTCGGAGCGCACGCCGCCCATGGCGCGGTCGTTCGCGGCCGGATCGTTCTTGATCGGGATCAGCGCGGACATGCCGCCGATCGCCGGCGCGTTGCGCTTGTGGCAGGTCTTCAGCAACTCGAGCGCGTAGGCGCGCATGAAGGGCACGGTCATCGTGATCTTCGCGCGGTCCGCGAGGCAGAAGTCCGGATCGTTCTTGAACTTCTTGATCGCCGAGAAGATGTAGTCCCAGCGGCCCGCGTTGAGGCCGGAGCTGTGCTCGCGCAATTCATACAGAATCTCGTCCATTTCGAACGCGGCGAGAATGGTCTCGACGAGCACCGTCGCGCGGATCGTGCCGCGGGCAATGCCCACGCCTTCCTGCGCCGCGACGAAGATGTCGTTCCACAGACGCGCTTCGAGATGGCTTTCCATCTTCGGCAGATAGAAGTAGGGGCCGCTGCCGCGCGCGATCAGCTCCTTCGCGTTGTGGAAGAGAAAGAGCGCGAAATCGAAAATGCCGCCCGATACGCGCTGTCCGTCGACGGTGACGTGCTTCTCATCCAGATGCCAGCCGCGCGGCCGCACGATCAGCGTCGCGACCTGGTCGTTCAGCCTGTACGTCTTGCCGTTCTGCTCGAGCGAGATCGTGCGGCGCACCGCATCCTTCAGGTTGATCTGGCCGACGATCTGGTTGTCCCAGTTCGGCGCGTTCGAATCCTCGAAGTCGGTCATGTACGAATCCGCGCCGGAGTTGAGCGCGTTGATGATCATCTTGCGCTCGACCGGACCGGTGATCTCCACGCGGCGGCACTGCAGGTCCTTCGGCAGCGGCGCGACCTTCCAGTCGCCTTCGCGGATCGATTTCGTCGATTCGAGGAAGCCGGGACGCTCGCCCGCATCGAGACGTTTGGTGCGCTCGACCCGCGCGGCGAGCAGTTGCTGGCGACGCGGCTCGAACTGGCGATGCAGCGTCGCGACGAATTCGAGCGCCTCGGGCGTCAGGATGGCCTCGTAGCCGGGCTTGATCTCGGCCGAGATTGCCATGCCCTTCGGAAGCGTGAGCGGATTCGACGATTGCGACATTGTTTTCTCCTTGGTCGGTCAGACGGTTTTGCTAGTGGTTTTGCTTGATGCAATGAAACGATGACGATGCGGCGCCGCTAGGTGCCGGGTGGCCGGCGCGCGCTGCCTGCCCTGCGGCTGCGGGAAACGGTTTGCGCTTGCGCGCAGCCGCCTTCGACGAACGCGACGAGTTCGGCCATCCCGCGGCCGATGCCGTGCGGTGCGATGCCCAGTTCCTCGATCGGCAGCCCGGCCCGGTTGATCCAGAAAGTCGTGTAGCCGAACCACGTCGCGCCGACGACATTCCAGCCGTTGCTCGAGACGAAAATGATGTCGCGCGCCGCCGCGCCGAACGCGCGCGCGCCGAGCGCGTACGCGGCGGCGGCGGGCTTGTAGGCGCGCACGGCGTCGACCGACAGCACATGTTCGAAGAGGCCGCTCATGCCCGCGCTCTTCACGGCGACATCGAGCATCGGCGGATTGCCGTTCGAAAGAATCGCGAGGGGAATGCCCAGGCCGTCGCGCAATGACTTGAGCGCGGGCACGGTGTCGGGGAATGCGGAGAGGCACGCGTATTCGTCCATCAGCCGCTTCTCGGCGGCGCTCGTGAGCGCGTCGGCGAGCTTCAGGCGGGCGGCCGCGAAGCGCAGCGCATCGATCGTGATCTTCCAGAACGGCTCGTAATGGCCGCCCGCCGGATCGGCGAGCGTGCGCAGTTGCGTGTATTCGATCTGCTTCCGGCGCCAGAGCTGCGAGAGCGCGTCGCCGTGACCGGGAAAGAGCTGCTCGGCGGCCGCGACGACCGAGTGGACGTCGAAGAGCGTGCCGTAGGCGTCGAAGATGACTGCGCGGGGAGGTCTGGACGATTCGGGGGACGATGCGTGTGTCGTTATGGCCGACATAGCCGTGCGCTCCAGTTAGAGGTCGGAATCGATTGTATTCGTGATCTGCGTGATGGAAAAAGCACCGCAGCATCACTTGATCTTTTACTTTTTAATACCTAATCTATGCGCGAACACTTCGACTGACGACGAACACGCATGGATCGATTCAAGCAGATAGAAACGTTCGCCTCGGTCGCGGCGAAAGGCAGCCTGTCGGCGGCGGCGCAGGCGGAAGGCATCGCGCCGGCCGTGATCGGGCGCCGGCTCGATGCACTGGAGGAGCGGCTCGGCGTCAAGCTGCTCGTGCGCACGACGCGCAGAATCACGCTCACGTTCGAAGGCTCGGCGTTTCTCGAGGATTGCCAGCGCATCATCAACGACATGCAGAACGCCGAGGCGAGCGTGTCGGCGGGCGGCGTGAAGGCGAGCGGGCATTTGCGCGTGTCGGCGCCCGCCGGTTTCGGGCGGCGGCACGTCGCGCCGCTCGTGCCGAAGTTCACCGCGCAACATCCGGATGTCTCCGTGAGCCTCGATCTGACCGATCGCATGGTCGATCTCGTCAACGAAGGATTCGACTGCGCGGTGCGTCTGGGCGAGTTGCCGGATTCGTCGCTGGTTTCGTTGAAGCTGGGAGAAAACCGGCGCGTGTGCGTCGCGTCGCCGGACTATCTCGCCCAGCGCGGCAAGCCCGCCGATCTCGCGGCGCTCGCGCACCACAATTGCCTTGCGCTCGGGGCGTCGGCGAATCAGCAGCGCGGCTGGGTGTTTCAGCAGGACGGCAAGATCGTGACGATCAAGGTCTCCGGCACGATGGAATGCTCGGACGGCGCGGTGCTGCATGAGTGGTGTCTGGAAGGCCGCGGGCTTGCATGGCGCTCGTGGTGGGAGGTCGGCGAGGACATCGGCGGGGGCCGGCTCGTGAGCGTGCTCGATGCGTTCGCCGCGCCGCCGATCGGCATTCATGCGGTGTTTCCGCAGAGAAGGCATTTGCCGTTGCGCGTGCGGTTGTTTCTCGACCTGCTCAAGCATACATACAACGCTCCGGGATATTGGGGATAGGCCGTCCGCCGGGATGCGCCGGCAATCGTCCGGTACCCATGCACCGGACGAACGATACGGATTCCTATGCAAGCTCCGTCGTCACGAAATCGGTCCGGCCAGCGGCATCTCGCCCGTGCCTGCCGTGCAGGCGCTTGCCGCCGACGCACTCCGGCAGGCGCGGATACGTTCTGCCCCGGAGCGACGCTTCGCCGCGCCAATGCGTCGAAATTTCCTCCGCTCCCGCCCCCGTTACTACAATAAGAGCGTGCCACCGACGTTCCAAGGAGGACGCCATGTTCAAGCACATCCTGGTGCCGACCGACGGCTCCGAGCTGTCGCAGAAAGCCATCGACGGCGCGATCGATCTCGCGCAATCCGTTGGCGCGCGCATCACGGCTTACGCGTGCCTGCCGCAATATCCTTACTCGCCGTTCGCGGATGTCGCCGTCGAGCCGCCCGACGACTTCCACGCCCGCGCCGAGAACGAAGCGCGTGAACATCTGCGCGCGGTGGAGCGCGCCGCCGAAAGCGCCGGCGTGCCCTGTACGAGCGTGACGAGCATCGAGGCCGCGCCGTATATCGGCATCATCGACGCGGCAGAGCAGAATGGTTGCGACGTGATCCTGATGGCTTCCCACGGACGGCGCGGGCTCGGCAGCCTGCTCATCGGCAGCGAGACGCAACGCGTGCTCACGCACACCAAGATTCCCGTCATCGTTTATCGGTGAGACCCCGATCTCAAAAGAAAGCGCGCCGCGTTCGCGATGCGCTTGCTTTTGAGCAGCGGCCGCGGCGCGATCCTGCATGCGCCGCGGCCGCCGCCGCTTTCACCGCTCTCCCTGATTCAACCTGCCGGGCCTGCCCTCAGGCAACTTTCTTGTCGAAGAACTGCTCGTCTTCGGTCGAGCCGTGCAGGGCGGTCGTCGATGCTTCGCGCTCGACCGTCTGCGTGACCGCGTCGAAATAGCCCGTACCCACTTCGCGCTGATGCTTGACCGCCGTGAAGCCCTTGTCGGCGGCGGCGAACTCGGCCTGCTGCAGCTCGACGAACGCGCTCATCTGCGAGCGGGCATAGCCGTGCGCGAGGTTGAACATCGAGTAGTTCAGCGCGTGGAAGCCCGCGAGCGTGATGAACTGGAACTTGTAGCCCATCGCGCCCAGCTCGCGCTGGAACTTGGCGATGGTCGCGTCGTCCAGATTCTTCTTCCAGTTGAACGACGGCGAGCAGTTGTACGACAGCAGCTTGTCCGGGAATTCCTTGTGGATCGCCTCTGCGAACTTCTTCGCGTATTCGAGATCCGGCTTGCCGGTTTCGCACCACACGAGGTCGGCGTAGGGCGCATAGGCGAGACCGCGCGACACCGCCTGCTCCAGACCCGGGCGCGTGCGGAAGAAACCTTCCACGGTGCGCTCGCCGGTGAGGAACGGCTTGTCGTTTTCGTCGATGTCGGACGTGACGAGGTCCGCGGCTTCGGCATCGGTGCGCGCGACGAGCAGCGTCGGCACGCCGCAGACATCCGCCGCGAGACGCGCGGCCGTCAGCTTCGCGACGTTCTCGCGCGTCGGCACGAGCACCTTGCCGCCCATGTGGCCGCACTTCTTGACCGAGGCCAGCTGATCCTCGAAGTGCACGCCCGCGGCGCCGGCTTCGATCATCGCCTTCATCAGCTCGAACGCGTTGAGCACGCCGCCGAAGCCCGCTTCGGCATCGGCCACGATCGGCGCGAAATAGTCGATGTAGCCTTCATCGCCCGGGTTCTTGCCTTCCGACCATTGAATCTGATCGGCGCGCGTGAGCGTGTTGTTGATGCGCTTCACGACGAGCGGCACCGAATTCGCCGGATACAGCGACTGGTCCGGATACATTTCACCCGCGACGTTGGCGTCGCCGGCCACTTGCCAGCCCGACAGGTAGATCGCCTTGAGGCCGGCCTTGACCTGCTGCATCGCCTGGTTGCCGGTCAGCGCGCCGAGCGCGTTGACGAACGGCTCCTCGTGGATCGACGCCCACAGCTTCTCCGCGCCGCGGCGCGCGAGCGTGTGCTCGATCGGCACCGAGCCGCGCAGGCGCACGACGTCATCCGCCGAGTAGCCGCGCTTGATGCCCTTCCAGCGCGGATCGGTTTCCCATTGCTGCTGGAGTTGCTGAGCTTGTTGTTGACGAGAGGTCATGGCGTTTCTCCTTGAGATTGGACTGAACGGCGAATCCTGAATCGATGTTCGACGACTTGAGCTCCGACGCGCCGTATCCGGCAGCCTGCGTTTGCTCAACTCTTATATAAGAGTCTAGGCAACCGAGTCCTCGCGAAACACCCCTGGGAAGAAGAAATGTGGAATATTTTTATCTAATAAATTCAATGCCTTATGTTTTTCATTCCGTATTGCGGAACGTTGTTTTCTATCTTGCAACGGATGAGTTTGTGCCGCGCAGCACATCTTTTGCGACGCAAAAGGCCATTGCGTATCGTGAAATATGGCGACGGGGCGAAAAAAAACCGATGCACGAGGCATCGGTTTGTTTTGCGGCCGTGGAAACGGTGTACGAAACCGTTTCCCGGAGCGGCTTAGCTGCCGCGTCGCGGTGCGCGCGGGCCGTCGTTGCGGCGCGCGCCGTAGCCGTCGCGCTGACCGTAGCCGCCTTCGCTGCGATTGCCGCCGCGATAGCCGCCGTCGCCGTTGCCGCCACGGTAGCCGCCGCCGTCGCCGCGGTAGCCGCCTTCACGGGCGCCGGCGCTCGACTTGTTGCCGTAGCCGCTGGCGCTGCCCGAACCGTAGCCGCGACCGCCGCCATTGCTGCCGTTGCCGCCGAAGCGGCGTCCGCCATTGCCCGGACGACCGCGACCGCCGCCGAAGCCGCCCTTGGGCGGCGCCTTGCGCGGCTCGAAGCCCGCCACGACGTTCACCGGCAGCGGATTACGCACGAAGCGTTCGATACGCTTCAGCGCGCCCATCTCGGCGTAATGCACGAGGCTCACGGCGATGCCGCTGCGGCCCGCGCGGCCCGTGCGGCCGATGCGGTGCACGTAGTCTTCCGCGAACTTCGGCAGGTCGTAATTGAAGACGTGCGTGATGCCCGGAATGTCGATGCCGCGCGCGGCGACGTCCGTCGCCACGAGCACGCGCACGCGACGCTCGCGCAGCGCGCGGATCGTGCGGTTGCGCGCGCCTTGCGGCAGGTCGCCGTGCAGCGCGGCCGATTCGAAGCCCGCGTCGGCGAGACGATTGGCGATGAGGTCGGCGTCGCTCTTCGTCGCCGTGAAGACGATCGCCTGATCCAGCCCGGCGTCGCGCAGCAGGTGATCGAGCAGACGATCCTTGTGGTCGCGGTCATCGACGTAATGCACGGTCTGCGCGATGTTGCCGCTCGCTTCCAGCTTCTGCACGATCTCGATGCGCTCCGGATCCTTCAGCAGGCGTCCGGTCAGCGACGCGATCTTGCCGTCGATGGTCGCGGAGAACAGCAGCGTCTGGCGCGTGGCCGGCGTCGCGTCGACGATCTTCTCGATGTCGTCGATGAAGCCCATGTCGAGCATGCGATCGGCTTCGTCCAGAACGAGCATGTTCAGGTTCGACAGGTCGATACGGCCGCGCTCGAGGTGATCGATGAGACGGCCCGGCGTCGCGACGAGAATCTCCGGATTCTTCGCGAGGAGCATCAACTGCTGACCGTACGCGACACCGCCGAGAATGCTGACGGTGCGCAGGCGGCGCAGGTGCTTGCCGTACGCGGTCGCGGCGGTGGAAACCTGCATTGCGAGTTCGCGCGTCGGCGTGAGCACGAGCAGCTGCGGGCGTGCGACCGGCTGCGGACGACGGCCGCGGGCCGCGTTCGCGTCGCGCGGCGGGCGCGGTTGCTGCGCTTCCAGCTTCTGCAGTTGCGAGAACTTCTCGATGGCGGGCAGCATGAATGCCGCCGTCTTGCCCGAACCGGTCGGGCTGGAGACGAGCAGGTCACGGCCGGCGAGCGCGGCGGGAATCGCGCGCTGCTGCACGGGCGTCGGGGATTCGTAGCCCGCGGCGGTCAGCGCGGACAGGATTTCGGCGCAAAGGCCGAGTGATTCGAAAGTGGGGCCGGCGGGCTTGTCTGCGGCCGGGGCGTCGGTGGCGGGCGTGATGCCGATTGCTTGTGCTGCGATGTTGTCCAACGGGCTAGCGGTGAAGCTCGAAGTCATGTCGATCCTTGAAACGGGGAATAAGGCGTCGGCGCCAATCGGCATACCCAAGTCGTTGGATTCAGCGAGCGAAGAAACAGCGTGCAAATCGAAAAACGGGGGCCACTCGCGCGAACATGCGGCGAGTATCTTTGTTAGAAGCTGTATCGGATACGACAGGCCCAGTCGATCGACGGGAGCTGACGTCAGCCTGATGCATGACGGGCCGCGAAACACTTTGCGCGCAAACTTCGGCGCAACGGCCTAGCAGGGAGGGGACAGTTTCTAAACTGGATTGGAGCGAAACGCTACGAAGCGCCTTGCTGCGCGAGGCTTTGCTGATGAAGCTTGCAACTCGCAGTCGGGCACCGAATCGCAAGTATATCGGATTTTGCTGCACCGCGCCACATTTTGACGCATTCCCGCGCCATCTCCGGGCATCGGAGGGCGCGGTCATGGTTCATGCCGGGGTCCGGCCGCCCGCTCAGGCCGCTTCGCCCCGCTTGAGCGACTCGACGAGATCGACGTAGCGCGCCTTGGCGTCATCGGCGGGCGTGCCCTTCAGCGCTTCCCACGCTTCGTACTTGTACTTGCCGGCGATGTCCGTGAAGCCGGGCTTGTCGCCTTGCACGTCGCCGAGGCTCGCCTGCTTGAAGAGCGCGTAGAGACGCAACAGCGTGAGATTGCCGGGGCGCTCGGGCAGTTGAGTCACATCGGTCTGGGCTTGCGCGAATTGCTGATCGATATCGGTCATGCGTGCTCCGTTGTTGTAAATACAGGCGCGGACGATCTTAGCAAGCCGGCCGCGCGCGGCCCGTCGAGGCTTTCCTCCAACCGAGGACGTCTTCCAGGTGCGATTCGGATCGGTCCGCTTGCGTCGATGGCGCAAATCCGGCGCATGTCCCGCATTACAATACCGGCTATGACACGCACCGTTCTGCTCGCCCTCGACACCTCGACGGAGTTCTGCTCTGTCGCGCTCCTGCTCGACGATTCCGCTTCCGCCTCCATCCGGTCCGCCGCCGCGCCGCAATACGCGAGCGGCAACAC
This sequence comes from Caballeronia ptereochthonis, assembly GCF_001545075.1. Taxonomy (GTDB): domain Bacteria; phylum Pseudomonadota; class Gammaproteobacteria; order Burkholderiales; family Burkholderiaceae; genus Caballeronia; species Caballeronia ptereochthonis. The sequence continues at coordinate 188,244 of NZ_FCOB02000005.1, forward strand.
GCGCGTCTGGTTTCGCCACGAGGTGACCGGCGCGGTATCGAGCACGCGTCTTTTGCCCGCCGTGCGCGAGCTCTTCGACGCCGCCGGCTTGGCGCTCGCCGACTGCGCCGCAATCGCGTTCGGCGCGGGCCCGGGGTCGTTTACCGGCCTGCGCACCGCGACGGGCGTCGCGCAGGGGCTGGCGTTCGGCCTGAGCGTGCCGGTCGTGCCGGTGAGCACGCTGCTCGCATGCGCGGAAGCGGCACGGCTCCACGATTCCGCGTTGCCGCCGCGCGTGCTCGCGGCGCTCGATGCGCGCATGGACGAGGTCTATTGGGCCGACTACGAATTCGACGCCGCCACCGGCGATTGGCGCACGCTGCATCCCGCATCGCTCGATGCTCCGGACGCGCTGCCGCTGCCCGCTGCGCCGTTCGCGCTCGCCGGCAACGCCGCGGCCGCGTTCGGCGATCGCCTGCCGGCGGTGGCAGCGGCAGCGCGCGTCGATCGCGAGGCGCTGCCGCATGCGCTGCCCGTCGCGCTGATCGGCTTGCGCGCGCTGCTGGCGGGCCGCACGGTCGCGCCCGAACACGCCGCGCCGGAGTATGTGCGCAACAAGGTCGCCCAGACCACGGCCGAGCGCATGCAGGCACGCGAGGAGGCGCTGCGGTGAGCGGCGTGCTGCTGGCGGATCGGTATCTCACGCCGATGACCGAAGCCGACCTCGACGAAGTCGCCATCGTCGAGAAGCTCGCCTACGAGTTTCCCTGGAGCCGCGGCAATTTTCAGGATTCGCTGCGCAACGGCTACTACGGCGTCTGCCTCCGGCACGTGACCGGTGCACTGATCGGGTATTGCGTGCTGATGCCCGTCGTCGACGAGATGCATCTGCTCAACCTGTGCGTCGCGCCGTCCGCGCAGCGCGCGGGCGCGGGTCTCACGCTGCTGCGCGAAGCGGTGCGCATCACGCGCGCGGAAAAGCTCGAAGGCGTGCTGCTCGAAGTGCGGCCGTCCAATCCTCGCGCGATCCAGCTTTACGAGCGCTTCGGCTTTACCGCCATCGGGCGCCGCAAGAACTATTACCCCGCGCGGCATCGCTCGCGCGAGGACGCAATCGTCATGCGTCTGTCGTTTTCGAAGGAGAGTGCGCATGGCGCTCGATGAATCGCTGGTTGAGGAGCTGGGAATCGGGCCGGTCTGGGTCCGGCGGCAGGCCGTGCCGGCGGCGCCGCGCGAGACGGACGCCGTGGCGAGCGCGCCGGCTGCGCCCGCGATGCCGTCAGCAGCGCCGGCGGACATGTCACGCGAGCCGGCGCCGCCCGATGCGGCGCGCAGCGAAGCGCCGCAAGCCGCATCGGGCGATACCGAAGCACCGCCCCTCGACGCCTACGACGATCTCCCCTGGACCGACGATGTTCCGGCCCATGTGGAACCCGTCGTCGTCGATACGCCCAGCGACGTCCACACGCTCGACTGGAACGCCCTCGCCGAGCGCGTCGCGAACTGCGAGCGCTGCCGCCTGTGCGAACGGCGCACGAACACGGTATTCGGCGTCGGCGACCGCGAGGCCGACTGGATGCTGATCGGCGAAGCGCCGGGCGAGAACGAGGACAAGCAGGGCGAGCCGTTCGTCGGCCAGGCGGGCAAGCTGCTCGACAACATGCTGCGCGCGCTCACGCTGTCGCGGCAATCGAACGTCTATATCGCAAACGTGATCAAGTGCCGCCCGCCCGGCAACCGCAATCCCGAACCCGATGAAGTCGCGCGCTGCGAGCCCTATCTGCAGCGGCAGGTCGAGCTCGTGAAGCCGAAGGTGATCGTCGCGATGGGGCGCTTCGCCGCGCAAAGCCTGCTGAAGAACGAGGCCAGCATCGCGTCGATGCGCGGGCGCGTGCATGAGTACCGCGGCGTGCCGGTCATCGTCACGTATCACCCGGCATATCTGCTGCGCAGCCTTCAGGACAAGTCGAAGGCCTGGGCCGATCTCTGCCTCGCGCGCAATACCTACCGCGATGCGCTCGCGGCGCTCGGCGTCGAGCAAGGGGCGGAGAAGGGCGGCGTCTGATGGCCGCCCAGGCGAGCGAGCTCGCGCGTCTCGTCGATCGTTTCGGCGACGTCACGGTTCGGGATCTCGCCTGGCTGCTCTTCGCGCCCGATTTGCTGCGCGAAGGCGACGCCGCCCTGGCGCGGCCGTTCGCGACATCGGCCGAGCGGGACGCCACGCTCGCGTGGCTCGCATCGCTCGATGCCGCGCCCCAGGCGCTTCACGATCACGCGCGCAATCCCAAGTTCACGCGCCTCGGCATCTATGCCGAAAGCCTTCTCCGATACTTCCTCGCTCACGGACCGGCGGCGCGCCTCGTCGCGGCGAACGTGCCGCTGCGGCGTCAGCGCCGCACCATCGGCGAATGCGATTTTCTGCTCGAAGCGGCGAGCGGCGAGCGCCTGCATTGGGAGCTGGCGGTGAAGTTCTACCTGCACATCGGCGACGGCGAGGCTTCACGGGCGGCGCGTCTGTCGGATTACGTCGGGCCGAATCTTCAGGATCGCTTCGATCTGAAGCACGCGCGGCTGCTCACGCATCAACTCGCGTTGACCTCGCGCGCTGAGTTCGCCGGGCTCGGCTTCGCCGGGCCGTGGCACGCGCAGCTGTATATAAAGGGCAGGCTGTTCTATCACGGACTGCACGGCGATGGCGTCGCGCCCGCGCGGGAGATCGGCGACGATCATCTGCGCGGATGGTGGCTGACGGCGTCCGAATGGCGCGAGGCCCGCGCCGAAGACGCGAACGACGACCGCGCATGGGTCGTGCAGCCGCGCATGGCATGGCTCGCGTCGCGGCGGCTCGACACGACGGCCGCCGAGTCGCTCGTGGCGGAGTCGGTGGCGATCCGGGCGCGTCTGGAAGCCACCGTCGCGCCGACGATGATCGCCGCCTACGCGCGAGACGAGTCCGGCGGCTGGGTCGAGGAATCGCGCGGTTTCATCGTGCCGGACGACTGGCCGGAACAGGCGCGCGCGTTCGCCGCATCGACGCCCTGATCAAGCCGCGCGTCACCACCAGCGGAAGAAGTGATGCACCGGCCCGACGCCATGGCCGACGTCGAGCCGCACGCTCGCCTCGATCGCGCCGGTCAGATAGCGCTTTGCCTCGGCGGTGGCGCTCGCGAGATCGTCGGTCTGCGGAATCAGCGCCGCGATCGCCGACGACAGCGTGCAGCCCGTGCCGTGCGTGTTCCTGAGCGGCACGCGCGCGCCGCCGAGCCTCAGCGCGCCGCTCGGCTCGATCAGCCAGTCGGGACTTTCGGACGAGGCGAGATGGCCGCCTTTCATCAGCACGGCCTGCGCGCCGAGCGCGCGCAGTGCTTCGCCCTGACGGACCATCGCGTCTTCCTCGGCGGCGGTCTCGGCTCCGAGCAGCGCCGCCGCTTCGGGCAGATTCGGCGTGACGAGCGTCGCGAGCGGCAGCAGTTCGTCGCGCAGCGCGGCGACGGCCTCCGGCGCGAGCAGCGCGTGATTGCTCTTCGAAATCATCACCGTGTCGAGCACGACATGCTGCGGCCGGTGGCGCTCGAGCGCATCGGCGACCGCGCGCACGATGCCCGCGTTGGCCAGCATGCCGATCTTCACCGCGTCGATGCGGATGTCGTCGAACACGGCGTCGAGCTGTGCGCTGACGAACGACGGCTCCGGCGCATGGACCGCCCTGACGCCGCGCGTGTTCTGCGCCGTGAGCGCCGTGATGACGCTCGCGCCGTATGCGCCGAGCGCGGAGAAGGCCTTCAGATCGGCCTGGATGCCCGCGCCGCCGCCCGAATCGGAGCCGGCGATCGTGAGCACATTGGGAATGGGTTTCGTTGCGGCCATGGCAGGATCAGGTTTGAGCGCGCGCGATGGTGGCGCGCAGGGCCGCGGCTGCATCGCGCGGGTCGGCCGCCTTGCAGATCGCGGAGACCACGGCGAGGCCGGCGGGTTTCGCGCGCATCACGTCGGCGGCGTTGTGCGTCTGGATGCCGCCGATCGCGACGGTCGGAAAGCGCGTGGCGGCGCGGATGGCGGCGAGTCCGTCGATGCCGCACGGCGCGGAGGCGTCGGTCTTGGTCGGCGTCGCGTACACCGGGCCCGCGCCGAGATAGTCGACGACGCCCGCGAGCCCTTGCGCGTCCGCGGCTTCGACGAGATTCGACACCGAAAGGCCGATCAGCGCAACCGGCCCGAGCAGGCGCCGCGCGAGGCCGGCGGGCAGATCGCGCTGGCCGATGTGCACGCCGTCGGCGCCGACGGCGAGCGCGACGTCGACATGATCGTTGATGACGAACGGCACGCCGTGCGCGCGTGTGATCGGCAGAAGCTCGCGCGCGAGGTCGAACCACGCGCGCTTGTGCCATTCCGGCGCGCGCAATTGCACGAGCGTCGCGCCGCCTTCGAGCGCCGCGCGTGCGACGCCGAGCGCCGCGTCATGGCCGCCGCACTGCACGGGATCGAGCACGAGATAGAGCGAAAGATCGAACGAATGGCGCATGGCGGTCTCGCGATTCAGGACGTCGCGACGTCGCGCTGCATGAGCGTCTTGCCGAACGCCGCGTCATCGAGCGACGCGAGCCTGTCGAGATACGCGACGGCGAAGCTGCCGGGCAGGGCGGCGTCGCGCGCGGCGAGCTCGCCTGCGATGGTCGAGTACGCGATCGCGGCGACGGCCGCGCTCCAGAACTCGTCGCGGTTCGATGCCGTGCCGACGAACGCCGCGACCGTCGCGGAAAGGGCGCAGCCGACCCCCGTCACGCGCGTCATCAGCGGAGAGCCGTTGGAGAGCGCGATCACGCGCCGTCCGTCGGTCACGTAGTCGGTCGGGCCCGTCACCGCGACGACGGCCTGCGTCTTCAGCGCGAGGATCTGCGCGGCATCGAGCGCGGCGTCGGTGGCGGCGGTGCTGTCGACGCCGCGTCCGCTCGCGGCACCGCCGGACAAGCTGATGATCTCCGACGCGTTGCCGCGAATCACCGCGGGGTTCGAATCGAGCAGATCGAGGGCGAATTCCGTGCGAAACGCAAGCGGCCCGACCGCGACCGGGTCGAGCACCCAAGGCCTGCCCGCGCCGTTGGCGGCATCGACGGCGGCGCGGATGGCGCGCGTCTGCGGCACGTCGAGCGTGCCGAGGTTCACCGACAGCGCATTGGCGAGCGGCGCGAACTCGCCGACTTCCTCGCGCGCGACGACCATCGCCGGCGCGGCGCCGATGGCGAGCAGCACGTTGGCGGTGAAGTTGGTGACGACGAGATTCGTCAGACAATGCACGAGCGGCACGCGTTCACGCACGCGGGTGACGAACGAGAAGAGGTCGGCGGCGAGCATGATGGATTTCGGGAAAAAACGCGGCGCGCGAAGGATCAGTGCCGCGCTTCGCCGATCAGCGCGACCGAATCGAAGGCGCGCTGATTGGCCTGATGCCGCCGCATCACGAAGTACATCATCAGGCACACGAACGAGCCGAACAGCACGATGACGAACTGGATCGGCATGTCGAGCCACACGAGCACCGCGTACAGGCACAGCATCACGAGCACCGAAAGATTCTCGTTGAAGTTCTGCACGGCGATGGAATGCCCGGCGGAGAGCAGCACGTGCCCGCGATGCTGGAGCAGCGCGTTCATCGGCACGACGAAGAAGCCCGACAGGCCGCCGACGATCATCAGGAACACGTACGCGATCAGCAGATAGCCGGGAAAGTGCATCCTGCCGAAATAGATGCCCCAGTGCGCGGGAAAGAGATGGCGCGTGTAGAACGCCATCAGCATGACGGCGAGCCCCATGACGATGCCCACCGGCAGCACGGAGAGCGAGCGCTTGAGCGGCACGCGCGCCGCCGCGAGCACGGCGCCGGCAGCCACCCCGACCGCGATCACCGCCTGCAGGATGGCGGCCTGCGAAAGCGTCATGCCGAGCGACACTTCGGCCCATTTCAGCACGATGAACTGCAGCGTCGCGCCCGCGCCCCAGAAGAGCGTCGTGACGGCGAGCGAGATCTGGCCGAGCTTGTCGCGCCAGAGCGTGAGGAAGCAGTCGGCGAAATCGGTGATGAGCTTGAGCGGCCGCGTTTCCTGCTTCGGATAACGCGCGCCGGTGTCCGGAATGCGCAGATTGAAGATCGCGGCGATCACGTACATCAGCATGATGACGAGCATCGCGGCCTCGGCGGGCGTGTTGATGCGCGGAACATGCAGCGACAGCAGGTGACTCGCGATATGCGGACTGATGAGCGCGCCACCCATCACGGTGCCGAGGATGATCGAGCCGACGGTCGTGCCTTCGATCCATCCGTTCGCCGCGACCAGACGGTCAGCTGGCAGAAGTTCGGTGAGAATGCCGTATTTTGCCGGTGAATAAGCAGCGGCGCCGAAGCCGACGATGCCGTACGCGAGCAGCGGATGCGCGCCGAAAAGCATGGTCACGCAGCCGAGCACCTTGATCGAATTGGTCACGAACATCACGTGCCCCTTGGGGCGGGAATCCGCGAAAGCGCCGACGAACGCTGCCAGAATCACATAGGAGAGCACGAAGAACAGCTTGAGCAGCGGCGTCATCCAGTTCGGAGCGTGAAGGTCTTTCAGCAGTGCGATGGCAGCGATCAGGAGCGCGTTATCGGCCAGCGATGAGAAAAACTGCGCGGCCATGATGGTGTAAAAACCTTTTTTCATCTGATCCGAAGCTTTCCTCACTGCGGGTGATCCGCCCCGGGCACCTGTCGTGCACTCGGGCTTATGCCTTTCGAAATGGGTTGTGCGCACGGCTTTATAACACGAAAATAGGTGCATTCTGACTAGCAGTAATCTCGATGACGTGCGAAAAGGCACGCTCGTCCATGAGATTCCTCATAAGATACTGATCCACAAGGCGCCCGGTCGGCGCAGCAAGACGCGTCCCGCTGTCGTATGCTCGCCGTTCCCACCGCTCTCACCGCATTGCCACCAAACGCTCATGCCGCGCCCCTTATCTGCAACGATCCACACCGCCGCACTCGCCAACAACCTCGCCGTCGCGCGAAAGTACGCCCCGAAATCCAAGATCTGGGCCGTCGTCAAGGCCAATGCGTATGGCCACGGGCTCGCGCGGGCGTTTCCCGGACTGCGCGCGACGGACGGCTTTGGCCTTCTCGACCTCGAAGAAGCCGCGAAGTTGCGTGAATTGGGCTGGGCGGGGCCGATTCTTTTGCTCGAAGGCTTCTTTCGGCCGACCGACATCGACGTGATCGACCGCTACAGCCTGACCACGGCCGTGCACTGCGACGAGCAGTTGCGCATGCTGGAAATGGCGCGTCTTTCGAAGCCCGTCAACATCCAGTTGAAGATGAACAGCGGCATGAACCGCCTCGGCTACACGCCGGAGAAATTCCGCGCGGCGTGGGAGCGGGCGCGTGCCGTGCAGGGCGTCGGCCAGATCACGCTCATGACCCATTTTTCCGACGCCGACGGCCCGCGCGGCATCGCGCATCAGCTGGAAGCGTTCGAGCGCGGCGCGGAGGGTATCGCGGGCGCGCGCAGCCTCGCGAATTCGGCCGCGGTGCTGTGGCATCCGGATGCGCATTTCGACTGGGTGCGGCCCGGCATCATGCTGTACGGCGCGTCGCCGTCGGGCGTGACCGCCGATATCGCCGGTACGGGGCTCAAGCCCGCGATGACGCTCCAGTCCGAGCTGATCGCCGTGCAGACGGTCGAGGCGGGGAGCAGCATCGGCTATGGCTCGACTTTCACCGCGGGCGAATCGATGCGCATCGGCGTGGTCGCATGTGGCTACGCGGACGGCTATCCGCGCGTGGCGCCGGAAGGCACGGCCGTCATCGTCGATAGCGTGAAGACGAAGCTCGTCGGCCGCGTGTCGATGGACATGCTCACCGTCGATCTGACGCCCTGCCCGAATGCGGGCATCGGCTCGCGCGTCGAGCTGTGGGGCGCGAACCTGCCGATCGACGATGTGGCGAGCGCCGCCGGCACGATCGGCTACGAACTCATGTGCGCGGTCGCGCAACGCGTGCCGGTGCGCGCGGAATGACCCTCAACAACGAAAACTCGAAGCAAGGCAGCGCGTGGCAAAAGTAGCGAAGGCGAAGACGCTCTATACCTGTAGCGAATGCGGCGGACAGGCGCCGAAATGGACCGGCCAGTGCGCGGCGTGCGGAGCGTGGAACACGCTGGTGGAATCGGTGGAGCAGGCGGCATCGAACCATCGCTTCCAGGCGCTCGCCAAAAGCTCGCCGGCGCGGCGGCTCGCCGAAATCGAGGCGTCCGACGTGCCGCGCTTCACCACCGGCGTCGGCGAATTCGATCGCGTGCTGGGCGGTGGTCTCGTGCCGGGCGGCGTCGTGCTGATCGGCGGCGATCCGGGCATCGGCAAATCGACGCTGCTTTTGCAATCGCTCGCCGAAATCGCGCGCGAGCGGCCCGCGCTCTACGTGAGCGGCGAGGAATCCGGCGCGCAGATCGCGCTGCGTGCGCAGCGGCTCGGCCTGGTCGGCGGCACGAGTGCGGCGGGCGATCTGGCGCTGCTCGCGGAAATTCAGCTCGAAAAGATTCAAGCGACCATCGACGAGCAACGGCCCGAAGTCGCCGTGATCGACTCCATCCAGACGATCTACTCCGAAGCGCTGACCTCCGCGCCCGGCTCCGTCGCGCAGGTGCGCGAGTGCGCGGCGCAGCTCACGCGCATCGCGAAGCAGACCGGCACATCGATCATCATGGTCGGCCACGTGACGAAGGAAGGCAGCCTTGCGGGGCCGCGCGTGCTGGAGCATATCGTCGATACCGTGCTGTATTTCGAGGGCGACACGCATTCGTCGTTCAGGCTCGTGCGCGCGTTCAAGAACCGCTTCGGCGCGGTCAACGAACTGGGCGTCTTCGCAATGACGGAGAAGGGCCTGCGCGGCGTCGCCAATCCGTCGGCGCTCTTTTTGTCGCAGCACGAGCAGAGCGTCGCGGGATCGTGCGTGCTCGTCACGCAGGAAGGCTCGCGGCCGCTGCTCGTCGAAGTGCAGGCGCTCGTCGATACCGCGCACGTGCCCAATCCGCGCCGGCTTGCGGTCGGGCTGGAGCAGAACCGGCTCGCGCTCCTTCTCGCCGTGCTGCATCGGCATGCGGGCATCGCCTGTTTCGATCAGGACGTGTTTCTCAACGCGGTCGGCGGCGTGAAGATCACCGAGCCCGCGGCCGATCTCGCCGTGCTGCTCGCGATTCACTCGTCGATGCGCAACAAGCCGCTGCCCAAGGGCCTCATCACGTTCGGGGAAGTGGGGCTGGCGGGCGAGATCCGGCCGTCGCCGCGCGGGCAGGATCGTCTGAAGGAAGCGGCCAAGCTCGGCTTCTCGGTCGCGCTGATTCCGAAGGCGAACGCGCCGAAGCAGGCGATCGACGGCCTGAAGGTGGTCGCGGTGGATCGCATCGAGGAAGCGATCGACCGGGTTCGGGATCTCGAATGATCGCGGACGATACGGACGCTGCCGACGAGGTGATAGGGCCCCTCGTAACGGGTCGTAAAAATGTCGTTGCGCAATGTAACCCAAGCGACGCCTGGTTTTCTTATCCTTTCAGAGTACCTCATTGGGGTAACTTCGCGGTCAACCTCGCTAAGGGCATCTCAAGAAGCGAAGTGACCGGAAGGATCGAGAGGACCACGCATTGAAACACTCAAAATCAGCCAGGCCGAAGCCCGCGTTCCATCTGCGCGGATGCCGCGTTTCCGCGCCGCTGCAACAGCCCTGGGGCAGCGGATGCCGGATAGTCGAATGGATCGACGAGCAAGGCCAGATTTCGCGCCGCGCCGTCGCGGCCGATGTCACCGAGGATGAAGTCGTCGCGACCATCCGCCGGCATGTGACGGGCCGCAAGCACGTGCTCGTCGACGACGAGCGCGAGCCGCGTCAGGTCCTGCCGCGCCGTTAGGCCTCTGCGCCGCGAAAGAGCGGATGCGCCGCCGCCTCGGCGGGCGTGAGCACCGGCGCGACGCAGCAATCGAGCGGCTCCAGCAGCGTCATCCATTCGTCGCGCGTGCGCTCGCGAAAGCGCGCGGCCAGTTCCGCGGACAATTGCGCCGCGTCCGCGCCGCCGATCGCCTGCCCGAGGCTCCAGTGCCGCGTCGCCCAATCGGGGCGGCCGAGCGCCTCGCACAAGGTTTGCCAGAACTTCAGCTCCAGGGCGCCCACGGCGATGAAGCGGTCATCGCGCGTGCGATACACGTCGTAGCAGGGTACGCCGCCGTTGAGCAGGCCCGCGCCCGCGCGCGTGCTCGCTTCATTCGCATTGGCGAGCGCGATGTGCGCCATCACGTTGTGCGCGTGCATGGCATGCGTCATCGACACGTCGATGCATCGCCCTGCGCCGCCACGCGCGACATGCCACGCCGCGGCGAGTATTTCCATGACGGCCGAGAGCGCGCCGCCGAGCAGATCCGCGAGCTGAAAATTGGGCACGACGGGCGTGCCGCCGCGCGCCGCGAGCTGATCGAGCACGCCCGCATAGGCGATGTAGTTCAGGTCGTGACCGGCTTTGTGCGCGAACGGCCCCTCGCTGCCAAAGCCGGTGATCGCGCAATAAACGAGCTTGGGATTCGCCTCGCGCAGCACCTCGTAGCCGACGCCCAGCCGCGCCATCACCGATGGCCGGAAGCTCTCCACCAAAACATCCGCGTTGCGCGCGAGCGCGATCAGCTTTGCGCGGCCTTCCCCGGTCTTGAGATCCAGCGTGAGCGCCCGCTTGCCGCGATTGACGATGCGATAGAACGCGCTCGGGGCGCCGCTTTGCCGGTCGGCTTCGCCTTGCAGCATCATGCGCGCGTAGTCGCCCGCGCCGGGCGGCTCGATCTTGAGCACATCGGCGCCCAGCTCGGCCAGCCGCAGCGTGGCGACGGGTCCGGGCAGCAGCCGCGTCAGATCGAGCACGCGAAGGCCGGAAAGGGCGGGTTGAGTCGTCAAGGCGGCGGCCTCCTGCGGCAAGAATCAAGCGATGGTTATGAGCCGATCTGCTCCAGCTCCTCGTGCGCCTCGAGCCATTCCATTTCGAGCGTTTCGAGGCGCGCGTTGACTTCGCCCTGGCGGCGGATCGTCTCGGTGAGCTTCTGCTTCATCGCGGCCTCGTAGCTCGCCGGATCGGCGACGAACGCGTCGAGTCCGGCCTTCTCCGCGTGAAGCTTCTCCATTTCCTTGTCGATCTTCGCGATGCGCGACTGCAGCGGCTTCTTTAGATGCGCGAGCTTCTGCCGCTCCTGCGCCTCCTGACGGCGCTGCTCGCGGCGATTGAGCCCGCTGTCCTGCGCCTCGCCCGATGCCGCGGCGCTCGCTTCCTTCGCCGCCGCGCGGGTTTCGGCGGCGTGCTGCAGGAGCCAGTCGCGATAATCGTCCAGATCGCCGTCGAACGGGCTCAGGCGATGCTTCGCGACGAGCATGAAGGTGTCGGTCGTCGCGCGCAGCAGGTGCCGGTCGTGCGACACGAGAATCAGCGTGCCTTCGAACTGGGCGAGCGCCATCGTGAGCGCGTGGCGGGTTTCGAGATCGAGGTGGTTGGTCGGCTCGTCGAGCAGCAGCAGATTCGGCTTCTGCCAGATGATGAGCGCGAGCGCGAGCCGCGCCTTTTCCCCGCCGGAGAACGGCGCGATCTTCGCGGTCGCCATGTCGCCGGAGAAATTGAAGCCGCCGAGGAAATCGCGCAACTCCTGCTCGCGGATGTCGGGGGCGAGGCGGGCGAGGTGCTGGAGCGGCGAGTCGTCCGGACGCAGCGTTTCCAGCTGATGCTGCGCGAAATAGCCGATCTGCAAACCCTTGCCCTGGCGCACGCCGCCGGACAGCGGCTCGAGCGTCTGCGCGAGCGTCTTGATGAGCGTCGACTTGCCCTGGCCGTTGGCGCCCAGCAGGCCGATGCGCTGGCCGTTCTGGATCGACAGCGACACGTCCTCGACGATCGGAATCTCGCCGCCCTCGTCATTGCGGTAGCCGCAGCGCACGTCTTCCATGACCATCATCGGATTGGGCGCGGCGTCGGGCTCGCGAAACTCGAACGTAAAGGGCGAGCTCGCATGCGCGGGCGCGATCAGCTCCATTTTCTCGAGCGCCTTCACGCGGCTTTGCGCCTGCTTCGCCTTGGTCGCCTTGGCCTTGAAGCGGTTGATGAAGCTCTGCAGATGCTGCACGGTCTTCTGCTGCTTTTCGTACGCGCTCTGCTGCAACGCGATCTGCTGCGCGCGCAGCACCTCGAACTGGCTGTAATTGCCGCCGTAACGCTTCACCTGACGATTCTCCAGATGCAGCGTGACATTGCACACGGAATCGAGAAACTCGCGATCGTGCGAAATGACCACGAGCGTGCCCGCATAGCGCCCGAGCCAGTCCTCCAGCCAGACGATGGCGTCGAGGTCCAGGTGGTTCGTCGGTTCGTCGAGCAGGAGCAGATCGGACGGGCACATCAGCGCCTGGGCGAGATTCAGGCGCATGCGCCAGCCGCCCGAGAAACTCGATACCGGCTCGCGCGTCTGCGCGAGCGTGAAGCCCAGGCCGAGCAGAAGGGTTTCGGCGCGCGCGGGCGCGGTGTAGCCGTCGGCGTCCGCGAAGGCGGCGTGCGCTTCGGCTTCGGCGGCGCCGTCGTGCGCGGCCGAAGCCGACGCGATGCGCGCCTCGATCGCGCGCAGATTCGTGTCGCCGTCGAGCGTATAGTCGAGCGCGCTGCGGTCGACGGCCGGCGTTTCCTGCGCGACGTGCGCGATGCGCCACGACGGCGGCATCGAGAAATCGCCGCCGTCCGCGTGCAATTCGCCGCGCAGCACGGAAAAGAGCGTGGACTTGCCCGCGCCGTTCGCGCCGATGAGGCCGGCTTTCTCGCCCGGATTGAGCGTGAAGCTCGTCTCTTCGAAAAGCGGCTTGGTGCCGCGGGACAGGCTGAACTGGTTGAAACGGATCACGTCGAAATGGCGGCGAAAAGGGCGCGGCTTGGAAGGAAAGCGCTATTTTAGACCGGACGGATCGCGAAGCAGGGGTCGGCCGTTCGGCCGATGGCGGGCGAACGCGCGTCGCGGTAGCATCGCCTGAATTTCATCGAATTCACCGCATCGGACTCACTCAAGGAGCACGCCATGAGCGCAGCCAACGAAGGCATCTACGGCTTTTCGGCCGAAACACTCGACGGCGCCACCGTCAGCCTCGACAAATATCGCGACAAGGTGCTGCTCATCGTGAACACGGCGAGCGAATGCGGTTTCACGCCGCAATACAGGGGCTTGCAGGACGTCTACCAGCAGTTCTCGGCGCGCGGCTTCGAGGTGCTCGGCTTTCCGTGCAACCAGTTCGGCAAGCAGGAGCCGGGCGACGCCGCGCAGATCGGCAGCTTCTGCGAGAAAAATTTCGGCGTCACGTTTCCGATGTTCGCGAAGATCGAGGTGAACGGCGCGAACGCGCATCCGCTCTACAGGTATCTGAAGGACAAGGAGCCGGGCCTGCTCGGCATCGAGGCGATCAAATGGAACTTCACGAAGTTTCTGGTCGACCGCAAGGGCAACGTGGTGAAGCGCTATGCGCCGCAGACGAAGCCCGAGGCGATCACGGACGACATCGAAAAGCTGCTCTGAACGCTGCGCGCGCTCAGAGAATCGGCGAGAACAGCCGCGCGACGTGCATCGCCATGCGCCGCCAGAACGCCGCGCCGCGATAGTCGTTCGCGTCGATCTCGAAGGAATGCGCGAAGTCCGCGAGCAGCATCGACTCCACTTCGCTCGCGAACGCGCGATCGACGGTGAGCACCGTGATCTCGAAATTCAGTCGGAACGAGCGATTGTCGAGATTCGCGCTGCCGATGGACGCGGCGATATCGTCGACGAGCACGACCTTCTGATGCAGGAATCCCGGCTTGTAGCGGAAGATGCGCACGCCCGCCTGCACCAGATCGAACGCATAGAGCTTCGACGCGGCGAACACCACGCGATGATCGCGCCGGCTCGGAATCAGGATGCGCACGTCCACGCCGCGCATCACCGCGAGCCGGAGCGCGGAGAACACGGCTTCGTCGGGAATCAGATAGGGAGAGGTGATCCAGATGCGCTCGCGCGCCGCGTTGATCGCCTCGACGAAGAACAGCGAGCAGGTTTCCTGCTTGTCGGCGGGGCCGCTCGACAGCACCATGCAGTGCATGTTCTCGTCCGAATGCGGCGCGGGGCCGAGTTCGGGCAGGCGCTGCGTCGCCCAGTACCAGTCTTCGGTGAAGACGAACTGGATGCTGGCCACCGCCGGCCCGCGCACCTCGACGTGCGTATCGCGCCAGGGCGAGAGCCGCGGATTGCCGCCGAGATACTCGACGCCCACGTTGTGCCCGCCGACGAAGGCGCGCTTGCCGTCGACGACCACGATCTTCCGATGATTGCGGAAGTTGATCTGGAAGCGGTGCACGAACTTGCGCTTGGCCGCGAACGGGTGCGCCTCGACGCCGCCCGCACGCAGCGCGTTCACGTAGCGATGCGGCAGATCGAAGCTGCCGATGCTGTCGTAGAGGAAGTACACGCGCACGCCCGCCTGCGCTTTCCTGATCAGCGCGTCCTTGAGCATTTCGCCGAGCGCGTCGGCGCGCACGATGAAGAACTGCACGACCACGTAGCGCTCGGCGGCGGCGATCGCATCGAGGATCGCGGTGAACGTGGCGTCGCCGTTGACGAGCACGCGCACCGAGTTGCCGCGCAGGAACGGCATGCCCGAGAGGCGCTGCAGCGTGCGGATGGTCGGATTGCCGAGGTAGGCGGCCGGTCCCGGTGCGATTTCGCCGCGCACGCCCGAGGCGTCAGTGAGCGCGGTGTCTTCCAGCGTGTCGCTGCGGGCGCCCGAGTCCCATTCGGCGGGCTTCGAGCGGCTGCGCAGAATGTCGATTTCGAGCCGCCGCTCGTCGATGTAGCCTGCGAACTTGCTGCGGCCCAGAAAGAGGTAGGGGATGAGCGTGAAGTAGGGCATCGCGACGAGCGACACCGCCCACGCCACCGCGCCTTGCGACGTGCGTGTGTTGATGACGGCATGGATCGCGGCGATCACGCCGAGCACATGCGCGGCCATCACGAGCGTGCCGAGGTGGAGCCAGTCTGATGCTTGCATAGAGGCAGAAGGTGGGAGGGTCTTCGCTGACGGCGATTCGCCATATTACCCAAGCCTTCCGCGCGAAGTGTCAGCAATCGTTGCGGCGGATTGCGCCGCCGCAACGATCGCCTGGAGGCGAATCAGGCCGGCAGGTCGGCGGCCTGGATCAGGAACACGTTGTCGTCGCCGGCGCTGGTCGAGAGCCAGACCAGATCGAGGCCGCCCAGCGCCGCCTCGACGTTCGGCCGCTCGTTGCCGATCTCGACGACGAGCACGCCGTCCTCGGTCAGCCACTTGCGCGCGTCGCGCACGATGCGCCGCACCACGTCCATGCCGTCCGCGCCGCCCGCGAGCGCGAGCGCGGGCTCGTGCCGGTATTCCTCCGGCAGCGCCTGCATCGCCTGCGCGTTGACGTACGGCGGATTCGTGATGATCACCTCGTAGCGCTCCTGCGGCAACGGCGCGTACAGGTCGCCTTCGTAGAGGCTCACGCGCTCGCCGAGCCCGTAATCGTCGACGTTGCGGCGCGCCACCGCGAGCGCGTCCGGCGAGATGTCGACGGCATCGACATCGGCGTTCTCGAAGGCCTGCGTCGCGAGAATCGCGAGACACCCCGAGCCGGTGCAGAGCTCGAGCACGCGCGTGACCTGGTCCGGATCGGCGACATACGGCTGCAGGCCGTCCTGCAGCAGCTCGCCGATGAACGAACGCGGCACGATCACGCGCTCGTCGACGTAGAAGCGGCGGCCGTGCATCCACGCTTCCTGCGTGATGTACGCGGCGGGAATGCGCTCCGTCGCGCGACGCTCGATCACCTTCATGACCGCGTCGATTTCGGTGTCGAGCAGGCGCGCGTCGAGGAACGGATCGAGCGTGTCGAGCGGCAGATGCAGCGTATGCAGGATCAGATACGCGGCTTCGTCGTAGGCATTGGCCGAGCCGTGGCCGAACGACAGGCCCGCTTCGGTGAAGCGCGAAACGCCGAAGCGCAGCAGGTCGCGCAAGGTGGTGAAGGGCAGCGCCATCGAAGGCTCCTCTTTATTGTCGGAGTGATTGTGTGGTGAGTTCAGGCGATCAGTGCTTCGAGCACGCGCCGGTACACGTTCTTCAACGGCTCGATGAAGCGCACTTCGACATGCTCGTCGATCTTGTGGATCGTGCCGTTCGGCGGACCGAACTCCACCACCTGATCGCAGATCCGCGCGATGAAGCGGCCATCCGACGTGCCGCCCGTGGTGGACAGTTCGGTGCGCACGCCGGTTTCGTCGAGGATGGCTTTCTCGAGCGCGTCCGAGAGGGCGCCGCGCGGCGTGAGAAACGGCAGGCCGCTCACGATCCACTGCAGGTCGTAGTCGAGGCCGTGCTTGTCGAGGATCGCGCGCACGCGGCTTTGCAGGCTCTCGACCGTGCTCGCGGTCGAGAAGCGAAAGTTGAACATCAGGTCGGCTTGGCCGGGAATGATGTTGGTCGCGCCGGTGCCGGAGTGCAGGTTCGACACTTGCCAGGTGGTCGGCGGGAAGTATTCGTTGCCTTCATCCCAGCGAACGGCCACGAGATCGGCGAGCGCGGGCGCGAGCAGATGCACCGGATTCTTCGCGAGATGCGGATACGCGATATGCCCCTGCACGCCCTTGACGACGAGCTTGCCGGTCATGGAGCCGCGCCGGCCGTTCTTGACCATGTCGCCGAGCGTGGCGTTCGACGTCGGCTCGCCGACGATGCAGTAATCGAGCCGCGTGCCGCGCGCCTTCAGCGCCTCGACCACTTTCACGGTGCCGTCAGTCGCCGGGCCTTCCTCGTCGCTCGTGATGAGAAACGCGAGCGAGCCGCGATGCGCCGGATATTGCGCCACGAACTCCTCGCTCGACACGACGAACGCCGCGAGCGACGCTTTCATGTCCGCCGCGCCGCGCCCGTAGAGCTTGCCGTCGCGATGAGTCGGCGTGAACGGCGGCGAGCTCCATTGCTCGAGCGGCCCGGTCGGCACGACGTCGGTGTGGCCGGCGAACGCGAGCAGCTTGCCGTTGGCGTCCGTGCCGCGCTTCACGGCCCACAGGTTGGTGACGCCGCCCGATTCGATGGTTTCGCATTCGAAGCCGAGCGCCGCGAGCCGCTCGATCATGAGCGCCTGACAGGCCTGATCGTCGGGCGTGACGGATGCGCGTTCGATCAGCGCTTCGGTGAGGGAGAGGGTGCCGGACATGGTCGTTTCAGGTTGATGCGATAAAAAATGCCGGCGCAGCGGCCGGCACTCGTAGCGATTCCGCAATGGCCGTCGAGTCGGCAGCCATTGCGCGAACTCACGCAAAGAGCGTTTCGTACTGCTCGGCGGAAAACCCGAGCGTCTTCACGCGCCCGTTCACGACGACGACCGGCCGCTTGATGATCGACGGCTTGTGGATCATCAGCGCGATCGCGCCGGCGGTCGTGTCGGCTTCGGCCTTGTGCACGTCGGACAAGCCGCGCCAGGTCGTGCCGCGCTTGTTGATGAGCTGATCGAGCGACACATCTTTCAGCCAGTCCTGGAGCAGCGCGTTCGACACGCCGGCTTTCTTGAAGTCGTGGAACTCGAACGGCACGCTGTGCGCTTCCAGCCACACGCGCGCCTTCTTCACGGTGTCGCAGTTCGGAATGCCGTAGACGACGGTCGTCTTGGCCACGATCAGTCGCCTCGCAGCAGCTCGTTCAGGCCGACCTTCGCGCGCGTCTTGGCGTCGACCTTCTTGACGATCACGGCGCAGTACAGGCTGTGCGAGCCGTCCTTCGACGGCAGATTGCCCGCGACCACGACCGAGCCCGCCGGAATGCGGCCGTAGCTCACTTCGCCGGTCTCGCGGTCGTAAATCTTGGTCGACTGGCCGAGATACACGCCCATCGAGATGACCGAGTTCTCCTCGACGATCACGCCTTCCACCACTTCCGAGCGCGCGCCGATGAAGCAGTTGTCCTCGATGATGACCGGGTTCGCCTGCAGCGGCTCCAGCACGCCGCCGATGCCCACGCCGCCCGACAGGTGCACGTTCTTGCCGATCTGCGCGCATGAGCCGACGGTGGCCCAGGTATCGACCATCGTGCCTTCGTCGACATAAGCGCCGATGTTGGTGTACGAGGGCATCAGCACGACGTTCTTCGCGATGAACGAGCCGCGGCGCGCGATGGCCGGCGGCACCACGCGGAAGCCGCCCGCCGCGAAGTCTTCGGCCGTGTAGTTCGCGAACTTCGAGGGCACCTTGTCGTAGAACTGCGAGTAGCCGCCGGCGGCCATCGGCGCGTTGTCTTCCAGGCGGAACGACAGCAGCACGGCCTTCTTGAGCCACTGATTCACGATCCACTCGCCGTCGCGCTTCTCGGCGACGCGCATCTGACCTTTGTCGAGCTGCTCGATCGCGTGAGCGACGGCTTCGCGGACTTCCGCGGGCGCGGCCTTGGCCGACAGCTCGGCGCGGTTGTCCCAGGCGGTATCGATGATGCTCTGAAGTTGTTGCGACATAGTGATATCAAGGATGGAGAGATTGGACCGGCGACGCCCGGGATCAGGACTCGAGCGTGCGGCAGAATTCGACGATGCGGCGAGCCCCTTCGACGCATTCCTCGGTCTCGGCGACGAGCGCGATGCGCACGAACCCGACGCCCGGATTCGTGCCGTGCGCCGCGCGAGCGAGGAAAGAGCCCGGCAGAACCGTCACATTATAGTCGGCGTACAGGCGCGCCGCGAACTCGGTATCCGTGAGGCCCAAGCGCGAGACGTTCGCCCAGAGGTAGAACGCGGCGTCGGGCAGGCGGACGTCGAGCACGTCGGCGAGCATCGGCGTGACCGTCTGGAATTTTTTCAGATACTTCGCGCGGTTGTCGCGCACGTGCGTTTCATCCTGCCACGCGGCAATGCTCGCGCGCTGGAACACCGTCGAAAGCGCCGCGCCGTGATACGTGCGATAGAGCAGGAAGTCCTTCAGGATCGACGCATCGCCCGCGACGAAACCCGAGCGCATGCCCGGCACGTTCGAGCGCTTCGACAGGCTCGACAGCATCACCAGGCGATCGAAGCCGCGGCCCAGCAGGCGCGCCGCTTCCAGTCCGCCGAGCGGCGGTTTCGTCTCGTCGAAGTAGATCTCCGAATAGCACTCGTCCGACGCGATCACGAAGCCGTGCTTGTCCGACAGCGCGAACAGTTCGCGCCAGTTGTCGAGCGTGAGCACCGCGCCCGTCGGGTTGCCCGGCGAGCACACGTAGAGCAGCTGCGTGCGCGCCCAGATGTGATCGGGCACGACCGAGTAGTCGCAGGCGAAGTTGCGCGCCGGGTCGCTGTTGACGAAGTAGGGCTCGGCGCCCGCAAGCAGGGCCGCGCCTTCGTAGATTTGATAGAAGGGGTTCGGACAGAGTACGATGGGCGGTTCCGCGCCGTCCGTGCTTCGGCTGTCGATGATCGTCTGCGCGAGCGCGAAAAGCGCTTCGCGCGAGCCGGAGACGGGCAGCACCTGCGTCGCCGGATCGATCGATTCGAGGCCGTAGCGCTGCGTGACCCAGGCCGCGATCGCTGCGCGCAGCGGCTCGCTGCCGAGCGTGGCCGGATACGCGGCGAGGCCGCCGAGCGCATCGGTCACCGCATCGCGGATGAGCGCCGGCGTCGGATGCTTCGGCTCGCCGATGCCGAAGCTGATCGGCGTGAATCCCGCGCGCGGCTCGATGCCCTTGAAGAGCGCGCGAAGCTTTTCGAACGGATAAGGCTGAAGTTTCTTGAGAAGTGGATTCACGGCATGACCGGTAAGCAGTGAGCGATGCACGCGGCGCCGAGCGCCTGCCGCAGCGGCATCGGAAGACATCGAACGGACGCGAAACAAGCTCACGATTATAGCGCGCGCCCCTGCGCCCCAAGCGAGCGGCGGCGCGCGGCACGAAGGACGAAAGATCGAATGATGAAGCTCATAGGCCACGAAATGGGCGCGATGGCGGAGACGAGGGCAACGAGGAACGGAGCGCCGCAATGACCCGCGGTCTTCACAACGCGTGGCCGACGCTCGCGATCATGCTCGGCGCGTCGGTGTGGGGCCTCGTCTGGTACCCGATGCGCATGCTCGCCGCGATGGGCCTGACGGGCACCGCCGCCAGCGCGACGACCAGCGGCGCCGCATGCGTCTTCGTGCTGCTGGTGAAGCGCCGCTCGATCAGCACGCTCTCTTGGCACTGGCTGCTCGTCGCGCTCGGCGTGGCGGCGGGCGTGACCAGTATCGGCTTCGTGTGGGGCGCGATCCACGGCCAGGTGATGCGGGTCCTGCTGCTCTTCTATCTGACGCCCGCCTGGACCGCCATCTTCGCGCACTTCATCCTGAAGGATCGCCTGACGCGCGCCGACGCCGCGCTGTCGCTCCTCTCGCTCGCGGGCGCCGTGACGATGCTCTGGTCGCCCGAGCTCGGCATGCCGCTGCCCGCCGATCTCGCCGAATGGGCGGGTCTCGTGGGCGGCATGGGCTTCGCGATGAGCAATGTGCTCGTCGTGAGGATCACGCGCACGCTCCCTGCAATGAAGGCCGAGATGCGCACCGCGGTGATCTTCGGCGGCGCGGCGCTCGTCGCCTCGCTCGCCACGCTGTTCGAGCCGATGCCGACGCCGCCCGCCGCCGCGCAGCTTCCCGCCGTGACCCTCATCGTGATCGGTCTCGGCATCGTGCTCGCGGCCAACAACGTGATCGTGCAGGTGGGGCTCGCGCGCGTGCCGGCCAATCGCGCGTCGATCATCATGCTCTTCGAGCTCGTGGTCACGGCGCTGTCGTCGTGGCTCTTCGCGGGCGAGGTGCCCGGCCCGCGCGAATGGGCGGGTGGCGCGTGCATCGTCGCGGCGTGCGTGCTGTCGGCGTGGGTGCACCGCACGCGCGCATCGCATGCGCCGTCCGGGCCCGAACCGCCCGACATCGCCGGACGCGAGCCGGAAAGCAAAAAGAAATCGACTCGCGCGATGGTATGATGGTGTCCGCTTCGCCGGGCCCCTCGCGCAGTGATGCGCGAGGGGCCGAATGCGATTGACGGGCCGCGCTGCGGCCTGTCCGCTATTCATCCTCCGTCACCAATTCCAAACAGCGATATCGCCGTGCGTCTGACCTCGATAAAACTCGCTGGCTTCAAGTCCTTCGTCGATCCCACGCATTTTCAGGTCCCCGGCCAGCTCGTCGGCGTCGTCGGGCCGAACGGCTGTGGCAAGTCCAACATCATCGATGCCGTGCGCTGGGTGCTCGGCGAATCGCGCGCCTCGGAGTTGCGCGGCGAATCGATGCAGGACGTGATCTTCAACGGATCGACGGCGCGCAAGCCCGGCAGCCGGGCAAGCGTCGAACTGATCTTCGATAACGCCGAAGGCCGCGCCGCCGGTCAATGGAGCAGCTACGGCGAAATCGCCGTGAAGCGCGTGCTCACGCGCGACGGCACCTCCAGCTACTACATCAACAATCTGCCCGCGCGCCGCCGCGACATCCAGGACATCTTCCTCGGCACCGGTCTCGGCCCGCGCGCGTACGCGATCATCGGGCAGGGCATGATCGCGCGCATCATCGAGGCGAAGCCGGAAGAGCTGCGCGTATTTCTCGAAGAAGCCGCGGGCGTGTCGAAGTACAAGGAGCGCCGCCGCGAGACCGAGAACCGCCTGCACGACACGCGCGAGAATCTGACGCGCGTCGAGGACATCGTCCGCGAGCTGGGCACGAATCTCGAGAAGCTCGAAGGGCAGGCGGTCGTCGCGACGAAGTACAAGGAACTGCAGGCGGAAGGCGAAGAGAAGCAGCGCCTCCTGTGGCTCTTGCGCAAGCGGGAAGCGGGCAGCGAAGCCGAGCGCCAGCAGCGCGCCATCCGCGAGGCGCAGGTCGAGCTCGAAGCGCAAACCGCGCGCCTGCGCGAAGTCGAGGCGCAACTGGAGACGCTGCGCGTCGCGCACTACAGTGCGAGCGACGCGATGCAGGGTGCGCAGGGCGCGCTCTATGAAGCCAACGCCGAAGTGAGCCGCCTGGAAGCGGAGATCCGCTTCATCGTCGAGTCGCGCAATCGCGTGCAGGCGCAGATCGCCGCGCTCACCGCGCAGCGCGAGCAGTGGCAGGTGCAGGCGCAGAAGGCGCGAGACGAAATCGACACCGCCACCGAAGCGCTCGCCGAAGGCGAGGAGAAAGCCGCGATCGCGCAGGAAAATGCCGCCGCGAAGCACGACGCGCTGCCCGCGCTCGAAGCCCGCTGGCGCGATGCCCAGGCGCAACTGAACGACGAGCGCGCGGGCATCGCGCGCGCGGAGCAGGCGCTGAAGCTCGAAGCGGCGCATCAGCGCAACGCCGATCAGCAGCTTCAGCAATTGCAGCAGCGCCAGGAGCGCCTGAAGAACGAAGCGAGCGGCCTCGACGCACCCGACGAAGCGCAGCTCGAAGAGTGGCGCTCGCAGCTCGCCGAAAACGAAGAAGTTCTCGCTGAAGCGCAGGCGCGGCTTGCCGATGCGCAGGAAACCGTGCCGCGTCTCGACGCAGAGCGCCGCGCCGCGCAGGAGCGCGTGCAGAAGGAAAGCGCGCAGATCCATCAGCTCGAAGCGCGCCTCGCCGCGCTCAAGGCATTGCAGGAGAGCGTGCAGACCGAAGGCAAGATCCAGCCGTGGCTCGACAAGCACGAGCTCGGCGCGCTGCCGCGCCTGTGGAAGAAGCTGCACGTCGAGACCGGCTGGGAAGCGGCGCTCGAATCCGTGCTGCGCGAGCGTCTTGCCGCGCTCGAAGTGTCGAATCTCGACTGGATCAAGGCCTTCGCCACCGATGCGCCGCCCGCGAAGCTCGCGTTCTATTCGCCGCCCGTCGCGGGCAAGCCGGTCGAGACGCCGCAAGGCTTGCGCTCGCTGCTCTCGCTGGTGCGCATCGACGATCCGGGCCTGCGCGCCGTGCTCAACGAATGGCTCGGCACGATCTTCGTGGCCGACGATATCGCGCAGGCGCTGGCTTCGCGCAATCAGTTGCCGGAAGGCGCCGCGTTCGTCGTGAAGGCGGGGCATGTCGTGACACGGGTCGGCGTGCAGCTCTACGCGTCGGACTCCGAGCAGTCGGGCATGCTCGCGCGCGCCCAGGAAATCGAGAATCTCACGAAGCAGGTGCGCGCGCAGGCGCTGCTTTCCGACGAAGCGAAAGCGAACGCCGTGCGCGCCGATGCCGCGCACACGCAAGGCTCGCAGGCGCTCGCGGAAGCGCGCGCCGCCGCGGAGCGTGCGACGCAGCGCGTCCACGCCTTGCAGATGGACGTGCTGAAGCTCGCGCAGGCGCACGAGCGCTACACGCAGCGCAGCACGCAGATCGGCGAGGAACTGGAAGAGATCGTCGCGCAGATCGAGGAGCAGCGTGCGCTGCGCGCGGAATCGGAAGCCGCGTTCGAACGCCACGATGCCGAGATCGCGCAGTTGCAGGCGCGTTTCGAGGACAACCAGCTCGCGTTCGAAGCGCTCGACGAGGAGCTCACGAACGCGCGCCACGAACTGCGCGAACTGGAGCGCGCCGCGAGCGACGTGAGCTTCGCCGTACGTGGGCTCGCCGCGAAGATCGACGAGTACCGGCGCAACATCGACACGGCGCACGAGCAGAGCGAGCGCATCGCGGGCGCGCTGGAAGACGCGCGCGCCGAGCTCGAGACCATCAACGAGCAGACGGCGCAAACCGGCCTGCAGGCCGCGCTCGAAGTGCGCGCGGCGCGCGAGGAATCGCTGCACGCGGCGCGCGTCGAACTCGACGATCTCACCGCGCGCCTGCGTCAGACCGACGAGCAGCGTCTGATGGCCGAACGCTCGCTGCAGCCGCTGCGCGACCGCATCAACGAATTGCAGCTGAAGGAACAGGCCGCGCGCATCAGCGGCGAGCAGTTCGTCGAGCAGTTGCAGGCGTCGGGCGTCGACGAAGCCGAGCTCGCGGAGAAGCTCACGCCGGACATGAAGCCGTCGTATCTGCAGGGCGAAGTCACGCGCCTGAACAACGCGATCACGGCGCTCGGGCCCGTCAACATGGCCGCGCTCGAAGAGCTCGCGGCGGCGACCGAGCGCAAGCACTTCCTCGATGCGCAGTCGGCGGACCTCAACGACGCCATCAACACGCTGGAAGACGCGATCCAGAAGATCGACCAGGAAACGCGCGCCCTGCTGCAAGGCACGTTCGACGAGGTGAACCGTCATTTCGGCGAGCTGTTCCCGCGTCTTTTCGGCGGCGGCCAGGCGAAGCTCATCATGACCGGCGACGAAATCCTCGACGCCGGCGTGCAGGTGATGGCGCAGCCGCCCGGCAAGAAAAACTCGACGATTCACCTGCTCTCGGGCGGCGAGAAGGCGCTCACCGCAACCGCGCTCGTGTTCGCGATGTTCCAACTGAATCCGGCGCCGTTCTGTCTGCTCGACGAAGTGGACGCGCCGCTCGACGACGCCAACACCGAGCGCTTCGCGAACCTCGTGCGCGCGATGGCGGCCAAGACGCAGTTCCTGTTCATCTCGCACAACAAGATCGCGATGGAAATGGCGCAGCAGCTGATCGGCGTGACGATGCAGGAGCAGGGCGTGTCGCGCATCGTCGCGGTGGATATGGAATCGGCGGCGGGTTTTGCGCAGAACGGCTGACGCATCGTCGCCAGTCGCGGAGTTTTGAATGAGTGGCAGGCCGGATCGTGATCCGGCCATTGCGCGAAGGCGCGGAGTGGCGCGCATCGGCCAGGCGGTGGCGAGAAGCCGGAACGCGGCGCGATGCGTGCGACAGATCGCGCGGCGCTTCGTAACTTAAAAGAATGATGGAGCCTGCATGGACGAGTTGACACTCGGTTTGATTGGAGCCGGAGCCGTGGTGGTGGGCGGCGTGGTCGTGTACAACGCGTGGCAGAGTGCGAAGGTGCGGCGCAAGATGCCGCGCCCGATGCCCGACGAAGCGGCCGATGCGCTCGCGCGCCAGGAGACCGACGACGAGCAGCCGTTCATCGAGCCCGTGCGCCAGCCGCGCCGCGAGCCGGAGGCAGGAGACGGTGGTGGCGATCAGCCGCGCGATACACGCAATACACGCGTAGAACCGAGTTTCGGCGGCACGAGCTCGGCGACGACGGCGCCGCCGCCGGTCGCGCCCGCCGATACCGCCGTCGATCTTCAGGCCGAGGCGACGTCCGCCAATGGCGTCTCCGAGGAAGCCGAAAGCAGCAGTGAAGACGAGCGCACCGAACCGGTGATGCCCGCCGCGACGACCATTTCGTCGGCACCGCCGGCGGTCGTGGATCGCCGCATCGACTGCGTCGTGCCGATCCGCCTCGCCGCGCCGGTCGCGGGCGACCGCGTGATTCCGCTCGCGCAGCGTCTGCGTCGCGCAGGCACGAAACCCGTCACGATCGAAGGCAAGGCCGAAGGCCAGAGCACGTGGGAATTGCCGCGCAACGGCGTGCGTTATGAAGAGCTGCGCGCGGCCGCGCAACTGGCGAACCGCAGCGGTCCGCTGAACGAGCTCGAATTCTCGGAGTTCGTGACCGGCGTGCAGCGTCTCGCCGATGCCATCGACGGTTCGCCCGAATTTCCCGACATGATGGAAACCGTCGGCATGGCGCGCGAACTCGACGCGTTCGCCGCGCAGTGCGACGCGCAGCTCTCGATCAACATCCTCTCCGACGGCGCGCCTTGGTCGGCGAACTACGTGCAGGCGGTGGCGTCGCAAGACGGCCTCTTGCTCTCGCGCGACGGCACGCGCTTCGTCAAGCTCGACGCGAAACAGAATCCCGTCTTCATGCTCCAGTTCGGCGACACCAACTTCCTGCGCGACGACCTCACCTACAAGGGCGGCCAGATGATCACGCTGGTGCTCGACGTGCCCGTCGCCGACGAGGACATTCTGCCGTTCCGCCTGATGTGCGATTACGCGAAGTCGCTGTCGGAGCGCATCGGCGCGCGCGTCGTCGACGATCAGCGCCGGCCGCTGCCGGAGTCCGCGCTGCTCGCCATCGAAAAGCAGTTGATGACGCTGTACGCGAAGCTGGAGCAGGCGGGCATCCCTGCCGGCTCGCCCGCGACGCGGCGGCTCTTCAGCCAGTAACGCCGATGCGCGCGCGATTTCCCGGCGCGCGCTTGCTGCCAGCGGATCGCGCCCCATCCGGGGCGCTTTCTTTTGCGTGCGCGCCGCCGCACGCCGGCCCGCACTTGAGCCGTTCGGCCGATGCCCCGATTTACCGATCTTCTGAGACAATCGAACGATCGATTGACCGATTTACCTCATTCATTCGAAGCCGCATGTCCGCAAAAACGAAAGCCGAATCCGCCGCCGCCCGCCGATCGGGAGCCGCCGTGCCCAGCGCCGATCGTCCGGCCGAGCGCGCGGCGTGGCTGCGCTCGGAACTGGAGCGCGCGAACTACGCGTATTACGTGCTGGATCAGCCGGATCTGCCCGACGCCGAATACGACACGCTTTTCAAGGAGCTTCAGGCCATCGAGGCCGATCACCCGGATCTGATCACGCCGGACTCGCCGACGCAGCGCGTGGGCGGTGAAGTGGCCGAGGGTTTCACGCCGGTCGTCCACGACGTGCCGATGCTCTCGCTCAACAACGGTTTCGCGGACGAGGACATCGTCGCATTCGACAAGCGCGTGTCGGACGCGCTGGGCCACACGCCCGTCGAATACGCGTGCGAGCTGAAATTCGACGGCCTCGCCATCTCGCTGCGCTACGACGACGGCCATTTCGTGCAGGCCGCGACACGCGGCGACGGCGCGACGGGCGAAGACGTGACGGCCAACGTCCGCACGATCCGCTCGATTCCGCTGACCTTGAAGGGCAAGAACGTGCCCAAGCGGCTCGACGTGCGCGGCGAGGTGCTGATGTTCAGGCGCGACTTCGAGCGCCTGAACGCGCGGCAGCGCGAAGCGGGACAGCGTGAATTCGCCAATCCGCGCAACGCGGCGGCGGGCGGGCTGCGCCAGCTCGATCCGAAGATGACCGCGCAACGCTCGCTGTCGTTCTTCGCTTACGGCATCGGCGTGCTGGAAGGTGCCGCGATGCCCGGCACGCACGCGGACCTGCTCGATTGGTACAAGGAAATGGGCTTGCCGGTGAATGCGGAGCGCGCGGTCGTCGAGGGCGCGGACGGCCTGCTGGGTTTCTTCCACAAAATCGGCGAGAAGCGCGACAAGCTGCCGTACGACATCGACGGCGTCGTCTACAAGGTCAACAGGCGTGACGAGCAGGACAGACTCGGTTTCGTGTCGCGTGCGCCGCGCTTCGCGCTCGCGCACAAGTTCCCGGCGCAGGAAGCGCTGACGCAGCTGCTGGCGATCGACGTGCAGGTCGGCCGCACGGGTGCGATCACGCCGGTCGCGCGGCTC
This sequence comes from Caballeronia ptereochthonis, assembly GCF_001545075.1. GTDB lineage: Bacteria > Pseudomonadota > Gammaproteobacteria > Burkholderiales > Burkholderiaceae > Caballeronia > Caballeronia ptereochthonis. The sequence goes on from NZ_FCOB02000005.1 coordinate 215,630, forward strand.
GCGCCGGTGTTCGTCGGCGGCGCGACGGTTACCAATGCGACGCTGCACAATGAAGACGAGGTTCGCCGCAAGGACATCCGCATCGGCGACACGGTCACGGTGCGCCGCGCGGGCGACGTGATTCCCGAAGTCGTCGGCGCGATTCTGGATCGCCGTCCGGCAGACGCCCGCGAATTCGTGATGCCGACGGAGTGCCCGGTCTGCGGCTCGAAGATCGAGCGCCTGCCGGACGAAGCGATCGCGCGCTGCACGGGCGGGCTCTTCTGCCCGGCGCAGCGCAAGCAGGCGCTCTGGCACTTCGCGCAGCGCCGCGCGCTCGACATCGACGGGCTTGGCGAGAAGATCATCGACCAGCTGGTCGAAGAGAATCTCGTGCGCACGCCGGCCGATCTTTTCAATCTGGGCTTCTCGACGCTCGCGGCGCTCGACCGTTTTGCGGACAAATCCGCGCAGAACCTGCTCGACTCGCTGGAAAAGGCGAGAAACACGACGCTCGCGCGCTTCATCTACGCGCTCGGCATCCGGCACGTCGGCGAGTCGACCGCGAAGGATCTCGCCAAGCACTTCGGCTCGCTCGATCCGATCATGTCGGCGTCGGTCGAAGAGCTGCTCGAAGTCAACGATGTTGGCCCGGTGGTGGCCGAGGCCATTCACAATTTCTTCAGCGAAGAGCACAACCAGCACGTGATCGAGCAGTTGCGCGCGAAGGTGTCGTGGCCGGAAGGGCCGCCCGCGCCCAGGGCGCCGCAGGGCGTGCTGGCCGGCAAGACGGTCGTGCTGACGGGCACGCTGCCCACGCTCTCGCGCGAGGAAGCGAAGGAAATGCTGGAGGCGGCCGGAGCGAAGGTGGCCGGCTCGGTATCGAAGAAGACCGACTACGTCGTGGCGGGCGCGGAAGCGGGCAGCAAGCTCGCGAAAGCGGAGGAACTCGGGGTTTCCGTTCTCGACGAAGACGGCATGCGTAAGCTTTTGGAAGGAGTCACTCCATGATCCGAGAAATCCTGAAGATGGGCGATCCGCGGCTTTTGCGCATCGCGCAGCCGGTCGAGCATTTCGACACGCCGGAACTGCACGCGCTCGTGCAGGACATGTTCGATACGATGCGCGACGCCAACGGCGCGGGGCTGGCCGCGCCGCAGATCGGCGTCGATCTGCAGGTGGTGATTTTCGGCTTCGGGCATAACGAGCGTTATCCCGACGCGCCGTCGGTGCCGGAGACGGTGCTCATCAACCCGATCATCACGCCGAACGGGCACGACATGGAGGAGGGCTGGGAAGGCTGCCTGTCCGTGCCGGGCCTGCGCGGCGCGGTGCAGCGCTTCTCGATGATCCGCTACCAGGGCTTCGACCAGTCCGGCAACGCGATCGAGCGGCTCGCCGAGGGCTTTCACGCGCGCGTGGTGCAGCACGAGTGCGACCATCTGATCGGCAAGCTCTATCCGATGCGCATCACCGACTTCTCGAAGTTCGGCTTCACGGAAGTGCTCTTCCCGGGGCTCGATCCGGTGCGCGACGAGTAGCGCCGCGCGTATCGAACCGCGAGGGCATCACCACGCAGAAGGCCGTTCCGCGGGGAGCGGCTTTTTCTTTACGCCAGGGTTTTCGGATTGCCGCTGATATCGGGCTGGCGGAACAGTGCGACGTGCTCCGGATTTGCGGACGCCTGCAAGCGTCCGTCCGGCAGGCGGGCGATCACCATTTCGCCGACGCCGGGACTCATCACGACGACTTCGTCGCGCAGGGCGAGCAGGGCTTCGAGCCGTCGTCGGCCGCTCACGATCTCAAGACCGGTTCCCGTCTCACGAACGATGATCTCAACTGACATGCCGATTCTCCCTCAATGCCGTTCAATGCTGATCCTGCTGCCGTCCACCTGAAGCCGAGCGGTGCGGCCGCGCGCATCCGCCTGACCGGTGTAACGGATCGATGATTCATTTTCTTTAGCCAAAAAACGGCCAAAAACGAAAAGGCACGATCGGGGCTGCATCGTGCCGATTTCTTCGCTGGAACGTCGCATTTTTGCGACGCAGCAGAATCCAGCACGTACGTTCGATCGGACGTACGCGCGGGATTTTCGGTTTACTCAGAAGCTCTCGTTCGGCGCGAGGTAGCGCCACTGCCCGGGCGGCAGCGCGCCGAGCGCGACGCGCCCCATGCGGATGCGTTTCAGGCCGACGACTTCCAGCCCGACGAGTTCGCACATGCGGCGGATCTGGCGTTTCTTGCCTTCGCGCAACACGAAGCGAAGCTGCTCGCCGTTTTGCCAGCTTACCTGCGCCGTCTTGAGCGGCACGCCGTCGAGCTCGAGGCCATGACGCAGCAGCGCGAGCTTCTCGGCGGGCAAGTGCCGGTCGACGTCGACCGTGTGCTCGCCGAAGCGCACGCGCACGAGGTACTCCTTGTCGACTTCCGAATGGCCGCCGATCAACTGCTTCGCGATGCGGCCGTCCTGCGTGAGCACGAGCAGGCCCGTCGAATCGATGTCGAGACGGCCCGCCGGCGCGAGCGTGCGCAGATGGCCCGGCGAGAAACGGATGCCCGAGCGGTCCTCGTTCCAGTGATTGGCCGGATTGATGAGCGTCACGGCCGGCTCGTAGCCGTCTTCCGCCTGGCCCGACACGAAGCCCACCGGCTTGTGCAGAAGGATCGTGACCCGTTGCGATTGCGCGGAGTGCGCGGCGGGCAGGATCTCGATGTTCTGCGTCGGGCGGATGCGTGTGCCGAGCGTGTCGATGACTTCTCCGTCGACGAGCACCCAGCCTTTCTCGATCCATTCGTCGGCTTCGCGGCGCGAGCAAAGACCGAGTTCCGACATGACTTTCGACAGGCGCACGAGACCGTCGTCATGGGCGCGGTGCTTCGGCGCGGACTCGGCGGCCGGCGCGGGGGCGACCGGTTTGGCTGCGGCTCTCGGCGCCGGCTTGCGTGCTTCGCTGCGTTCTTCGCGCCGAGCAAATGGGCGCTCGTTTTCTTCGCGGCGCGCCGTGCGCGGACCGCGATCGCCGAATGCGGGGCGCGAATCATCGCCGCGCGGTTTGAACCTGCGGCGCTCGTCGCTGCCCGATGGGCGCTCACCACGCGCCTGCGGACGACCTTCGGACGGCTTGCGCGGACCGCGATCGCCGAAAGCAGGGCGCGAATCATCGCCAGGCGGTTTGAACGCGCGACGCTCCTCGCCGCCCGATGCACGCTCGCCACGCGCCTGCGGACGACCTTCGGACGGCTTGCGCGGACCGCGATCGCCGAAAGCAGGGCGCGAATCATCGCCACGCGGTTTGAACGCGCGACGCTCCTCGCTGCCCGATGGGCGCTCGCCACGCGCCGGCGGACGGCCTTCGGACGGCTTGCGCGGACCGCGATCGCCGAAAGCGGGGCGCGAATCATCGCCGCCACGCGGTTTGAACGCGCGGCGCTCGTCGCTGCCCGACGCGCGCTCGCCACGCGCCGGCGGACGGCCTTCGGACGGCTTGCGCGGACCGCGATCGCCGAAAGCGAGGCGCGAATCATCGCCACCACGCGGTTTGAACGTGCGACGCTCGTCGCCGCCCGATGGGCGCTCGCCGCGCGCCTGCGGACGACCTTCGAACGGCTTGCGCGGGCCGCGATCGCCGAAAGCAGGGCGCGAATCATCGCCACGCGGTTTGAACGCGCGACGCTCCTCGCCGCCCGACGCGCGCTCGCCACGTGCGGGCGGGCGGCCTTCGAATGACTTGCGCGGACCCGAACCCGGACGCGAATCGTCGCCGCGCGATTTGAACGCACGCGATTCGCGCGGCGCATCCGCGCGCTTGTCCGCGGCCGGCTGGCTCGCGCGCTTCGGGCGCGCTTCCGCCGGCGGCGCATGAACAGGCTTGCGCCCGGTGGCACTGCCGGAACGAACCGGCGTTCGCGTCGCCGAGGTGGGACGCGGATGTTTGGCTGTCAGTTTGACGCGCATAAAGTATCAGGCTGCGATCGCGCGCAGCAGTTCGGTCTCGACCTGGATCTGGGTGCGGTTGTTCGACAGGCTCTTGCCGTCGAGCAGGAACACGTCCTCGACGCGTTCGCCGAGGGTGTTGATCCGCGCCGCCTGCACGCCGATCCGGTGTTGCGCGAGAACGCGCGCGATCGAATAAAGAAGGCCTTGCCGGTCGTTGGCCGACACGGAGAGGATGTAGTACTGGCCGCGGTCGTCGGGACGCAGGTCCACGCGCGGCGTGATCGGAAACGTGCGCACGAGCCGCGACACGCGGCCCTTCGACGGCTCCGGCAGAATGCGCTCGTCCGTCAGTAGCGCGGCCAGTTGCTGCTCGACGAGATTGGCGATGTCGCGATAACTCCCGTCGTGATCCGGATGCGCGACGAGAAAGTTGTCGAGCGCGTAGCCGTGGCGCGTCGTCGTCACGCGTGCATCGAGCACGGAGAGGCCGTTCCGGTCGAAGTACGCGCAGATGCCGGCGAAGAGATCCGGCCGGTCCTTCAGGTACACGAGCACCTGCAGCGCCGCGCCGATGGGCGAGGGCCGCGCGCGCACGATCGGCTCGTCGCTCTCGACGTGACGGTACAGCACGCGCGTCTGCCAGGCGATGTCGGCCGGATCGTGCCGCAGGAAATAGCCGACGTCGAGCTGGTCCCAGAGCCGCTTCTGCGCGTGTTCCGGGACGGTTTCGAGCCGCAGCAGCGCGAGTGCGGCTTCCTGGCGCGACTTGAGTTCCGAATGCGTATCCGGCTCGGCGCCGCCCAGCACGGCCTGCGTCGCGCGGAAGAGGTCTTCGAGGAGCTTGCCCTTCCAGTTGTTCCACACTTTCGGGCTCGTGCCGCGGATATCCGCGACGGTCAGCAGATACAGCGCGGTGAGCCGCCGCTCCGTCGTCACGACCGATGCGAAGTGCTTGATCACTTCGGGATCGCTCGTGTCCTGCTTCTGCGCGACCTGGCTCATCGTCAGATGCTGCTGCACGAGCCAGACGATCAGCTCCGTGTCTTCCTGCCCGATGTCGTGCTCGCGGCAGAAGCGCCGGGCGTCGGCCATGCCGAGCGTCGAATGATCGCCGCCGCGGCCTTTCGCGATGTCGTGGAAGAGCGCCGCGACGTAGAGCACCCACGGGCGCTCGAAGTTGCCCATCAGCTGGCTGCAGAACGGGTACTCGTGCGCATGCTCGGCGATCGCGAAGCGCCGCAGGTTGCGCAGCACCATCAGGATGTGCTGATCGACCGTGTAGACGTGATAGAGGTCGTGCTGCATCTGCCCGACGATGCGCCGGAAGTTGAGCAGATAGCGCCCGAGCACGCTCGTCTGGTTCATGAGCCGCAGTGCGTGCGTGATGCCTTCGGGCTGCTTCAGGATCTCCATGAAGAGCCGCCGGTTTTCCGGATCGCGCCGCCAGTCGCGGTCCGTCAGGTCGCGCGCGTTGTAGATCGCGCGCAGCGTGCGCGCGGAGAGGCCCTTGATGCCGCGCGTCTGCTCGTAGAGCAGGAATGCTTCGAGAATCGCGTGCGGCTCGCGCTCGAACACGTCGTCACGCGCGATTTCCAGCATGCCTTGCTTCTCGACGAAGCGCCCGTTGATCACGCGCGTGATGCCGCTCGTCGAAGGAAAAAGCTGTGCCTCGACGTTCTGGATGAGGATGGTCGCGAGTTGCGTGACGGCTTTCGCCGCCCAGTAATAGCGGCGCATCAGCTGCTCGCTCGCGCGCTTGGCCGTCGTCGCCTCGAAGCCGAAGCTCTCGGCGAGCGGCGTCTGCAAGTCGAAGACGAGAATGTCCTGGCGGCGTTTCGCGATCACGTGCAGCCGCGCGCGCAACGCCTTCAGAAAGCCTTCGTTGCGGCGCAGCTCGCGCGCCTCGCGCTCGGTGATGAGCCCGCGCGAGTCGAGCTCGCGCCAGCTGCTGCCGAAGCCCGCCGCGCGCGCGATCCACAGGATCAGCTGGAGATCGCGCAGGCCGCCGGGGCTTTCCTTGATGTTCGGTTCCAGGCTGTACGGCGTGTCCTGGAACTTCGCGTGACGCTGGCGCATTTCCAGCACTTTTGCCTGGAAGAACGCGCGCGGGTCGAGCGTCTCGTGGTAGCGCTCCGAAAAGCGCTTGAACAGCTGCGTGTCGCCGCAGATGCGCCGCGCTTCGAGCAGCGAGGTCTGCACGGTGATGTCGTTGTCCGCCTCGGCGATGCACTGCGCGACCGAACGCACGCTGCTGCCGATATCGAGCCCCAGATCCCACGCCATGCCGATGAAGCGCTCGACGCGCCCGTTGAGATCGGCGTCGTCGCTCTGGGGCGCCGTGTCGGGCAGCAGGACGAGGATGTCGACATCGGAATAGGGCGCGAGCTCGCCGCGTCCGTAGCCGCCGACCGCGACGAGCGCGGCGTTGTCCGGCATCTCGCAGGCGGCCCAGGCGCCCGTGAGGGCGTCGTCGGTGGCGCGGGCGAGGGCGTGCATCAGCGGCTCGACGTTCGACGCCGTCTGAAAGCGTTCGATGAGCGCCGCCTTCGCCGCCTTGTAGGCGGCGCGCAACGTTTCACAGGGCGTGGCGACGGCGGCGGTGACGCTCATAGATGGAAAGTGGCGAGGACGACAGGGGGTTGCACCCGCGTGCAGACGCGGCGGGCGCCGGAAGACGCGAAATCAGGCGGTCGCCGCGATCAGCTGAGACGGCGCCTGCGTGCCCGTCGAGACGGTCAGCACTTCGTAGCCGGTCGGCGTGACGAGCACCGTGTGCTCCCACTGCGCGGACAGGCTGCGATCGCGCGTCTTGACGGTCCACTGGTCCGGCATGGTGCGGATTTCGCGGCGGCCGGCGTTGATCATCGGCTCGACGGTGAAGATCATGCCCGCCTGCAGTTCGATGCCCGTGCTCGGACGGCCGTAGTGCAGCACCTGCGGCTCCTCGTGGAACACCTGGCCGATGCCGTGGCCGCAATACTCCCGCACGACGCTGTAGCCCTGCGCCTCGGCGTGCTTCTGGATGGCGTGCCCGATATCGCCCAGATGCGCGCCCGGGCGCACCTGATCGATGCCGAGCCACATGCAGTCGAAGGTGGTCTGCACGAGGCGCTTCGCAAGGATCGAGCCCTCGCCCACGATGAACATGCGGCTCGTGTCGCCGAAATAGCCGTTCTTGATGACGGTGATGTCGATGTTGAGGGCGTCGCCGTTCTTGAGCACCTTTTCGCCGGGAATTCCGTGACAGATCACGTCGTTCACCGAGATGCAGGTGGCCTTCGGGTACGGCGGGTAGCCGGGCGGCTGGTAATTCAGCGGTGCGGGAACGGTGCCCTGTTCCTTCACCATATAGTCGTGGCAGAGGCGATCGAGTTCTTCGGTCGTCACGCCGGGAACGATGTGCGGCGTGATGAAATCGAGCACTTCGCTGGCGAGCCGGCAGGCGACGCGCATCTGCGCGATATCGTGGTCGTTTTTCAGCGTAATGGACATGACTTGGCTCGGAATTGCGTGTATGCGGCCGTGCGCCGCGAAAGCGGCATTATCGCACCTTAAGAAATGCGCCGCACCCGGATAGTTGGGAGCTGGCGGCCCGGAGACAAGGGGCGGCGCGTCAGCCGCGCCTCGGCCGCACCTGACAGGCGGCTTGAGCCTCGCAATCCTCACATGCTATACTTACGGGCTAAGTCGTAATCCATATCGCCGTCATGATTTCCTCGGATAATCGATAATCGGGGCAGCGTTGCGGATCTCGGCTTGGAAACATCGTTTTAGTCGAATCGCAAGCCGGCGCACCCAGGGTGTCCGGCGCTCGGGAGGCGGGTCAGCCGCAGGAACCGGGTGCTGGATGCGGCAGCCGGCTTAAGACCCAACCCTCGCGGAGAATTTCATGGCAGTCACGATGCGTCAAATGCTGGAAGCCGGCGTCCACTTCGGTCACCAAACGCGCTTCTGGAACCCCAAGATGGCCCCGTACATCTTCGGTCATCGCAACAAGATTCACATCATCAACCTCGAAAAGACGCTGCCGCTCTACAACGACGCGCTGAAGTACGTGCGTCAGTTGGCAGCGAACCGCGGCACGATTCTTTTCGTCGGCACGAAGCGCCAGTCGCGCGACACCATCGCGCAGGAAGCGCAGCGCGCAGGCATGCCTTTCGTCAACGCCCGCTGGCTCGGCGGCATGCTGACCAACTTCAAGACGCTGAAGGTTTCGATCAAGCGCCTGAAGGACATGGAAGCGGCAGTGGAATCGGGTGAAACCGAGCGCATGAGCAAGAAGGAAGCGCTGCTATTCGAACGCGAAATCGCCAAACTGCAAAAGTCGATCGGCGGCGTGAAGGACATGGGCGGCATTCCTGACGCGATCTTCGTGATCGACGTCGGCTACCACAAGATCGCTGTCACGGAAGCGAAGAAGCTCGGCATTCCGGTCATCGCCGTGGTCGACACGAACCACTCGCCGGAAGGCATCGACTACGTGATCCCGGGTAACGACGACGCGAGCAAGGCCGTGGCGCTGTACGCCGAGGGCGTCGCGGACGCGATCCTCGAAGGCCGCGCGAACGCGGTGAACGACGTGGTCCAGGCCGTGCGCAACGGCGAAGGCGACGAGTTCGTCGAGGTCAACGCAGAGGCGTAATCGAGCCCTGCGGCCGACAAAAAAGGGGGCTTTGCGAAAGGCCCCTTTTTTTTAAGCCGGCGCGATGGCAGTAACCCATTTTTTTGCCGTGGGCGGTTTTTCGAGCCGGCGGCACGTATCAAACAGACTCAAGGAGCGAATGATGGCGGCAATTACCGCAAGCATGGTGGCAGAACTGCGCGCGAAGACCGATGCGCCCATGATGGAATGCAAGAAGGCGCTGACGGAAGCCGACGGCGACATGGCGCGCGCGGAAGAGTTGCTGCGCGTGAAGCTCGGCAACAAGGCGAGCAAGGCGGCGTCGCGCGTGACGGCGGAAGGCATCGTCGTGGCGCACGTCGAAGGCGGCGTGGGCGCGCTCGTCGAGCTGAACTGCGAAACCGACTTCGTCGCGAAGAACGACGACTTCATGACGTTCGGCAAGGCCGTCGCCGAACTGGTCGCGAAGCAGAACCCGGCCGACGTCGCCGCGCTGTCGGCGCTGCCGCTGGAAAGCTCGACGGTCGACGCCGTGCGCCTCGCGCTCGTCGGCAAGATCGGCGAAAACCTGTCGATCCGCCGTTTCGTGCGCTTCGAATCGGCGAACAAGATCGCGTCGTACCTGCACGGCACGCGTATCGGCGTGCTGGTCGAGTTCACCGGCGCGGACGATCAAGTGGGCAAGGACGTGGCGATGCACGTCGCCGCGATGAAGCCGGTCTCGCTGTCGTCGGACGAAGTGCCGGCCGACCTGATCGCCAAGGAGCGCAGCATCGCCGAGCAGAAGGCGGCTGAATCCGGCAAGCCGGCCGAGATCGTCGCGAAGATGGTCGACGGCAGCATTCAGAAGTACCTGAAGGAAGTGTCGCTGCTGAACCAGCCGTTCGTGAAGAACGACAAGCAGACGATCGAGCAGATGCTCAAGGCAGCCAACGCCTCGGTGCAGAAGTTCGCGCTGTTCGTGGTCGGCGAGGGCATCGAGAAGCGTCAGGACGACTTCGCGGCGGAAGTCGCGGCACAAGTCGCTGCGGCGAAGCAGTCCTAAGGCAATCTTAAGAAGCGTGTGCTGCCATAGCGCGGCCACGCGTCGGGCTTGGCGGTACTCGGGCGGTGCTCCGCCGCACGAATTCAGCGATCCGGTTCGCACAACGCAGCGGGCGCGGTAGATTGGGGGTTAACCCTTATCTACCGCGCCCGCCGCCCGATCCGGCCCGCTTGCGGTAAATATTGTTTCACCCCTACAGTTCTAAGTTGTTGCAACCTTCCTCGGCGCGATCGGAACCTCATATGCCCACAGCCTACAAACGCGTACTCCTCAAACTCTCCGGCGAAGCCCTCATGGGCGACGATGCTTTCGGCATCAATCGCGCAACGATCGAAAGGATGGTGGCGGATATCGCGGAGGTAGTGCGGATCGGAACGCAATTGGCCGTCGTGATCGGCGGCGGCAACATCTTCCGTGGTGTCGCGGGTGGCGCGGCCGGCATGGATCGCGCAACCGCCGACTACATGGGCATGCTCGCCACGATGATGAACGCGCTCGCGCTGCAGGATGCGATGCGCCACGCGGGCATCGAGGCGCGCGTACAGTCGGCGCTGCGCATGGATCAGGTGGTTGAGCCGTACATCCGTCCGCGCGCGATCCGTCAACTGGAAGAGGGCAAGGTCGTAATCTTCGCGGCCGGCACGGGCAACCCGTTCTTCACGACGGACACGGCGGCCGCGCTGCGCGGCTCGGAGATCGGCGCCGAAGTGGTGCTGAAGGCGACGAAGGTCGATGGCGTATACTCCGCCGACCCGAAGAAGGATCCGAGCGCGACGCGCTACGGCACGATCAGCTTCGACGAGGCGATCAGCCGCAATCTGCAGGTGATGGACGCCACGGCGTTCGCATTGTGCCGCGACCAGAAGCTGCCGATTCGCGTGTTCTCCATCACGAAGCCGGGCGCATTGAAGCGCATCGTGCAAGGCGACGACGAAGGGACGCTCGTCCACGTGTAAACTCTCGCGGTATCGGGCGCGGCGCGCGAGGCACGGGCCATGCGCGCCAGGCGCTGCTTGTCGCATAAAACCAGGTTTGGAGGTTCAAATGAGTGTGGCTGACATCAAAAAAGGCGTCGACCAGAAAATGCAGCGGTCGATCGAGGCGTTCAAGGCCGATCTCGCCAAGATTCGCACGGGCCGCGCCCACACGGGCCTGCTCGATCACATCCAGGTCGACTACTACGGCTCGAACGTACCCATTTCCCAGGTGGCGAACATGACGCTCGTCGACGCCCGCACGATCGGCGTGCAGCCGTGGGAAAAGAAGATGGTCGCGGTGATCGAGAAGGCGATCCGCGAATCGGATCTCGGCCTGAACCCGGCCACGCAGGGCGACCTGATCCGCGTGCCGATGCCCGCGCTCACCGAAGAGCGCCGCCGCGAGCTCTCGAAGGTCGTGAAGAGCGAAGGCGAGACGGCGAAGGTCGCCGTGCGCAACCTGCGCCGCGACGCGAACGATCAACTGAAGAAGCTTGTCAAGGACAAGGAGATCTCGGAAGACGACGAGCGCCGCGCGAGCGACGAAGTCCAGAAGCTCACCGACAAGTTCGTCGCCGAAATCGACAAGCTCGTTCAAACCAAAGAATCCGAAATCATGACGGTGTGAGGCCGTAGAAACGGTTTCGCCAGCCTCGAGCGCTTACATTGAGGCTGGCTCTCACTTCTTCAGATTTAAAGATTCAGCGGCCATGACCTATACCAGCTCTACCGTTACCGTGCCCGATGTCGCGGCTGTCCCGCGCCACGTCGCGATCATCATGGACGGCAATGGCCGTTGGGCGACCGAGCGGCGCCTGCCGCGCGTCGCCGGTCACACGCGTGGCGTCGATGCGGTCCGCGCGACCGTCGAAAGCTGCGCGCTGCGCGGCGTCGAATTCGTCACGCTCTTCGCGTTCAGTTCGGAGAACTGGCGCCGTCCGACCGAGGAAGTCTCGTTCCTGATGCGTCTTTTCGTGACCGCGCTCGAGCGCGAGATCGGCAAGCTGCACGCGAACGGCATCCGTCTGCGCGTCGTCGGCGACATCTCCATGTTCAACGACCGCATTCGCGCGCTGATCCAGCGCGCCGAGACCAAGACGGCCCGCAATACGCGCCTGACGCTCACCATCGCCGCCAACTACGGCGGGCGCTGGGACATCATGCAGGCGACCAGGAAGCTCATCACGCAGTCCCTGGAAACGGGCGTGCCTGCGCGCGTGGATGACGAGTCCTTCGCCCAGCATCTCGCGATGGCCTACGCGCCGGAGCCGGACCTGTTCATCCGCACGGGCGGCGAGCAGCGCATCAGCAACTTCCTGCTGTGGCAGCTCGCGTACACCGAGTTCTATTTCACCGACACCTACTGGCCGGACTTCGACGCCGCCGCCCTGGATCGCGCGATCGAGTCGTACGGCGGCCGCGAGCGCCGCTTCGGGCGCACGAGCGCGCAAGTCGAATCCCAATCGCAGAAAGCCGACACCCTTTCATGCTAAAGACCCGTGTCATCACGGCAATCGTTCTGCTGGCTGTTCTCCTGCCGATCACGCTGTTCGCGCCGGTCGGCGCTTTCGGAGCGCTGATCGGATTCGTCGTCGTGTTCGCGGCCTGGGAGTGGGGGCGGCTCCTGAAGCTGAATGGGGCGGGGCCCGTCGCCTACGCGCTCGTCGCGGGCATCGCGCTCGTTTTCAGCACCTGGCTCGGGGTCGCGTCGAAGCCGCTGTACCAGATGGCCGGCATCTTCTGGGTGCTCGCCGGCCCCTACGTGCTGCTGCGCAAGCCGACGCTGGCCGCCGGCGCGTGGCGCGCTTTCCTGCTGTTCGCGGGCATCGTCGTGTTCGTCGCCTGCTGGCATGCGGTCGTCGACGCCCGCACGCGGGGCGTGGCGTTCGTGCTATCGCTTCTGCTAGTAGTCTGGCTGGCTGATATAGGCGCATACTTCGCCGGAAAAGCACTCGGCCGCCACAAGCTCGCCCCGTCGATCAGCCCGGGCAAGACCTGGGAGGGCGCCATCGGCGGGTGGCTCGCCGTCATCGTGATCGGCGCGCTCGCCGCCGCCACCGGCTTCTATGCGCCGACCGTATTCACGGCCTTCGCGGAGCGTCTCGGCTGGGACCGCTCGTTCGTCGCGTTCACCGTGCTCGTCGCGTTCAGCGTCATCGGCGACTTGTTCGAGTCGCTCCTGAAGCGCCAGGCCGGCGTCAAGGATTCGAGCGGTCTGCTGCCGGGCCACGGCGGCGTGCTCGACCGCATCGACGCATTGTTGCCTGTATTGCCGATCGCATTGCTGATGCTCGGCTAGAGAAGAATTTATGCAAAAACGTCTCACATTGCTCGGCTCCACGGGCTCGATCGGCGATAGCACGCTCGACGTCGTGGCGCGGCACCCGGACCGGTTCTCGGTCTACGCGCTCACCGCTCACCGCAACGGCGACAAGCTCGTCGCCCAGTGCCTGAAATTCCAGCCCGAAGTGGCGGTCGTCGGCGACGCCGAAACCGCGGCGCGCGTCGCGGCCGTCTTGCGCGCTCAAGGCTGCAGGACCGAGGTGACGCACGGCCCCGAAGCACTCGTCGAAGCCGCCCGCGCGGCGCAGTGCGATACGGTCGTCGCGGCCATCGTCGGCGCGGCGGGCCTCGCGCCCACGCTCGCCGCCGCGCGCGCCGGTAAACGTATCCTGCTTGCCAACAAGGAAGCGCTCGTGATGTCCGGCCAGATCTTCATGGACGCGGTGCGCGACAACGGCGCGATCCTGCTGCCGGTCGACAGCGAGCACAACGCCGTGTTCCAGTGCCTGCCGCCTTGCGCGGACAAGGAAGCGAAGCTGCACGGCGGCGTGTCGAAAATCATCCTGACGGCGTCCGGCGGCCCGTTCCGCACGCGCGAGCCGGCGACGCTGGTGAATGTCACGCCCGAGGAGGCCGTCAAGCACCCGAACTGGGCGATGGGCCGCAAGATCTCCGTCGATTCCGCGACGATGATGAACAAGGGCCTCGAAGTGATCGAGGCGCACTGGCTCTTCGATCTTCCGGGCTCGCGCATCGAGGTGCTGATCCATCCGCAGAGCGTGATCCATTCGATGGTGTCCTACGCCGACGGCTCGGTGCTCGCACAGCTCGGCAATCCGGACATGCGCACGCCGATTGCCCACGCGCTGGCGTATCCTGATCGTGTGGACTCGGGCGTGGCGCCGCTCGATCTCGCGCTCGTCGCCTCGCTCACGTTCGAAAAGCCCGACTTTGCGCGTTTCCCGTGCCTCGCGCTCGCCATCCAGGCGCTGGAAGCGGGCGGCATCGCGAGCGCGGCGCTGAACGCGGCGAACGAAATCGCCGTGGAAGCGTTCCTCGAGCGCCGGATCGGCTTCATGGCGATCGGCGGCGTGGTGGAGCGCGTGCTGAACGCGTTGCCGAACACGAGCGCCGCCTCGCTCGACGACGTCCTCGCCGCCGATGCGAACGCGCGCCGTCTCGCATCCCGTTTCGTCGCAGAGCTCACCGCGAGCGCGCCAGGCGCCGAACCCATCGCCCATTGAGGCCGTCATGAACTTTCTGACCGAAATCGTCGCCTTCGTCGTCGCGATAGGCGTGCTTGTCGTCGTCCACGAATTCGGTCATTACAGCGTCGCACGAATGTGCGGCGTGAAGGTGCTGCGTTTTTCCGTCGGTTTCGGCAAGCCGCTCGCGCGTTGGGTCAGCAAGAAGACGGGCGTCGAATGGATCATCGCCGCGCTGCCGCTCGGCGGCTACGTGAAGATGCTCGACGAGCGCGAGATCGATCCCGGGAGCGGCACGACGATTCCCGCCGAGGATCTGCCGCGCGCCTTCAACCGCCAGAACGTCGGCAAGCGCATCGCGATCGTCGCGGCGGGACCCGTCGCCAACTTCCTGCTCGCGATCGCGCTGTTTTCGGCCGTGTTCGCGGGCGGCGTCACCGAGCCCGCGGCGATCGTCTCGCAGCCCGCGACGGACACCGCGGCCGCGCGCGCGGGCTTCGAGGGCGGCGAGAGGATTCTCTCGATGCGCGACGCCCAGGGCGGCGAGACGCACGCGATCCGTTCCTGGTCCGACCTGCGCTGGAAGCTGCTCGACGCCGCGTTCGACCATCGCCGCGTCGTGCTGACGGCGAAGACGCACGACGGCACCTTCGACTTTCCGGTGAGCGTCGCGGGCGTCACCGACGCGGACGCCGACCAGGACTTCATGGACAAGCTCGGCTTCGCGCCGGGCGGCGGCACGCTCACGGTGGCGGGCGTCGAGGCGGGCAGCGCCGCGCAGAAGAGCGGCCTGAAGCCGGGCGACACGCTGCGCGCGATCGACGGCCGCGTGGTCGACAACGCGACGAGCTTCATCGACTACGTGAAGGCGCATGGCGCGAAGCCCGTGACGCTCGTGATCGAGCGCGGCGTTGGCAACCAAAGCAAGCGGGAATCCGTGCAGATCGTGCCGGACATCAAGCGCGATGCGTCGACTGGCAAGGAAATCGGCCGCATCGGCGCGGCGCTCTCGAATCAGCTGCCGACGGTCGACGTGCGCTACGGGCCGCTCGAAAGCCTGCGTCTCGGCGTGAACCGCACCTGGGACATCAGCGTGTATTCCCTGCGCATGTTCGGGCGGATGATCGTCGGCGAGGCGTCGCTCAAGAATCTCTCGGGGCCGGTCACGATCGCGGACTACGCGGGCAAGAGCGCAAGGCTCGGTCTGGCGGCCTTCGTGTCGTTTCTCGCGCTCGTCAGCATCAGCCTCGGAGTGTTGAACTTGTTACCGATTCCGGTATTGGACGGTGGCCATCTGTTATATTATTTGGTTGAGGCCGTTACCGGCAAAGCGGTATCCGATCGCTGGCAGCTGGTTCTGCAAAGGGCGGGCCTGGTCTGCATCGTCGCGCTGTCGATGATCGCACTGTTCAACGACCTCGCTCGCCTGATTCGTTTCTGATCCACTTTGACAATTTCTGGCGGCGCCTTTCAAGCGTCCGCCGGAACGAATGCAGCTTTAAAAATACTGGGGAAGCACGTTGTTCAAACCTCATCGCTTTGTTCCTAAGACGGCTGTGGCTGCGGCATTGGCCGCGACGGGTATGGCGGCACACGCCACCACGCCGTTCGTCGTGCAGGATATTCGGATCGACGGTCTTCAGCGCATCGAACCGGGCTCCGTGTTCGCTTATCTGCCGATCAAGCAAGGCGACACCTTCACCGACGACAAGGCCTCCGAAGCGATTCGCGCGCTCTATGCGACGGGCTTCTTCAACGACGTTCAGATCGCCACCGAGGGCAACGTGGTGATCGTGCAGGTGCAGGAACGCCCGGCGATCTCGAGCATCGATTTCGCGGGTCTGCACGAGTTCGACAAGGACAACCTGACCAAGGCGCTGCGCTCCGTCGGTCTGTCTCAGGGCCGCTCGTACGACAAGGCGCTCGTCGACAAGGCGGAGCAGGAGCTCAAGCGCCAGTACCTGACGCGCGGCTACTACGCGGCGGAAGTCACGACCACCGTGACGCCGGTCGACCGCAACCGCGTCGCCATTCTGTTCTCGGTCGCCGAAGGCCCGAGCGCCAAGATTCGCCAGATCAACTTCGTCGGCAACAAGGCGGTCAGCTCGAGCACGCTGCTCGGCGAAATGCAGCTCTCCACGCCGAACTGGTTCTCGTGGTACACGAAGAGCGATCTCTACGCGAAGGAAAAACTGACGGGCGACCTCGAGAACGTGCGCTCGTACTACCTGAACCGCGGCTACCTCGAGTTCAGCATCGACTCCACGCAGGTGTCGATCTCACCGGACAAGAAGGACATGTATCTGACGATCGCCGTGCACGAAGGCGAGCCGTACAAGATCAGCAGCATCAAGCTCTCGGGCAACCTGCTCGACCGCGAGGCCGAGCTCAACAAGCTCGTGAAGATCAAGCCGGGCGAGCGGTTCTCGGCCGAGAAGCTGCAGGCGACGACCAAGGCGATCGTCGACAAGCTCGGCGAATACGGCTATGCGTTCGCACAGGTGAATGCGCAGCCGGATATCGACCAGGCGAACCACACCGTGGCGCTGACGCTGCAAGTCGACCCGAGCCGCCGCGTGTACGTGCGGCGCGTGAACATCGTCGGCAATACGCGCACGCGCGACGAAGTGGTCCGCCGCGAGATGCGCCAGCTGGAGAGCTCGTGGTTCGATTCGAGCCGCCTCGCGCTGTCGAAGGACCGCATCAACCGCCTCGGCTACTTCACCGATGTGGACGTCACCACGACCCCCGTGGAAGGCACGAACGACCAGGTCGACGTGGACGTGAAGGTCGCGGAAAAGCCGACCGGCGCGATCACGCTGGGTGCCGGCTTCTCGTCGACGGACAAGGTGGTGCTCTCGGCGGGCGTCTCGCAGGACAACGTGTTCGGCTCGGGCACGAGCCTTTCGGTCAACGTGAACACCGCGAAGACCTACCGCACGCTGACGGTCACGCAGGTCGATCCGTACTTCACGATCGACGGCATCAAGCGCATCACCGATGCCTACTACCGCACGTACCAGCCGCTGTACTACTCGACGGATTCGAGCTTCAAGATCATCACGATGGGTGCCGACACCAAGTTCGGCATCCCGTTCTCCGAGCAGGACACGGTGTTCTTCGGCGTCGGCGCCGAGCAGAACACGATGGACGTCGACTCGGCCACGCCGAAGTCGTACATCAACTACGTGAACGAGTTCGGGCGCGTGGTGAACAACTACCCGCTGACGGTCGGCTGGTCGCGCGACAATCGCGACAGCGCGCTGGTTCCGAGCCGCGGCTACTACCTGCAGTCGAACGCGGAATACGGCACGCCGCTCGGCAACACCACCTACGCGAAGTTCGACGCGCAGTTCCAGTACTACTACTCGTTCGCGCGGGGCTTCGTGCTCGGCTTCAACCTGCAGGGCGGCTACGGCAAGGGCCTGCAAGGGCAGACCTACCCGATCTTCAAGAACTACTACGCGGGCGGTATCGGTTCGGTGCGCGGCTACTCGCCGAGCTCGCTGGGTCCGCGTGACGCGACGACGGGCGACCCGATCGGCGGCTCGCGCATGGCGGTCGGCAATATCGAGCTGACGTTCCCGCTGCCGGGCACGGGTTATGACCGCACGCTGCGTGTGTTCACCTTCCTCGATGCCGGTAACGTCTGGGGCGATCCGGGCCAGGGCGGCACCAGCACCGGCGCGAACGGCCTGCGCTACGGCTACGGTGTGGGTCTCGCGTGGATCTCGCCGATCGGCCCGCTCAAGCTGAGCCTCGGCTTCCCGCTGCAGAAGCACGAAGGCGACCAGTATCAGAAGTTCCAGTTCCAGATCGGTACGGCTTTCTAAGCGGCGCTCCGATGAACCCGAACTTCACTCAATTCGACGTAACGTGAGGAACACTTTGCGAACCGGTAAGCTTTCGAAACATATGGCGCTGGCGCTTGCGTTGTCGATGGTTCTCGGCTTGGGCGCGACTGCCAGCGCGAGCGCACAGGAAGCACGCATCGCGGCGGTCAATTCCGACCGCATCCTGCGCGAATCTGCCGCGGCGAAGGCGGCGCAGTCGAAGCTCGAACAGGAATTCTCGAAGCGCGACAAGGGGCTGCAGGACATGGCGCAGCGCCTCAAGGCCATGTCGGACAACATCGACAAGAACGGTTCCTCGATGTCGCCGACGGACCGCGCGGCGCGCCAGCGCGACCTCGCGCAACTCGACGCGGACTTCCAGCGCAAGCAGCGCGAATTCCGCGAAGACCTGAACCAGCGCCGCAACGAGGAACTGGCGGCCGTGCTGGACCGGGCGAACAAGGTGATCAAGCAGATCGCGGAACAGCAGCACTATGACCTGATCGTGCAGGAGGCGGTGTATGTGAGCCCGCGCATCGACATCACGGATCAGGTGCTGAAGGCGCTCGCCGCCACGACGCCGAACGGCGCGGGCTCGAGCCCGAACTGACGAGGACTGAGACGAGATGGCATCAGGCATGGCGATCACGCTCGACGATCTGGTCAAGCGCTTCGGCGGCGAAGTGGTCGGCGACGGGGCGCATCGCGTCGAGAGTCTCGCACCGCTCGACAAGGCCGGTCCCGCCCAGCTCGCGTTTCTCGCGAATCAGAAGTACCTGCCGCAGGTCGAGACGACGCGCGCCGGCGCAGTGCTGATTTCGGGCGCCGATCTCGACAAGGTCACGAATCGCGCGGGCAGTAATTTCATCGTCACGCCGAACCCCTACGCTTACTTCGCGCGCGTGGCGCAGGCGTTCATCGACCTGGCCGCGCCGAAGGCGGTTCCGGGCGTGCATCCGAGCGCTTACGTCGATCCGGACGCGAAGGTCGCGGCAAGCGCGGTCATCGGTCCGCACGTGACCGTCGAGGCGGGCGCGGTGGTGGGCGAGCGCGTGAAGCTCGATGCGGGCGCAGTCGTCGGCCGGGGCGTGAAGCTCGGCGACGACGTGCATCTGTATCCCAATGTCACCCTCTATCACGGCTGCAAGCTCGGCGCGCGCGTGATCGTGCATGCGGGCGCGGTGATCGGCGCGGACGGCTTCGGCTTCGCGCCGGATTTCGTCGGCGAGGGCGATGCGCGCACCGGAAGCTGGGTGAAGATCCCGCAAGTCGGCGCGGTGGACATCGGCGACGACGTAGAAATCGGCGCGAACACGACGATCGACCGCGGCGCGATGGCGGATACCGTCATCGAGGAATGCGTGAAGATCGACAATCTCGTGCAGATCGGCCATAACTGCCGCATCGGTGCGTACACGGTCATTGCCGGTTGCGCGGGCATCGCGGGCAGCACGAACATCGGCCGGCATTGCATGATCGGCGGCGCGGTGGGCATTGCCGGCCACGTGACGCTGGCGGATTACGTGATCGTCACGGCGCAGTCGGGCGTGTCGAAGTCGCTCCTGAAGCCGGGCATGTATACCAGCGCCTTTCCGGCGGTGCCGCACGCCGACTGGAACAAGAGCGCGGCGATCATGCGCAATCTCGACAAGATGCGCGAACGCATCAAAGCGCTGGAGACGGCGCTCGCCGATTCGGGCAAGAACGACGGCGCCTAGGCGCCGGGCTCGGTCGAACGAAGAGCCGAAGCAGAATCAAGAGCGGGCCGCTTCGAGCCGCCCAAGAGACACAGCAATCCCGGGCGGGCGTCGAACACGGCCCGCCATCCAATTTCCGCGCCGGACGCGCGCGTGAGCAGAACGACCATGAGCACAGAAAAAATCAATCTCGACATCCACAAGATCCTCACGCTGCTGCCGCATCGCTATCCGATCCTGCTCGTGGACCGCGTGCTCGAACTTGAGCCGCACAAGAGTATCAAAGCGTTGAAGAACGTGACGATCAACGAGCCGTATTTCCAGGGCCACTTCCCGACGCGTCCGGTGATGCCGGGCGTGCTGATCCTCGAGGCGCTCGCACAGACCGCGGCGCTTCTGACGTTCGCGGAAGAGCCGCACGATCCGACCACGACGCTCTACTACTTCGTCGGCATCGACGGCGCGCGCTTCAAGCGCGTGGTGGAGCCGGGCGATCAGCTGATCCTCAACGTTCATTTCGAGCGGTACATGCGGGGCATCTGGAAGTTCAAGGCGCGCGCCGAAGTGGACGGCGCAACCGCCGCCGAAGCCGAGCTCATGTGTACCGTCAAGAACACGGACGCCTGAGCGCATTTGCGTTCACCCCGCGTTCATCGTAACGAGCAGCACGAACAGCATAGGCGAAAAGCGCATGAGCAAGATTCACCCAACCGCGATCATCGAGCCGGGCGCCCAGCTCGACGAGTCCGTCGAGATCGGGCCGTATGCGATCGTCGGTTCGCACGTCGTGATCGGCGCGGGCACGACCGTCGGCTCGCACAGCGTGATCGAAGGCCATACGACGATCGGCCGCGACAACCGCATCGGCCATTACGCGTCGATCGGCGGCCGGCCGCAGGACATGAAGTACAAGGGCGAGCCGACGCGCCTCGAAATCGGCGACCGCAATACCATCCGCGAATTCACGACGCTGCACACGGGCACGGTGCAAGACCAGGGCCTGACGTCGATCGGCAGCGACTGCTGGATCATGGCGTACGTGCACGTCGGCCATGACTGCCGTCTCGGCAACAACGTCATCATGTCGAGCAACGCGCAACTGGCGGGGCACGTGATCGTCGGCGATCACGCGATCGTCGGCGGCATGTCGGGCGTGCATCAGTTCGTGCGCATCGGCGCGCATTCCATGCTCGGCGGCGCATCGGCGCTCGTGCAGGACGTGCCGCCGTTCGTCATCGCGGCGGGCAACAAGGCGGAGCCGCACGGCATCAACGTCGAGGGCCTGCGCCGCCGCGGCTTCACGCCCGACGCCATCTCGGCGCTGCGCTCGGCGTACCGCATCGTCTACAAGAGCGGCCTGTCGCTCGAGGAGGCGAAGGTGCAGTTGGCGGAGCTGAGCACGGCGGGCGGTGAGGGCGACGAGCCCGTCAGGGCATTTTCCGACTTCATCGCGGCGTCGCAGCGCGGCATCATCCGCTAGACACGCCGCCCGATGACCCTGATCACCCATCCGCCGCGCGTCGCGATGGTCGCGGGCGAGCCTTCTGGCGACCTGCTCGCGGCGTCGCTGCTCGCAGGCCTGCGGAACGCACTGCCCGAGGGCACGCGCTATAGCGGCATCGGCGGCCCGCGCATGACGGCCGAAGGCTTCGAGGCGCACTGGCCGATGGACAAGCTGACCGTGCGCGGCTACGTCGAAGCGCTGAAGCACATTCCCGAGATTCTCGGCATCCGCAACGAGATCAAGCGTCAGTTGCTTGCGGAGCCGCCTTCGGTTTTCGTGGGCGTGGACGCGCCCGATTTCAATTTCGGCCTCGAGCAGCCCTTGCGCGAAGCGGGCATCCCGACCGTCCATTTCGTGTGCCCGTCGATCTGGGCGTGGCGCGGCGGGCGCATCAAGAAGATCGTGAAAGCGGTCGATCACATGCTCTGCGTATTTCCGTTCGAGACGGCGCTGCTGGAAAAGGCGGGCGTGGCGGCGAGCTACGTCGGTCACCCGCTGGCGGACGAGATTCCGCTCGAACCGGACACGATGGGCGCACGCCGAGAGCTCGGCATCGCCGAGGGCGGTCCGGTGATCGCCGTGCTGCCGGGCAGCCGCCGCTCGGAAATCTCGCTGATCGGCCCGACCTTCTTCGACGCGATGGAGCTGATGCAGCTTCGCGAGCCGGGTGTGCGCTTCCTGATGCCGGCGGCGAATCCAGCGCTGCGCGAACTGCTGCAGCCGCTCGTGGATGCGCATCCGCGTCTCTCGCTGACGGTCACCGACGGCCGTGCGCAAACCGCGATGACCGCCGCCGACGCGATCCTCGTGAAAAGCGGCACGGTGACGCTGGAGGCGGCGCTGCTCAAGAAGCCGATGGTCATCTCCTACAAGGTGCCCTGGCTGACGGGTCAGATCATGAAGCGGCAGGGTTATCTGCCCTATGTCGGGCTGCCGAACATTCTCGCCGGACGCTTCGTGGTGCCGGAGATTCTCCAGCACTTCGCGGCGCCCGAGGCGCTCGCCGACGCCACGCTGAAACAGTTGAACGACGAGGCGAACCGCCGTACGCTGAGAGAAATTTTCACCGACATGCATATCGCGCTGCGCCAGAATACGTCGCAGAAGGCGGCCGAAGCCGTGGCGCGGGTGCTCGACACGCGGAGGCCGCGATAATGGCGCGTCAGGCAAAGCAGACGTCGAAGCAGGGCGGGCTCGATTTCAGCTCGCCCTTCGACGTCATTTGCGGCGTGGACGAGGCGGGGCGCGGCCCTCTCGCGGGGCCGGTCGTGGCCGCGGCGGTCATTTTCGATCCGGCCAAGCCCCGGATCAACGGCCTCGACGATTCCAAGGTCCTGACCGCCAGGAAGCGTGAAGAACTCTACGAAAAGATCGTCGATCGCGCGCTCGCGTATTGCATCGCGTCGGCGAGCGTCGAGGAAATCGACACCATCAATATCCTGCACGCGAGCATGCTCGCGATGAAGCGCGCAGTGGAAGGGCTTTCCATCGCGCCGACGCTCGTCAAAGTGGACGGCAACCGCTGCCCGGTGCTGTCGATCCGCTCGGAA
This sequence comes from Caballeronia ptereochthonis, assembly GCF_001545075.1. Lineage (GTDB taxonomy): Bacteria > Pseudomonadota > Gammaproteobacteria > Burkholderiales > Burkholderiaceae > Caballeronia > Caballeronia ptereochthonis. The sequence continues at coordinate 238,264 of NZ_FCOB02000005.1, forward strand.
GCGGTGATCGGCGGCGACGCGCTCGTCAAGCAGATCTCGGCGGCATCGATTCTCGCGAAAGTCACGCGCGACCGCATGCTGCTGGAACTGCACGAGACGTATCCGGTGTACGGCTTCGACGCGCATTCGGGCTACGGCACGCCTCAGCATCTGAAGGCGCTGCGCGAGCATGGCCCGTGCGAGCATCACCGGCGCTCGTTCGCGCCCGTGCGCGAGGCGCACGTCCTGTTCGGCTCGGTCCTGCCCGAGATCGCGCCCGAGGTGCTTCAGGCGGCGTCCACGCTCGAAGACGATCCGGACGCGCTCGCCTTCTGAGCGGCACTCAACTCAACGTGAAATCCATCACTTCGCGGGACAACCCGCTCTACAAGCGCATCAAGGCGCTGGCCGGTTCGACCGCGCAGCAGCGGCGCAGCGCCCACGCGCTGCTCGAAGGCCTGCATCTCGCGTCCGCCTACCTCGACGCGGCGGGACAGCCCGAAACCTGTGTCGTCACCGAAGGCGCGCTCACGCATGCCGAGGCGCGCGAGATCGTCGCGCGGATCGAGGAGAAGCGCGTCGTCGTGCTGCCGGATGCGCTCTTCGGTCAGCTCTCCAGCGTCGTGCATGGCGTGGGCATGCTGCTGCTCGTCGAGAAGATCGACGCCGAACTGCCCGGGCGCGTCGCCGAAACCTGCGTGATTCTCGACGGCATTCAGGATGCGGGCAACGTCGGCTCGATTCTGCGCAGCGCCGCGGCGGCGGGCGTCACGCGCGTGTTCTGCGCGCCGGGGACGGCGTATGCATGGTCGTCGAAGGTGCTGCGCTCGGGCATGGGCGCGCACTTCCTGCTGGATATCTTCGAGGACGTCGAACCCGCGGACCTGATCGCGCGTCTCGACGCGCCGGTGACCATCACCGATTCGCACGGCGCGAGCGCGCTCTACGATTGCGATCTGTCGGGCGCGCTGGCGTGGGTGTTCGGCAACGAAGGGGCGGGCGTGTCGCAGGTCTGGCGCGATGCAGTCACGCATCGCGTGACGATTCCGCAGCCGGGCGGCATGGAGTCGCTCAACGTGGCGGCCGCGGCGGCAATCTGTCTGTTCGAGCAGTGCCGCCAGCAGCGCGGCTGATCCGCTGATCAGTAATAGGATGGCCGTTCCGGCTTCACTTCCTGCAGGATCGTCGTGGCGATCTCTTCGATCGACTTGTGCGTCGACGAGAGCCACTTGATGCCCTCGCGCTTCATCATCATTTCCGCTTCGTTGATCTCGTAGCGGCAGTTCTCCAGCGCCGCATACTTGCTGCCGGGGCGCCGCTCGTTGCGAATCTCGGCCAGCCGCTGCGGATCGATCGACAGGCCGAACATTTTCAGGCGATGCTCGAGCAAGGGTGTGGGCAGCTTGCCGCGCTCGAAATCTTCCGGAATCAGCGGATAGTTCGCGGCCTTCACGCCGTACTGCATCGCCAGATAGAGGCTCGTCGGCGTCTTGCCGCTACGCGATACGCCGACCAGAATCACGTCGGCATCGGCCAGATTGCGGTTGGACTGGCCGTCGTCGTGCGCGAGCGAGAAGTTGATCGCCTCGATCCGGTTCTTGTATTCCTCGGTGTCGGCGTTCTGGTGGACACGGCCCATCGCGTGGGTCGACTTCATTTCCAGTTCGTGCTCGAGCGGCTCGATGAAGGTCTGGAACATGTCGAGCACGAGCGCGTTGCAGCCCTTGACGACCTCATTGGACGCGCTGTCGACGAGCGTCGTGAAGACGATCGGCCGCCGTCCGTCGAGCGCGACGGCTTCGTTGATCTTCTCGACGGTCGCGTAAGCCTTGTCGATCGAATCGACGAAGGGCACGCGCACGAGCCGGAACTTTTGATCGAACTGGGCGAGGATCGAATGCGCGAAGGTTTCGGCAGTGATCCCTGTACCGTCGGAAACGATGAATACGGAAGGCGGCATCGGCGAAAAGGACCAGTTGGGGAACGAGTTGAAGCGGGTGCGCTCAAACGGTAACAAACGGGGAATGAGCGCGAGACACCTGGCGCGGCGCAGGAAAAGCCTGTGTTACATTGACTGCGCAGCGGCTGTGCGCCGGCGAACCCCGCGGCGTCAAAGACCTCGATTTTGCCGTGGAATTACTGTCTTTGCCGAACCAAAATTGAGAATCGGCACGGTAGAATAGCGGCAACCTGTTCGATAAGCAATTGCGGACAAATTGATGCGGATTTTCGTCAAATCGCGGTCGTTTCGTGGGTTTTGGCATCCAAAACCCACGTTGTCGAGCAGATTTCAGACGTCCCGCTTCTTTTTGCATGACCCTCCGGCTCCGGTGGCGTGCTCTCCGATGGTTTATCAAACAGGTTGTGCGAGATGCGGCGGCGCTTCCAATGAGCGTCGCCGCATATGAGCCCACTCGTGCGATCGTGAATTCCATCCACCTTAGGGGCTTGTATGACCAACGCAGTCAATGTTGCGAAAGATGTCGCAAAGGATCAGGCGTATGTAGTTCCATTCGAGCAGTTGCGAATGACCGACGTGGAAATCGTCGGTGGCAAGAATGCGTCGCTCGGCGAAATGATCAGCCAGCTTTCCGAAGCCGGCGTTCGCGTGCCGACGGGCTTCGCCACGACCGCGCTCGCATTCCGCGACTTCCTCCAGCACAACGACCTGACCGACCGCATCGCCAAACGTCTCGAGACGCTCGACGTCGACGACGTGAAAGCGCTCGCCGAGTGCGGCCGCGAAATCCGCCAGTGGATCGTCGACGCGCCGCTGCAGCCGCGTCTCGAAGATGAAATCCGCCGTCAATTCGAAGTTCTCCAGAACGGCTCGCCCGAAGAGCTTTCGTTCGCCGTGCGTTCGTCCGCGACCGCCGAGGACTTGCCGGATGCATCCTTCGCGGGCCAGCAGGAAAGCTATCTGAACGTGGTCGGCATCGAGGACGTCCTCGATCGCATGAAGCACGTGTTCGCATCGCTCTACAACGACCGCGCCATCTCTTATCGCGTCCACAAGGGCTTCACGCATGCCGAGGTCGCATTGTCGGCGGGCGTGCAGCGCATGGTGCGCTCGGACGTCGGCGCGGCCGGTGTGATGTTCACCATCGACACCGAATCGGGCTTCAAGGACACCGTGTTCATCACGTCGAGCTACGGCCTCGGTGAAACGGTCGTGCAGGGCGCGGTGAACCCGGACGAGTTCCACGTCTTCAAGACCACGCTCGAGCAGGGCAAGTATCCGATCATCCGCCGCTCGATCGGCTCGAAGCTCATCAAGATGGAGTTCACGAAGCCGGGCGAGCCGGGCCGCGTGAAGACCGTCGACGTGCCGCATGAGCAGCGCAACCGCTTCTCGATCACCGACGAAGACGTGATCGAGCTCGCGAAGTACGCGGTGATCATCGAGAAGCACTATCAGCGTCCGATGGACATCGAGTGGGGCAAGGACGGCCGCGACGGCAAGCTGTTCATCCTCCAGGCGCGCCCGGAAACGGTGAAGAGCCAGGCGGCCGGCAAGGCCGAGATGCGCTTCAAGCTGAAGGGCCAGTCGAACGTGCTGACGACCGGCCGCGCGATCGGCCAGAAGATCGGCGCGGGTCCCGTGCGCGTGATTCACGATCCGTCGGAAATGGAGCGCGTGCAGCCGGGCGACGTGCTGGTCGCGGACATGACCGACCCGAACTGGGAGCCGGTGATGAAGCGCGCATCGGCCATCGTGACGAACCGCGGCGGCCGTACCTGCCACGCGGCAATCATTGCGCGTGAGCTGGGCGTGCCGGCGGTGGTCGGCTGCGGCGACGCCACCGACGTGCTGAAGGACGGCGCGCTCGTCACGGTTTCGTGCGCGGAAGGCGACGAAGGCAAGATCTACGACGGCCTGCTCGAAACCGAGGTCACGGAAGTGCAGCGCGGCGAGCTGCCGAAGATTCCCGTGAAGATCATGATGAACGTCGGCAACCCGCAGCTCGCGTTCGACTTCGCGCAGTTGCCGAACGCGGGCGTCGGCCTCGCGCGGCTGGAATTCATCATCAACAACAACATCGGCGTGCACCCGAAGGCGATTCTGGAGTACCCGAACGTCGACGCCGATCTGAAGAAGGCGGTCGAGAGCGTCGCGCGCGGCCATGCATCGCCGCGTGCGTTCTACGTCGACAAGCTGACCGAAGGCATCGCGACGATCGCGGCGGCGTTCTATCCGAAGCCCGTCATCGTGCGTCTGTCGGACTTCAAGTCGAACGAGTACAAGAAGCTGATCGGCGGTTCGCGCTACGAGCCGGACGAAGAGAACCCGATGCTCGGCTTCCGCGGCGCGTCGCGCTATATCGCGGACGACTTCGCCGAGGCGTTCCACATGGAATGCATCGCGCTGAAGAAGGTGCGCGAGGAGATGGGCCTCGACAACGTCGAAATCATGGTGCCGTTCGTGCGTACGCTCAAGCAGGCGGAGCGCGTGGTCGGCCTGCTCGACAAGTTCGGTCTGAAGCGCGGCGTGAATGGCCTGAGGCTCGTGATGATGTGCGAGGTGCCGTCGAACGCGATTCTCGCCGAGCAGTTCCTGGAGCACTTCGACGGCTTCTCGATCGGCTCGAACGACCTCACGCAACTGACGCTCGGCCTCGACCGCGACTCCGGCATGGAACTGCTGGCGGCGGACTTCGATGAACGCGACGAAGCCGTGCAGTTCATGCTCAAGCGCGCAATCGAAACGTGTCTGAGGCTGAACAAGTACGTCGGCATTTGCGGGCAGGGTCCGTCGGATCATCCGGACCTCGCGGAGTGGCTCGCGAAGCAGGGCATCGAGTCGATGTCGCTGAATCCGGACACGATCATCGCCACGTGGCAGCAATTGGCGAAGGCCTTGTCAAAATAAGTGAGCAGCGCCTTTCCGGATGCTTTCGGAGAAGCGTGAGCATGCTATAAAAACACCCCGGACTTCTCCGGGGTGTTTTCGTTTGGAGACGAGCATGGCGACGAGCGGGCTGTTCTGGTGGGTGTCGGCGGGCGTGCTGATCGTGCTCGAGCTGTTCACCGGCACGTTCTATCTGCTCATGGTGGCGCTCGGATTCATCGCGGGCGGCATCGCGCATGCGATGGGCGCGCTGCCGCACGTGCAGTTCGGCGCGGCGGCGCTCGTCGCGCTGATCGCGGTGGTGGTGCTGCGGCGTTCGCGCTTCGGCAACTGGAAGCGGAGCGACGCCTCGCACGATGCGAACGTGAACCTCGATATCGGCGCGACAGTGCAAGTCGACGAATGGCACGATGGCCGCGCGCGGACCATGTATCGCGGCGCGCAGTGGGATGTCGAACTCGCGCCGGGGGAAACCGAAGGCGCGCGCTGGTATCGCATCACGGCGCTCGACGGCAACCGGCTCGTCGTCGCGGCCAAGCGTTGAACCTTGAAGAGAACAAATCCACCCAGGAGTTGAGAGATGGACGTCACCATCGTCGGGGCCATTGTGCTCGTGATCGTCATCGTGATCGCGGCGCAGACCATCAAGATCGTGCCGCAGCAGCATGCGTGGGTGCTGGAGCGTCTCGGGCGCTACCATTCGACGCTCACGCCCGGGCTGACCATCGTGCTGCCGTTCATCGATCGGGTCGCGTACAAGCATCTGCTGAAGGAGATTCCGCTGGAAGTGCCGAGCCAGGTCTGCATCACGCGCGACAACACGCAATTGCAGGTCGATGGCGTGCTGTACTTTCAGGTCACCGATGCGATGAAGGCGTCGTACGGATCGAGCAACTTCGTGTTCGCGATCACGCAGCTGTCGCAGACGACGCTGCGTTCCGTGATCGGCAAGCTGGAGCTGGACAAGACCTTCGAGGAGCGCGACTTCATCAATCAGAGCATCGTGAATGCGCTCGACGAAGCCGCGTCGAACTGGGGCGTGAAGGTGCTGCGCTACGAGATCAAGGACCTCACGCCGCCGAAGGAAATCCTCCACGCGATGCAGGCGCAGATCACCGCGGAGCGCGAGAAGCGCGCGCTGATCGCCGCGTCCGAAGGCCGCAAGCAGGAGCAGATCAATCTCGCGGCAGGCGCGCGCGAGGCCGCGATCCAGAAGTCCGAGGGCGAGCGTCAGGCGGCGATCAACAAGGCGCAGGGCGAGGCATCGGCGATTCTCGCGGTGGCGGAGGCGAACGCGCAGGCCATCCAGAAGGTCGGCACGGCGATTCAGACGGCGGGCGGCATGGAAGCGGTGAACCTGAAGATCGCGGAGCAGTATGTCGGCGCGTTCGGCAATATCGCGAAGACGGGCAATACGCTCATCGTGCCGGGCAACCTCTCGGACATGAGTTCGATGATCGCGTCGGCGCTGACCATCGTGAAGGGCGAGGGCGGCGTGGCCAGGAAAGGCTGAAGAATCAGGGCACCTTGAGGCGCCTTGATTCTTTTCAGCGTGTCGCCGAGCGCATCAGGCGCGCGCGCTCGCGATCCCAATCGCGCTTCTTTTCGGTTTCGCGCTTGTCGTGCAGCTTCTTGCCCTTTGCCAGCCCGATCTCGCACTTCACGCGACCTTCCTTGTAGTGAAAGTTGAGCGGCACGAGCGTGTGCCCGCGCTGCTCGACCTTGCCGATGAGTTTGTCGATCTGATCGCGATGCAGGAGCAGCTTGCGCGTGCGCACCGGATCCAGATTGGCGAATTTCGATGCTTCCGGCAGCGGGCTGATATGCGTGCCGATTAGGAACAACTCCCCTTGCTTGATGACGACGTAGCCTTCCTTGATCTGACCGCGGCCCGCGCGCAGCGCTTTGACTTCCCAGCCTTCGAGCACGAGACCGGCCTCGTAGCGTTCTTCGATGAAGTAATCGAAGAAGGCTTTTCTGTTGTCGATGATGCTCATGAATGGAAAGTGCCCAACTCGTTTAAAATCACGATTTTAGCAGCGCGCCGTCCGGCAAACGAATTCATGCCGCATTCCATGGCGCGTTGCCGCCCAATTCAGTCACCGCTGCGCCCTATATGGCAGACGTCCAGAAAACCGTATTGATCCGCCATTCAGCGGAAGAAATGTTCGACCTCGTCACAGATGTCGCCGACTACCCCAATTTCCTGCCCTGGTGCGGCGGCGTCGAAATCGGCCGCCAGGACGAGAATGGAATGGAAGCGAAGATCGACATCAGCTTCAAGGGCATCAAGCAGCATTTCGCGACGCGCAACACGCAGAAGCGTCCGACCAATATCGATATGGAGTTTCTGAGCGGCCCTTTCAAGAAGTTCACCGGCTACTGGCGTTTCACGCCGCTGCGCGCGGACGCGTGCAAGATCGAGTTCGCGCTGCATTACGAGTTTTCGAACGTGATTCTGGAGAAGCTCATCGGGCCGGTGTTCAGCCATATCGCGAACACCTTCGTCGATTCGTTCGTGAAGCGCGCGGACCAGCGTTACGGCAAGCCATGATGCACGTCGACGTCTGCTACGGCCTGCCCGGCGGCGCGAGCTTTCTCGCGCGAGTCGACCTGCGCGATGGCGCGACGGTTCGCGACGCGATCGAGGCGAGCGGCGTGCTGCGCGCACATCGGGAAATCGATCTGACGACGCAGAAGGTCGGCGTCTTCGGCAAGGTGATGCCGCTCGATACGGCGCTTACGGATTTCGATCGAGTCGAGATTTATCGTCCGCTGAAAGTCGATCCGAAGACCGCGCGCCAGCGCCGCGTCGACAAGGCGCGCAAGGCGGGTTCGATTGAAGGCCGCAAGTGGCAGTCAAAGGATTCGCGCTGAGCTGAATCAGTGCGCCGGCGCTTCCTGCGCGGCGGGCGCCGGCTCGATCGCATGCTGCCTCACCGACCAGCTCACGCCGGCAAGCAGCAGCACGATCGCGAGCACTTCGGGCGTGCGCGGCCAGCGGCCGTCGTAGATAAAGGCGTAGAGCAGCGCGAAGAGGGTCTCGAAGGCGATCATCTGGCCTGACAGCGTGAGCGGCAGGCGCTTCGCCGCCGCGTTCCACAGCATGTTGCCGAGCCACGAGCCGCCCGTGGCGAGCGCGAAGCTCACGATCCAGAAGACCTGCCAGCGCGCGGCCGGCACGGCGGCCTGCACGGCGCCGGCGGGCAGCATCCACACGATGATGCCCAGAACGGCGCCGAGCAGGCCCGTCACGATGCCCCACAGCACGGACCACTCATTGCCGTCGAAATGATCGTTCACCTGCAGATAGCGGGCGTTGACGACCGCGTACCAGGTCCAGGAGGCGAGCGCGCCGACCGCGCAGGCAAGCCCGGAGAGGCGCGTGAACACGCTCGCCGCATGCTCGCTGCTGCCCGAAGACGAGAGTACGTCGCTGAACACATCCAGGTTGATGCACGCGATGCCCGCCAGCACGAGAAGCAGCGGTCCGACGAGCCGCCTGAGGTCGACCGCGCCGTGATCGCGCCGTCCGGCGAGCGTGACGGTGACGGGCAGAATCCCGACGATCAGCGACGAAGGCGCGACGCCGACCAGTTGCACCGCGCTTGCGAGCAGCATGTAGTAGAGCAGGTTGCCGACGAGCGCGAGCTTCGCGAGCGCGACGAAATCGGCGCGCGTGAGCTTGGCGGCGAGCCTTCGCGCGATCGGCAGCGCGAGCGCGAGCGATACCGCGCCGTACATCAGATAGCGCCCGATGCTGAGCGTGAGCGGCGAAAATTCCGGCAGAAGCCGCGGCGCCAGAAAGATGAATCCCCAGATCGCGCCCGCCGACATTCCGTACACCACACCCCGCTGCATTGCCCGACTCCCGCCCATATTTCGAATGAAGGCGCGAAGGGTAGCATGCGGACCCGGGCAGCGGTCTTGTCAAAACCTGCACGAAAAACGCGGGCGGCCCGGAGGAGGACGCCGAACCCGTCCGACGGCGGCCCGGATTTTGCGGTCAAACGGGCTAACTTGCTGTTCGGACAGTGAAAACCCGAAGAACTATCGGTATAATCTGCTTTTGCGCCCATAGGATTTGCCATGCGTCTGATCCAGAAAGCACTCACGTTCGATGACGTGCTCCTCGTGCCCGCGTTCTCCAGCGTTCTCCCGCGCGATACCAGCCTGAAATCCCAGCTGACTCGCAACATCTCCCTGAACATGCCGCTCGTGTCCGCCGCCATGGACACGGTCACCGAAGGCCGGCTCGCCATCGCAATGGCGCAGATGGGCGGCATCGGCATCGTCCACAAGAATCTCACCGCCAAGGAGCAGGCTCGCGAAGTCGCGAAAGTGAAGCGCTTCGAGTCCGGCGTCGTGCGCGATCCGATCACGGTTCCGCCGCAGATGCGCGTGCGCGACGTCATCGCGCTGACGCAGCAGCATGGCATCTCGGGCTTCCCGGTGGTGGAGGGCGCGCAACTGATCGGCATCGTCACGAATCGCGACCTGCGTTTCGAGGAGCGTCTCGACGAGCCGGTGCGCAACATCATGACGCCGCGCGAGCGTCTGGTCACGGTCAAGGAAGGCACGCCGCTCGCCGAGGCGAAGGCGCTGATGCACAGCCATCGGCTGGAGCGCGTGCTGGTGGTGAACGACGCGTTCGAACTGCGCGGCCTGATGACGGTGAAGGACATCACCAAGCAGACCGAGAACCCGGACGCCTGCAAGGACGAGGACGGCAAGCTGCGCGTGGGCGCGGCGGTGGGCGTGGGTCCGGACAACGAGGAGCGTGTCGAGCTGCTCGCGGCGGCGGGCGTCGACGTGATCGTCGTCGATACGGCGCACGGCCACAGCCAGGGCGTGCTCGAGCGCGTGCGCTGGGTCAAGCAGAACTATCCGCGCGTGCAGGTCATCGGCGGCAATATCGCGACGGCTGCGGCGGCCAAGGCGCTCGTCGAGTACGGCGCGGACGCGGTGAAGGTCGGCATCGGGCCGGGCTCGATCTGCACGACGCGGATCGTCGCGGGCGTCGGCGTGCCGCAGATCACAGCGATCGCCAACGTGTCCGAGGCGCTGCGCGGCACCGGCGTGCCGGTCATCGCGGACGGCGGCGTGCGCTTCTCGGGCGATGTTTCCAAGGCGCTCGCGGCGGGGGCGAACGTCGTCATGATGGGTAGCATGCTCGCGGGCACGGAAGAGTCCCCGGGCGACGTGTTCCTGTACCAGGGCCGCCAGTACAAGTCGTACCGCGGCATGGGCTCGGTCGGCGCGATGAAGGACGGCGCGGCGGACCGCTACTTCCAGGACAACTCGGCGAACATCGACAAGCTCGTGCCGGAAGGCATCGAAGGCCGCGTGGCGTACAAGGGCTCGGTCAACGCGATCCTGTTCCAGATCGTCGGCGGCGTGCGCGCGAGCATGGGCTATTGCGGCTGCCGCACGATCGCCGAAATGCACGAGAAGGCGGAATTCGTGCAGATCACCGCGGCCGGCATGCGCGAGTCGCATGTGCATGACGTGCAGATCACGAAGGAAGCGCCCAATTATCACGTTGATTAACCACGCGGATTGGTCATGAAACCGTTGCTGCGGGTCGTGCTCGTCATCAATGCCCTGATTTTCCTCGCATCTGGCTTGCTGTTTCTGCTGACGCCGTGGGCGCGCCTGTACGGCGCGCTGCAACTGGTTTCGATCCGCGTGCAGCCCGCGTTCGCCGGGCAATTGCTCGGCATCGCGCTCATCGGTTTGTCGTGGCTCGCGTTTCATGCGGCGATCGACGGCGCGCTGACGGCCAGAGCCGCGAGAGTCTCGGGTCATGTGCAATGGCTGGGCGGCATCGTGGTGCTGGTCTGGCTGCTCGGCCTGCATATGCCGGATGTCGATGAAAGAAGTGCGGTGGTCGTCGGCGCCGTGCTCGTGGTGCTCGGGCTCGGCAGCGTGAGGCTGTCGTCCGCCGTGCGGCGGCGCGAACGCGCGAAGCTGGCGGGCACGGCATCGGCGGCGCGCGCGGAGAAGCGGGCGGCGAAGACGCGCGAGGCGACTCGCGCGGAGCCCGCGGTGGCGGCATCCTCCGTGCCGCCGCCGGTGGATACGCCGATGCGTCCGTCGGCGCGGGCCCCCGAAGCTACCGCCATCGATCCCGTCAGCGGCCGCGCGGTCGATCCGGCCGGCCGTCCGCTGGACGGCGGCGCGGTGGATCCCGTGACGGGCGCCACGTTCGACCCGGTGACGGGCCGCAAGCTCGACCCCGTCACCGGCCGGGAGATCGATCCGGTGACGGGCAAGCGCATCGACCCGGTCATCAGCGGCGAGATCGACCCGGCGACGGGCCGGCGCATCGATCCGCTCACCGGGCGAGTGGTGCCGGGCGCGGCGCCTGATGCGGCACGTGGAGCACCACGCTGAGCGCGCGCACGGCTCCAGCCGGCGCGCGGGCGGCGAGTCCCGCGGCGGCGCGCGCGCAGCAGCAGGAAATACAAGCACGGTCGGCCTTTGCGCCGGCCGTCGATTTATTTGCGAGTCGTTTGCAGACGGGCCGCACGGCGTTGCGGCCCGGCAGCACAGACATCATTCGTTCACTTAGCCTTTGGCCGCAGCCATGCACGACAAAATCCTGATTCTCGATTTCGGCTCCCAAGTCACCCAGCTGATCGCCCGACGCATCCGCGAGTCGCATGTCTACTCGGAGATCCATCCGTACGACGTCGACGAGGCGTTCATCCGCGAATTCGCGCCGAAGGGCATCATCCTGTCGGGCGGGCCGAGCTCGGTCACCGAGGCGAAGTCGCCGCGCGCGCCGCAGATCGTCTTCGATCTCGGTGTGCCGGTGCTCGGCATCTGCTACGGCATGCAGACGATGGCGGATCAGCTTGGCGGCAAGGTGGAGCTCGGCAACGTGCGCGAATTCGGCTATGCGGAAGTGCAGGCGCTGAATCACACGGGCTTTCTGGAGGGCATCGAGGACTTCAAGACCGCCAAGGGCGATTCGATGCTCAAGGTGTGGATGAGCCACGGCGACAAGGTCGTCGATCTTCCCGCGGGCTTCCAGTTGATGGCGTCGACGCCGTCGTGCCCGATCGCCGCGATGGCCGACGACGATCGCCGCTTCTACGGCCTGCAATGGCATCCGGAAGTCACGCACACGGTGCAGGGCCGCGCGATGCTCGACCGTTTCGTGCTGGAGCTGTGCGGCGCAAAGGCCGACTGGGAGATGGGGCATTACATCGACGAGGCGGTCGAGAAGATCCGCGAGCAGGTCGGCGACGAGCACGTGATTCTCGGGCTGTCGGGCGGCGTGGATTCGTCGGTGGCGGCGGCGCTGCTGCATCGCGCGATCGGCGACCAGTTGACTTGCGTGTTCGTCGATCACGGTCTCCTGCGTCAGGACGAGGCGAAGCAGGTGATGTCCACGTTCGCGGATCACCTGGGCGTGAAGGTGATTCACGTCGATGCGAGCGAGGCATTCTTGCAGAAGCTCGCCGGCGTGACCGATCCCGAAGCGAAGCGCAAGATCATCGGCGCGGAGTTCGTCGAGGTATTCCATACGGAATCCGACAAGATCACCGATGCGAGGTGGCTCGCGCAGGGCACGATCTATCCGGACGTGATCGAATCGGCGGGCAAGGGCAAGAAGGGCGCACACACGATCAAGAGCCATCACAACGTCGGCGGCTTGCCGGAGACGTTGAATCTCAAGCTGCTCGAGCCGCTGCGCGAGCTCTTCAAGGATGAAGTGCGCGAACTCGGCGTGAAGCTCGGGCTGCCGCCGGCTATGGTGTATCGTCATCCGTTCCCGGGACCGGGTCTGGGCGTGCGCATTCTCGGCGAAGTGAAGCGGGAATATGCGGACCTGCTGCGCCGCGCGGACGCGATTTTCATCGAGACGCTGCGCAACACCATCGACAAGGAAACGGGCAAGTCGTGGTACGACCTGACGAGCCAGGCGTTCGCGGTGTTTCTTCCGGTAAAGAGCGTCGGCGTGATGGGCGATGGGCGCACGTATGAATACGTCGTCGCGCTGCGCGCCGTGCAGACGCTGGATTTCATGACGGCGCACTGGGCGCATCTGCCGCATGATCTGCTCGGGCATGTTTCCAACCGGATCATCAATGAGGTGCGGGGGATCAATCGGGTGGTGTATGACATTTCCGGGAAGCCGCCTGCGACGATCGAGTGGGAGTGAACCTCACCAGCGAGGCGAGGCACAACGGCCGCACCCCCGCGCCCGATGGCATCGAATAAGAGGCGCGCGCCGCAGAACACCGATCTCCCGGCGCTATGAGACAGTGTTCTTCGATATCTGATCGCAACATCACATGATGCAAACGCCCGGCAGCAGGACACCTGCCGGGCGTTCTTTTACGGGACGAGCGGGGCGTCATCCAATCGACGATAATGAATGCTTCCCCATCCGCGTACCTGCAATGCGGCCGTGACCCAACTTACGCTACCAGGACTCGAAGCGCCCCAACCGAAGCATCGCTTCTTCTTTGCAGAGAAGCCCGATCCGGACACCGCTGCGCGCATCGCTGAGATGGCCGGATGGCTGCGGTCCGGTATGCATGTCAAGGCCAAACTGCTGTGTACCGAGCGCCTGCACATCACGCTGCATCATCTGGGGCGACTTTGCGCATGTGCCGGAGGCGCTTGTCGCGCGTGCATGCGCCGCGGCAGCAGGCATTGACATGCCGCCATTCGACCTGACGTTCGATCAGATCGCCAGCTTCAACGGCCGGCCGGGAGATCGGCCCTTGGTGTTGACGGGGCGCGCCGGGCTGGACAAATTGATCGGCTTTCACCAAGAACTTGGAAATGCCCTCAGAGAGGCAGGTCTGCGTGTTTCAAGCGCGCGTTTCACGCCCACCTCACGTTGCTGTACGGCGAGGACAGGTTTGATCTACGCGAGATTGATCCGATTACCTGGACCATGCGCGAATTCGTCCTGATTCATAGCTGGCTCGACAAGGGGCGCCACGACATAAAAGGGCGCTGGCCGTTGAGAGACGGCGGCCCGTCGATTTAAGGGACTGACTTGTTACACACCGTAGTCCCGTGTGCAGACCGGGCCACGGTGGCGCGACGGGCGCTCGGCATCGTCGTGCGATCCAGGTGAGGCGCGCGAGATTCCCAACCGCCCGCCCTCATCCCGCCGGCAAGCCCGCTGGCGGCCCGCTGTCGGGCAGACCGATAACCGGCACGGAACCAGGGCAACGGAAGCTCGTCAGAAGATCGCTGGTCAGCGGATTGGCGACGCTGCCCGCACCGGAAACATCCAGCACCGCCTTGCGTCCCTCGAATTCGAAGACTACGCGCGTGCGCCCGGGCGTCGCGGTCGGGATGATCTGTCCGTGGCGCAGAAGCCGCATGAACGCCCACGCTCCATCTGCCGCGATGGTCGATGTTTCTGCTCGAATGCGAGGTGTCGCGGTGATTTCGACATGCACGCCGCCGCGCGGACCAGGCCAGCTCACGCGCGTCGGCGTCACGGGCCCGTGCTGATAAATCATGCTTTGTCCGTCGATATCGATCACCAGCGCCATGACCGACGGATCGAGATCCGCGACGCGCACATTCGCTTTCCATGCGACTTGCTTCTGCCCCTGATCGCCGAAGAACACATCGCGAATAGCCTTCGCTCGCTGGAACGGTTCGAGTTCCGGCCCCTGCACGGGCTCGGTGGATCCGGGCAGCGTCCGGTAGCGCCATGGGCGCGCCGACGTATCGACGAAGGGCGCGAGGTTCTTGGTGAAGAAATCGTCGATCAGGCCGCCCTGCGCGAACAGACGCGTGAAATCCTCGATACTCACATCACGATTGCTGTCGGGCGAGAAGGGATAGTTTCCCTCCAGCGTCAGACGGCATGCGTCGCTCAAGACTGCCTGCATCTGCCGCGAAAGCAATTGGCCGATGCCTTGATTGACCTCTCGCGAACCATGCTTGGACAAGCCGAGCAGCACTTCGCGAAACGGTGCGGGCATCGTGCCGGCGACGATCTTGAGCTTCGATGCGGCGTCGCTTGCGGGCGGCAAGCTGTTGTTGGCGATGGCGTTGTCTGCGACCATGAGCGCCGTGTAGTAATCGCCGAGCAATGATGCGATGCCATCCAGTCCGGCAACACCGGCACCGGCCTGAGCGACGGCAGTACCGTCGCCGCGCCCGTTCGCCGTGCCCGTCACGATTTCGTGCAGCGCGGCGAAGTGGCTGTCGACGATTTCCTTTTCGATCCGTTCCTGTGCGCGAATGGCGAGCGCCTCACTGGCGCTGTCCGCGATCGTCCTGGCAATTTTTTGTGCGCCGGAAACGTCCTCGCTGGCAGGCGGCCGCGCGAGGGTCGTTTCGCGGGCGGCGGCGCCGGCCAGTCTGGCGAGCGGCGAATCGGGCGCTGCGAACTGGCGCAGCACCTGGAGGTTGAACGCGAGGCTCGTGCCCGTGACCGCCCGGATGTCGCCCAGGAATGCATCCCAGTGATTCGCGTATTCGCCGAGATACAGCCGGCGTATCGCTTCCGTGAGCGGATCGTCTGCGCCCGTGACCGAGCTCGCGAATTCAGCCGTTTTTTTTTGAGCTTCGCCGAGATAAGAGCGACCCATGACCCACGCATCGTCGTCGCGCGCCGCAGCGACGAACTCGTGCAAGCGCTTGTCGAACAGCTTGCGATAACCATCGACGGTGAACAAGCCCGGAACGCCGCGAGAGAGCGGCGCGCCGCTTTCCCGCGTAAAGACAGCGCCGGCCTGCGGCCCGACCGCGCGCAGCAGGGTGAACTCGTCGGGCGCTTCCTTCTCCACGTCGGCCTTGGCGCGGTCGTACAAACGTTGCGTCGCATTGCTCATGTCGAGGAAGGCGCGTGCGCGCTGGATCAGCGCGTCGTTGCGAATCAACGGCGATTGCACGACCCGCGTGCCGGAAAAGAGTTACTCGAGATGACCGATCATGGATGCCCGTGTGCCGAAGACGGCGGCGTTACCCGTCCTGCTCCAGTCGTCCAGCACCCAGGCCCGAAGATCGCGCGCATTGAATTTTTCGCGATCGTAGAGCATCAGATAGACGCGCAGCGCATCGTAAGCGGATTTCGAATCCTGCTGCTCGATGGATTGCGCGATGACGTCCTCGATCCTCCGAACGATTTGCGGCAGCAGGAAATTGTCTTGCAGCGCCTGATGCGTGAGACGGCTCACATCGACGATTGCGGGCGCCGCATAGAGACCGTAGCGGAAGCTGCTGTCGGGCGCCGCCAGGTCGAGTCCCGGCGCGGCAGGCAGGTCGCGCGCTTGCGCGAGCGTGTCGGGCACATCCTCGGGCGCCGGCTCCCGATAGAGCTTCTTCACGCGGGTCGCGAGTGCGTCGGTCTTTCGCGCGATGACGTCGAGATAGCCGTCGTTGTTGTTGAAGCTCACGTAAAGCGCCGTAGCCAGCCAGCAGAACAGGAGCACCGCGAGTGCGTGACCGAGCAGACGAAGCAGCCTGAAGCGAAGTTCCCGGTCGAGATTCGGCCGCACCAGATGCGCCTCCGGCAGAATCACCGTGGCGAAGAGATCGTGCAGGAAGTAGCCGTGACTGCCGTGCGCCGGCTCGCTGGCGACTTTCAGCGGATGACCGAGCGCGGTCGCGAGCCGCTGCACGACCGTCAGCGGTTCGGCCACCACGTGCTCGCCGCTCTGTGCCGCGCTCGTGAAATACACGCCGCGCAAGGTCGCGCGAGCCTGCGTGCCGTCGTAGCGCGAATCGAGGAGCAGGCTTGAAAGCAGTTCGAGCAGGGGCGCTCGAAGCGCATCGAATGACTCCGGCAGCGCGGCAAGGCGCTGGCGGCGCGTCATGTCGTATTCGTCTTCGAGCCGCGAGTTCATGCCGCCCGCGATGCGCGCGGACAACCGGGCGAATTCTCCTTCGCAGCGCATGACCGGATCGCCGCTGGCGAGCGACAGCGTGAAGCCCCATATCTGAGTGCGCGTTTCCTTGGTCAGCGAGCTGAAATAATCCGCGAAGCCCGGCAACCGGTCCATTTGCGTGATGATCAGATACACCGGAAAGCAGATACCCAGGGCGCTCCGTACTTCTTCGAGCCGCGTGCGCAACGCGACGGCTTCCGAGGTGCGAACGGCCGGATCCGGCGAGGTCAGCACATCGAGCCGGACGCTCAGAAGCACGCCGTTGAGCGGCGCGCGCGGACGATGGCGGCGCAGCAGCGCGAGGAACCCGCGCCACTCGTCGGCGTCGACAATCCGGCGCCAGCCCGGATCGCCGGACGGACCGGCGAGCGCGTGCTCTTGCGCGCTCATGGCGGCCTCGTCCCCCTCGCGGGTCTTGTCGCCGGCCGAGCGGGCCGGTAGTGCATCCATCGAGGCGCCATGCCGGGTGTAATGACCGGCGGTATCGATGAGCACGGCTTCGTTGGTCAGCCAGCAGTCCGTCGCTTGCGTGGGCGCGGGCGGACCCATCGTCCGGTGAGCCGTCTCGCCGATGGGAACGTGCAGACCCGAGCCCAGAAGCGCACTGGTTTTGCCGGATCCCGGCGAGCCCAGCGCGACGTACCACGGCAGTTCGTACAGATAGCGCGAGCCCTGAAACAGGCGGCTGATGCCGCGGGCGCCCGTGCGCATCGCCTTGAGCCTCGCCAGTGCCTGCCTGAACTGCCGCTCGACGTTCTGCAAGCGCGCGGCCGCCGGCGAGGCTTCCTGCTTTCGGCCGAGCGTCAGCGTCTGCTTCAGGAAGTGCGGATCGCTCTGCATGCGGCGAAAGGCCCACACGAGCCAGTACACGCCGTAGCCAACCAGCACGATCGCGATGGCGAAGGCGCGCGCCGTCGCCGACGCAAACGGCTGACTCTGCCCGAAGCTCAGGAAGGGCGCCGCGCACCAGATGAGCAGGCAGATCAGCGCCACGAAAACGGGACTGGTGGGCAGCGCCTTCAACCAGAGCAGCACGCCCGCCAGCAACAGCGCGATCAATGAAACGCGCATGGCGATGCCCGCGAGCGGCCTGAGCCCGCCGAAGGCGACGAAGGGGCCGAAGAACCACACGGCCGACGCCAGGGCGACCAGCGCGAGCAATGCAAGGAACCAGCGGGACCGCAGGAACGACAGGTAGTTCATGTCTCAATCCGAAGATCGTGAAACCGCGAGATGGCTAGGGCGTGACCGTGATGGCGACGCGGCGATTCTGCGCGCGTCCTTGCGCGGTGGCGTTGTCGCCGACCGGATCGGCATCGCCCTTGCCGAGCGCTTCCAGCCGGGCCGCCGGCACACCCGCGGACTGGAGCATGCGCATGACTTCCACGGCGCGCTGCTGCGAGAGCGCGTCATTCGAGGCGAAGCGAGCGCTTCGGATCGGCAGGTTGTCCGTGTAGCCGGTGATGACGACCTTGCCCGGCACCTTCATGATCTCTTGCGCAATCTTGGCGATGAGCGGGTTCATCGACGCGTTCACGGCCGTGGCGCCGGGCGTGAACATCGCATCGCCCTTGAACGTGACCGTGCTGTGCCGCAGGTCTTCGTCGACGCTGACGGTGCCCGCGGCGATCTCGTGGCGCAATAGCTCCTTGAGATGCGGCAGGCGCGGCGAGGAGGGCGCCGCACGAGCGATGTCCGCGATGCGCTGCTCGAGCGCGCCGCTTCGCTCCAGAAGGTGATATTCGTACCAGCCGAACAGGACGATCAGGATCGCGCCGAGCACGGTGAAGCTGATCCAGACCGGAAAGTCGTACACGGACATGCGCGTGCCGCGCGCGTCGGACCGCGCCTGCGGCGACAGCGCCATCGGCACGATGCCGCGCTGCGTCTGGATTTCGTTGTAGAGGCGCTTGCGCACGGCGTCGTGCTTGCGCGTGCCGTCGGCGTCGTGGCGATAGCGGCCCATGAAGCCGAGACTGAGCACCCGATAAACGACTTCGAGCAGTTCGAGGTGCTCGCGCGGTTCGGTCATGAGCCGGCCGATCAGCAGATAGATCTTGTCGCCGCCATGCCGGTCTTCGTGAAATTCGGCGGCGAGGCCCGTGGCGATCCAGCGCACGCCGGTTTCGCGCTTTCCCCAATGCGTCTGCGTGGCCGCGTCGTCGAGCGCGGTGCACAGGCAGTAGCGCGCGCCGATCATGTGATCGCGACGGATATTGGCTTGCTCGCACAGGCGTTGAAAGGCGCGCACTTCCTGTTTGAGCAGCAGATGCAACTGGTCGATGCCTTGGAGATCGAGCTCGGCCGGCATGTCGGCGAGCGCGCGCAGCAGCGGGCGCGCCGCCTCGAGCAGCGGATTCGCCGCTTCCTGGAGCGCCTTCAGGCGTGCTGCCAGCGGCTCTCCCGGTGGAATGCCCATCGCGCTGCGCACCGGCGAGGAAGCCGGGCCGTAAGACGGAAACCCTGCTTGAGGATTCACTGTGTTCCCCTGATGTCGTGATGGCCAAGCGCGCTGGCCGGACGCAGCCGGCCTCGAGCAGTGCGTTTCACGCGCGCACGCCCCACAGTTCGAGCCTGAGCTGCGGGAAGTCGCCCGCCACGTGCAGCGCGATGCCGCCGTGCTGCGACACGGTGTCCCAAAGCGGGCCGCTGCGCGACAACTCGAAGTACACATATCCCGAGTTGAACGGGATCTGGCGAGGCGGCACCGGCAGAGCCTGCAACGCGATGCCCGGCAAGTGCGCGCGCACGAGATCCGGCAGGCGGTCGGAAGGCCCGATCTTGGCTTGCGTGGCGAACTGCGCGAGCAGCGCATCCGGTGGCATCGCCGCGGACACGGCCAGCACGAGGGCGCTGTAGTTGCGGATCTCGGTGGGATCGATCACCGCGTTGCGCATGCCGTAACCGACGTCCTCGAGTGCGATCGCCTGCGCGCTGCGCACGAGCACCGCGTTGAGCAGCCATTGCATGTCGTCGACGAGAGGCTTCAGGCACGTGTGCGGCTCGGTATGCCGATAGGGCGGGTGAGTGGCGAGCGGCCGGCGCGTCGCGGGGCGCACATAGGTCGAAAGCTCGCCGGCCATGCTGATCAGCAATGCGTAGAGCTCGGCGGGCGACGTGGTCGGCACGCGGCGCAAATGCTGCAGGAGTGGTTCGTAGCGGTTCAGCGTTTGCAGCAGCAGATAGTCCGAAACTTCGGCCACCGAGCCCGCCTTGCCGTCGCCGCCCGTCAGGCGCCTGGCGAGCGCGTCGGCGCGCAGACGCGTGAGCTCGTGGATTTGCCCGAGCCACGATTCGAGTTGCCAACTCGCGCCATATCCCGGGACCGGCGGCACGATCGTCTCGTCGAGCGCGAGGCTGCCGTCGGCGCGGATCGTCGTCACCTTCGTGAACGGCAAGCCGATCCATGCGTCGGTCATCTCCTTCTCGGGAACGAGCCGCAGGCGAAGGTGAGACAGCTGGACGGTACGCACGCCATGCCCGACCGAGTTGGTGTCGCGCAATTCGACGTCGGACACCGCATAGCGCGCAAGGGAATCGGTCGCGCCGTCGAAGGTGGTTTCCTCGCCGTTCGGAACGCGAATCGGCGTCGCGAGATGAATGACTTGCTCGAGATGCTCGGGGCGCACCGTCAAGGGCGGGGGCGGCGGCGTGCTGCCGGGCGCGTCGAACGGCGTTCCGTCCGCGAACACGCCGCTCGCCGATTTGACGATGACCTTGCCGAGCGCGAGCGCTTCCTTGTCGATCGCGTAGTGACCGAAGCCGAAGAAGAACGGTGTCAGCGGCGCCGCGCGCTTGTGCGCGTACTGTTCGAGATAGCGCTCCTGCTGCTGAAAAAGCTGCGGACGAAGGAAAAGTCCTTCGCTCCAGGTGACCTTGTTGTACCAGCTCATGCGTAGCGTCGATGAATAGGGGTTTGTCAGCGGTCCGCCGCCTGAGCCTTGGACTGCTCGTCGGCGATGACGATTGCCGCCCTGTCGAGCCTGATCGTCAGGCCGAGCCGGGGCGAGCGGCGATACCAGGCGGCCTCGGGCCTGGATGGCAGGCGCCAGGTTGCGCGCCACACCGCATTGGGCAGATCGCGATAGGCGGCAAGCACGCCGAGCGTGGTGGTCGCCTGATTCGCCTCGCGCGTGATCGTCATGCTTTCGCCGGGGCGAAGCTGAAACTGGTCGCGCACGAGGAGATCGTCGGCGAGCACCGTCTTGTCCTTGTCCTGAAGCGTGAAGAAATCGGCGTCATTGAAGGTGGCCGCGTCCTTGAGTTCATAGAGTCGAACGACGATGGGCGCCGCACGACCTTTATCGTCCGGATTGACGTCCGACGACGCCGCGAGCGCGAGCGTCAACCCGACGGGCGCAAGACGTGGCCTGCCCGCGTCGCTCGCGCACGCGGAAATGGCGAGCGCGCAAGCGAGCGCGACGGAGAGGATGAAAGGGCGCATCGGGAGATCCGGCAAGCGTCCGGCATCGAAAGAGCCCGGCGCGTCAGGCAAACGCGCGGGCCCCGCGCTGTCGGAAGGCTCAGGCCTCCTTGTTCAGCTTGATGTCATAGCTTGCCGTCACTGCGCCGCCACTCCCGCCCTGGGCGTTCTGGACGACATACTCCTGCTTGACCCTGGCGAACGAAAGCCGCACGAGTTCGCGAATGCCTGTGTCGCTGTTGCTGCCCGAGGGCTGGACCTTCGTCACGACCACGTCGTTCATCGTGATCTTCAGATACTCCAGCGGGTTGCCGCCCGCCTTGCGCACGGTGAGCAGGGCTTGATCGATGTGCTTGCCGGTCAGGCAGTACTTCATCAGGTTCGGGCTCGCTCGGTCGACGAGGTGCTCGAAGCTCAGATCCTCGACGGCCGCCTTGCCGGCGCCGCCGCCCGATCCCATGTGCATGCTCGACTGTTGCGAGATTTCCCAACCCCAGTTCTTCACTTCGATCTCGTTCTTGTGCGCCGCGTCCTGCGATTCGCCATCGATGCCGCTGATCTTGATAAAGATGTCCTGTGCCATCTGAAACTCCTGGTTTATGAAAATGCCGCGCTGTGCAGCGCGTTGTCCTACGGCCCGGGGCCGTATGCATGAGCGGCGGCGCGTCGTTTGCCGACGTCCGCCGCGCGATCAGGCCGCTTCCTTCACCGAAGGCAGGCGCGCCACGAGACGCAGCGACACCGTCAGCCCTTCGAGCTGGAAGTGCGGACGCAGGAAGAACTTCGCCTGGTAGTAGCCGGGGTTGCCTTCGACCTCCTCGACGATCACCTCAGCCGCCGCGAGCGGGCGCTTCGCCTTGGTCTCTTGCGACGAGTTCGCCGGGTCCGCATCGACATAGTTCATGATCCATTCGTTGAGCCAGCGCTGCATGTCCTCGCGCTCGCGGAACGTGCCGATCTTGTCGCGCACGATGCACTTGAGGTAGTGCGCGAAGCGCGAGCATGCGAACAGGTAGGGCAGCCGCGCGGACAGGTTCGCGTTTGCGGTGGCGTCCGCGTCCGAATATTCCGCGGGCTTCTGCAGCGACTGTGCGCCGATGAACGTCGCGTGATCCGTGTTCTTCCGATGCACGAGCGGAATGAAGCCGTTCTTCGACAACTCCGCTTCGCGGCGATCCGAGATCGCGATCTCGGTCGGGCACTTCATGTCGACACCGCCGTCGTCGGTCGGGAAAGTATGGCAGGGGAGATTCTCGACCGTGCCGCCGGATTCCACGCCGCGAATCAGCGAGCACCAGCCGTACAGCTTGAACGAGCGGTTGATGTTCACGCCCATGGCGTAGGCCGCATTGGACCAGGCGTAATTGCGATGATCAGGTCCGTTGGTGTCTTCCTCGAAGTCGAACTCGTCCACCGGATTGGTGCTGGCGCCGTACGGCAGGCGCGACAGGAAGCGCGGCATCGCAAGGCCGATATAGCGCGCGTCATCCGAGTTGCGCAGTGCGTTCCAGGGCGCGTATTCCAGATTCTGCGTGAAGATCTTCGTCAGATCGCGCGGATTGGCGAGCTCCTGCCACGACTCCATCTGCAGCACCGAGGGCGACGCGCCGGAAACGAAGGGCGTGTGCGCCGCCGCGGCGACTTTCGCGATCGAGCCGAGCAAGTCGACATCGGGCGGTGTGTGATCGAAGTAGTAATCCGCCACGAGACAGCCGTAGGGCTCACCGCCGAGCTGGCCGTACTCTTCCTCGTAGATCTGCTTGAAGAGCGGGCTCTGATCCCACGCGATTCCCTTGTAGCGCTTCATCGTGCGGCGCAACTCATCCTTTGAGACGTCCATGAAGCGAATCTTCAGGCGCTCGTCGGTCTCGGTGTTCGAGACCAGATGATGCAGCCCGCGCCACGCCGACTCGAGCCTCTGGAAATCGGCGTGATGCAGGACCAGATTGATCTGCTCGGAGAGCTTGTGATCGATCTGCGCAATGATCGATTCGATGCTCTTGTACGCGTCGTCGCTGATCGTGAGCGACTGCTGCAGCGCCTGCTCGGCGAGCGTGCGCACGGCGAATTCGACTGATTCGCGCGCGTGATCGGTCTTGGGGCGAAACTCCTGTGCGAGAAGCTGCGAGAACTCGCTGTGAGTGCCGGCCGCCGGGGCGGTGGCCGATGTCGTCTGGTATTGCGTCATGGTTCTTCTCGTGTCTCGAGGTATGAATGCGCCGATGCGCGTGCAGGACTTATTGCCGGGCCTCGCCTTCGGCTACGTGATCGTCCGACAGCGGCTTGGGCGTCTCGGCGAGTGATTTCAGTAGCGCGGGATCGGCGAGCAGCTTGTTGATGAGCGTCTCGGCGCCGGACTTGCCGTCCATGTAGGTCTGGAGATTGGCGAGCTGCGTGCGCGCATCGAGGAGCCGCCGCAGCGGCTCGACCTTGCGTGCGACCGCCGCCGGCGAGAAGTCATCCATCTTTTCGAAGGTCATGTCGACCATCAGATGGCCTTCTCCCGTGAGCGTGTTCTGCACCGCGAACGCGACGCGAGGCTTGATCGCCTTCATGCGCTCGTCGAAGTTCTCGATGTCGATGTCGAGAAAGCGGCGGTCCGCGACGGGCTGCAGCGGCTCGACGGGTTTCCCCGACAGATCGGCCAGCACGCCCATGACGAAAGGCAGCTCGACCTTCTTTTCGGAGCCGTAGACCTCGACGTCGTATTCGATCTGCACGCGCGGAGCACGATTGCGAGCGATGAACTTCTGCGAGCTGTTTGGCTTCTGTACGCCGTTGATGTTTGAACTTGACATGCATTGACTCCGGGAACGGGGTGGAAATCGACGGGATCAGTCTTGCGGAACGGTGTGAGGCGAGGTGCCCGCGCACGCCTGTTCGAACACGATGGCCGACGACGGCGCGGCCTTGCGATCGGCGATATCGATGCGGATGCGCGCGAGCGTCTGCTTCGACGAAAGCGCGTCGAGCCAGCGCGCCGCGAGACCGGGCAGCACGTGCTGCTCGATGAAACCGATGAGCATGCGAGCGCCGGTTTCCTGAACGAGGCAGTGCGCGACGATGTAGTCGACGAGGCTATCGCCGTACATGAGCTCGATGGCCTGGCTCTCGGCCATGCGCCGCACGACGCGATTCAGATGCAGCCGCACGATATCCGCGAGCGATGCGGATGCGAGCGGGCGGTAGGGCACGAGTGTTACGCGGCCAAGGAAGGCGGCGGGAAATGTCTTGAGCAGCTCCTGCGACAGCGCCGCGCGCAGGCCATCCGAATCGGGGGCGAGCGAGGCGTCCGCGCACAGGCTCGTCACCAGCTCGGAACCCGCGTTGCTGGTCAGCAGGATGGTGGTGTTGCGAAAATCGACATGGCGGCCATCGCCGTCTTCCATGCAACCCTTGTCGAACACCTGAAAGAAGAGTTCGTGAACGTCGCTGTGGGCTTTTTCGATTTCGTCGAGCAGCACCACGGAATACGGACGCCGGCGCACCGCCTCGGTGAGCACGCCGCCCTCGCCGTACCCGACATAGCCGGGCGGCGCGCCCTTCAATCCCGAAACGGTGTGGGCTTCCTGATACTCGCTCATGTTCACCGTGATCAGATTCTGCTCACCGCCGTAGAGTGCTTCCGCAAGCGCGAGCGCGGTTTCCGTCTTGCCCACGCCGGAGGGGCCCGCCAGCAGGAAGACGCCAAGCGGCTTGCGCGGATCGGCGAGCCCGGCACGCGCAGTCTGAACCCGCTCGCCGATGAATTGCAGGGCCTCGCTCTGGCCGATCACGCGCGCGGCAAGCGAACGTGGCAGCGCACGCACCGCGGCGACTTCATCGTTCACCATGCGGCCGACCGGAATGCCCGTCCAGTCCGAGACGATGGCGGCGACGACGGACTGATCGACTTCGGGAAAGACAAGCGGGGCATCTCCCTGCATGTCCTTGAGCGATGCTTCCAGACTTCGCAGCCGGGCGCGGGTCGATGCTTCGCGTGCGGGCCCGGTTGCCTGCCCGTTCGCGGCGTCGCGAATCGAAGCGCGTGCGGCGCCAAGCGCCTGGGCGGCATCCAGCTGACGTTGCCATCGCTGTGCGAGAGCGGTTTCCTCTTCCTCGAGCGCGTGGATGCGATGCCGAAGGACAGCGGTCTCATCCTGTTCGAGGAGACCCATCTGCGCCTCGGATTCGAGCAGTTCCAGCTCCAGGCGGGCGGCGCGCGTGCGCTCCCGAGCGCTCTGGACTTCGCGCGGCAGAGCGTGCCGCGATAGCGCGACGCGCGCGCATGCGGTGTCGAGGAGACTGATTGCCTTGTCCGGCAACTGACGCGATGGAATGTACCGATGCGAAAGCCGGACGGCCGCGCGGATGGCCTCATCGCGCACGACCACGCCGTGATGCCGGGAAAAGGCGCGAGCCAGCCCACGCAGCATGTCGATGGCCGCGTCCTCCGACGGCTCGGCGATTTGCAGCATCTGAAAACGCCGCGCGAGGGCGGGGTCCTTCTCGATGTGCCTCTTGTATTCGGTCCATGTGGTCGCACCGATCACGCGCACGGCGCCGCGTGCGAGAGCGGGCTTGAGCAGATTGGCGGCATCGCCGGTTCCCGCCTGTCCCCCGGCGCCGATGAGCGTGTGAACCTCGTCGACGAACAGAATGATCGGCGCGACCGATTTCTGCGCGGCGTCCAGCACGTGCTTCAGGCGCGCTTCGAACTCCCCCTTCATGCCCGCTCCGGCGAGCAACGCGCCCACGTCGAGCGCCATCAGGCGGACTTCGGAGAGCGAAGGCGGGACGTCGCGGTTGACGATGGCGAGCGCAAGCCCTTCGATTGCGGCTGTCTTGCCGACACCCGCTTCACCCGTCAGGAGGGGATTGTTCTGGCGCCGGCGCAGGAGGACGTCGATGATCGTGCGAATTTCCTGTTCGCGGCCGATGACCGGGTCGATTTCTCCCGCGCGAGCACGGGCAGTCAGGTCGATGCAGTATCGATCGAGGGAGGATTCCTGTCCCGTCGCGGGCAGCGTGCCAGAGGCGTCGGACGCCATGGCCGCGGAGAGGTCGGCGTTATCGTAGGGCAGGTCGTTGGCTTCCGGCGAGCCAATGATCCACTCACGCAGCGTTTCGCGCGGCAATTCGGGCGAGAGGCCAGCCAGGGTCGACGACATGGACAGAAGCACGCGCCGCAGCTCGGGCGTCGTGATGAGCGCCGCCATCAGCCAGGCGCTGCGTATGCGCCGGTCGCCGAATTCCAGTGTGGCAAGCACCCAGGCGCGTTCGATCGCAAGCTCGATGTGAAACGAGAAATCGCTGATGGAGCCTGCTCCGGACGGAAGCGCCGCCAACGCGCGGGACAGATCGCGGGTCAAGGCATCGAGATCGATCCGGGCGTGACGGACGATGCGATGCACGTCGCTATCCGGAAGCTGCAGCAACTGATGCAGCCAATGCACCAGTTCGACATACGGATTGCCCCGCAGTTTGCAGAATGCCGTCGCCGATTCGATGCTGCGGAAAAGCGTGGTCCCGAGCTTGCCGAACAATGCCTGACGCGAAATGGTCATGTCTTGAGATTTACGTCTGTCTGATGTTGAGGTTTCTGACTTTGATGGATGATAAGTAGATCGAATGGATGAAAACTATTTTCTACTCCGGATACAGAGAGTCGATGTCCGATGCGGTAATCAAAGCTGGATTCTTCGGGTGGCGATTGTAAACAGAATTCAAGTTCTACGAAATATATAGGGAAGCTAATTAATGAGGAAATTTGTCCTTCCTGGATTTCACTCGCACAGACGCGCGAAGTCTTGCGGGGCGCATGCAATTTTTTGTCCCGCCGAACGTGTTGTCATCCGGTCATAAAAATTACAATTAGGTATCCAACATATATCGATGAAATGAAATGTGGTGCTATACAATCGGCTGCCGCAACATGGATGGATATTTAACAGAACGTGTATAGCAGTGCATACGGAGTCAGTGTGGCGATGGTCGTGCGGATTCGTCGCCCGTCCACGCCAGGCGAATCGGTCGTATCGAGCGCAATGCGTTCGAACGACGATCGCCGGCATGACGTCTTCGATTCCTTCGGCTGGTTCGGGCATGCGCCTGTCGCGAACGGTGGCGATCCGGTATTCGATCTGCTGGATGCAACGGCGAACCCGGGTGCGCCGGGCGGGTCGCGCGAATCGTCCGCGTGCGCAGATCCGGAGGCGGTGCAGTCTGGCGGCGATCCGTTGATGGATTCCCTCTACGAGCAATATCGCACGGCATTGCAACAGCCATTCACCGCCGTTTCCGGCAAGTGGGTGAGCGCCGCCACGCCCGGGAGCGAAAGCGCGAAAGCGTGCAGCCAGGAGGCGCCGGAGTGGGCGCGGGACGCGGACTGTCCCATCACCAGCCTGCTGGGCGACATCCAGACCGTGGACGACGCATTCGACATGTCATCAGGCGTCGATTCCCACGGGGCGCATAGCGGCGAAGACATTCCCGAAATCCTCGGTCTCTTTGCTCCGCCGGAATATCAAGGGGCGCTCTCGCGATATACCGACGTGCTGCCGCCCGATCTGGTCAAGCGCGAGCACCATGCGCTTGCCATCGATAGTCCGATCCGCTTCCCGGATATCCCGCGCGGCATCGAGGAGCAGGCCAAATGAGCGAATTCTCCAAGCCTCGGGCGGACATGGGCATCGCGTCCGGAGCGTCGCTCGCGGAACGCATCGAGTCGCTGGCGCAGAGCGTGCGCGCCGAGCCTGCAGCCGCCGCGCATCGCTGGCCGCTTTTCCAGATGCTGTGTCTGACAGGCGAGTGGGAGCGCGCGCTGCTGCAGTTGCAGGTCTTGGCACAGCTCGATCAATCCCGGGAGCGCACGGCGCGCACTTACCGCGATCTGATACGCGCGGAACGGTGGCGCGAACGCGTCATGCTTGGCGCGCTGGAACCGGCGTTCGTATACGACGACGTTGACGCATGGATGCGCGGTTTGCTCGACGCGCTGCGCCATGCCGCGCGCGGCGAATGGGACATGTGCGATGAAGCGCGGCTGCGGGCGCTGGACATGGCGCCGCTCGTGTCCGGGTTCGACGGGCCGAACACGTTCCAGTGGATCGGCGACGGCGATTCGCGTCTGGGCCCCGTCTGCGAATTCTTCGCCGCGGGCGGCTATCGCTGGATCGCGCTTTCCGATGTGGCGAACTGGCGGATTCCACGGCCCACCGCGCTCATCGACCTCGTATGGGCGCCCTGCGCGCTGACGTTGCGTGGCGGCGCGGTGTTGCATGGCTTCATGCCCGCGCGCTATTCCGGAAGTACGCATGCGCAACGGGACGATCGCGACGAGCTTTGCCAGGGAAGCAAGTCTGTCTGGCAGCAAGTCGGCCGCACGGGCGTCGTGGGTCTGGGCCGCAAGACCTGGACCACGGACGCCGGGGATTTCGGCATCTTCGAATTGGCTGAATGCTCTTTCGGTGACGGCGCACCGGGTGCGAACCCGCCGCTCGATACCGGTGACACGCAGGCGCAGCCATGAAGCGGTCGGATCCCGAAACCAGCCGCCCGCACGTGGGTGCACGGCATGACTAGCGTGAAATAGGGGAGATCGTCGCTTGGATCCCAGGCTACTCGAGTATTACAACCAGGAACTCGTCGCGCTTGCCGAAATCGGCGGCGAGTTCGCGCGCACGCATCCGAAAGTCGCCAATCGGCTGGGTCGCGAGGCCGGCGAATCGATCGATCCCTACGCGGAGCGGTTCATCGAATCGTTCGCGTTTCTGGCGGCGCGGATGCGTATCAAGATGGACACGGAGTCTTCGCGATGCGCCGCGCGCCTGCTGGAAGTCGTGTACCCGAACTATACGGCTCCCACGCCATCGATGGCGGTGGCGCGGTTTCATCCGGATCCGCGCGTGTCCGAGCTCGCGGAAGGGTTCCGCATCGCGCGTGGCACTGCGCTCAGGAGTCGGGAAGCGCCGGGCGGAAAGACCGCGTGCGAATTCCGGACGAGTCAGGACGTCGTGCTCTACCCGCTCGAAATCACGAGTGCGGCGATCACGGGCATACCGACCGACATTCCAATGCTGGAGCGGTACGTCCCGGCCGACACGCGCGTGCGCGGCGCGTTGCGGCTCCGGATCCGCACTTCGAGCCAGGCGGGCATCGCCGGCCTGCGCGGTCTGGATCGCTTGCCCATCTGTCTGGCGGGCGACGAGCACGTCGCATCGCATTTGTTCGAACTGGTTCATGCGGCGAGCGTTGTGACATTGATCCGCGCATCCTCGGATCCATGCAACGGCGCCGGCACGATCACGGCCGTCACGTCGGATGCGGTGATTTACGAAGGACTCGGAGCCGAGCAAGGGCTTCTGCCGCTCACCTGGACGAGCCATCACGGACACAACTTGCTGCGTGAGTATTTCGCTTGTCCCGGCCGCTTCTATTTCCTTACGCTCGCCGGGCTGGCATCGGGATTCTCTCGCGTGCAGGGAAGCGAGGTGGAGGTCGTCGTATTGCTCGATCAGCCGGGCGAGCGGCTCGCCGAACTGGTCGATGCATCGCGTTTCGCGCTTTTCTGCTCGCCGGTGATCAACCTCTTTCCGAGCCGCACCGACCGCATCGAGCTCTCGCGGGTGGACGCCGAATTCCATCTCGTGCCGAGGCGCCTCGCACCGCTCGACTACGAGGTCTTCTCTGTCGAGTCGCTGCGAGGTCACCTGCGCGGCGGATCTTCCACGCTGGAGTTTCGGCCGCTGTATCAGACGCTCAACATGGACCACGGAAACTACGGGCGCTATTTCTCGTTGCGGCGCGAGCCTCGCATGCTGTCGGAAGAAAGGCGCCGTCACGGGTCACGCACGCACTATTCGGGAACCGAAGCATACGTGTCGCTGGTCGATCAGCATGAGCCGCCTTATCGCGCGGACATGCATGCTCTGTCCGTGGATGCG
Source organism: Caballeronia ptereochthonis (assembly GCF_001545075.1). Classification (GTDB taxonomy): domain Bacteria; phylum Pseudomonadota; class Gammaproteobacteria; order Burkholderiales; family Burkholderiaceae; genus Caballeronia; species Caballeronia ptereochthonis. Next base: position 268,318 of record NZ_FCOB02000005.1, read on the forward strand.
TGGCTCACGAATCGGGATCTGGCACCGCTCGTTCCCCGCGACGGCGTGAACGATCTCTTCGCCGATCATTCCGCCCCGCTGGCGAGCGTGGGTCTGATCCGGCCGCCGAGTCCGCCTCATCCGCCCTTCGCGGAGCGCGAAACGATCAGGCGCCTGGTCCGTTTGCTCAACTTCAGCCAACTGCCGCTCGAGGACATCGATCATCGGCCGGGTGGGCAGGCGCTGCGCGACATGCTGCGGCTTTTTCTTCCAGGCGGCGATGTGGCGCATCAACGTCAGATCGAGAGTCTCGTCGGCGTGAAGATGCGGCACGCTTCGCACAAGCTGCCGAGCAAGGGGCCGCTCGTGTTCGGGCGCGGCATCGAATGCGTGCTGACCGTCGATGAAACCGGCTTCTCGGGCGCGAGTCCGTACCTTTTCGGGCTCGTGCTGGAGCACTACATGACACGCCATGCATCCATCAACTCATTCGTTCAAACCGAGCTCCAGTCGATACAACGGGGCCGCGTGATGCGCTGGCCCGCGCGGATGGGCGCGCGAGGATCGGCTTGATGGCGCCGGCGAACCCGATGGCCGCGCTGTGCGACACGCCGCTTTCCCGGGAGGAAGTCATGTCCCTGAAAGCGGAGCCGTGGCGCTACGGTTTCCTGGCGCTGCTACGGCGCATCGGCGCCAATGCGCACCTCCATCCGGTCGGTACCGCCGCGAGGCCGGGCGCCGAGCCGTTCCGGCTGGGCCAGCAGCCGGGCCTGACGTTCGCGCCGCGCGAGATCGCGGGCGTCGGCGAAATGAACGGGCGCCTGCACGTGCGGCTCTTCGGGCTCGGCATGCTCGGACCGAACGGTCCGCTGCCCATGCACGTGACCGAAATCGCGCGTGAGCGCGAGTTCAGCCGCCGCGACACGACGCTGAGCGCTTTCCTCGATGTTTTTCATCATCGCTATCTGACGCTGCTTTATCGGGCGTGGGCATGCGCGCAGTCCGCGGCGGGCCTCGATCGTCCCGGATCGGACAGCGAGCGATTTTCCTTCTACGCGGGATGCCTGACGGGCCAGGATACGCATGAGATCGCGCGGCGCGCTCTGCCGCCCCATGCGCATCTGGCCGCATCCGCCAGCCTGGTGCGCGAAGCGCGCGAGCCCGACGGCTTGCGCATGACACTCGCGCGCTACTTCGGCGTTCCCGTGTCGATCGAGGAATACGTGTTTCACTGGATCGGCATCGCGGAGGGCGAGCGCAGCCGGCTCGGCCAGCCGGGCGCGGCTTCGACGATGGGCGAGGGCGCGGTGCTCGGCGAGCAGGTGCCGGACCGGCAGTACCGCTTTCGCATCGTGATCGGGCCATTGGATATCGGCGCCTATCTGCGCTTCACGCCGCGTGGCGCCGATCTGCCCTTGCTCATGGCCTGGGTGCGCAGCTTCGTTGGCCATGCGTTCGAGTGGGAGCTGGAACTGCGCATTCGCCAGGACAGCGCGACACCCGCGACGATAGGCGGGCCTGAGCAGCTGGGCTGGTCGGGATGGCTGGGCGGTTCTGCGGCGCGCACTCCGCCTGCGGGCATGCGCTTCGAGCCCGAGGGATACACGAAACGATGCGCGCGGCGGGCTCAGGAAGGATGCCCGTCAGGGACGACAGATAGCGAGCAGCATGAAGCAGCAGAGGAAGAACATGGCGTTTGCCACGATGCATGACTGGATGATGCCCGTCGCTGACGCGGCGCCATGCGGCGTCGATCTCGAATACGATCCCGAGTTCGTCGTGCTGTCAGCGCAGGTTGCCGCGCGCATGGAAGCGCAGTACGGCGACTTCGTCGGCGTGCCCGAGCCGGTGAACTGGAGCGAGGTCGACCGCGCATGCCGGCAATTGATGATGCGCAGCAAGGACATGCGCCTCGCGGTGTTGTTTGCGCGGTGCCGCACGCGGCTCTCGGGCGCAGCGGGACTGGCCGAAGGCGTGGGCTTGCTCGACGCGTGGCTGACCGCGTTTCCCGACTCGATTCATCCGCAGCCCGCGATGGACGAGGACCCGGATGCGGCGCTCGAGATTCGCATGAATGCGCTGCAGGCGCTGACCGACGCCGATGGCTTGATGTCGGACGTGCGCGAGATCGTGCTTGCCCGCTCCAGCGCGACGCGGCTCCAGGTACGGGATATCGAGCGCGCCTTCGCGCACCCGCGTCCGAACGACGCGCTGGCGCCCGAGTCCGTGGCGCGCCAACTGGACGACTTGCGTGCGCGTCAGGCCGATGTCTTCACGGAATTCGAAAAAGCAGCGGCGAGTCTCGCGCGCATCGACGTCTGGACCCGCGAGCGGCTCGGCGCTTACGTGCCGGATCTTTCGCCGCTCACGCAGCTCCTGGAACGCCTGGCTGAAACGGAATCGAAGACTCCTGTCGTCCCGGCCGCGTACAGCGAAGAATCCTCCTCGAACGATCACACGCCGTCCGCCCCGGTGAACGATTGCGAGCCACAAGCGGGCGGCGCGGAGGCGGAAGTGCCGATCGCACCCGGGCAAGCGCCGGCGCGTACGGAGGCATTCGACCGGCAGGGCGCGCTCGCGCGTATCCGCGAAGTGCGGCGCTGGTTCGAGCGGCACGAGCCGAGCAGTCCGGTCCCCCTCCTGCTGCGCCGCGCCGAGCAGTTCGTCGGAAAGCCGTACGCGCAGGCCGTGAAGGCGATCCCGATGGAATTCATCGAGCAATGGGAAACCGATGCAGGCGAGCCGACTTGAGCGAGCGCGCGGCGTGCAAGGCTGCCTTGGCGCTTCGCTTCGTCATGAGATGAGGCTTCGTTGAAGACAAGACACTATCTGGAGTCGCCATGGGTATCGACCCGCACCTGCTGAATGCCTACAACCAGGAGGTCCTCTATCTGCGCGAGCTGATGGCGGAATTCGCGATCGGGCATCCGAAGATTTCGCGCCGGCTCGGCATGCATGCCGGAGAGGTCGGCGACCCGTACGTGGAGCGCCTGATTCAATCGTCCGGTTTCCTGTCGGCGCGGATGCAACTGCGGCTCGCCGCCGAGTTCCCGGAAATCACCTATCCGCTGCTGGAAGCCATCTATCCGAATTACCTTTTGCCGACGCCCTCGATGGCCGTCGCGCGACTGTTTCCGGACGAAGCCCAGGGCGATGCCCGCGGCGGCTTCGTGCTTGCGCGCGGCGCTTCTCTGACCAGCCGGATCGCCGATGGCGAGAAGTCGCAATGCACGTTCGTGACCAGCCAGGACGTCACGATTTATCCGCTCGAGATCGTCGGCGCGCAGTTGACGGGGATCCCGCCCGACATTCCTTCGCCGAATCGCTGGGTGCCCGCGCACAGTCAGGTTCGCGGCGCATTGCGCCTCAGGCTGCGCACGACCAACGGATGCAGGATGTCGGAGCTGCGCGGGCTCGACAGGCTGCCGGTTTGTCTGGTCGGTGAGGAGTCGCTGGCGTCGCACCTGTTCGAGCTGCTGCACGTTTCGGGGTTGGCGACGATCACCGCCATGCCGTCACGCTTCGGCGCGGCCGACGCGCCGTTTCACGTCGTGAACCGCGCGGCCCTCGTGCACGAGGCGCTGGAGCCCGGGCAAGGCCTGTTGCCACTGAACTGGCCGAAATTTCACGGGCACAACCTGCTGCACGAATATTTCACCAGCCCGGCCCGCTTCTACTTTTTCACGCTAAATGGCTTGCACAAAGGCCTCGCCGCGGTCGACGGCCCGGAAGCGGAGATCGTGCTGCTGCTCGATCGGGAGCCGGGGGCGCTGGCAAACCGTGTGGATGCCGCAAGCTTCGCGCTCTTCTGCACGCCGGTCATCAATCTGTTTCCGTTGCGAATCGACGCGCTGGAATTGCATCAGAGCGGCGACGAAGTGCGGCTATGTCCGGTTCCCCTGCGTCCGGCGGACTACGAGGTCTTCTCGATCGAGCGACTGTGCGGACATGCCGAAGCCGATTCCCGGAAACTGGAGTTTCTAGCGCGTCAAGGCGCGCTGAACCAGGACGAGGGCGGCCACGGGCGCTACTACTCGGTGCGACGGGAGCAACGGGCGTCGTCCGGCGGGTCGCGCCGCTATGGAACGCGTACCTCGTACGCATGCACGGACCTGTATGTGTCACTCGTCGATCAGGATGGCTTGCCCTATCCGCAGCCGATCAATTACGTGAGCGCGGACGTCTGGGTCACCAACGGCGATCTGCCGAATCTGCTCGTCCGCAACGGACGCGACGACCTCGAGGCCGTGCCGTCGGCGCCGGTCAGAAAAGGGGTGGGACTCGTGCGGCCGCCCACTGCGCCGAGAGCTCCTTACGCTCACGGCGAGGTCGCATGGAAGTTGATCAGGCAGCTCAACGCGGGGATACAGGCGCTCGTCTCGGACCACGATGGCCGCGCCGCGGAGAATCTGCGCGACACGCTGAAGCTTTTTCTCGCGCCGGACGATCGCGTTCACCGTGCGCAGATCGACGCGATCACGGATGTCGCCGCCGTCCCGGTGACGAAAAAGTTGCCCGATGGCGGCGACCTGGTGTTCGGCAGCGGCGTGGAAATCCGCGTGACCGTGGACGAACGGGGCTTCGCCGGCATCAGCCCCTATCTCTTCGGGCTCGTCGTCGAACGCTATCTCGCGCGCTATGTGTCGATGCACTCGTTCGTGCAGACCGAACTGCATTCGCAGCAGCGTGGCCTGATCGCGCGCTGGCCCGCGCGCATGGGCACGCGCAGCGTGACCTGAAGCGCGCCTGCTCGGGTCTGGATAGAGACGCGCGACGCCTGGCGTCGCCTTACATCAGGAGGTTTGTTTTGGTGCCTTTCACTGCGAACCGGACGCTTTCCGTCAATGGGGCGGCCATGCCGATGTCGTCCGCGGGCGAGCCGCTGCTGCAGCTCCGTTCCGTTCGGGGCACGGAAGAGCTGTCCAGGGTCTACGAATATGTTCTCGAACTCGTGACGCCGGCCGAGCCGTTTGTCTCCGAGGAGACCGCGGCGAACATCGACTTGAAGAAGATGATCGGCAAGCCGCTTACCCTGACCATTCAGCTTGAAGGGATGGGCGCGCATGTCCCGGGCGCGCCCGACCTGGAAGGCGTGGCCAATGTCGGCGCAGGCGAGCGGGAGATCAGCGGTCTCGTGTTCGAGGCGAGATATCTCGGCCAGGGCGGGCGTCAGGGACGCTACGAGATCAGGCTGAAGCCGTGGATCGAACTGGCCGCGAGGCGCAAGGACTACCGGATTTTCCAGAACAGATCGGTGGTCGAGATCGTCGATGAAGTGCTGAAGAGCAACTACGCGTACTCCTATGAAAAGCGGCTCGGCGAGACTTATCTCGCGCTCGAGTATCAGGTGCAGTACGGCGAGTCGGACCTGGACTTCGTGCAACGTTTGATGGCCGAACACGGGCTGTACTGGTTCTACGAGCACTCGGGCGGCTTTCACCGCATGGTGATCGTGGACAACGTCGGCGCACATGAGCCGGTGCGCAGCGAGGCTTACCGGAGCCTGCATTTTTATCCGCCGGGTCATCGCGTGGACCGGGAATATGTCGACGCTTTCGACATTTCCCAGAGTCTGCAAGCGGGTGTATGGACCACGGATGATTTCGATTTCAGGAAGCCGAAGGCCACGCTCCTGTCCCAGCGGCAGATGCCCCAGCAGACGGCGCTCAATGACATCGAAAACTACGAGTGGCCGGGCGATTTCACGGATCCGCGGCAGGGAGAACACCTTGCCCGCATCCGTATTCAGGAATTGCGGGCTCGCGGCGAGCGCGGCGCCGGCAGCGGCAATCTGCGCAACGTGGTGTGCGGATCGGTATTCGCACTGGAGGGCTATCCGCAGCAGCGGGCGAACCGGACGTATCTGGTGCTCAAGGCGACCCTGCACGCCGAAGAAAAGGGCGACGTCACCGATTCCGGGGAAACCGCGTTCAGGACGACGTTCGAGGTGCAGCCGGGCAACGTCATGTTCCGTCCGAAGCGGGAAGTGGAGAAGCCGCGCACCACGGGTCCGCAAACGGCCATCGTGACCGGTGCGCCCGGAAGCGAAATCTGGACGAACCAGTATGGGCAGATCAAGGTGAAGTTCCACTGGGACCGCTCGCCCGCGAAAGACCACACGTCTTCCTGCTGGGTGCGCGTGAACTACCCCTGGGCGGGCGAGAACTATGGCGGCATTCACATTCCACGCGTCGGCACGGAGGTCATCGTCGACTTCGAAAATGGCGATCCGGACAGGCCGATCGTGATCGGCCGCGTGTACAACGCGGCTGCGATGCCTCCACTGGATCTTCCCGTCAACGCCACGCGAAGCGGCTTCGTGTCGCGCACGCCGCTGGGTTCGACCGCCAACGCGAACATGTTGCTGTTCGAGGACAAGGCGGGCGAAGAGCAAGTCATTCTGCACGCGGAACGCGACTACAACCTGTCGGTGGAGAAGGATCAGACGAGCAGCGTGGGTGCGAACAAGGTCTCGACGGTTGGCGGCGATACGACGACGGTCGTGAACGGAAGCTCCACGCAGATCGTGAACGGCGCCTCGACGATGATCGTCGGTGGCCCGCTGACGATGATGGCGCCCATGCAGACCGTGGCGGCCGGCGTCCAGTTCATGTTCACGGGCTCGCAAACTGCATTCACGGGCTCTCAGATTGCGATGACCGGAAGCGCGATCGATACCACGGGCTCCGTGGTTACGCTGACCGGATCGTCTACCTCGGTGACTGGCGTATCGGTCGCGCACGTAGGCCATTCGGTGACGTTCTGATCAACCACCGTCGGATCACTCGAGCACCATGAGATTCATCAAACCGAGTCCGCTCGGCATCCTCACGCGCCCGTTCAGGTTCGAAGGCGGCGAACATCTTGGCATCGCCGTGCCGGTCATGTCGACCTTGGGCGATGCGCCGCGTCTCGTCTCAGAAAAGGAGCTGTGGGACATCGTCGGCGAGGCGCTGAACGGTTACATGCTCGATGCGGCCTTGCCGAAGCACTACGCGGAGTTCCTGTTATCGGCGAACGCCTACGGGAAGTATTGCGATGAAAGCAACACATGTCCCGTCAGCGTGTCGTTCTGCGGCATCGAAAAGCATCTGCTGGTGTCGGGGGACCGGCGCTGGCGTGACGACGTTCCCGCGAGCGCGCAGCCATTCGATACCCTGGCGCTCGATTGGCGGCTCGCCTTCGGAGGGCACGGCTGTCAGGAGAATCCGCTCGGCACGGGCGCCGAAGCGCCTGAAGCGCCAGTGAAAGGGCTGCCCAACATCGAGTACGAAGCCAGCCGCGTGTCGAAGCGCGGCGACCGGGCGGAGCCCGCGGGCTTCGGGCCCATCGCAGGGGACTGGCCGCAGCGCCGCGTGCTGTACGGCGCGCTGGATCAGCAATGGCTGGAGGTGGACCGACCCGGCTTTCCACGCACCATGGACAAGCGCTATTTCAACGTTGCACCCGCCGATCAGCAGTTCATATTTCTCGATGCGTTGCCGGATTGCGGAGCGTATCGGCTCGTGAATATGCACCCCCGGCATGCGATGCTCGAAGGCACGCTGCCGCCGCTGCGCGTGCGCGCGTTCGTGCAGCGGCTCGGTGACGATGCGCTGGAGGAAGTCGCGCTCCGGCTGACGACCGCGTGGTTCATTCCGCATCGCGAGCGCGTGGTGATGATTTTCCACGGCCGCGTGCGAATGCGCGAGTTCGACACGAGCGATATCGGATGCCTCATGCTCGGCGCGGAACGGTGCAATGAATCAAGGCCCGTCGACGAATATCGACGCGTGTTCGATCGGCGCTCGGACCGCGAACGCGGCGCGCTCCATGCACTGCGCGACAGCGATCTCGTTCCTGAAACGCTCTACGACGCAGCGCCGCTTGCCAGCGATGCTCATGTGAGCAGCCCGTTCAAGGACAACATGTTGCGACGCGCACGCGAGGAAGCGTCAAAGGTTTCCTCCTGCCCGCTCGATCCCGCGATCTTCGCGGAGCCTGCGTCGAGCGTGGTGAGCCCCGGGAAGCTGGCCGATTTCGTCGAGAAACAGTTGGCGGACGCAAAAGCAGAACAGGCTTCGGCAGAGGCGCTGCGGCGCGAACTCGAGCAGACCGCGCAGAAGCAGGCCGTGAGTCCGATCTCGCTTCAACGCTCGGCGCCGCGAGGACCGCCGGTTGCCATGGGCTCGTTCTTGCCGCCGTCGGTGGCGAACGCCGCTGTGCCGCCCGAGCTTGGCTTCGACATCGACGAGAAGCTGCGCGAGTCCTATCTGCAAGCGGTTCAGTATCAGGAGGCCGCGCCGTGTCTGGACGCAATCGCTTCCCGGGAATTGCGCTCGCGCGTTGCGGCGATGGCCGCGCGAGGCGAATCGCTCGAGGGCATGGATCTGACGGGCGCCGACCTGAGCGGCATGAATCTGCGTCATGCGCGCCTTTCGCGCGCACTCCTGGAATGCGCCGATCTGAGCGGCGCGGACCTTTCCCACGCAACGCTCGAGGGCGCCGTACTGGCGCGCGCCCGCCTGGCCCACACGACGCTTTCGGGCGCGAATCTGACGCGGGCGAACCTGTCGCTCGCAGCATGTGAGGCGGCCGATTTCGACGATGCCAAGCTCGACCAATGCATCCTCGAGCGAGCCCGCTTCGCGAACTGCAGGATGAGAGGCGTCTCGCTGAAGCGCGCGCAATTCAAGGCATGCGAATTCGATTGCGTCGATATGAGGCATGCGTCGTTAGGTGATCTCACGTTTCTCGGGCAGACCTTGAACGATGTGATTTTCGCTGCATCGACCATTCGCAAGACGGTGTTCGTCGATTGCACACTCAACCGCGTCTCGTTTGCCCACTGCGACATCGAGGGTCTCGGCTTTCTGGAAACGCGAGCGGAAGGCATCGACTTCGCCGACTCGCGGCTGTGCAAGGCGTGTTTCGTCAGGAAAACCGTGCTCGACCACGCGGACTTCTCCAACGCCAGGTTGAGCGAGGTGAATCTGGGTGGGGCGTGTTTGCATGGCACCCGGTTTCGTCGTGCGAGCATCGATCGAAGCGACTTTACCGGTGCGCTTCTGGAAGGCGCCGATTTTCGGAGCGCGCGGATCCACGGCACCCGTTTCGCGCGCGCCGATCTGAGCGGTGCGGATTTCACGGGCAGCGACCTGCTCGGCGCATCCATGCGCCGGGCGGTTCTGAACGGCGCGTGTTTCGATCGCGCGAATCTGTTCCGCGCCGACCTTTCCGAAGTTGCGATGCAAGACACGCGTTTCGACGATGCCTATCTGGAGCAGACCCTGTTCCATCCGAAGCGAGAGGCAAACGCATGAGCCTGACTCGTGAGCAGGTCGTACAGCGCGTGCGGCGCGGCGAGCCGATCAAGGGAGAGTCGCTGGCGGGGCTGTCTCTGGCCGGATGCGATCTGTCGGGCGCGGTTTTCGAAAAGGTTCATTTTGCCGGAACCTGCCTGGCAGGGGCGCGACTGGTCGAATGCATGTTCCTGGATTGCGCGATGACGGACGCCGACTTGTCCGATGCGGATTGCTCCAGGAGCGTGTTTGTCAATGGCGAGGTGGCACGCAGCCGATTCAATCGCTGCCGAATGGATCATTGCCGCCTGAGCGGCACGCAGGTGCGCGAGACAGACTTTTCGTCGATGAGGGCGAGTCACCTCATGGCGCTGAAGGGCGGCTTCGAAAGCTGCGTGTTCGCGGATGCATCGTTGCAGTTCGGCGTCTTCGACGAGGCGCCGCTCGCGCGGGCGGATTTCAGCCGTGCCGCCATCGACCGATGCTTTTTCTATCGGCTCGACCTGCGTGGCGTTCGCTTCGACGAAGCGTCCATGAATGAAGCCATCTTCACCGAGTCGAATCTCGCCGGTCAAAGTTTTCGCGGGCATACGCTGAACGGATGCCAGTTCTTTGCCGCCGATCTTCGGGGATGCGATTTCACCTCCGCCGGCTTGCCGCGCTGCAACTTTCAGAACGCGAATCTCGAAGGCGCCGTGCTGGATCACGCAAAGGCGCCGCTCGCCATCTTCTGCGGCGCGCACCTCGCATCCGCGCGATGCCGGCACGCCGATCTCGCGAACAGCGTCTGGACCGACGCGGACGCGCCGCGAATTGACCTGACCGGGGCCGACCTGACTGGCACGGTATTCCAGAACGCTTGCGTCAGCGCTTGCCGCTTCGACGACGCAGGTCTGCGAAGAGCGGACTTCGTCGGTGCCGATTTGCGCGAGGCGACCTTCGATGGCGCGGCCTTCGAACGAACGCTATTTCATGGCGCCCGCGGCGATGCGTGGCTGGGCCGCCGTGGCGCAATCGAGCGCGACGAGGCGCTGTTCGCCGCACAGGAATGGTCCCGGGAGCGCGACACACCGACCAGAACGTAATGAAGGAGTATCCGATATGCCATCCAATCTCGTGACATTGCCACTGCCTTTTCCAGAGCATATCCGTCAACGGACCGGGACCGTCGTCGACGTATTGACCGACGGGACCTTGCTCGTCGAACGCGATGGCGTCCGACTGCGCTGCAAGCGCGCGTTCAGTTGCCTGATCGACCCGATTGTGGGCGATTGCGTGACGCTGAGCTTTGCCGATACCGCCCAGATCTTCGTGCTGGCGATCCTCGAGCGCAGCGTCAGGAAGGCTGCGCGCATCGGCGTCGACGGCGAACTGGTCGTCGAGGCGACCGATGCGCTGCGTTTCGTGTCGAATGGCCGCGTTCACGTGCAGGGCCGCGATGCGCTCAAGCTCGAGAGCGGGCAGATGGAGTTCTCGGCGGAGCTTGCCAGCATCGCCGTGGGGGATGCCCAGTTGCATGCGAGCAGGCTGCGCGTGCTGGGTCAGGCGCTGGAGTCGGTCTTCGAGCGTATCGTGCAGATCAGCAAGAAGACTTTCAGAACCGTCGAATCGGTCGATCACTTGCGCGCGGGTCACATCGATTACAGCGCGTCGGAAAGCGTGCGTTTGCACGGCAGGCACGCCGTCCTGACGGCCGAGCGGCTCTCGAAGATCGATGCCGAGCAGATTCACCTGGGCTAGGAGCGCATCATGGTCATGGTCAATTCGAGCGCGGGCGGGACGAACTACGCCACCACGGTCAACAGGACGCCGCCCGCTGCCGTACCGGTTGCGTATCCGAACAACGCGATGCGCGCCCAGGCGATTCCCAATGTTCCGCATATCCTGATTTGCGGCGGACCGATTCACAACCAGGCCACCCTCATTCCGGTGACGTCCGGAGATGCGGGCGGTTCCATGGGCGGCGTGTCGTCGGGGACCGTATCGTCGGCTTCCCAGAACACGAACGGGGCTCAAACCGTGCTGGTGGGCGGAAGCGCGACCACGCGCATGACCGATCCCACGATTCAGAACAGCACGAATGCGCCGGGTACGGGCGCGTCCCCGAGCCAGACCAAGGTATTCAATTTCGCTGCCTGAACGCGACACGTGCTTTGCGCGAGGGCGGCAAGCGCGGCATGCGGCGCCGAAGGTTCGCCGCCAATGCAGGCCCGAGCGCCTTATTCTTCGGCTATGATCGCTCTCGTGACGGGGAACGCACGTCCGGGAGGTCGGTTGACAATTGAGTGAGAGTAACGACCGCAAGCAGGCCGAGCGCCTCACCGAGTCCGTCTTCTTCGCGCTTTATCCCGATGATGCCGCCGCCGCGCGCATCGGCGAACTCGCGGCGCGGCTGCGGATCGATCACAGGCTGAAGGCGAGGGCGGTGGCCGCCGACCGCCTTCACGTCACCTTGCATTATCTCGGCGCTTTTCCCGGCGTTCCGGCCGAAACGCTCGCGCACGCATGCGCCGCGGCCGCCCGGATCGCGGCGCCGCCAGTCGGGATCGTGCTCGACCGGATCGAAAGCTTCTCCGGCCGCCGCGCCAGACGTCCGCTGGTGCTCGCGGGCGACGTCACCGAGCCGCTCGCCGCGCTCGAACAAGCGCTCGGCGCCGCGCTCGATGACGCCGGCATCGCCGTCAAACGTCATCCCCGCTTCACGCCTCACGTGACCTTGTTCTACGACGAGCATCGCCTCCCGCGGCAAGCCGTCGCGCCGATCGCGTGGACCGCGCGCGAGTTCGCGCTCGTGCGCAGCCTGCTCGGCCAGTCGCGCTACGAAGTCCTCGCCCGCTGGCCGCTCGCGTCGTGAATTGCCGAAACCACCCGACAGAAAGGGTTTCGCAGATTTTTCCTACGGGTTAAGGTTCGTCTATCGACAGCAACCGCCGCGCGCGTCACCGCTCCGCCAGGATTTCGAACACATGACTCGATCCCGCCTGCTGCACATCACGCCCGAAACCCATCACGTCCAGATCGATCTCGTCTACGGGACCGATCGCAACTTCACCGGCAAGCCCATCTACAAGGCGCAGCACTGCCTGCTGCTGGAACCCGCGGAAGCCGCATTGCGAAAAGCCGTCGACATCGCGCGAAGCATCGGCACGACGCTCAGGATCTTCGACGCCTATCGTCCGCCGCAAGCGCAAAAGGTGCTGTGGGACTTCCTGCCCGATCCGACCTTCATCGCCGAGCTGGGACGCGGATCGAATCACAGCCGCGGCACGGCGGTAGATCTGACGCTCGTCGATCGAGACGGCAACGAGCTCGACATGGGCACCGGCTTCGATGCGATGGTCGTCGAATCCGAGCATTTCCATGTCGGCCTGCCGGAGCAGGTGCAGCGCAACCGCACGCTCCTGCTCGGCGTGATGCACGGCGCGGGCTTCACGCACATCAAGAGCGAGTGGTGGCATTACGAATTGCCGGGCTCGCGCGAACTTCCTCTGATCGACAACGAAGAAAGCGGCCCGCTGCGGCTCATGTAAAACGCGACATCCACAGGACGACATCACATGAAAAAGGCATTGGCAGCGGTCATGCTCGCATCGGCGCTGACGGCGGGGCTGAGCGCACACACGGCGAGCGCCGCCACGCCGAAGGACATGTTCGTCATGGCGACGCTGCTCGACGAATTCACGACGCTCGATCCCGGCGAAATCTACGAGCTCGTGCCGGAGGAATACGTCGCGAACACGTATGACCGTCTGGTGCGCGTCGACCTGAAGGATCCCTCGAAGTTCAACGGCGATGTCGCCGAGTCCTGGACCGTGAGCCCGGACGGCCTCACGTTCACGTTCAGGATTCGCCCGGGGCTCAAGTTCCACTCGGGCAATCCGCTCACGGCCGACGACGTCGCCTGGTCGATCCAGCGCACCGCGCTGCTCGATAAGGGAGCGGCGGCGGTGCTGGCGGGCATTGGCCTCACGAAGGCGAACGCCTTGCAGAACGTGAAGAAGATCGACGACACGACCGTCTCCATCACGACCGACCAACGCTATGCGCCGACCTTCGTGCTGAACGTGCTCGGCGCGTGGCCCGCGTCGGTCGTGGATCGCAAGCTCGTCGAATCGCACGCGAAGGGCGGCGACTACGGCAACGAGTGGCTCAAGACCAACGAGGCGGGCTCGGGCGCGTACAAGCTCGTGAAGTGGACAGCGAACGACAGCATCGTGCTGCAGCGCTTCGAGGGCTACCGCATTCCGCTCGCAATGAAGCGCATCGTGCTGCGTCACGTGACCGAGGCGGCGAGCCAGCGCCTGATGATCCAGAACGGCGACATCGACGTCGCGCGCGACCTGAGCCCCGACGATCTCGACACGTTGTCGAAGTCCGGCGTCATCAAGGCGACGGCCGTGCCGCAAGCGACGCTCATGTATCTCGGCCTGAACAACAAGAATCCGAATCTCGCGAAGCCCGAAGTCTGGGAAGCGATGAAGTGGCTGATCGACTATCAGGGCATCCAGAAGAACGTGATCCGCACGACCTACAAGGTGCATGAAGCGTTCCTGCCCGAAGGCTTTCTCGGCGCGCTGAACGAGAACCCGTATCACCAGGACGTCGTGAAGGCGAAGGCGCTGCTCGCGAAAGCGGGGCTCGCCAACGGCTTCACGGTGAAGATGGACGTGCGCAACGACTACCCCTACAGCGAGATCGCGCAGGCGGTGCAGGCGAATCTCGCGCTCGCCAACATCAAGGTGCAGCTCGTGCCGAGCGACAACAAGCAGACGCTCGGCCGCTATCGCGCGCGGGCGCACGACATCTATATCGGTGAATGGTCGGCGGATTACATCGATCCGCACAGCAACGCGCAGGGCTTCGTGTGGAATCCGGACAACTCGGATGCGTCGAGCTACAAGATGCTCGCCTGGCGCAACGCGTGGGACATTCCACAGCTCACGAAGGAAACCAACGCGGCGCTCGCCGAAAGCGACACGAAGAAGCGCGCGCAGATGTACGAGAAGATGCAGCGGGAAGTGCTCGCGAAGTCGCCGTTCGTGATCATGTTCCAGAAGGTGTCGCAGGTGGCGGCGCGTCCCGGCGTGACCGGTCTCGAAGTCGGGCCGATCAACGATCTCGTGTCGTACCGCAACATCAAGAAGCAGTGAGCACGGTCACCTTCATCGACCGCATGCGCGCAGCGAGCGCCCGGCGCGGCGGCGTGCGCATCGCGCTGGCGCTCGCGCGCTGGATCGCGATGCTCGTCATCACGTTCACGGGCCTGCTGGCGATCACCTTCTTCATCGGACGCAAGATTCCGATCGATCCGGTGCTCGCCATTCTCGGCGACCGCGCGTCCGCGAGCGCCTATGCGGCCGCGCGCCTGCGGCTCGGGCTCGACAAGCCGCTCATCGATCAATTCCTGATCTACGCGCGCGACGTGCTGCACGGCAATCTCGGCATCTCGCTCCTGACGGCCAATCCGGTGATCGACGACGTCAGACGCGTCTTTCCGGCGACGCTCGAGCTCGCGACGCTCTCGACGTTCATCGGCGTGACGATCGGCGTGCCGCTCGGCGTCGCGGCGGCGGTGCGGCACAATCGCATCGTGGATCACGTCGCGCGCGTGATCGGCCTCGCGGGCAGCTCGGTGCCGGTGTTCTGGCTCGCGTTGATGGGTCTCCTGCTTTTCTACGCGCGGCTGCATTGGGTGTCGGGCCCGGGCCGCATCGATCCGCTCTACGACGGCATGGTCGATACGCGCACGGGCAGCCTGCTGATCGACTCGCTCATCGCCGGCGAATGGGATGTCTTCGAGAATGCGTTCTCGCATATCGCGCTGCCGGCGAGCGTGCTCGCGTTCTACTCGATCGCGTATCTCTCGCGCATGACGCGCTCGTTCATGCTCGAGCAATTGAGTCAGGAATACGTGACGACCGCGCGCGCGAAAGGACTGCCCGAGCGCCGCGTGATCTGGCGGCATGCGTTCGGCAATATCGCGGTGCCGCTTCTCACGGTGATCGCGCTCGCGTACAGCTATCTGCTGGAAGGCTCGGTGCTGACCGAGATCGTGTTCGCGTGGCCGGGCATCGGGTCGTATCTGACCGGCGCGTTGCTGAACGCCGACATGAACGCCGTGCTCGGCAGCACGCTCGTGATCGGCGCGACGTTCATCGCGCTCAATCTGCTGACCGATGCGCTCTATCGCGTGTTCGATCCACGCGCGCGCTGACATGGAGAACGTATACGGATGCAATCGCCCGTCAGGAGCACGTCGATGAAGCAGGAGCGCGCGCCGTGGCGCGCCTGGCTTCTGACCGACACGCCCGCATCGCCGCGCCAGGCCGCGCTCGGCCGCGCGTACCGGCGCTGGCGGCGTTTTTCGTCGAATCCGCTGAGCATGCTCGGGCTCGCGATTCTGCTGCTGCTCGTCGTGGTCGCCGCGGTCGGGCCGCTGCTCGTCACGCAGGACCCGTTGCAGCAGGTGCTGGCCGAGCGTCTCACGCCACCGAATGCCGCGCACTGGTTCGGCACCGATCAACTGGGACGCGACATTCTCTCGCGGCTCGTGCACGGCTCGCGCCTCACGCTGGCAATCGCGCTGCTCGTGGTCGTGCTCGTCGTTCCGGTCGGCCTTCTGATCGGCACGGTGGCGGGCTATGGCGGCGGCATCGTCGATACGGTGCTGATGCGCGTGACCGACGTCGCGCTCGCGTTTCCCAAGATCGTGCTGGCGCTCGCGTTCGCGGCGGCGCTGGGTCCGGGCGTGCTCAATGCCGTGATCGCGCTGTCGATCACCGCCTGGCCGCCGTATGCGCGTCTCGCGCGGGCGGAGTCGCTGCGTCTCGCCCAAGCCGATTACATCCACGCGGCGCGGCTGCAAGGCGCATCGCACTTGCGCATTCTGCTGCGCTATATCGTGCCGCTGTGCTCGTCGTCGGTGATCGTGCGCGCGACGCTCGACATGGCGGGCATCATTCTCGCCGTCGCGGGCCTGGGCTTTCTCGGGCTGGGCGCGCAGCCGCCGAGTCCGGAGTGGGGCTACATGGTCGCGGCGGGCCGCAACGTGCTGCTCGACGCATGGTGGGTCGCGACGATTCCCGGCCTCGCGATCCTCGCGGTGAGCCTCGCCTTCAACCTGCTCGGCGACGGTCTGCGCGACGTCTTCGATCCGCGCCATGGAGGCTGACATGTCGACGTCCCCGCCTGCGCCGCTCGCCGAAATCGACGATCTGCACATCGCGTTCGCCGGCCACGACGGCGCACCCATGCCCGCCGTGCGCGGCGTGTCGCTGACGGTGCGGCGCGGCGAGCGGCTCGGCATCGTCGGCGAATCGGGCTCGGGCAAATCGCTGACGGGGCGCGCGCTGCTCGGACTCCTACCGCCCGAAGCGAAGTGGTCCGCGAACGCGCTGCGCTTCGAAGGACAGGATCTGCTCGCGATGCGTCCGAAAGAGCGGCGGCGCCTGTGCGGCACGCGCATGAGCATGATCCTGCAGGACCCGAAGTACTCGCTCAATCCGGTGATGACGGTCGCCCAGCAGATGCGCGAGACGTTCGTCCGGCAAGAGGTGAAACGGGGAAGGCGTGAGATTCGCGAGCGTATCGTCGCGGCGCTGGAAGCGGTGCATATCCGCGATCCCGAACGCGTCGCGGATGCGTATCCGCACGAGCTTTCCGGCGGCATGGGTCAGCGCGTGATGATCGCGATGATGGTCTCGGCCGGCCCGCGCCTCCTGGTCGCCGACGAGCCCACGAGCGCGCTCGACGTCCTCGTCTCGATGCAGGTGCTCTCCGTGCTCGACGAGATGATCGAGCGCCACGACACGGGGCTCGTGTTCATCAGCCACGACCTGCCGCTCGTGATGTCGTTCTGCGACCGGGTCGCGGTGATGTACGGCGGGCGCATCGTGGAGACGTGCGCCGC
Organism: Caballeronia ptereochthonis; assembly: GCF_001545075.1. Classification (GTDB taxonomy): domain Bacteria; phylum Pseudomonadota; class Gammaproteobacteria; order Burkholderiales; family Burkholderiaceae; genus Caballeronia; species Caballeronia ptereochthonis. The sequence continues at coordinate 285,487 of NZ_FCOB02000005.1, forward strand.
GCGCGATCTCGTGCACGCGACGCATCCGTACACGCGCGGGCTGCTCGCGGCGAATCCGCCGCTCGACGATCCGCCCGACGAGTTGCCGACGCTGCGCCGCGATCCGGCCTGGCTCACGCAAGGCTACGCCGCCGGAGCCGAACGATGATCGACGTCGAGCGCGCGCTCATCCGCTTCAGGACAAAGACCGGCCACGTCGACGCCGTGCGGGACGTCTCGTTGCGCGTCGCCGAGGGCGAGGTATTCGGGCTCGTCGGAGAATCGGGCAGCGGCAAGTCGACGCTTTTGCGCGCGCTCGCCGGTCTCGTGCCGCTCGCCGGCGGCGACATGCGCATCGGTTCCGATGCCGCGCAGCACGGGCCGCGCCGCGACGTCCAGATAGTGTTTCAGGATCCGTACGGGGCGCTGCATCCGCGCTTCACCGTCGACAGGACGCTGCGCGAGCCGCTTGCGATCAACGGCATCGGCGATCAGGACGCGCGCATCCTCGATGCGCTCGCCGAAGTCGGCCTCGGCCCGGCGTTCCGCTTTCGCTATCCGCATCAGCTGTCGGGCGGGCAGCGCCAGCGCGTGTCGATCGCGCGCTCGCTGATCGTCGAGCCGCGCGTGCTCCTGCTCGACGAGCCGACTTCCGCGCTCGACGTCTCCGTGCAGGCGGAGATACTGAATCTGCTGCGGCGGCTGCATCGCGAACGCAAGCTCACGATGCTCCTCGTGAGCCATAACCTCGCGGTGATCGGCTTTCTCTGCCAGCGCATCGCGGTGATGCGCAATGGTGAAATCGTCGAGCAACTGGACGTGGAAGCCGTGCGCTCGCGCAATGTCGCGCAGGAATACACGCGCCGGCTCCTGCTCGCGACCGAAGGCTATACGCGCGAGAGCGGCGCGCGTCTGGAGCGCGAGCAGGGCGCCTAGTCATCGTGCAAGCACATTTGTTGTGGCTCAGTCAACGAATGTTGCGCAAACGACGCATACGAACGGCAATACGCCCCGTATACGGCGATGGACGGCGAACGCGGGCGGCCCGGACGAAAACCTCGCCGCAGCCGCTGATAGAATAGCCGCTGGATTGTCGAGACGTGCCGAACAACGCGCGAGCGTGGTTTTCCGGCTGCCTTTTGACTTCAGGCTAACCAACGGAAATCGTGACAGGCCGTGCGAGCCCGTTCGCGGGCGAAAGCCGGTCGTACTCCCCGATGAAATTGCTAGATGCTTTGGTCGAACAGCGGATCAACGAAGCCGCTGCGCGTGGCGAGTTCAATAACCTGCCGGGCGCGGGCGCACCGCTCCACTTCGACGACGACGTCCTCGTGCCCGAGGAAGTGCGTGTCGCCAATCGAATCCTCAAGAACGCGGGCTTCGTCCCGCCGGCCGTCGAGCAGCTGCGCGCCTTGCGCGGTCTGCAGGAAGAGCTCGACAAAGTGACGGACCCGGCCGCCCGCTGCCAGTTGCAAGCCAGGATGCTGGCGCTCGACATGGCGCTCGAATCGCTGCGCGGCGGCGGTTGCGTGCCGCACGAGTATCGCCGGCGCATCGCCGAGCGGCTCTCCGAGCGCGCGCTGTCCCGCGCGGCGCTGGAAACGAAGTGATCGAAGCGCCCGATATGCCAGAGGCGCCGCTGCCGGGCGCCGCGCCAGAACCGCCTCCCATCGCCGACTCATGCAGCGAGCGCGACCGCCGCTTCATGGCGCTCGCGCAACGCGCCGCCGACGAAGCCCGTCGCGCGGGCGAGGTGCCCGTCGGCGCGGTGATCGTGCGCGGCGATGAAGTCATCGCCACCGGTTTCAATCATCCGATTCGCGGGCACGATCCGTCTGCGCACGCGGAAATGGCCGCGCTGCGCGCCGCCGCGCAGACGCTCCAGAACTACCGCCTGCCCGGCTGCGAGCTCTATGTGACGCTGGAGCCGTGCCTGATGTGCGCGGGCGCGATCATGCACGCGCGCATTTCACGCGTGATCTACGGCGCCTCCGACCCGAAGACCGGCGCGTGCGGCAGTGTCGTCGACATGTTCGCGAACGAGCAGTTGAATCATCACACGACCGTCACCGGCGGCGTGCTCGCCGACGAATGCGGACACGCGCTCAGAAATTTCTTCGCCGAACGCCGCCGCCTCGCACGCGAAGAGCGCGAAGCGCGCCGCGCGCGGGAAGCCGGACGGCCCGCCGCTACCGATTCCGCCGATCCGACAACGAATCCAACGACAACATCGTGAAATCACGCACCATCGACCTCGTCGCGCCCTCGGGCTATCCTCACGATCCCGCGGCCGTCGAACGCGGCATCGGCCGATTGCGCAGTGAAGGGCATCGGCTGGAGAACGTCGAGGCGACGCGGCGGCGCTTCCAGCGCTTCGGCGGCACGGACGCCGAGCGCGCGGCCGACCTCAACCGCCTCGCGGACCCGTCGCGCCGGTTGCCGGATATCGTGCTGGCGGTGCGCGGCGGATACGGCGCGTCGCGCATCCTGCACGGACTGGACTATCTGGGCCTGCGCAGGCTCGCGGATCAGCCGATTGCGATCGTCGGCCACAGCGATTTCACCGCGATCCAGTGCGCGCTTTTCGCGCACAGCGGGGTCAAGAGCTTCGGCGGCCCGATGTTCGCGGGCGATTTCGGCGCCGAGAACGTGAGTGCGTTCACGATGCGGCATTTCTGGAACGCGATATCGCATTCGAGTTTCACGGTTACGAGCAACGTACCGCAACGCCAGTCCGTGAACGCCACCGGAATGCTGTGGGGCGGCAATCTCGCGATTCTGGCGTCGCTCGTCGGCACGCCGTATCTGCCGCCGGTCGAGGGCGGCATTCTGTTCATCGAGGATGTGAACGAGCATCCGTTCCGCATCGAACGGATGATCTACCAGCTGCATCAGTCGGGCGTGCTCGGGCGACAGCAGGCGATCGTGATGGGCGAATTCTCGGGCGGCCGTCTCTCGGACTACGACAATGGTTATTCGCTCGACGCGATGATCGAGCAGGTCAGGGCAGTGACGGGTATTCCGGTCGTGACGGGCCTGCAGTTCGGGCACGTCGAGAACTTGCTGACCTTGCCTTTCGGCGCGACTGCGCATCTCGTCGCGAGCGAAGGCGGGTTCACTTTGAAGCTGTCCGATTATCCGCACCTGGCCTGACGCCGAATCCCGGAGGCGTTCCGTCGAGCGCCTCTTTTTATGCTCATAATGTGCAACTAACGGTCTTTATTTGCAGCACCTGCGAACACTACGTCCACCAGACGCGGCATAAAGATTGTCAACAAAAAAGTGGCGGCAATGCTGACAAAAAGTTTATAAATTCGTCTCGAGCCGCATGCACATTGGGTTTCATGGCGCCGCGCTGCGTCGACCCGGCCGAAAAACGCCGATCTTTAAAATGAATTGTTGACAATCTTTATGTCGATTCTATGATGGTCATCATGCAAGCGAGCACATCATGTCCGACACCAAGCCGAGTGCTGCATCGAACGCTTCAACGGGTGGCCCGAACGGGGCGAATGCCGAGTCGATCGCCGAGAACATCCGCGCCGCGATCCTCGAGCATCGCCTCGCGCCAGGAGCCAAGCTGACCGAAGCGCAATTGTGTGAAGTGTTCGCGGTGAAGCGCGGCACGGTGCGCCAGGCGCTCACACAACTGGCTAACGAGCGGCTCGTCGATCTGGAGCCGAATCGCGGCGCCTTCGTCGCGAGTCCGTCGCTGCAGGAAGTGCATGAGGTGTTCGAGATGCGCCGCATCATCGAGTTGGCGGTCGTCGAGCGGATCGCGCAGGGGCACGGCACACGCCGGCTCAAGTCGATCAGCGCGACGATCGGACGTGAGCGCCGCGCGTTCGAGAGCCACGACTTTTCCTCGTGGATCCGGCTCTCCGGCGAGTTTCATACCGAGCTCGCGGCGCTCACCGGCAACACGGTGTTGTGCGAGTGCCTGTCGGGACTCGTCGCGCGCTCGACGCTGATCTCCGCGCTGTATGAATCGCTCGGCAAGAGCTCGTGCTCGTTCGAGGATCACGAAGAGATACTCGCCGCGCTCGACGCCGGCGATTCGTCGAAAGCGGCCGGCCTGATGGCGCAGCATCTGCGCGATGTCGAGCTGAAGATGCTGGAGCGGCCGGCGCGTGGCGCGGTCGATCTGAAGGAAGTGTTCGCAAGACCCGCCGAACGCGAAAAGGCGCTCGACACCTGGCAGCAGCGATAGGGCAGCCCGAAGACGCCGCCACCGACGCAATAAAGCAGGACTCAATAATTGTTGGAGACCGTGCCCCGCATTCCAGACGCCGGGCGCGTGGAGAGGCGCATCCGCGAAAATCCGCGACGTGCACCGCATTGAACAGGACGCTCACATGAGCGTGAGATGAAAGCCGCCGTGGGGCGGGCGTGCAGGGCATGTGCCTTGCGCGCTCAAAGTGCCTCGCGCCCTGCGGCGAAAACGCAATTCCGAAGAATGCCGCGCCGACCCCCGAGGTTAGCGAAGGTGTCCGATCGACGCTTGTCATCCAAGCATTTGCCGTTTTTTCATTACGCAAGCCGCCTATAGAAGGAGACGTCATGGCCCAGTTCAGTGCATCTGGCAGCTCAGCCCTGCCGCAATACGAAGAGCAGGCACCCGGACACGATCCGGACCTGCCCGCCGGTTACAGCGACCGCCTCTACAACGAGGACCTCGCTCCGCTCAAGAACCAGACCTGGGGCGCGTACAACATCTTCGCGTTCTGGATGTCGGACGTGCACAGCGTCGGCGGCTACGTGTTCGCGGGCAGTCTGTTCGCGCTCGGTCTGACGAGCTGGCAAGTGCTCGTATCGCTTCTGATCGGCATCGGTTTCGTGAACCTGCTGTGCAACCTCATCGCGAAGCCGAGCCAGGTTGCCGGCGTGCCCTATCCCGTCGCGTGCCGCGCCACCTTCGGCGTGCTCGGCGCGAACATTCCCGCGGTGATTCGCGGGCTCATCGCGGTGGCGTGGTACGGCATTCAGACGTATCTGGCGTCGAGCGCGCTTGTCATCGTCGTGCTGAAGTTCGTGCCGTCGCTGATGCCTTTCGCCGACGTGCATCGCTACGGCTTCGTCGGACTCTCGGCGCTCGGCTGGGCGGGCTTCATGCTGCTCTGGGTGCTGCAGGCGGTCGTGTTCTGGCGCGGCATGGAGATGATCAAGAAATTCATCGACTTCGCCGGCCCCGCCGTGTATGTCGTGATGTTCATGCTCGCCGGCTACATGGTCTGGCGCGCGGGCATCAGGAACATCGGCCTGAATCTCGGCGGCGTGAAGTACCACGGCATGGAAGTCATCCCCGTGATGATCACCGCGATCTCGCTCGTCGTGTCGTACTTCTCCGGCCCGATGCTGAACTTCGGCGATTTCTCGCGCTACGGCAAGAGCTTCCGCAGCGTGAAGCGCGGCAACTTCTGGGGCCTGCCGGTCAACTTCCTGGCATTCTCGCTCGTGACCGTCATCACGACCGCCGCGACGCTGCCGGTGTTCGGCCAGCTGATCACCGATCCGGTCGAGACCGTCGGCCGCATCGATCATCCGACCGCCGTGATTCTCGGCGCGCTCACCTTCACGATCGCGACCATCGGCATCAACATCGTCGCGAACTTCGTGTCGCCGGCCTTCGACTTCTCGAACGTCGCGCCGAAGCTCATCAGCTGGCGCGCCGGCGGGATGATGGCCGCGACCGCGTCGATCTTCATCACGCCGTGGAACCTGTTCAACAACCCGGCCGTGATCCACTACACGCTGGACATTCTCGGCAGCTTCATCGGACCGTTGTATGGCGTGCTGATCCTCGACTTCTACCTCGTGAAGCGCGGCAAGCTGGCGGTGGACGATCTCTACACGGTGTCGGAGGAAGGCAAGTACTGGTACACGAAGGGCGTGAACCGCCGCGCGGTGATGGCGCTGCTGCCGGCCGCGCTGATCGCGATTCTCTGCGTGATGCTGCCGTCGCTGGAGGGCGCCGCGAACTTCTCGTGGTTCATCGGCGCGGGGCTGGGCGCGGTGTTCTACTACTTCCTTGCAGACCGCCAGCGTGCGGTTTGAGCGAAAAGCCCACAGGGAACGACAGGACCTGAGAGAACGCCGGCGCATCAGCCGGCGAAACAGATCGAAGCAGTTTCGTACCAGTGCATGAGACCAGCGTAAGCGCCAAAGCGCCAACGCTGGTCGACCGCGAAGCATGGGACCAGCGTAAGCGCTAAAGCGCCAACGCTGGTCGACCGCGAAGCATGGGACCAGCGTAAGCGCTAAAGCGCCAACGCTGGTCGACAGGAGAAAGCAATGCGCATCAAACTGATCAACCCGAATACGACGCAGCGCATGACCGAATCGATGGGCCGCTGCGCGCGCGAGGTCGCAGCGCCCGGCACGGAGATCGTCGCGGTCAGCCCGACGATGGGTCCGCCCTCGATCGAAGGCTATTACGATGAGGCGATTGCGTCGCTCGGGCTGCTGGCCGAGATCGAGGCGGGCGAAAAGCAAGGCTTCGACGGCTACGTGATCGCCTGCTTCGGCGATCCGGCCCTTTACGCCGCGCGCGAGCTGGCGCGCGGCCCGGTGATCGGCATCGCGGAGGCGGCGATGCACGCGGCGAGCGTCATCGCACCGGGATTTTCGGTCGTGACGACCCTGCAGCGCACCTGCGGCATGGCGTGGCATCTGGCCGAGCGCTATGGCATGACGCGCTTCTGCAAGAACGTCCGTGCGACGGACGTCGCCGTGCTGGAGCTCGACGAGCCGGGCTCGGCGGCGCGCCAGACGATCATCGACGAATGCCGGCGCGCGCTCGACGAGGACGGCTCGGACGCCATCGTGCTCGGCTGCGCGGGCATGGCGGAATTCTGCCGCGAGGTGGAGCAGGCGATCGGCGCGCCGGTGGTGGAAGGCGTGACGGCGGCGGTGAAGTGGGCCGAGGCGCTGATCGCGCTCAGGCTCCATACGGCGAAACGCGGCGACTACGCGCGCCCGCTCGCGAAACGCTACGACGGCGTGCTGTCGGATTTCAGCCCGCGCTGATGGCGGTTTTCGGGAGTACATACACCTGACGTGACCCGGATTATCTGCCCTGATGTATGGGCGCGTCGGGGTCTTTTGGCTACACTCAATCGTCAACAATCCCGTTTTCCAACGCCTAGCTTTCGACGCCCAGCCATGTCACACGATCCGAACTACCCACGCGACCTGATCGGCTACGGCCGCCACCCGGCGCAGGCGAACTGGCCGGGACGCGCGCGCGTCGCCGTGCAATTCGTGCTCAATTACGAAGAAGGCGGCGAGAACTGCGTGCTGCACGGTGATCCGGGCTCGGAGCAATTCCTCTCGGAAATCGTCGGCGCGGCGGCCTATCCTTCGCGTCACATGAGCATGGAGTCGATCTACGAGTACGGCTCGCGCGCGGGCGTGTGGCGCATCCTGCGCGAGTTCGAGAAGCGCGGCCTGCCGCTCACGATCTTCGGCGTCGGCATGGCGATCGAGCGTTATCCGGAAGTGGCGAAGGCGTTCGTCGAGCTGGGGCATGAGATCGCTTGCCACGGCTATCGCTGGATTCACTATCAGGACATGTCGCCGGAGCGCGAGGCGGAGCACATGCGCCTCGGCATGGAAGCGATCGAGCGCGTGACCGGCGAGCGTCCGCTCGGCTGGTATACCGGGCGCGACAGCCCCAATACGCATCGGCTGGTCGCGGAATACGGCGGCTTCCTCTACGACTCCGACTACTACGGCGACGATCTGCCGTTCTGGACCGAAGTCGAGGTGACGGGCGGCGAGAAGAAGCCGCATCTGATCGTGCCGTACACGCTCGACACCAACGACATGCGCTTCGCCACGCCGCAAGGCTTCAACACGGGCGATCACTTCTTCACGTATCTGAAGGATGCGTTCGACGTGCTCTACGAGGAAGGCGACGAAGCGCCGAAGATGCTTTCCATCGGCATGCACTGCCGCCTGCTCGGCCGCCCCGGGCGCTTCCGCGGCCTGCAGAAGTTCCTCGATCACATCGAAAAGCACGATCGCGTGTGGGTCACGCGGCGTATCGATATCGCGCGTCACTGGCGCGAGCAACATCCTTTCCAAAAAGCAAACAACGGGACGGCGGCATGAAGGCGATGCAATACACACTCGACCAACTCAACACCATGCCCGCCGACACGTTCGTGACGGTGCTCGCGGGCATCTTCGAGCATTCTCCGTGGGTCCCGGAAGCGGCGGCGCAACAGCGCCCCTTCAAGGACATCGACGCGCTGCACACGACGATGTCGCACATCGTCGAAACGGCCGGTGACGAAAGGCAGCTCGCGCTCATCAACGCCCACCCGGAGCTCGCGGGCAAGGCGGCGGTGCGCGGCGAGCTGACGGCCGAATCCACGCGCGAACAGAGCGGCGCGGGCCTCGATCTCTGCACGCAGGAAGAGTTCGACAAGCTGCAGGCCCTCAACCAGGCCTACCGCGACAAGTTCGGCTTTCCCTTCATTCTCGCCGTGCGCGGCTACGACCGTCACGGCATCATCGCGAACTTCGAAAAGCGCGTGAACCACGACCGCGCCGAGGAGCTTCGCACGAGTCTCGACCAGATTTACCGGATCGCCCGCTTCAGGCTGAACGACCTGATCCACGCTTGATCCGCTTTCACTGCAAACGAACGTAACGTAAGGACGAAGACAATGGCAATTCCGACACTCGATCCCAACGCGCCCGAGTTCACGCGCCGCTATGTTAACCTCGCGGACCCGCGTCTGGGCGCGCAGGCACTCGAGGCGAGCGACGATTTCTTCGCGCCGAAGGAGCGCATGCTGAACCCCGAGCCGGCGGTGTTCATTCCCGGCAAGTACGACGATCACGGCAAGTGGATGGACGGCTGGGAAACCCGCCGCAAGCGCACGACCGGCTATGACTGGTGCATCGTCAAGCTGGCGCGTCCGGGCGTGATCAAGGGTATCGATGTCGATACGAGCCACTTCACGGGCAACTTCCCGCCGGCGGCGTCGATCGAAGGCGCGCATGTCGCGGAAGGCGGCTCGCCGAATCAGTCGACGCAGTGGACGGAGATCGTGCCGTCGACGACGCTGCAGGGCAACCACCACCATTATCTGGAAGTGAGCGCCGGGCAGCCGTTCACGCATCTGCGCGTGAACATCTATCCGGATGGCGGCATCGCGCGTCTGCGCGTGTACGGCCAGCCGCAGCTCGACTGGAGCAATGCGGACCGCAACCAGCTCGTCGATCTCGGCGCGATGGAAAACGGCGCGTACATGGTCGGCACGAACAACCAGCACTTCGGCCTCGCGTCGACCATTCTGATGCCGGGGCGCGGCGTGAACATGGGCGACGGCTGGGAAACGCGCCGCCGCCGCGAGCCCGGCAACGACTGGTGTATCGTCGCGCTGGCGCAGCCGGGCATCATCAGGAAGGTCGAAGTCGATACCGCGCACTTCAAGGGCAACTATCCGGACCGCTGCTCGCTGCAGGCCGCGTATGTGAAGGGCGGCACGGACAGCTCGCTCGTCACGCAGGCGATGTTCTGGCCGGTGCTGCTCGGCGAACAGAAGCTGCAGATGGACAACCAGCATTTCTTCGAGTCGGAACTGGCGGCGCTCGGCCCCGTGACGCACGTGCGCTTCAATATTTATCCCGACGGCGGCGTGTCGCGCCTTCGTCTCTTCGGGACGCTCGCATAATGAAAAAGCTCGCTATCGAACCGTTGACGCGCGCTGCGTTCAAGCCTTTCGGCGATGTCATCGAACTCGATGGCGCGAAGCAGATCCCGATCAACCTCGGCACCACGATCCGCTTTCACGATCTGTGCAACGTGGACGTCACGGAGCAGGGCGGCCATACGCTCGTCAATCTCTTTCGCGGGCAGCCGCGCGCGTTGCCGTTCGAAGTGAAGATGATGGAGCGGCACCCGCTCGGCAGCCAGGCGTTCGTGCCGCTCGACGACCGGCCGTATCTCGTGGTCGTCGCGCCGGCGGGCGATCTTGACGAGTCGAAGATTCGCGCCTTCGTCACGAGCGGCTGGCAAGGCGTGAACTATGCGAAGGGCGTGTGGCATCATCCGCTGCTCTCGCTCGGCAAGGTGAGCGACTTCATCGTCGTCGATCGCGGCGGGGAAGGGCACAATCTCAACGAGCAGGACCTGAAGGAATCGCTCTGGCTCACCGAGGAGGCGATGCGCTGAGCGTATCGCTTCATGGAAGCACTCGAAGGACCGGCGGAGTTTCCCCCGGTCCTTTTGTTTTTCTGGCGCTAAGATACGACGTTCATCTTTGACGAGCCAGGAAAAGCGATGTCCGAACGCCTAATCGATCTGCGCAGCGATACCGTCACCCGTCCCAGCAAGCCGATGCTCGCCGCGATGTCCGCGGCTGAAGTCGGCGACGACGTCTGGGGCGACGATCCCACCGTTCTGAAACTTCAGGCCACGCTCGCGGAGCGCACCGGCAAGGAGGCGGGCCTGTTCTTCCCGAGCGGCACGCAAAGCAATCTCGCCGCCCTGATGGCGCATTGCGCGCGCGGCGACGAGTACATCGTCGGGCAGTCTGCGCACACGTACAAGTACGAAGGCGGCGGCGCGGCCGTGCTCGGCAGCATTCAGCCGCAGCCCATCGAAAACGCGCCGGACGGCTCCCTGCCGCTCGAGAAGATCGCGGCGGCCATCAAGCCGATCGACAATCACTTCGCACGCACGAAGCTGCTCGCGCTCGAGAACACCATCGGCGGAAAGCTGCTGCCTGCCGCTTACGTCGCGCAGGCAACGCAACTCGCGCGCGATCGCGGCCTGTCCACGCATCTGGACGGCGCGCGCGTGTTCAATGCGGCCGTCGCCTCCGGCAAGCCGGTCGGAGATTTGTGCGCGCCGTTCGATACGGTATCGATCTGCTGCTCGAAAGGCCTGGGTGCGCCCGTGGGTTCGGTGCTGGTCGGCAGCCGCGCGCTGATCGACGTCGCGAGCCGCTGGCGCAAGGTGCTCGGCGGCGGCATGCGGCAGGCGGGCGTGCTCGCGGCGGCGTGCCTGTACGCGCTGGATCATCACGTCGAAGGTCTCGCGCAGGATCATGACAACGCCGCGCATCTCGCTGCCGGACTCGCGCAGATCGACCAGATCACCGTGCAGTCGCACGCCACCAACATGGTTTTCGCGCAGATTCCCGAGGCGCATTGCGCGCCGCTCGAAGCCTTCTTCAAAGAGCGCGGCATTCTCACGCAGATGCTCTATGCGTCGCGCTTCGTCACGCATCGCGACGTGTCGCGTGACGACATCGACACCGTCATTCACGCGGCGAAGCAGTACTTCGCGCGTTGAATGAAAAATGCCCCGCTTCATTTGAAGCGGGGCATTCCATGACTTGCCTCGGACAGCGAAAAAGCTTACTCGACGGCGCCACCAGCAAACCACGCCGCCACCTTCTGACGCTCCGCATCCGTCATCTGCGTGACATTGCCGAGCGGCATCGCCTTGAGCGTCACCGCCTGCTGATGCACGCGCTGCGCGTTCTGCTTGATCTCGGCGGGCGTATCGAGCAGGACGCCTGCCGGTGCGCTGCCCATCATCGTCGGATGCGCGGAGTGGCACGTCGCGCAGCGCTGCTGGATGATCGGCTGGATGTCGGCCACCTTGATCGTCGGCGCACCCGCGGCTTGCGCGACGGGAACGCTGGGGGCGGGCATCGTCCAGGCGAACGCGCCGAGCACCAGCACGAGACCCGCGACCGGCATGTACCACAGCACCTGGCCGCGATGGCGCATCACGAAGAACTGGCGAATCAGCGCGCCGGCCAGCATGATGAGCACGAGGATCAGCCAGTTGTACTTGTGCGTGTAGGTCATCGCGTAGTGGTTCGACAGCATCGCGAACACCACGGGCAGCGTGAAGTACGTGTTGTGCACCGAGCGCTGCTTGCCGCGCTTGCCGTAGATCGCGTTCGGCGTTTCGCCCTTGAGCATCGCGGCGACCATCTTGCGCTGGCCCGGAATGATGACGAAGAACACGTTCGCCGACATGATCGTCGCGATCATCGCGCCGGTGATCAGATATGCGGCGCGGCCGGCGAACACGTGGCACGCGATGAACGCCGCGATCAGCACATAGATGCCGACGCAGATGCCGAGCAGCTTGTCGTTGGTGCCGAGCAGGCGGCACAGCGTGTCATAGACGATCCATCCGGCCATCAGGAAGCCGAGCGCGGCGGATACGGCGACGACCGGGCCCATGTCGAGCACGCTCTTGTCGATGAGATACGTGCTCGGCGACATCAGATACAGCACGAAGAAGAGGCCGAAGCCCGACATCCACGTGGTGTACGACGGCCAGAACGACCAGTGCAGATTCTCCGGCATGTCCTGCGGCGCGACGGAATACTTCTGCATGTGATAGAAGCCGCCGCCGTGGACGTGCCAGAAATCGCCGAACACGCCGCGCCGGCGCGCGTTCGGGTCCGTGGGCGGTTTCAAACTGTTGTCCAGTGCGACGAAGTAGAACGATTCGCCGATCCAGGCGATCGCCACGATGACGTGCAGACAGCGCAATACGAGATTGAGCCAGTCGGTGACAAAGCCTTCCATGTACTCCTCCACTACCGTTTCGTTATGCGCACATCGTCAGAAAGATGGGGACGGGCGCGATGTGCTGGTCTTGCTCTCAGGTCCCGGCTTCTTAGCTCCCGCGATAGGTGCTGTACGCCCACGGCGATACGAGCAGCGGCACGTGATAGTGCGACGACGCATCCGCGATGCCGAAGCGCAGCACGACGCGATCGACGAAGCGCGGCTCGGGCACCTTCACGCCGAGCTTTGCGAAATAATCGCCCGCGTGGAACACGAGTTCGTATTCGCCGGTCGCGAATTCGGCGCCTTCGAGCAGGGGCGCATCGGCGCGGCCGTCGTCGTTGGTCTGGATGGTCTTGATCGCGCTGCGGGCGTCGCCGTTGAGCGCGAACAGCTCGACTTTGATGTTCGCGCCCGGGCGGCCGTGCGCGGTGTCGAGGACGTGGGTAGTGAGCTTGCCCATTCGCATGTTCCTTGTGTTGTGCGAGATTGGCGTCGCGCTGATCCGAAATTCGGCACCTGGGCGGTTCAGGTGCGTCTGCGGCGGATCGAGGCTCCACGTCAGTGGCTACATACCCGTCGGCGTTTCAGATGCGCGCCGTGTACAGCATTGTAGAAATTCGAGACGCGTTGTGCGCCCGCGATAGGAAAGATAATGCCCAACGCATGACAGCGGCGCGTAAGCCTTGCCGGAAAGGGCGCACGGGGGATTCCGGCGCTGCCCGAGGGCTTTTTCGGTGATGCTACCCGCGCCAAAATCCGCGAATATATTGGGGGCCTGAGGACGACTATGACGGCAGCTTGATTGCGTCCGATTTTTTGGCTGCGGACAGTGGCGACGCGCGCAATATCGATGGATATTTGCGGCGTCCCGAAGACGGCGGCCGACGCTGGGTAACCGGGGCTTTTCACTGGTTCCCCAACTGTCTCTGGAGACAAAGCCGATGCAACGCAGTCTTTTGGTCAAGAACGCCCACATGCTCGTCACGATGGACGAGCGTCGCCGCGAGATCGCCGATGGCGGTCTGTATATCGAGGGCAACCGTATCGCCGCCGCCGGGCCGACGAGCGAGCTGCCGCAATCCGCCGACGAAGTGCTCGACATGCGCGGCCATCTCGTGATTCCGGGCCTCGTCAACACGCACCATCACATGTATCAGAGCCTGACGCGCGCGATTCCCGCCGCGCAGAACGCCGAGTTGTTCGGCTGGCTCACGAATCTCTACAGGATCTGGGCGCACCTGACGCCCGAGATGATTTCCGTCTCGACGAAGACCGCGATGGCCGAGCTGATGCTTTCCGGCTGCACGACGTCGAGCGACCATCTTTATATCTATCCGAACGGCAGCCGCCTCGATGACAGCATTGCGGCGGCGCGCGAGATCGGCATGCGCTTTCACGCGGCGCGCGGCAGCATGAGCGTCGGGCAGAAGGATGGCGGCTTGCCGCCCGATTCGGTGGTCGAGAAGGAGGACACGATCCTGAGGGACTCGCAGCGCCTGATCGAGACCTATCACGACGCGGGCCGCTACGCGATGCTGCGCGTGGTCGTCGCGCCTTGCTCGCCGTTTTCGGTGAGCCGCGAACTGATGCGCGACGCCGCCACGCTCGCGCGGGAATATGGCGTTTCGCTGCACACGCATCTGGCGGAGAACGTGAACGATGTCGCCTACAGCCGCGAGAAATTCGGCATGACGCCGGCTGAGTACGCGGAGGATCTCGGCTGGGTGGGCCACGACGTGTGGCACGCGCACTGCGTGCAACTGGACCGGCCGGGCATCGATCTGTTCGCGCGCACGGGCACGGGCGTCGCGCATTGTCCGTGCTCGAACATGCGTCTGGCTTCGGGAATTGCGCCGATCCGCGCGATGCGGGACGCGGGCGTGGCGGTGGGGCTGGGCGTCGACGGTTCGGCATCGAACGATGGCGCGCAGATGGTGGCGGAGGTGCGTCAGGCGCTGCTGCTGCAGCGGGTGGGCTTCGGTCCTGACGCGATGACTGCGCGCGAGGCGTTGGAAATCGCGACGCTCGGCGGCGCGAAGGTGCTGAACCGTGACGACATCGGTGCGCTCGCGCCGGGCATGGCGGCGGATTTCGTGTCGTTCGACCTGTCGCAGCCGTCGTTCGCGGGCGCCCTGCACGACCCGGTGGCGGCGCTGGTATTTTGCGCGCCATCGCAGGTATCGACGAGCGTGATCGACGGCAAAATCGTGGTGAAGGAAGGCCAATTGACGACCCTGGACCTGGGCGCGGTAGTGGAGCGGCACAACCGTCTGGCGGCCGAACTGGCGAACCAGGCGTAAGACGGGGACGCGGCAAAGGCTGAAGCCGGGCCGAATGGAATGAGCACGAAGCGCAGCGCCGGAACGCTCTGGTGCTGAACCAGCATGGCAATCGGACTAGCTTGTCAGGCCGTGTGTGATCCAGGCCCGGTGAGACATATGAGGGCACATCGCCCATGACGTCATCGAGAGCGACCCGGATAGCCCGGATCTCCGGCGCGAAGCCGACGCGGCGTTGCTCGAGATGTTCCGCCGCGAGGACCCGCGGCCGTTCTCGCTCATGGCCGCGTGTGTCGAGTTAGGCGGGGTAAGCGGGCATCGGTCCCTCGTGTGGACATACCTTCGCGGCATTGGCCGCGAGCAAATGCACAGAGGGCGTACCGCTTCCGTCCATTACAGCCGCTGCTGTTGCCAGCCCACCGCCGTTCACCAAGGCTGGAGGCTTCGGCGTTTCAGCCTCTTGCATCAGGCTATCCGAGTGCGCGGACGCGCGAATTTTCTGCAAGGTCTCTTTTGATATTGAGCGATCTTCTGCAAAGCGATTGGCGCGTTTCCTCGCGCAGTAAAGACCGCTTATCAGGACATCCAGGAACGACGGCACTCATCGTCTTATCGGTCGCTGAGTAGATGATTCTGCTGTTTAGTGGCGTTTGGTAGAGGCGGATCGCATCTGTAAAACCCTGTTTCTCACATGAAGAGGCCCGCTGCTGGAATAGCTACGACCGCCCAGCTATTAGCCATCTTGACCGGCTCGCCTTAACCGTAGGTCTGCGTTGTATCCATATTGTGACGAAGCACCACCTAACGATCGCTGAATGAAGAAGCGCGGCCGGATCACCGCCGAAAAGCGACCGTACAAGAACGAGCGACGTGCTCGGCGGGTACGTGCAACTCTCGAAGCGCTTCGGCGCGAGTTTCATTGACGATACCGCGATCGAGATAC
>NZ_FCOB02000083.1 GCF_001545075.1 Caballeronia ptereochthonis
TCGGAGTGCCTGCTGAAACGCGGGCGAACGAGGCGCGCGTCGCCGCCACGCCCGAGACCGTCAAGAAGCTCGTCACGCAAGGTCACCGGGTCTCGGTGCAGAGCGGCGCGGGCTTGCCGGCAAGCTATATCGACGATGCGTTCGCTCAGGCGGGCGCGGATCTCGTCGATGCCGCCACGGCCTTTTCCGCCGAGATCGTCCTCAAGGTTCAGTCGCCTTCCGCCGAGGAACTGGCGCTGCTCAAGCCGGGCGCCGTGCTCATCGGCATGCTCGATCCCTTCAACACCGAGAACACCGCGCGCCTCGCCGCCTCGGGCGTCACCGCGTTCGCGCTCGAAGCCGCGCCGCGCACCACGCGCGCCCAGAGCCTCGACGTGCTCTCCTCGCAGGCGAACATCGCCGGGTATAAGGCCGTGCTGATGGCCTGCCAGTACTACCAGCGCTTCATGCCGATGCTCATGACCGCCGCCGGCACCGTGAAGGCGGCGCGCGTGCTCGTGCTCGGCGCGGGCGTCGCGGGCCTGCAGGCGATCGCCACCGCCAAGCGGCTCGGTGCGGTCGTCGAAGCGTCCGACGTGCGCCCGGCGGTGAAGGAGCAAATCGAATCGCTCGGCGCGAAGTTCGTCGACGTGCCCTACGAGACCGACGAGGAACGCGAGGCAGCCGTTGGCGTCGGCGGCTACGCGCGCCCGATGCCGCCAAGCTGGCTCGCGCGCCAATCGGCGCAAGTGCACGAGCGTGCGAAGGCGGCGGATATCGTCATCTCGACCGCGCTGATTCCCGGCCGGCCCGCGCCGACGCTGATCTCGGTGGAGACGGTCAAGCACATGAAGCCCGGCTCCGTGATCGTCGATCTCGCCGCCGGACGCGGCCCCGAGTTCGAAGGCAGGAAAGGCGGCAACTGCCCGCTCACCGAAGTCGATCAGGTGGTGATGAAGCACGGCGTGCATATCGTCGGCCATACGAATCTGGCTTCGATGGTCGCCGCCGACGCTTCCGCCTTGTACGCACGCAATCTGCTCGACTTTCTCAAGCTCATTCTGACGAAGGAAGGCACGCTCAACATCGACCTCGCGGACGACATCGTCGCGGCCACGCTCCAGTGCCGCGACGGTCAGCTCGCGCGCGCGGCGGCTTAACACGGAGACGAACATGGACGTCATCAATCACACGGTGATCAACCTCATCATCTTCGTGCTGGCCATCTACGTCGGCTATCACGTGGTGTGGAACGTCACGCCCGCGCTGCATACGCCGCTCATGGCCGTGACCAACGCGATCTCCGCGATCGTCATCGTCGGCGCGATGCTCGCGGTGGGCCTCACCGTCGGCGCCGCGGGCAAGTTCTTCGGCACGCTCGCCGTGCTGCTCGCGGCGGTCAACGTGTTCGGCGGCTTTCTCGTCACACGGCGAATGCTCGAGATGTTCAAGAAGAAAGAGCCCAAGAAGATCACGAGCAAGGAGGGCGCGTAAATGAGCATGAACGTCGTCACTCTCCTGTATCTGGTCGCCTCGGTGTGCTTCATCCAGGCGCTCAAGGGCTTGTCCAATCCGAAGACCGCGCGCATCGGCAACACGTTCGGCATGGCGGGCATGGCGATCGCCATTCTCACCACGCTCGCGCTGATCGTGAAGCAGGCGGCGTATCTCGAAGCCAATCTGGCGCTCGGGCTGTCGCTGCTGTTCGTGGCGCTGATCGTCGGCGGCGGCGCGGGCGCGTACATCGCGGCGAAAGTCGAGATGACGAAGATGCCCGAACTCGTCGCGGCCATGCACTCGCTGATCGGTCTGGCGGCCGTGTGCATCGCGTATGGCGTCGTGGCCGAGCCGTCCGCGTTCGGGCTCGCGCCGCCCGGCGAGCCGATTCCGTACGGCAACCGCGTCGAGCTGTTCATCGGCACGTTCGTCGGCGCGATCACGTTCTCCGGCTCGGTCATCGCCTTCGGCAAGCTCTCGGGCAAGTACAAGTTCCGGCTGTTCAAGGGCGCGCCGGTCGTCTACGCCGGACAGCATCTGATCAACCTGCTGCTCGCCATCGCGATGATCGGCTTCGGCGTGATCTTCATGCTCACCGAGGCGTGGCTGCCGTTCATCATCATGACACTGATCGCGTTCGCGCTGGGCGTGCTGATCATCATCCCGATCGGCGGCGCGGACATGCCGGTGGTCGTGTCGATGCTCAACTCGTACTCGGGCTGGGCGGCGGCGGGCATCGGCTTCTCGCTCAACAACCCGATGCTGATCATCGCCGGGTCGCTGGTGGGTTCGTCGGGTGCGATTCTGTCGTACATCATGTGTCGCGCGATGAACCGCTCGTTCTTCAACGTGATTCTCGGCGGGTTTGGTGGCGAGGCTGGCGGCGCGGCTGAGGGCGGCTCGACGGAGCAGCGTCCGGTGAAATCCGGTTCCGCCGATGATGCCGCCTTCATGCTCGGCAACGCCGAGAGCGTGGTGATCGTGCCGGGTTATGGTCTTGCCGTGGCGCGCGCGCAGCACGCGTTGAAGGAGCTGACGGACAAGCTCGTCGAGAAAGGCATCGACGTGCGGTACGCGATTCACCCCGTCGCGGGGCGCATGCCGGGCCACATGAACGTGCTGCTGGCGGAAGCCGAAGTGCCGTACGAGCTCGTGCACGAGATGGAGGACATCAACAGCGAGTTCGGGCAGACCGATGTGGTGCTGGTGCTCGGCGCGAACGACGTGGTGAACCCCGCCGCGAAGACCGATCCGAAATCGCCGATCGCGGGCATGCCGATTCTCGAAGCGTACAAGGCGCGCACGATCATCGTGAACAAGCGGTCGATGGCGGCGGGGTACGCCGGGCTCGACAACGAGCTGTTCTATATGGACAAGACGATGATGGTGTTCGGGGACGCGAAGAAGGTGGTGGAGGAGATGATGAAGGCGGTGGAGTA
>NZ_FCOB02000093.1 GCF_001545075.1 Caballeronia ptereochthonis
TGGTTCATCGAGCTTTTCCGGGGAACGCGGCGCGGATCTTGAGGAAGAAGTATTCCTCGTCGCGATACCCGTAGGCGCGTCGTTTGATGACTTTGATGGTGTTGTTGATGCCCTCGACGACACTCGTGTTCAGTGGGTGCCGGCACCGCGAGAGTATGCCGTGCAAGTAGCCTTGCAGCCGCTGGGCGAACTGATTCAAAGCGGCGATACCGCTTTGCTGCGCCTGCTCAAACCATTGCTCCCACGCTTTTTTAGCCCAGGCGAGGCGTCGATAGAACCAGAGTTGCTTGAGTTCGTCGCGTAGTACATACACGCACATCAATGGCTCGTTGGCTGCAAGCAATTCTTTCAGGTGAATCGACTGCTGTGGATTGAGATTGCGACGGTTGCGCAGCAACAGCCAGCGACTCGATTTCAGTATTCGTCGGGCGGGCTTGTCGTGTCGTAGCTGGTTGGCTTGATCGACCCGCACTCGATCGATGACCTCCCGTCCGTATTTGGCCACCACATGAAACAAGTCATAGACCACATCCGCCTGCGGGCAATGGGCTTTGATCTCCAGTTCATAGGCCGTGGTCATGTCGATGGCAACCGCTTCAATGCGCGCGGCCACGCCCTCGGGAAGCTGCTCGAAGAACGCGCGTGCGGTCTCGCGTGAGCGCCCGGGCCCGATCCAGAGCACCTGACGGTTGATCGGATCGACCACCACGGTGGCGTAGCGATGCCCTTTATGCAGAGCGAACTCGTCCATCGCCAGATAACGCAGCGACGACCAATCCGGTTCGACAAGACGTGCACGCAAGCGCATCTTGTCGATCGATTTGACCGTGTGCCAACCCAGATCGTAGAACTCAGCCACTGCCTGCACGCTGGCTGCTTGCAGCAACTTCTCGCACGCCCGCGCGAACCGCTCAGTGACTCGCTGGTAGCGCCCGAGCCAATCCAGCCGCTCTAGCCTGGGGCCGCCGCACCGATCGCACCACACGCGCCGACGCGGCACATGCAGCACCACTCGATATTCGAACAGCGGAAGATCACGAACCCGGCGCACGGTCGTCTCATGAATCTGCCTCGAACGGGCGCCGCATTGCTCGCAGCGCATCACTTTGCCCACCGGCTTTAGATAAAGCGCAAGCGTGCGGTGCTCGCCTTGCGGCCACTCCACACGCTCCACCCGATAGCCTTTCCAGCAACCCAGCGCTTCCAGTGCTTTGCGACCCAGCAATTCGGCCTCCAACGTCCCGTTTCCAGACGTTAGATTACAAAATCGCCGGTCGCCATCCACGGAATTCTGCGAAGAACC
>NZ_FCOB02000086.1 GCF_001545075.1 Caballeronia ptereochthonis
CGGGCGTCATTCCCCCGCCGCGATGGAAACCGAAGCCTCGCTCGTCAACATCAGGAACGTCAGTGTCTCGCGCAGATACAACTGCACGGTCGTATCGGTATGACTCGTATAGCCGATGGACAGGTCCTGTCCGATATGCAGCTCGTAATCGCCCCCGCGCGTGGACAGCACGCAGCCGCCCTGCAGCGCGGGCGCCCACACCACCTCCCCGCTCACGATACGCTTGATGTGCTGGATCACCGGATAGCCCTGATCGCTCGCCTCGGCAAGCGCCGTATAGGCATCCGCCCCCAGCAGCACCGAGTACGGACCCTCGACGCCCGCGAGCCGCAGCTTTTCCAGCGCCTGGCTGATCGCCGCGGGGTAGTCGGCCACTTGCGCCGGCAGCAGCGTGGGCGCGTTCGAGCTGCCCTGGCGGATCCCCACGATGCCCGCGGCCGCGAAGCCATCGAAGATCGCGCTGTCCTCGGCGAGCGCCAGATCGTTCGCGGCGGTTTTCGCCGGCTGCCAGTCGCCGTCGTTCGAGCCGCGCTCCACGCTGTCGATCGCCTCGCGCTGCAGCGTGAACGGCACCGTCAGCTGCACCAGCTGCTTCACCTCGTAGAGCCTCGCGGCGACGCCTTTCTTCGGCGACGCCACGCTCGTCTGATGCCCCGTGCCGACACCGGACAGCGCAACCCCGCCCGCTTCCTTCACGTCGACCACGCGCCGCCCCGCCACGGAGCGCTTGAAGGTGCGCGCCACTTCGGCCTCGATCTGCTCCCACGCGTCTTCGGAAATCGGTGCGAGCTCGCGATGCAGGTTATTCATGTTGGGCGGTTCCTTTGAGTGAGCCAATGTTCAATGTCCCGCTGCGGCCCGCTTCGTGCGAAGGCGCGCTGGACGAAGACGTCGACGCCGCTGCGGCCGGACTTCTGTCGGGAAGCGCCTCGAGCAGATCGGCGGACGGCACGAAGAAGAGCCCGCCCGTCACCGCGCGGCTGTAGTCGAGCAGCCGGTCGTAGTTGCCCGGCGGGCGGCCGACGAACATGTTCTCCATCATCTGCTCGATCGGCGCGGGCGTGCGCGCATAGCCGATGAAGTATGTGCCGAACTCCTTCGCGCCGGGACGGCCGAAGGCCATGTTGTGCCGCAGGATCTTCACCTCCTGACCGTTCTCCTCGAGGGTCGTGAGCGAGCTGTGCGAGCACGAGGGCTTCACGGCCGCGTCCAGTTCGACATCCGACAGCTTCTCGCGCCCGATGATCTTCTCCTGCTGCTCGACCGTCAGACCATTCCAGGCATCCAGATCGTGAAAGTACTTCTGCACGATCACGTAGCTGCCGCCCGCGAACTCCGGATCCTCCGCGCCGATGATGGTGTAGTCCGCGGCGCGCCTGCCCGACGGGTTCTCGGTGCCGTCGACGAAGCCCACCATGTCGCGCAGGTCGAAGTAGCGAAACCCGTGCACTTCGTCGACGACCGTGACGGCATCGCCGAGCTTGCCGAGCAATTGCGCGGCGAGCTCGAAGCACAGATCCATGTGATCCGCGCGGATATGCAGCAGGATGTCGCCGGGCGTGGCGATGGCGCGGCGCTCGCCCGATCCGAACTCGCGAAACGGATGCAGGGCCGCGGGACGCGGCGCGCCGAAGAGCCGCGCCCACGCTTCGGCGCCGAAGCCGCACACGCAGGAGAGCCTGGCGCTGGGCGCACGCGTGCCGACCGCGCGCACCAGCGCGGCGATGTCGCCGCACCATTGGCGCACGGTATCGGCCTGGTCTTCGCCGCGCGCCACCGTGAGGGTGAGGAAGATCGCGCTTCGGGATATCGGATCACAGACGGCTTGTGGTTCTTGTGTGTTGTTGGGCATCTGAAATTTATTCGATTGCGTCAGGC
>NZ_FCOB02000089.1 GCF_001545075.1 Caballeronia ptereochthonis
ATTGTCGCCGATGCGCTCGCGACCGCTGCCGGCGGTGCGATCGCTGGAAGTTCGGGCGCGGCATCGGCGTATGACGTCGATCGGTTCAATCGGCAACTTCACCCTGACGAAAGAAAATGGGCAAAGGACAACGCGAGCAAGTTCGCGCAGTTCTACAAGGATCAAACCGGACAGAGCATCGCCGCCGACCAGGCGCAGCAGATGTTGTTGGCAAGCGGCTATCGGTTGGTGGATGCCGCAGCGAGCGCGGGCGCGGCGCCGGACGGAAACAAGTACGCAACGGCGTTCATTAGCCAGAACGCAGGTGGCATGTTTACGGCAACGCCTGCGGAGTACAACAGTCCGTTCATGTACGGCAATAGGGATGGCTCGCGTACACCGGAACAGAACGCGTTGCCGGGCGCGGTGCCGAATCCGAAGCTTGGGTTAGCTATCGCTGCGGCTTTGGCTTCGCCGGCCTTGGCTGAGGCGTTGGCGTCGATTCCGGGTGCGCCGATCTTTAGTTCAGGCGGCGGTGCGTTGGGCTCGACGGCAATGGCTTCTGCCGCGGGAACGGGAGCAATCAGTGCGGGCATCAATGCAGGGTCGCAGTATATTCAGAACGGCAGTGTCAATTCGGTGGACGTGGCGGCTGCCTTTGGCACAGGCGCGGCGGGAACGTATGGCGGGTTCCTCTGGAACGTGGCGGTCAATGCGTTCGGCGGCGCTGCAACGACTGCGATTAATAACTATCTGCAAGGAAAGAATGACAGCATCATTGGCGCAGGCTTTACGAGTGGTGCGTTTAGTACGATTGGTTATGGTGCAGGCGCAATCACTGCAAACACGATTAACTCGATCATGCGACCAACGATTAATAACGCTGGCTCGTGGGCAAGCACCGGAGCGTGGTCAGGGAGTGGTTATAACCTCTTCAACCCGAACAATACTGCGGTCATTGGTGGCGGAATCACTGGAGGAACTTTGCAAGAGATTGTGCAAGGCGGAATCAATCGAGCGCAGCAGACAGGGAGCAAGAAATGATTCGCCGATTAGCCACTGTGTTCCTATGCACGGCCTGCATTTGGCTGGTTGCCTGTTCAATTGCTTGGTTCGGTGGGGGCTATGCATACACCACGTTCAATGGCTTGCACTACGCGCCGGGATGGAATGATGTTGTTGCGATAGTCCGGATTGCGCTCCTAATAGCGTCAGTCTTTACGCTGCTTACTTGGATCAAAACAAAACACTCTTAAACGACAAAACCCAGTCTTCGAGCTGGGTTTCTCTAAACCAAACCAGTAAGACGATGAAGGCAATAAAGAGGCTCGCGGCGCTGCCGCTCACGGCCCTAGTATCGATCGCATCCCACGCGCAGATTGCTCCGACGCCCGCCGACGAAGCAGCCGCAGCACGAGCGAATGCAGAGCAGAACCAGCAGGTACAGCAACAACGCGAAGC
>NZ_FCOB02000091.1 GCF_001545075.1 Caballeronia ptereochthonis
ACCAACAAGGGCGACGTGGCGCTGGGTGCGGGTTCGACGACGGCGGCAGTGGTGAACACCACGAGCGCGACGATCGGTGGCACGGCGTACACGTTCGCAGGCAGCAATGCGACCAGCACGGTGTCGGTGGGCGCAGCAGGCAAGGAGCGCACGATCACCAACGTGGCGGCGGGCCGTCTCTCGGCCAGCTCGACCGATGCGGTGAACGGCTCGCAGCTGTACGCAGCGGATCAGGCGATCAACCAGAACACGTCGGATATCTCGAACGTGGCGGGCAGCATCACCAACATCAGCGGTGGGATCACCAATATCCAGGGTGATATCACCAACCTGGGCAACCAGATCAACAACGTGTACAACACGGGCACGAAGTACTTCCATGCGAACAGCACGGGGGTAGATTCGACGGCCACGGGTGTGGATTCTGTTGCGATCGGCTCGGGTGCGGTGTCGACCAACAAGGGCGACGTGGCGCTGGGTGCGGGTTCGACGACGGCGGCAGTGGTGAACACCACGAGCGCGACGATCGGCGGCACGGCGTACACGTTCGCAGGCAGCAACGCGACGAGCACGGTGTCGGTGGGCGCAGCAGGCAAGGAGCGCACGATCACCAACGTGGCAGCGGGCCGCCTCTCGGCCAGCTCGACCGATGCGGTGAACGGCTCGCAGTTGTATGCAGCGGATCAGGCGATCAACCGGAACACGTCGGATATCTCGAACGTGGCGGGCAGCATCACCAACATCAGCGGTGGGATCACCAATATCCAGGGTGATATCACCAACATGGGCAACCAGATCAACAACGTGTACAACACGGGCACGAAGTACTTCCATGCGAACAGCACGGGTGTAGATTCGACGGCCACGGGTGTGGATTCTGTTGCGATCGGCTCGGGTGCGGTGTCGACCAACAAGGGCGACGTGGCGCTGGGTGCGGGTTCGACGACGGCGGCAGTGGTGAACACCACGAGCGCGACGATCGGTGGCACGGCCTACACGTTCGCAGGCAGCAACGCGACGAGCACGGTGTCGGTGGGGGCGGCAGGCAAGGAGCGCACGATCACCAACGTGGCAGCGGGCCGCCTCTCGGCCAGCTCGACCGATGCGGTGAACGGCTCGCAGTTGTATGCAGCGGATCAGGCGATCAATCAGAACACGTCGGATATCTCGAACGTGGCGGGCAGCGTGACCAACATCGGCGGTAACGTGACCAACCTGAACAATCAGATCAACAACGTGTACAACACGGGCACGAAGTACTTCCATGCGAACAGCACGGGTGTAGATTCGACGGCTACGGGTGTTGACTCGGTGGCGATCGGCTCGGGTGCGGTGTCGACCAACAAGGGCGA
>NZ_FCOB02000092.1 GCF_001545075.1 Caballeronia ptereochthonis
ATCGGCATGGTCGGCGCGAAGGTGGCCGTCGATCCGCACAACTCGCTCGCCGCGAGCGAGGCGATCGACTTCGTGTGCCGCGAGGAGTTCGACCACACGTGCAAGGAAGTCGCGCAAGGCCTTCCGTTCGCGGAGATCAAGGGGCTGAGCTATCGTCTGCCCGACGGCTCGATCGAGCACAACGAAGCGCGCCCGATCCTCGAGAACATGGACGAGCTGCCCTTCGTCGCGCCGGTCTACAAGCGCGATCTGAACATCGGCAATTACTTCATCGGCTATCTGAACTATCCGTACGTGTCGATCTACACGGGACGCGGCTGCCGCTCGCGCTGCACGTTCTGCCTGTGGCCGCAGACCGTGGGCGGGCATCGCTACCGCGTGCGCTCGGTGGAGAACGTGCTCGAAGAAGTGAAGTGGATTCGCGACAACATGCCCGAAGTGAAGGAAATCATGTTCGACGACGACACCTTCACCGACTTCAAGCCGCGTGTCGAGGAAATCGCGCGCGGGCTCGGCAAGCTCGGCATCACGTGGTCGTGCAACGCGAAAGCGAACGTGCCTTACTCGACGCTCAAGATCATGAAGGAGAACGGCCTGCGTCTCTTGCTCGTGGGCTACGAATCCGGCGACGATCAAATTCTTCTGAACATCAAGAAGGGGCTGCGCACGGACATCGCGCGGCGCTTCGCCGACGATTGCCGCAAGCTCGGCATCAAGGTCCACGGCACGTTCATCCTCGGCTTGCCCGGCGAGACGAAGGAGACGATCGAAAAGACCATTCAGTACGCGAAGGAAATCAATCCGCACACCATTCAGGTGTCGCTCGCGGCGCCTTATCCGGGCACCACGCTCTACAACCAGGCCGTCGAAAACGGCTGGCTCGAAGAGAACAAGGTCATCAATCTGGTCAGCAAGGAAGGCGTGCAGCTCGCCGCGATCGGCTATCCGCATCTGTCGCGCGAGGAGATCTATCACGAGCTGGAACGCTTCTACAAGCGCTTCTACTTCCGGCCGTCGAAGATCTGGGAAATCGTGCGCGAGATGCTCACGAGCTGGGACATGATGAAGCGGCGCCTGCGCGAAGGCGTCGAGTTCTTCCGCTTCCTGCGCGCGCACGAGGCATGACGGCGTGCGCGGTCTGATCGTCACGGCCGACGACTTCGGTCTGCACGAGCGTGTGAACGATGCGGTCGCGCTTGCGCATCGCGAGGGCGTGCTCACCTGCGCGAGCCTGATGGTCGGCGCGCCCGCCGCTTACCATGCCGTGAAGATCGCGCGCGAATCGCCGGACTTGCGCGTCGGGCTGCATATCGTGCT
>NZ_FCOB02000095.1 GCF_001545075.1 Caballeronia ptereochthonis
TGGACCGGCCAGCCTTTCGTAGACATCTTCGAGCCATAATTTATGGCAACCGAGGAGGTCGATATGAGCGGCAAGCGGTACACGGATGAGTTCAAGATCGAAGCAGTCAAGCAAGTCACCGAGCGTGGTCATTCGGTTGCAGATGTTGCCCAGCGTTTGGGCATTACGACGCACAGCCTATATGCCTGGCGGGCGAAGTTCGATAAGCCAGATGTCGTGCGCCAGGCTGAACTGGACCAGAGCGCCGAGGTGCGGCGACTGAAGGCCGAACTCAAGCGGGTGACCGAGGAGCGCGACATTCTAAAAAAGGCCGCCGCGTACTTTGCAAAGGGATGACGGCAAGGTACGCATTCATGCGGGCCCATATCAACGAGTATTGTCTGCGTACGATGTGCCGAGTGCTTGGCGTTCATCGCAGCGGCTATTACGTTTGGCAGCGTCAGTCGGGCAGTGCGCGCAAGCGCGAGGACGACCGGCTGCTGGGTCTGATCAAGCATCATTGGCTGACCAGCGGCGGCGTCTACGGTTACCGCAAAATCACGATGGATTTGCGAGAATCGGGCGAGACGTGCAGTCGTCACCGCGTGCTCCGGTTAATGCGGACAGACGGATTGCGCGCCGAGGTTGGCTACGGCAGCAAGCCTCGGCATCGTGGCGGTCCGGTCGGCGTGGTGGCCAATGTCCTGAATCGGGAGTTCGCCCCCGACGCGCCGAACAGGGTCTGGGTCACCGACATCACGTACATCCGAACCTATGAAGGCTGGCTGTATCTGGCGGCGGTCATGGATCTGTACTCGCGTCAGATCGTCGGCTGGGCCACGCGATCAACGATGACCAGCGACCTGGTATTGCAGGCTTTGCTGGCCGCAGTCTGGAAACGCAAACCGGGTCCCGGCGTTATGGTGCATTCGGATCAGGGCAGTCAGTTCACCAGCGATGACTGGCAGTCATTCCTGAGGGCTCACCATATGGTGCCGAGCATGAGTCGTCGCGGTAATTGCCACGATAACGCCGTTGCCGAAAGCTTCTTCAGCGCGTTGAAGAAGGAGCGAATTAAGCGGCGCATCTACCCGAACAGGGCTACTGCTGCCACGGACGTATTCGATTACATTGAGATGTTCTACAACCCGATTCGCCGGCATGGTTTCGCCGGCGACCTGTCACCTGTAGAGTTTGAGCGGCGCTACGCGCTAAACGGCTCGTGAGTGTCTATGAAACTCTGGCCGGTCCAG
>NZ_FCOB02000094.1 GCF_001545075.1 Caballeronia ptereochthonis
GACTACAACGTGAAGGTCCGGGTGAAGTCGGACAACACGGGAGTCGATATCGCCAACGTGAAGATGTCGATGAACCCGTTCGATGAGATCGCCGTGGAAGAGGCGGTGCGCTTGCGCGAAGCAGGCATTGCGACGGAGGTGGTGGCGGTGTCGTGCGGGGTCACGCAATGTCAGGAGACGCTGCGCACGGCGCTGGCCATCGGCGCCGATCGCGCGATTCTGGTTGAATCCGCTGATGAATTGCAGCCGCTCGCGGTGGCGAAGATCTTGAAGGCGCTGGTCGATCAGGAGAAGCCGGAACTGGTCATCCTGGGCAAGCAGGCCATCGACGACGATTCGAACCAGACCGGTCAGATGCTGGCCGCGTTGGCCGGCCTGCCGCAGGCGACGTTCGCATCGAAGGTGGTGATCGCGGATGGCAAGGCCACCGTATCGCGTGAAGTCGATGGCGGCGCGGAAACGCTGTCGCTCAAGCTCCCCGCCGTTGTCACGACCGACCTGCGCCTGAACGAGCCGCGCTACGTCACGCTGCCCAACATCATGAAGGCGAAGAAGAAGCCGCTGACGACGGTGAAGCCGGCGGACCTGGGCGTGGATGTGACGCCGCGTCTGAAGACCCTGAAGGTCGTCGAGCCGCCCAAGCGCAGCGCTGGCATCACGGTGCCGGACGTGAAGACGCTGGTGGAGAAGCTCAAGACCGAAGCCAAGGTGCTGTAAGGGAGACGGACGAAAATGACGATTCTGGTAATTGCGGAACACGACAATGCGTCGATCAAGGCAGCGACGCTGAATACCATTGCGGCGGCCGCGAAGATCGGCGGCGATGTGCACGTGCTGGTGGCGGGTTCGAACGCGCAAGGCGCGGCGGATCAGGCGGCGAAGATTGCGGGCGTGTCGAAAGTGCTGCTGGCCGATGCGCCGCAACTCGAAGCGGGCCTCGCGGAAAATATCGAAGGCACGGTGTTGAATATCGCGAAGGACTATTCGCACATTCTGGCTCCGGCTACGGCTTACGGCAAGAACATCGCGCCGCGCATCGCCGCGCATCTGGATGTCGCGCAAATCAGCGACATCACCGCAGTGGACAGCGCCGATACCTTCGAGCGCCCGATCTACGCAGGCAACGCCATCGCGACGGTTCAATCGAGCGATCCGATCAAGGTCATCACGGTGCGCGCGACGGGCTTCGATCCGGTCGCGGCCGAAGGCGGCAGCGCGCCAATCGAGAAGATCGAAGCCGCAGCCGACGCGGGCATCTCGCAGTTCGTGAGCCG
>NZ_FCOB02000038.1 GCF_001545075.1 Caballeronia ptereochthonis
GGGTGTCGGCTTCTTAAGCATGACCTCTATTAAAGAACAAAGCCCTGGGCAGAGCCAGGGCTTTGTCAGCAGTCTGAAGGCCAAGCTCAGCTTGGCCTTTTTGCATTCGGGCTGCGGCTTTTCAGCGCGCCTGGCTGTAAAGATGTGCGGCAGCCGCCGATGCTACGATATGGAAGTAGTCGTCTTGCCGTCCTGGAGTCCCGAGTGAACGTCCCCGTCGTATTGATGCTGTCCACGCTGCCCGACGCCGCAGCGGCCGATACGCTCGCGCAAGCGGCGCTGGAAGCGCGGCTCGCCGCGTGCGTCACGAATCTCGGCGCGGTCGCTTCGCACTATCACTGGAAGGGCGTGCTGGAGTCGTCGCAGGAGGTCCAGTTGCTTTTCAAGACGAGCGTCGCGCGCGCCGGGGAATTGCAGCGCTTCGTCGCGGCTCGGCATCCCTATGAAACACCCGAAATCCTCGTCTGGCAGGTGGATGCATCGCCGGGCTATGGTCAGTGGGTCAACGCAGAAACGCAGCGTCCTCTCCATGTTTGAGTTTTCCCGTCTCGTCGCGAGCCGATTCCTCGCCGCGCTCTTCCTTCTGACCGCTTTTTCGCTGGTTTCGGGCGCCGCGCGCGCGGCCGACGATTTCCTCGATCCCGACGTCGCGTTCAAGTTCAGCGTATCCGAGAAGCCGGGCGAAGTGGACGTGCGCTACGAGATCGCGGACGGCTACTACATGTACCGCGAGCGCTTCGCTTTCGCGGTGAAAAGCGGCGATGCGACGATCGGCGCCGCGCAGTTGCCGGGCGGCAAAGTCCACTTCGACCAGACGTTCAACAAGGACGTCGAGACCTATCGCGGCGAACTTCTCATCCGCATTCCCGTCACGCAGGCGAAAGGGCCGTTCGAACTCGCGGTGACATCGCAAGGTTGTGCGGATCAGGGTATTTGTTACCCGCCGATGGAAAAAACGTATCGTGTGAAAGGCGACGCGCTTCAGCCCGCCGGCACGGTCCCGCCGGCCACTGCAGCGCGCGCCGACGACTCGCAATCCTGGTTCGAGCGCGCCACGAGCGCTGACTACGCGCAATCGATGCTCGAAGGCGGCGGGTTCTTCACCATCATCGGTCTATATTTCCTCGCGGGCGTGGTGCTGAGCCTGTTGCCCTGCTCGTATCCGATGATTCCGATTCTTTCCGCGATCATCGTCGGAGAGGGCGCGCGCGTGACGCGTGCGCGCGGATTCGCGCTGTCGGTTTCGTATGTCGCCGGCATGGCGCTCGTCTACACCGTGCTCGGCATCGCCGCCGCGCTGATCGGCCAAAGTCTCGGCGCGTGGTTGCAGAATCCGTGGGTGCTCGGCGCGTTTGGCGTGCTGCTCGCGGCATTCGCCGTCGCGCTGATTTCGGGCATGGACATCGCGTTGCCCGAGCGTTGGCAAAGCGGCGTCAACCAGGCATCGCAGAAACGCAGTGGCGGCAAATTCGCCGCGGTGGCGGTGATGGGCGCGCTTTCCGCGCTCGTCGTGGGTGCGTGCATGACCGCGCCGCTTTTCGCGGTGCTCGCATTCATCGCGCATACGGGCGACGCCGTGCTCGGCGGAGCGGCGCTCTTCGCAATGGGGATTGGCCTCGGTGTGCCGCTGCTCGTCATCGGACTCGGTGCGGGTTCGCTCCTGCCGCGCGCAGGCGCGTGGATGGACGGCGTGAAAGTGTTCTTCGGCGTCGTCCTGCTCGCGGCCGCGCTGTGGATTGTCTGGCCGGTAATCGGCGGCGTCACGCAGATGCTGCTTGCGGCGCTCTGGCTGCTGATCGCGGCGGCATCGCTCGGCTTGTTCTCGTCAGGCGTGGCGGCGCCCGTCGGCGTCTGGAAGCGCCTCGGACGGGGGCTCGGCGCCGCGTTCGCGATCTGGGCGGCGACATTGCTGATTGGCCTCGCGGCCGGTTCCACGGATCCGCTGCGCCCCCTCGCCGTGCTGGCGTCGCGAGGCGACGCGTCCGCTATTTCGCGCGCGCAGACACAAGGACCGGCCTTTGCACCGGTGCGCTCATCGGCGGAGCTGGATTCTGCCGTCAAGGCCGCCGCGCGCCCGGCGATGCTCGATTTTTATGCGGACTGGTGCGTGTCCTGCAAGGAAATGGAGAAGCTGACTTTCTCCGACGCCCGCGTGCAGGCGCGCCTCGCGCAACTCAATCTCCTGCGTGCGGACGTGACCGCGAACAACACCGACGATCAAGCCTTGCTCAAGCGCTTCAAGTTGTTTGGCCCGCCGGGCATCATCTTCTTCGATGCGCAGGGCAACGAAGTCGCGCGCGTGGTCGGCTATGAGTCGGCGGACACGTTCCTGAAGAGCCTCGACAAGCTCGGTCCGTCGAACGGATAAAAAAGGGCGATGCCGTGACGCATCGCCCTTTCAGCTTCAAAGACACCAAAGCGTTACTTCGACGCCCGCAGAATCCGTGCGGCATCCAGCGCGAAGTACGTCAGCACGCCATCCGCGCCCGCGCGCTTGAATGCGAGCAGCGCTTCCATCATCACCTTGTCGTGATCGATCCAGCCGTTCTGCGCGGCGGCCTTGATCATCGCGTATTCACCGCTCACCTGATAAGCATAGGTCGGGAAGCGGAACTCATCCTTCACGCGGCGCACGATGTCGAGGTACGGCATGCCGGGTTTGACCATCACCATGTCCGCGCCTTCCTCGATGTCCATGCGCACTTCGCGCATCGCTTCGTCGGAGTTGGCCGGGTCCATCTGATATGTCATCTTGTTGCCCTTGCCGAGATTCGCAGCCGAGCCGACGGCATCGCGGAACGGGCCATAGAACGCCGACGCGTACTTCGCCGCATACGCCATGATGCGCGTGTGAATGTGATCTTCGCTTTCCAGCATCTCGCGGATCGCGCCGATGCGGCCGTCCATCATGTCCGACGGCGCGACGATATCCACGCCCGCCTCGGCTTGCGTGCGCGCCTGCTCGACGAGAATCTCGCTGGTTTCGTCGTTCTTCACGTAGCCTTCTTCGTCGAGCACGCCGTCCTGGCCGTGGCTCGTGTACGGATCCAGCGCGAC
This sequence comes from Caballeronia ptereochthonis, assembly GCF_001545075.1. Taxonomy (GTDB): domain Bacteria; phylum Pseudomonadota; class Gammaproteobacteria; order Burkholderiales; family Burkholderiaceae; genus Caballeronia; species Caballeronia ptereochthonis. Next base: position 3,058 of record NZ_FCOB02000038.1, read on the forward strand.
ATCGGTCAACACGCCGAGCATCGGGAAGTTCTTTTTCAGTTCGCGAACGGCGCGCGGAATCAGACCTTCCGGGTTGGTGGCTTCGCGTCCATCGGGCGTCTTGAGCGACGGCTCGATCGCCGGAAACAGCGACAGCACCGGCACGCCCAGCTCGACGCACTGCTCGGCGACTCTCATCAGCAGATCGACGGACGTGCGCTCGACGCCGGGCATCGACGGCACCGCCTGCCGCAGATTCGTGCCTTCGACGATGAACACCGGATAGATGAGATCGTTGGTGGTGAGGATGTTTTCGCGCATCAGACGGCGCGAGAAGTCATCGCGGCGCATGCGGCGCGGGCGATGGTGGGGATAGAAGCTCATGTCTTGACTCGAATTTGAGTGGCCTTCCGGGGGACGTCGAAAACGGCTTCCAAAACACGCAAAGCCTTGCTGAACAAGGACTTGGACGCGTCTGAAACCGTTTTGAGACAATGGTATATCATACCGATCGAGCGAGGCGCTTGCCGCCGGACTCCCCGCTTCTCCTCCCTGAGCGGGTGCCTGTCGATATTCGATTAGGCTGTTAACCCGCCGTCATGCGGCGGGTTTTTTTATGCCGGAGCTTCTGCTCGACGGCTCACTCGGCCACATCTTCCTGCGCGTTCTCGCCCGCTTCTTCGGGCATCAGCCAGCTTTCGATCAGCTCGTGCGCTTCATCCAGCCCCGTGCGCTTGAGCGCGGAGAACAGCTGCGCGGTGAGCTCGCCGCGATAGCCCGCATCCTTGTATTCCGCGAAGGATTTCTTCGTTGCGCGCAGGGCGTTGGTCATCTCCTGTCGCGTCAATTTGTCGCATTTGGTGAGCAGCGCGTGAATCGGCTTACCCGTCGGCGCGAACCAGTCGATCATGATGCGATCGAGCTCGGTGAGCGGCCGCCGCGAGTCCATCATCAGGATCATGCCGCGCAGTTGGGCGCGGCTTTGCAGATACGTGGAGAGCAGGCGCTGCCAGTGCTCCTTCGCGGCGCCCGGCACTTCGGCGTAACCGTAGCCGGGAAGATCGACGAGATAGCCGACCGGCGAGGCTTCTGGCCCGACCGCGAAGTAATTGATGTGCTGCGTGCGCCCCGGCGTCTTGCTCGCGAACGCGAGCCGCTTCTGGTTGCACAGCACGTTGATTGCCGTCGATTTGCCCGCGTTCGAGCGCCCCGCGAACGCGATTTCGGGCTGCGGCGTGGGCGGCAGATCGCGCAGATGATTGACGGTGGTGAAGAAGCGGGATTGGTGAAGCAGGAATGACATTGGCGGGCCCAATCGAAAGAGCTGCGAAAACTTGAAGCCTTGAGAACCCGGCAAATACTGGGCATGCCCCGACTGGCGTCTTTGCGTATAGCGGGTTATTGTACAATACGACGGATTCTTAAAGATCAGCACGGGCACGCAAGACCCAAGCCGCAGGCGTCACCCACACAGGAGCGAGACAGTTTTTCGGGCACTTTTTTGAGCCCTTTCGTTCGGGTATCTTGCGGCGATGATCGGTCGCCGTCGTTTTTTGCAGAACCTCCCATTCTCACAAGACGAAAAACAGGGTACGCGAATGAACCGACTGTACAGGTCTCTGGTGGTGCGTCAGGTGCTTCGGGCAGCGGCGGGTTTCGGTGCGGGTTTCGGTGGCTTGGCAGTATCGGTGTCAGTGAATGCGGCAGAGCCCGCGCAACCGGCGAAGCCGGATGCGGCAAGAGGGCAGGCCATCGCGACCCAGGTGTGCGCGGCATGCCACGCGGCGGACGGCAACAGCGCCGGGGCGGCGTTTCCGAAACTCGCGGGCCAGCACGCGGAATACATCGTCAAGCAGTTGAAGGATTACAAGACGCAGCCGGGCGCGAAGGCGCCGGCGCGCAACAATCCGATCATGGCGGGCATCGCGGGCGCGCTGTCGGATCAGGATATGGTGAACGTGGCGGCGTACTTCGAGTCGCAGAAGGCCAAGCCCAACTACGCGCGCGACAAGAACGACGTCGCGCTGGGCCAGAAGATCTATCGCGGCGGCATCGCGGACAAGGGCGTGCCGGCGTGCGCCGCGTGCCATGGCGCGACGGGCATGGGCATCCCGGTGCAGTATCCGCGGCTGTCGTGGCAGTGGGGCGACTACACGGTCGCGCAGTTGAACGCCTTCGCATCGGGACAACGCAACAACAGCGAGCCGATGCACGCCATCTCTTCGCGCTTGAATGAAGCGGAGATGAAGGCGGTGTCGGACTACATCGCCGGTTTGCATTAAGCGCAGCAGTCAGCGTCCAGCGGTTCCCGGCTCGATACGCGGGAATCGCCCATACTACGAAGCCGGTCCCGGGAAGATCCGAGAAGGTCGGCGCGAAAACAAGAAAGGGTGGGACGTCGGTCGATGAGACCGCCAGCGTCTCCACCCTTTTTTGCTGTTTAGTCGGAGTTTGAATGAGCGTCACCACATCGGGTTTGCAGTCGAAGTCGAGCCGCCGCGCCGTCAGGCATTTCATCGAGCTCGTGAGTTCGATGCGCTTCGCCATCGCATTGCTGGTCATTCTGGCGATCGCGAGCATCATCGGCACGGTGCTCACGCAAGAGGACCCGTACCCCAACTACGTGAATCAGTTCGGCCCGTTCTGGGCGGACATCTTCCGCGGCCTGAGCCTCTACAACGTGTACAGCGCGTGGTGGTTCATGATGATCCTGATCTTCCTCGTGATCTCGGTGTCGCTGTGCGTGGTGCGCAACAGCCCGAAGATGGTCGCGGACATCAAGAGCTGGAAGGATCGCGTGCATGAAGGCGGCCTGCGCGCGTTCCATCACAAGGGCGAGTTTGCCGTTTCGGCGAGCCGCGCGCAGACCGCGGCGACGCTCGAGCGCCTCGCCGGCAAGATGGGCTATCGCACCGTCACGCGTCAGACCGACAACGGCGCGACGCTCATCGCCGGCAAGCGCGGCGCGATGACGAAGATCGGCTATATCTCGGCGCATCTGGCGATCGTCGTGATCTGCATCGGCGGGCTGCTCGACAGCAACCTGCCCATCAAACTGCAGATGTGGATGTTCAACAAGACGCCGATCAACAGCAACGCCGTCATCAACGACATTCCTCCCGAACACCGGCTGTCCACGTCGAACCCGACGTTCCGCGGGTACGCGTGGGTGCCCGAAGGGCAATACGTCGGCACGGCCATTCTGAATCAGCAGGACGGCTCGATCATCCAGGACCTGCCGTTCTCGATTCAGCTGAACAAGTTCATCGTCGATTACTACTCCACCGGGATGCCGAAGCTCTTCGCGAGCGACATCGTCGTGATCGATCACAAGACGGGCAAGCGCATTCCGGCGCGCGTCGAGGTGAACAAGCCGTTCACCTACGACGGCATTTCGATCTATCAGTCGAGTTTCCAGGACGGCGGCTCGAAGCTCGAAATGACCGCCTGGCCGATGACCGGCGGCAGCGCGAAGACTGCGCCCTTCAGCGGCACGATCGGCGGCACCGCGCCCGTCGGCACGCAGTTCACGGGCGCGCAGGGCGAAACCGTCGAATTCACGGATTTCCGCGCGATCAATGTGGAGAACATGACGGACGGCAGCGGCGCACCCGACGCGCGCGGCGTCGGCAAGAAGGAAACGCTGCGCGACGCGTTCGACGAGCGCCTCGGTTCCGGCGCGAAAACCTCGAAACCGACCGATCTGCGCAATATCGGCCCGTCGGTGCAATACAAGGTACGCGGCACGGACGGTCAGGCACGCGAGTACAGCAACTACATGTTGCCGGTGGATGTCAGCGGCCAGCGCATGTTCCTCGCGGGCATGCGGGTGAGCCCGAACGACCCGTTCCGCTACCTGCGCATTCCCGCCGACGAACAAGGCACGGTCAAGCAATGGATGGACTTGCGCGCGGCGCTCCAGACGCCCGCGACGCGCGCCGAAGCCGCGCATCGTTTCGCGCTGCGCTCGGTACCGCAGGAAAACGGCGAACTGCAGAAGCATCTGGAAGAGAGCGCGATTCGCGTGCTGAATCTCTTCGCCGGCGCGGACGAAACGGGTAAGGCCACCGCGAATCCTCAGATGATTGGCGGCTTCCAGAGCGTCGCGACGTTCATCGACCGCTCGGTGCCGAAGGGCGAGCAGGAGAAGGCGGCGGGGCTGCTGATGCGCATGCTCGAAGGCGCGATGTGGGATGTCTGGCAGATTTCCCGAGAGCAAAACGGCCTTCCGGACGCTAAAGTGGATGAGAAGAACAGCGCATTCGTGCAGTCGTCCATCAACGCGCTTTCCGACAGCTTTCTGTACGGTTCGCCGGTCTTTCTGCAACTGGACAACTTCAAGCAGGTGCAAGCTTCGGTATTCCAGTTGACGCGCGCGCCGGGCAAGAATCTGGTGTATCTTGGCAGCCTTCTGCTGGTGGTCGGCATTTTCGCGATGTTCTACGTGCGCGAACGCCGGCTCTGGTTCTGGCTCAAGGATGCAGGGCAGGGTGGCGCGAGCGTGCTGATGGCGATGTCCACGGCACGCCGGACATTCGATTTCGAGAAGGAGTTCGTGCGCACGCGCGCGCAGATCGCGGCGGCGCTCGACGCAAAGCCGGCAGAGCCGGCTGATCCGTCCCCGACACCAGGCGCACCCACAGCGCAAACGCAATCCGAAGCCCCGAGTTCGGAAGTTTCAACACGGTAAGATCATGGACCTCTCTCAAACCTCCTCCCACGCACCCGCCACGACGGATCGTCCGGCACCGGGCGGACTGCCCGATGTCGCCACGTTCGACGACCGTCCGTTTCTGCGCCGGCTGACGCCGATCGACTGGCTGTTCGCCATCGCGATGGTCGCGGGAGCGGGTTTCGCGCTGAATCGGTATCACGCGTACATGGACGTGTACGACACGGCCGTGCTGATCGGCGCGGTGCCCACGTTCGTCGTGCTCGGCTGGCGCTGGAAACCGGTGCGCCTGCTCATCGCGATGATCGCGGTGCTGGCGCTGTCGTCGATCCAGCTCTATCACCACGATCTCGCGCGCGCCGACACCAATTTCTTCCTCAAGTACTTCCTGTCGAGCCAGTCCGCCATCCTGTGGATGAGCGCGCTCTTCATCCTCGCGACACTGTTCTACTGGATCGGCCTCGTGACGCGCTCGCAGACCGGCGGCGCGATCGGCTCGCGCATGACGTGGGTCGCGGTGCTGATGGGCTTCACCGGCCTGATGGTGCGCTGGTACGAGTCGTACATGATCGGCTCGGACGTCGGCCATATTCCGATTTCGAATCTGTATGAAGTTTTCGTGCTGTTCTGCCTGATCACGGCGCTGTTCTATCTCTACTACGAGCAGCATTACGCGACGCGGCAGATGGGTGCGTTCGTGCTGCTCGTGATCAGCGCGGCGGTCGGCTTCCTGATGTGGTACTCGATCGCCCGCGACGCGCAGCAGATCCAGCCGCTCGTGCCCGCGCTGCAAAGCTGGTGGATGAAGATTCACGTGCCGGCGAACTTCATCGGCTACGGCAGCTTCGCGCTTTCGGCGATGGTTTCCGTCGCGTACCTCGCGAAGCAGCGCGGCGTGCTGGCGGACCGCCTGCCGTCGCTCGACGTGCTCGACGACGTGATGTACAAGTCGATCGCAGTCGGCTTCGCGTTTTTCACCATCGCGACGATTCTCGGCGCGCTGTGGGCCGCGGAGGCCTGGGGCGGCTACTGGAGCTGGGACCCGAAGGAAACGTGGGCGCTGATCGTCTGGCTGAACTACGCGGCATGGTTGCACATGCGTCTGATGAAGGGTCTGCGCGGCGCGGCGGCGGCCTGGTGGGCACTGACCGGGCTCATCGTCACTACGTTCGCGTTCCTCGGCGTGAACATGTTCCTGTCGGGCCTGCATAGCTACGGCAAGCTCTGAGCCCAGCGGAACGAACCGGAAAAGAACCGCCATGCGTCGTTGCGCTGGCGGTTTTTTTTCGTTTCGGGGTGGAATACGGGCATCCGGTCTGCTGTTTCCCCGTATATGAATGATGGGTGGCGTGCGCCGCGCGCCGCGAACGAAGGAGCAACGCTTCATGTGGATCAGACGAAACCGCCGCCTCTACGGCGGCGACATCGCGGGTCATGAAATCACGCCGCGCGACGTGTTCGAGAACCGGCGCCGCGCGCTGCGCTCGATCGGCGCGCTCGCCGCGACCGGGCTGGCCGGCGCGAGCGGCAACGCCCTCGCGACGCTGACATCGCCCGATGCCAAGGGCCAGAAGCTCGCGGCGACGACCAATCCGAAATTCGTCGCGCTCGACAAGCCGACGGCGTTCAAGGACATCACGACCTACAACAATTTCTACGAGTTCGGCACCGACAAGGGCGATCCGGCGGAACATGCCGGCACGCTGCGCCCGCGGCCGTGGAAGGTGTCCGTCGAAGGCGCGATCAAGAATCCGAAGGTCTACGACATCGACGACATCCTGAAGCTCGCGCCGCTGGAAGAGCGCGTCTACCGGCTGCGCTGCGTCGAAGGCTGGTCGATGGTGATTCCGTGGGTTGGCGTGTCGCTCTCCGAGCTCGTCAGGCGCGCCGAACCCACCGGCAATGCGAAGTACGTGCAGTTCATCACGCTTGCCGACCCGTCGCAGATGTCCGGTCTCTCGACGCCCATCCTCGAATGGCCGTATTCGGAAGGCTTGCGCATGGACGAAGCGATGAATCCGCTCACGCTTCTCACAGTCGGGCTGTATGGCGAAGTGCTGCCGAACCAGAACGGCGCGCCGGTGCGCGTCGTGGTGCCGTGGAAGTACGGCTTCAAGAGCGCGAAGTCGCTCGTGAAAATCCGCTTCGTCGAAAAGCAGCCGCCGACGAGCTGGAACCTCTACGCGCCGAACGAATATGGTTTCTATTCGAACGTGAACCCGAACGTCGATCATCCGCGCTGGAGTCAGGCGACGGAACGGCGCATCGGCGAGGACGGCTTTTTTCAGCCGAAGCGCAAGACGCTGATGTTCAACGGCTACGGCGATCAGGTCGCGTCGCTGTATCAGGGCATGGACCTCAGGAAGAATTTCTGAACGATGCCGTCCGCTTCCGAAATCAAGCGTTCCGCTGCGACGCCGCAGGCGCGAGGCTGGGCCGTGCCTGCGAAAGTCATCGTGTTCATCGCGATGCTCTATCCGCTCGCGCGCCTCGTGCTGCTCGGCGTCACCGGCGCGAATGGCGGCCTGGGCGCGAATCCGATCGAATTCATCACGCGCTCGACCGGCTTGTGGACGCTCGTCTATCTCTGCATCACGCTCGCGATCACGCCCGTGCGCCGCATGACGGGCATCACGGCGCTCGCGCGCTTTCGCCGCATGATCGGGCTGTACGCGTTCTTCTTCGCGGTGCTGCACTTCACGACGTACATCTGGTTCGACAAGTGGTTCGATGTCGCCGAGATGCTGAAGGACATCGGCAAGCGGCCCTTCATCACGGTGGGCTTCGCGGCGTTCATGCTGCTGATTCCGCTCGCGGTGACGTCGCCCAGGGCAATGGCTCGCAAGCTCGGCCGACGCTGGCAGACCTTGCATCGGACGATCTATCTGATCGCCTCGCTCGCGATCCTGCATTTCTGGTGGATGAAGGCGGGCAAGCACGATTTCGAGCTGCCGAAAATCTACGGCGCGATCGTGATCGCGTTGCTCGGCTGGCGCGTCATCGCGTGGCTCAAGGCGAAATCGGCGCAGCGGCGCGCATAAAAAAAGCGACGCCGTTCGAGCGTCGCTTTTTCGTTGAAGCGCGGAAGCTTCAGTCCGGAAGGATCGATTCCCCGGCGAACAACTGCTTCACCTCTTCGCGTTCGCGCACGAGCCGCGCGCGTTCTCCATCGACCATGACTTCGGCGGCGCGCGGACGCGTGTTGTAGTTCGAGCTCATCACGAAGCCGTATGCGCCCGCCGAGCAGATCGCGAGCAGATCGCCTTGCTCGATCGCCAGTTCACGGTCGCGCCCGAGCCAGTCGCCGCTCTCGCACACCGGGCCGACGACATCGTACCTGTGCGCCTTCGCATCGCGCTTCACGACCGGCACGATGCGATGAAACGCCTCGTACATCGCGGGGCGCGCGAGATCGTTCATCGCGGCATCGACGATGGCGAAGTTCTTTTCCTCGCCCGGCTTCAGATACTCGACGCGCGTGAGCAGCACGCCCGCATTGCCGACGAGCGAACGCCCCGGCTCGAAATACACTTCGCGCTGGCCGTGGCCGCGCTTTTCGATGTGATCGAGCAGCGTCTTCACGAAATCGCCGATATCGGGCGGCGTTTCGTCGTCGTAGGTGATGCCGAGGCCACCGCCGACATCGACGTGACGAATGCTCATGCCGTCCGACTCGATCTGCTCGACGAGTTCGAGCAGCTTGTCGACCGCGTCGAGATACGGGCTGATCTCGGTGATCTGCGAGCCGATGTGGCAATCGATGCCGACGACATCGAGATGCGCCATCGCATGCGCTTGCGCGTAGGTCGCGCGCGCGTCGCCGAAGGCCACGCCGAACTTGTTCGATTTGAGGCCGGTGGAAATATACGGGTGCGTTTTCGCGTCGACGTCGGGATTGACGCGCAGCGAAACGGGCGCCTTCCTGCCGAGCGACTTCGCCACTTCGTTCAGCGCGTGCAGCTCGGGAATCGATTCGACGTTGAAGCACTTCACGCCCGCCTCGAGCGCCTCGCGCATTTCCGCCGCCGACTTGCCGACGCCCGAAAACACCGTGTTCTGCGCCCTGCCGCCCGCGGCGAGCACGCGCGCCAGTTCACCCGACGACACGATGTCGAAGCCCGCGCCCATGCGTGCGAACACGTTGAGCACCGCGAGATTGCTGTTCGCCTTCACCGCGACGTGCACGGTCGCGCGGCGCCCCGCGCAGGCATCGGCATAGGCGTGATAGGCGCGCGTGAGCGCATCGCGCGAATAGACATAGAGCGGCGTGCCGAACTGCTCCGCGAGCGACGCGGCTGAGACGCCTTCGGCGTGCAGCACGCCGCCGACGTAATGGAATGCGGAATCACTCATGCGTGGAATCGAAAATGCGCCGGGAAGGCGTCAGGGCTTGCGGATCAGTAAGCGGACGAGGCGGCTTTCGGCGCCGAGGCGGCGTTGGGGCCGGACTTCAGGTCCGTTTCGGGCGATAGCGTCAGCGGCTCGCCGGATGTGTCCGGAACGGTGCCTCTGCGCAACGCCGTTTCGTCGCTCGGAGTTACATCCGAAGGCGGCGTATTCTGGAGATCGTTGGGACGTTGCGGCAGCGGCGGCACTGTCGGCAGATAAAGCGGACCGCGCTGCCCACAACCGCCGAGCGTGAGTGTTGCCGCGGCGCCAAGGCTCAAAGCCGCTACAATCGCGCTCATCCTGAAAACGACACGCATGACCGTCCCTATACGATTAATCGATGGAGTTTAGCATGACAGACCAGGAATACCTGACGCTGGCGGAAGCCGCGCTGACCGCCATCGAGCGCTCGGTGGACCAGGCCGAAGCCGACATCGAGTTCGAGCGCAGCGGCAATGTGCTGACATTGGAATTCGAGAACCGCACGAAGGTGATCGTGAATCTGCAGCCGCCGAAGCACGAGATCTGGCTCGCGGCGAAGGCGGGCGGATTTCACTATAAATACGTCGACGGCGCCTGGCGCGACACGCGCGATGACAGCGAGTTCTTCGCCGCGCTCAGCAAGTATTCGAGCGAACAGGCGGGCGAGCCGATCAGCTTCAAAGCGTAAAAAAAGCGAGCGGATCATTCGACCCGCTCGCTTCGAACGTTGCAAGGGCGCGGTTACTGCCCCTTGAACAGATTCATGATGTCCTGCTTTTCCTGCTCGCCGACTTCGGGCGCGGGCGCCGTCACGCCGGACACGCCTTCCTGCGGCGGCGCCTGACTCACGCCGATGGTCGCGACGAAGCCGTGGCCCGGCGTCATGTCGTCGAAGTACAGCTCGCCGCCGAGCGACGTGACATCGGGCGGCGTCAACGGCTTGTACTCGGGCACGCCCTTCAGCGCGCGGCCCATGTATTCCATCCAGACGGGCAGCGCGAGGCCGCCGCCGGTTTCCTTGTCGCCCAGGCTGCGCGGATTGTCGTAGCCGATCCACGCGACCGCCACGAGCGTGCGCTGATAGCCGGCGAACCACGCATCGCGCGAATCGTTCGTCGTGCCCGTCTTGCCGGCGAGGTCGCCGCGCTTCAGCTGATTCGTCTTCGCGCCCGTGCCGTGCTGCGCGACGCTCTGCAGCAGACTGTTCATCACGAACGCGTTGCGCGGCGTGATCGCAAGCGGCGCGCTCTGCTGCGCGACGAGCGGCTGCGGATGCGAGACGACGCGGCCGTATGGATCGGTGATATCGGCGATCAGATACGGATTCACGCGATACCCGCCGTTCGCGAACACCGCATAGCCCGCCGCCATCTGCAGCGGCGTGACGAGGCCCGCGCCGAGCGCCATCGGCAGATAGGCGGGATGGCGGTCCGCGTCGAAGCCGAAGCGCGTGATGTACTGCTGCGCGTACTTCGTGCCGATGTGGCTCAGGATGCGGATCGACACCATGTTCTTCGAGCGCTGCAGCGCGGAGCGCATCGTCATCGGGCCGTCGAAGCCGCCGCCGTAGTTCTTCGGCTCCCACGCCTGGCCGCCGGTTTCGGCGGCGCTGAAGAAGAGCGGGCCGTCGTTGATGATGGTCGCGGGCGAAAGACCCTTTTCGAGCGATGCCGAGTAGATGAACGGCTTGAAGCTCGAACCCGGCTGACGCCACGCCTGCGTCACGTGATTGAACTTGTTCTTGTTGAAGTCGAAGCCGCCGACGAGCGCGCGGATCGCTCCGTCCTGCGGCACCATCGAAATCAGCGCGCCTTCGACCTGCGGCAATTGCGTGATGGTCCAGTCGCCGTCGTCGGTCTTCATGAGACGCACGATCGCGCCCGGGCGAATGCGCGCATTCGGCTGCGCGCGCGGGCTCAGCGCGAACTGGACGAAGCGCAGGTCGTTGCCGCTGATCGTCGCCGTGTTGCCGTCGATGAAATTCGCCTTCACTTCCTTCGGGCTCGCCGACGTCACGACCGCAGCGACGATCTCCCCGTTGTCCGGATGCTCGGCTAGCGCATCGTCGATGGCCTGCTCGCGGTCGTCCGGATCCGCCGGCAGTTCGATATAGCCTTCCGGTCCGCGATAACCGTGCCGGTGCTCGTAGTCCATCAGCCCCTTGCGCACCGCGCGATAGGCCGCGTCCTGATCGGCGGAATCGATCGTCGTCACGACGTTCAGGCCGCGCGTATACGCTTCCTCGCGGTATTGCGCGTACATCATCTGGCGCACCATTTCCGCGACGTACTCGGCATGCACGCTGAATTCCCGACCCGCGCCCTTCACGACGAGCGGCTGCTTCACCGCCTGGTCGTATTCGTCGCGCGAAATGAAGTTGAGCTCCAGCATGCGCTGCAGGATGTACTCCTGCCGGACCTTGGCCCGCTTCGGATTGACGACCGGGTTGTACGCCGACGGCGCCTTCGGCAAGCCCGCGAGCATCGCGGCCTCGGCGAGCGAGATGTCCTTCAGATCCTTCCCGAAGTAGACGCGCGCCGCGCTCGCGAAACCGTACGCGCGCTGCCCGAGATAGATCTGATTCATATAGACCTCGAGAATCTGATCCTTCGTCAGCGCACGCTCGATCTTGTACGCGAGCAGCATCTCGTAGATCTTGCGCGTGTAGGTTTTTTCGCTCGACAGGAAGAAGTTGCGCGCCACCTGCATCGTGATCGTGCTCGCGCCCTGCGATGCGTGGCCGTTGGTCAGCGCGACCGAGCCCGCGCGCAGGATGCCGGTGAGATCGACGCCGCCGTGATCGTAGAAACGCGCATCCTCGATCGCGAGCACGGCTTTTTTCAGATGATCGGGCACGTCCTGAATGCGCACGACGCTGCGGCGTTCCTCGCCGAATTCGCCGATCAGCACGTGATCCGCCGTGTAGATGCGCAGCGGCACCTTCGGCTTGTAGTCGGTGAGCGCCTCGAGCGAAGGCAGGTTCGGCATCGCGACGACGAGCGCATAGCCGAGCACCAGACCCGCGCAGACGACGAGTGCGAAGAGGCTGACGAGGAATCCGAGCAGAAGCCGCGCCCACCACGGGCGCTTGGCTTTCTTTTGCCCCTCGGGCGGCGTGGACGGCGGGTTGGTCGGGGAAGAGGATTGCATAGCACCACCAAAAAACAGTCACGCGATTATAGCCGCCCGGGTTTGAGACTTTTCTGAACGCTTACAGCCCACGCCGCGGTCGCGCCTGCTCGTTGCTGTCTTCAAGATACGCGCGATCGTGCGCGGAAGCATCTTCTTATCGCGCGCGCTGGCCATTCGGACGAATGTTCGCCGGCGGCGCCGCTCGCGACAATCCTTTCACGTCGAGCGACCGAACGGTTCGGTGCGCAAGTGAATGGAAGGAGTGGGTCATGGGCAAGGAAAACGCGTTGCGCGGCACGATGTTGACGGTCACGCGGCGCTATGCGGCGGGCATCGACGTCGGCGAGGATGCGGTGCGGCTGGCAGTCGTCAGCAGACGGCTGCGGGCGAACGCGGTGCTGTGCGTCGAACACCTGGAGTCGGTGCCGCTTCCGTCGGGCGCGGTGATCGACGGCGATTTCGTCGATCGCGCGGTCGTCGTGTCGGCGTTGCGCGAGGCATTCGGGCGGCTGCCGTCCGGCGGCGCGTGGCGGGCGTTGCGCTGCGCGATGGGCTTGCCCGCATCGGCGACGATCACGACGCAGATTCCGCTGTCTCGTCTGATGGAAGCGCGCGAGCCGCTGCCGGCGGCGACGGGCGGCGATCCGCACGGCGTGCTCGAGCCGGCCGTGCTGGCGGAGGCCGAGCGGGCGACGGGAATCGAGCGCGTGGCGCTGGCCGTCGACTGGTCCGTGCAGACGAGCGAGGACGGTCAGGCGCAAGTTGCCATCGCGGCGACGGCGCGGCGGCATGTGGAGGCGCGCGTCGAGACGGCGGCGGAGGCGGGCATCGCGCTTTCCGCCATCGATGGCGAACCGGCCGCGGCGCTTCGCGCGATGCGTCATTCGGGCTCCGTCGAACTGGGCGACGACGCGCGCTATCTCGTCTGCTGGCTGGAGAGCACGGGACTGCACGGCTGGCTCGTCGGCTCGCGCGGCATCGAGAACGAGGTGCGCTATCCCGCGCCGGAGTATCGGAGCATCTCCGATGCGCTGCGCGACCTGGTGGGCGAGCACGCGCCGCTCGATTGCATCTACGCGGGTGGCCAGCTCGAATTGCTGGCGCATGCCGGTGTTCCGCTTCCGGTGCTGGGCAAGACCTTCGCCTGCCCGGCGCTGCCGTTCGAATCGGCGCCGTATTGCAACGGCGCGGCCGAGATCATGGCCGCGCACAAGCATTCGCCGCGCTTCGCGGCCGCCTTCGGGCTTGCCTTGCGCGAGGTGATGCAATGATCGCCGCGACGCTGGAAGGATTCAATCTGCTGCCGTATCGGGTGCGCCGACGCCGCGAAGTGCGGCGTCGCAGGCTCGTGCTGCTGGCGGCCGCGAGTCTGGCGGGCTGCGCGGCCGTGGGCGCCGTCGCGGGCTGGGATGCGTTCGCGCGCGCCCGTCTGGATGAGCGGCGTATGGCGTTGCAAGCGACGCTGCGCGCGTCGGGCGCGCAGATCGACGAACACGCGCGGCTTGTTCGCTCCGAAGCCGACCGGCGGCGCGCGAGAGAGGCCGCGCAACCGCTGGCTGCGCCGCGCGAGCGCTTCCTCGCGCTGCTCGAGGCGCTCGCGGATCCGTCGCCGCAACGGGGCGTTGCGCTTCAACGCGTCTCGCAGCGGACCGGCGAGGTCGAGCTCGCGGCGCTCGCGCCCGATTCGCAGACGGCGGCGCAGTGGCTCAAGCGACTCGAGCAGGTACGCGGCGTCGAGGCCGTCGAAGTGATCGAGATGAAGCGTCGCGCCGACGCCGCGATGCGCGGCAAGCGCGGCGCGCCTGCGCCGCTCGATGAGCGTGCCGGGCATTACGAATTCATCGCGCTCGTGCGGTATGCGCCCGATCGTCCGCGCGGCGCGGCAGCGTCCCATCAGGCGCGACCGGTGCTCGCGGCGAATCGCCCGGCGGCGCAGGGGAGGCGGCCATGAACGCTATCGCGATGAACTTCGCCGCCGCTCGAAAGCGCTCGCGCGGCCTGCCTTCCGTGCTGCAGCCGATCGACGAATGGTCGCGCATGCGCACCGCGCTTGTCGCGCTTGCGTTGTGCCTGCTCGTTGGATTGCTCGGCGTGCGCGCCTGGCGGATGTCGGATGCGAGCCAGCTCGATGCCAGCCGCGCCGCATGGACGGCCGCGCAGGCGAAAGCTCAAGAGACCGGACGCATCGTGGCGGAACTGCCGGACTTGAGGGCGCGGGCCACGTCGAGCCGCATGGAGCCGGAGCGCTGGAGCGCCGCCGACGCATTGCACGCCATCGCGGACCTGGCGGCGCACAGCGGACTGCGCGACGCGGCAATCGAGCCGGCGACGCGAAAGGGCGGCGACTCGAAGGCACCGCAGCCGGTCCCGGAACGCGCCTTCAGGCTGCGAGCGGAGGGCACGTTTGCGGAGATCCACCGGTTCCTGGAAGCGCTCGGCGGGTTACCGCGGCTCGTCGTGCCGGAGGGCGTGCAGATCAGGCGGCAGGCGGGCGTGCTCGCCATCGAGGCGACGCTGCGCGTTTTCGAAAGCTTGCCGCCGATTCCCCCGACGACGGCGGCGCCGCGTGCGAACGCGTTCATCGTCGATCCGTTCGGCCGCGCGGATGCGGCCGCGCAAGGCGGCGACATGCTGCTCGTGGGCACCTTCGTCGAGCCACGACGCGCGATGGCCCTTCTGCAGCGCGGCGACGCAGTCGACGGCTTCGCGGCGGGGCAGAAGATCGGCGACGAACGACTCGGGCGCGTCGTGCCGCGCGCGGTCGAGCTCGCTCGCGACGACGGATTCTGGCGCAAGCTGACCTTCGTGGAGGATCGCAAGTGAGCCAGTTCGCGCAGGTTTCACGCGCAGTCGCGAGGCCGGTCCTGCCCGCGGTGGCGGCGCTTCTGTTCGCGCACGCGGCGCTCGCTGCCGAAAGCGGCGATGCGAACGTCGCGCCGCTGCCGCCAATCCCGGCGTCGTTCGACGCGCTGGCTACGGACCAAGCCGCGATCGACCCAAGTCCGCCGCCCGTGGCCGACGCGCCCGCGGCGAAGCCCGCCGCGAAGCCCGCCGCCGAGCCGGCGGAAGCGCTCGAAGGCCCGCCGGTACCGTTGCGGCCTGTCGCGCGCCTGAGCAGCGCTGACTCAGGCTCCGACGCCGCGTCGAGCGAAGGCGCGGGCAAACCGATCACCCTCGACCTGAAGAATGCCGATCTGCGCGCCGCACTGCACACGTTCGCGCAGTTCACCGGCCTGAACATCGTCGCGAGCGAGAAAGTGCGCGGGCAGGTCTCGATGAACCTCGTCGCCGTGCCGTGGCGGCGCGCGTTCGATACGCTCCTCGAAGTGAACGGCCTCGCCATGGAGGAGCACGGCAACGTGATCTGGGTCGCGCCGCTCGCGGAGCTCGCCGCGCGCGAAAAGCTGCGCTACGAGGCGCACGCGCGCGCCGCCGATCTCGAACCGCTCGCGAGCCGCACATTCGTGCTGCGCTATGCGCGCGCGGAGGACATGCGCAAGATGCTGACCGGCTCCGGCAGCCAGCGCGTGCTGTCCAAGCGCGGTTCCACCATCGCCGATGCACGCACGAACCTGCTCTTCGTGACCGATCTCGACGCGCGCGTGCAGCAGATCGCCGATCTCGTCTCCCTGATCGACAAGCCGACGCCGCAAGTGATGATCGAGGCGAAGATCGTCGAAGGCGAAGCCGGCCTGTCGCGCAATCTCGGCGTCAAGCTGAGCGCCGCGCCGCAGAGCGATCCGGCGACGGGTTTCACGGGCGGGAAGGACGGTGTGGTATACGATCTGTCGGCGGGGCCGATCAACGGCTTCGACGCGGCGACGGCCGGGCTCACGCTGTTCGTCGCGCAGGCGACGCGGCTGCTCAATCTCGAGCTGAGCGCGCTGGAAGCGGAAGGGCGCGGGCAGATCGTGTCGCGGCCGCGCGTGGTGACGGCCGATCGGGTGAAGTCCGTCGTCGAGCAAGGCATGGAAGTGCCATATCAGGCGAAGGTCGGCAACGGCATGTCGGGCGTGCAGTTCCGGCGCGCAACGCTCAAACTGGAGGTCGAGCCGCAAATTACGCCGCATGGGCACGTCATTCTCGATCTCGACATCACGAAAGACAGCCTGGGCGAGCAGACGGCCAACGGGCCGGCCATCCACACGAAACACGTCCAGACGCGCGTGGAAGTTGAAAACGGCGGCACGGTGGCGATCGGCGGCATCTATTCCGACGACGAACGCGACGACACGACGGGCGTGCCGGGGCTGTCGAAACTGCCGCTGATCGGCTGGCTGTTCCGTCACGACGCGCGGCGCAGGTCGAAGAGCGAACTCGTCATCCTGATCACGCCGCATGTGATCGCGTCGAGCGGATGAGGCCGATGGCGTCAGCGGCGGCGGGCGGCGCGACTCGACAAAGCGGGCGGTTTGCCCTTAAGCTGCCGCACGAACAAATTGCATCGAACTGGAAGGAAACCGAGTTGCAGGAAGGGCACGCGAACGCGAACATTTTTTTCGTCGGACTCATGGGGGCGGGTAAAACCACCGTGGGCCGCGCGGTTGCGCGCCGTCTGCAGCGCTCGTTCATCGATTCGGATCTGGAGATCGAGGCGCGCACGGGCGCACGCATCCCCGTGATCTGGGAGCTCGAAGGCGAGGCGGGTTTCCGCCAGCGCGAGGCAAACGTCATCGACGAGCTGTCGCAGCGAAGCGGCATCGTGCTCGCGACGGGCGGCGGCGCGGTGCTGCGGCCCGAGAATCGCGAACATCTGAAGAATCGCGGCATCGTCATTTATCTGCGCGCGAATCCGCACGACCTCTGGCAGCGCACGCGGCGCGACAAGAACCGCCCGCTCCTGCAGACCGAGGACCCGCGCGGCAAGCTCGAAGCACTCTTTCAGGCACGCGATCCGCTGTATCACGAATGCGCGGATTACGTCGTGGAGACGGGGCGGCCGACCGTGAATGCGCTCGTCAACATGGTCCTGATGCAACTGGAGGTGGCCGGCGTCGTCAAGCCGGCTGAGTCATAATGTCCGCCATGATTACCCCAACGATCACCGTCAGCGTCGAACTGGGCGAGCGCGCCTATCCCATTCATATCGGTGCGGGCCTGATCGGCCGCACGGAACTCTTCGCGCCGCATATCAAGGGCGCGTCGGTGGCGATCGTCACGAACTCGGCCATCGATCCGCTCTACGGCGATCAATTGCGCGCCGCGCTCGGCCCCCTCGGCAAGAAAGTGACGACCGTCGTCCTGCCGGACGGCGAGGCGCACAAGAACTGGGAAACGCTCAACAAGATCTTCGACGCGCTTCTCACCGAGCGAGCCGACCGCAAGACCACGCTGATCGCGCTCGGCGGCGGCGTCGTGGGCGACATGACCGGCTTTGCCGCCGCGTGCTACATGCGCGGCGTGCCGTTCATCCAGGTTCCCACGACGCTGCTCTCGCAGGTGGATTCGTCCGTCGGCGGCAAGACGGGCATCAATCATCCGCTCGGCAAGAACATGATCGGCGCGTTCTATCAGCCGCAAGCGGTGATTGCCGACATCGCCGCGCTGCATTCGCTGCCTGCGCGCGAAATGGCGGCGGGCATCGCGGAAGTCATCAAGACCGCCGCCATCAAGGACGCCGAATTCTTCGAATGGATCGAGGCGAACATCGCCGCGCTCAACAGTCAGGACGAGACCGCGCTCGCGCACGCGGTCAAGCGTTCGTGCGAGATCAAGGCATCGGTGGTGGCGTCGGATGAGCGCGAAGGCGGGCAGCGCGCGATCCTCAACTTCGGCCACACCTTCGGCCATGCGATCGAAGCCGGACTCGGCTACGGCGAATGGCTGCATGGCGAGGCGGTCGGCTGCGGCATGGTGATGGCGGCCGATCTGTCAGTGCGCCTCGGCAAGCTCGACGAAGCCGCGCGCCAGCGTCTCGTGGGCGTGATCAAGGCGGCGAAGCTGCCGGTCACGGCGCCCAGGCTCGGCGACGACCGCTATGTCGATCTGATGAAGGTCGACAAGAAGGCCGAAGCCGGCGAGATCAAATTCATCCTGCTGACCCGCTTCGGCGCGACCGAGATCACGAGCGCGCCCGATCAGGCCGTGCGCGCGACACTCGCCGCCAGCGTCTGATTCGCGCGCGCGGCGGCCAGGACCACGACGATGCGGAGCAGCCGGTGAGCGAAAAAGAACGTCAACTTCCGCCGGGCACGCCGTCGACGCTTGCGCTCGAAGCGCATCTCGCGCCGTACGCCGCGCACTCATCGCAGTCGCGCGGCCGCCGTTTCGCCGAGGCGCCGCCGGCGGCCCGCACGGAGTTCCAGCGCGACCGCGACCGCATCGTGCATTCGACCGCCTTTCGCCGGCTCGAATACAAGACGCAGGTGTTCGTCAATCATGAAGGCGACCTCTTCCGCACGCGTCTCACGCATAGTCTCGAAGTGGCGCAGATCGCGCGTTCGGTCGCGCGCAATCTGCGGCTGAACGAGGATCTCGTCGAAGCCATTTCGCTCGCGCACGATCTCGGCCACACGCCGTTCGGCCACGCGGGGCAGGACGCGCTGCACGAATGCATGCGCGATCACGGCGGCTTCGAACACAATTTGCAGAGCCTTGTCGTGGTCGATCAGCTCGAGGAGCACTACGGCGCGTTCAATGGCCTGAATCTGTGCTTCGAGACCCGCGAGGGCATTCTCAAGCATTGCTCGCGCGAGAATGCGCGCAAGCTCGGCGACCTCGGCGAGCGCTTTCTCACCGGCAAGCAGCCTTCGCTCGAAGCGCAGATCGCGAATGTCGCGGATGAAATCGCGTACAACAATCACGACGTCGACGATGGCTTGCGCTCCGGTCTCATCACGCTCGAGCAGCTTTCCGAAGTGAGCCTCTGGCACACGCACTGCGATGCGGCGCGCGCCGATTATCCGAACATCGAAGGGCGCAGGCTGATCCACGAGACGATCCGCCGCATCATCAATACGCTGATCGTCGATCTGATCGAATCGACCAGCCGCAATCTCGAACGCGTGGCGCCCCAGTCGCTCGACGATGTGCGCAATGCGCCGACGCTCGTCGCCCACAGCGATGAAGTCGCGGCACAGGCGGCCCAGCTCAAGCGCTTCCTGTTCAGGAACCTCTACCGGCACTATCGCGTGATGCGCATGGCCAACAAGGCGAAGCGCGTCGTGACGGGCCTTTTCGACGCCTTCACCAACGATCCGCGTCTCCTGCCGCCGGCCTATCAGGCGAGCCCGCCGGTAGCGGAAGAGTCGGCGAACGATGCGCCTTCCTCGAGCCACGACGGCTCGCAGGCGCGGCTCATTGCGCATTACATCGCCGGGATGACCGATCGCTACGCATTGAAAGAGTATCAACGCCTGTTTGTCATCGACAACAACTAATATCGCGCCCTTTAAGGCGCGAATCCTCAAAAGGAGACTTATCGATGAGCTGCAAGCCCTTGTTCCGTTCGATCTCGGCCGCGGCCGTTCTGGCGTTCGGCGCCAGCACCGCGGCGCACGCCGCGACGGAAATCCAGTTCTGGCACGCGATGGAAGCCGCGCTCGGCGAGCGCGTGAACGATATCGCCAACGACTTCAACGCGTCGCAGAGCGATTACAAGATCGTCCCCGTGTTCAAGGGCACTTATGACCAGACGCTCGCGGCGGGGATCGCCGCGTATCGCAGCGGCAATGCGCCGGCGATCCTGCAGGTGTACGAAGTCGGCACCGCGACGATGATGCAGGCGAAGAAGGCGGTCATCCCGGTCTACGACGTATTCAAGCAGGCGGGCGTGCCGCTCGACGAAAAGGCGTTCGTGCCGACCATCGCGGGCTATTACAGCGACGCGAAGACCGGGCATCTGATCTCGATGCCGTTCAACAGCTCGACGCCGGTCCTCTACTACAACAAGGACGCGTTCAAGAAAGCCGGCCTCGATCCGAACCAGCCGCCGAAGACCTGGGCCGATGTCGAAGCCGACGCGAAGAAGCTGAAGGCCACGGGTTACTCGTGCGGTTATTCGTCGGGCTGGCAGAGCTGGATTCAGCTCGAGAACTACAGCGCGTGGCACGCCGCGCCGTTCGCATCGAAGAACAACGGCTTCGACGGCCTCGACGCCAAGCTCGAGTTCAACAAGCCGCTGCAGGTCGCGCACATCCAGTTCCTGCAGAACATGGCGAAGGAAGGCACGTTCACCTACGTGGGCCGCAAGGACGAGCCGGTGTCGAAGTTCTATAGCGGCGATTGCGGCATCATCACGAACTCGTCGGGCTCGCGCGCGACCATCGCCAAATACGCGAAGTTCGACTACGGCGTCGGCATGATGCCCTACGACGCAAGCGTGAAGGGTGCGCCGCAGAACGCGATCATCGGCGGCGCGAGCCTGTGGGTGCTGTCGGGCAAGGATCCGGCCGTGTACAAGGGCGTCGCGAAGTTCCTCGCCTATCTGGCGACGCCGCCGGTCGCGGCGAAGTGGCATCAGGACACCGGCTATCTGCCGGTCACGCAGGCCGCCTACGAGCTCACCCAGAAGCAGGGCTTCTACGACAAGAACCCCGGCGCGGACATCGCCATCAAGCAGATGCTGAACAAGCCGCCGCTGCCGTACACGAAGGGCCTGCGCCTCGGCAACATGCCGCAGATCCGCACCATCGTCGACGAGGAGCTGGAGCAGGTCTGGGCGGACAAGAAGACGCCGCAGCAGGCGCTCGACGCGTCGGTGCAGCGTGGCGACGAGCTGTTGCGCCGCTTCGAGAAGACCGGCAACTGAAGTCGCTTTGGCAGGCGCCCGCGTGCGACGCGGGCGCGCCGCTCAGGACACATCGAATGGAAAAACGGTCTCGTTTCGATACGAGCGTCTTGCCGTATCTGCTCGTCGCGCCTCAACTCGCGATCACCGCGCTCTTCTTTCTCTGGCCCGCGGGCGAGGCGCTCTGGCAGGCCACGCAGAGCCAGGACGCATTCGGCACGTCGAGCGAATTCGTCGGGCTCGCGAACTTCAGGCAGCTTTTCGCGGACCCGCTCTATCTCTCGTCGTTCAGCACGACGATGATCTTCTGCGCACTCGTCACCGTGTCGGGGCTCGTCATCTCGCTGCTGCTCGCCGCGTGTGCCGATCGCGTGACGCGCGGCGCGAAGGCTTATCAGACGCTGCTCATCTGGCCGTACGCGGTCGCGCCCGCGATTGCCGCCGTGCTGTGGTCGTTCCTGTTCAATCCGAGCATCGGGCTCGTGACGTTTGCGCTCGCGAAGCAGGGCATCGTGTGGAATCACGCGCTCAACGGCACGCAGGCGATGTTCCTCGTCGTGCTCGCGTCCGTGTGGAAGCAGGTCAGCTACAACTTCCTGTTCTTCTATGCCGGTCTGCAAGCGATACCGCAATCACTGATCGAAGCCGCCGCCATCGACGGCGCCGGGCCGGTGCGACGCTTCTTCGGCATTGCGCTGCCGCTGCTGTCGCCGACGAGCTTCTTCCTCCTCGTCGTGAACCTCGTCTACGCGTTCTTCGACACCTTCCCCGTCATCGATGCCGCAACCGGCGGCGGCCCTGCTCAATCGACCAAGACGCTCATCTACAAGATCTTCGCGGAGGGCTTCCAGGGGCTCGACATCGGCAGCTCGGGCGCGCAGTCGGTCGTGCTGATGGTGATCGTCGTCGCGTTGACGGTGATCCAGTTCCGCTTCGTCGAACGCAGGGTGCAATACTCATGATCGAGAACCGTCGCGGCTTCGATGTCTTCTGTCACGCGGTGCTGCTGGCGGGCGTCGCGCTGATCGTGTTTCCCGTGTACGTCGCGTTCTGCGCGGCGACGATGAACTCGAAGGAGGTCTTCAGCGTGCCGCTGTCGCTCGTGCCGAGCACGCATCTCTTCGAGAACATCGCGCACATCTGGACGCACGGCAGCGGCAACGCGGCGGCGCCCTTCGGCCTGATGCTGCTCAACAGCCTCGTGATGGCGCTCGTCATTTCGATCGGCAAGATCGCCGTGTCGATCATCTCCGCGTATGCGATCGTGTTCTTCCGCTTTCCGTTGAAGAACCTCGCGTTCTGGCTCATCTTCATCACGCTGATGCTGCCCGTCGAAGTGCGCATCTTTCCCACGGTGCAAGTGGTGTCGTCGATGCATCTGTCGAACACGTATGCCGGATTGACGCTGCCGCTGATCGCATCGGCGACGGCGACATTCCTCTTCCGACAGTTCTTCATGACGCTGCCCGACGAACTGATGGAAGCGGCGCGCATCGACGGCGCCGGGCCGCTGCGCTTCTTCTGGGACGTGGTGCTGCCGCTCTCCAGGACGAACATCGCGGCGCTCTTCGTCATCACGTTCATCTACGGCTGGAATCAATATCTCTGGCCGATTCTCATCACCAACCAGGTGTCGCTGCAGACGGCGGTGGTCGGCATCAAGAGCATGATCGCGTCGGGCGACACCGCGACCGAATGGCATTACGTGATGGCGGCGACGCTGCTCGCGATGCTGCCGCCGCTCGCAGTCGTCCTGACGATGCAGCGCTGGTTCGTGCGCGGACTCGTGGACGCGGAAAAATAAACGGAGACTCGGATAGAATGGCTGCGCTGAATCTCAAGAGCGTGAAGAAAACCTACGACGGCTCGCAGTACGTGCTGCATGGCATCGATGTGGCGATCGAAGACGGCGAGTTCGTCGTGATGGTCGGGCCCTCGGGCTGCGGCAAGTCCACGCTGCTGCGCATGGTCGCGGGACTCGAGAGCGTGTCCGAAGGCACGATCGAAATCGGCGGCAAGGTCGTGAACAGGCTGGAGCCGAAGGATCGCGACATCGCGATGGTGTTTCAGAACTACGCGCTCTATCCGCACATGAGCGTCGCGCAGAACATGGCGTATGCGCTGAAGATCGGCGGCGCGGACCGCGCGACCATCGACTCGCGCGTGGCGAACGCCGCGCGTATCCTCGAACTCGATCATCTGCTCGCGCGCAAGCCGCGCGAGCTGTCGGGCGGGCAGCGCCAGCGCGTGGCGATGGGCCGCGCGATCGTGCGCGAACCGGCGGTCTTTCTCTTCGACGAACCGTTGTCCAACCTCGACGCCAAGCTGCGCGTGCAGATGCGCCTCGAGATCCAGCGCCTGCATGCGCGCCTCGCGACGACGAGCCTCTACGTCACGCACGACCAGATCGAAGCGATGACGCTCGCGCAGCGCGTGATCGTGATGAACAAGGGACACGCCGAGCAGATCGGCGCGCCGACCGAAGTGTACGAGCGGCCGGCGACGGTTTTCGTCGCGAGCTTCATCGGCTCGCCGGCGATGAATCTGCTCGAAGGACGCCTTTCGGAGGATGGTTCGACTTTTCAGGTGGCGGGCGACGGACCCAGGTTGCCCGTCGCGAACGCGCACAACGTTACGAGCGCGATGCACGGCCGCGAGTGGATCATCGGCATTCGGCCCGAGCACATGACGCCGGGCGCCGATGGCGCCGCGAGCGCGGCGCTGGAAGTCGATTCAGCCGAACTGCTCGGCGCGGACAATCTCGCGCACGGCAAGTGGGGCAGGCACGACGTGGCGGCGCGCTTGCCGCACGAGCATCGGCCGCAGCGAGGGGAGAGGCTCGCCGTGTCGTTGCCCGCGCGTCACCTGCATTTCTTCGATCCCGCCACGGGCCTGCGCGCCAACTGAGACTGAATGGAGGAACGGCGATGAGAACCTGGCCTTATCCCGCGATCGTCGCGCATCGCGGCGGCGGCAAGCTCGCGCCGGAGAACACGCTCGAGGCCATCGACGTGGGCGCGCGCTTCGGCCACAGGATGATCGAGTTCGACGCCAAACTCTCCGCGGACGATATCGTGTTCCTGCTGCACGACGATACCGTGGACCGCACGTCGAACGGGCACGGCGCGGCGCAAGCGATGACCTATGCGCAGTTGCGTGCGCTCGACGCGGGCACGTGGTTCGGCGCCGGGTTCGCCGGCGCACGCATGCCGACGCTCGCGCAAGTGCGCGAGCGCTGCGCGCAGCACGGTCTCGCGGCGAACATCGAGATCAAGCCGAGCCAGGGCCGCGACGTGGAAACCGGCGTGCTGGTCGCGCGCGAGGCGGCGGCCTTGTGGGCGGATGCGGATCCGCTGCCGCTGTTGTCGTCGTTTTCGTATGCGGCACTGGAGGCGGCGCGCGATGTCGCGCCGAATCTGCCGCGCGGGATGCTGTACGAACACGTTCCGCAGGACTGGCGTGCGCAGACCGCCGCGCTATCGTGCGTGTCGCTGCACGCGAACCATCGCGCGCTCGATGAGGCGCTCGTCGCGCAGATCAAGGATGCGGGCTTGCGCATCCTCGCCTACACCGTGAACGAACCGGCGCGCGCACGTCTGCTCGCGCAGTGGGGCGTCGATGCGATCTGCACGGATCGCATCGACATCATCGGCGCGGATTTTCTGGAAAATTCGGCCGGCTGAGCGCTCAGCGCACGCGCGCGAGCAGCACGCCCGCGACGAGCGCAAGCCCGCCGACGAGCACGATCGTCTGCCAGGGCTTCTCGTGGATGTACGCATCGGCATCTTCGATGACGGCGCCGGCGCGTTGCCGCAGCGCGGCGTGCGTATCGTTGAGACGTGCGCGGGCGCTGTCGAGACGCGCGCTTATCTGCGCGCGCAGTGCGGCGGCATCGGCCGATGTGCCTTCGGCCAGCGTGCTTTCCAACTCGCTCAGCAGCGAGCGCAGTTCGGAGCCGATATCCTCGGCGGCCTCACGGCCGTGCCGCGCCATGCGGCGTGCGCGGCGGCTGGTAGTGCTCCATGAGTCTCCGATGGCGTCTCGCGTATTAGGCAGTGCGTTCATAGATCGCTCCGTCGATGGATGAGTCGTGGATTGCCCGTCAAGGTCGGCGGGAAAATCCATGATGCAGCAAATTCGATGCCGATGCTCCGCACGTGCACGACGCTCGGCAAACCGCGACCGCGACGGGGCATTCAAGTGCCGGACACGTAAGAACTGCAAGCAATGCCTTCCGGTGAAGGTCACATTTACAAGGGTCATGAAAAAGATAACGCGGGCATGCGCAAACATGCCCGCGTTATCTTTGTTACAGCGACGCCGTTTATATCGTCGTAATCTGGTGCGTGAGAGGAAACGCTTTAGAAGCGATAGCCTACGCGCAAATATGTGACGATCGGGTTGAGCGTGATTTTCGCCTGAGACTGGACATTGAGCGTGCCGACGGGCGTTTGCGCTTGCGTGCTCAACTTGGCGGTGGCCTTCAACGGAATGAACGAGACGGAAAATCCGGCGAACCAGTGCTCCGTGAAATTGTAGGTTGCGCCGACGTTAAACACGGGAGCCCACGAACTATCCGTGTCGACGGTGGTCGGACCATGCAGAACGGAGCCTTCGAATTGCTCATTCGTGAGTTTCGCATCGGTGAACCAGGTACGCGTCACGCCAATGCCGACGAACGGGCGGAACTTCGCTTGAGGAGCATTGAAGAAGTATTTGAAGAGCAGCGTCGGGCTCCATTGCTTCGCGCTGCCGAGCTTGCCGTAAGGCTCGAGCGTGCCCGTGCCCTTCAGGTCGAACGTCGGCGGCACGCCCATTTCGAGTTCGGCTGCGATGTGGTCGGTTGCGAAGTAGCCAAATGTGAAGCCGGCGGTGTCAGCGCTCGAAATGCCTGCGCCCGTACCGGGAACATCGATATTGACGGGAGATCCGCCTACACTTGTTTCTTTGAGCGGACCGCTGCTGTCTTGCGGGGCAAAGTGAAACCAGCCTGCAGTTGCGTAGAAGGATCCAGCCGACTGCGCATGTGCCGCGGTGGACACACACGCTAATGCTGCGATCCCCGTGATGACTTGTTTTATTTTCAATTTGTGCTCCTCCGAAAAAGCACGCTCATTATGAACACAACATTTCAAAGTAACCATAGCGGTGCCGTAGAGCATTTTCCCTAGGGCATGGAGCGGCTTTGGGGCTTCGTTGCACGGCACTTGCATGTGTTTGTCCATGCAGCCGGAACGGCTCCTGAAGGCCCCCGATCGGGGTAACACAAACGCGACCAACGGAATATCCAGAATGGCACGGCTTGCACGACTCTACGTTCCCGAACAGCCGCAGCATGTCATCCTGCGTGGTCTCGACCAGCAGCCCGCCTTTGTCGACGACCAGGACTACGAGCTCTTCATCGACTGCTTGAGGACTGCTTCACGTGATCATCACCTTTCCATCCACGCCTATGCGCTCATGCCGCAAGCCGTGCATCTGCTCGTCACGCCTCGCGACGAGTCCAGCCTGCCCAAGGCGATGCAGGCGGTCGGGCGTCGTTACGTAGCGCACTTCAATCGCCGTTACATGCGGCGCGGCACGTTGTGGGAAGGCCGCTATCGGGCCACCGTTATCGAGGGCGAGCGCTACTTCCTGCTCGCCACGCGCGTCGTCGAGACGGCGCCCGTGCGCGCGCAACTCGTCGCGGCGCCGCAAGACTACAAGTGGTCCAGCTACCGTCATCACATCGGGCTCACGCTCGATGGCCTCATCACCGACCATCCGCTCTTCTGGTCGCTCGGCAACACGCCGTTCGAACGCCAGCATGCGTACAAGGAGCTGGGCGAACAACCGCTCGACGAACGCGAGGCCAACCGTCTCCTGCAAGCGACACTCAAAGGCTGGGTGCTTGGCAGCGACGCCTATCGCGAGTGGGCGTCCCGTGCCGCCAACCGCCGGGTGTCGCCATTGCCGCGCGGGCGTCCGCGCAAGGTTCGCGAAACTCCACAGCCTCAATAACGGCCCCACGCGTCGAACCTGTAGCGAAAAATGAAACGGCGTCTCGAACTTTCGGGATCGCCGTTTCTTTTTTATCGGCGATGTTGCGACCCCAATTAAATGGGGCATGTTTGCACCATATCGATAATTGGTGTCAGACCATCACGTTTTATTTGCCATCTTTTTGATTCGTCGCGTATATTTCGATTTCCGGCGATTTTTGCGGCGCAGCGCGTCCGTGCACGACCGGCTTCGCGGCCTCCAAGTCGAAAGAACAGGGCCGCGGGCGACAACAAAATGGTTCAACGGCCGAGTCGGCCCCTCACAGTAGAGACGGTGTCCCCATGAACGATCATCAGCAACCGGCAGCCGGTTCGCTTCCCGCCGCGCAGGGCATGTACGACCCCGCCAACGAGCATGACGCCTGCGGCGTCGGCTTCGTCGCCCATATCAAGGGGAAAAAGAGCCACGAGATCATTCAGCAGGGTCTCAAGATTCTCGAAAATCTCGACCACCGCGGCGCGGTCGGCGCCGATCCGCTGATGGGCGACGGAGCCGGCATCCTGATCCAGGTTCCGGACGGCTTCTATCGCGAAGAGATGGCCAAGCAGGGCGTGACGCTGCCGCCCGCGGGCGAATACGGCGTCGGCATGATTTTTCTGCCGAAGGAGCATGCATCGCGTCTTGCGTGCGAGCAGGAGCTCGAGCGCACGGTGAAGGCCGAAGGCCAGGTCGTGCTCGGCTGGCGCGACGTGCCGGTCGATTCCAGCATGCCGATTTCGCCGACGGTGAAGGCGAGCGAGCCGCTGATCCGCCAGATTTTCATCGGCCGCGGCAAGGACATCGTGGTGACGGACGCGCTCGAGCGCAAGCTGTACATCATCCGCAAGACGGCGAGCCACCGTATTCAGGCGCTCAAGCTGAAGCACGGCAAGGAATACTTCGTGCCGTCGATGTCGTCGCGCACCGTCGTCTACAAGGGCCTGCTGCTCGCCGGTCAGGTCGGCGTGTATTACCGCGACCTGCAGGACGAGCGCGTCGTCTCGGCGCTCGCGCTCGTGCACCAGCGCTTCTCGACCAACACGTTCCCCGCGTGGGAGCTCGCGCACCCGTACCGCATGATCGCCCACAACGGTGAAATCAACACCGTGAAGGGCAACGTCAACTGGCTGAACGCGCGCACCGGCGCGATCGCGTCCTACGTGCTCGGCGACGATCTGCCGAAGCTCTGGCCGCTGATCTATCCGGGCCAGTCGGACACGGCATCGTTCGACAACTGTCTCGAACTGCTCGTGATGGCAGGCTACCCGCTCGTCCACGCGATGATGATGATGATCCCCGAAGCGTGGGAGCAGCACACGCTGATGGACGACAACCGCCGCGCATTCTACGAATACCACGCCGCGATGATGGAGCCGTGGGACGGCCCCGCCGCGATCGCCTTCACGGACGGGCGCCAGATCGGCGCGACGCTCGACCGCAACGGCCTGCGTCCGGCACGCTATCTCGTCACCGACGACGATCTCGTGATCCTCGCGTCGGAGTCGGGCGTGCTGCCGATCCCCGAATCGAAGATCGTCAAGAAGTGGCGCCTGCAGCCGGGCAAGATGTTCCTGATCGACATGGAGCAGGGCCGCATCATCGAGGACAAGGAGCTCAAGGACAACCTCGCGAACGCGAAGCCGTACAAGAGCTGGATCGATGCCGTGCGCATCAAGCTCGACGAGATCGAGCCGAAGGCGGAAGACGTCGAGGCGCAGCGCCGCGAAGCCGCCGCGCTGCTCGACCGTCAGCAGGCGTTCGGCTACACGCAGGAAGACCTCAAGTTCCTGATGGCGCCGATGGCGCAGTCGGGCGAGGAGGCCGTCGGCTCGATGGGCAACGACTCGCCGCTCGCGGTCATGTCCAACAAGAACAAGACGCTCTACAACTACTTCAAGCAGTTGTTCGCCCAGGTGACGAACCCGCCGATCGACCCGATCCGCGAGAACATGGTGATGTCGCTCGTCTCGTTCATCGGTCCGAAGCCGAATCTGCTCGACACGATCAACATCAACCCGACGATGCGCCTCGAAGTGTCGCAGCCCGTGCTCGACTTCAAGGACATCGCGAAGATCCGCGCGATCGACAAGTACACCGGCGGCAAGTTCAGCGCGTACGAGTTGAACATCTGCTATCCGGCGGCGTGGGGCAAGGAAGGCATCGAAGCGCGCATCGCGTCGCTGTGCGCGGAAGCGGTCGACGCCGTGAAGTCGGGCTACAACATCCTGATCGTGTCCGACCGCAAGATGGACCGCGACAACGTCGCGATCCCGGCGCTGCTCGCCACGTCGGCGATTCACTCGCATCTCGTGCAGCACGGCCTGCGCACGAGCACGGGTCTCGTCGTGGAAACCGGCTCGGCGCGTGAGACGCATCACTTCGCGCTGCTCGCGGGCTACGGCGCGGAAGCCGTTCACCCGTATCTCGCGCTGGAGACGCTCGCCAACATGGCCGAAGGCCTGAAGGGCGATCTGTCGGCGGAGAAGGTCATCTACAACTTCACGAAGGCGGTCGGCAAGGGTCTGCAGAAGGTCATGTCGAAGATGGGCATCTCGACATACATGTCCTACACCGGCGCGCAGATCTTCGAGGGCGTCGGCCTGTCGGCGGATCTGGTCGAGAAGTACTTCAAGGGCACGGCGTCGAAGGTCGGCGGCATCGGCATCTTCGAAGTGGCCGAGGAAGCCATTCGCCTGCACCGCGATGCGTTCGGCGACAACCCGGTCCTCGCGAACATGCTCGATGCGGGCGGCGAATACGCGTATCGCGTGCGCGGCGAAGAGCACATGTGGACGCCGGATGCGATCGCCAAGCTGCAGCACTCGGCGCGCAGCAACTCGTATCAGACGTACAAGGAATACGCGCACATCATCAACGACCAGACGAAGCGTCACATGACGTTCCGTGGCCTGTTCGAGTTCAAGGTCGATCCGGCGAAGGCGATTCCGCTCGAGGAAGTCGAGCCGGCGAAGGAAATCGTCAAGCGCTTCGCCACTGGCGCGATGTCGCTCGGCTCGATCAGCACGGAAGCGCACGCCACGCTGGCTGTCGCGATGAACCGCATCGGCGGCAAGTCGAACACCGGCGAAGGCGGCGAGGACGAAACGCGCTACCGCAACGAACTGCGCGGCATTCCGATCAAGAACGGCGACACGCTGAAATCGATCATCGGCAAGGAAGTCATCACGGACATCCCGCTGAAGGACGGCGATTCGCTGCGCTCGAAGATCAAGCAGGTCGCGTCGGGCCGTTTCGGCGTGACGGCCGAGTATCTGGCGTCGGCGGATCAGATCCAGATCAAGATGGCGCAGGGCGCCAAGCCCGGCGAAGGCGGCCAGTTGCCCGGCCACAAGGTGTCGGACTACATCGGCAAGCTGCGTTACTCCGTGCCGGGCGTGGGTCTCATCTCGCCGCCGCCGCACCACGACATCTATTCGATCGAAGACCTCGCGCAGCTCATTCACGACCTGAAGAACGTGAATTCGTCGTCGAGCATCTCGGTGAAGCTGGTGTCGGAAGTGGGCGTCGGTACCGTGGCCGCGGGTGTGGCGAAGGCGAAGGCGGATCACGTCGTGATCGCGGGTCACGACGGCGGCACGGGCGCGTCGCCGCTCTCGTCGCTCAAGCATGCGGGCACGCCGTGGGAACTGGGTCTCGCCGAGACGCAGCAGACGCTGGTGCTGAACCGCCTGCGCGGCCGCATCCGCGTGCAGGCCGACGGCCAGATGAAGACCGGCCGCGACGTCGTGATCGGCGCGTTGCTCGGCGCGGACGAGTTCGGCTTCGCGACGGCGCCGCTCGTCGTCGAAGGCTGCATCATGATGCGCAAGTGCCATCTGAACACGTGCCCGGTCGGCGTCGCGACGCAGGATCCGGTTTTGCGCGCGAAGTTCTCCGGCCAGCCGGAGCATGTCGTCAACTTCTTCTTCTTCGTCGCGGAAGAAGTGCGCGAAATCATGGCGCAATTCGGTATCCGCAAGTTCGACGACCTGATCGGCCACGTCGAGCTGCTCGACATGAAGAAGGGCATCGAGCACTGGAAGGCGAAGGGCCTCGACTTCTCGCGCATCTTCTATCAGGTGCCGGTGGGCGAGGAAGTCGCGCGCAAGCACGTCGACGTGCAGGACCACGGCCTCGACAAGGCGCTCGATCACATCCTGATCGAGAAGTCGAAGGCGGCGATCGAGCGCGGCGAGCACGTGTCGTTCATCCAGCCGGTGCGCAACGTGAACCGCACGGTCGGCGCGATGCTGTCCGGCCTGATCGCGAAGAAGCACGGCCACGACGGCCTGCCCGACGACGCGATCCACATCCAGTTGAAGGGCACGGCGGGCCAGAGCTTCGGCGCATTCCTCGCGAAGGGCGTGACGCTGGATCTCGTCGGCGACGGCAACGACTACGTCGGCAAGGGGCTGTCGGGCGGCCGCATCATCATTCGCCCGACCAACGATTTCCGCGGCAAGTCCGAAGAAAACATCATCTGCGGCAACACGGTGATGTACGGCGCGATCGAGGGCGAATCGTACTTCCGCGGCGTCGCGGGCGAGCGCTTCTGCGTGCGCAACTCGGGCGCGACGGCGGTCGTCGAAGGCACGGGCGATCACGGCTGCGAGTACATGACAGGCGGCACGGTGGTCGTGCTCGGCGAGACCGGCCGCAACTTCGCGGCGGGCATGTCGGGCGGCATCGCATTCGTGTACGACCCGGACGGCACGTTCGCGGGCAAGTGCAACAAGTCGATGGTCGCGCTCGATCCGGTGCTGCAGCAGGCCGAACAGGAGCGCACCGTGGATCGCGCGCTGTGGCACACCGGCAAGACCGACGAAGCGCTGCTCAAGGGCTTGATCGAGCGTCATTTCCAGTTCACCGGTTCGCCGCGGGCGAAGGCGCTGCTCGAGAACTGGGACGCGTCGCGCCGTCAGTTCGTCAAGGTCTTCCCGACCGAGTACAAGCGCGCGCTCGGCGAAATCGGCGCGAAGAAGGCGAAGGACGCCATCGCGGCTTGAGCGGTTTCACATAACGAAGGGCTTCCCGATGCGTCGCGCCGGGAAGCGAGTTCCTCACCGTACATAGAGAAAGAAGAGAACCACATGGGCAAGGCAACCGGTTTTCTCGAGTTCGAACGCCGCCACGAGGCGTACGAAGCACCGCTGACCCGCGTCAAGCATTACAGGGAATTTGTCGCCGCACTGACGGATGAAGACGCGAAGATTCAAGGCGCGCGCTGCATGGACTGCGGCATTCCGTTCTGCAACAACGGCTGCCCGGTCAACAACATCATTCCGGATTTCAACGATCTCGTGTTCCAGCAGGACTGGAAGAGCGCGATCAACGTGCTGCACTCGACCAACAATTTCCCGGAGTTCACGGGCCGCATCTGCCCGGCGCCGTGCGAAGCGGCGTGCACGCTCGGCATCAACGACGATCCGGTCGGCATCAAGTCGATCGAGCACGCGATCATCGACAAGGCGTTTGCCGAAGGCTGGGTCGTGCCGCAACCGCCGAAGCACAAGACGGGCAAGAAGGTCGCCGTCGTCGGTTCGGGTCCTGCCGGTCTGGCCGCCGCCCAGCAACTGGGGCGTGCGGGGCATGATGTGGTCGTGTTCGAGAAGAACGATCGCATCGGCGGCCTGCTGCGTTACGGCATCCCCGACTTCAAGCTCGAGAAGTGGCTGATCGACCGCCGCATGCGCCAGATGGAAGCGGAAGGCGTGTCGTTCCGCACGAACGTGTTCATCGGCCGCGATCCGCTGCCGGCGTACATCGGCAATACGGCGAAGGAAACCATCACGCCGGAGGAGTTGAACGAACAGTTCGATGCCGTCGTGATCGCGGGCGGCTCGGAAACGCCGCGCGACCTGCCGGTGCCGGGGCGCGAGCTCGAAGGCATCTATTACGCGATGGAATTCCTGCCGCAGCAGAACAAGGTCAACGCGGGCGACAAGCTGCCGGATCAGTTGCTCGCGAAGGGCAAGCATGTCGTCGTGATCGGCGGCGGCGATACGGGGTCGGACTGCGTCGGCACGTCGAATCGGCATGGTGCGAAGAGCGTCACTCAGTTTGAGCTGCTCGCGCAACCACCCGAGGAAGAGAACAAGCCGCTCGTGTGGCCGTACTGGCCGATCAAGCTGCGCACGTCGTCGTCGCATGAGGAAGGCTGCGAGCGCGACTGGTCGGTCGCGACGAAGCGCTTCGAAGGCAAGAACGGCAAGGTCGAGAAGCTGGTCGCGGTGCGCGTCGAGTGGAAGGGCGGCAAGATGCAGGAAGTGCCGGGCTCCGAGTTCGAGATGAAGGCCGATCTCGTGCTGCTCGCGATGGGCTTCACGCAGCCGGCGTCGCCGGTGCTGGATGCGTTCGGCGTCGAAAAGGATGCGCGCGGCAACGTGCGTGCTTCCACCGAAGGCGACAAGGCGTATTACACGTCGGTGGACAAGGTGTTCACGGCGGGCGATATGCGGCGCGGTCAGTCGCTCGTCGTGTGGGCGATTCGCGAAGGGCGGCAGTGCGCGCGGTCGGTGGATGCGTATCTGATGGGTAGCAGCGAATTGCCGCGCTAAGTCACGGCAGCATTGAAACAGGGCGGATGACCGTGCGGTTGTCCGCCCTTTTTGCTTTCGACGGCGGTGGTCATGCCGCGTGCATTTGGGTGATTGATCTTCTTCGCGAGCGCCGCCCTGGCGTCGATGGAATCAACCATGTCGTTTGCGGCGTTCATGAGTCTGCGCAGATCGCTGCTCGGAATCTCGCTCGCATCCTGAAACACGATGATCGAATCGAAGCGCTCGATGTACTGGTCGATGTGCTGAAGCATGATGGTCGCGAGCCGCGTGCGCTCCGGACTCCAGTCGGTCGCATCGGGGACTTCCGGCGCGAGGTAATTTTCGGTGACGTTGTCGATGCCGACGATTTCGACGAGATTCTGCTGCTCATCCGACTCCGACGCGATCTGGGTCCCTTTGCTGCTTTTCCGTCGACAAGACGCGACAGTCCAGGACGCAGCACGTCGATCAAATCAACCGCGCCGACAAATAAGAAAAACCGCACCGATGATCACTCACGGGTGCGGTTCTCTGATTCACCAGCGACGAGAGCGTGAAGCTTCAAGCCTCCACCAACGCCCTCTCGATCTCGATCTTGTAGTCATGGAACATCGCCACCGATTCGCGATGCGCGACGCTCAGAATCGCCGCTTTCGGCAGCCGCTCGACCAGCGTGTTGTAGATGTGCAGCTCGTTCTCGGCATCGAGTGCGCTGGTGGCTTCGTCGAGGAACACGAAGTCCGGCTTGTGCAGCAGCACGCGCGCCGCGGCCAGACGCTGTTGCTCGCCCGGCGACAAACTCCGCGCCCAATGCGCGCTTTCATCCAGCCGATCCATGTACCCCTCGAGATTGCACTGACGCAGCACTTCGCGCGATTCCTCGTCGCTGAACGTGCCGCCGGGCGACGGATAGCTCAACGCCGCGCGCAGCGTGCCGATCGGCAGATAGCTCATCTGCGGGATGAACATCATCTTGGCGTCGACGGGCGCATCGATCGTGCCGTCGCCGAACGGCCACAAGCCCGCGAGCGCGCGCATCAGCGTGCTCTTGCCCGAGCCCGACGGCCCGACGACGAGCCAGCGCGATCCCGGCTCGATCGACACGTTCGCCACGCGAGAGAGCGGTGTGCCGTTGGGCAGCGCGAGCATCAGGCCGTTCGTCGTGAGCGAGGTGGTGCTCGTGTAGTGCAGGTTGATGCCGCCGTGCTCGGTCGCCGGCGATGTTTCCTCGCGGATATGCGTCGAGCGCATCACGCGCTTGAATTCACGCAGACGGTTGACCGTGGCGCGCCATTCGACCAGCGTCGAATAACTGTTGATGAACCACGAAAACGAATCGCTCACCGTGCCGAACGCCGATGAAATCTGCATCAGCACGCCGAACGAAAACGCGCCCGCGAAGTAGCGCGGCGCGGCGACCATGATCGGGAAGATGATCGCGATCTGCCCGTAGAAGGAGAGCACGAAGGTCATGCGCTTCGTGTACTTCATGATGAGCCACCAGTTGTCGCGGATGCGCTGGAAGATGCTCTTCGCGTTCGCCGTCTCGGTCGAGATGCCGTCGTAGAACGCGATCTGCTCGGCATTCTCGCGCACGCGAATCAGGCCGAAGCGGAAATCCGCCTCCACCTTCTGCTGCTGATAGTTGATCGACACGAGCGGATGCCCGACCTTCTGGATGATGAGCGAGCCCGCGATCGCATAGAGCGCGGCGGCCCACACCATGTAGCCCGGAATGACGATCGGCGTGCCGCCCAGCGTGAGCGTCAGCGCGCCCGCGATGGTCCAGAGGATCGTGATGAAGGTGACGAGCGTGACGAGCGTCGAAAGCAGGTCGAGGGAGAGCGAGAGCGTGGTCGTCGCAAAGGATTGCAGGTCGTCGCTGATACGCTGGTCGGGGTTGTCGGCGAGGCGGTCCCGCTCGATGCGGTAGAACGCCTTGTCGCCGAGCCATTGTTCGAGATACCGGTTGGTGAGCCATTGCCGCCAGCGGAACGCGAGCATCTGCCGCAGATACCGGCCATACACGGCGAGCAGGATGTACGCGAACGCGAGACCCGTGAAGATCAGCAGCAAGTGCGGGAAGTCGCGGACGTTCTTGTTCTGCAGTGCGTTATAGAAGTCGGCGTTCCAGCTGTTGAGCCGCACGTTGATCCACACGACCGTCATGTTGATCACGATGATCGCAACGAGCAGGCCCCACGCAATGCCGCGTTCCTCGGACACCCAGTAGGGCTTGATGAGACTCCACGCCGATACTTCGTCGGCCTTCTGTTGGGTGCTTCTGGTACGAGTGTCGATCATGAGCTTCCTGCCGATGCGCCCTGCGGGCGGCGAATTGTTACGCGTTACGCGGTTGTTGCGTCATGCAGCCGGCTTTCGGCGCGCGGTAATCCTGCGCGCAGCCTGTTCCGGGCCTGCAAATTCTTCCGGGGTTCTCTTAACGCTCACTTAATTTCGCGCGATCGTTCGGTGAACCATGTTCGCGGCATTGTGCCAGAGTGCCGCCGGGCACGATAAAAGCCCGGGGCAATCCCGGTTTGCAGCGCGTTCGCCTTTCATGTTCTAATGACCCTCGACGAAACAGGGGTGCTTCGCGCGCATCGGCGACCGGAACCGGTCACCAGCGCGGCGAGGCTGAGAGAGACCCTTTGCACCCGATCCGGGTAATACCGGCGAGGGAAGTTTCCGGAGAACGCGCGAACTCGCGCCATTCCTCCAGTCTCTTCCGAGTAACTGTCTTTTCCGTCCGGCGCGCGCTTCCTATCGACGCGGCTGCCGGGCCGGTCTCTCTCCGCTGATTTCGTCCTTGTGATGTGCCGCCGCGCCAGCACGGTCGAGATCGCGTACTCCTTCTCCTCGTGCAGCGCAGCGTCAGGCCGCAAGCTTTGCATGGGACCGCGGTGCGCGCTGAAGCGCCAGCCGCGGTCGACGAGGAGACATCGAATTGAACAGGATCGATCAGACCGCCGCGCGTCGGGCGGATTTCGCCGTCATCGGCGGTGGGCTCGTCGGACGGCTCGTCGCGTGGCAACTCGCGGGCGCGGGGCATCGCGTGGAACTGTATGAGCGCGGCGACGCCCTCGGCACGCAATCCGCCGCCTGGGTCGCCGCCGCGATGCTCGCGCCGCTCGCGGAGGCCGCCAGCGCGGAGCCGCTCGTCGTCGGGCTCGGAGCCGCGTCGCTCGAACGCTGGCCGCGTCTCATCGCGCAATTGCCCGAGCCGGTGTTCTTTCAGCGCAACGGCACACTCGTCGTCTGGCACGGCGCGGACCGCGCCGAGGCGCCGCTCTTCGAGCGCCGGCTGCGCGCCAATTCGCCCGCCGAACTGCTCGATGGCGGTTTCGTCAAGCTCGCGGGCGCGCAGGTCGCGCAGGCCGAACCGGCGCTCGGCGCGCGCTTCGCGCAAGGCTGGCTGCTGCCGAACGAAGGGCAACTGGACAACCGCCAGGCCTTGAGCGCCCTCGGCGCCGGCCTCGCCGCGCGCGGCGTGCGCACACACTGGAACACGCCCGTCGACGCGACGCCCGAGTCGACGAATGAAGCGCGCTGGATCATCGATTGCCGCGGCCTGGGCGGCAAGCCCGCGTGGCCCGCGCTGCGCGGCATTCGCGGCGAAGTCGCGCGGGTGCACGCCCCGGGCATCGGGCTTTCGCGGCCCGTGCGGCTTCTGCATCCGCGCTATCCGCTCTATATCGCGCCGAAAGAGAACGATCTGTATGTAATCGGCGCGACCGAAGTGGAAGGCGAGGACATGTCGCCGGTGAGCGTGCGCTCCGCGCTCGAACTGCTGAGCGCCGCATTTGCCGTGCATCCGGGCTTCGGCGAGGCGCGCATCCTCGAGCTGAATTCCCATTGCCGGCCGACCTTGCCGGATCACCGGCCGGCCATCGTCTGGGACGGGGCGCGGACCCTGCGCGTGAACGGCCTGTACCGGCACGGTTTCATGATCGCGCCGGAAGTCGCGGATACCGCGTGCCGGCTCGCCGAAGCGCTCGTTTCGGGCGATGTCGCCAACGTCGACACGTTCGGAGATTTCCGCAGCGCCGCGCGCTGGCCGGAGCTGCTGCACCGCGAATTCGCCGCCGCGCCCGCGCTGTCGCATTGAGAAAGAGACGAAAGCCATGAACATCCACATCAATCAGCGCGTCTTCGACTTGCACGATGCCGCCACCGTCACCGAGGCGATCGCCGCGTTCGGCGCGAAACCGCCGTTCGCGGTCGCGCTCAACGGCCAGTTCGTCGCGCGCGGCGAGCACGCCACCAGGACGCTCGCCGCCGGCGACAAGCTCGACATCGTGTCGCCCGTGGCGGGCGGCTGAACTCCGAACTCGAAGGATCGAACCATGACCACATTAACCGCGGACGCCCTCACGCTCTACGGCCAGGCGTTCCCGAGCCGCGTGCTGCTCGGCACGTCGCGCTATCCGTCGCTGCAATCGCTTTCCGACTCCATCGACGCCGCTCGGCCAGGCATGGTCACCGTCGCGCTGCGCCGCCAGTCGGAGACGGGCGAAGCCGGCTTCTTCGACGTGCTCAAGCGCCACGGCGTCGCGCTGCTGCCGAATACCGCGGGCTGCCAGAGCGTCGACGAAGTGCTGACGACCGCCTGCATGGCGCGCGAGGTGTTCGAGACGCCGTGGATCAAGCTCGAGCTGATCGGCGACGACTACACGCTCCAGCCCGACCCGATCGGGCTGGTCGAAGCGGCGGCGAAGCTGATCCGCGACGGCTTCAAGGTGCTGCCGTATTGCACCGAGGATCTCGTGATCGGCCGGCGCCTGCTCGACGCCGGCTGCGAGGCGCTGATGCCGTGGGGCGCGCCGATCGGCACCGGCAAGGGTGTGACCAATCCCTACGGGCTGCGCACGCTGCGCGAGCGTCTGCCGGACGTGCCGCTGATCGTCGATGCGGGTCTTGGCGTGCCGTCGCACGCGTGCCAGGTGATGGAATGGGGCTTCGACGGCGTGCTACTCAACACCGCGGTGTCGCAGGCGACTTTCCCGCCGCAGATGGCGCGGGCGTTCGCGCTCGGCGTCGAAGCCGGGCGCACGGCGTTTCTCGCCGGGCCGATGGCCGAGCGGGACAGCGCACAGGCGAGCACGCCGGTCGTCGGCATGCCGTTCTGGCATCAGGACGGAGGTGCGGCGTGAGCTTGCTGAATCGCGAAGTATTCTGGCCGCCCGCGGACGAACTGGTCGAAGTCGCCGAGCGGATTCGCGCGCGTCTGGGCGAGTGGCCCGCGGCCGAAACGCGCTGGCGCATCTGCCTGACCGCGCCGGAATCGCCGAAGGCTGGCGATCTGATCGTCTTCACCGAGCCGCACGACGCGGACACGGAGCGGCTCGCGAGCGGCGGCGCGGCCGTGCTGGAAGCGCACGGCGCTCGCGTGACACTGCGGCGGGGCGACGAGCGTTTCGCGCTGGAAGGTCAATGGTCGGATGATTGGCTGGCCGCACTCGCCGCTTTCCTCGACTGCAACTTCGAGCCGCACGACGCGCTGGTGCTTGCGCTCGCGTGGCGCGCGGGCGACGAAAACAAGGACGATGCCTGGCCCGTCGATTTTGCGACCTTCCCGCGTGTGACCGACTTGCCGCCGGCGCCCGACGGCGGATTCCAGTCGTGCCCGGACCGGCTCGGTCTTTATCCGGTGCTGCCGAGCGCCGAATGGATCGAGCGTGTGCTCGATCTCGGCGTACGCACGGCGCAACTGCGCCGCAAGACGAACGACGTCGCCGGTCTGCCGCGCGAAATCGCACGTTCGGTCGACGCGGGGCGGCGGCACGACGCGCAGCTTTTCATCAACGATCACTGGCGCGAGGCGATCGCGGCGGGCGCGTACGGCGTTCATCTCGGCCAGGAAGACGTGCAGACGGCGGACTTGAGCGCGATCGCGCGCGCCGGCCTGCGCCTCGGCCTGTCGACGCACGGGTATTACGAAATGTTGCGCGCGCTGCACTTCGGGCCCAGCTATCTGGCGCTGGGCGCGGTGTTCCCGACCACGACGAAAGTCATGCCGACCCGGCCGCAGGGCCTCGCGCGGCTCGCGCGCTACGTGCAATTGCTGTCGGGGCGCGTGCCGCTCGTCGCGATTGGCGGAATCGACGCGCAAGCGCTGCCCGGCGTGCTCGCGACAGGCGTCGGCAGTGCCGCCGTCGTGCGCGCGGTGACCGAGGCGCCGGACACGGCGTCGGCGGTCTCGGCTCTGCAACAAATGTTTTCAGGTCAATGTTGAAAAGTCGGAAAAACAAGGGGGTCCAGGCCTAGGCAAAGCACCGATTGCGCGCAGGCCCTATAATTCGGCCTCTTGCGTCAACGGAATCTCTTACCCAGTGCCTGCTTCTTCCGAGACTCTGCTGGAGCTACGCGACGTCGACTTCGGCTACGGCGACCAGCTCGTTCTGTCGAACCTGAACATGCGTTTCACGCGTGGGCAGGTGGTCGCGGTCATGGGCGGCTCCGGCTGCGGCAAGACCACGACCTTGCGCCTGATCGGCGGCCTCGTGAAGGCGAGCCGCGGTCAGGTGCTGTTTAACGGGCAGGATGTCGGCGCGCAGACGCGCGAGGGCCTTTATGCCCTGCGCCGCAAGATGGGCATGCTGTTCCAGTTCGGCGCGCTCTTCACCGACCAGACCGTGTTCGAGAACGTGGCGTTTCCGCTGCGCGAGCACACCGATCTGCCCGAAGAGCTCATCCGGAATCTCGTGCTGATGAAGCTGAACGCGGTCGGCCTGCGCGGCGCGCGCGATCTCGCGCCGTCGGAGATTTCCGGCGGCATGGCGCGCCGCGTCGCGCTTGCCCGCGCGATCGCGCTCGATCCCCAATTGATGATGTACGACGAGCCGTTTGCCGGCCTCGATCCCATCTCCCTCGGCATCACGGCGCAACTGATCCGCACGATCAACGACGCGCTCGGCGCAACCTCCATTCTCGTCACGCACGACGTGCCCGAATCGTTCGCGATCGCGGACTACGTGTATTTCATCGCGAATGGCGGCATTCACGCCGAGGGCACGCCGGCGCAACTGCGCGCATCACAGGATCCGACCGTGCGCCAGTTCATCGACGGCACGCCGGATGGCCCCTTCAAGTTCCACTATGCGAGCACGCCGCTCGCCGCGGATTTCGGCATCGGAGGGCAGGCATGATCAGCGCGCTCGGACGCTGGGTGCTCGACGGGTTCGGCACCGCCGGCTACGCGACGCGCATGTTCATGCGCCTCGTGCTCGAATTCTTCCCCCTGTTGCGCCGCCCGCGTCTTGTCACGAAGCAGATCCACTTCGTCGGCAATTATTCGCTTGTCATCATCGCGGTGTCGGGTCTGTTCGTCGGCTTCGTGCTCGGCTTGCAGGGCTATTACACATTGAGCCGCTACGGCTCGGAACAGGCTCTGGGCCTGCTGGTCGCGCTGTCGCTCGTGCGCGAGCTCGGCCCGGTGGTCACCGCGCTGCTCTTCGCGGGGCGCGCGGGCACGTCGCTGACCGCGGAAATCGGCCTGATGAAAGCCGGCGAGCAGCTCACGGCGATGGAAATGATGGCCGTCGACCCGCTGAAAGTGGTCGTCGCGCCGCGCATGTGGGCGGGCATCATCGCCATGCCGGTACTGGCGGCCATTTTCAGCGCCGTCGGCATCATCGGCGGCTATATCGTCGGCGTGGAGCTGATCGGCGTCGATCCGGGCGCGTTCTGGTCGCAGATGCAAGGCGGCGTGGACGTCTGGCGCGACGTCGGCAACGGTGTCATCAAGAGCGTGGTGTTCGGTTTCGCGGTGACGTTCATCGCGTTGTTCCAGGGCTACGAAGCGAGGCCGACGCCGGAAGGCGTGTCGCGCGCGACGACGAAAACCGTCGTGTACGCGTCGCTCGCTGTGCTCGGGCTCGATTTCCTGCTGACCGCACTGATGTTCAGCTAATGGACCAGGCGCAGGCGCCGGATCCGGCGCGGGCGTCGTGAACGGCACAGCCCGTCACGCGCAATCTGCGAAAAGATTCTCTTTGGGAAGACGATGAAAAAGACTGCTCTCGACTTTTGGGTCGGCCTCTTCGTGGTGCTCGGTTTCGTGGCGCTGCTCTTTCTTGCGCTGAAGGCGGGCAACATGAGCTCCCTGTCGTTCCAGCAAACCTACGCGGTGAAACTCAAGTTCGACAACATCGGCGGACTGAAGGCGCGCGCGCCCGTCAAGAGCGCGGGCGTGACCGTGGGGCGCGTCGGCAGCATTGGCTTTGACGAGAACACGTACCAGGCCGTCGTCACGATCGATATCGACAAGCAGTATCAGTTTCCGAAGGATTCGTCCGCGAAGATCCTGACTTCGGGTCTGCTCGGCGAGCAGTACATCGGCCTCGAGCCGGGCGGCGACGATCAGATGCTCAAGGACGGCGACACCATCACGATGACGCAATCGGCCGTGGTGCTCGAAAACCTGATCGGCCAGTTCCTTTACAACAAGGCGGCGGATTCCGGCGCCTCGAAACCAGCGGCGGCGGCAGCGCCCGCACCGGCTTTCCCGGGCGCGGCGAGCGCGATGGGGGCATCGAGTGCCGCGGGGGCGAATGCCGCCTCGGGCGCGGCTCAATAAGGAGAAGAACATGCAGGCCAAGGGGATGCGGCGCGCAATCACGATCGCATGCGTAGTGGCGCTCGCAGGTTGCGCGACGGTGACGACGCCGACCAAGGGTGATCCCTTCGAGAGCTACAACCGCACGATGTTCACGATCAACGACAAGATCGATCAATACGCGTTGAAGCCGGTGGCGAAGGGTTATGTCTTTGTGGTGCCGGAGCCGGTGCGCAACAGCGTGACCAACTTCTTCTCGAATATCGGCGACGTCTACATTGCCGCCAACAATCTGCTGCAGCTGAAGATCGCGGACGGCGTGTCGGACATCATGCGCGTGGCGATCAACACGGTGTTCGGCGTCGGCGGTCTGTTCGACGTCGCGACCATCGCGAAGCTGCCGAAGCACGCCGGGGATTTCGGCCTGACGCTCGGCCACTATGGCGTGCCGTCCGGCCCGTATGTCGTGCTGCCGCTGCTCGGACCGAGCACCGTGCGCGACACGAGCGGCCTCGTGGTCGACTATTTCGGCAATCCGCTGACCTACGTGAGCCCGGATTCGGTGAGCTGGGCGCTCTACGGCGTGAATCTCATCAATACGCGTGCGAATCTGCTGGGCGCGAGCGACGTGCTCGCCGACGCCGCGCTCGACAAGTATTCGTTCGTGCGTAACGCGTACCTGCAGCGCCGTCAGTATCTGATCTCCGGCGGCGACGGCAACATGCCCGATTATGGCGAAGCGCCGTTGCCGAACTACGGCGAGGAAGGCGCGGCCGCTGCGGAAGGCGCATCGGCGACAGCGGCTCCGGCCGTGCCGGCGGTACCGGCGTCCACTGCGGAAGGCGCCGCGCCCGCTTCGGGCGCCGCGGCCGCACCCGCACCGGCGAGCGGCTCGGCCAACACCGTACCGGGCAACCAGTACGTTCCGCCGCGCGCACCGCCCGGATTCCCTTCATTCCGCTTGCGTTGAGCGGGGTTTCGCTAACGCGCGGTAACATATCTAACGACATTTCTTACGCTTTGGAACACGCTCCGCCTGAACTCGATTCGGTCGGAGCGCTCAAACCGAAGCCTCTATTTCTGCAGGGTTTGCGATGAAAAAACTATTTCTTCTTCCCCTCTTTGCCATGTTCGTGGCGTTCTGCGGCACGGCGTCGGCACAGGCCGTCGACACGAACTCGCCCGACCAGATGATCAAGACGATCACGCAACAAGTCCTCGACGAGATCAAGTCCGACACGAAGATTCAATCGGGCGACATCCAGAAGATCACCGAGCTCGTCAATCAGAAGATCCTTCCGTACACCGATTTCACGCGCACGACCCGCCTCGTGATGGGCCGCAACTGGAACTCGGCGACGCCGGAGCAGCAGAAGCAGATCGTCGAGCAGTTCAAGATGCTCCTGATCCGCACGTACTCGGGGGCGCTGGCGCAAGTGCGCAACCAGACGGTTCAGTACAAGCCGTTCCGCGCTTCGCCGGACGATACCGACGTCGTGGTCCGCTCGGTCGTGATGAACAACGGCCAGCCGGTGGAGCTCGACTATCGCCTGTACAAGACGCCGCAGGGCTGGCGCGTCTACGACATCAACGTGCTCGGCGCATGGCTGATCCAGGCGTATCAGCAGCAGTTCAACGAGCAGATTTCTCAGAACGGCGTGAGCGGCCTGCTGCAGTTCCTCACGCAGCGCAACCAGCAGCTCGCGAGCGGCAAGGCATCGTGAGCACGCAGGCCTCGGGTGGCCGTTTCCAGACGGCCGCATCCCTGACCCACGAGAGCGCGAAGGTCGCGCTCGACGCGGGTTTGTCGCGCATCGCAGCGGGCGCGACCGAAGTCGATTGCGCACCGCTTACGCAGTTCGATTCATCCGCGCTCGCCGTGCTGCTGGCATGGGAGCGCGCCGCGTCCGCGCGGGGCGCCTCGCTGGATGTCGTCAACCTTCCTTCCGGGCTCGCGAGTCTCGCGCGAGCCTACGGCGTCGATACGCTCCTCTCTTTCCGACAGTGATCCTGCACTGACTCCGCGCAGGCGCGGCGGCATGGTTGCCGCCGCAATCAGGATCGCTCCGAAGTCGGCTCCAGCCGCTTTGCCCTATAATCAAGCGTTTTTTCGGGCCCGAACCCGGCCCTTTTTGTTTGAGCCCGGGTCCGTCAAGCGAAACTCTCCGCACAATCGAGGCGCGGCCGCGTGAGGCGCGCGCACTGTCCATGTCAGCCATAGAAATCCGAAACGTCCGGAAGCGCTATAAGGAGCTTCAGGCGCTCAAGGGCGTGAGCCTCACGGTGGAAGAGGGCGAGTTCTTCGGCTTGCTCGGCCCGAACGGTGCAGGCAAGACCACGTTGATCAGCATTCTGGCCGGCCTTGCGCGTGCCGATAGCGGTACGATCTCCGTGCGCGGGCATGATGTCGTCAGCGACTTCCGGGCGGCGCGCCGTTCGCTCGGCGTCGTACCGCAGGAACTGGTGTTCGATCCGTTCTTCACCGTGCGCGAATCGCTGCGGATCCAGTCGGGCTATTTCGGCTTGCGCAATAACGACGACTGGATCGACGAGGTGATGGCCAACCTCGATCTCACCGAGAAAGCCGACGTCAACACGCGGGCGCTCTCGGGCGGGATGAAGCGCCGCGTGCTCGTCGCGCAGGCGCTCGTGCACCGGCCGCCCGTGATCGTGCTCGACGAGCCCACCGCGGGCGTCGACGTCGAACTGCGCC
Organism: Caballeronia ptereochthonis; assembly: GCF_001545075.1. Classification (GTDB taxonomy): domain Bacteria; phylum Pseudomonadota; class Gammaproteobacteria; order Burkholderiales; family Burkholderiaceae; genus Caballeronia; species Caballeronia ptereochthonis. Next base: position 47,770 of record NZ_FCOB02000038.1, read on the forward strand.
AGACGCTCTGGAAGTTCATCTCGCGCCTGAATCGCGAAGGCCACACGATCGTGCTCACGACGCACTATCTGGAAGAAGCCGAATCGCTGTGCGACCGGCTCGCGATGCTCCGCCGCGGCGAAGTGGTCGCGCTCGAGCGCACGAGCACGCTGCTGCAGCGCTTCTCCGGCATGCAGTTGTATCTGCGTCTGTCGAACGGTGCGTTGCCCGCCGACCTGCGTCCGCTCGAAGTCGATCCGCAAGCGGTGCTGGGCGCGCAGCATCTGCTGCGTCTCGCGAGCTACGACGACGTCGAGCCGATCCTCGCGAAGTGTCGCGCAGCCGGCTGCACGTTCGATGAAATCGAAGTGCGCAAGGCCGATCTCGAAGACGTGTTCGTGCAGGTGATGAACGAGCCGGAAGTGGTCGAGGGGCTTTCATGAGCGGTTTCCAGACGTTGTTCTACAAGGAGCTGCTGCGCTTCTGGAAGGTCTCGTTTCAGACCGTGCTTGCGCCGGTGGTGACGGCGCTGCTGTATCTGACCATCTTCGGTCATGCGCTCTCCGGGCGTGTGCAGGTTTATCCGGGCGTCGGCTACACGAGCTTCCTCGTGCCCGGCCTCGTGATGATGAGCGTGCTGCAGAACGCATTCGCGAACAGTTCTTCGTCGCTGATTCAGTCGAAGATCACGGGCAATCTGGTGTTCGTGCTCCTGCCGCCGATCGCGCATTGGGAAATGTTCTTTGCGTACGTGCTGGCATCGGTCGTGCGCGGATTGTGCGTCGGCTTCGGCGTGTTCATCGTGACGATATGGTTCATCCCGATGTCTTTTTCCGCGCCGTTCTACATCATTGCGTTCGCGATACTCGGTTCCGGCATTCTCGGCACGCTCGGCCTGATCGCGGGAATCTGGGCCGACAAGTTCGATCAACTGGCCGCGTTCCAGAACTTCCTGATCATGCCGCTCACGTTTCTTTCCGGCGTGTTCTACTCGACGCATACGCTGCCGCCCGTATGGCGCGCGGTGTCGCATCTGAATCCGTTCTTCTACATGATCGACGGCTTTCGCTACGGCTTCTTCGGCCTGTCCGACGTCAATCCGCTGGTGAGCCTCGGCATCGTCGGCGGATTCCTGGCCGTGCTGGCGTTGATCGCGGTGCGGTTGCTCGCGAGCGGCTACAAGCTGCGTCACTAATTCAAGGAGACTTCCATGTTGCCGACTCCGGAGCAGGTGAAGGACTACATCGCTGGCGGCCTGGCTTGCCAGCATCTCGAAGTGGAAGGCGACGGCCAGCACTTTTTCGCGACCATCGTGAGCGATGCGTTCGTCGGCAAGCGGCTGATCGCGCGTCATCAACTGGTTTATGCGGCGCTCGGCGAGCGCATGCGCGAGGAGATTCATGCACTCAGCATGAAGACCCTCACCCCCGACGAGTGGAAATCGGCCTGAGTCCACCCGGCGAAGCCAATCAGGTCATACGACTTATCTCAAGCAACACCCGGCATCACCGGCAGACATAGGCAGTAGAGAGTGCGAATCATCAAAGACAATCGCGGCGTCGAAAGCGGCTCCGCAGCAGGAAGCTCGGTCGAAGGACACGTCATCATGGATAAACTGGTCATCACGGGGGGCACAAAGCTCTCCGGCGAAATCACCGTATCGGGCGCCAAGAACGCGGCTCTGCCCATTCTTTGCGCAAGCCTTCTCACCGCGGACGACGTCCATCTGTCGAACGTTCCGAATCTTCAGGACGTGCGCACCACGCTCAAGCTGCTGCGCCAGATGGGCGTGCAGTCTGAAGTGACGGGCGACGGCCGCGTGAGCCTCAATGCATCGAAGGTCGACAATCTCGTCGCGCCGTACGAACTGGTCAAGACGATGCGCGCGTCGATTCTCGTGCTCGGGCCGCTCGTCGCGCGCTTCGGCGAGGCGAGGGTGTCGCTGCCGGGCGGCTGCGCGATCGGCGCGCGACCGGTCGATCAGCACATCAAGGGCTTGCAGGCGATGGGCGCCGAGATCAACATCGAGCACGGCTTCATCGAGGCGCGCGCGAAGCGTCTCAAGGGCGCGCGCATCATCACCGACATGATCACCGTCACCGGCACGGAGAACCTGCTGATGGCGGCGGTGCTGGCCGATGGCGAGACCGTCATCGAGAACGCGGCGCGCGAGCCGGAAGTGAGCGACCTCGCGCATCTGCTCGTGAAGATGGGCGCGAAGATCGACGGCATCGGCACGGACCGGCTCGTGATTCAGGGCGTCGAGAAGCTGCACGGCGCGAAGCACGACGTCGTGCCGGACCGCATCGAAGCCGGCACGTTCCTGTGCGCGGTCGCGGCGGCGGGCGGCGATGTCACGCTGCGTCGCGTGAGCTCGCATCTTCTGGATGCGGTCACGGCCAAGCTGCGCGAAGCGGGCGTGACGATCGAGGAAGGCGACGACTGGATGCGCGTGTGCATGGCTAAGCGCCCCGACGCGGTGAACATCCGCACGTCCGAATACCCCGCGTTCCCGACGGATATGCAGGCGCAGTTCATGGCGCTCAACGCGATCGCGAACGGCACCTCGCAAGTGGTCGAGACGATCTTCGAGAACCGCTTCATGCACGTGCAGGAACTGAACCGTCTGGGCGCGAGCATCACGATCGACGGCAACACGGCGCTCGTCGCCGGGGTCGAGAAGCTCTCCGGCGCGAAGGTCATGGCGACCGACCTGCGTGCGTCCGCCAGCCTCGTGATCGCGGCGATGTGCGCCGACGGCGAGACGCTGATCGACCGCATCTACCATCTGGATCGCGGCTACGACCGCATGGAATCGAAGCTGACGGCCGTGGGTGCGAACGTGCGCCGCATCAAGGGCAGCGGGAGCGAGCAATGAGTTCGCTGCCGCAGACGTCGTCGTCGGTGGAACCGAGCGCGCCGCTCACGCTCGCACTCTCGAAAGGGCGTATCTTCGAAGAAACGCTGCCGCTGCTCGCCGCCGCCGGCGTGCAGGTGGCGGAAGATCCCGAAAGCTCGCGCAAGCTCATTCTTCCGACCACCAATCCGAATCTGCGCGTGATCATCGTGCGCGCGACCGATGTGCCTACTTATGTCGAATACGGCGCGGCGGACTTCGGCGTGGCGGGCAAGGACGTGCTGATCGAGCACGGCGGCAGCGGTCTGTATCAGCCGATCGATCTGGACATCGCGCGCTGCCGCATGTCGGTGGCGGTCAAGGCGGGGTTCGATTATGCGAACGCGGTGCGCCAGGGTGCGCGCCTGCGCGTCGCGACGAAGTACACGGAGACCGCCCGTCAGCATTTCGCAGCGAAGGGCGTGCACGTCGATCTGATCAAGCTGTACGGCTCGATGGAACTCGCGCCGCTCGTCGGCCTGGCGGACGCGATCGTCGACCTGGTCAGCTCGGGCGGTACGCTCAGGGCGAACAATCTGGTCGAGGTGGAGGAAATCATGCAGATTTCGTCGCGCCTCGTCGTGAATCAGGCGGCGCTCAAGCTGAAGCGCGCGGCGCTCAAGCCGTTCCTCGAGGCCTTCGAGCGCGCCACGGCCGGTACGGGAAATTAGGGGAGCCGCACGCCGCGGCGCCCCAAGCAAAACGGAAAACCAGCATGTCCATCAAGATTCGCAAACTCGATTCCAGCACCGATGGTTTTCAGCGGGCGCTGCGCGCGGTCCTCGCATTCGAAGCGAGCGAGGACGAAGCGATCGAGCGCTCGGTCGCGCAGATTCTCGCGGATGTCAAAGCGCGCGGCGACGAGGCCGTGCTCGAATACACGAACAAGTTCGATCGCCTGAAGGCGGACAGCGTCGCGGCGCTCGAACTGCCGCAGTCCGAAATGGAAGCCGCGCTCGAAGGGCTCGAACCCAAGCGCCGCGCAGCACTCGAAGCGGCGGCGGCGCGCGTGCGCGGCTATCACGAAAAGCAGCGCATCGAATGCGGCAGCCATAGCTGGCAATACACCGAAGCCGACGGCACCGTGCTCGGCCAGAAGGTGACGCCGCTCGATCGCGCGGGCATCTACGTGCCGGGCGGCAAGGCGGCGTATCCGTCGTCGGTGCTGATGAACGCGATTCCGGCGCGCGTCGCGGGCGTGAAGGAAATCGTGATGGTCGTGCCGACGCCGGACGGCGTGAAAAATCCGCTCGTGCTCGCGGCGGCGCTGCTCGGCGGCGTGGACCGCGTGTTTACGATCGGCGGCGCACAGGCGGTCGGCGCGCTCGCATACGGCACGGACACGATTCCGGCCGTCGACAAGATTTGCGGCCCGGGCAACGCGTATGTCGCGTCGGCGAAGCGTCGCGTGTTCGGCACGGTCGGCATCGACATGATCGCCGGGCCTTCCGAGATTCTCGTCATCTGCGACGCCACCACGGACCCCCGCTGGGTCGTGATGGACCTCTTCTCGCAAGCCGAGCACGACGAACTCGCGCAATCCATCCTGCTGTGCCCGGACGATGCGTTCATTCAGCGCGTGGAAGATGCGATCGTCGAGCTGCTGCCCGCGATGCCGCGCCGCGAAGTCATCCAGCGCTCGCTCGAGGATCGTGGCGCGCTCATCAAGGTGAAGGACATGGCCGAAGCATGCGCGATCGCCAACGACATCGCGCCCGAGCACCTGGAGATTTCCGCGCTCGATCCGCATCAATGGGCCGCGCAAATCCACAACGCGGGCGCGATGTTCCTCGGCCGCTACACGAGCGAAAGCCTCGGCGACTACTGCGCAGGCCCGAACCACGTCCTGCCGACTTCGCGCACGGCGCGTTTCTCGTCGCCGCTCGGCGTGTACGATTTCATGAAGCGCTCGAGCGTGATCGAAGTGAGCGCGGACGGCGCGCAGACGCTCGGCGAGATCGCGGCCGAGCTGGCGTACGGCGAAGGCTTGCAGGCGCATGCACGCAGCGCGGAATACCGGATGAAGAACGTCGGCTGATCCTGGCCGGCCCGAGACTGAACGAGGCGGCCTGAGAGCCGCCGTTTGTCCGGCGAGAGAGACGCCGGGAAATCATGACCACAGCACAAGACATCATTCGTCCCGACGTCCTCGCGATGACGAGCTATCCCGTGCCCGATTCCACGGGCCTGATCAAGCTCGACGCGATGGAGAATCCCTACACCTTGCCTCCCGATCTCGCGCAACGCCTGGGCGAACATCTCGCCGGCGTCGCGTTGAACCGCTATCCGGCGCCGCGTCCCGCCGAACTGCTCGCGAAGATCAAGCGCACGATGCGGGTGCCCGCGGCCTGCGACGTGCTGCTCGGCAACGGCTCGGACGAGCTGATCAGCATGATGTCGGTCGCGTGCTCGAAGCCGGGCGCGAAGGTGGTGGCGCCGGTGCCGGGATTCGTCATGTATCAGATGTCCGCGGTGTTCGCGCACCTCGAGTTCATCGGCGTGCCGTTGAAGGCGGACTTCACGCTCGACGCCGATGCGCTGATCGCCGCGATCGACGAACATGCGCCGGCGCTCGTGTATCTCGCGTACCCGAACAATCCGACCGGCACGCTCTACGACGCCGCCGACATGGAGCGCGTGATCGCGGCGGCGAGCGAGAGTCTCGTCGTGATCGACGAGGCCTATCAGCCGTTCGCCGAGAAGAGCTGGATGCCGCGCGCAGCCGACTTCGACAACGTCGTCGTGATGCGCACCGTCTCCAAGCTCGGTCTCGCGGGGATTCGACTCGGCTACATGGCGGGTCGCCCCGAGTGGATCATGCAGTTCGACAAGGTGCGCCCGCCTTACAACATCAACGTTCTGACGCAGGCAACCGCCGATTTCCTGCTCGATCATCTCGACGTGCTCGACGCCCAGGCCGCCGATTTGCGTGCTCAGCGCGCCGCGCTCGCGCGCGAAGTCGCCGCGCTGCCCGGGATGACGGTGTTCCCGAGCGCGGGCAACTTCCTGCTCGTGCGCGTGCCGGATGCGGCCGTTGCTTTCGAAACCCTTCTGACTTCGCGGGTTTTGATCAAAAACGTGGGTAAAATGCACCCATTGCTGGCCAATTGCGTGCGTTTGACGGTCGGAACGGCCGAAGAGAACGCGCACATGGTCGCGGCGCTGAAAAAGCTCGCACTGAACTGAACCCCACAACGATCAAGTCTCAAGGAATCACCATGCGCATTGCGGAAGTCGTTCGCAACACCAGCGAAACGCAGATCCGTGTGAAGCTCGATCTGGATGGCACCGGCAAGCAGAAGCTCGCCACCGGCGTCCCGTTCCTCGATCACATGCTCGACCAGATTGCCCGTCACGGGCTCATCGATCTCGACATCGAAGCGCATGGCGACCTCCATATCGACGATCACCATACCGTCGAAGACACCGGCATCACGCTCGGGCAGGCGGTGGCGAAGGCCATCGGCGAGCGCAAGGGCATTCGCCGCTACGGGCACTCGTACGTGCCGCTGGACGAGGCGCTCTCGCGCGTCGTCATCGATTTTTCCGGGCGTCCCGGTCTCGAATTCCACGTGCCGTTCACGCGCGCGCGCATCGGCACGTTCGACGTCGATCTCACCATCGAATTCTTCCGCGGATTCGTGAATCACGCGGGCGTGACGCTGCATATCGACAATCTGCGCGGCATCAACGCGCACCACCAGGTCGAAACCGTGTTCAAGGCGTTCGGCCGCGCGCTGCGCATGGCCGTCGAAGTCGACGAGCGCGCGGCAGGGCAGGTTCCCTCCACCAAAGGAAGCCTCTGATCGACCGACGCCGGTTCGGCGCATGACCGAAACCAGCGCGTCGCGCACGGATGGCAGCCCGCGATGGATCTGTTCAAATCGTTCATATCGTTGCTCGCGCTGATCAATCCGGTCGGCGCGATACCGTTTTTTCTCAGCCTGACCGCGCAGCAATCCGATACGGAAAAGCGCAACACGATTCGCGTCGCGTCCATTTCGGTGTTCTGCGTGATCGCGGTGACGGCGCTGCTCGGCCAGCAGATCATCGCGTTCTTCGGCATTTCGGTCGGGTCGTTCGAAGTGGGCGGCGGAATCATCATGCTGCTCATGGCGATCAGCATGTTGAACGCGCAGATCGGCAACGCGCGCTCGACGCCGGAAGAGCGCATGGAAGCGGAGGAGCGCAACAGCGTCGCGGTCGTGCCGCTCGCGATTCCGCTGCTCACCGGCCCCGGCTCGATCAGCACCGTGATCGTCTATGCTGCCAGTGCGCAGCACTGGTACGACCGCTTCGGGCTCGTCGTGCTGGGCGCGATCATCGCGGGGCTGTGCTTCGGTGCGCTGAATCTCGCCGAGCCGATCGCGCGCTGGGTCGGGCGCACGGGAATCAATATCGGCACGCGTCTCATGGGTTTGATGTTGTCCGCGTTGGCGGTGGAGTTCATCGTCAACGGGTTGAAGGCCTTGATGCCATCTTTGAAATGAAAACTTCGATTGCGATTGTTGATTACGGAATGGGCAACCTGCGCTCGGTGTACCAGGCGCTGAAAAAGGCTGCTCCCGAGGCGGATGTGGCGATCGTGGATCAGCCCGAAGGCATTCGCACGGCGGATCGCGTGGTGCTGCCCGGTCAGGGCGCCATGCGCGACTGCATGGCGCATCTTGCCGAATCGGGCCTGCAGGAAGCGGTGATGCAGGCGGCGCGCGAGAAGCCGATGCTCGGCGTGTGCGTCGGCGAGCAGATGCTCTTCGACTGGAGCGAGGAAGGCGACACGAAGGGCCTGGGCCTCTTGCCGGGCAAGGTCGTGCGCTTCCGGCTCGAGGGCCTGCTGCAGGACGACGGCTCGCGCTTCAAGGTGCCGCAGATGGGCTGGAACCGCGTCCGTCAGACGCTGCAGCACCCGATCTGGGACGGCATCGCGGATGGCGCGTTTTTTTACTTCGTGCACAGCTATTACGTCGTGCCGGACAATCCGGCCCATACGTCGGGCGAAACGGTGTACGGCGATGCGTTCACGTCGGCGGTGGCACGCGACAACATCTTCGCGACCCAATTTCACCCCGAGAAGAGCGCCGACGCCGGATTGCGCCTGTACCGCAATTTCGTGCACTGGAACCCGTGAAACGGCGCGCACGCTAGCGTTTTCGCCTATCACGACGTGCGCATGACCGTTGCAAGACTTGTACTACACTAGCGAGACGGCTCGCGGAAAGGCACCAGACCACGCGCGCGCCGTTTTGATCAACTTCACCCAGAAAATACGCGATACCTATGCTGCTCATTCCGGCCATCGATCTTAAGGACGGTCAGTGCGTGCGCCTCAAGCAGGGCGATATGGACCAGGCGACCATTTTTTCAGAAGATCCGGCAGCAATGGCCCGACATTGGGTCGATCGCGGCGCGCGGCGGCTGCATCTCGTCGATCTGAACGGGGCATTCGCGGGCAAGCCGAGGAACGGCGACGCCATCCGCGCAATCGTCGATGAAGTGGGGGGCGAGATTCCCGTGCAACTGGGCGGCGGCATTCGCGACCTGGAAACCATCGAGCGCTATCTGGACGACGGCCTCGCGTACGTGATCATCGGCACGGCGGCGGTGAAGAATCCCGGTTTTCTGCAGGACGCGTGCACGGCGTTCGCGGGACATATCATCGTCGGGCTGGACGCGAAGGACGGCAAGGTGGCCACCGACGGCTGGAGCAAGCTGACCGGCCATGAAGTCGTGGACCTCGGCCGCAAGTTCGAGGACTACGGCTGCGAGTCGATCATCTACACCGACATCGGCCGCGACGGCATGCTTCAGGGCATCAACATCGACGCGACCGTGCGCCTCGCGCAGGCGGTGAAGATTCCGGTGATCGCGAGCGGCGGGCTGTCGAGCATCGCGGATATCGAATCGCTTTGCGAAGTCGAGGGCGAAGGCATCGAAGGCGTCATCTGCGGCCGCGCGATCTACTCCGGCGACCTCGATTTCCAATCCGCCCAGACGCGCGCCGACGCGCTGCGCGAAGCGGACGGCGCCTAAGCTCCTGGTTTTTCGCTCTTGCGCGAGCATCCTGAAGCAAGCCGGGCGGCGTGTGCCGCCCTCACTTCGTATCGAACCGGCAGTGGCAAGAACATGGCTCTCGCAAAACGCATCATTCCCTGTCTCGACGTGACCGCGGGCCGCGTCGTCAAAGGGGTCAACTTCGTCGAACTGCGCGACGCGGGCGACCCCGTCGAAATCGCGCGGCGTTACGACGATCAGGGCGCCGACGAACTCACGTTCCTCGACATCACCGCGACCTCCGATCAGCGCGATCTCATCCTGCCGATCATCGAGGCGGTCGCATCGCAGGTGTTCATTCCGCTGACCGTCGGCGGCGGCGTACGCGCGGTCGAAGACGTGCGCCGCCTGCTCAACGCGGGCGCGGACAAGATCAGCATGAATTCGTCGGCGGTCGCCAATCCGCAGCTCGTGCGCGACGCGTCGGACAAGCACGGCTCGCAGTGCATCGTCGTCGCGATCGACGCGAAGCGCGTTTCCGCGGATGGCGAAGCGCCGCGCTGGGAAGTTTTCACGCATGGCGGGCGCAAGGCGACGGGCATCGACGCGATCGAATGGGCGCGCAAGATGGCCGAGTTCGGCGCGGGTGAGATCCTGCTGACGAGCATGGATCGTGACGGCACCAAATCCGGCTTCGATCTCGCGTTGACACGCGCCGTGTCGGACGCGGTGCCGGTGCCGGTGATCGCGTCGGGCGGCGTCGGGTCGCTGCAGCATCTGGCGGACGGCATCGTCGAGGGGCACGCGGACGCCGTGCTCGCCGCGAGCATCTTCCACTACGGCGAGCACACGGTCGGCGAGGCCAAGCGCTTCATGGCCGATCAGGGCATTTCGGTGAGGACGTAAGCTGTGAGCGACGAGTTGAACACATCGGCGACCTGGCTCGACAAGGTTAAGTGGGACGCGAACGGCCTCGTGCCGGTGATCGCGCAGGAAGCCTCGACCAACGACGTGTTGATGTTCGCGTGGATGAACCGCGAGGCGCTCGCGAAGACCATCGAACTGAAGCGCGCAGTGTATTTCTCGCGTTCGCGCCAGCGCCTGTGGTTCAAGGGCGAGGAATCGGGGCACGTTCAGCACGTCCACGACGTGCGCCTCGACTGCGACGAGGACGTCGTGCTGCTCAAGGTCGAGCAGGTGTCGGGCATCGCGTGCCACACCGGCCGCCATTCCTGTTTTTTCCACAAATTCGAAGGCACGGCGGAGAACGGCGAGTGGATCGCTGTCGAGCCGGTCCTGAAAGACCCAGAAAGCATCTACAAATGACGCAAGTCAACACGCTCGACACGCTGCTGCGCCTCGCCTCCGTCATCGACAGCCGCAAGGGCGGCGATCCGGAACAATCCTACGTTTCCCGACTCTTTCATAAAGGTGACGACGCGGTCCTGAAAAAGATCGGGGAAGAGGCGACTGAGGTCGTGCTCGCAGCGAAAGACGCGCGCCACGGCGGCGCGCCCAAGGCGCTCGTCAGTGAAGTCGCCGATTTATGGTTTCATTGTCTCGTGATGCTGTCGCACTTCGACCTGAGCCCTGCCGAGGTCATCGCGGAACTGGAGCGGCGCGAAGGCTTGTCGGGAATCGAGGAAAAAGCGCTGCGTAAATCGCGCGAGCGCGAGCAGAACGGCGGCTGACGAGCAGCTCGCTTCAAGCCAAGGAGGGCAAGCATGAACCGGCCTTACGAACCATACCCGCCGCCTGTGATTCAGAATTCGACCGACCCGGAGCGTCTGCGCAGCCTGCGCACGTTCACGCATGTTCTATACGCCTTGTACGCCGTTTACTGGCTGACGGGCGGACTGACCGGCCTGGTCGCGATCATCCTCAACTACATCAAGCGCGGCGATGCCGTCGGCACGCCGTATGAGGATCACTTCACCTGGCAGATCCGCACGTTCTGGTGGGCGGTGCTGGGCCACGTGATCGGCTTCGCGCTGCTCTGGGTCGGCGTCGGCTTCCTGATTCTCGGTGCGGTCAGCATCTGGACGCTCTATCGCATCATCAAGGGCTGGCTGTTCCTCTACGAAAACAAGACGATCGAACCGCGCGCGTGGTTCTGATCCAGGCGTGGCTATCAGGCCCGGCAACGAGAGACACGGAATTTCATGAGTCAAGACAACTGCATTTTCTGCAAGATCGCCTCTGGGCAGCTTCCGAGCACGAAGATCTACGAAGACGACGAGTTCGTCGCCTTCAACGACATCAATCCGGCTGCGCCCGTGCACGTGCTGGTGATTCCGCGCAAGCATATCGAGACGCTTTCGCACTGCACAGAAAGTGACACTCCGCTGCTTGGTAGAATGGTGAGTCTCGTCGGACGTTTGGCGAAAGATCTGGGCGTGTCCTACACGGGAGGCGATACGGGCTTTCGCACGGTAATCAATACCGGTCCGGGCGGCGGGCAGGAGGTGTATCACATCCACGCGCATTTGCTGGCCGGCGAGCGTCCTTGGCGCCGGATGGGCTGATGCCGCAATCTTTGTGGTCATTCTCCTTTCCAATGAAATATTGGGCGAGCAAAATCGATAGTTGACAGTTGAGGTGATCTGTCTCGACTCAGGCCGCAAGGCCGAACTTCCGCACCCACATTCAATCGGGGCGGAATCACGGAGAGTTTTCATTCATGGGTTCGTTAAGCATTTGGCATTGGTTGATCGTTCTGCTGATCGTGGCGCTCGTTTTCGGTACGAAGAAACTGCGTAATATCGGCGGCGATCTGGGCGGCGCGGTTAAAGGTTTCAAGGAAGGCATGCGCGAAGGCGAAACGCCGGCAAATTCGACCGATCAGCGCGAACTGCCGCGCAACGGCGCGGTGGACGTCGAAGCGAAGGACAAGTCCCGCTCGGGCGATTACCGTTAATCCGGCCGCAGACCGCAACCATCCACTTCTCGTTCCATGCTCGATCTCGGTCTGACCAAAATGGCGGTCATCGGCGTCGTGGCGCTGGTGGTCCTCGGGCCGGAGCGCCTGCCCGGCGTCGCGCGTACGGCGGGGGCGCTCTTCGGGCGTGCGCAGCGCTACATCAACGACGTCAAGTCGGAAGTGGCGCGCGAGATGGAGCTCGATGAGCTGAAGAAGATGCGCACCGAGTTCGAAAGCGCGGCATCGAACGTCGAGTCGTCGATTCACGACACCCTGCGCCGCCACGAGTCTGAACTGAACGATGCGTGGAACCAGGGCACGTCGGTCGCGCCGAGCATTGCCGGCGGGGTGGCCGAATCGGCGGACAGCGCCGCATCCGACAAGCCGTGGGACAGCGCGCCGGCGCCGCGCCCCAAACGCAAGAACTGGCGCGTCAAGCAGAGCGCGGTTCCCAACTGGTACAAGCGCACGACCGCGCAGCGCACGCGGGTTCAATCGGGTGCGGCGCGCGTCGCTCGCCATACGCCCGCCACCTTGCGCCGGCCGACGAAGTTTTTCTGAGAGCCGCACTTCCATCGATGATTCCTACCGAGGGCCGGCGTGAGCGACCCGCAACACACTAAAGAAGAGCCCGTCGAAGAGACGTTCATTTCGCATCTGGTCGAATTGCGCGACCGGATCATCCGTGCGGGCGCTTCGGTCATCGTGGTGTTCATCGCGCTGGTGTACTGGGCGCCGGACATCTTCAAGCTGCTGGCGCGTCCGCTGATGCAGAACCTGCCGCGCGACGGCAAGATGATCGTGACGGACGTCACCGGCTCGTTCTTCGTGCCGATGAAGGTGACGATGCTCGTCGCTCTCGTGATCGCGCTGCCGATCGTGCTGTATCAGATCTGGGCGTTCGTCGCGCCTGGCTTGTATCAGCACGAAAAGAAGCTCGTCGCGCCGCTCGTCTTCAGCAGCTACACGCTCTTCCTGTGCGGCATGGCGTTCGCCTACTTCGTCGTGTTCCCGACGATCTTCCGCGTGATGGCGCATTACAACGCGCCGCTCGGCGCGGAAATGACGACGGATATCGACAATTACCTGAGCTTCGTCCTGACCATGTTCATCGCGTTCGGGGTGACGTTCGAGGTGCCGATCGTCGTCGTGCTGCTCGCCCGCATGGGCGTGGTGTCGATCCAGAAGCTCAAGCAGATCCGGCCGTATGTGATCGTCGGCGCGTTCGTCATTTCGGCGGTCGTCACGCCACCCGACGTCTTCTCGCAGCTGATTCTCGCGATCCCGCTCGTCATTCTTTATGAGGCGGGCATCATCGCGGCGCGGTTGACGATCGGCAAGGAAGGGGTCAAGAGCGAGGAAGCGGCGGCAAAGTAGGTGCGGCCTATTGTCGCGTCCGCGAGTCGGAAAACGGCGAATCTCAAATACAAAAAAGGCAGCTTCGATCACTCGAAGCTGCCTTTTTGCTTCACGGACACCGTGCCTTATTCGTCGCCCTGGTCACCCTGATCGCCTTGGTCTTCATCCGGCATCTGCGGCGCGCGCGGCGGCGCCGGACGCTTGCCGATCATCACGTTGACGTCCAGCTCCTTGTTCTTGCGCATCAGGTGAACCTTCACCGACGTGCCCGGCTTGATCTGCGCGACGACGTTGAGAAGGCGGGTCGTGTCGGTGATGGTGTCGTCGTCGATGGACACCAGGATGTCGCCCGGCTTGATGCCCGCCTTGTCCGCCGGGCCGCCCTGCAGCACGCCCGCGACGATCGCGCCGGACTTCTGATCCAGCCCGAACGATTCGGCGATCTCCGGCGTCACGTCCTGCGGCTCGACGCCGATCCAGCCGCGTGTCACGGTGCCCGTCGTGATGATGCTTTCCAGCACGCTGCGCGCCGTCGACACGGGAATGGCGAAACCGATGCCGAGCGAGCCGCCGCTTCGTGAATAAATCGCCGTGTTGATGCCGAGCAGATTGCCGTTCACGTCCACCAGCGCACCGCCCGAGTTGCCGGGATTGATGGCCGCATCGGTCTGAATGAAGTTCTCGAACGTGTTGATGCCGAGGTGATTGCGCCCGAGCGCGCTCACGATGCCCATCGTGACCGTCTGGCCTACGCCGAACGGATTGCCGATCGCGAGCACGACGTCGCCGACGCGCGTCTGGTCCATCCGGCCGAGCGTGATGCTCGGGAGGTTGGTCATGTTGATTTTCAGCACGGCGAGGTCGGTTTCCGGATCGACGCCGATCACTTTCGCGCTCGACGTGCGACCATCGGCCAGGGCGACCTCGATTTGATCCGCCCCGTCGACGACATGCTGGTTCGTTAGAATGTAACCTTCCGAGCTGACGATGACGCCGGAGCCGAGATTCGACGCGGGCGGCTCGTCGCTCTTGCGCTTGTTCTTGTCGCCGAAGAAGTAGCGGAACAGTGGGTCTTTCGCACGCGGGTCGGGCGGCAGGTTGCCGTCCTTGCTGGAGAAGACGTTCACGACCGCGGGCATGGCCTTCTGCGCGCCTTCGGCATATGACGACTGAAGCGGGCGCGAGCCGATGCTCGGCGCCACTTCCCGCAGCGCGACGATCGGCTCGGCAAGCTGCTTGCCGAATTGTCCCTGACGTTGAAGCCACTGCGGTTTCAAGGTCGCGATGATGAACATCAGGGCCAAAAGCACGGTGACCGCTTGGGCAAAAAATAGCCAGAAGCGTCTAAGCATTTGAAGGGATAGAGGATTTCATGGATCGGATCGAACTCGAATTGTATCTGAACAATCTGCTGGAAATCGGCCGCTTCAAGGACTATTGCCCGAACGGTCTGCAGGTTGAAGGCGCGCGCCGCGTTCAGAAGATCGCGACGGGCGTGACCGCCTCGCTGGCGTTTCTGGAAGCCGCGCTCGAATGGGGCGCGGACACCGTGCTCGTGCATCACGGCTACTTCTGGCGCAACGAGACGCCGCAGATCACGGGACGCAAGCATGGACGTTTGCGCACGCTGATCGCCAATGACATCAACCTCTTTGCATATCATCTTCCGCTCGATTCGCATCCGGAACTAGGCAATAACGCGCAGATTGGCGCGCGGCTCGGCCTGATCGCGGATGGTCGTTTCGCCGATCAGGATCTCGGCTGGGTCGCGACGCTCGGGATGCCACTTTCGCTCGCGCATTTCAGCGCAGTGGTCGAGAATGCGCTCGGACGCAAGCCGCTCGTCTTCGGCGATTCGGACAAGGAGTTGCGGCGTGTGGCATGGTGCACGGGCGGCGCGCAAGGCTACTTCGACGAAGCCATCGCGGCCGGCGCGGACGTGTATCTGAGCGGCGAAGTCTCCGAGCAGACGATGCATATCGCCGCGGAATCCGGCGTGGCGTACGTCGGGGCCGGCCACCACGCGACGGAGCGCTACGGCGTGCAGGCGGTGGGCACGCACCTGTCCGAGCAGTTCGATATCGAGCATCTTTTTATCGATATCGATAATCCGGTTTAATGCGTCTTCAAGCCGGTTCGGCGATTATCTGTGCTTGCAGTTGCCTTAAATGAATGCTTCATGAGATTGCGCGGAAAACGTGGGGGAAAACCCTGAAGCATCAATCACTTCGAGTGATTTTTGCTAGCGAGGCCTTGTAAATGCCAACTCCATTCGCGCACACTAGCGGCGGAACAACTGATGTGACGGTATAAATCCAACTCAGAAGTGGGGCGTGTGATGCGAGACAAGGATGAAAAACGCGTCGACGGCGGTCGCCGTACCTGGCTGATTGCGACGACCGCAGCAGGTGGTTTCGGAGCTGTGGCAACCGTAGTTCCTTTCGTGGGTTCGTTTGCTCCATCGGAGAAGGCCAAGGCGGCGGGCGCGCCCGTCGAGGTCGATATCAGCGGACTCAAGCCGGGCGAAATGATGACCGTCGCCTGGCGCGGGAAGCCGGTGTGGATCGTGAACCGCACCGATGAAATGCTGGCCGACGTCAAGAAGGCCGACAACGAAGTGGCGGACCCGAAGTCCAAGATGGAATTCACGATGCCGTTGCCGGAGTACTGCAACAACGAGTATCGCTCGCGTGCCGACCACAAGAACATCTTCGTGGCCGTTGCCGTGTGCACGCATCTGGGCTGCACGCCGACGCCGCGTTTCCAGGAAGGTCCCCAACCCAATCTCCCCGATAACTGGCCGGGTGGCTTCCTCTGCCCGTGCCACGGCTCGACCTACGACATGGCGGGCCGCGTCTTCAAGAACAAGCCTGCGCCGCAGAACCTGGACGTGCCGCCATACATGTTCACATCCGCGACGCAACTCGTGATCGGCAAGGACGAAAAGGGAGAGGCTTAAATGGCTAGCGCAGAAAAGGAAGTAGAGACAACGGGCCTGACCGGTTGGATCGATCGCCGGTTTCCGCTGACCTCGACCTGGAAGAAACACGTTTCCGAATACTACGCACCGAAGAACTTCAACTTCTGGTACTTCTTCGGCTCGCTCGCATTGCTGGTACTGGTCAACCAGATCGTCACCGGCATCTTCCTGACGATGAACTACAAGCCCGACGCGACGCTCGCGTTCGCATCGGTCGAGTACATCATGCGCGAGGTGCCGTGGGGCTGGCTGATCCGCTACATGCACTCGACGGGCGCGTCGATGTTCTTCGTGGTCGTGTATCTGCACATGTTCCGCGGGCTGATGTACGGCTCGTATCGCAAGCCGCGCGAGCTCGTGTGGATTTTCGGTTGCGCAATTTTCCTGTGCCTCATGGCCGAAGCGTTCTTCGGCTATCTGCTGCCGTGGGGGCAGATGTCGTTCTGGGGCGCGCAGGTGATCGTGAACCTGTTCTCGGCGATTCCCTTCATCGGCCCGGACCTGTCGCTGTGGATTCGCGGCGACTATGTCGTGTCCGACGTCACGCTGAACCGCTTTTTCGCATTCCACGTGATCGCCATTCCGCTGGTGCTGATCGGTCTCGTGGTCGCGCACCTGGTCGCGCTGCACGAAGTCGGCTCGAACAATCCGGACGGCGTCGAGATCAAGGCGAAGAAGGACGCGAACGGCATTCCGCTCGACGGCATTCCGTTCCATCCGTACTACTCGGTGCACGACTTCATGGGCGTGTGCGTGTTCCTGCTGATCTTCGCGGCGATCATCTTCTTCGCGCCGGAAATGGGCGGCTACTTCCTCGAAGCGAACAACTTCGTGCCGGCCAATCCGCTGCAGACGCCGTCGGAAATCGCGCCGGTGTGGTACTTCACCGCGTTCTACGCGATGCTTCGCGCCACCACCGATCCGTTCAAGATCGTGCTGATGATCGTGATCGCCGTGCTCGGCTTGCTCGCCCTGCTGCGCGCGCGCGGCAAGTGGCGTCTCGGCTTGCCGGTGCTCGCCGTCCTCGTGCTGATTTTCATGGCGCTGACGGAATCGAAGTTCTGGGGCGTGGTGGTGATGGGAACGGCGGTGGTCTCCCTGTTCTTCCTGCCGTGGCTGGACCGCAGTCCGGTCAAGTCGATCCGCTACCGACCGCTGTTTCACAAGGTCTTCTATGCGATTTTCGTGTTCGCGTTCCTGATGCTCGGCTTCCTGGGCACGCGGCCACCGTCGCCGGCCGCGACGCTGATCGCGCAGGTCTGCGCGCTGATCTACTTCGCGTTCTTCCTCGGCATGCCTTTCTGGACGCCGCGCGGCAAATTCAAGACGCCGCCTGAGCGAGTGCATTACAAACCTCACTGAGCTCAAGTCCGGAGACAAATACGATGAAAAAATGGCTCTCTACAATAGCGATGATCGGCGCGACGCTGCTCGCGTTCGGCGCGGCGCCGGCGTTTGCGCAGGAAGAGGCGGTGCTCGATCGGGCGCCCGATAGCACGGACAATCTCGCGTCCTTGCAGCACGGCGCCCAAATCTTTGTAAACTACTGCCTGAACTGCCACAGCGCGAACCTGATGCGGTACAACAGGCTGAGCGATCTCGGCATCACCGAAAAGCAGATTCAGGAAAATCTGCTGTTCACGACGGACAAGGTCGGCAACACGATGTCGATCGCCATGCGCCCGGAAGACGCGAAAGCGTGGTTCGGCGCGTCGCCGCCGGATTTGTCGGTGGAGGCGCGGGCGCGCGGCAAGGACTGGCTCTATACGTACTTGCGGAGTTTCTACCGTGATCCGACGCGGCCGACCGGCTGGAACAACCGCGTCTACGACAACGTCGGCATGCCGCACGTGCTGTGGACGCTTCAGGGCATCCGGGATGCAAAATTCGAGACGGATACGGACGAAAAGACCGGCGAAAAGGTAAGAAGATTCGTGGGTTACACTCAGGTAACGCCTGGTGCCATGTCATCCGTGGATTATGATTCTGCTGTGGCCGATCTCGTTTCGTACATGTCGTGGATGTCGGAACCCGCGCAGCAGACGCGCAAGCGGCTCGGCGTCTGGGTTCTGCTGTTCCTGGCGCTCTTGAGTTTCCTCGCGTGGCGCCTGAACGCGGCATACTGGAAAGATATCAAATAGCGCGCCTTCGACGGCGTGGGTCGGCGCGACGGCACTTTCCGCGGGGGAAGCGCCGCGGCCGGCCCTTCGAGTTTACTGAAGGAACTTTAAAAACATGATGGTTCTGTATTCCGGCACTACTTGCCCGTTCTCCCAGCGCTGCCGGCTGGTGTTGTTCGAAAAGGGCATGGATTTCGAGATTCGCGACGTCGATCTGTTCAACAAGCCGGAAGACATCGCGGTGATGAACCCATACGGCCAGGTGCCGATCCTCGTCGAGCGCGACCTGATCCTGTACGAGTCGAATATCATCAACGAATATATCGACGAGCGGTTTCCGCATCCGCAGCTCATGCCGGCGGATCCGGTGCAGCGCGCTCGCGCGCGCCTGTTCCTGCTGAACTTCGAGAAGGAGCTGTTCGTGCACGTCGGCACGCTCGAGAACGAGAAGGGCAAGGCCGCGGAGAAGAACCACGAGAAGGCGCGCAGCGCGATCCGCGATCGCCTCACGCAACTCGCGCCGATCTTCCTGAAGAACAAGTACATGCTGGGCGAGGAGTTTTCGATGCTCGACGTCGCGATCGCGCCTCTGCTGTGGCGTCTGGATCACTACGGCATCGAGTTGTCGAAGAATGCTGCACCGTTGATGAAGTACGCCGAGCGGATTTTCAGCCGCCCGGCTTATATTGAAGCGCTGACGCCTTCCGAAAAGGTGATGCGTCGATAGTTTGAGTGCGTTGGGACGCGGCGGCGCGGGTTTCGCGCGGCTGCGCTCCGGCAGAGGAAAGTTGATGCAAGAGATTTCCACCAAGCCGTATTTGTTGCGCGCGCTGTACGAGTGGTGCACGGACAATGGATTCACGCCGCACATCGCCGTGCGGGTCGATGCCGCCACGCGCGTGCCGCGGCAGTTCGTGCGCAACGACGAGATCGTGTTGAACATCAGTTTCGAGGCGACGAGCCAGCTGCAGATGGGCAACGAGTGGATCGAGTTCAGCGCGCGATTTTCCGGCAAGTCGCACAAGATCGAAGTGCAGGTTGCGAACGTGCTCGCCATTTACGCACGAGAGAACGGGCAGGGGATGGCATTTCCGGTCGAGCCTTCGGCCCATTCCAGCTCGGAGCCGGCAAGCGCTCCCGTCGTGTCGCGACCGGTCGAGCGCGACACGCGACAGGTCCAGGAACCTGCGAGCGAACGCGCGGGTTCAGCTGCGGCTTCGTCGCACGACGAGCCTCAAGCCGGAGCCGATGACGACGCGGCGAAATCGCCCGCGCGGTCTCACCTCAAAGTCGTTAAATGAAGTAGAATCTCGTCCTTCGCCGGCTTAGCTCATCTGGTAGAGCAGTTGATTTGTAATCATCAGGTGGCGGGTTCGAGTCCTGCAGCCGGCACCAAGACTTACGTCGACGGGTCGTGCGATGTTTGCACGACCCGTTTGCTTTAAGTCGAACAGCTGAAGTCAGGCTGGGTCAATAAGAAAAGCTTCAAAAACTTGTTGACAGATTCAGAAACGTTCTTCATAATTTCGTTTCTCTGCTGCTGATGCAGCGACGCAAGACGGCGGTAAGGTGGTAGCGGTCTTGCGATGTGCTCTTTAAAAAC
>NZ_FCOB02000096.1 GCF_001545075.1 Caballeronia ptereochthonis
CCCGTGGCCGTCGAATCTACACCCGTGCTGTTCGCATGGAAGTACTTCGTGCCCGTGTTGTACACGTTGTTGATCTGATTGCTCAGGTTGGTCACGTTACCGCCGATGTTGGTAACGCTGCCCGCCACGTTCGAGATATCCGACGTGTTCTGGTTGATCGCCTGATCCGCTGCATACAGCTGCGAGCCGTTCACCGCATCGGTCGAGCTGGCCGAGAGACGGCCCGCTGCCACGTTGGTGATCGTGCGCTCCTTGCCTGCTGCGCCCACCGACACCGTGCTGGTCGCGTTGCTGCCTGCGAACGTGTACGCCGTGCCGCCGATCGTCGCGCTCGTGGTGTTCACCACTGCCGCCGTCGTCGAACCCGCACCCAGCGCCACGTCGCCCTTGTTGGCCGACACCGCACCCGAGCCGATCGCAACAGAATCCACACCCGTGGCCGTCGAATCTACCCCCGTGCTGTTCGCATGGAAGTACTTCGTGCCCGTGTTGTACACGTTGTTGATCTGGTTGCCCAGGTTGGTCACGTTACCGCCGATGTTGGTCACGCTGCCCGCCACGTTCGAGATATCCGACGTGTTCTGATTGATCGCCTGATCCGCTGCATACAGCTGCGAGCCGTTCACCGCGTCCGTCGAGCTGGCGCTCACACGGCCCGCCGCCACGTTGGTGATCGTGCGCTCCTTGCCCGCTGCGCCCACCGACACCGTGCTCGTCGCAGCCGTGCCAGCAAACGTGTAGGCCGTGCCACCGATCGTCGCGCTCGTGGTGTTCACCACCGCTGCCGTCGTCGAACCCGCACCCAGTGCCACGTCGCCCTTGTTGGTCGACACCGCACCCGAGCCGATCGCCACCGAATCCACCCCCGTGGCCGTCGAATCTACACCCGTGCTGTTCGCATGGAAGTACTTCGTGCCCGTGTTGTACACGTTGTTGATCTGGTTGCCGATGTTGGTAACGCTGCCCGCCACGTTCGAGATATCCGACGTGTTCTGGTTGATCGCCTGATCCGCTGCATACAGCTGTGAGCCGTTCACCGCATCGGTTGAAGTCGCCGAGAGACGGCCTGCCCCAACGTTGGTGATCGTGCGCTCCTTGCCTGCCGCGCCCACCGACACCGTGCTGGTCGCGTTGCTGCCTGCGAACGTGTACGCCGTGCCGCCGATCGTCGCGCTCGTGGT